>JADIZR010000004.1:0-175000 GCA_016704655.1 Pseudomonadota bacterium | reverse complement strand
CCTTAAAGCCGATCGTAGTCCGGATCGCAGTCTGCAACTCGACTGCGTGAAGTCGGAATCGCTAGTAATCGCGAATCAGCCATGTCGCGGTGAATACGTTCCCGGGTCTTGTACACACCGCCCGTCACACCATGGGAGTTGACTGCACCAGAAGTAGGTAGCCTAACCGCAAGGAGGGCGCTTACCACGGTGTGCTCAATGACTGGGGTGAAGTCGTAACAAGGTAGCCGTACGGGAACGTGCGGCTGGATCACCTCCTTTAAAAGACAGCACGAGCTCATGCTCGGTGCGAGTTCCCATTCAAGTTACCTGTATTCGATTAAAGTGAAGCTGGACTGATCGCCGGCGTTCCAGGTCATGCCTGTAGAATGTCTCGAAGCCGGGTCTGTAGCTCAGTTGGTCAGAGCGCACCCCTGATAAGGGTGAGGCCGGAAGTTCGAATCTTCCCAGACCCACCATTCTGGGGATCTGACCTGGGGGCCATAGCTCAGCTGGGAGAGCACCTGCTTTGCAAGCAGGGGGTCGTCGGTTCGATCCCGACTGGCTCCACCAGGTCCCGCTTCACAGTCCGCGTGATACCACGCCTGCACCGCGTCGAAAGTCTCGATGCACGCGTGGTCTCATGTATCGCAGCAACGCTGCGACGCTCTTTAAAAATTTGAATTTGGGTATGACGCCGAGGAACGAGTTGATTTCAACTTGTGATTCGAAAGCGTGTCGCATTCGTAAGAGATACCAGCTGATTGATTTTATTTGGTCCATGACTCCAGAACGATTGGGGTTATATGGTCAAGCGAATAAGCGTACGTGGTGGATGCCTTGGCGGTAGGAGGCGATGAAGGACGCGGTAGCCCGCGAAATCTTCGGGGAGCTGGCAAACAAGCTCTGATCCGGAGGTGTCCGAATGGGGAAACCCACGGCTTAGGCCGTACTGCATGCTGAATACATAGGCATGCAGGGCAAACCCGGGGAATTGAAACATCTCAGTACCCGGAGGAATAGAAATCAACCGAGATTCCGCAAGTAGTGGCGAGCGAACGCGGAGCAGCCCAGTCGACATCAATCAAACAAATTTAGCTGAACTGTCTGGAAAGTCAGGCCATAGCGAGTGATAGCCTCGTAAGCGAAAAATGCGTTTGAGGGTCGACAGAGAGTAGGGCGGGACACGTGTAATCCTGTCTGAAGATGGGGGGACCATCCTCCAAGGCTAAATACTACCTACCGACCGATAGTGAACCAGTACCGTGAGGGAAAGGCGAAAAGAACCCCGGAGAGGGGAGTGAAATAGAACCTGAAACCGCGTACGTACAAGCAGTCGGAGCCCCGCAAGGGGTGACGGCGTACCTTTTGTATAATGGGTCAGCGAGTTATTTTCAGTGGCGAGCCTAACCGAATAGGGGAGGCGTAGGGAAACCGAGTCCTAAATGGGCGTTTTAGTCGCTGGGAATAGACCCGAAGCCGGTCGATCTATCCATGTCCAGGGTGAAGGCAGGGTAATACCTACTGGAGGCCCGAACGCTCTACTGTTGCAAAAGTAGGCGATGAGGTGTGGATAGGAGTGAAAGGCTAATCAAGGCCGGCGATAGCTGGTTCTCCCCGAAAGCTATTTAGGTAGTGCCTCGTGTAGGACTCCTGGGGGTAGAGCACTGTTTAGGCTAGCGGGCCATCCCGGCTTAGCAAACCTATGCAAACTCCGAATACCAGGAAGTCAACGCACGGGAGACACACGGCGGGTGCTAACGTCCGTCGTGAAGAGGGAAATAACCCAGACCGCCAGCTAAGGCCCCAAATTCATGGCTAAGTGGTGAACGATGTGGGAAGGCATAGACAGCCAGGAGGTTGGCTTAGAAGCAGCCATCCTTTAAAGAAAGCGTAATAGCTCACTGGTCTAGTCGGCCTGCGCGGAAGATATAACGGGGCTCAAGCCATGAGCCGAAGCTGCGGATCCATCCGTAAGGGTGGGTGGTAGGGGAGCGTTCTGTAAGCCTGCGAAGGTGCACTGCGAGGTGTGCTGGAGGTATCAGAAGTGCGAATGCTGACATGAGTAACGTTAATGCGAGTGAAAAACTCGCACGCCGTAAACCCAAGGTTTCCTGCTCAACGTTAATCGGAGCAGGGTGAGTCGGTACCTAAGGCGAGGCCGAAAGGCGTAGTCGATGGAAAACGGGTCAATATTCCCGTACCTGGTGTTGCTGCGATGGGGTGACGGAGAAGGCTACAGCAGCCGGAGAAGTCCGGTTTAAGCAAGTAGGAAGGACCGCCAGGCAAATCCGGTGGTTCAATTCCGAGATGTGATGACGAGGTCCCACGTGGACTGAAGTGCTCGATGCCACGCTTCCAGGAAAAGCCTCTAAGCTTCAGGTAACAACAGACCGTACCGCAAACCGACACTGGTGGGTGGGCAGATAATCTGCTAAGGCGCTTGAGAGAACTCGGGTTAAGGAACTCTGCAAATTGATACCGTAACTTCGGAAGAAGGTATGCCTTCGATCGTGAAAGGACTTGCTCCTGGAGCGAATGAAGGTCGCAGGTAATCGGTGGCTGCAACTGTTTATCAAAAACACAGCACTCTGCTAACACGAAAGTGGATGTATAGGGTGTGACTCCTGCCCGGTGCCGGAAGGTTAAGTGATGGGGTCAGCCGCAAGGCGAAGCTCTTGATCGAAGCCCCGGTAAACGGCGGCCGTAACTATAACGGTCCTAAGGTAGCGAAATTCCTTGTCGGGTAAGTTCCGACCTGCACGAATGGAGTAATGATAGCCACACTGTCTCGACCCGAGACTCAGTGAAGTTGAAATCGCTGTGAAGATGCGGCGTACCCGCGGCAAGACGGAAAGACCCCGTGAACCTTTACTATAGCTTTACACTGAATTTTGAACCTTTCTGTGTAGGATAGGTGGGAGGCTGCGAAGTGTGGACGCTAGTTCGCATGGAGCCAACCTTGAAATACCACCCTGAAATGTTCGGACTTCTAACCTAGGCCCGTAATCCGGGTCGGGGAGCGTGTATGGTGGGTAGTTTGACTGGGGCGGTCTCCTCCCAAAGAGTAACGGAGGAGTGCAAAGGTACGCTCAGCGCGGTCGGTCATCGCGCTCTAGAGTGCAAAGGCATAAGCGTGCTTAACTGCGAGACGGACAGGTCGAGCAGATACGAAAGTAGGTCTTAGTGATCCGGTGGTTCTGTATGGAAGGGCCATCGCTTAACGGATAAAAGGTACTCCGGGGATAACAGGCTTATTCCTCCCAAGAGTCCACATCGACGGAGGAGTTTGGCACCTCGATGTCGGCTCATCACATCCTGGGGCTGTAGCAGGTCCCAAGGGTATGGCTGTTCGCCATTTAAAGTGGTACGCGAGCTGGGTTCAGAACGTCGTGAGACAGTTCGGTCCCTATCTGCCGTGGGCGTTGGAGAATTGAGGGTGAGCTGCTCCTAGTACGAGAGGACCGGAGTGGACGTATCTCTGGTGTTCCGGTTGTCACGCCAGTGGCACTGCCGGGTAGCTATATACGGACGGGATAACCGCTGAAAGCATCTAAGCGGGAAGCCCCCCCCAAGATTAGTTCTCCCTAGACTCTCGAAGTCTCTAAAGGGCCGTCGAAGACTACGACGTTGATAGGCTGGGTGTGTACGTGCAGTAATGCACTTAGCTAACCAGTACTAATTGCCCGTGCGGCTTGACCATATAACACCCAATCGGTCTGGAACCCGGTTCCAACCCTTGGCGTGTGACTGAAGATCATCAGCGACTGTTATCGCTTCGAAAGCGACACGCTCGCGTCATACCCCGATTCGAATTCTGTGCCCGCGCGCAAGCGCGGTGCATGAGCCGGTTTGCCTGGCGGCCATAGCGAGCGGGAACCACCCGATCCCTTTCCGAACTCGGAAGTGAAAACGCTCTGCGCCAATGGTAGTTTGGTCCTCGACCATGCAAGAGTAGGTCACTGCCAGGCTCTCAAACAAAACCCCCGACAGGGCAACCTGTCGGGGGTTTTTCTTTTTCAGGTCTCGCCACCCGGTACGGATTGCGCTCGGGTCGTCACGCCAGTCACGCCTCGAGAGCGCGGAGCTTCCGGTAGAGCGTGCGCTCGCTCATGCCGAGCGCAGCCGCGAGTTCGCGCCGGCTGCCGCCGTGGATGCGCACGGCTTCACGGGGGGGGGGGGGGGGGGGCGGCGCGGTCCTCGGCGGTCCTGGGCGGGGGGCGTGCCCGGGGCGCGGCGGGGGGGGGCGGGGGGGGGGGGGGGGGGGCGTGCCCGGGGGGGGCCGGGGGGGGGCCGGCCGGGGGGCGGGGGCGCGGGGCGGGGGGGGGGCGGGGGGGCCGGGGGGGGGGGGGGGGGGGGGGCCCGGTTGGGCGGGGCGGGGGGCGGCCGCGGGCCGGGGGGCGGGGCCCGGGGGGGCGGGGGCGGGGGCGGGGGGGGGGGGGGGGGGGGGGGGCGGCCGCGGCTCGGGGGGGGGCCGGGGGCGCCCGGGGCCCGGGGGGGGCGCCGGCGGCGGCCGGGGGCCTGGCCGCCGGGGGGGGGGGGCCGGGCGGCCCGGGCCCCCCCCCCCCCGGCCCCCCGTCCCGCCTAAGGTTGGTGAATTCACGGGATTTTTTGTGCCGCCGACGCTGGATATGTAGTTTTTAGTGTGAGAGCTTTTTGTTTTTTGTTTTTGTTGCCGGCCGGCCTGGCCCGCCCTCCCTTCGGCCGTGCGTCCGCGGCGGGGGGGGGGCCCCGCCGGGGCGGGGCGCCCCCCCCCCCCGCCCCGCGCCGTTGCGGTCCGGCCGGTGGTAAGAGGAGTTGGGTGGGTGTGGATGTAAGAGGTTTGTTTTGTGGTGGTGGTTGTGTTGAGACGGCGGTGTTTTTCGCACTACCGCTGGGCGTTCACCGTCCTGTATTTCCCCAAAAAGTTGGATACCGATTTTATACGAGACTTTTTTTTTTTTTTTTTCCCCCCCCCCCTTTCCCCCCCGCAGCGCCGCGATTTCGGCAGCCTGCAGCGGCTTCCTTGCAGTCATCCTGCCCTGGCCGCGCGCCAGCGAATCACCGGCGCGGCGCACCGCGTCTGGCAGATGCCGCGCCTCTATCGAACCATTGTCGGCAAGCAGGCTCGCGCGCTCGACGATGTTGCGCAGTTCCCGCACGTTCCCCGGAAAGTCGTACGCCTCGAGCAGGCGCATCGCGTGATCGTCGATCGTTTGCGAATGACCCGGACGGACACGTTGCAACAGGCTCCGGGCGAGCGGGCCGATGTCGGCTGGGCGGTCGCGCAGCGGCGGTAGGCCAATCGGAAACGCGTTGATGCGATAGTACAGGTCGCTGCGGAATTTCTCGTCACGCACCAGTTGGGGCAGGTCGCGATGCGTGGCCGCGATCAGCCGACAATCGGCGTGCCGGGCCTCGGTCCCGCCGACCCGCCGATAGACGCCCGTTTCGATCAGGCGCAGCAGCTTGACCTGCAGCGTCAGCGGAATGTCGCCGACCTCGTCCAGGAACAAAGTGCCACCCGTCGCAGACTCGACCAGGCCGATCCTGCGGGCGATGGCGCCGGTGAACGAGCCCTTTTCGTGACCGAAGAGCTCGCTCTCGAACAGCGTTTCCGTCAGGCCGGAGCAGTCGACCGCGACGAACGGCGCGCTCGCGCGCAGGCTGGCTTCGTGGGTCGCACGCGCGATCATCTCCTTGCCGGTGCCGGTTTCGCCAAGGAGCAGGACCGACGTGTCCGTTGGCGCGACACGCATTACCAGGTTGAGCATCTTGAGGAAGGCAGGATCCTGACCGATCAGGCCCTCGGCCGGGCGAATGGCACAGACGCCCTGCAGCGGTTGCATGTGCTCGGCGAACAGCGTGATTCGCCCGCGGGCATTGCGCAGCGGTGTGATCTCGACCTGCACGTGTTCGGCCCCGCGCGGCGAGTGGTGCACGTGCACGCAGTGTTCAGCCTGGCCTGAAGCGAGCGCCGCCTGTCGTGGGCAGGATTCCCCCGCCTGGTCGCAAGGCTTGTCGTAGCCATGCGATACCTCGTAGCAATGGCGACCGACGACGTCGATGTCCGCACCCCGTCCGCAATGTGTCCGATAGGTGCGATTGGCCGCGACTATCCGGTAGTCCGGATCCATCAGGATCCGGCAGCCTGGCAGCTGCTCGAGCAGAGCCACGAGTTGAGCGGGCGCAGGAGCAGTCTGGTTCATCGCGCGACCTGTCAGATATGGCAGTGGAGCATTGGCAGTATGTCGCCGCTGGCAGGAACGCGGCTGTCGTGGATTGCCGCAGCGACGTGTCCAGCCGTATGAAAAATCGGCCAAAACGGTGATCGAAGGCGCTCGCTCCGGCGTGGCACGACCCATGCATTGCTACCGGTACAAAGAGCCGACCACCGGGAGTGGCGATCATGCGTAAACCCAGTTTGTTGTTTTCCACGTTTTTGACAGCTGCATTCCTCTGCCTGGGAGGTTGCGCGGGTGACGATGGCAGGGACGGTGCAGCTGGAACCGACGGCGCGCCCGGCTCATCCGGCACCGATGGAACCAACGGCCTCAACTGCTGGGACCTGAACCAGAACGGCGTGGCTGACCTGGCCACGGAGGACACGGACGAGAACGGCACGGTCGACGTGAGCGATTGTCGCGCACCGTCCGGTGCCTACGATCCTGCCGGCCTGCACAAGGGCTACTTCACCGAGAACGCCTACACCGGCACGACGCAGTGCCTGAATTGCCACGGCAAGATCGGCGACGACGTGATGACGACCGCGCACTGGAAGTGGGAGGGCGTCTCGTCGAACATCGCCGGTTATGAAGCCGGCATACATGGCAAGAAGGACCTGATCAACAACTTCTGCCAGGCCGTGCCGTCGAACGAAGGGCGCTGCACGCAGTGCCACATCGGCATCGGCTGGAAGGACAAGTCATTCGACTTCGGCAATCCCAAGAATATCGACTGCCTCGCCTGCCACGACCAGACCGGCACCTACAAGAAAGGCGCGACGACCGCCGGAGCGCCTGACCCGACGGTGGACCTGAACAAGGTTGCGCAGAGCGTCGGCACGAACCTCGGCGTACCGCCGCGCTCCACCTGCGTGTTCTGCCACAGCCGCGCGGGCGGCGACGACAACGTCAAGCACGGCGACATTTCCACCGACATGACGGCGACGACGAAACAATACGACGTCCACATGGGCACCGACGGCGGGAATTTTACGTGCGTCAAGTGTCATCAGGTGAAGAAGGACTCGGCCGGCAACACCCTGTCGCACGGCATCGGCGGCATGGCGTTCCACTCGATCGACGAAGGCGCGATGCAGGACTGCTCCGACTGCCACGGCGCCGTGACGAGTATCCACGCAGGCACTTCCGTCGAGAGCCTCGTGCAGTCGCACTCCAGGCTCGCCTGCCAGGTGTGCCACATCCCGACGATCGCGCGGAAGGTGTCCACGATGGTTGACTGGCGCTGGGCCGAGGCAGGCCTGGACGCCGCGCCCGGCACCTGCGCGCCGGCAGATCCGGCGGTCCTGCCGGCCCGGCCGACGTACAGCAAGCAGAAGGGTTGCTTCACCTGGAAGAACAACGTGCGGCCGACGTTGCGCTACTTCGACGGCAAGTGGAACCGCGTGATGCTCAACGTGAATGACCAGTACGCGTCGCTGCCCGTCGATCTCGCGTCGCCGACCGCAACGTACCAGACACCGGGTGCGATGATCTATCCGTTCAAGAAGATGACGGGCAACCAGCCAGCGGACAGTACCAACAAGACGGTGCTGGTACCGAATCTCTTCGGCAACGCGACGACCGATCCGGATGCCTACTGGATCAGCTTCGACTGGGGTCGTGCCCTGGCGAGTGGCACTTTCTACACGGGTCAGCCGTACAGCGGAACCTACGAGTTCGTGGACACGATCATGCTGTTGAAGGTCGACCACGAGGTTGCACCCGCGGAGCAGGCGTACGGCAAGGACAATGGCTGCGCCGACTGCCACTTCTCTGACCAGATCGACTGGACGGCGCTGGGTTGGACAAAGGACCCGGCCACGGGCGGAACGCAAACGCTGCCCTGATTGACTCCCTGGCGTCGGTCACGACGCCTTGCGCCCACGAGACGCATGTCGTGGGCGCCGTTCGGGCCGGGGCGCGCAGTCGTGCCGGCCCGAACGCTTTTTTGCGCCACGAGCCGTGGCGGCCAGCGCCATTAGTGCGTTTCCCCTATCCAGGACGAGCGACGCACGGGTCGTCGCACGGACACGCGGTGTCCCCGACCGTGTTGCACCGCCATAAACGTGCAGATCGAATGCGTCGCAGGCACACTCCGGCCTCGGGTAACGGGCTTGGGGAACAACGAGGGGAGCCAGTGCACCCAGAAGCGACGGCGTCCGTCGGACTACGTGCGGAAGCGCTGCTGCAGATCCTCGAGGTCACGCGCAGGCTCGCCGCTCCGTTCGAATTGGCCGAAGTGCTGGCCGAAATCGGCGAGGCTGCGCGCAGCGTGCTGCGGGGCGAGCGGGCAACCGTCTGGCTGTTCGAACCGGAGCAGGGCGCGCTGGTTCTCACCGGCGGGCCACCGGGCGCGCCGCCCGTTCGCGCCAATCTCTCGCAAGGTGTGCTCGGACTGACAGCCCGCTCGCGCCAGGTCATCAACGTGCCCGACTGCAAGCGCGAACCGCTGTTCGATCCGGCCGTCGATCTCGACGTCGACAACGATGTCCGCTGCATGCTGTCGGTGCCACTCATCGAACGCGCGCAGCTCGTGGGCGTGCTGCAGGTCGTCGACAGCGAGCAAGGCGCCTTCTCGACCGAAGACGAACGCGTGGCGGAGACGCTCGCGGCGCAATGCGTCGTCTTCATCCAGCGCGAGCGCATGTCGCGCTCGCTGGCGCAGGCCGAAAAGCTCGATCGCGAGATCAAGCTCGCCCGCGAAATCCAGATGAGCACGCTGCCGTCGGAAATGCCGCAATTGGCGGAGTACGACATGGCCGGCCAGTTCTGCCCGGCAGACCAGACCGGCGGCGACACCTTCGATCTCGTCCCCCTCGACGAGCGGCGTCTCTTTCTGTTGCTCGGCGACGCCAGTGGCCACGGTATCGGGCCCGCGCTCAGCGCCACGCAGATGACGGGCATGCTGCGCGTCGCGTTGCGGCTCGGCGCCGACCTCGACGCCATTTTTGCCCAGGTCAACAACCAGCTGGTCGAGGACTTGCCGGAAGAGCACTTCGTCACGGCGTTCTTCGGTGTCCTCGACACGGACACGCACCGGGTCGATTACCATGCGGCGGGCCAGGGTCCGCTGCTGCATTTCCAGGCGGCGACCGGGGTCTGCCGCTGGCTGTCGCCCACGACGTTTCCGCTTGGGTTCATGAAGTTTCCCGGGATCGATCCGCCGCACCGGATCGAACTCGCGCCGGGCGACATACTCGGCCTGATCACCGACGGCGTGTTCGAATGCGAGAACCCGGCGGGCACGATGTTCGGCACGGCAGGCGTCGAGCAGGTGCTGCGCACGCGCCATGAAGGCTCGATGTCCGACCTGCTCGCGCGGCTCCTGCAGGCAGTGCACGTGTTCGCCGACGGCCATCCGCAGGGGGACGACATCACGATCGTCTTGCTTGCGCGCCGCGGCGAAACTGCCGGCCGCACCACGATCCAGCGCTATTTCCCGCGCTCGCTGGAGTCGCTCGACGGCATCTTCCGGTTCGTCGGCGACTTCATTGCGGCCCGCTCGCTCGACGCCGAACTGCACATGCCGGTGTGCTTCATCGTCGAAGAGCTGTTCACGAACTTCATCAAATACAACGCGGCCAGCCCGCACGACATTTCGCTGAGCCTCGGCCACACGCCCGAGCAGCTCACCGTGCGGATCACGGATTTCGACGTGGATTCGTTCGACGTCACGCACGCGCCGGCGGTCGACATCGATAAGCCGCTCGCCGAGCGCCAGCCGGGCGGGCTGGGTCTGCACCTCGTGCAGCAGATGGCGACCACGCTCCAGTACGAGTACACGGAGCGTCGCAGCACGATCACGTTTACCAAGTTGCTCGAGGCAGGGTGAGACTGGATGTTCGAGATTCGATTGGGCGAGCAGGGCGAAATCATCATGACCGGGCGCCTGGATGCGGCCCAGTGCGACAAAGCGCTGCAGTTCATGGATGGCGTCCCTGCGCCACGCGTGGTCGACCTGGCCGGGCTCGACTACGTGTCCAGCGCCGGTCTTGGCGTGCTGCTCAAGACGCAGAAGCGCGTGATGGCGTCGGGGCAGGGCCTGCGGCTCGTCAACGCCAACAAGCATATCCGCGACATCTTCAAGTACGCGGGGTTCGACCGGATCTTCGAAATCGTCCCGGCCGGCAGTTGACGGCCGATGGACCGGTACCCCGACCAACTTTCTGGGCGTCCGCCGGTATTTATGAACGACGAGAGCGACGGAGCACTGGTCAGACGTACGTGCAGCGGGGAACCCCGGGCCTTCGAAGCCCTGGTCCGGCGGCACGAAAAGACGGTTTTCAACGCGGCGTTGCGCATGCTGCACGATCGTGAAGAAGCCCGGGACGTCGTCCAGACCGTGTTTCTCAAGGTGTACGAGCACCTTGGCGAGTACGACCCGTCGCACAAGTTCTACAGCTGGATCTACCGGATTGCGCTCAATGAATCGATCAAGTCCCTGCAGCGCCGGAAGCCCACCGCGGCTCTCGATGTCGAGACACCGGATGGCACGCCTGGTCCGGAAGGCGCCTTCGATCAGCGCCAGCTCAGCGACGGCATGGCGGCCGCGATCATGAGTCTCCGTACCGAATACCGCGCCGTGATCGTGCTGCGGCACTTCATGGACTGCAGCTACGAGGACATGGCTGCCATCCTCGAACTGCCTGAGAAAACTGTCAAATCGCGCCTGTTCAGCGCCCGCCAGCTGCTCAAGACGGCGATGGGAACCAGGGGATGGGCGTCGGAATGACCAGCCAGGACACCACGCTCGAGCTGATCAATGCCGAAATCGACGGCGTGCTCACCGGTCCGCAGCGGGCCGAACTCAACCGCTTGCTGCTTGCTGATCCATCCGTGCGTGCACTGCGCGACGGCCTGACGCGGACCTGCCGCACACTCGAAGAGATGCCGCGAGAAGATATCCCGTCGGGCCTGCACGAAGCCATCGTAACGGGCTTGCCCGTGGCCACGCCGAGGTCTCACGGACTCCGCCGCACTGGTTTCACCAGCTGGCCCTTGCTGCGCTATGCGGCTGCCTTTGGCGGTGGCCTGCTGGTCAGCGCACTGGCCTTCCAGTTCGGCAAACTCGACTCGACTGAGTTCGGTGCCGGGCAACTTGCTGGCACGATCGCCGATGCCACGCATGCCGAGGCGCGGATGATCGTGAACCTCGACCAGGCTCGCGGCTCGATCACGCTCATGGGTGCGGCCGAGGCGCCGCAGGTCGTGACCTCGCTCAAGTCCAGCCAGTCGGTTTCGATCGTCACGCGCCTGCATGAAGATGGCTGGGTAGAAGTACAGGTCGTCGACGATGTGACGGACAAAGTGTTGCAGCGCGGCAATCTGCGCATCGGTGCGGAGCACTGATCGGGGCACTGATTTTTTCGGCCGCCGCCAACTTTAGGCGGCGAGCGCGGTACTTCAAGTTGTAGTTCAACAAACAACGCCCGGACTTTCGGGCTACTGCAGGGGAAGAGACTCATGGCCAATCAAGGGAATTCACGGAAGTTCTGGGTCGCCGGCGGCGCGCTCGCCGTGATCGGCGTCGTGGGCATGATTGCCCTTGACTACCCGCCCGCCAGCGAAGACGCGTCGGGAACGATCGTCCCGGCCAAGCGTTTCCGTGCGGACGGTGGTGGCGCGACGATCCTGGGTGATTCGACGGCGACGCAGTCGGGCGTGAACATCGCGAGCGGAGTTAGTGGTGCGGCGGGCGCCGCTCAGGGTGCCGCTCAGGGTGCCGCTCAGGGCGCCGCGTCGGGCGCCGCGTCGGGCGCCGCTCAGGGTGCCGCGTCGGGCGCCGCTCAGGGTGCCGCGTCGGGCGCCGCTCAGGGTGCCGCGTCGGGCGCCGCTCAGGGTGCCGCGTCGGGCGCCGCTCAGGGCGCCGCTCAGGGTGCCGCGTCGGGCGCCGCTCAGGGCGCCGCTCAGGGTGCCGCTTCCGGTGCCGCGTCGGGTGCTGCTAAGGGCGCCGCGTCGGGTGCCGCTCAGGGTGCCGCTTCCGGTGCCGCGTCGGGTGCTGCTAAGGGCGCCGCGTCGGGTGCCGCTCAGGGTGCCGCTTCCGGTGCCGCGTCGGGTGCCGCTCAGGGCGCCGCGTCGGGTGCCGCTCAGGGTGCCGCTTCCGGTGCCGCGTCGGGTGCTGCTAAGGGCGCCGCGTCTGGCGCAGCTTCGGGTGCCGCGCAGGCCGCTGCTCAGGGTGCCGCCTCCGGTGCGTCGAATCGCTGAGCCTGGTGCCCCGCATTCGGCTGGGGTGACTTGATCGAGAGCGGACCCTTCTTCGGGAAGGGTCCGCTTTCTCCATTTCCGGGGTGGACGCGCGCGGTCGGCTCGCAGTGGGGGCGGCGATCATGAGAACAATAGCGCGCCGGTTGCAGGGGCGTCTTGCGCGAATCGCGTTGGTTGCCATTGCGACCGTCGTCTGGGGGCATGCGTCTGCACAAGACCTCAGGATCGTCGAGACCGACGACCTCCAGGTCGTCTACTTCGATCCGTCGGGCGCGTATCTCGCTCCCTACGTCACCCAGAGTTTTCTGAACAGCCTGAACGCGCAGAAGAGACTGTTCGGCTATCAGCCGGACGGCAAGGTGGCCGTCCTGCTGCAGGACTTCAGCGACCGCGGCAACGCGGCAGCAATCCTGGGCGCGCCCCGCAATCGCATCTTCATCGACGTGGCACCGCCCGTGCTGTCGTTCGAAACTTTCAGCCCGGGTGAGCGCGTCTACACGCTGTCGAACCACGAGCTGGTGCACACCGTCGTCGGCGACCAGGCGAGTGACGCGGACAAGACGGCGCGCCGCTGGCTGGGCGGCAAAGTCGCGCCCGCTGCCGAACACCCTGAAACCATTCTCTACAACTACCTCACCAACCCGCGGGCCTCCACGCCGCGCTGGTATCAGGAAGGCAGCGCCGTCTTCATGGAGACTTGGTACGGCGGCGGACTCGGTCGTGCGCAGGGTGGCTTTGACGAAATGGTCTTCCGGGCGATGGTGCGTGACAAGGCCACGTTCTATGACCCGTTGGGTCTCGTGTCCAAGGGCACTGAAGTGGACTTTCAGTCTGGAACGAATGCGTATCTCTACGGTACGCGCTTCATGAGTTACCTCGCGCTGCAGTACACGCCGGAGAAATTGATCGACTGGCTGCGACGCGCGGATGGCACCGAAAGTTATTATGCGCGCGATTTCGAGCGTGTTTACGGCAAGCCGCTGTCGGAGGCCTGGCAGGACTGGATCCGGTGGGAGCACGAGTTCCAGGAGGCCAATCTGAAGGCGGTGCGCGAGCACCCGATCACGCCATACAAGGAAATCGCGCGCCGCGGACTCGGCGCGATCTCGCGTTCGTACCTGAGCAAGGACAAGACTAAGCTGTATGCGGCGGTTCGCTACGCCGGCCGCGTGCCTCACCTGGTCAGCATCGACGTGGCGACAGGCGCGGTCACCGAACTCGCCGAAATCGAAGGCGCCGTTGCGTATCGCGTGTCGTCACTCGGCTACGATCCGCAGGGCGAGAAGCTGTTCTACACGACCGACAACCTCACCTACCGCAACCTCAACGAGTACGACCTCAAGACCGGCGCCACGCGCGAACTGTTCCCAGCCGCGCGTATCGGCGATCTCGCCTACAACCCGGTGGACCGTTCGCTGTGGGGCCTGCGCACCAACAATGGCTTCGTGATGGTCGTGCGCATTCCGTATCCCTACCAGGTGTGGCAGACGCTCCACGTCTACCCATTCGGTGAAGTGCCGTTCGACCTGGACGTCTCGCCGGATGGCAAGCTGGTGTCCCTGTCGATGGCGGCGCCCGACGTCGAACGTTCCGGCGTGCAGGTGATGCAACTGCGCGTGATGAGCGCAGAAAAGCTGCTGGCGGGCGACCCGACGCCATTGCACAAATTCGAACTCGGCACGGCGTTGCCGGAAGGCTTCACGTTTTCGCCAGACAGCCGCTACCTGTACGGCAGCTCGTATTACACGGGCGTCTCTAACATCTACCGGTACGAACTCGCAACCAAGAAGCTCGAGGCCTTGAGCAACGCGGAAGTCGGCTTTTTCAGGCCGATGCAGCTCGACGACAAGCGGCTGGTCGTCTTCCACTACGCGGCCGAGGGGTTCGTGCCGGCAACGATCGAGCCCCAGCCCACCGAGGACCTCAGTGCGATCCGCTTCCTCGGCGAAGCGATCGCCACCACGCACCCCATCGTGCAATTGTGGGGCGCGGGCCCGCCGAGCCAGGTGGATTACCAGGCCAGCGTCCGTCGCGATGCGCCCTACCATCCGCAGCGCGAGATGTCGCTTGAATCGCTGGTTCCGATCGTCGAGGGCTACAAGGACTCGGTGGCCTTCGGCGCCTTCGCGCGCTTCAGCGACCCGATCGGCTTCGACAACCTGAACCTAACGGCCAGCTACAGCCCGGACGACGAGCTGGAGTCCGACGAGCGGCTGCATGCGTCGCTGGTCTACAGGCACTACCTGTGGACCGCGGGCCTGCAGCTCGGCGAGGCGGAGATCGGGCTGGTCTACCGGTTCCCGCGATCCTCCGTCGGCAGCGTCGATGACGAGACCGGCATCCTGTGGTCCGTACTTGCCCACGCCTACCATGCCGAAAGCGACATCACGCCGAGCGTGTTCGGCACCTTCGACGTTGGCTGGCCACTGCCCTTCGACCACACCTCGATCTGGATCCGCACGGGCGGCGGCGTGGCGTCGGGCGACGTCGAAGATCCCCTGGCCAACGCGTTCTTCGGCGGGTTCCGCAACAACTACGTCGACAATGGCGAGGCCCAGCGCTATCGTGACCTGCTCAGCATGCCGGGGTTCGAGATCGATGCGCTGAGCGGCCGCTCCTTCGTCAAGGGCATGCTCGAGCTGAACCTGCCCCCGATCCGGTTCGAAGCCCTGGGCAGCCCCGGCTTCTATGGCAGCTGGATCCGTTCGGCCCTGTTCACCACCGCGCTCGTGACCAACCCGGATTCCCCGCGCGACAAAGTCGAAGCGTTCAATGTCGGCCTGCAGTTCGACCTGCAGTTGCACGTCCTCAACCGACTGCCGATGATGTTGTCCCTGGGCTATGCCAGGGGATTCGAAGGTGACGGCCACGGTGAGGATGAGATCATGCTGTCGCTCAAGGTGCTCTGAGCCGCAGGCCACGGCTCGGGGTCGCCGCGCATGATCCTGCACTGGATCCTGCGCAGTACCATGGCGCTGCTACCCGTACTCGTGTTCCTGGGCGCCCTGATCTATTTCGACAGCTTCAAGGTCGTGCGCGCCAAGGCGATCATCATCGCCGCTGCGGCCGGCATGCTCGCGGCGTTCGCCGGCTACTGGATCAACGGTTTCCTGCTCGACCACAGCGACATCGGCTACGTGCCGTATTCGCGCTGGATTTCGCCGTGGCTGGAGGAGTCGCTCAAGGCGGCGCTGATCGTCTACCTGATCCGCACCCGGCGCATCGGCATGCTCGTCGACGCGGCGATCTACGGGTTCGCCGTCGGGACGGGGTTCGCCCTGTTCGAGAACCTGTACTTCCTGATGATGCGACCGGAAACGCATCCTGCGGTACAGGTCATCCGCGGTTTCGGCACGGCGATCATGCACGGCGGCGCCACTGCGGTCTTCGCCATCGTCGCGGTGTCACAGGCCGAACGCTTCCCGGACAAGTGGCTGCGCGTCTTCCTGCCCGGACTGGTCGCTGCGGTCATCCTGCACGGCGTCTACAACACGCTGCTGGTGCGTCCGGTGTTCGCGACCCTGGGCGTGCTCATGCTGCTGCCGCCGCTGATCTACTTTGCGTTCGAGAACAGCGAAAGAACGCTCCGGGACTGGCTCGAATCGGACCTCGATTCCGACGTGCAGCTGATCGAGACGATCCATGCCGGCGAATTCCTCGATTCGCACGCCGGGCGCTACGTGCACTCGCTGCAGGACAAGTTCGACGGCCCGATTCTCGCGGACATGCTGTGTTACCTGCGCCTGCACTGCGAACTCGCCTTGCGCGCCAAGGGCGTGCTGATGCTGCGGGAGAGCGGCTTCGAAGAGCCGCCGCTCGACGACGAAGTGAAGGCGCAGATCGAGGAGTTGCGCTATCTCGAGCGCAGCCTCGGGAAATCCGGGCAGCTCGCGCTGCGTCCCATTCTCATGGCGACGGGCAAGGATCTCTGGCAGCTGCAGTGGCTGCAGCATTGACTGCGCTACGCTGACAACGACCAGCGCCAGTGCCCGACGGCCGGTTCACCCGCGGCCGCTGGCGTTTTTCTTCGCGTCGAGTTCCGCCCATCGCTCGAACGCCACCTCCAGCGCCTGCTCGATTGCCGTCGCACGAGTGGCGTCCCTGCGCATCTGCTCGCCGCCTCGCTTGTGGTACTCGGGCCCGCTCATCGCCTCCGTCAACGCGCGCTGTTCGGCTTCGAGCGCCTCGATCTGCAGCGGCAACTGCTCCAGCTCCCGCGTTTCCTTGTAGCTCATCCTTGCCGGCAGCTTCCTGCTGCCCTCTCCCGCCAGGGCAGCAGCGGGAAGCGGCGCGGACGAGGTCGGGGTCGAGGGCTTCGCTGCCGGCCGTTGCCGCAGCCAGTCGCTGTAGCCGCCCACGTATTCCCGCCAGCGGCCGTCGCCCAGCGGCGCAAGCACCTGGGTCACCACGTTGTCGAGGAACGTACGGTCGTGGCTCACCAGCAGCAGCGTGCCGGAGTAGTCCTGCAGTGTCTGCTCCAGCAGTTCCAGCGATTCGATGTCCAGGTCATTGGTGGGTTCGTCCATGACCAGCACGTTGGCCGGCCGTGCGAAGAGTCGTGCCAGCAGCAACCGGTTGCGCTCGCCACCGGAGAGCATGCGCACCGGCGACTCCGCCCTTTGCGCAGGGAACAGGAAGTCGGCCAGGTAGCTCACGACGTGACGGCGCGATTCGCCTTCGCCGACCCAGTCGGAGTTGGGGCTGACGGTGCCGGCCACCGTGGCATCGAGATCGAGCTGCGCGCGCAGCTGGTCGAAGTAGGCGACGCTGACCTGCGAGCCGAGCCGGACTTCGCCGGTGTCGGGTTCCAGCGTGCCCAGGATGAGCTTGAGCAGCGTCGACTTGCCTGCGCCGTTCGGGCCGATGAGTCCGAGGCGGTCGCCGCGCATCACGCGCAGGTCGAGGTCGCGCACCACGGCTCGACCGTCGAAGACCTTAGTGACGTTGCGTAATTCAGCGACCAGCTTGCCCGAGCGCTCGCCGGAATCCACGTTGAGCTTCACGTTGCCCAACCGCTCGCGCCTCGAATCGCGCTCGCACCGCAGCTGCTCCAGGCGCTTGACGCGGCCTTCGTTGCGAGTGCGTCGCGCCTCGACGCCCTTGCGGATCCAGACTTCTTCCTGCGCCCAGAACTTGTCGAACTTGCGGTTGAGCACGGCTTCCTCAGCCAGTTGTTCCGCCTTGCGCCGCTCGTAAGCAGCGTAGTTCCCCGGGTACGAACGCAGCATCCCGCGATCGAGCTCGACGATGCGGGTAGCGACGCGGTCGAGGAAGGAGCGGTCGTGCGTAACGACGATGACCGCCGGGCTGCCGGCGATGATCAGGTCCTCGAGCCGTTCGATGCCGTCGATGTCGAGGTGATTCGTGGGTTCGTCCAGCAGCAGCACGTCGGGCTCGAGGGCGAAGGCGCCCGCCAGCGCGGCACGTTTGCGTTCACCCCCTGACAGGCCGGCGGTGGTCGCCGTGCCTTCAAGTCCGAAGCGATGCAGGTACTCGACGATGCGAGCGTCTACACGCCAACGCACACGGTCGTCTTCGATCGAGTCCAGCTCGGCCCAGAGCGCGAGGGATTCCCGCAGGCTCGGGGCGGCCGGCAGCTCGGGTTCCTGACGGATCGATACCACGCGCACTCCACCGGACGTCTGCAGCTCGCCGTCATCGAGTGCGATCCGGCCCGCGATCACTTCCAGCAGCGACGACTTGCCGGTGCCGTTGCGGCCAATCAGCCCGATGCGTTCGCCCGGTTCGAGACTGAACTCGGCTCGGTCGAGGAGGGGGTGGCTGCCGAACGCGAGTTCGGCGCGAAGCAGGGTGAGCAGTGGCATGAGGCGCGCGAGCATCGCACAGTGCCGCACGTCCGGACAGGCCAGGCACCGACCGCGTCCGCTCCCTTCCCGCTCGTCTCGGTGGTTGCGCGGCCGCAGCCATTGCTACGCGCAAATCCTCATGAATTGTTGCGCCGCACGATGTTGTGATCCGGTAGCGGCAGGAGCTGCGCGGGCTGGCCGCGAGCTGAACCCGGACGAACACTCAAGGCTGCTCGACCCACTGGAGGACTTGCGCGATGAACACGACGCTGCTGCCGGCGATGCTGGCTGCCCTGGCCCTGCTTGCCGCCCCGGTTCATGCCGCGGATGTTGCCGCGGGCAAAGCGCTGGCGGAAGAGAGCTGCATCGACTGTCATGGAGACGACGGCGCGGGTGACGACGACTATCCGGCCATTACCGGCATGTCCGTGGAAAAATTTACCAAGGCGATGCAGGAATACCAGAACGGTACCCGCACCAAGAGCACCAAGATGACCAAGGAGGCGAAAAAGGTCAGTGCCGCACAGGTCGCCGACCTGGCAGCCTATTACGCAACGATCAAGTAGGCTCCGCGGCCGGCTCTGGCGGCGCCTCCTGCAGGCCGAGTTCCTGCAGCAGAGGGGAGTCGCTCTCTTCCTCGGCCACGATGTTGTGGCAGGTGCTGCACTTCTTGCCGATCTTCGCGCCGTCGTCCGTCTTGTGCTTATTGTCGTGACAGCGGAAGCAGCCTGGCGATTCCTGGTGCCCGACGTGGTTCGGGTAGGTGTTCCACTTGACCTTCATGTGCGGGAAATTGTTCCACGCGTAGGCGTCGCCGAGCGCCTTGCCGGCCTGTTCGACCGCCGGTGTGCCAGCAAGGTCGGGATAGCTCTGCGCGTAGAACGCCTTCACGGCGGCCGCAATGCCGTCGCGTGCCTCGGCGTGTGACGCATACTCTTTCGCCGTGATGATGCGCAGGCCCTCGCGCCGGATGTAGGGCAGGGAGCGGTCGATGCGGCCTTCCTCCAGCGCCAGGTCGACCTCGAACTCCGGGCTGCGATAGATGTGCGACGCGCGATTGTGGCAGTCGACGCAATCCATGGTGCGCCATTCCGTGCCCTCGGGAGCCGGCTCGGGGCCATTGAAGAGCGTCTTGGTGCCCCCCTCGGCCAGGTCCGTCAACTCGACCTCGTACATGATTTCGCGGGTCGGGTCGGCGCGGTAGCGGACCTGATGGTTGGGGTCGACGTGCCAGTGGATTCCCTGCGACTGGCCCGCCTGCTTGCCACCGACCTTGACCATCAGCGCCGTCTTCATTTCCGTATTGGCCTCGTCCTCCGCGTAATGCGTGCGGACCTTGAGCCGGTCGCCGAGGAACTTGGTCGGCCAGTGGCACTGTTCGCAAGTGCCATTGGCCGGACGCAGCGAGTGCACCGGCGTCGGGATCGGGCGCGGATACAGGTCGAAGGCCACGGCGATCAGCTGCCAGGAGCCCGAGATTTTGGCTTTGACGAACCATTCCGCGCCCGGGCCGATGTGGCAGCCCGCGCAGCCGACCCGCGCGTGCGGCGAGCGCTGGAAGGCCGTGTACTCCGGTTCCATGACCTTGTGGCAGGCCATGCCGCAGAATTCGTCCGAGTCCATGTAGTGGACGGCCTTGAAGGTCAGGCCGGCGGCCAGCGCGAACAAGGGGACTGCAAGCGCTACGAGCCCGATCAGCACGCCACGCGTGCGTTCCTGATTGAGATCGAAGATGGGCAGGTGTCCTGTCTTCTGGCCCTGCGCAGCGAGCTTCGCATCCGTGCGCTTGCGCCACCACAAGCCGATCGGAACCAGCGCGAGGCCGAACAGGAACGCCATCGGCAGCAGGACGAAGGTGACGATGCCGAGATAGGCACCGCCCTCGAAGCCCACGCCCTGCATGAACAGCAGCACGGCGATGAGCAGGAGGCTCACCAGGATCAGCAGGGTGCCGACCAGGCTGACGATGTTGCCGGTAATGGCCCTGAAAAAATGCTTGATCATCGAATGACCCCGATGTTGCGCCTGCTGATGTAGTAATTCACCGGCGTGGCCCGCAGCCCAGGCCTCCGGCGCGTGACAGGATACCGCTGCGGGCCGTCACGCTCCATTCGCGAACGGTCGCGGCCGGCCCAGGCAAACATCCTGGGCCGGCCGCTTGCGCTGACTCGCGTCGCGCATCTAGAACAGATGCATAGCACCGCTGGCGAGCGCCCTGAAGATCAGGACCGCCAGCCACACGCCGATCGCGACGGCGGTGAAGCCGAACACGTGCGCAAGCTGGATGTACCCCTTGGACGGCGGCGGTACGAAGTACTGCTCGAGCGTGTTGCTGTCCACCAGGCGCTGGTACTCGATCGGCCGTTCTTCCTTGAAGCGATGCAACGGCATGCTGCCCGTGAAGATCACCGGATCCATCGGGAAGCTTTCCGGTCGCAGGTGCGTGTGGAAGAAATGGAACAGGAAGATGAAGCCCGTCGCGAGCAGCGCCTCGTCACTGTGGATGATGTAGGCGGCATTCAGTGCCCAGCCCGGCAGGAACTGCGTGAAGAAGCCCGGGAACCACAGGATCAGGCCCGAGACGCCGATCATGCCGACGCCCCAGAAGACCGCGAGATAGTCGAACTTTTCCCAGTACGCCCAGCGATCGAGCGCCGGGCGCGGTCCGAGGTACAGGAAGTACTTCACGTTCGCCCACAGGTCCTGGACGTCCTTGAGGTTCGGCGTCATCGAGCGCCAGCCCCAGAAATAGCCTTTCTCGCGCTTGAGCGCTACGTCGCGGAACAGCATCCCCAGGTGCACGGCGAAATAGCCGAAAGTGACGATCGCCGCGAAGCGATGCAGGAAGCCCGCGATCTCGGGCCCGCCCAGCGCCGCCATCAGGCCCGGCGCCCAGGGCGCCGCCGCGAACTTGAGCGGCAGGCCGGTCACCGAGAGCAGCAGGAAGCTCAGGATGATCGACGTGCAGCCACATCTGCGTGGTCGTGAACCGGCGCACGTACGGCCCCGGCCCGAAGTGCTCGACCTTGAACTCGCCGCGCAGGCGGCCGACCAGTGTGCGCTGCAACCACAGCAGCGCGTGCAGGCCGAAGAAGCCGAACACGCCGAGCAGCAGCAGCGTCATGAACAGGTAGATGTAGTGCACCCACGCGTTCTGGTCCCTGTCCATCGGGTCGCTGTGCGGGATGAACGTCAGGAACGACGCGTTGACCTTGCCTGCGTGGCAGCTGCTCGCGCCGCAGGTGGCCGCGAGGTTGTCCGGATGCGTGCTCGAGCGCGGGTCGCTCGCCGGCAGGTTGTGGTGCGGCGTGTGGCAGTCCGAGCACATGGCCGCCGAGCCGTGGCCGACGGCCGAGGCTTTGCCGTGAAAGCTGTCGTGGAACGACTTGTAGAGTTCCTCGTGGCAATTGCCGCAGTCGCTTGGCATGTGCGTCCGCATCGCGGCGGTCGTCGGGTCCTGGATTGCGTGCGCCTCGTGGCAGGTGCTGCAGACCGGGCCGTCCTTGCCGTCCCGCCACAACGCGCCGTGCGCGCTCTCGTCCCACTCCTTGAGGATGCCCTTGTGGCAATCGCCGCAGGTCTCGGGGCTCATCTTGTGCGAGGTGCGTGCGCCGGCGGCGTCGTGCCGCTGGATGTCGTGGCTGCCGTGGCAGTCGCTGCACGAGGGCGCGGCATCCGTAAGGCCCGAGACGAACAAGGACCTGGCGTGCACGCTGGAGAGATAGCCCTCCATCATGTCTTCGTGACAGACGCCGCAGTTGCGAACCTGGTTGAGCGGCGCCATCGCCGCAGCCGGGTTGTTGCTGCGTACGAAGGTGTGCACGTTGCCGTGACATCCCTCGCACGTCCCGGGCTTGCCACCCTTGACCCTGGCGTGGACGCTGCCCTGGAACGGCGTGATCTCGTCCTCGTGGCATTCCATGCACACGTCGAAGGACACCGGACCGAGCGGTTGGCGCTTGCCTTTGTGCTTCACGCCCAGGGCTGCCGTATGGCACCCGACGCAATCGAGCTTCTTGTGCGCCGAGACCGCGAACTGCGCCTCGTGCACGGCCACTGACTTGCCGGCCTCGTCCTTCATCTCGGCGTCGTCGTGGCAGTTGAAACACTTCGAATTCGGGATCGCCGGCTCGACCGCAGCCGCGTCCGCTGCTGTGGTGGGCGGTGCCGCCGCGGCTTCCTGTGCGCCGGCGGTCAGTGGGCCTGCCAGTGCGACCAACAACGTGGAAAGCGCGAGCGCGGAGGCGAGGCGGCGGATTCCGGACATGCTGAAGCTCCCATTCAGGGACGGCGCATGGGGCGTTTCTGCGCTTGCCCGTGCGTCGTGCACCGCGAAACGCGGGCACGCGCGAATTTCACCTTATAAGGGCCCGAAGGGGCTGCACGCATTTACCGCAGTTGCAATGACGCTGCCGCAGGCGCCTATTTCTCCTGCCTGTTCTGCTGCACCCGCTCGGCAGGCGTCAGCGTGTTGGCGGGGCAGTCGCCGCAGCCGCCCACGGGCGCCCTGGCCAGCCGCTGCAGCCAGGTTGCCACCCGACCGCGCAGCCCGCAGGCCTCTGGACCGCCCAGGCGGTGTGCGAGCCGCGCTGCGAAGCGGTTGCGCGACACGGCCGGCGTCAGCGCCCAGGCCGCGTACGCCGTGGCCGCCACTACGATCAGTCCCACGAGTATCGATTCGAGCATCGGGACGTCCCCCCGTTCAACCCAGCAGCGCGCTCGCGACACGGTACGTCACGAACGATGCCAGATAGGCCAGCGCGAACAGGTAAGCGGCCATGGCGATCGGGTACCGCCACGAGTTCGTCTCGCGCTTGACCACGACCAGCGTCGACAGGCACTGCGGCGCGAATACGTACCAGGCCAGCAGTGACAGCGCCGTTGCCAGGCTCCAGGTCTGCGCGATCATTGGCACGAGCATCCCGGAGACGTCGCCATCGTTCGACAGCGAGTACACGGTGCCGAGTGCGCCCACCGCGACCTCGCGTGCGGCGAGACCGGGGACGAGCGCGAGCGATATCTGCCAGTTGAAGCCGATGGGCGCGAACACGACTTCGAGCGCGCGTCCGATCATGCCGGCGAAGCTGTGGGCGATCGCGGGTCCTTCGGCGCCGGGCGGCGGGGCTGGGTACGTGCTCAGGAACCAGAGCACGATCATCAGCGCCAGGATGATGGTGCCCACGCGCTGCAGGAACACCTTGGTGCGCTCCCACAGCCCGATGGCGAGATTGTTGAGGTGCGGCCAGTGGTACTCGGGCAGTTCGAGCAGCAACGGGTGATACGCGGTCCTGAGTGCCGTGCGCTTGAGCAGGAACGCGACCGCCATCGCGGCGATGATGCCAGCGAAGTACAGCGTGAACAGCACGAGGCCCTGCAGGTTGAACGGACCCACGGGCCGCGACGGAATGAAGGCCGCGATCACCAGCGCGTAGACCGGCAGCCGGGCCGAGCACGTCATCAGCGGCGCGATCATGATCGTCGCCATGCGGTCGCGCAGGTTCGGGATGGTGCGTGTCGCCATGATGCCCGGCACCGCGCAGGCAAAGCTCGACAGCAGCGGGATGAACGCGCGACCGGAGAGACCGACGGAACCCATCAGCCGGTCGAGCAGGTACGCGGCGCGCGGCAGGTAACCGCTGTCCTCGAGCGCGAGGATGAAGAAGAACAGGATCAGGATCTGCGGCAGGAACACCAGCACGCTGCCGACGCCTGCGATGATGCCGTCCACCAGCAGGCTGCGCAGCGCGCCATCGGGCAACGCGTGCTGCACCCAGGTGCCCAGAGCGCCAACGGCTTCGTTGATGAAGTCCATCGGCACGGCGGCCCAGCTGAAGACCGCCTGGAATACGAAGAACAGGATCGTCGCCAGGATCGCGGGGCCGGCGACCGGGTGCATGACCAGCGCATCGAGGCGCATCAGCGCCTGCTTGCGGATGGGTTCGGTGTAACCGATCGCGCGCAGGATGCGGCGCACGTGGCGCTGCGTACTCTGGATCTCGTCGAAGGACGACTCGCGCCAGGCGACGGGCCCGCGTGCGCCGGGGTGCGGCAAGGTCTCGAGCTTGTCGACCAGCAGGCGCACGCCATCGTGGTCCACCGCAACGGTTTCGACGACCGGTACGCCTAGTTCCTGTTCGAGCTGCGCGCGATCGAGCTGGTAACCGCGATTAGCCGCGAGGTCGCTCATGTTGAGGGCGACGACCATCGGCACGCCCAGTTCTTTCAGTTCGAGCACCAGGCGCAGGTTGAGCCGCAGGTTGGTCGCGTCCACCACGCACACCACGAATTCCGGCGGCGGCTCGTCCGCGAGTCGCCCCAGCAGGAAATCGCGCGTGATCGCTTCGTCGAGCGTCGTCGGCGTGAGGCTGTACGCGCCGGGCAGGTCGAGCACCTTGTACAGGCGCTGCCTGGCAGGGCCGGTGAACGATCCTTCCTTGCGCTCGACCGTGACGCCCGCGTAGTTCGCGACCCGTTGACGGCTGCCGGTCAAGCGGTTGAACAACGCCGTCTTGCCGCAGTTGGGCACGCCGACGAGCGCAAGTCGCATGGGATCGAGCGTCGCCGTCTGGCCGTTCATGGGGTGACCCCGATGACCTCGGGCTCGACCATCACGGCGGCTGCCTCGCGCCGCCGCAGCGCGAAAGTCGTGTTGCCGAGGCGCACGGCAATCGGATCGCCGCCGGGCCAGATTTCCCCGATCACTTCGAACGACTCCCCGGGCACGAAACCGAGTTCGAGCAGGCGCCGGCTCACGGTGGACTGAGCCTCGTCCCCGAGGCTCTGCGCGTCATCGCGCACGTCGATGACCACGCCCCGGGCGCCTTTGCGCAGCGTGGCCAGACTGACGGGAGACATTGCGTAATGCGGATATCTGGATTGCGGGAGCGCAGTCTCTCCATAATGAGATTCGTTCGCAACAAGGGATTCCCGCAATTGGCCTTGCGCGCCTCCGACAGGCCCGTCTCGCCGTCGTGGCGACCGCCTGGATGCGATGATGGACGGCGAGGAGACGCCATCCAGTGAGTGAGGGAATATTCGACGTGCCGGTACACGGCCTTGCGGCAGCGGACAGACAGACAGCCGACGCCGTGCTGATGGTGCGCCCCGCAAGTTTTGGCTGGAATCCGCAGACGCAGGCGAGCAATCGCTTCCAGCGTGACGAGCCCGGCCTGGCCGGTGCGGCAAATGCGCGTGCCTGCGCGGAATTTGACGCCCTCGCGCTGCAGTTGCGCGAGGCGGGTATTGCGGTGTGGGTTGCCGCCGACGTCCCGACGCCGGTGTGCCCTGACGCCATTTTCCCGAACAACTGGGTAAGCCTGCATGCCGACGGCACCGTCGTGCTGTATCCGATGCTGGCACGCAACCGACGACTGGAACGTCGTCTGGAACTGGTTGCGGCGCTCGCCTCCGGAAGCGGCCGCAGGATCTGCCGTCTGCTCGACCTCACGCAGTACGAATTGCACGGCCGGTTCCTCGAGGGCACGGGCAGCGTCGTCTTCGATCACGCGCGGCACATTGCCTACGCCTGCCTTTCGCCGCGCACGCATCCGGAGCCCATGGCCGAACTGTGCGACGAACTAGGTTACGAGCCGTGCACGTTCACGGCCACCGACGCCGCGGGGGTGCCGATCTATCACACCAACGTGATGCTGGCCGTCGGTTCGCGCTGCTGCGTGGTCGCCGCAGGCGCCATCGATGCACGTGACCGTGAGCGGGTCCTGTCGAGCCTCGCGGCCGCGGGACGCCACGTCGAAATCATCGATGCCCTGCAGATGGCCGGCTTTGCGGGCAATGTGCTCGAACTGCGCGCGGCGGATTCGGGCAGTGTGCTGGCGATGTCTGCTGCCGCGCATGCCGCGTTCGGACCGGCGGCGATCGAACGACTTGCCTCGACCGCGGATCGCATGGTCGTGACGCCGATCCCGACCATCGAGACGCTCGGCGGAGGATCCGTCCGCTGCATGCTCGCCGAAGTGTTCCTGCCGTACTGACCCGCGACCGCGCGGGACCCGATGCTAGAATCGCCGCGTCGCGCGGAGGGGACGCAACGTGCTCGAACTCGGTTTCAAGGCCCTCGGCGCTTACCTGCTGGGGTCGGTGATCGGCAGTCTGCTGCTAGGCACACTGCGCGGCGTCGACATCCGCACCCAGGGCAGCGGCAACGCCGGCGGGACCAATGCGCTGCGTACCCAGGGCTGGGCATTCGCGCTCGGCGTGATCGTCGTTGACGTGGGCAAGGCGCTGCTTGCCGTCGGCTGGTTGCCCGGTCTCGAACTCCCGGGCGTCGGCATCGATCCGGACGTGGACCGTGCATGGCTCGCGGTCGTTTGCGCGGCGGCCGTAGTGTTCGGTCACGTCTATCCCGTGTGGTACGAGTTTCGCGGCGGCAAGGGCGCGGCAACGCTGATCGGCGCCGTGGCCGTGCTGGCGCCGATGGCGCTGGCGCCCGTGCTGCTGGTATGGCTCGTGACCGTGCTGCTCACGGGCTACGTGGGTCTGGGCACGATGCTCGGCACGGCAACGCTGCCATTGTATTTTTCCTTCGTCGCGCCGCGCAGCACGCCGCTGGTGGTCTTCGGCCTGGTGATGGCGGCGTTCATCGTCTTCACCCATCGCTCGAACCTGCAGCGCATGCGCGAGGGGATCGAGAACCGCGCGCGCCGTCTCTGGCTGCTGCGGCCGCGATGAGCGCAAGCGCCGAGCGCCTGGTGCGCCTGCTGGCAGATGGCGCGATGCACTCGGGCGAGCGGCTCGCGGCCGACCTCGGCGTCACCCGCGCGGCAGTCTGGAAAATTGTGGCCGAACTGCGCGAACGCGGCATCGCGGTCGCGAGCCACGAGCGTCGCGGTTATCAGCTCGAGCGGCCTGTCGAGTTGCTCGACCTGCAGTCGCTGCGGCGCAGCGCAGCCGCCGCAGGCATCGAGCTGCCGGCGGCCACCGAACTGTTCTTCGAACTCGGTTCAACCAACGAATACCTGCACGCTGCCGTGGCACCGCCGCCCGCCGCGCCGCGACTCGTGTTCGCGGAACTGCAAACGGCGGGTCGTGGGCGACGCGGCCGCGAGTGGCTCGCGCCGTTTGGATCCGGGCTCACCTTTTCGATCGGTTGGACGTTTGCAGAAATGCCCGCGGACCTGTCGGCGCTCGGTCTCGCGCTGGGTGTCTGCGTCGTACGCGTGCTGCGCGAACTTGGAGCGACGGAGGTGCAGCTCAAGTGGCCCAACGACGTCGTGTATCGCCACGCCAAGCTCGGTGGCTTGCTGCTGCAGATGCGCTCCGAAGCGGGCGGGCCAGCGTACGTGGTCGCCGGGTTGGGATTGAACCTGGCGCTGCCCGAAGCCGCTCGCGTTGCGCTCCAGAGTCCGCTCGCCACGCCAGTCACCGACCTGGCCACTGCTTGTGGCGGCAACCCGCCACCCCGCCTCGACACGGCGGCGCGCGTCTCCGGTCACATGCTTGCGGGCCTCGCCGAGTTCTCGCGCTCGGGTTTCGCATCGTTCGCCGGCGACTGGGCAGCCTTCGACTCGCTGCGTGACGCGCCTGTCACCGTGCTGCGTCACGACGGCCCGCTGGCAGGCATCGCGCGTGGAGCAGACGCCGAAGGCGCGCTGCGAGTCGAAATCCCGGGCGGTGTCATCGAGCGAGTGCACGCGGGCGACGTCAGCCTGCGCCGGTCGCAGCGGGCGGACGCGAGGGTCGAATGATCCTGCTCGTCGATATCGGCAACACGCGGGTGAAATGGGCGACGCAGGTGGATGGCCGGCTGTCGCCGCAACGTGCGGCCGGGTACGCGCAGTGGTCAGCGGTCGATTGGCAGCACGAGTTGTTCGACGGACCGCCCGTCGAGCGTGTGCTCGCTGCGACCGTCGCCGGCGACGACAGCCGGCAGGCACTCGAAGCCGCGGCCCGCCGCGCCGGCACGAGGCGAGTGGATTTCGTCACTTCGACGGCAGCGCTGGCGGGCGTTCGCAATGCGTATCCCGACCCGGGGCTGCTCGGCGTCGATCGCTGGGTCGCGGTGATCGGCGCCTATCACCTCGCGCATGGTGCGTGCTGCGTGGTTGACGTCGGTACCGCAGCCACGCTCGACGCCGTCGACGCCTCTGGCCAGCATCTCGGCGGATTCATCGTGCCCGGGCCGCAGTTGATGGTGCGATCGCTGCATGCCGGGACGAGCAACCTGGCGGCGTTCACGGCCGCCAGCCCTGCCGGTGGCACCCAGCTGTTCGCCGACAACACCCGCGATGCCATCGAGCGCGGCTGTCGCGTTGCGCTGGCGGCACTCGTCGATCGCACCTGCGCCGAGCTGGCTCGGCGAACGCGTTCCACGCCGCGCCTTTATTGCACCGGCGGGGCGGTGGACGAAGTAATTCCCTACCTGCTTGCCACGTACGAGCGAGTTCCCGACCTCGTCCTGCGTGGCCTGGCACGCATCGTGGACGCGGCGCTTGAACGGTAAGCGACGGCTGTTGTCCAATTGAGGTAGCAGGATGGCTTGTTGCCGCAACCGGAGTTCACGCGGGGCTCGCAGACTACGGATTTATAAGGAGAGAACTTGATCAAAATCAATCACTTGGTCGTCTTGGCGAGCGTTTCTGCCATGCTCGCAGGCTACGGTCCTGCAGCCTCCGCCGATGCCGCGGCGGGCAAAGCCACGTTTACGACGGCTTGCGCCGAGTGCCACGATGTCGCTGACTTCGAAGGCGAGGATGCGGCCGCACTGCGGGGCACCCTCAAGCAGATCGTCGCGGGCTCGCAAAAGCACAAGGAGGCGCTGCAGCTGACTGACGCGCAGATCGCGGACGTCGCTGCCTACATGACCAGCGGCAAGTAGGCCGGCGTGGCCCGGAGGCCGCTGGCGACCAGGCTTTTCTTCTGTTGCATTGCGGTATTCACGGTCTGAATTTCGCCCCGTTACCGCTATCATTTCCATGTCGTCCAGCTCCGATTCCCGGTGCTTCCAGAGGAGGATTCGATGAAAATTCTGCGTACTCTTGCCTTGTCCGTCGCCGCCTTTGCCGTTGCCGGCTTCAGCACGACCGCGAGTGCCGACGCTGCGGCGGGCAAGACGAAGTTTGCGGCCGCCTGTGCCGAATGCCACGAAGTGGCGGATTTCGAGGGTGAGAGCGCTGCGGCGTTGACCGAATCGCTCAAGAAGATCGTGGCCGGCACGCAGAAGCACAAGGAAGCGCTGAAACTGACGGACGCCGAAGTCGCCGATCTCGCAGCTTACATGGCTGCCGGCAAGTAACGCGCACGGCACACTAACCAGGGCCCGGTCGCCGTGCGGCCGGGCCTTCTGTTTTTGATTTGCTAACATCCGCCGCAATTGAACCCACCCGGCGGTCCTGTGCGCGTCCTGTTCCTGCTCCTGCTGCTCGCGAACCTGCTGTTCCTGGCCTGGACCCGCTGGGTCGTGCCCGTGACGCCCGCGACGGTCGGAGTGCCGGCGCCCGGCGGGCGCGAACTGCAGCCCATTCGCCTGCGCGCCGAAGCGCCGAATGCGACGACCACTCCCGCCGCTGAATCGTCCAGCGCCGGCGTGCGCGCCGACTGCGTCAGCGTGGGTCCCTTCGTCGATCCAGCGCACGCGGCAGCGGCCAACGCGCAGCTCGAGCGGCTCGGGTTCACGAGTCGCCGACGCGTGTCGCAGGACGAAGTACGGGTCGGCTACTGGGTGCGCGTGCCGAACCTGGCCACTCCCGCCGATGCGACCAACGCGCTGGCCACGCTGCGGGCAGCCGGCCTGGACGACGCCTACGTCCTGGCGGAGGGCGACCCGGAGAATACGGTTTCCGTTGGGGTATTTGCCGACCCGCGTCGTGCGGCGGAGGTCGCCGCAAGGGTGCAGAAAGCTGGCTTCACTGCGGAAACCAGCGATCGCGTGCGGCGGCTGGAAGTGCTCTGGCTCGACATCGACCGGCAGGCGAATGGCGGCCTGCCGTCGCTCGAGTCGCTGGGCCCGCAGCCGGAGGGCGGCCTGCCTTACGACATGAGGGCTTGCCCGGTCGTCAGCCCGGTGGGCGACGTGACGTCACCCGCAAACCCGGCAGATGCGCCTGCCGAAGCAGGCGGCGCCGGTTAAGGTAGAATCCCGTTCCCCTTTGCGGACCGGGCCGGCTTAGCACAGCTGGTAGTGCACCTGATTTGTAATCAGGGGGTCGGGGGTTCGAATCCCTCAGCCGGCACCACATCGAGTAGACACACACGAGGATAGGCCATGGCGCTCTGGAAAGACCCGACTAAAGATCCGTCGATGCCCGGTGCCGATGGGGCAGCCGCGCTGGCCGCCGAACCGGCCATGCGTGCCGTGGCGACTCCGGCCCCCACTTCATCTGCCGCGGGTGAACCCTCGCGGCGCGCCGAGCGCGCGGCGCCGGCTGCGGTGGGCAGCGCGAAAGAGTCGCTGATCGCGGCCGACGTCACCATCGAAGGCAAGATCGAAGGCGCTGGCCACGTCCGCATCGCTGGACGATTCAAGGGCGACGTCAACGTGCAGGGCAACGTGACGATCGAGCAGGGTGCGCACGTCACCGGCCAGATCGCCGCGGCCACCGTCATGGTGAGCGGCGAGGTGCACGGCAACATCCAGGCCAGTTCGCGCGTCGAGCTGCTCGAAACGGGCGTCATCAATGGCGACGTGAAGGCGGCCGTGCTGACAGTTGCGGCGGGCTCGCGCATGCGCGGCAACGCCGACTTCGGCTGGCCGGAATCGGCGAAGTAGCCGCGCTGCGCGCGGCCAGCGGATGATCACGGGACGCACAGGATTGCCAGGCAGCGTGGGCAAGACGCGCTCTTGTCCGCACTGCAAGGCGACGATCCTGGAAAGCGCACTGATCTGCCCGCAGTGCCGCCATCACCTGCAGTTCGGCGCGGCGTCCAAAGCCGCGTCCGATGCCACACCGAAGTTTTCCGCGCTGAACGTCGAAGGCACGCTCCGGCATTCGGAGCGTGGCGGCGACTGGGAGTACTCGGTGGTGCTCTCGATCCGCAACGAACGCGGCGAGGAGATCTCGCGGCAGGTCGTGGGCGTTGGCGCCCTCCGCAGTACGGAAGCCCGGACGTTCACCCTCTCGGTGGACGTCGCCACGCCCGGCGGGCGTTGATGTGAGCGGGCCCCGCAGCCCGCGCTGAGCGCTCACCCGGCCGGCGCCCGGCCCGGCCCGGCCTCACCCGGACCGGCGAGGCCCGCAGCGAACCGTTCCTTACTTCCCGAACTTCTTCACTTCCCGTACTTTTTCGCGCAACCCGCCGCGTTCGCCTGCGCGACGATCGCGCTCGGCGCGACCGACGGCGGGGCACCCGCAGGCGCGTTGGCGAGGGCCTGCAGCTGGTCGCGGAACGCCTGGCATTGCGGCGCGTCGTCGATCATGACCAGCATGCCAGTCGCCATCTCGGCCACCTTGGCGCTGTCGTAGGTTGGAGCCGGCTGCGGCGGTACAGCGGCGGCAGGCGCGGACTCTTTGCCGTCGTCGTCTGCCGCTGCCGGCGGGGGCGCCTGCTTCGAGCACGCTGCCAGCAAGGCCAACACAACCATTCCCAACAATGCTGTCCGGTTCGTCATCGCTACCCACACTCATGCTGTGACCCCGGTGCGGGGCTGGCGCAGGATGTCACAAGGCGGGCGAAATGCGATCGCGGATTTCCCAGATCGGGGGGCGCAGCCGTGCGATCCACACAGCGCTCCGCTCCGGCGGCGGCAGGAATCGACCGTCCCGGCAGGGTGGTCTATGCTCCGCCTGACGCACCGCTCGGCGGCCGTTCTGATGCGGCGAAGCCGCAGTCAGTGCAAATACCTATTTTTATAGGCGTGCGGCGTTTGCGAGCCTCTCGTACTCGCTGCGGGGTCTGCAGCACGGGGTGACACGACATGTGCCTTGCCGTTCCAATGAAGATCACGGGCATCGACGGCTTCAACGCCACCTGCGAAGCCAAGGGCATCCAGCGCGAAGTCAGCCTGTTCATGCTCCAGGGCGAGCCCATCGATGTCGGGGACCACGTGCTCATCCACGTCGGCTATGCCATCCAGAAGATCAGCGAAGAGGAGGCCCGGTCCACCTGGGACCTGTTCGACGAGATACTCGAGCATGCATGAGCTCGCGGTCTGCCAGGCACTGATCGAACAGGTCGAACGCGTGGCGCGCGACAATGCTGCGCGCCGGATCCTGTCGATCACCGTGTCGGTCGGGCCGTTGTCGGGCATCGAGGCCAAGCTGCTTGAACATGCCTATCCGCTCGCGGCTGCCGGCACCGTGGCGGAGGAGGCAAAGCTGGTGGTCGTGACCGTACCCGTGCGCGTGCGTTGCCGCACCTGCAAGGCCGAGACCGAGGCTGCGTCGAACCGCCTGCTCTGCGGCAGCTGCAACGACTGGCACGTGGACGTGATCGCCGGCGAAGAAATGCTGCTGCAGCGGGTCGAGATCGAGACGGCCGACGAACCCGTCCATTGAAGAAGGTCAAAGCATGAAGACGAGGTCACGCTGATGTGCCGGGATTGCGGATGTTCACTCGGTCCTGCGGCCGCCCGCGCGCCCTTCGCGGCGCAGCCGGCGACCAAGGGCCACATCGAATCGATCGAGGTCATCACTGCGATCCTCGACGAGAACGACAGGGTCGCGGCGCACAACCGCACCCACTTCGATCGCCACGGCGTACTCGCGGTCAACCTGATGTCTTCACCCGGCTCCGGCAAGACCTCGCTGCTCGAGGCGACCATCAGGGCGCTGCAGGGCGAGCTCCGGATCGCCGTGATCGAAGGCGACCTGGCGACGGAGAACGACGCGGCACGAATCCGTGCGTGCGGCGTCCCCGCCGTCCAGATCACGACGGGCAACGCGTGCCACCTCGACGCGCAGATGGTGCACGATGCGCTGCAGGACCTGCCGCTCGACGGCCTCGACGTGCTGTTCGTCGAGAACGTCGGCAACCTGGTGTGCCCCGCGAGCTTCGACCTCGGCGTGCACCGCAACCTCACGCTGCTGTCGGTGCCCGAAGGCGACGACAAGCCGGCCAAGTATCCAGTGATGTTCCGCGGTGCGGACCTCGCGTTGATCACCAAGGTCGACCTGCTGCCCCACATCGAAGAGTTCAGCGTCGAGCGCGCGCGCGACTCGCTGCGCCAGGTGGGTTTCCGGGGCGACATCATCGAACTCACGCGACGTGGCGGGCCGGGCTTCGAAGCCTGGCTCGGCTGGCTGCGCAGTGGGGTTGCCGCGCGCCGTGCAGCCGCGGCCTGAGCCGCAAGGGGGGGGGAAGATGTCCACTGCCGCCGAATGGCTCGAGCGCATCCGCGCGCTGCCGTTGCCGCCGACCATCAAGGTCATGAACGTCTGTGGTGGTCACGAGCGGTCGATCACGACCGCGGGCCTGCGCAAGGCGATCCCGTCGAACATCGAACTCGTACCCGGACCGGGTTGCCCGGTCTGCATCTGCCCTGAAGAGGACATCTACGAGGCGATCCAGCTTGCCCTGCACGAGGGCGTGATCCTGGTGGCGTACGGCGACATGCTGCGCGTCCCGGTCAACGCGCCAAAGAGCGAGCCACGATCGCTCGAGCAGGCCAAGGCGGCCGGCGCCGACGTGCGCCCGATCGCGAGCCCGCTCGAGGCCGCGAAGATTGCGCGCGAGAATCCGACGCGCAAGGTGGTGTTCCTGGCCGCAGGATTCGAAACGACGACTGCTCCGGCAGCGGCACTGCTGGCGCAGGGTGCGCCCGCGAACCTGCTGTTCCTGATGTCTGGACGCCGCACCTGGCCCGCCGTCGAGATGCTGCTCGGTTCCGGGCAGCCGGGTTTCGAGGCGCTGATCGCACCCGGTCACGTCGCGACGGTGATGGGGCCCGAGGAATGGGAGTTCGTCCCGCAGCAGCACGGCATTCCGACCGCAGTCGCGGGCTTTGCGCCGGAGTCGCTGCTCGCCGCGTTGTATTCGGTGCTGCGGCAGAAGCTCGAGGGCAAGTGCTTCCTCGACAACTGCTATCCACAGGTGGTGCGGCCGGGCGGCAACGCCACCGCGAAGCGTTACATCGACCAGACGATGGACATCAACGACGGCAACTGGCGCGGCATCGGTCCGATCCCGGCGTCGGGCTACGTGCTCAAACCGCAGTACGCGGTGAACGATTCGCGCGTGCAGCTGCCTTCGTACACGGAGATGTCGCGCAAGCGCGCCGGTGAAATGCCGCCGGGTTGTGACTGCGCCAGGGTCGTGCTTGGTCGCATTTATCCGAACGAGTGCCGGTTGTATGGCGCTGCGTGCACGCCGCGACATCCGATCGGGCCGTGCATGGTGTCCGACGAAGGCGCGTGCCGCATCTGGTGGGCCGACGGCGTCCGCGAGAACGTCTGGCAGGGCCGCAAGGCTCAAGACGCCTGACGACGCACGGCAGCACGGCAGCACGGCAGGATGGCGCAACCGGCACCGGCCGTAGTCACGCGACGGCTGCTGCTGTCGGGCCGCGTGCAGGGCGTGGGTTTCCGTCCGTTCGTGTACCGGCTCGCGCATGAACTTGGCCTCGACGGCTTCGTGCGCAACCTGCGCGGTGACGTCGAAGTCGTGCTGCGCGGTCCTGTCGAGTCGATCGAACGCTTTGCGCGTGACGTGATTGACCGGGCGCCGCCACTCGCACGTCCGATGCTTGTCGGGCAGACCGCCGTCGATGCGCCTGCCGAACCCGGCTTTCACATCGCTCCCAGCAGTGCAGCGCTGCAGCCGCAGATTTCGGTGCCGCCGGATTTTTTCTGCTGTCCTGAGTGCCTCGCGGAGCTGGCACGACCGGGTGATCGCCGCCAGCGGTACGCCTTCATCAACTGCACGCAATGCGGACCGCGGTACACGCTGATCGAGGCGCTGCCGTACGACCGCCCCAACACGACGATGCGCGCGTTCCCGTTGTGCGACGCGTGCCACAGGGAATACGCAGACCCGCTCGATCGCCGCTTTCATGCGGAGCCCGTGGCCTGTCCCGTCTGCGGGCCGCACCTGGAGTTCGCAGCCCCGGACGCAAAGAATCCCGGGGAGGGCGATGACAACGCGCTCGCCGCCGCCGTGGCGGTGTTGCGTGATGGTCACGTGCTGGCCGTCAAGGGTATCGGTGGCTATCACCTGCTGTGCGACGCACGCAGCGAGGCGGCCGTGGCGCGATTGCGCGAGCGCAAGCACCGCCCGGACAAGCCACTGGCGGTGTTGTATCCGTGGCGCGGCCCGGACGGACTGGATGACGTCCGCGACGATTTCGATCCGGAACCTGCCGCACGTGATGCCTTGCTCGATCCGGCGCGTTCGATCGTGCTGTTGCGTACCGGTTCGCCTCGAGGACTTGCGCCAAACATTGCACCGGGTCTCGCCGAGGTCGGTGTCTTCCTGCCCTACAGCCCGCTGCACCAGTTGTTGCTGGATGACTTTGGCGGGCCCCTGGTCGCGACATCCGGCAACGTCAGCGGTGAACCCGTGCTGACATCGGCGACGGAAGCACAGGAGCGTCTCGCCGGGGTTGCCGACGCCTTCCTGCACCACGATCGCCTGATCACCCGGCCCGCCGACGACTCCGTCGTGCGCGTCATTGCGGGTCGTGCCCGTCCCATCCGTCTGGGGCGCGGCATTGCGCCGCTGGAACTCACGCTGCCGCGTGCCGTGCCAAGGCCTGTGCTGGCCGTCGGCGGTCACCTGAAGACGACGGTGGCGCTGGCCTGGGGCAGTCGCATCGTCGTCTCGCCGCACGTCGGTGACATGGGCACGCTGCGCAGCGAGCAGGTGTTCGCGCAGGTGGCGGCGGACCTGCAGCGGCTCTACGACGTGCGCGCCGAAATCGTCCTGAGCGACGCGCACCCCGACTACGCGACGACGCGCTGGGCGCGCGCCAGCGGTCTCGCGCACCAGCTGGTGCAGCACCATCGTGCGCACGCGTCCGCACTGGTCACCGAACACGGCAGGATGGACGCGCCTGCGATCGTTTTCGCCTGGGACGGAGTGGGACTCGGCGACGACGGCACGCTCTGGGGCGGGGAAACCTTTGTCGGCACGCCGGGACATTGGCAGCGTGCTGCGCACTTGCGGCCTTTCCGCCTGCCGGGTGGCGACCGCGCCGGCCGCGCACCGTGGCGCAGCGCCGCCGCTGTCTGCTGGGACCTGGGCCGTGATTGCCCCGTCGTCATTCCAGATCCCATCGTCCGCACTGCCTGGGAACGGCGGGTGAATTCGCCGCAATCGAGTGCTGCGGGCCGACTCTTCGACGCCGCCTCGGCCATCATCCTCGGCCTCTGTGAGACGAGCTTTGAAGGGCAGGGGCCGATGTGGCTAGAGGCCATCGCGCGTGATCCCGCCGCGTTTCCGCGGTTAGAGCTCAGGTCGACTGCAGAGGGACGACTCGAACTCGACTGGGCGCCGCTGGTCGACTGGCTGCTGCAGGCTTCACCGACCTCCGCTGCCGGCAGGGCAGACTGCGCCGGTGCGGTGCATGCGTCACTTGCAGACGGCATCGTGCAGGTGGCTGGCCGGCTTCGTGCCCTGTCCGGTTCGTCGATCGTGGGCCTGACGGGTGGCGTGTTCCAGAATCGACGCCTGACGGAAGCCGCGCTTGCGGGGTTGTCGGCCCGTGGCTTCGACGTCCTGCTGCCCGTGCAACTGCCGTGCAACGACGGTGGCCTGAGCTATGGGCAGGTCGCCGACTTCATCGGCCGAAAAGTCTAGACTTAGTCGCATGCCCTGGTTCGAACGACCGTTCCTCGCCGTCCTCCGCCACGAATATTCGCGGGCGATGCGTTTCACGGAGGACGAGACGGCTGAGGTGATGCCAGCCGCGCCGGCGGCGCCGTGCCAGCTCTACGTGCACGTGCCGTTCTGCGAAGTGCTGTGCCCGTTCTGCTCGTTCCATCGCGTCCGCTACAACCCCTCGAAGACGGGTCGTTACTTCGAGGCGCTGCGCCGCGAGATCCGCCTGTATCACGAGAAGGGCTTTCGCTTCAGCGACGTCTACGTCGGGGGCGGCACACCGACGGTGGATGCGGACGAGTTGATCGCAACGCTGGAACTCGTGCGATCGCTGTCGCCTGTGCGCGCAGTTTCGATCGAGACGAACCCGAACCACCTCGACCCGGACGATCTGCGGCGTTATCGCGACGCGGGCGTCACACGACTTTCCGTTGGCGTGCAGAGTTTCGACGACGGCCTGCTCGCCGGCATGGACCGGCTCGAGAAGTACGGCAGCGGCGAGATGATCCGCAGCCGCCTCGCGGCTGTGCAGGGCATCTTCCCGACGCTCAACGTCGACATGATCTTCAACCTGCCCGGACAGACGCTGGCGATGCTCGAGCACGACCTCGACGTGCTGCAGGCGTTGCGGGCCGACCAGGTCTCGTTCTATCCGCTGATGACCGCGCCCACCGCGCGGCACAAGATGGAAAAGAGCATGGGGCTCAGCGATCCGGCGCTGCGCCACCCGATGTACGAGCGGATCCTGCAGCGGCTGCTCGGTGAATACCAGGCGTCGTCGGCCTGGTGCTTCTCGCGCAACCAGGGCATGTTCGACGAGTACATCATCGACCAGAACGATTATGTCGGCGTCGGCAGCGGTGCGTTCAGCTATGTGGGCGGCGCCTACTACTCGACGACGTTCTCGCTGAATCATTACTGCCGCCGCATCGAGGGCGGGCAGAGCGGCATCACGCAGCGCCGGCCGGTCGGCGTCAGGGAGCAGATGCGCTACGACTACCTTGTGCGTCTGTTTGGCGGCGAACTGCGTCGCGACTATATCGAACGGCGCTATGGCAAGGCGTTCTGGCTGCGCCTGGCGCCGGAACTGCTTGCGATGCGGACGATCGGCGCGACACGTCACGACGCCGACGCGATCCGCCTGACCCAGCGCGGCATGTACTGCTGGGTGCTGATGATGGCCGAGTTCTTCAACTCGGTGAACTCGGTGCGCGAGCAGATGCGCGAGCACATCCGCGCCGAACTCGAGACCTGGAACGAAGAAGCGAAGGTGCCTGTGGCGGCCATTGGCCGCACGCCCGCGCGCGAGGTTGGACGATGACGATGCAGGACACACACGTTTCCCTGGCGCACGGCAACGGCGGGCGCTACATGCGTGAACTGATCCACGAGATCTTTGCTCGCCATCTCGCCAATCCGTTGCTCGACACGGAATCCGACGCAGCCGTGTTGCCGTGGAACGCCGCGGATGGCGAGCTCGCGTTCACGACCGACAGTTTCACCGTGCAACCCATCGAGTTTCCCGGCGGCAACATCGGCTCGCTCGCCGTGCACGGCACGACCAACGATCTCGCCGTGGCGGGCGCGGTGCCGAAGTACCTGAGTCTCGGCGTGCTGCTCGAGGAAGGTCTCGAGTTCGCCGTGCTCGAACGCGTCGTCGCGGGGATTGCGCAGGCAGCCAGGGAGATCGGCGTCGTGGTGGCGGCCGGCGACACCAAGGTCGTGCGTCGCGGCGAAGGCGGCGGCATCTACCTGAACACGAGCGGCATCGGGGTGCGCAACCCGAACCTGCGGCTCGGCATGCGCGAGATTCGCGCGGGCGACGCCATCCTGGTGAGTGGTCCGGTCGGTGACCACGGCATTGCGGTCATGCTCGCCCGCGAGCAGTTCGGCCTGCGAGGCGACCTGCAGTCCGACGCCGCGAGCGTGCTGCCCATCACGCTCGAGCTGGCCCGCTGCAAGGGGCTGCGCTTCATGCGCGACCCGACCCGCGGCGGGATCGCCACGGTGATGCACGAAATCGTGCACGCGGCGGGACTCGGGGTGTATCTCGACGAGACGCAGGTGCCGGTTCGCGATTCCGTGCGCTCGGTGTGCGAAATGCTCGGCTACGACCCGTATTTCCTGGCCTGCGAGGGTCGTGTCGTCGCGGTCGTTGCCGCAGACGAGGCCGCAGCGGCCCTTGCGGCCGTGCGGGCGCTGCCGTCCGGCAGCGATGCCGCCATCATCGGCCGCGTCCAGGAGCAGCCGCTGCGCTTGATCCTGCGCACGCCGCTGGGCGGTGAGCGCGTGATCGAGGAACTCGAGGACGATCCGCTGCCGCGCATCTGCTAGCCGGCAAAGAGCGGCCCGTTGTCGATGTAGATGAGGTAGCGGGCGATCTTGTCGCCGCGCAGGTAGAACACGTTGACGAACGGGATCGCGACCTGCGAGCCGTCGAGCCGCGTGTAGGTGACGAGTCCTTCGCACACCGTCGAGCCGTCGGCATCCCAGGTCCGCAGCAACTCGTGCTTGCTGCCGCCGATCATGCCGAAGAACGCTTCGACGTAGGCGGCGACGTTCGCCTGGCCATGCACCGCGGGCTGGCTGCCGAAACGGAATTCACCGTCGTGTGTCAGGAATTCTGCGAATTCCTGCGTGCGTTTGCCGTCGATGGTCGCAAACAACGAACTCCACCAGTCTCTGTTCGGCATGCCGCTTGATCCTCGAGCGGCCGGGATGGCCGTGACGTGGAATCTTGCCATGCAGCGCGGGATGAGTCAGCGGCCGGTGCGCTACGCGCTAACCAATAGACGATTCGGTTTGACATCCGTATTTCGACGGCGTGCGTAGGTACTGCACCCAATGGCAGTGCATCGCCCGAACTGATCTCGCTTGTGCTGGATGCGAACAGGATGCATCTCGCCGCGCACGGTGCCTGTGCCGCGGGAAAAGTTCCCTAATTCGCGGCGAAACTTCGGTAATCCGAAGTAATTGTCCTGTGTCTACCGTCCTACTATGGCTCCCGACAAATTCCGGACTGGACGCACCGCCCAGTTCTTTCGTTTCGGCGCAAGCCGAGTGAGGGAGTCAAAAATGAGACTTGCAAGGCTTCGAGGCGCACGTGGATTCGTGCCGCTCATCGCGCTGTTGGCGTTGGGCGCCGGCATGGCCGGCTGTTCCGGTGACGATGGCAGGGACGGGGCAACAGGTCCTGCGGGCACGGACGGCACTGCCGGTGCCACGGGTCCACGGGTCCCACGGGTCCCACGGGTCCCCACGGGTCCCACGGGAGTTGCCAAGATCGAGCCGCGCGAGTCCTGCGGCGTCTGTCACGACGTCGGCTCGCTGGCCGCTGTCGACGACTCGCATGCCATCGATCGGGAGGTCTCCTTCACAGCGACCGCACCCGTCGTGGACGGGGCTGACCTTGTCGTCACGTTCAATATCAATCTCAATGGCGCGAGTTACGATGGTTTCACGGCCGTCAACCGCGCTGTCATTCTCCAGGGTGTGGGTGCCGCGCCGAATACTGTCTACACGCGGTATCAGAACAACGAAGACGTTCCGACCGATCCGACCAGTATCGCTCTTGGTGTACTCGACAGTGTTGCGGGTGGCGAATACAAGCTCCGCATCCCAGGCGCTGCAAGCTTTGTCGGCACCGATTCCAGGGTTTACTTTAGGCTAGAAACGGAGGGTGTCACCCCTGTCCGTCGGGCCAGCGTATATGCCGATGACGCGGCATACGTGCGTCCCGCTCTTGTCAGCAACCAGTCGTGCCAGAACTGCCACGGCACTTTCGCGGGCACAGGCGCAGCCATCACTACAACCCGTTCAATGCGGATGCCTGCGTGGCCTGCCACAGCGCGGTAAATGCTCCAGACGACTACAGCCTGGTCTACTTGGCGCACGGCATTCACAATTCGCACAACATGCCGAGCGGCGGGTTCACGATTCCTGGCGAGGACCCCATCGAGGTCAGCTATCCGACCTACATGACCAACTGCAGCGTCTGCCACGACAGACGGAGACGCTGGCGGCGGCGAACGCGATGCCGGTCACGGGCCCGGGCTGCTACAGCTGCCACGAGTCGATGGACAGCTGGGACTTCACAGCCTCCGGCCTGACGTTCCACGAGGCCTTTGCCCCGACCGAGGACTGCACCGTTTGCCACAACGCTTCCGGCGTGGCATCGAGCAGGGTCGTCGTCACGGACTTCCACAACGGGCTCGAGACCGAGCGCGTCGGCATCATCTATGGCGGCGAAGACCTCTCTGTCAGCGAGGGCAAGAGTTCACCTGGCAGATCGACAGCGTCGTCGACGACAAGGCCACCCTGACGATCAACTGGTCAGCCACCTTGACGCCGCGGCGCAGGTCAACCCGCGTCGCCGTGAATCCTTGCAACACGACGGTGACCACGGATGCGCCGGGGTTCTTCCCGTTTGCGCCGAATACCGCGAACGAGGGCACCTTGAGCATGCTGCGCAGCTATGCGCAGGGCGATGACTACGTGCTCGGCCAGGCGAACGCGCCGGGTCAGGCCGCGGCCGTGAACCTGTCGACCACCAACACGGTCTGCGCCGCCAACGTGGCGACGACGACCATCCCGGTGGACGCCGCCATCCCGGCCGGCACACGGGCCATCGTGGCCCTGCAGGGCAAGCCGCAGCTGCCGGTCCCGGCAGGCATGTCGACCAAGCACTGGGCGGAGCCCTTGATGTTCGTCCGCGTCCCGACTCCAACCTACGAGTTCGTCGTGGGCACGGGTGCCGAGGCGACCGACCGGCGTCTGAAATCGCCGACACCGAGCAGTGCCTGAAGTGCCATGTCGGCTCGCTCTATCAGCACGGCAATACCCGCGTTGATAACGTGACGATGTGCATCATCTGCCACAACTCGGCCTCGAGCGACCAGAACAACCGCGTTCTGATGGGCGTCGACGCGTCCGAAGCGTACGACGGCAAGGTTGGCCAGACGTACGAGCTGAAGACCATGCTGCACGCCATTCACTCGGCGGGCACGGGCCTGGCGCCGTACGTGGTCTATCGGACCCGCGGCATCTATGCCTGGGCGGCCGAAGGGACGACCCTCCCGAACTGGCCGGCTGACAGCACGCCGACACTGGTCTTCGGTGGTGATCCAGCGGTACCGCAGGCGACGCAGCCGCACACCCTGTACCACCCGACCTATCCGCGGTTGTGGAACGACTGCGCGGCCTGCCACGTGGACGGCTTCGACCTGATCCCCGATCAGGACAAGGCCGTGGCCACCACGCTCGACGCGGGCACGGTCGACGCGGGTACCACCAATGTGTGGAAGAACCAGCTCGACGATACGCTGCAGGGTGCATCGGCAGCCGCCTGCACGAGCTGCCACCAGACGACCGACGCGAGGGGTCATGCGTACCAGAATGGCTGGACGCCGCAGACCTTCGAGAACGGGCGTCAGACCATTATCGATACGAAGTGAGCTGATGTTCGACTGAGCTCCAGGCGAGCGGGGTGGGCCTTCGGACCCACCCCAATCGCTCAAGAAAACTCTCACGAGGTGGGCCTGCCGGCCCACCTTTTTTTTACGCGGCGGCGACGAGCCCAGCAACGTTGCTGTGGAACCTGCAGCGGACGCATCGATCAAGGCGCCAACGACCAGCTGGACATGCGACCTGTTCCCACTCTCGCTTCGAGCGATAACAGCAGGTCCAGAAAGTTCCCTAACTCGCAGCAAACTTTCGGTAATCCGCGGTTATTGCGTGACAAGCAGGGACCTACCATGGCTCCCGACAAATTCCGGACTGGACGCACCGCCCAGTTCTTTCGTTTCGGCGCAAGCCGAGTGAGGGAGTCAAAAATGAGACTTGCAAGGCTTCGAGGCGCACGTGGATTCGTGCCGCTCATCGCGCTGTTGGCGTTGGGCGCCGGCATGGCCGGCTGTTCCGGTGACGATGGCAGGGACGGGGCAACAGGTCCCTGCGGGCACGGACGGCACTGACGGTGCCACGGGTCCCACGGGTCCCACGGGTCCCACGGGTCCCGCCCGCGGGAGTTGCCAAGATCGAGCCGCGGGAGTCCTGCGGCGTCTGTCACGACGTCGGCTCGCTGGCCGCTGTCGACGCAGTGCATGCCGTCACCGGGCAGGTGGCTGTCAGTGCACCCGCGTTCACGGTGAACGGCGCCGATCTGGACGTCGCCTACAGCGTGAACATCGACGGTCAACCTGCAATCGGCTTCACCAATGTGCGTACTGCCTATCGGCTGGCAGCCGGCGGCGCGCAGTCCGACCTGCTCCTGCCTGCCGCGCCCGTGGTGACCGACAACGGCGACGGCACCTACACCATGAAGATCCTGGGTGCCGGGGCGAATCCTGACTCGCGGTACCTGTTCCGCATCGCGGACGACCCCGTGACGAAGAACATCAGCGTGTCGGGCGACTATCCTGCCGCCCCGCGTACTGCTCTCGTCAGCAATCAGTCCTGCAACAACTGCCACGGCGATCAGGGCATAGCTCCCCACACCGGGCCTACTCCGTCGTTCCAGTACGCCTACGGGTCGATGGTCGCTTCGGAGTGCGTGGTGTGCCACACGGGCAGCCTGTACACCTGGATACCCGACAGCTTCGTGGGCCTGGTGCACGGCATCCACAACTCGCACAACATGCCGACTGGCGAGTACGAGTTCAACGCGGACACGCAGTTCTCGGTCACCTACCCGACGTACATGACCAACTGCAGCGTCTGCCACGACAGCACGGAAACGCTGGCGGCGGCGAACGCGATGCCGGTCACGGGCCCGGGCTGCTACAGCTGCCACGAGTCGATGGACAGCTGGGACTTCACGGCCTCCGGCCTGACGTTCCACGAGGCCTTCGCCCCGACCGAGGACTGCACCGTTTGCCACAACGCTTCCGGCGTGGCATCGAGCAAGGTCGTCGTCACGGACTTCCACAACGGGCTCGAGACCGAGCGCGTCGGCATCATCTATGGCGGCGAAGACCTCTCTGTCAGCGAAGGCAAGAAGTTCACCTGGCAGATCGACAGCGTCGTCGACGACACGGTCAACCTGACGATCAACTGGTCAGCCACCTTTGACGCCGACGGCGCAGGTCCGAACCCCGCAGTCGCCGTGAATCCTTGCAACACGACGGTGACCACGGATGCGCCGGGGTTCTTCCCATACGCGCCGAATACCGCGGGCGAGGGCACATTGAGCATGCTGCGCAGCTACGCGCAGGGCGATGACTACGTCCTCGGCCAGGCGAACGCGCCGGGCCAGGCCAGTGCCGTGAACCTGGACACCACCAACACGGTCTGCGCCGGCAACGTGGCGACCACGACCATCCCGGTGGACGCCGCCATCCCGGCCGGCACACGGGGCATCGTGGCCCTCCAGGGCAAGCCGCAGCTGCCGGTCCCGGCAGGCATGTCGACTGAGCACTGGGCGGAGCCCTTGATGTTCGTCCGCGTCCCGACTCCAACCTACGAGTTCGTCGTGGGCACGGGTGCCAAGGCGACCGACCGGCGTCTGATCGCCGACACCGAGCAGTGCCTGAAGTGCCATGTCGGTTCGCTCTATCAGCACGGCAATACCCGCGTTGATAACGTGACGATGTGCATCATCTGCCACAACTCGGCCTCGAGTGACCAGAACAACCGCGTTCTCATGGGCGTCGACGCGTCCGAAGCGTACGACGGCAAGGTTGGCCAGACCTACGAGTTCAAGACCATGCTGCACGCCATCCACTCGGCGGGCACGGGCCTGGCGCCGTACGTGGTCTATCGGACCCGCGGCATCTATGCCTGGGCGGCCGAAGGGACGACCCCGCGAACTGGCCGGCTGACAGCACGCCGACGCTGGTCTTCGGCGGCGACCCTGCCGTGCCGCAGGCGACGCAGGCGCACTATCTGAACCACCCGACCTATCCGCGGTTGTGGAACGACTGCGCGGCCTGCCACGTGGACGGCTTCGACCTGATCCCCGATCAGGGCAAGGCCGTGGCCACCACGCTCGACGCCGGTGCGATCGACTCGGGCACGGGCACGAGCACGGTCTGGAAGAACCAGCTCGACGACACGCTGCAGGGTGCCTCGGCGGCCGCCTGCACGAGCTGCCACCAGACGACCGACGCGCGCGGTCATGCGTACCAGAATGGCTGGACGCCGCAGACCTTCGAGAACGGACGTCAGACCATTCTCGATACGAAGTGAGCTGATGTTCGACTGAGCTCCAGGCGAGCGGGGTGGGCCTTCGGGCCCACCCCAATCGCTCAAGAAAACTCTCACGAGGTGGGCCTGCCGGCCCACCTTTTTTTTACGCGCCCGACAGGCGTGTCCGATGTTATGCCGGACGCGCGGCGCCCATCGCTTACGGTAAACCCTGTGGTTCTCGTCCGTGCTGCAAGTAACCTTACCGGCACGGCCGAGAAAGATCGGCGCGGTGCGACACGGACAATCGAGCGGAGTCCTTGAACGTGCGCGTGGATCCTGTTCCGCGATTCTTTCGACTCAACAAGGGACAAGTGCCGATGGCCTGGACATTGAGCAAAAGGCTTTTCTATACCGCGATCTTCATTTCCGGGAGTTCGGCCCTGGTCTATCAGTTGATCTGGGTCCGGCTGCTCGGGCTGGTCTTCGGCGTCAGCAGTTTCGCCGTGGCAACGGTCGTGGCGGTGTTCCTGCTCGGGCTCGGACTGGGAAGTTACTTCTTCGGCAAGTGGTCGGAACGTACCGGGAATCCGCTCAGGATCTACATGTACGTTGAGGTCTGCATCGCGGTCACATCCCTCGCGTCCTACCTCGTCATCGATCACCTGCCCGTCTACCGATATCTGTACGAGTCCGCCTACAACAGCCTCGACCTCTACGGGATGTCCGTCGTCCGGCTGCTGCTGTCGGTCGCGGTGCTCCTGCCGCCGGTCTTCTTCATCGGCGGCACAATGCCGCTGATCACGAAGTATTCCCTCACTGCGTCTACAACCTTCGGCTCTGGCTTCAGCAGAATCTATTATCTCAACACCCTGGGGGCGTTCGCCGGCGCACTGCTCACCGGCTTCGTGCTCGTGCGGTATCTGGGGGTCTTCCGTGACCCTGATGCTCGCCGTCGCCGGTAATCTGTTGGTGGCGGCCATCATCGTCGTCGGCAAGTCTGAATCGGCGCCGCTGCCGAGTCGACCGAAGCGAACACGCCTTATTCCTACATGCTGTTCATCCTGTTCCTGACAGGATTCATCAGCCTGGGCTACGAGGTTCTCTGGGTCCGGATACTGTCGACCTACGGCCTGTCGACGTCCCAGGCCTTTGCGCTGATTGTGGCCGGCTTCCTGCTCGGTTTCTCGATCGGTTCCTTCCTGGTATCCCGGACGATAGACCATCGGCACGACCTGGAGTCGTGGTTCAGCGGCGTCTGCATTCTCACTGCGCTGAGTGGGGCGCTGGTGCTGTTCCTGTTCAGAAAATTCGAAACGCTCACGCTGCTGTTGGAGCAGTCGCTGTCCGTTGGCTATCTGAACGCGAGCATGGCCCTGGCGTTCGTCGTGTCGCTCATCCCGGCGGTCTTCATGGGGATACTGTTTCCGCTGGGTCTGCGGATCTACGCCCATGACGTCCAGCAAATCGGGGCCAAGGCAGGCAAGATCCTGTTCTCCAACACCGCCGGGTGCGTCCTGGGCAGTCTCCTGACCGGCTTCGTGCTGATCCCGTTCGCGGGGATGTGGAATACGACGCTCATTCTCGTCAACCTGAGCCTGCTGATTGCGCTCGTGCTGTTGCTCCGGGTGCGCGATGTCTCCCGCACACGATGGGCGGCCCTGCTGTTGGTCGGCGTCCTGGCGAACCTGCTGGTCTTCTCCGACAGCAAAACCTTTCACAAGGAAGTGAACGGCCTGCGCGTCGTCTACTACGCAGAGGGCTTGTCGGGCACGGTCAGCGTCCTGGGGAACGACCAGTACAGGGGCGTGTTCGTCGACGGCCAGAACGTCTCGGGGACTGACCCGGTCCTGTTGGCGGACTCCAAGATGCTAGCCCACCTTCCGCTGCTGCTGGCTGACGACCCGCGGGCGGCGCTGACAGTCGGTTTCGGCACCGGGACGACCTCGGGCAGCATGCTGCTGCACGATGTCGCGGTCGATGCCGTGGAAATCGAAGAGAAAATCATCGAGGCCGCGCCGCTGTTCAGCGCGGTCAACCGCAGGTCCTATGCCGACCCGGATCTGAACCTCGTCCTGGACGACGCGCGCAACTACATCGGAGCCGTGGATCAGGACTTCGATGTCATCGTGACCGATGTCACCAACCTGAAGTACAAGCGCAACCCTTATCTCTACACTCGCGAATACTTCGAGATCATGCAGGATGCCCTGACCGAAGACGGGATCGCGGCGGCCTGGCTGCCCCTTGGGGGACTCTCATTCGAGGATCTCCGGATCCTGATCGCCACCTTCGACCGGGTCTATCCCCATACCACCGTCTGGTACTTCACGCAGTATCCCACTCACTTCGTCATTGCGGTGGGTACACCGCAGCGGACCCAGGTCGATCTCGGCGGTCTGGCGCAGAAGATGAACGAGCTGAACAACGTGCGAGCTGATCTCAAGACGATCAAGGTCGACGACGCCTATGAAGTTGCGAGCATGTTGCTGCTCGGGGAGCAGGACGTCGACAACATGGTCGCCGGCGAACCGATCCACACGGACGACCACCCGATTCTCGAATTCTCCGACATGGATCAGTACGGGATGATCGATGTCGAACCGAACTTGAAACGCCTCCTGGGCTACCAGACGGAGGACCTCGGGCAGTACTTCACCGGATCGGACCGGCAACGGTCCATCCTGAAGCGGTACTTCGCCGAGTACCAGCGTGAACACAGGAGATCGATCCGCAGGTACGAAAGGGCTCCCAGGCCCGAGGTGGATTGATGCCGGCTGCCCGGCGTCGCTGCGGGCCACGAGGAAAGGAAACGCCCCGCAGGGCGGGGCGTCTGTGTTACGACAGGCCTGACCTGCCGTCTAGCGCATTTACTTCGCTGCCGTGATTTCGATCTTCACGTCGGCATCTTCGATCAGCACGGGGTACTGGTAACCCATGCCGAAGTCCTTGTCGAGGATCACCGTGCCCGAGACCAGCACCGTGTCGCCGACGTTGGGCAGCGGCTGCGACGTCGTGGTCACCGTGAGGTCGTTCGTGCCTTCCTCGCCCGAACCGTCCCGGATGTGAACCCAGTCCTTGTTCATGATGCCGGCGTTGGTCTTCACGACCTTGCCGCGGACGACGACCTTCTGGTTCGCGAGTGCAGACTTCTCCGTGAACACCTCTGCCACGGTTTTGCCGCCTTCGGCCTTCAAAATGCCGGTCAGGTCGACTTCGCCGGTCGGCCGGGCCTGCGGGTGGTCCGCCGGCATGGCGGCCGGGCCGGCGGGGGCGGCGGCTGTCGGGGCGGCGTCGGTCTTGGCTGCTTCCTCAGGTTTGCCGTTGCATCCAGTCAGGGACATGGCTGCGGCAAGGGCGAGCACGCTGGCAATGGATGCCTTGAGCACTGCAATTCTCCAGTTAGATGAGGGATCGGGGGACTCCTTGGGCGCAGGAGTCTAAAGGACATTCTGCAGGTTGCTAATAGACATCTGCCGTCGGTAACCGGGGTATCGCCACGACGCAAGATGCAGGTGATACGGAGATATACGAGTACGAGTCTAAATCGCAGCTGCATACTATCGGCGCGACCCCGGATTCGGCCCGCCACGGTGGGAACCCGACCCTTGGGGTCATGGAGTTCTCCAGAACAGTCAGGTGCCAGTGATGAAATTTTCCAGCGCTCGTTCCCTTGCGCGATCGCGTCTGCCCCTGATCGCAATGCTGGCGCTCACGGCCTCGATGGGTATTGCGGGTTGCGAGAACGATGGCGGCGCCGGCCCGGCGGGACCGGGTGACGGCGACACCGGCCAGACGGGACCGACCGGCCCCACCGGACCCGCAGATGTCCCCATTTCGCTGGGTGGCGACGTGAGGGACGTGGGTACCGGGTCGAACCTCACGGCGCAGCAGATCGCCGACATCGGGACGCTGGTCGCGTCGCTCGACAGTGCGGCAATCACGGGCAACAAACCGGTCCTCGAGATTACCGTCAGGACGGACAAGGGCGGCGCCGTGCTTGGCCTCGCGGCGACCACCTTGCGCCTGGGCGTGGCCAAGCTGGTGCCGGCGGCAGGCGGCGTCCCGTCGCGCTGGCAGAGCTACATCAATCGCAGTGGTACACCCAGCATTGCGACCCCGGCGCTGCCGAACGCCGTGCAGGCCAACACCGAGAGCGGCGTGGCCGCTGGTTGGCAGGAACTGGGAGCGGGCAAGTACCGCTACACCTCGGCGGTTGACCTGAGCACGGTCACCACGCCAATTGCCGTGACCTACGAGCCTAGCCTGACGCACCGCATCAGTTTTGCCATCGATTTGACGGGCAGCGCACGCGCACTCGCGCCGGACAATCCCTTCAAGGACTTCGTTCCGAGCGGCGGCGCCGTCTCGAGCAAGCTCATTGCGGCGACCGCGAACTGCCAGGGCTGCCACGTCCGGTTCGGCGAACACGGCGGTCCGCGCCGCAGCAACGAATACTGCGCTGTCTGCCACAACCCGGCGACGATTGACCCTGATTCCGGAGAATCGGTCGACTTCGCCTACATGGCGCACTCGATCCATCGCGGTGACAACCGCAGCGAGCCGTTCATCGTCTATGGTTTCAACGGCACGCTGTTCGACGCGGGCGAAGTCACCTATCCGCAGCCGATTTCCTTCTGCGAGACCTGCCACGTCAAGTCCGCATCGATGCCGCAGGGCGACGACTGGAAGTCGAATCCGAGTGCGGCCGCCTGCGGTGGTTGCCATGACGCCGGCCTGAACAAGACCGGCCCCAGCGCCACGACGGGCCTCTACACGTACACGTACACGCATTCCAGCACGCCGCTGCTGCCGCCGGATTTCACGCCCGCTGACGGCTCGTGCGCGGGCTGCCACCGGGCGGATGGCGTGGCCGGCGACAGCCTCGCCTCGCACCAGAAGGATCCGGACCGCAAGGCGATCGAGAATGGCAGCTTGTTCACCTACAAGGTCCTGAGCGTCGACAACGCCCTCGCTGGCCAGGCGCCGAAAGTGACCTTCCAGATCCTCGGCACGGACGGCCAGCCCATGGACGTGAAAGCGATCACCACGGGCCGGCTGCGCCTCGACTTTGCCTGGTCGACCGCCGATATCCACAACGTTGCAGACATTGCGGGCGACAAGTACCAGGCCAGCCGGGGCGAGGCGATCGTCATCGACCTGATCGCCAACATGGCCAGCGTCGTCGACAACGGCAACGGTACCTACAGCTACACGCTCGCCCAGGTGCTGCCTGCCGGCTTTGACGATGCGACGCTAGGCAAGGGCCTGATGGTCGTGCTCGAGGGCCGGCGCGTCATGCCCGATGGCTCCGAGGCCTATCCGGAGAGTGCGTTCGCCTTCGGTGGCGGCGTGCCCCGCGAGCAGCTCGTGGACCAGGCCAAGTGCGAAACCTGCCACAAGCGCCTGGCCCTGCATGGCGGCAGTCGCGCGGGCGACCCGATTATCTGTACCGTCTGCCATAACTCCAGCGTCGGTGGCACGTTCGGTGCGGACTCCTTCGGTCCGCTGGCCCTGGGGGCCTTCATCCACAACCTGCACGCGAGCAACGTGGTGCCGTTTGGTGCGGTCACCTATCCACAGAGCCTTGCTCGCTGCACTGGCTGCCACGTGGACGGCAAGGCCTATGCGGCTCGAACCAGTGCACTGCCCATCACGGTTGATGCGGGAACGACCCTGACCGACGATGCGGCGGCGCTCGCGTGGAAGGACGATCTCGCGGACTCGGCGACGGCCGGCACCTGCAAGGGCTGTCACACGTCGGCCGCGGCCGCGACCCACATGCAGTCGCAGGGCGGCAGCTTCGGCGTTGCCAAGGCGCTGGTACCGTCGTCCGCCGCGGAAGGTTGTGCGTTCTGCCACGGCCCGGGCCGGACCTTTGACACCGAGAAGCTGCATTGCGCCACGCTGCCTTACGGCCAGTGCACCCAGTGACCGGAAGAATCGCCATGACACGAAGTTCCATGACACCTTTCACGACGCTGCTGCTCGCTGGCCTGGGCGCCTTCGCGATCGGGCTGGCCGGATGCAGCGGCGACAACGGGCCGGATGACACGTCCACGCCGCCGGATCCGGTGTTCCCGCCGGGCCCGGGCACCGGCGCCGCCATTCCAATCACCTCGGCGACGACCATCGTTGCTTCGATCACGCGCGTCACGGTGCCGGAAGACGGCAAGCCGGTCGTTGAGCTCCATCTGCGCGATGAAAACAACTTCTCGCTGCAAGGGCTGCCTGCCGCCAACATCCGCTTCGTGCTGGCACGGCTGGAGCCGGCGGTGAACGGCGCCTCGAGCACGTGGCATGCGATCACGCGCAGGACCGAGGCTTTCCCCGGCACGCCGGCGCCCACACCGGCTGACAAAGTGACCGGCACCGGACCGGCGAACCAGGGCTACACGGAGACTGCGACGGCGGGCGTCTGGACCGACAAGCAGAACGGCGTCTACACCTACACCTTCGCCAGGAGCCTGCAGAACGACGCTGAGATTCCGTACGACGGCTCGTTGCCGCATCGCGTCGGTCTCGAGATCCGACTGACACCGGCGATCCCGGCCAACAACGCCGTCTACACGTTCACGCCGGCGACCAACCTCCCGGTCAACGAGTCAGGCCGCGAGATCGTCGACAACGACACCTGCAACGCGTGCCACGACAACCTGTCGTTCCACGGCGGCGCACGCTTCGATCTGCAGTACTGCGCGATGTGCCACGAGTCGTATTCGTTCGACGCGCAGTCCGGCAACTCGATCGACCTTAAGGTGATGATCCACAAGATTCACTCGGGCGAGACGCTGCCGAGCGTCGAGGCCGGCGGTTTCTACGGCATCTTCGGCTTCGGCAATACGTTCGCCGATTTCAGTCACGTCGTGTACCCGCAGGACAAGCGCAACTGCACGACCTGCCACGAAGAAAGCGACACCGACACGCCGCAGGCCAGCAACTGGCGGTACACGGTCAACACGGCGACGTGCAGCTCCTGCCACGACAACGTCAATTTCGTCACGGGCGAGAATCACGGCGGCGTCGCCGCGACGGACGACACCTGCAGCTCCTGCCACGGCCCAAACTCCGACGTCGCCAACCTGCGGGTTGCGAGCGCCCACGTGATCCCTGAGCAGGCGGCCGCTGCGAAGTTCCAGTACGAAGTCCTGAACGTCACCAGCACCGCGCCGGGCCAGAAGCCCACGGTGACCATCCGCGTCGTCGATCCGACGAACGGCAATACGCCGTACGACATCAAGGCGGCCAACGGCCCGTTCCAGAATTCGTCGGCCTCGCTGGCTGTTGAGGTTGCGTTCTCGACGCAGCCGGACTTCACCAACACCGGCAGCAAGTCGGCCACGGCGACGACCGGTACGCCGGCCCAGCCGATTCGCATCGACTTCAAGGCAAACGGTGTGGCCGACCCCGCGTTCGCGGGCGGGTTTACCGCAACGGCGGCCGTAGCCATTCCCGCGGACGCGAAGGGATCGGGTGAGGCGCTCATCGAAGGCCGCCCTGCCGTTGACGTCAACGGTGACGGCACGCTCGAGCGCCTCGCCGTCGCCTCGGCTGGCAAGACGTTTTCGATCACTGACGCTGCGCCTGTTGCGTACCGCAGGATCGTGGACATCGCCAGGTGCAACGATTGCCATCAGGAGCTCACGCTGCACGGCAACAGCCGTACCGGCAACGTCGGGCTCTGCGCGACGTGCCATAACCCGAACGCGACGGACATCAATCGCCGCGTCGCGGGTTCGAGTTGCGAAGTGGTCACCGGGACGCTGGATGATCAGTCGATCGACCTGAAGTACATGGTTCACGCGATCCACGCGGCCAATTACCAGGTCTGCGGTTACAACAACACCGGTTACGACTTCAGCTCCGTGGCGTATCCCGGCAAGCTCAATAATTGCGAAGGTTGCCATCTGCCCGATACTTACTACCCGCCGAGTTCCGCGACGGCCATTGCGACCACGATCGACGCCGGCCCTGACCGCTCGACTCCGGCCGGCGACGTCGCGATCACGCCCGCCAGCGCGGCCTGCTCCGCGTGCCACAGCGGCGCGACGGCGAGGCAGCACATGGAATTGAACGGCGGCTCGTTCAGTGCGGTGAAGGACGCCAGCAGCGCGACGCCTGCCGCACCGGCGGAGACCTGTGCCAGCTGTCACGGCCCCGGCAAGCCGGTCGACGTGAAGGTCACGCACGGCGTCGGCCAGTTCCAGAACAGCAACTGACGCGTAACCCCAATGAAGACGGACGCACCGACATGAAGTTACCGCAAGCGTTGCCGCGAGGACTGCTGCTCATCGGCCTGGGCCTGGGACCCATGCTCGCGTTCGCCGGGGTGCCGGAGAACGCGCCGAACGCCGGTGCGCCGTACAGCGCGAAGGGTGCCGACACCTGCCTGACCTGCCACGAAGACCCGGAAGTGGTCGACCTCTTCCACACCGCGCACGCGCAGCCGAACGACGCACGCACGCCGTTCGGGAAGGGCGGCTTGCAGTGCGAGGCCTGCCACGGTCCCGGCGGCAATCACGCGAAGCGCGTCAAGAAGGGCGAGTCGCGCCCGTCGATGATCAAGTTCGGCCGCACGGCCGATACGCCCGTCGGCGTGCAGAACGCGATGTGCCTGGGTTGTCACGAAAAGACGGCGGTGGCGAACTGGCACATGGGTCCGCATGACGTGAACAGCGTCTCGTGCGCCGCATGCCACGACAGCCACAAGGCGAAGGACGCCGTGCTGGCCAGGGCCACGCAGCCCGATGTCTGCTACACCTGCCACGTCGCCGAGCGCAGCCAGTTCCAGAAGGTCTATGCGCATCCGGTGCGCCAGGGCAAGCTCGCCTGCAGCGACTGTCATGCTCCGCACGGCACGGTGGCACAGAAGCAGCTGGTGCGCGCGACGGTGAACGACACCTGCTACGAATGCCACGCCGAGAAGCGCGGCCCGCTGCTGTGGGAACACCAGCCGGTCACCGAGGACTGCTCGACCTGCCACGCGCCGCACGGCTCGAGCAACCCCGGCATGGTCAAACTGCGTGGCCCGCTGCTCTGTCAGTCGTGCCATTCGCAGCAGGGACACCCGAGCTTCGGTTACGGGCCTTCCGGCCTGCCCGGCAACGCTGCGCCGGCCACGGCGCTCGCGCTCGGAAACTGCATGAACTGCCACTCGCAAGTGCACGGATCGAACCACCCCTCGGGTTCGTCGCTGACACGGTGACCGCCATGGAACAACGCAGCCATAAACTTTCGATCGCGGTCGCCACCATCCTGCTCGCGGCGGGCTCGGGCGTGCGCGCCGAAGAAGCGGCGGCTCCTGACACCTCGGCCTGGGCCTGCAAGAAATGCACGTTCGCGCAAGGCTATACGGCAGACGCCGAGATCGGCGCCGGCTGGCTCGACGACTCGAGCGCGAAGTTCGGCGACTACACCGGCCTTGACGAAGACGGTGCGTACGTCGTAGCGAACGCCGCAGGCGGCGTCGTGCTCGAGTCCGGCTATCACCTCGACTACGAGTTGCTCGACCTCGGACTCGATTCGCGCGCGGCTTCGATCGAGGGCGGCAAGCAGGGCGCCTACGAGTTCGGGTTGTCGTACGACCGCATCCCGCGCCGCCTCTCGGATACGGGCGAGACGATTTTCTCCGGCAGCGACGACCTGTCGCTGCCCGGCGGCTGGGTGCGCGCCGGCAGCACGGCGGGCATGACGGCGCTCGGCACGAGCCTGCGTCCCGTGGACGTCGGTTACGATCGCGACCGCTACGGCGCGAACGGGCGCTTCTTCTTCGGCGACCAATGGACGTTCGGGCTCGACTATAAGCGCGACGAGCGCAGCGGCACGCGCCCGCGCTACGGCTCGTTCGGCAGCGTCTCGACCGAGATGCTGCGGCCGATTGACGACTCGACCGATCGCATCAATGCCGACGTGCGCTACCAGGGCAAGCACTGGTTCGCGCAGCTCGGCTACTTCGCCTCGATCTACGATACGAAGGCCGCTGGCTTCCAGTTCGACAATCCCTACAACGCGGCGGCCCCCGGTGGTGACGCCGGGCGGATGTCGCTCGAGCCCGACAACCTCTACAACGAGGTGGCGGTGTCGTTCGGCTGGTTCGGCCTGCCCTGGAACATGGCCGTCACCGCGTCGGCCGCCATGGGGCAAGGCTCGCAGGAAACAGGTTTCAACCCGTACACGATCAATCCGAACGTCGCGGTCGACGCGCTGCCGTTCGGCGATCTCGACGGCGACATCAGTGTGACGCGCGCGGACCTCGCGGTCAGTGCCCGCCCGCTGGACCGGCTGCGCCTGCGCGGATCGGCGGCCTACGACGAGCGCGACAACGACAGTCGTCAGGGCACGTTCACCTCGATCGTGCACACGGACCTGTTCCCGATCGTGGACGACCGCGTGAATGCCGTTTACGGCTATGAACGCACGCGCTTGAACGGCTCGGCCGACTTCGACGTGTACGACGACCTCGCGATCGGCGTCGGCGGCGAGTGGCGCAATACCGACCGGACGGGCTCGGCGCTCGAGGTGTCGGGCGAGGAAGTACTCGACGGCTGGGGCCGCGTGCAGTTCCGCCCGAGCGGGTACCTCGGGATCGTCGCGAAGGGCGGCGTCGAGGAGCGCGACCCGGACGGGTACGACGTGAACGTCGCGGCCGGTTTCGGCCAGAACCCGCTCATGCGCAAATTCAACCAGGCGTATCGCTATCGTTCCTATGGTGAGTTGCTGACCAACGTCGCGGTCGGATCGCTGCCGTTGTCGCTCGGCGCCAGCGTGTTTTACGGCGACGACAGCTACCTGCAGTCGGACCTGGGCCTGGATTCGGGCCTCGATCGCCGTTATGGCGTCGACCTGAACTGGACGGTCAACGAAAAGATCGCGGCCTACGCCACGCTCGGGCGCGAAAAGATCGATTCGCGCACGAGGGGCAGCAGCACCTTCACCTCGGCCGACTGGGTGGGACACGTGCAGGACGACTTCGAGACGTACGGCGCGGGCGTGAACGCGCAGTTCACGGACAAGATCGGCGTCAACCTCGATTACAACTACGGCTCGGGCCATTCGCGCACGCGCATCACGGGCGCCGGTGGCGGCAACTTCCCGGTCGTAACGAGCGAACTCAGCTCGTTCAAGGCCGCGATGACGTACGGGTTCAGCGAACGCACGGACCTGAGGCTCACGTGGTGGTACGAAACGCTCAAGACGAGCGACTGGTCGTACAACGCGCAGCCGGCTGCCATGCCGACGGTATTGGGCCTGGGCGTCGACCCCTACAACTACGACGTCAACTACGTGACGCTCTCGATGAGTTACCGGTTCGGCGGCCCCAAGGCGACCGAGGCGGAGGCGGAGTGAGGCAGGGCGGCCGCTCCCCAGCCGGGGCGGCAGGCCGATTCAGCGGCTCGCGCGCCTGATGATCGCCCGCGTCAGGCCGCGGAAGATGAACGCGTGCGCGGGAATCAGCGCGTACCAGTAGACGAGCCCCCACGCCGCGGTGCCGTGGCCGTGGCTGAGAGCTCGCGCCGTGCCCCCACGCCTCCATCCAGCTACCCCCCGTTCAACCGCCCGCCGCCGCAGTCGGTGGGGAGCTCGGGCCGCCGACCCGCCGCCTCGCCCCGGTGCGCGCCCCCGTTGGGCGCGGCCCCCCCGGCCCCCTCGGTCGGCCCTCGACCAGCGCCTGTGCGCCGGCCCGCGCTGACGCTTCCGCCCGAGCGCTTGCCCCCGCGCCCCGCCCTCCCCGCCCCGCCGCCCGCCCGCGCCGCCCCCGCCCCCCCCCCCCCCGCCGCTCGCGCCGAAAACGAGCTGCAGAGAGCCGGCTTCGGCGGCGGGCATTCCGAGGTCAGTGCGAGAAAATTGCGGCGACGAACAGCAGGATCGAGCCCACGGCCTGCAAGCCAATGGTCATTTCGATGCTCTTGGTCAGCACGGGGCGCGTGACCTGCTCGCCGATGCCCGCGGCCGCTTTGAAGCCTCCAGCCAGGATGGCGGCTGCCCCGACCGCGGTCCACCAGGGCAACGAGCCCATCGCGACCAGGGTGACGATCGAGGCGAACGCGGCGAAGTGCAGCAGCCGGTAGCCAAGGCGCGCGCGGTCGAGTCCGAGGCGCACCACGAGCGTCAACTTGCCGTTCGCCGCGTCGGCCTTGCGATCCGGCACTTCGTTGATCCACAGGATCAGCATCACCCAGATGCCGACCGGAATCGCGATCAGCAGGCTGCCCAGGTCGAACACTCCGCTCTGCAGCCATGCGGCACCGCAGACCGGCAGCACGCCGAACGCGATCATCAGGAAAAACTCCCCGACGCCCTTGCCGCTCAGTTGCACCGCGGGCGCGGAATACAGCCACGCGATGGCGATGCCCGCCAGTCCGAGCGCGATGACGATCGGGCCTTTCAGCAGTGCGAGAACGAGGCCGAGCACGGACGCCATGCCGATCAGGATCCAGCCCCAGCGGTGCATCTCGCGGACGGACATGATGCCGTTGGTGATGAATCGCGAGCCACCCGTGTAGGGATGGATGTAGTCGACGTTGTCGCGGTCCGTGCCGGTGATGTCGTCGCCGACGTCGTTGATGACGTTGCTGGCGCAATGGACCAGGGCGGTGGCCAGCAGGGCGAGGACGGCGACTCCCAGTTCGAGTCCGCCGGCGACCGTGGCGCCCCAGGCGGTGCCGACCAGCACGGGCAGGACGGAGGCCGTCAGGAACTTGGGTCGCGTGGCCAGGAAATGCCGGCGTGCCTTGCGACCGAAGCCGTCGCCTGCCAGGTCCTCGTAACGAGGTTCGAGCGGTGAAACGGCGTCCTTGATCATGCGTGTCCTCCCGGGGTCAGGCCGCAAGCTAGCGACCCGCTACCCCACAGGTCAAGCCCGGTGACGTACGGGCCGGGTCATCGCCCGCGCGCGGCGTTGCGGACGCGGACGGCTTCCTCCTGGTCCACGGCGTCGAGTTGTTCCTCGATGAACCTCAGCGAGTGGTCGATTTCCGGCAGCAGCACGTTTTCCAGCGCACGTGCGCGCCGCTCCGTCCGGCGGTACTCGTCGATCAGCCGGCGCAGGTTCGCGGCCCGGGCCGCTTGTGCGACGAGTTCGCCTGTCAGCTGGCGAAAGGCGCCGGCGCAGCGCTTGAGTTCCGGGGTGCTGCGGACGGGGGGGGAGGCAGGTACGCAGGGAGCCGCGTCGAGCGAGGCCTCAGCCAGGCGCAGGCCGAGGAAGCTGCGCTCGGCCTGTCGCAGCAGCACGGTGTCGAGCTGGCACGGGGGCTCGACCGTAAGGTCCTCGAAGCCGTGGATTTCGACCGCGCCTGCCAGGGCCTCGCGAGCCTCGAGCCAGAGTCGGTCGAGCGCCGTCTGCGCGACTTCATGCGCCCGCAGGTCGCACAGGATCTCGGTCGCGAGCATTACACGCTTCTCGTCGAGCAGCTCGTACCCTTCCTGCACCAGCCGGCGCTCGTCGCGCAGTTCGAGCAGCGCCACCCGCGTTGCCGCAACTTCGCCGATGTCAGGCACGCGCTTCGGCGCCCAGGTGACGGCCGATCTGCGCATTAGACAAGCGCGTGAGTTCGCCGTGAGGCAGGCCCTGCAGGACGGCCCAGCCGGCCTCGAGGCTTTCTTCGAGCGTGCGCGCATTGGCCTGGTGGACGAACTGACGCTCGAAGCGCTCGCCGAACGCCAGGAACCTGCGGTCGGATTCGGGCAGGCCCTGCTCACCCATCACGCTCGCGAGCACGCGCACGCGCAACGCACGCGCGTAGGCGGCGAACAACTGGTGCGCGAGCGCCGGATGGTCCGGGTCCGTGAAGCCTTCGCCGATGCCGGCATCCATCAGGCGTGACAGGCTCGGCAACACGCGCACCGGTGGATAGATGCCGCGACGGTCGAGTTCGCGGTCCAGCACGATCTGGCCTTCGGTGATGTACCCCGTGAGGTCCGGAATCGGGTGTCCGATGTCGTCGCCGGGCATGGTGAGGATCGGCAATTGCGTCAAGGTGCCCGGTCGGCCGCGGATGCAGCCAGCCCGTTCGTAGAGCGACGCGAGGTCGGAATACATGTAGCCCGGATAGCCCTTGCGCCCCGGGATCTCGCCGTGGCTCGCGGACACCTCTCGCAGGGCCTCGCAGTAGTTGGTCATGTCGGTGAGGATGACCAGCACGTGCCGTCCTTCCTCGAACGCGAGGTATTCGGCAGCCGTCAGCGCGTAGCGCGGGGCGAGCAGGCGCTGCATGCCCGGTTCGTCCGCGAGATTGAGGAACATGGCCGTGTGACCCAGCGCGCCACTCGATTCCATGGCGAGCCGGAACTGTTCGGCCGCGTCGTGCGGCACGCCGATGCCCGCAAAGACGACCGCGAAACTCTCTTCGCCCTGGGTTCCGCGCAGACGTGCCCGTTGGGCGATCTCTGCGGCCAGCCGGTCGTGCGGCAAGCCGCCCGCGGAGAACAGCGGCAGCTTCTGTCCGCGCACGAGGCTGTTCATCACGTCGATGGTGGCGATGCCGGTTTCGATGAAGTCCCGCGGCAGGGCGCGCCAGGCTGGATTGATCGCGAGACCTTCGATGCGGCGTCGTGACCGTGCTGCCACGGGCGGCCCACCGTCGAGCGGTCGGCCTACGCTGTCGAACACCCGGCCGAGCAGATGTGGACCGACGCCGAACAGCAAAGGCTCCGGATGCAGGCGAATGCGCGTGCCGTGCAGCGCGAGTCCCGACGTCGACTCCAGCACCTCGATGACCATCGAGGTCTCGTCGAGCGCGGCCACGCGCCCCAGCCGTGGCGGGCCAGTCCCGGCCAGCACTTCGACCGCGGCGTTCAGGCCTACGCGCGCTTCGCGCCGCGCAAAGAGCAATGGGCCCTCGATGCGGGTCACTGCATTTTCAAGCAGCAGGTCAGCCTGCATGACTGGCCACCGTTTGCAGTTGGTCGAACTCGTAATCGATCTGGCGCGGCAATTGCCGCAGTCGCAGCAGGTCATCCTCGCTGAACTCTTCGCCGAGCCGCTGCAATTGCCGCAGCATCGGCAGCGCCGCGAGCCGGGCCGGTGGTACGCCGGCCGCCACGGCGGCGTCGGCGCGATCGGCGAAGTGCAGCAACACCGACAGCATGGCGACCTGCCGCGCAGGCGAGCAGAAGCGGTCGACCTTCGAGAAGGACGATTGCCGCAGGAACCCCTCGTTGACGAGGTCCGCGCAGAGCAGCCGCACCTGCTGCTGTGCCGGCAGCGCATCGCGGCCGACGATGCGGGCCATGCGCTCGAGGTGTGCCTGCGCCTCGAGCAGTTCAAGTACGCGCTGCCGTTGCACGAGCCAGTCGGGGTTGCCGGAGCGCTTCCACCAGTCGGCGAGTTCCTGCACGTCCGCGCCGTAGGACTGCAGGGGATGAATGGCGGGGTAGAAGCGGGCCTGCGCACGCTGGCGGTCGAGGGCCCAGAAACAACGCACGTAGCGCTTGGTGTGCAGCGTCACGGGTTCGGAGAAGTCGCCGGACGGCGGGCTGATCGCACCGATGATCGTGACCGAGCCCTCGGCGCCAGCCAGCGAGGTGACACGCGCTGCGCGCTCGTAAAATTCAGCGAGGCGCGAGCTGAGGTAAGCGGGATAACCGGCTTCGCCCGGCAACTCACCGAGGCGGCCGGACACCTCGCGCAGCGCTTCGGCCCAGCGGCTGGTCGAGTCCGCCATCAGCGCGACGTTGAGGCCCTGGTCACGGAAGTATTCGGCGACCGTGATCGCGGTGTAGATGCTCGCCTCGCGCGCCGCGACCGGCATGTTCGACGTGTTGGCGATGATGACCGTGCGTTCGGCAAGCGGCCGTCCGGTGCGCGGATCCTCGAGCTGCGGAAACTCGTCGAGCACCTCGGCCATTTCGTTGCCGCGTTCGCCGCAGCCGACGTACACGATCACGTCCGCGTCACACCACTTGGCGAGCGCTTCCTGCAGCACCGTCTTGCCGGTGCCGAAGCCGCCGGGCAAGGCCGCGCGTCCGCCGCGTGCCACGGGGAAAAGCGTGTCGAGAATGCGCTGGCCGGTGATCATCGGCGCGTTGACGCCAAGCCGTTCACGCACCGGTCGTGACCGGCGCACGGGCCAGTCGTGCTGCATCGTCAGTTCGTGCCTTTGGCCGGCGTCGTCGACCAGCACGAGCAGCGTCTCGTCGTCGCGATGCTCCCCGGGTTCTACCAGCGCTTCCACGCGCCCGCTGGCCCACGGCGGCACCAGCAACGACTGCGGTCGCGACGCGACGGTCCTGGCAAATACGGCTCCCCCACTCAATATGTCACCGTTCCGTACGGCGAATTCGAGGCAATGCCGCGCGACGCTGCGTTCGGCCGCACCCGGCTGGATCTGATAATCCGTGGCGCGCGACAGCGGCCGCAGCAGGCCGTCGAAGATGCCGCCCAGCAGGTTCGGGCCCAGCGTCACGGACAGGGGTCGTTCGAGCCCGACCACGGTCACGCCGGGCTCGAGTCCCGTCGTGTCTTCGTACACCTGTGCGACGAGCTCGTCGCCGCGCAGCTGGATTACTTCGCCGAGCAGTCGGCGTTCGCCCACGGCGAGCGCCTCGAAGATGCTGAAAGGCCCTGTGGCGCAGGCTTTGAGCACCGGGCCGCCGACCCAGGTGATCCGTGCTTCGCTCATGGAGCGCGCTCCGCCCGTCGTGCCGCGGCTTGCCGCTCGAACTCGGCGAGCAGCTCGGAGGCAATGCGCTCACGGGCAGCCAGCAGACCCGCGACCGTGGCATCGATGCAGGCGTCGCCCGCCCGGACGCGGAGGCCGGCGCCCAGGCCGTCCGTTGCCAGGATGTCGACCTTCGACGGACCTTCGAGCCGGCTCCGCACGCGCGGGCCGACATGGGCCAGCCACTTTGGGTCGACCTCCACCTGCAGCCGATCCAGGTGTCGCAGGCTGCGACTCGCTGACACGCAGGCCGCGTCGCACCAGCGCTCACGCGCGGTGGCGTCGAGCCAGCGCGACTGCAATGCATTGGGCAGGGCCCGCCATGCGCGGTCGAGCAGTTCGCGCAACGTGGCTTGCCGGCTGCGCCGCGCCTGCGTGTCGAGTGCCGCGCGCCGCCTTGCCAGCGCCATTTCGTCTTCACGCCGGGTGTCGACCACGGCCTGGTGCACACGCGTCCTGGCCTCGACTCTCGCCCTGCGCACGATGTCGGCCGCCTGCGTCCCGGCTTCGTCGCGGATATGCCGGGTGCGCGACTCCTGTTCGCGCCCCAGCCGACGCAGCAGCGCGGTGGTTTGTGCTTCGAGCAGGCTTTCGACGTCATTCATCAGTCGATTCCCAGCGCGTTGCGCACCAGGCGCGCGAGATTGGGAGGAGTGCCTCGTGCGCGGACGTCCGCCACGATGGCGAACAGCGGCGCGAGCCCGAGCAGGGCGTGCTCGAGTTCCGCGACCGGCACGTAGTCGACCAGCGTGCCGTCGAACAGCACGCAGTCGGGGCGCTCGGAGAAAGCCTGTCGCAGCATTGCGGCGGCGTCGCCTGCCGCTGCCACACGGTATCGACGCCGGCGAGCCGGAAGCCCGCCGCCGTGGCCTCGCCGCCGATGTAGACGACTTGTGCCACGTCAGCCCAGCCGGTTGAGGATCAGGATCGAGACGATCAGGCCGTAGATCGCGATACCCTCCGCGAGTCCAACCATCACCAGCACCCGGCCGAAGAGGTCGGGTTTCTCTGCAAGTGCGCCAAGGGCGGCGGTGCCGACCTGCGCCACGGCGTAGCCCGCGCCAAGCGCTGCGAGTCCCGCAGCGAGTGCAGCGGAGGCAAAGCCCCAGCGGAGTACGTCGGGATCGGGTGGCACGACGGCAGCCGTCTCCGCTGCGAGCGCGGGCCACGCGGCAATGAGTGTGAACGTAGCCACCGCGACGGTTGCCGTCGTCATCGTGGCGAGGGCAAGGATCCAGCGTGCGGGCAGTTTCATGGCGAGCCTCCGGGAAGCGAAGCCGGTGGCGGCGTGAGCGGTTCGAAGCGTCGGCCGCGCGCCGTCAGGAAGCGGATGAAGAATTCGAACAGCACGAGGCGCGTCGTCTGGATGCTGACGACGAGGCCTTCGAGCGCAATGATTGCGGCGTTGCCGATGATCAGGACCGGCCAGTATCCCGGGCCCGCGGCCTCAGCCATGCCGACGATGGCCGAGCACAGTCCCGCGTGCGCCAGCGCAAACGCGCCGACGCGCACGAAGGAAACCGTGTTGACGCCGAGCTGCAGCAGTCGCTCCACGAATTCGCCCGCAGCGCGCCCCACGGCCGCGATGCGTGCCGCGGGAGTGGTGAACGCTGCACCAGCCAACGACCACGCGATGCCGAGCGGCAGCAGCCACAGGGCGCTCAGGTCGATCGCGGCGCCGACCAGTCCGACGTAGGCGACGAGCAAGCCCGCGTCGCAGAACAACCAGTGCCGCAACTGTCCACGCCAGAAGTACTGCAGCGCATCGAGCGCGAGACCGAGCACGAGCGTCACGACGCCGAAGCCGAGCGCCACGGCCAGGACCGGCAGCGGCTGCGACAACGGGTGCAGCCAGAGCGCAGGCACCACGTCTTCGCGCGCAAACACGCTGCCGAAGGCGAAGCCGAACACGATGGCGACCAGTCCGCCCGGCAACAGCAGCCGCAGCGCAGGCATGCGCTTGCCCAGGAAGTAACCCGCGAGCGCGACGATCGCGCCTTGCGCCACGTCGCCGAACATGAACCCGAACATCAGCGGCGCAAGGATCGCGACCAGCAGGCTCGGATCCGCGTCCCCCGCGGCTGGCACACCCATCATGCCCGTCATGGTTTCGAACGGACGCGCCCAGCGCGGGTTGTGCAGGACGGAAGGCGCCACCGTGCCAGCCGGCGCGTCCGTCATCCGCAACAGGTAGTGCAGGCCTTGCTGGTCGAGTGCTGCGCGCAGGCCGCAATCGTCACGCGCCGCGCACCAACCGGTGATCCACGCGAAATGCTCCGTCACCGGGAGTTCCGGCACGTGAGTCACGACCCACGCGGCCAGCGCGATGTCGCCAAGGGCTGCCGGCACCTCGTGCGTCACGTCGAGCCTGGCCAGCGCGGCGCGTGCCGAGGATTCCCTGGCTTCGAGCGCGGTGCGTCGTTGCTGCAGGTTCGCGCGCAATTCGTCCGGATCCTGCGGCAGGTCTGCCGGGATCGCGACGCGATGCACCTTGCGCGCCGCCAGTGCGGCGTCGAGTTCACTCATGTCTTCGCCAGGGCCGACGGCGAGGAGGTAGGTTTCGCGACCGGATTCCGGCGTCCACAGCTGGTGGATCAATGCCGGTGGCAATGACAGCGCCGGCGTGTCGGGCGGCAGCGTGTAGATGCGGCTCGCTAGCACGGGCCCGGCCGACGCCATGCGATCGAGTCGCGGCAGCGCCGGCCCAGCGCAGGCAGACAGGCGTTCGAGCGTGTTGATTTCCGTCCGCTCGAGCGCCAGCGCTTCGAGTTCGGCGACGACCGGCTCCGCCGCAGTCGCCCAGGTGCGCAGTTTGCCGAGCGCGGCCTGCGGTGCATCGAGCAGCGCGTGTTCCGCATCCACCGTGCAGGGCTTCGCAGCCGGCCACCACGGCCGGAACCGGCGCGCGAGCGATTCGAACTCGTCGAGTACGCGCTTCAGGTCGCCGAGCGGCAGGCGCGATTCGGCACGGCTGTAGGCTTGCAGCTCGACCGATCGCGTCCGCGCGAGGCAATCGAGGGCTGCGCCCAGTTCCTCGCGCGAGGTGAGCAGTTCGAACCAGCGGGCAGTGGCGGAGCGCAGGCTCATGCGGGCCCCGGCACGACGACGGCGCGACGCATTACGCCACCGCGCAATCCGAGCAGGCCGAGCGCTTCGAGGCCCAGGTACGCGACGGCCGCTGCGGGTGAGAGTGGGTAACGACGGAAGGTGCGCAGCAACCGGTGCGACAACGCCTGGTGCAACTCCCTGCTGTCTCCGCCGACTGCCTCCCGCAGCTTCGCGTCGAGCAACGCGACATCGCGCGCGATCCGATCCATGGCGCGTACGTGACGACTCCCGGCGGGCCACAGCGTCCGCCAATGGCTGAGCCAGGCTGCCGTGACGTCGCCAGCGGCTGTTTCGAGCGCAAGACGGAACGGCTGCAGCGGTGAAGCGGCGAGTGCTGCGCCACGCAGCGCAGGATCCAGCGCAACGATGTGACCCAGCACCGGATCCGCTCGAGTCCATGCGGGAGGCCGGCCGCCGCGGCTGAGTTTCTGCAGCGCCGGCAGGTAGGGCAGCCAGCGCATCCAGCGGATGGCTTCCTGCCAGGCCGTGGGTTGCCAGCGCGCCACTTCGTCGACGAGTGCTGACCACTCGTAGCGCAAGTGCCGCTCGAGTTCGTGGGGATCCATGCCGGGCGCCAGGCGTGTCGTGTAGCGTCGCTGCGGAGTTGCACGCACTGCGCCGAGAAAACCCGCGAGATCGCGGGCAGCGCTTGCGCTCTGCAAGGCAGCGGGATCGGCGGATTGGCCGAAACGCGCCTGCAGACGGGCCTGGGCATACGCGAAATGGCCGCTGCCCGCGCTCACGCCGACTCATCCGTGGTCAGCCGTTCGGCGACCGCCGCAAGCGCATCGGCCGCCACGGCGCCCAGCGCGGCCGCGTCGAGCGTCTCGATGGATGCGTTCGCATCCAGTTGCGCGAGTCGTCCTGCCAGGCGCGCCTGCGCCCGCTCGTGCAGCCGCATCACGCGCTGTCGCGCCGTCTCGAGGATCTCGCGCCGTTTTTCGCGCGCGGCGTCGATGCTCGACCGGGCGGCGGCCTCGGCTGCGACGATCGTCAGCGCGGCAGCGTGCTCGGCTTCGAGCACGCGATCGATCGCATCGGCAACGGTTCGGTCTGGTGTCGTTGTTGTCATCGCCGCACGAACGCATCGCAGCGGCGGCGCGGGTGAGCCTCACGCTCGTCCGAGCGAAACGGGTCCGAAACCTGACATTAAGCCCGGTGCGGACACGTTGAATCGGGGGTAGTGCTTACGGCACTGCGCGTTGCGTAACCGCGGCACAGGCAGGCGCTGGCGCGCCGGCCGGGGCGCGCTCAGCTGCCGTGGTTCTGCATCATCAGGCCCGTACCGCCGCGTGAAACGTGCGCGACGACCGCGGTGCGACGATGCAGCTTGGTGATGGTGCCGAGGCTGATGGCAAACGCCAGTTCGACGGTCTGGCCCTTGCGCAGGCCCATGTCGCCGGTCTCGACGAACACGCCGGTGGCGCTCAGGTTGCGCGCGCGGCAGAGACGGCGGTGACTCCCCGGCAGGAGCACGTACACGGTGGTGCGCGCTCGGTGGCGCGTTGTCAGTCTTCTCTCCACGGCTCCGCGTCTTCTCTTTTTCTATGCGATGCGTCGGGCTCTTGCCGCGCCATTATGCACGGCCCGGGTCAGGAGGGAAGAGGCCCTGGCGTGCGCCTTGGCGTTATGTCTATTGCAGCGTCAGCTATGCTGCGAATCGACGGCAGCCAGGGGCCACCAATGCGCGGCAAACTGCAGGGCGACCAGGTGATTTCGAGTTCCTCGCCGATCGGCGTGTTCGACTCCGGCGTCGGCGGACTGACCGTGCTGCGCGCCTTGCTCGACCGGCTGCCCGGTGAAGACTTCGTCTATCTCGGCGACACCGCGCGGCTGCCTTATGGCACCAAGAGTCCCGCATCGATCCGCCAGTATTCCCTGCAGGCGGCGCGCCTGCTGCACGAGCGCGGCGTGAAGTGTCTCGTCGTCGCCTGCAACACCGCGTCGGCCATCGCACTCGATGCGCTCACGCACGAATTCGACCCGGTGCCGGTTATCGGCGTGCTCGAGCCGGGGGCTGCGGCCGCGTGCCGGGCGACGCGGGCCGGGCGCATCGCGGTGCTCGCGACTGAGAGCACGGTGCGCGGGGGCGCCTACCAGGCGGCGATCATGCGCAGGCGGCCCGGTGCCACCGTCATGGCGCGCGCCTGTCCCTTGTTCGTCGCGCTGGCGGAGGAGGGCTGGACGGACGGCCCGATCGTCGAAGGTGTGATTCACCGCTATCTGGACGACATCTTCGTCGCGGATGTAGCGGCCGCACGCCCCGACACGCTGGTGCTCGGCTGCACGCACTTCCCGGTGCTCGCGCCTGTGCTGCGCGAAGTACTGGGGCCCGATGTCGCGATCGTCGATTCGGCGGCGACGACGGCGGTTGCGCTGGCAGAGGTCCTGGCCCGGCGTGGTGTGCTGCGTCACGATCAGGCGGCTGGCACCGTCACGCTGCTCGCGACCGATGGCCCCGAACGCTTTGCACGCGTCGGGGCCGTGTTTCTCGGCCGGCCCCTGGCGCCGGCGGACGTCGAGATCGTCGATCTCGCGTCGGCGCAGCCGCCGTCAGGCGCCTGAAGGGCCGACTGGCGGCAGCTTGCGGGCGGCCACGGAAACGAGCATCGACAACGCCAGGATCGCGCCGATGATCCCGAGCGACCACGTGATCGGGAACTTGCCCCCGAAGGCCTGGTTCAGCCAGACCATCTTGAGGCCCACGAACACCAGGATCAGTCCGAGGCCGTACTTCAGGTAGCTGAAGTACCGCACCGCGCTCGCGAGCAGGAAGTACATGGCGCGCAGACCGAGGATCGCGAATATGTTCGAGGTGAACACGATCATCGACTCGTTGGTCAGCGCAAAGATGGCTGGCACCGAATCGATCGCGAAGATGATGTCCGAAAACTCGATGAACACCAGCACGACGAACAGCGGCGTGGCGAAGAGCACGCCCTCGTGCCGCACCCAGAACCTGTCGCCTTCGATCTTTGGCCACACCGGCACGAAGCGCTTCACCAGGCGGATTATTGGGTCGCGTCCCGGGTCGAGCGGCTTCTCCGGCAGGAACAGGATCTTGATCCCGGTTGCGATCAGGAACGCTCCGAACACGATCACGATCCAGTGATACTGCATCAGCACGGAGCCGAGCGAAATGAACAGCGCCCGGAAGAGCAGCGCGCCCAGGATGCCGTAGAAGAGCACGCGGTGCTGGTATCTGGCAGGCACCGCGAAGTACGAGAACACGGCGACGAACACGAAGATGTTGTCGACGGCCAACGCTTTCTCGACGACGTAACCCGCGAGCAACTCGAGCGCGGAATCGCGGGCCAGCGTGCCGTGGTCGAGGCCGGCGAGGGCAGGCACCTGCGGCAGGTGCCACAGCATGTAGCGGTAAAAGAAGTAATTGAAGACGAGTGCGAGCAGCACCCACACCAGGCTCCACGCGGCGGCTTCGCGCGCGGTGACTTCGTGCGCGTCGCGGTGAAATACGCCCAGGTCGAGCGCAAGCACGAGCAGAACGAACGCCGTGAAGCCTGCGTAGAACCACCAGTAGTCGGCGAACGGAAACAGCAGCAGGTCGGTCATGGTGGCGCACAACTTCCAGGCAAGTGGGGGTGCCGGCTGCGCGGCAGCGTCGGCTGGCCTATAATATACGAATAAATATTCGCGTTCAGAAGTTCGCAAGATTTCGGTCCTGCACGGCCTTGCCGGACGGCTGGGGCGGCGGCGACTGGCCGAGCCGCAGCGTCCGCGTAGGGGCCAGGGTGGCCCCCCATCCCATGCAGCCGAGACCGAGGGCGGCAACTTCCAGGCCCTGTTGACCGAGCTGGCGGGTTTCCATCAGGTGCTCCAGTGGGATGGGCCACGGTTTTGGATTGACACAGCCGCCCCGTCCCCCGAGAATACGCGGCTCTCTGTTCGCGGAGGGGTACCCAAGCGGCCAACGGGAGCAGACTGTAAATCTGCCGGCTTATGCCTTCGAAGGTTCGAATCCTTCCCCCTCCACCAGTACCAGAGAGTAGCGGAGTGGCGTGGGTCTTCGCGACCGGACTGGGCGACCTGAAACCGGCGAGAGCTTGCGGGTGTAGTTCAATGGTAGAACCTCAGCCTTCCAAGCTGAGTACGTGGGTTCGATTCCCATCACCCGCTCCAACCGGGACGCCGAGGAACGGGTTCTTGAGTTTGAAGAGAAGGCCCACGTAGCTCAGTCGGTAGAGCACGTCCTTGGTAAGGACGAGGTCACCGGTTCGATTCCGGTCGTGGGCTCCAGACAAGGGGATGGGGGTTAGGGAATAGGGTTTGGACAGGAAACCTATCCCCTAACCCCTGTTGAATAGACTGACGATTTTTTTAGAGGTAATCGGTCGTGGCTAAGGAAAAATTTGCGCGTACGAAGCCGCACGTGAACGTGGGCACGATTGGGCACGTGGACCATGGCAAGACGACGCTGACGGCAGCGCTGACGAAGGTGATGGCGGAGACGCACGGCGGCACCTTCATGGCCTACGACCAGATTGACAAGGCGCCGGAGGAGAAGGCTCGCGGCATCACGATTTCGACGGCGCACGTGGAGTACCAGTCGCCGAACCGTCACTACGCGCACGTCGACTGCCCGGGGCACGCCGACTACGTGAAGAACATGATCACGGGCGCGGCGCAGATGGACGGCGCGATCCTGGTGTGCTCGGCGGCGGACGGCCCGATGCCGCAGACGCGCGAGCACATCCTGCTGGCGCGGCAGGTGGGCGTTCCCTACATCGTGGTGTACCTGAACAAGGCCGACATGGTGGACGACGCGGAGCTGCTCGAGCTGGTGGAGATGGAAGTGCGCGAGCTGCTGTCGAAGTACGACTTTCCGGGCGACGACACGCCGATCGTGACCGGTTCGGCGCTGAAGGCGCTCGAGGGTGACACGGGTCCGCTCGGCGTTCCGTCGGTGGTGAAGCTGGTCGAGGAGATGGACCGCTACATCCCGGTGCCGGAGCGGGCGATTGACGGCGCGTTCCTGATGCCGGTGGAAGACGTGTTCTCGATCTCGGGTCGCGGCACGGTGGTGACGGGGCGCATCGAGCGCGGCATCGTCAAGATCAACGACGAAGTGGAGATCGTGGGCCTGAAGGACACGGTGAAGACGATCTGCACGGGCGTGGAGATGTTCCGCAAGCTGCTCGACCAGGGGCAGGCGGGCGACAACGTGGGCGTGCTGCTGCGCGGCACGAAGCGCGAAGACGTGGAGCGCGGCCAGGTGCTGTGCAAGCCGGGTTCGATCAAGCCGCACACGAAGTTCGAAGGCGAGGTGTACGTGCTGACGAAGGAGGAGGGCGGCCGTCACACGCCGTTCTTCAAGGGCTATCGTCCGCAGTTCTACTTCCGCACGACGGACGTGACGGGTGCGGTGGAGTTGCCGGAGGGCGTCGAGATGGTGATGCCGGGCGACAACATCAAGATGACGATCGAGCTGATCGTGCCGATCGCGATGGAAGAAGGCCTGCGCTTCGCCATCCGCGAGGGCGGCCGTACGGTCGGCGCCGGCGTCGTTTCCAAGATCCTGAAGTGAGGAGGAAGGGGGTTAGGGCTGGGGTTAGGGGTCGGCTGCCGCTCCGTCCGACTAACCCCTACCCCTAACCCCTTCCGAGAGGGTCCGTTCAGTCCTTCGGCGAAGTTTGCGCAGCACAGGCCAGTAGCTCAATTGGCAGAGCGGCGGTCTCCAAAACCGCAGGTTGGGGGTTCGATTCCCTCCTGGCCTGCCAGTCGATGAGCGGACAGCGACGGCGCGTGCAGGCAAACAGCGAAAAAGGACGGGTCGGACCCGGCGTGAGCGAATGACCGAACAGGCACAAGCCAGCAGCGCAAGCGTGCTGGACACAGCAAAGCTCGTCGCGGCAGTCGCGATCCTCGTGGCGGGCATCGCGTCCTTCTACGTGTTCGACCAGTATCCGGCCGCGGCGCGCTGGCTCGTCGTGCTGGTCGCGGTGGCGGCGGGCATCTTCGTCGCGCTGCAGTCGGCGCAGGGTCGCGAGCTGTGGCAGTTCGTGCAGGGTTCGCGCGTCGAACTGCGCAAGGTCGTCTGGCCCACGCGCGAGGACACCACCAAGATGACGCTCGTCGTCGTCGCGGCGATCCTCGTGATGGGGCTTTTTTTCTGGCTGCTCGACATGATGCTGGGCTGGATCACTCGCACCCTGACTGGACAAGGGGGCTGACCGTGGCGCTGCGCTGGTATGTCGTTCACGCCTACTCGAACTTCGAGCACAAGGTCTCGGCGAGCCTGAAGGACCGCATCAAGCTCCACGGACTCGACGACAAGTTCGGTGAGATCCTGGTCCCGACGGAAGAAGTGGTCGAGATGCGGGACGGGCAGCGCCGCAAGAGCGAGCGCAAGTTCTTCCCGGGCTACGTGCTCGTGCAGATGGAGATGAACGAAGACACCTGGCACCTCGTGCGCGAGACGCCGAAGGTCCTCGGGTTCATCGGCGGCACGCCCGAGCGCCCGGCCCCGATCACGGAGCGGGAGGCGAATGCCATCCTGCGCCGGGTCGAGGAAGGCGCCGAGAAGCCGCGGCCGAAGGTGCTGTTCGAGCCGGGCGAAGTCGTGCGCGTCACGGACGGCCCGTTCAACGACTTCAACGGCGTCGTCGAGTCGGTCAATTACGAGAAGAGCCGCATGCAGGTCGCGGTGCAGATCCTCGGGCGCTCGACGCCGGTGGAGCTGGAGTTCAGTCAGGTGGAAAAGGCCTGAGGAGTGGTTTTTTGGTTGGGGTCCGGGGGGGGGGGGGGGCGGCGGGGGAGGTGCATAAAGGATGGGCGAGCCCGAGGGCGTTCGCCACGCCCCCGCAAGAGGAGAGAGATGGCAAAGAAAGTCAACGGCTACGTCAAGCTGCAGGTGCCTGCAGGCCAGGCGAACCCGAGCCCGCCGATCGGTCCGGCGCTCGGCCAGCAGGGCGTCAACATCATGGAGTTCTGCAAGCAGTTCAATGCGCAGACGCAGCAGGTCGAGAAGGGCCTGCCGATTCCGGTGGTGATCACGGTCTACAGCGACCGCAGCTTCACCTTCATCATGAAGACGCCGCCCGCGTCCGTGCTGATCCGCAAGGCGATCGGCATCGAGAAGGGCAGCGGCACGCCGAACACTGCCAAGGTCGGCAAGATCACGCGCAAGCAGCTTGAAGACATTGCCAAAACGAAGACCCCGGACCTGACCGCCGCCGATCTCGAAGCGGCCGTAAGGACCATCGCGGGCAGCGCCCGCAGCATGGGTGTCGATGTCGAAGGGTTGGAGGTCTGATCATGGTTGCCGTCGCCAAGCGTATGAAGCCGTGGGCCGAAAAGATCGTCCCGGGCAAGCAGTACCCGATTGAGGATGCCATCGGCATCATCAAGCAGTTCGCCACCGCCAAGTTCGACGAAGCCGTCGACGTGTCGGTCAACCTCGGCGTGGACGCGTCCAAGTCGGACCAGCAGGTCCGCGGCTCGACCGTGCTCCCGCACGGCACGGGCAAGACCGTCCGCGTCGCCGTGTTCACGCAGGGCAAGAATGCCGATCTCGCGCGTGAAGCCGGCGCCGACATCGTCGGCATGGAGGACCTCGCCGAAAAGGTCAAGGCGGGCGAGCTCAACTTCGACGTGGTGGTCGCCAGCCCGGACGCCATGCGCGTCGTCGGCCAGCTCGGCCAGATCCTCGGTCCGCGCGGACTGATGCCGAACCCGAAAGTCGGCACGGTCACGCCGGACGTCGCGGGCGCCGTCCGCAATGCGAAGGCCGGCCAGGTGCGGTTCCGTACCGACAAGGGCGGCGTGATCCATTGCACGATCGGCAAGGCGAGCTTCGACACGTCGAAGCTGAAGGAAAACCTGCAGGCCCTGCTGGGCGACCTGCAGAAGTCCAAGCCGGCGTCGTCGAAAGGCGTTTACCTGCGCAAGGTCACCGTGTCGTCGACGATGGGTCCCGGCGTGCCGGTCGACCAGTCGTCGCTCGCGTCGACCGCGGGCTGAACCGGGACGAAGTTTTATTGAATTCAAGGTTTTGATGCAGGGCCGTCCATCGCCCCAGCCCACGCGAGTGGCGCTGGCACCACCTCGGTGGTGTAAAGCGGGGGGCGGTCATCATCGAAGACCGCAGGCGGGAGATCTCCTCGCGGAGTCGCTCCCTTAATCGCGCAGCCTGCGCAGATGGTGGTACCCGAGTCAGTGTCTCACTGCCGAAGGTCCGCCTTCTTAAGAAGGGCGAACGCCTACGGATGGGTGTTCGAAGTTTGATCTTCAGGCCAGGAGGAAGACATGGCGCTTAGATTTGACGACAAGAAGGCACTGGTCGCCGAAGTGGCAACGGTCGCGCAGTCCGCGCTGTCCGTGGTCGCTGCGGAATACCGGGGGCTGCCGGTTGCGAAGCTCACCGAGCTTCGCGCCAAGGCCCGCGCCAACCGCGTCTACATGCGCGTGGTGAAGAACACGCTGGCCCGTCGAGCCATCGCCGGCACTCAGTTCGAGTGCGTCGGTGACAAGCTCAAGGGTCCGCTGATCCTCGCCTTCTCGCAGGACGATCCGGGCGCGGCAGCGCGGCTGATCAAGGCATTCGCGAAGGACAACGACAAGCTCGTGCCGACGCTGGTGTCCCTGGGCGGCACGGTTCTGCCGGGTAGTGACCTCGAGCGCGTCGCAAGCCTTCCTACCAAGGACCAGGCTTTGGCGCAGCTGCTCGGAGTCATCAAGGCCCCGATCGGCAAGTTCGTTCGCACGCTGGCAGAGCCTCACGCGAAGCTCGTGCGCACGATCGCAGCGGTCAAGGACCAGAAGAGCGCGGCCGCCTGAGGCGGTCGCACACGTTGATTTACGGGTATTCAGGCAACAGCTTTTACAGGAGCAACTGACATGGCTGCGACTAAGGAAGACATCCTCACCGCGATCTCGAACATGACCGTCATGGAGATCGTCGACCTCGTCAAGATGATGGAAGACAAGTTCGGCGTCACGGCTGCTGCCCCCATGATGATGGCGGCTGGCGGCGGCGCGGCTGCTGCCGCCCCGGCCGCGGCTGTGGAAGAGCAGACCGAGTTCGCCGTCACGATGACGAGCTTCGGCGCGAACAAGGTCGGCGTGATCAAGGTGATCCGCGAACTGACCGGCCTCGGCCTCAAGGAAGCCAAGGACCTCGTCGAGGGCGTGCCCTCGCTGGTCAAGGATTCCGTGCCGAAGGCCGACGCGGACGCCATCAAGAAGAAGCTCGAAGACGCAGGCGCTGCCGCGGAGATCAAGTAACCGCGATGCACGGGCCCGTGCCCGTTGCAGCAAGGGGAGCCGGGCGGTGCAACAGCACCGTCCGGCGGCCCCTGTTTGTCGTTTTTTCGTCCGGTAGTTTCCGTCGCGCTCAGGCGCCGGCATCGGCAGCCTAGAGAGGGTGATCGCAATGGCTTATTCCTTCACCGAAAAGAAGCGCATCCGCAAGGATTTCGGCAAGCGGTCCAGCATCCTCGAGGTGCCGTACCTGCTCGCCATCCAGCTGGATTCGTACCGCAAGTTCCTGCAGGCCGACACGGCCGAGGACAGGCGTCACGAAATCGGCCTGCACGCCGCATTCAGGAGCGTGTTCCCGATCATCAGCTATTCGGGCAACGCGCTGCTCGAGTACGTCAGCTACCGGCTCGGCGAGCCGGTGTTCGACGTCAAGGAGTGCCAGCTCCGCGGCCTCACCTACGCGGCGCCGCTGCGCGTCAAGGTGCGCCTGGTCGTGTTCGACAAGGAAGCCCCCGGCGCCAAGAAGCCGGTGAAGGACATCCGCGAGCAGGAGGTCTACCTGGGCGAACTGCCCCTGATGACCGACAACGGCACGTTCGTCGTGAACGGCACCGAGCGCGTCATCGTCTCCCAGCTGCACCGCAGCCCCGGCGTGTTCTTCGATCACGACCGCGGCAAGACGCACAGCTCGGGCAAGCTGCTCTTCAACGCGCGCGTCATTCCCTACCGTGGCTCGTGGCTCGACTTCGAGTTCGACGCCAAGGACTGCGTTTACGCGCGCATCGACCGCCGCCGTAAGCTGTCGGTCACCATCCTGCTGCGCGCGCTCGGCTACAGCGACGAGCAGATGCTCGACATGTTCTTCGAGAAGAACACGTTCAACCTGTCGGCCGACGGCATCGAGATGGTGCTGGTGCCGAGCCGCCTGCGCGGTGAGACCGCGGCGTTCGAGATCAAGGCGAACGGCAAGGTCATCGTCGAGGAAGGCCGCCGCATCACCGCGCGCCACGTCCGCCAGATGGAAGACGCCGGCATCGAGCGCCTGGCCGTGCCGACCGACTACATGGTCGGCAAGGTGCTCGCGCATGACGTCGTCAACACCGAGACCGGCGAGATCCTGGCCAAGGCCAACGAGATTCTTGCCGCCCCGACGATGCTCAAGCTCGTGCAGGCCGGGATCCCCGAAATCCGCGTTCTCTACGTCAACGACCTCGACCGCGGCCCGTTCATCTCGGACACGCTGCGCATCGACCCGACCAAGAACCGCATGGAAGCGCTGGTCGAGATCTACCGCATGATGCGCCCGGGCGAACCACCCACGCGCGATGCGGCCGAGAACCTGTTCCAGAACCTGTTCTTCAACCCCGAGCGCTACGACCTGTCGGCGGTCGGCCGGATGAAGTTCAACCGCCGTGTCGGCCGCCAGGAAGTGAAGGGCGCGGGCATCCTCTATGACCAGCTGCACTTCGGGCGCCGCGGCGATGACTTCGCCAAGTCGCTGATCGAAGCCAATGGCGAGACGTCGGACATCATCGACGTGCTGCGCACGCTGATCGACATCCGCAACGGCAACGGCGTGGTCGACGACATCGACCACCTCGGCAACCGTCGCGTGCGCTCGGTCGGCGAGATGGCCGAGAACGCGTTCCGCGTGGGCCTCGTCCGCGTCGAGCGCGCCGTCAAGGAGCGCCTGACCATCGCCGAGAGCGAAGGCCTGATGCCGCAGGACATGATCAACGCCAAGCCGGTTGCGGCGGCGGTGAAGGAGTTCTTCGGGTCCTCGCAGCTTTCGCAGTTCATGGACCAGAACAACCCGCTCTCCGAGATGACGCACAAGCGTCGTGTTTCGGCGCTCGGCCCGGGTGGCCTGACGCGCGAGCGCGCGGGATTCGAAGTCCGCGACGTGCACCCGACCCACTACGGCCGCGTGTGCCCGATCGAGACGCCGGAAGGCCCGAACATCGGCTTGATCAATTCGCTCTCGGTCTACGCTCGCACCAACGACTACGGCTTCCTTGAGACGCCGTACCGCAAGGTCGAGCACGGCCGCGTCACCGACGACATCGTGTACCTCTCGGCCATCGACGAGGCCCAGTACGTGATCGCGCAGGCGAACGCGACGCTGAACAAGAAGGGCGAGTTCACCGACGATCTCGTCTCGAGCCGGTACCAGAACGAATTCATGCTCTCGACGACCGACAAGCTCCAGTTCATGGACGTGTCGCCGAAGCAGATCGTCTCGGTCGCCGCCTCGCTGATCCCGTTCCTCGAGCACGACGACGCGAACCGCGCGTTGATGGGCTCGAACATGCAGCGCCAGGCCGTGCCGACGCTCCGTTCCGAGACGCCGCTCGTCGGCACCGGCATGGAGCGCCCCGTCGCGATCGACTCCGGCGTCACCGTCATCGCGCGCCGCGGCGGCGTGGTCGACTCGGTCGACGCATCGCGCATCGTGGTCCGCGTCAATGACGCGGAAACGACCGCGGGCGAAGCCGGCGTCGACATCTACAACCTGACGAAGTACACGCGCTCGAACCAGAACACCTGCATCAACCAGCGTCCGCTGGTGCATGCCGGTGACGCGATCGCGCGCGGCGACGTGCTGGCCGACGGCCCGTCCACGGACCTGGGCGAGCTCGCGCTCGGCCAGAACCTGCTGGTCGCGTTCATGCCGTGGAACGGCTACAACTTCGAGGACTCGATCCTGATCTCGGAGCGCGTCGTCCAGGAGGACCGCTTCACGACGATCCACATCGAAGAGCTCACCTGCGTCGCCCGCGACACGAAGCTCGGACCCGAGGAAATCACCGCGGACATCCCGAACGTCGGCGAATCCGCGCTGGCGAAGCTCGACGAAGCCGGCATTGCCTTCATCGGCGCCGAGGTCAAGGCGGGCGACATCCTCGTGGGCAAGGTCACGCCGAAGGGCGAGACTCAGCTCACGCCGGAAGAGAAGCTGCTGCGCGCGATCTTCGGCGAGAAGGCCTCGGACGTGAAGGACACCTCGCTGCGCGTGCCCCCGGGCATGGACGGCACGGTGATCGACGTGCGCGTGTTCACGCGCGACGGCGTCGAGAAGGACAGCCGTGCGCTGTCGATCGAGAAGTCCGAGATCGAGAAGGTCCGCAAGGATCTCGCCGACCAGCAGCGCATCCTCGAGGAGGATCTCTTCTCGCGTGTGCAGTCGATGCTGCTCGGCAAGGTCGCCACCGGCGGCCCGCGCAAGCTGAAGCCAGGCAGCAAGGTTACGGCCGACTACCTGGCCGACCTGCCGCGCGAGCACTGGCTCGAAGTGCGGCTGGAGGACGACGACGCCAACACGAGCCTCGAGCTCACCGCCGAGCGCATGCGAGAGCAGCGCAAGGAGTTCGAGCGCCGTCTCGAGGAGAAGCGCCAGAAGATCACGCAGGGCGACGACCTCGCCCCGGGCGTGCTCAAGATGGTCAAGGTCTACCTGGCGGTGAAGCGCCGCGTGCAGCCAGGCGACAAGATGGCCGGCCGTCACGGCAACAAGGGCGTCATCTCGACGATCGTTCCGGTCGAAGACATGCCGTTCGCTGCGGACGGCACGCCGGTCGACATCGTGCTGAACCCGCTGGGCGTGCCCTCGCGCATGAACATCGGCCAGATCCTCGAGACGCATCTTGGCTGGGCGGCGAAGGGCCTCGGTATCAAGATCGGCAACATGCTCGACGCGGGCCGCCAGGCAGGCGAAGTGCGGACGCTGCTCGACGCGATCTACAACAAGAGCGGCGGCAAGCACGAGGACCTCGGCTCGCTGAACGATGACGAAGTCATCGCGCTCGGCCAGAACCTGCGACGCGGCGTGCCGATGGCGACGCCGGTGTTCGACGGCGCGGCGGAAAGCGAGATCAAGTACATGCTGCGGCTGGCCGACCTCCCGGAGAGCGGCCAGACGACGCTGTACGACGGCCGCACGGGCGAGCGCTTCGAGCGCGACGTCACGGTCGGCTACATGTACATGCTGAAGCTCAACCACCTGGTCGACGACAAGATGCACGCGCGTTCCACGGGCCCGTACAGCCTGGTCACGCAGCAGCCGCTCGGCGGCAAGGCGCAGTTCGGCGGCCAGCGGTTCGGCGAGATGGAAGTGTGGGCGCTCGAGGCCTACGGCGCTTCCTACACGCTGCAGGAGATGCTGACCGTCAAGTCCGACGACGTGAACGGCCGGACCAAGATGTACAAGAACATCGTGGACGGCGATCACCGCATGGAGGCCGGCATGCCGGAGTCCTTCAACGTGCTGATGAAAGAGATCCGCTCGCTCGGTATCGACATCGAACTCCACCAGGAAAAGCGGTGAGCGGCCTCGAGGCCGCCACCACTGCGCAGGTGACCCAATGAAAGATCTCCTGAAGTTGTTCAAGCAGCAGCCGACGACCGAGGACTTCGACTCGATCCGCATCGCGCTGGCATCCCCGGACATGATCCGGTCCTGGTCGTTCGGCGAGGTGAAGAAGCCCGAAACGATCAACTACCGCACGTTCAAGCCGGAACGCGACGGCCTGTTCTGCGCCAAGATCTTCGGGCCGGTGAAGGACTACGAGTGCCTTTGCGGCAAGTACAAGCGCCTGAAGCATCGCGGCGTAGTCTGCGAGAAGTGCGGCGTCGAAGTGACGCAGGCCAAGGTGCGCCGCGAGCGCATGGGCCACATCGAGCTCGCGAGCCCGACCGCGCACATCTGGTTCCTGAAGTCGCTGCCGTCGCGCATCGGCCTCATGCTGGACATGACGCTGCGCGAGATCGAGCGCGTGCTGTACTTCGAAGCCTTCGTGGTCATCGACCCGGGCATGACGGAGATGCAGCGCGGCCAGCTGCTCTCCGACGAAATGTACCTCGACGCGATCGAGAAGCACGGTGACGAGTTCGACGCCCGCATGGGCGCCGAGGCGGTCCACCAGATGCTGAAGAGCCTCGACCTGCCCGCGGAAATGCTCAAGGTCCGCGAGGACATCGCGGCGACCAGCTCCGAGACCAAGATCAAGCGCCTCACCAAGCGCCTGAAGCTGATCGAGTCGTTCATCGAGTCCGGCAACAAGCCCGAGTGGATGGTGCTGACCGTGCTGCCGGTGCTGCCGCCGGACCTGCGTCCGCTGGTGCCGCTGGACGGCGGCCGCTTCGCGACGTCCGACCTGAACGACCTGTACCGCCGCGTCATCAACCGCAACAACCGCCTGCGCCGCCTGCTCGAGCTCAACGCGCCCGACATCATCGTGCGCAACGAGAAGCGCATGCTGCAGGAGTCGGTGGACGCGCTGCTGGACAACGGCCGCCGCGGCCGCGCGATCACCGGCACCAACAAGCGCCCGCTCAAGTCGCTGGCCGACATGATCAAGGGCAAGCAGGGCCGCTTCCGCCAGAACCTGCTCGGCAAGCGCGTCGACTACTCCGGCCGCTCGGTGATCGTGGTCGGCCCGACGCTGCGCCTGCACCAGTGCGGCCTGCCGAAGAAGATGGCGCTCGAGCTGTTCAAGCCGTTCATCTTCCAGAAGCTGCAGCTGCGCGGCGAAGCCTCGACCATCAAGGCCGCCAAGCGCATGGTGGAGCGTGAAGGCCCGGAGGTGTGGGACATCCTCGAAGAGGTGATCCGCGAGCACCCGGTGCTGCTGAACCGCGCGCCGACGCTGCACCGCCTCGGCATCCAGGCGTTCGAGCCGGTGCTGATCGAGGGCAAGGCGATCCAGCTGCACCCGCTCGTCTGCACGGCGTTCAACGCCGACTTCGACGGCGACCAGATGGCCGTCCACGTGCCGCTGTCGCTCGAGGCCCAGCTCGAAGCGCGCGCGCTGATGCTGTCCTCCAACAACATCCTGTCCCCGGCCAATGGTGATCCGATCATCGTCCCGTCGCAGGACGTCGTGCTCGGCCTGTACTTCATGACCCGCGAGCGCGTGAATGCGCCGGGCGAAGGCATGCACTTCTCGGACGTGGCCGAAGTCCATCGCGCCTACGAGAGCCGCAAGTGCGACCTCCAGGCGCGCGTGAAAGTGCGCATCGTCGAGCACGTCAGAGCGCGACGGCGAACTGGGCGCGAAGGTCCGCCTGGCGGACACGACTGTCGGCCGCGCGCTGCTGGTCGAGATCCTGCCGAAGGGCCTTTCGTTCGACCTGATCAACGTCGACATGACCAAGAAGGCGATTTCGGGCGTGATCAACGCCTGCTACCGCCAGCTCGGCCTGAAGGAAACGGTGATCTTCGCCGACCAGCTCATGTACATGGGGTTCCACTACGCGACCCGTTCGGGCGTCTCGATCGGCGTGGACGACATGATCGTCCCCGAGCAGAAAGAGCGCATCCTGGCTGCGGCAGAGCGCGAAGTGAAGGAGATCCAGGAGCAGTACTCCTCGGGCCTCGTCACCAACGGCGAACGTTACAACAAGGTCGTCGACATCTGGTCGCGCACCAACGACCAGGTCGCCAAGGCGATGATGGAGAAGCTCGGCGGCGAAGACGTCGAGAACTCCCGCGGCGTGAAGGTGCGCCAGAAGTCGTTCAACTCGATCTTCATGATGTCGGATTCCGGCGCGCGCGGTTCGCCCGCCCAGATCCGCCAGCTGGCCGGCATGCGCGGCCTGATGGCCAAGCCGGACGGCTCGATCATCGAGACGCCGATCACCGCGAACTTCCGCGAAGGCCTGAACGTCCTGCAGTACTTCATCTCGACGCACGGCGCCCGCAAGGGCCTGGCCGACACCGCGTTGAAGACCGCGAACTCGGGTTACCTCACGCGCCGCCTGGTCGACGTGGCGCAGGATCTCGTGGTCACGGAAATCGACTGCGGCACCTCGCACGGCATCGCGATGATGCCGATCGTCGAAGGTGGCGACGTCGTCGAAGGCCTCGGCGAGCGCGTGCTCGGCCGCGTGGTCGCGGCGGACATCTTCCGCCCGGGCACCGACGAAGTGCTGGTTGAGGCGGGCACCCTGCTCGACGAAAAGGGCGTCCGCACGCTCGAGCAGGCCGGCGTGGACCAGATCTCGGTCCGCTCGCCGATCAGCTGCGAGACGCGCTACGGCGTCTGCGCGCAGTGCTACGGCCGCGACCTCGCGCGCGGTCACCGCATCAACATCGGCGAAGCGGTGGGCGTCATCGCGGCCCAGTCGATCGGCGAACCGGGCACGCAGCTCACGATGCGCACGTTCCACATCGGTGGCGCGGCGTCACGGGCCGCGGCGGTCAACTCGATCGAGATCAAGAGCAAGGGCACGCTGCGCTGGCACAACCTGAAGGCCGTGCACCACGAGAAGGGGCACTGGGTCGCCGTGTCGCGTTCGGGTGAGGTCGGCGTGATCGACGATTTCGGCCGCGAGCGTGAGCGTTACCGCGTGCCGTACGGCTCGGTCATCACGGTGAGCGAAGGCCAGCCTGTGGTCTCGGGACAGGTCATCGCGAGCTGGGATCCGCACACCCACCCGGTGGTCACGGAAGTCGCCGGTTCAATCCGCTTCCAGGACTTCATCGACGGCATCACCGTGCAGAGCCAGGTGGACGAAGTCACCGGCCTGACCAGCACCGTCGTCCTGAACCCGAAGGAGCGCGGAGCCGGTGGCAAGGACCTGCGTCCGGTCATCAAGCTGCTGAACGCCAAGGGCAAGGAAGTCTGCTTCGCCAACACGGACATCCCGGCCAGCTACGCGCTGCCCGCGGGCGCGCTCGTGAACCTGAGCGACGGCGCCCAGGTGTCGGTCGGCGACGTCATCGCCCGCATCCCGCAGGAATCCTCGAAGACCCGCGACATCACGGGCGGTCTGCCGCGCGTGGCCGACCTGTTCGAGGCCCGCAAGCCGAAGGACTCGGCGATCCTCGCCGAGTACTCGGGCACCGTCAGCTTCGGCAAGGAGACCAAGGGCAAGCGCCGCCTGGTGATCCAGGACGAGAGCGGCGAGAAGCACGAGGAGCTGATCCCGAAGTGGCGCCATCTCACGGTGTTCGAAGGCGAGCACGTCGAGCGTGGCGAGGTGATCGCGGACGGCGAGCCGAACCCGCACGACATCCTGCGCCTGCAGGGCGTCGAGTCGCTGGCCAACTACCTGGTGCGCGAGATCCAGGACGTCTACCGCCTGCAGGGCGTGAAGATCAACGACAAGCACATCGAGGTGATCATCCGCCAGATGCTGCGCAAGATCGAGATCGTCGAAGTCGGCGCCACTTCGTTCCTGCGCGGCGAGCAGATGGATCGGGCCCGCGTGCTCGATGCCAACGACAAGGTCACGAAGGAAGGGAAGCTCCCGGCCATCGCCGACCCGATCCTGCTCGGCATCACCAAGGCATCGCTGGCGACGGAATCCTTCATCTCGGCGGCCTCCTTCCAGGAGACCACCCGCGTCCTCACCGAGGCGGCGGTCCGGGGCATGAAGGACGACCTGCGCGGCCTGAAGGAGAACGTGATCGTCGGCCGCCTGATCCCGGCCGGCACGGGCTCGTTCTACCACCTGACCCGGCGCAAGCTGGCGGAAGGCGAGCGGGCGTCCGGCGGCTTCGGCGACATGGCGACGGGCGGGGCGTCAGCGGATTTCGATTCTGCGACGTCCGACGAGTCGGAGGCGCCCGCGGGCTGAGCGGGGCCAGGGCGGGGGGTACGTACAGTGTCAAGTTGACACGGTAGCCCCCCCTCCCTAAAATTTCGGCCCCTCGTTTGGGATGCTGCCGGCGATTCTCCCGTGCGGCATTCGTTTGAACCATACCGGGCCGCCGCAGGGCGGCCTGGTGTTTCTTGCTTGATGTAACGCGGTGGGCGCCTGAGCGTCCGCCAACCTGGAGTCGGTCCTTACCATGTCAACTGTCAATCAGCTGATCCGTGCGCCGCGCGGCGAAGCCGCCGCCAAGAGCAAGGTCCCCGCCCTCGGCAATTCGCCGCAGAAGCGCGGTGTCTGCACGCGCGTCTACACGACCACGCCGAAGAAGCCGAACTCGGCCCTGCGCAAGGTCGCCAAGGTGCGCCTGACCAACGGCTACGAAGTGATCAGCTACATCGGCGGCGAAGGCCACAACCTGCAGGAGCACTCGGTGGTGCTCATCCGCGGCGGCCGCGTCAAGGACCTGCCGGGCGTGCGTTACCACACGGTGCGCGGCACGCTCGACTGCGCCGGCGTCTCCGATCGCAAGCAGAGCCGGTCCAAGTACGGCGCCAAGCGCCCGAAGGGCGGCTGATCCTCTTTCCTACTAACCCCTGGTCACTGCTCTCCAGCTGCCAGCGAAGCGGAATTCAACATGTCGCGTAGATCCCAAGCCCCCACCCGCACCATCCTGCCGGACCCGAAGTTCAACAGCGTCCTGCTGGCGAAGTTCATGAACATGGTCATGGAGCGCGGCAAGAAGTCCGTCGCCGAGCGCATCGTCTACGGCGCGATCGACCGCATGGCCGAGAAGACCGGCCGCCCGGCCGAGCAGACGCTCGACCTGCTGACCCAGGCGCTCGACAACGTGAAGCCGATGGTCGAGGTGAAGTCCCGCCGCGTCGGCGGCGCCACCTACCAGGTGCCGATCGAAGTCCGCGCCCAGCGCCGCCAGACCCTCGCCATGCGCTGGGTCATCGAGGCTGCGACCGCCCGCAGCGAGAAGTCGATGGCGCAGCGCCTCGCTTCCGAGCTGCTCGAAGCCTCCGAGAACCGCGGTGCCGCCGTGCGCAAGCGTGAAGACACGCATCGCATGGCCGACGCCAACAAGGCTTTTGCGCATTACCGCTGGTGAGGCCGCTGGCCCACCCGCAAGACTGAAGGACTCCCACCGTGCCACGCACTACTCCGATCGAGCGCTACCGGAACATCGGCATCTCGGCGCACATCGACGCCGGCAAGACGACGACGACCGAGCGCATCCTTTTCTACACCGGCGTTTCGCACAAGATCGGCGAAGTGCACGACGGCGCCGCCGTCATGGACTACATGGAGCAGGAGCAGGAGCGCGGCATCACGATCACCGCGGCTGCGACCACGGCCTTCTGGAAGGGGATGGAGAACCAGTTCCCCGAGCACCGCTTCAACATCATCGACACGCCGGGACACGTCGACTTCACCATCGAAGTCGAGCGCAGCCTGAAGGTGCTCGACAGCGCCTGCGCCGTGTTCTGCGCCGTGAGCGGCGTGCAGCCGCAGTCCGAGACCGTCTGGCGCCAGATGAACAGGTACGCAGTGCCGCGCCTCGCGTTCGTCAACAAGATGGACCGCGCGGGCGCCAACTTCCTGCGCTGCGTGGAGCAGATCAAGACGCGCCTGCGCGGCAACCCCGTGCCGCTGCAGCTGCCGATCGGCGCCGAGGACAACTTCGAAGGCGTCGTCGACCTCATCCAGATGAAGTCGATCTACTGGGACGACAGCACCGAGGGCATGAAGTTCGAGTACCGCGACATCCCGGCCGACATGCAGGCGGCCTGCGAGGAATGGCGCGAGAAGCTGGTCGAGGCCGCGGCCGAGGCCAACGACGACCTGATGCACAAGTACCTCGAGACCGGCGAGCTTACGATCGAGGAGATCAAGGCTGGCCTGCGCGAGCGTTCGCGCCGCGTCGAGATCTGCATCATGCTGTGCGGCTCGGCGTTCAAGAACAAGGGCGTCCAGGCGATGCTCGACGCCGTCATCGAATACATGCCTTCGCCGAACGAAGTGACGTCGGTCAAGGGCATCGACGAAGACGGCAAAGAAGACACGCGCCAGGCTTCCGACGAGGCGAAGTTCTCCGCGCTCGCGTTCAAGATCCTCAACGACCCGTTCGTGGGCAACCTGACGTTCTTCCGCGTCTACTCCGGCGTGCTCAACTCGGGCGACCAGGTGTACGTCCCGGCCAAGAGCAGGAAAGAGCGCATCGGCCGCCTGCTGCAGATGCACGCCAACGAGCGCGAGGAGATCAAGGAAGTCCGCGCCGGCGACATCGCCGCGGCGGTGGGCCTCAAGGACGTGACGACGGGCGACACGCTGTGCGACCCGGAAAGCATCATCACGCTCGAGAAGATGGAGTTCCCGGAGCCGGTGATCTCGGTCGCCGTCGAGCCGAAGACCAAGTCGGACCAGGAAAAGATGGGTCTCGCGCTGCAGCGCCTCGCGAAGGAAGACCCGTCGTTCCGTGTCAGCACGGATCAGGAGTCGGGCCAGACGATCATCTCCGGCATGGGCGAACTGCATCTCGACATCATCGTCGATCGCATGCGCCGCGAGTTCAAGGTCGAGGCGAACGTCGGCAAGCCGCAGGTCGCCTACCGTGAAACGATCCGCGCCAAGGTCGAGCAGGAAGGCAAGTTCGTGCGCCAGTCCGGCGGCCGCGGCCAGTACGGCCACGTGTGGCTGAAGATCGAGCCGCAGCCGGAAGGCCTGGGCTACGAGTTCGTCAACGGCATCGTCGGCGGCACCGTGCCGCGCGAATACATCCCGGCCGTGGACAAGGGCGTCAAGGAAGCGCTGGAAGGCGGCGTGATCGCCGGCTTCCCGGTCGTGGACGTCAAGGTCACGATTTTCGACGGCTCGTACCACGACGTCGACTCGAACGAAATGGCGTTCAAGATCGCCGGTTCGATGGCGTTCAAGGACGGCGTGCGCAAGGCGAAGCCGGTCCTGCTCGAGCCGATCATGAAGGTCGAGGTCGTGACGCCGGAAGATTATTCCGGCGACGTGATCGGCGACCTGAACCGCCGCCGCGGCCAGATCCAGGGCATGGAAGACTCCGTGTCCGGCAAGGTCGTGACGGCCGAGGTGCCGCTCGCCGAGATGTTCGGTTACGCGACGTCGGTCCGCTCGATGAGCCAGGGCCGCGCCACGTTCACCATGGAATTCGCGAAGTACATGGAAGTGCCGAACAATGTCGCCGAAGCGGTGATGAAGAAGGCCAGCTAACCAGGAGGGATAACCAGGTGAAGGGCGTGGCGCGAAGGCACCCTGGCGCAACGCCCTCCGACCCTCCTAACCCCTATCCTCCCACTAACACTGCAGTTCTAGAGGTATCTCGCCGTGGCTAAGGAAAAATTTGCGCGTACGAAGCCGCACGTGAACGTGGGCACGATTGGGCACGTGGACCATGGCAAGACGACGCTGACGGCAGCGCTGACGAAGGTGATGGCAGAGACGCACGGCGGCACCTTCATGGCGTACGACCAGATTGACAAGGCGCCGGAAGAGAAGGCACGCGGCATCACGATTTCGACGGCGCACGTCGAGTACCAGTCGCCGAACCGTCACTACGCGCACGTCGACTGCCCGGGGCACGCCGACTACGTGAAGAACATGATCACGGGCGCGGCGCAGATGGACGGCGCGATCCTGGTGTGCTCGGCCGCGGACGGCCCGATGCCGCAGACGCGCGAGCACATCCTGCTGGCGCGCCAGGTGGGCGTTCCCTACATCGTGGTGTACCTGAACAAGGCCGACATGGTGGACGACGCGGAGCTGCTCGAGCTGGTGGAGATGGAAGTGCGCGAGCTGCTGTCGAAGTACGACTTTCCGGGCGACGACACGCCGATCGTGAAGGGCTCGGCGCTGAAGGCGCTCGAGGGCGACACGAGCGAGATCGGCGTGCCGTCGGTGGTGAAGCTGGTCGAGGAGATGGACCGCTACATCCCGGTGCCGGAGCGGGCGATTGACGGCGCGTTCCTGATGCCGGTGGAAGACGTGTTCTCGATCTCGGGCCGCGGCACGGTGGTGACGGGGCGCATCGAGCGCGGCATCGTCAAGATCAACGACGAAGTGGAGATCGTGGGCCTGAAGGACACGGTGAAGACGATCTGCACGGGGGTGGAGATGTTCCGCAAGCTGCTCGACCAGGGGCAGGCGGGCGACAACGTGGGCGTGCTGCTGCGCGGGACGAAGCGCGAGGACGTGGAGCGCGGCCAGGTGCTGTGCAAGCCGGGTTCGATCAAGCCGCACACGAAGTTCGAAGGCGAGGTGTACGTGCTGACGAAGGAGGAGGGTGGCCGTCACACGCCGTTCTTCAAGGGCTATCGTCCGCAGTTCTACTTCCGCACGACGGACGTGACGGGTTCGGTGGAGTTGCCGGAGGGCGTCGAGATGGTGATGCCGGGCGACAACATCAAGATGACGATCGAGCTGATCGTGCCGATCGCGATGGAGGAAGGCCTGCGCTTCGCCATCCGCGAGGGCGGCCGTACGGTCGGCGCCGGCGTCGTTTCCAAGATTCTGAAGTAAAGGTCCAACGCAATGGCACGCCAGAACATCCGCATCCGCCTCAAGGCGTTCGACCACCGCTTCATCGACAACTCGGCCCGCGAGATCGTCGAGACCGCCAAGCGCACCGGCGCCACGGTTCGTGGCCCGATTCCGCTGCCGGTGAAGATGGAACGCTTCACGATCCTGATCGCTCCGCACGCCGACAAGGACGCGCGGGACCAGTACGAGATGCGCACCCATAAGCGCCTCATGGACATCCTGAACCCGACCGACAAGACGGTGGACGCGCTCATGAAGCTCGAACTGCCGGCCGGCGTGGACGTCCAGATCAAGCTGAACTGACCGGAAGGGTCGGAAGGCCGGAGGTCCGGAGGCCAGGAGGGCTGAGGGCGGAGGGCGGAAGGGTCCGGAAGGCCGGGCGGGCCTGATCCTCCTTCCCCCGCCTCCCCCCCCCCGCCTTCCAAAAGAGGCTTGCGAAGCTTCCGAGAGTCGCCTATAGTGCGCGGCTCTCCTCGCCGAGGCCTGGCCGGCATTGCCGGTACCGCTCGAGCGGCGCGACTGCCAAGTCTGGCGGGTCGCTCCACTCAAACGGATTCCTTGTCGAGCCTGGCGGCTGTTTTTTACGCCAGGAACCAGTTTTTTCAGCCACAGCCAATCGCAGCTGCGGCGGTGTACGAGGACACAGAGATGACGATCGGTCTGATTGGCCGCAAGGCCGGCATGACACGCGTCTTCACGGACGCGGGCGAGTCGATCCCGGTGACGGTGATCGAGGCTCTGCCCAACCGTGTCACCCAGGTCAAGGGTGTCGAGGGCGATGGCTATCGCGCCATCCAGGTGACTTTCGGCAACAAGAAGCCGTCGCGCCTGACGCGTGCTGCTGCGGGTCACTTCGCCAAGGCGAAAGTCGAGCCGGGCGAAGCGCTCGTCGAATTCCGTCTCGCCGAAGGTGAAGGCGCCGAACTCGCCGCGGGTTCCGAGCTCAAGGTCGACATGTTCGCCAAGGGCCAGGTCGTCGACGTCACCGGCACCACGATCGGTAAAGGTTTCGCCGGCACCATCAAGCGGCACAACTTCGCCGGCGGTCCTGCCTCGCACGGCGCCTCGTTGTTCCACCGCACGCCTGGCTCGATCGGCCAGCGCCAGACTCCGGGACGCGTGTTCCAGGGCAAGCGCATGTCCGGCCACATGGGCAACATCCGCCGCACCATCGAAAAGCTGCAGATCGTCGAGATCGACGCTGTGCGCAACCTGCTCCTGATCCGTGGCGCCGTGCCGGGATCGGCGGGCGGCGAAGTGATCGTGCGTCCTTCCTTGAAGGCGGCTCGCCTGGCCAAGCGCAAGACGCTGGCGCCGAAGCAGCCGGCCGCCAAGACGAAGAAGTAGCCCGCCCCGGAAAAATGACGGGAAACTGACATGGCAACCCAACTCAAGCTCCAGCAGGGCGGCAACAGCATCGAAGTGTCTGAGAAGACCTTCGGCCGCGAATTCAACGAAGCCCTCGTGCACCAGGTCGTCACTGCCTACATGGCAGCTGGCCGCGCCGGCACGAAGCGCCAGAAGAGCAAGGCTGAAGTCCGCGGCGGCGGCATCAAGCCGTGGAAGCAGAAGGGCGGCGGTCGCGCCCGCGCCGGCTCCATCCGCAGCCCGATCTGGGTCGGCGGTGGCCGCGCGTTCGCTGCGCGCCCGCGCGATTTCTCGCAGAAGGTCAACCGCAAGATGTACCGCGGCGCCATTGCGGCGCTGCTGTCCGAGCTGGCTCGCCTCGAGCGCCTGACGGTCGTCGAGTCGTTCGCGCTCGAAGCGCCGAAGACCAGGATGCTCGCGGCGAAGCTCAAGGAACTGGGCCTCGATGACGTGCTGATCGTCGTCGAAGCCTATGACGAGAAGCTCGAGCTGGCCTCGCGCAATCTGCACGGCGTCACGGTCCTGCCGGTCACGGCGGTCGACCCGGTGAGCCTGGTCCGCCACGAGCGCGTGCTTGCGACGGTCGGTGCCGTTCGCATGCTCGAGGAGAAGCTGGCATGAGCAGCAAAGAGCGTTTGATGCAGGTGCTGGTTGCGCCGCACGTGTCCGAAAAGGCCGCGCGCGCATCCGAGCAGGGCAACCAGATGGTGTTCCGCGTCGCGCGCGATGCCACCAAGCCCGAGATCAAGGCGGCCGTCGAGCTGATGTTCGAAGTCAAGGTCGACGCCGTGCAGGTCGTGAACGTGATGGGCAAGGCGAAGCGCTTCGGCGGTCGTCCGGGCAAGCGTTCGGACTGGAAGAAGGCCTACGTGAAGCTCGCGCAGGGCCAGACGATCGATTTCGCCGGCGCCGAAAAGTAACGGCACCGGCAAAGCAGACGGAAGCTAACCAATGGCTCTCATCAAGACCAAACCGACGTCGCCGGGCCGCCGCTTCGTCGTGAAGGCGGACCGCTCGCACCTGCACAAGGGCGAGCCGGTGCACGCGCTCACGGCTGCGAAGCAGCGCACGGGCGCCCGCAACAACATGGGCCGGCAGACGACGCGCCACAAGGGCGGCGGTCATGCCAGGCGCTATCGCGTCGTCGACTTCGTGCGCAACAAGGACGGCGTGCCGGGCAAGGTCGAGCATCTCGAGTACGACCCGAACCGCAACGCGCATCTCGCCCTGGTGCTCTACGCCGACGGCGAGCGCCGCTACATCCTCGCCCCGAAGGGCGTCGGTGCAGGCGACGCGATCGTCTCGGGCGTCGATGCCCCGATCAAGTCGGGCAACGCGCTGCCGCTGCGCAACATCCCGATCGGCTCGCTCGTGCACAACGTCGAGCTGAAGCCCGGCCGTGGCGGCCAGCTCGGCCGCAGCGCCGGCGCCTCGGTGCAGCTGGTCGCGCGCGAAGGCCTGTACGCGACGATCCGCCTGCGCTCGACCGAGATGCGCAAGGTGCACGTCGACTGCCGCGCCACGATCGGCGAGGTCGGCAACGAAGAAAACAACCTGATCGTCTACGGCAAAGCTGGCGCGAAGCGCTGGCGCGGCATTCGTCCGACGGTCCGCGGCGTGGTCATGAACCCCGTCGACCATCCGCACGGCGGTGGTGAGGGCAAGTCCGGCCAGGGCAACCCGCACCCGGTTTCGCCGTGGGGCTGGAAGACGAAGGGCAAGAAGACCCGCACCAACAAGCGCACGTCCGGACTCATCATCCGGCGCCGTAACTGAGCCTGAGAGGAGCTGCCAGTGCCCCGTTCAGTCAAGAAAGGCCCGTTCATCGACGCCCACCTCGCCAGGAAGGTGGCTGTCGCGGCGGAAAAGAACGATCGCCGTCCGATCAAGACGTGGTCGCGCCGTTCCATGGTCCTCCCGGACATGGTCGGCCTGACGATCGCCGTCCACAACGGCAGGCAGCACATCCCCGTGCTGGTCTCCGAGAACATGGTCGGCCACAAGCTGGGCGAGTTCGCCCCGACGCGCACCTTCAGGGGCCACTCGGGCGACAGAAAGGCGTCCTCGGAGTAAGCCATGCAAGTCGCAGCAAAGCTCAAGTACGCGCGCATTTCGGCGCAGAAGTGCCGCCTGGTCGCAGACATGGTCCGCGGCAAGCCCGTGGGCCAGGCGCTCTCGACGTTGCGCTTCACGCCGAAGAAGGGCGCCGACCTGGTCCGCAAGGTGCTGGAGTCGGCGATCGCCAACGCCGAGAACAACCACAACGCGGACATCGACGCGCTGAAGGTCGACCTCATATACATCGACGAGGCTCCGAGCCTGAAGCGGTTCCACGCGCGCGCCAAGGGCCGCGGCAACCGCATCGTCAAGCGCAACAGCCACATCACGATCCTCGTCGGCGACGGCCGCAAAGACTGAGGGAGCCAGAGCTCATGGGTCAGAAGGTCAATCCGGTCGGCATTCGTCTCGGCATCACGCGCGACTGGACGTCGAGGTGGTACGCGAACAAGCGCACGTTCCCGATCTACATCCTGCAGGACTGGCAGGTCCGCGACTTCCTGAAGAAGAAGCTGTCGGAAGCCTCGGTGAGCCGCATTCACATCGAACGCGCGGCACGCAAGGCCAACATCACGATCCACACGGCCCGCCCGGGCGTGGTGATCGGCAAGAAGGGCGAGGACATCGAGCGTCTGCGCCAGGAAGTCGCGAAGCTGATGAAGATGGGCTTCAACGACGTCCGCCTCAACATCGCCGAGATCCGCAAGCCGGAACTCGACGCGCAGCTCGTGGCCGAGGGCATTGCCCAGCAGGTCGAGCGTCGCGTGATGTTCCGCCGCGCCATGAAGCGCGCGGTGATGAACACGATGCGCAGCGGTTCGCTCGGCGTGAAGGTGCGCCTGTCGGGCCGCCTGAACGGCTCGGAAATCGCACGCACGGAGTGGACCCGCGAGGGCCGCATCCCGCTGCACACGTTCCGTGCCGACATCGACTACGGCACGGCCGAAGCCCGCACGACGTACGGCGTCATCGGCGTGAAGGTCTGGATTTTCAAGGGCGAAGTTTTCGACCAGCCGGCGCCGACGGGCGCGAGCGTCGAGGCGACCCCAGCCGCGGAGCAGACGGCCTGAGGCCCCGAGCCTTGGAGCCTGTGCGACGGACGGAGTGACAACGCCATGATGCAACCGAAGCGAACCAAGTATCGCAAGCAGTTCAAGGGCCGCAACGCGGGCCTCGCCCATCGCGGGTCGAGCGTCTCGTTCGGCGACTACGGGCTGAAGGCGACGAGCCGCGCCCGCATGACTGCGCGCGAGATCGAAGCCGCCCGTCGCGCGATGACGCGCTACGTGAAGCGCGGCGGCCAGGTGTGGATCCGGGTGTTCCCGGACGTGCCGGTCAGCAAGAAGCCCCTCGAAGTCCGCATGGGCTCCGGCAAGGGCAACGTCGAGTACTACGTCGCGCGCGTGCAGCCCGGCAAGGTGCTCTTCGAGATGGAAGGCGTGACCGAAGAAATCGCGCGCGAGGCGTTCCGCCTTGCTGCCAGCAAGCTCTCGGTCGAGACGATGTTCGTCAAGCGACAGGTGCGCTGATGAAGGCGAAAGAACTTCGGGTCAAGGGCTCCGCGGAATTGCGCGAGGAACTCCTCAAGCTGCGCCGCGAGCAGTTCAACCTGCGCATGGCGCAGGCGTCCGGTCAGGCTGCCAAGCCCGACCAGGCCGGCAAGGTGCGCCGCAACATCGCGCGCGTGAAGACGGTGCAGGGCGAACAGTCCCGCGCCAACAGGAGCAAGTGATGAGCGAGCAGCAGCAGGCCCAGCCCCAGGCGGCGAGCGAAGCCGGTGCCCAGCACACGCTGACGGGCACGGTCGTCAGCGCCAAGATGACCAAGACCATTGCGGTCACGGTCGAGCGTCTCGTCAAGCACGGGCGTTACAGCAAGTTCATCCGCCGCACCACCAAGCTCCTCGCGCACGACGAGAACTCGGAGTGCAGGGAAGGCGACGTCGTCGACATCGCCGAATGCCGCCGCCTTTCGGCCCGCAAGGCCTGGAAGGTCGTGCGCGTCGTCAAGCGCGCCGGCGCCGTCTGAGCTGCAGCAGAAGGACTACTGAAATGATCCAGATGCGGACAATGCTCGCGGCCGCCGACAACAGCGGCGCCAAGCGGCTCATGTGCATCAAGGTGCTCGGTGGCTCCAAGCGCCGCTATGCCACCGTGGGCGACGTGATCAAGGTGAGCGTCAAGGACGCCATCCCGCGCGGCAAGGTCAAGAAGGGCGAGGTTTACGACGCCGTGGTGGTACGCACCGCGTTCGGCGTGCGCCGCCCGGATGGTTCGCTGATCCGGTTCGACGGCAATGCCGCCGTGCTGCTCACGAACAAGCTCGAGCCGATCGGCACCCGTATTTTCGGACCGGTCACACGCGAACTGCGCACGACGCAGTTCATGAAGATCATCTCGCTCGCGCCCGAAGTGCTGTAAGCACGGCGCGCGCAAGGTTCGAGGGCAAAGGGTATGAACAAGATCCGCAAGGGCGACGAAGTCGTCGTCATTACCGGCCGCGACAAGGGCCGGCGCGGCACCGTCATCCGCGTGCTGGGTGAAAAGGTGCTGGTCGAGAACGTGAACATGGTCAAGCGCCATACGCGTCCCAATCCGCAGAAGGGCACGCAGGGCGGCATCGTCGAGAAGGAGGCCTACCTCCACCTCTCGAACGTGCAGCTCTGGAACCCGGTTGCGAAGAAGGGTGACCGCGTGGGCATCCGCACGCTCGCCGACGGACGTCGGGTGCGTTTCTTCAAGTCCAACGACGAAGTCGTGGACGCCTGAATCGAGGTCGGATGAGATGGCAAGGCTGCAGAAAATCTACCGGGACGAGATCGTCGCCAAGCTCATGACGAGCCTGGCGGTGACGAATCCCATGCAGGTGCCGAAGATCACCAAGATCTCGGTGAACATGGGCGTGGGCGAAGCCGTTGCCGACAAGAAGGCAATGGACGGCGCCGTGAACGACCTGACGGCGCTCACCGGCCAGAAGCCGGTGGTGACGAAGTCGCGCAAGGCGATCGCGGCCTTCAAGCTGCGCGCGGGCGTGCCGGTCGGCGCGCGCGTGACGCTGCGCGGCGCCCGCATGTACGAGTTCCTCGACCGCCTGATCAACGTGGCGATGCCGCGCATCCGCGACTTCCGCGGCGTGTCGGCCCGCTCGTTCGACGGCCGTGGCAACTACACGTTCGGCGTCAAGGAACAGATCATCTTCCCGGAAATCGCCTACGACCAGGTCGACGCGATCCGCGGGATGGACATCACGATCACGACGACGGCACGCGACGACCGGGAAGGCCGGGCGTTGCTCGAATCCTTCAACTTCCCGTTCCGCAAGTAGGACAGGAAAAATGGCGAAGACCAGCATGATCATGCGCGAGAAGCGCCGCGAGAAGCTCGTTAAGCAGCACGCTGCCAAGCGGGCCCAGCTCAAGGAAGCTATCCGCAGCCCGAAGTCCACGGATTCCGAGCGGGAAGAGGCGCAGCGCAAGCTGAATGCCATGCCGCGCGACTCCAGTGCCTCGCGGGTGCGCAACCGCTGCGCGATCACCGGCCGCTCCCGCGGCGTCTACCGTAAGTTCGGCCTCGGGCGTCAGAAGCTGCGCGAAGCCACGATGCGCGGTGACATCCCGGGCCTCGGCAAGGCCAGCTGGTAAGCCGGGTACTGGAGTAACAGCATGAGCATGTCGGATCCCATCGCGGACTTCCTCACCCGCATTCGCAACGGCCAGCTCTCGGGCAAGCCCGAGATCGCCGCGCCGTCGTCGCGAGTCAAGCTGGCTTTGGCCAAGGTGCTGAAGGACGAAGGCTACATCGAAGACTTCGCCATTGACGGCGACGCCAGCAAGCCGACCGTCAAGGTGCGCCTGAAGTATTACCAGGGCCGCCCGGTCATCGAACGCATCGAGCGCGTGAGCCGTCCCGGCCTGCGCATCTACAAGGCGAAGGACGAGTTGCCGAAGATTCTCGGCGGCATGGGCGTGGCGATCATCTCGACCTCCAAGGGCGTGATGACCGACCGTGAAGCCCGCGCCGGCGGACACGGCGGCGAAGTGCTCTGCATCGTGTCGTAAGGCACGGCGCAAGGAACAGGACCAAGACCATGTCACGAGTTGCAAAAAGGCCGGTTGCGCTGCCCAAGGGCGTGACCCACGCGGTCGACGGCAGCACCGTCACCGTCAAGGGCGCCAAGGGCGCGCTCAAGCTGCCGCTGCGTCCGGGCCTGAGCCTGGTGCAGGAAGGCAATGACATCCGCATCGAGATTGCGGAGCGCAACAAGGAGTCGCTGATGCACGCCGGCTCGCTCCGTTCGCACCTCGCGAACGTGGTGCAGGGCGTGTCGCAGGGCTACGAGAAGAAGCTCGAACTCGTGGGCGTCGGCTACCGTGCCGCGGCCCAGGGCAAGAAGCTGAACCTGACGCTCGGCTTTTCGCATCCGGTCGAATACGACGTGCCGGAAGGCATCACGATCGACACGCCGACGCAGACGGAAATCGTCGTGAAGGGCGCCGACAAGCAGCGGGTTGGCCAGGTGGCTGCGGAAATCCGCTCCTACCGTCCCCCCGAGCCTTACAAGGGCAAGGGCGTTCGTTATTCCGGTGAGCGCATCGAGCTCAAGGAAACGAAGAAGAAGTAATGGGTGCCGCGATGGAAAAGAAAGTCAGTCGTCTGAAGAGAGCCCGCCGCAGTCGCGCGAAGATCCTGGAGCTTCGCGCCACGCGCCTGAGCGTGCATCGCACCGCGCAGCACATCTACGCGCAGATCTTCGACCCCGAGTCGAAGGTCATCGTGTCCGCGTCGACCTTGCAGAAGGATGTCGCCGAGGGGCTGAAGGGCACCGGCAACATCGAGGCGGCGAAAGCCGTCGGCAAGGCGATCGCCGAGCGTGCCAAGGCCAAGGGCGTGACCCAGGTTGCCTTCGACCGTTCGGGCTTCAAGTATCACGGGCGCATCAAGGCGCTTGCCGAAGCCGCGCGCGAAGCCGGCCTCGAGTTCTGAGCCGCACAAGGTTCCAGGAGCAGTAATGGCTAGAATCGAAAAAGTGGCGGCGTCGGACGAGTTCATCGAAAAGCTGGTGACCGTCAACCGCGTGTCCAAGACCGTGAAGGGCGGCAAGCAGTTCGGCTTCACCGCGCTCACGGTGGTGGGCGACGGCAACGGCCGCGTCGGCTTCGGTTACGGCAAGGCGCGCGAAGTGCCGGTCGCGATCCAGAAGGCGATGCAGCAGGCCCGCAAGAACCTGGTCAACGTGCCGCTGCGCAATGCGACGCTGCACTTCGCGGTCGTCGGCAAGCACGGCACCTCGAAGGTGTACATGCAGCCGGCCGCCGACGGTACCGGCGTCATCGCGGGCGGCAGCATGCGCGCGGTGTTCGAGTGCGCCGGCGTGCGCAACGTGCTCGCGAAGTCGTACGGCTCGCGCAACCCGATCAACGTCGTGCGCGCCACGATGAACGCCCTGACCGGCATGCCGGCCCCGGAGCGCATCGCGGCCAAGCGCGGCAAGACCATTGCCGAAATCACGGGCTGACAGCGCCATGGCAACCAAGAAAGACAGCGCGGCCCGGACAATGGCCAAGACAGTCAAGGTGACCCTGGTGAAGAGTCCTTTCGGCCAGATTCACCGTCACCGCGCCACCGTGCGCGGGCTCGGTCTGCGCCGCATGCACCAGACGGTCGTCCTGGCCGACACCCCTGAAATCCGCGGCATGCTCAACGCGTCGCGGCACCTGCTCCGCGTCGAAGAGGCGTGACCAGATCATGAAGCTCAATACCATCAGCCCGGGACCGGGTAGCAAGAAGACGCGCACTCGCGTCGGTCGCGGCGCCTCCGCCGGCCAGGGCAAGACCTGCGGCCGCGGCGTCAAGGGCCAGCGCGCCCGCAAGGGCGGCTATCACAAGGTCGGCTTCGAGGGCGGCCAGATGCCGCTGCAGCGCCGCTTGCCGAAAATCGGTTTCCGTTCGGCGCTCGGTCGGCGCACGGCCGAAGTTCGCCTGAGCGAGCTGCACAAGATCGAAGGCGGCAACGTCGACCTCGCCATCCTGAAGAGCGCAAACCTGGTCCCGGCGAACACGCTGCAGGCCAAGATCGTGCTGTCGGGCGAAGTGAAGTCGGCGTTCACGGTGTCCGGCGTCGGCGTCACGAAGGGTGCCCGTGAGGCCATCGAGAAGGCCGGCGGCAAGGTCGTCGAGGCGTCGGCCTGAGCCCCGGCTCGGGTCTACACACTACGCAAGCGTAAGGAACAGCAGTGGCCAACCAGTCCAACAACCCGGTCGCAGCCCTTGGCGAAGCGACCCGGTTGACCGAACTCAGGAACAGGTTCCTGTTCCTGATCGGCGGCCTGATCGTCTATCGCGTCGGCACGTTCATTCCCGTGCCGGGCATCGACCCGGTTGCGCTCGCGCGATTCTTCCAGGACCAGCAGGGCACGATCCTGAGCATGTTCAACATGTTCTCGGGTGGTGCGCTGGAGCGCCTTTCGATCCTCGCGCTGGGCGTCATGCCTTACATCTCGGCTTCGATCATCGTGCAGATGATGGCCGTGGTCGTGCCGCAGCTGCAGGCCCTGCGCAAGGAAGGCGAGGCGGGCCGCCGCAAGCTGACCAACTACACGCGCTGGGGCACGGTGGGTCTCGCGGTGTTCCAGGGCGCCGGCGCGGCCGTCGCGTTCCAGAACCAGGGCGTAGTGATCAATCCCGGCTTTCAGTTCGTGTTCCTCGCCACGGCGACGCTCACGGCCGGCACCATGTTCCTGATGTGGCTCGGTGAGCAGATCACGGAACGTGGCCTCGGCAACGGCATCTCGATGATCATCCTCGCCGGCATCGTCGCGGGCCTGCCGGCAGCCATCGGCGGCACGCTCGAGCTCGTCCGCAACGGCGAAATCAACCCGGCGCTGGCACTGATCCTCGTGATCATGGTCGCGGCGGTCACGTACTTCGTGGTGTTCGTCGAGCGCGGCCAGCGTCGCATACCGGTCAACTACGCCAAGCGCCAGCAGGGCCGCCGCGTGTTTGCCGGCACGTCGACGCACCTGCCGTTCAAGCTCAACATGTCGGGCGTGATCCCGCCGATCTTCGCCTCGAGCCTGCTGCTTTTCCCCGCGACGATCGCCAGCTGGTTCGGCACCAGCGAGAACATGGGCTGGCTGCAGAACGTGGCCGCGAGCCTCGGGATCGGCCAGCCGGTGCACATGGTCATCTATGCGTCGCTGATCATCTTTTTCTGCTTTTTCTACACCGCGCTGGTCTTCAACGCGCGCGAGACGGCGGAGAACCTGAAGAAGTCCGGCGCGTTCATCCCCGGGATTCGTCCGGGCCAGCAGACGGCCGAGTACATCGACAAGGTCCTGACCCGGCTGACGGTCTGGGGCGCCCTGTACGTGGCCCTGGTCTGCCTGCTGCCAGAGATCCTGATTTCCCAGTTCCGGGTGCCGTTCTATTTCGGCGGCACCTCGCTCATGATCATCGTCGTGGTGATCATGGACTTCATGGCCCAGCTGCAGGCGCACCTGATGTCGCACCAGTACGAAGGGCTCATGAAGAAGGCCAACCTGCGCGGCTACGGCCGGCCCGGCCAGGTGCGCTGAGCGCCCCCGGCTGTTTTGGAGAGAGAATCATGAAAGTTCGTCCCTCGGTGAAGCGTATCTGCAAGAACTGCAAGGTGGTCCGGCGTCGCGGCGTGGTCTACGTCATCTGCAGCAGCGACAAGCGCCACAAGCAGCGACAGGGCTGACGGCCCGGTCTTTGCATTGAGCAACACTGGTTTTTCTGATATAATTCCGCGCTTTTCGCGCCCCGAAGTGAGCCTAAAATGGCCCGTATAGCCGGCATCAACATCCCGATGAACAAGCACGTCTGCATCGGGCTGACTGCAATTTTCGGCGTCGGTCGCAGCCAGGCGCTGGCCGCCTGTGAAGCCGCTGGCGTCAAGACCAACACGAAAGTGAAGGACCTGACGGAAGCCGAGGTCACCGCGCTGCGCTCGGCGATCGCGAAGCTCCCGGTCGAAGGCGACCTGCGCCGTGAAGTGTCGATGAACATCAAGCGCCTCATGGACCTCGGTTCTTACCGTGGCATGCGGCACCGCAAGGGCCTGCCGATGCGGGGACAGCGCACGCGCACCAATGCGCGCACGCGCAAGGGTCCGCGCAAGGCGGCGGTCAAGCTGAACGCACCTCCGGGCAAGGCGTAAGCCGCCCCCGCCCGGTCGAACACTTAAGGTTGTACTCGAATGGCTGACGACAAGAAGTCCGCAGGCAAGCCTCGCAAGAAGATCAAGCGCGTCGTCACCGACGCGGTTGCTCACGTGCATGCCTCGTTCAACAACACGATCATCACGATCACGGACCGCCAGGGCAACACGCTGTCCTGGGCGACTTCGGGCGGCTGCGGTTTCCGCGGTTCGCGCAAGAGCACGCCGTTCGCCGCGCAGGTCGCCGCCGAAAAGGCTGGCGTCGCCGCGCAGGAATACGGTGTCCGCACCGTCGACGTGAAGGTCCGGGGGCCGGGCCCGGGTCGCGAGTCTGCCGTGCGCGCGCTGAACGCTGCCGGCCTGAAAGTCACCAGCATCGAGGACGTGACGCCGATCCCGCACAACGGGTGCCGTCCGCCCAAGAAGCGTCGCGTCTGACGCGCCGCGGCCGAGGATAAGAGAACATGGCAAGGTATCTTGGTCCCAAGTGCAAGCTCTCGCGTCGCGAGGGCACCGATCTATTCCTGAAGAGCGGCGTCAAGTCGCTCGAGTCGAAGTGCAAGCTCGAAGTGCCGCCGGGCGGCATCAAGGGCGAGCGCCGCGCGCGCGTGTCGGGCTACGGCCTGCAGCTGCGTGAAAAGCAGAAGCTGCGCCGCATGTACGGCGTGCTCGAGCGCCAGTTCCGCGGCTACTACCAGCAGGCGGCCGGCCGTCCGGGCGCCACGGGCGAGACGCTGTTGCAGATTCTGGAGTCGCGCCTCGACAACGTCGTCTACCGCATGGGTTTCGCCTCGACGCGCAGCGAAGCGCGCCAGCTGGTGAGCCACGGTGCGATCGTCGTCAACGGCGTGCGCGTCAACATCCCGTCCTACCAGTGCAAGGCCGGCGTCGTCATCGGTCTTGGCGACAAAAGCGCAGAAGCAGGCGCGTGTCGCGCAGGCCCTGCAGATCCGTGCCCAGACCGGTTTCCCGGACTGGGTTGAGGTCGACGAGAAGAAGTTCTCGGGTGTCCTGAAGTCGTTGCCCGAGCGCGGCGACATCCTGCCGGACATCAACGAAAGCCTCGTCGTCGAGTTGTACTCCAAGTAACCATCCGGCCCGGTCGAACCGGGCCTTGCTAAGGCAAGGGCACCTCAAATGCAGTCAGCCGTTGCGGAATTCCTCCGTCCGCGCGTGGTGAAGGTGACGCCGACGTCACCGCGTCACGCCAAGATCGTCATCGAACCGTTCGAGCGTGGCTTCGGCCACACGCTCGGCAACGCGCTGCGGCGCGTGCTGCTGTCGTCGATGCCGGGCAGCGCGATCACCGAAGCCGAGATCGATGGGGTGCTCCACGAGTACACCAGCATCGAAGGCGTGCAGGAAGACGTCGTCGACATCCTGCTCAACCTCAAGCTCGTCGCGATCCGCCTGAACGCGCGCGATGAGTCGGAGTTGCGCCTCTCGAAGAAGGGTCCGGGTCCGGTCCGAGCGGGCGACATCCAGGCCGACCACGACGTCGAGATCCTGAACCCGGAGCTCGTGATCGCCAACCTGACCAAGGCCGGCGAACTCAACATGACGCTCAAGGTCGAGAAGGGCCGCGGCTACCGTCCGGCCCTCCAGCGCCTTGCGTTCGAAGAAGCCAGCCGCCCGATCGGCCGCCTGCTCCTCGACGCGTCGTTCAGCCCGATCCGCAAGGTCACCTACAACGTCGAAGCGGCGCGCGTCGAACAGCGCACCGACCTCGACAAGCTGATCATCGACATCGAGACCAACGGCACCATCGACGCTGAAGAAGCGATTCGCCGCGCCGGCTCGATCCTGAAGGACCAGCTGTCGGTGTTCGTCGACCTGCAGGGCCAGGACGAGGAGAAGTCGCGTCCGGCCGACCACCACTTCGATCCGCTGCTGCTGCGTCCCGTCGACGAACTGGAGCTCACCGTCCGCAGTGCGAACTGCCTCAAGGCGGAGAACATCCACTACATCGGCGACCTCGTGCAGAAGACCGAAGTCGAGCTGCTGCGCACGCCGAACCTCGGCAAGAAGTCGCTCACCGAGATCAAGGAAGTGCTGGAAAGCCACGGTCTCTCGCTCGGCATGCGCCTCGACAACTGGCCGCCCTCGGGCCTGAAGCGCGACGACGAGCGCGACGTCCTGTAAGAACAGTGACTAGTGATTAGTGATTAGTGACTGGTCGGAACAGAGATTAAGAAATGCGACACGGATTGACCGGGCGGCAGCTGAGCCGCAACGCGACGCACCGCTCTGCGATGCTGCGCAACATGGCGGCCTCGTTGCTGCGTCACGAGACCATCAAGACGACGGTCCCGAAGGCGAAGGAGCTGCGTCGTTTCGTCGAGCCGCTCATCACGCTCGGCAAGAAGGACAGCGCAGCGAACCGTCGCCTCGCGTTCTCGCGCCTGCGCGATGCGGAAGTCGTGACCAAGCTGTTTGCCGAGCTGGGCCCGCGCTTCGCGGCGCGTCCGGGCGGCTACACCCGCATCCTGCACATGGCGGTCCGTGCCGGCGACAATGCCGACATGGCGCTGATGGCGCTGGTCGATCGCGCAGCGCCGGCCGTCGAAGCACCGGCTGCGGACGAAGGCGAGAAGAAGCCGAAGGCCCGCAAGAAGAAGGCGGCCGACGCCGCTCCCGCTGCGGCAGCCGCTGCAGGCGACGAGCCGGCGAAGAAGCCGCGTGCGCCCCGCAAGAAGAAGGCCGCTGCAGCCTGATCAAATCTACAATTGCCGCGGTCTGGGCGATTCCTCTGAATCGTGATGCTGCGAGAAAGACGAAGCCGGACCCGTGTCCGGCTTTTCTTTTTTCGGGCACTCCCCTACCGTGCAGTGGATCCACCAGACACTACGGAGCAGCAAGCACATGAGCATCGTCACTGAATTCAAGGAATTTGCCATGAAGGGCAACGTGCTCGACATGGCGGTCGGCGTCGTGATCGGCGGCGCGTTCGGCAAGATCGTCTCGTCGCTGGTGGGCGACGTGGTGACGCCGATGATCGGCAAGGCCGTCGGCGGCGTGAACTTCAAGGACCTGGCGATCAGCCTCGGCACGGACCCGGCCGGCGCGCCGATCCTGGTCAAGTACGGCATGTTCCTGCAGAACATCTTCGACTTCGTGATCATCGCGGCCGCGATCTTCATGGCGGTCAAGGCGATCAACCGGCTGAAGACGCCGCCGCCGCCCGCTGCGGATCCGGCGCCGGCGCCGGACGTGGTGCTGCTCGGCGAGATTCGCGACCTGCTGAAGAAGCAGTAGTCGACCACCCTCCGCCGGCGGTTGCCCGAGAGGGCGGGCCCGGCGACAGCGGTATGGACGGTGCGGAGGCGATGACCTCCGGTGCGCCGTGGCGCCGCGGCTCGAGCGCAGGAGGCGGCACGCCGGTCGCCGCTGACACCATCGCCCGCATCCGCTCGAGCGGCTCGCCGGGGGCGGCTTCGCGCGATGCACGATGCGCGGAGGCCCCGGCGCCCCGGAGGCACGCCCCGCACCGCAAGATGCCGGACAGGTCCTGCACTCCAGGCCGGGCCTCGTCCAGCTGCGGCGCGAGCGGAGGACGCCGCGACCTGGGCGAACGCGTCCCGCGTAAGGTTCTCCGGCGTCCCCGACGCCAAGCAGGCGACGTCGTCCTCGATGCGGATGCCGCCATACGGCTGCAGGCGCCGCACGACATCCCAGGCGATGTAACGGCCGAGACCGTTCTGCTGCGCCTCGTCGAGCAGCAGGTCGATGAAGTACAGGCCCGGCTCGATGGTGACGACCATGCCCGGTTCGAGCCGGCGCGTCAGGCGCAGGTAACGATGGCGCGTCGGACGCGGAATTTCGGTGCGGCCCGAATCGTCCGCGGCGAGACCCGCCACGTCGTGCACCTGGATGCCGAGCAGGTGCCCGATGCCATGCGGGAAAAACACGCCAGACACTCCGTTTTCCGCGACCTGCTCGGCCGTGCATCCGGTGACGACGCCCGCCTGCACCAGCGCGTCGGCAATCAGGCGATGCGCGAGCAGGTGAATCTGGCGGTAATCGAACCCCGGTCGAACGGCGGCGCAGAGCTCGAGCTGCAGCTTCTCCATCGAAGCCATCAGTTCGAGGAAGGTCGGGTCGGTGCCTGCCGCATCCGCAATGTGCGTGCGCGTGATGTCGCTCGCATAGCCGCGGAACTGCGCGCCCGCGTCGATCAGGAACGTGGGGCGCGGCACGTCGCGCCGGCGGCCGAGCGTCGTGTAGTGCAGGATAGCCGCGCCCTCGCCAAACGCGATGATGTTGCCGTAGGGCAGCTCCTGTTCCCGTAATCCGACGGCAGAGCAGTACGCCTGGTGGACTTCGAATTCCGAGGCCCCCGCGCGGTAGGCTGCAGGCCGGCTGGATTCGTGGCACTGAAGCCCCATTCGGCGAACTCGGCGGGCAGCTCGCCGATGCAGGCCAGGCGACGATTGCCGGCGTCGAGCAGACCACGCGCGTCGGCGGGCTCCCGGATCACGGTGAGGTCGAATTCGCGGGTCCAGGCTGCGGTCGGTACCGCCGGCGGCTTGTGCCAGTAATCGGCGGGCTGGTGAAACACCAGCTGCGGCCGGCGGCCGGGCAGGTAGCGAACGAAGCAATCCGGCGCTTCCTGCAGGGGTGCCCAGTGCAGGAAATGCGGGTTCGCCTTGAAGGCGGGACCGTGGTCATCGAGGAAATGCAGCCCGGGGCGGCCCGAATACACGACGAGGCCGTCGTAGCCTTCGCGCTCCAGGGCACGGTCCGCAAGCGCCTGCACGTGCTGCAGGTGGGCAGGAAACAACGCGTCGATGGCATCCGTCATGATTTGCGCCTCAGGGGTCAGCAACCCCCGATCATAGGAGAACCGGGCCCCGACGGGCGGTCTGTCGAGCGTTCCGACCCTGCTGGCTGTCGCCAGATAGAGACAGTTTATCGGCTTACGATTACGGAGCGGGGTCCTAGAATCGCATCCGCGCATCAAGCAGGCCCGCCGCAAGGGGGGTCGGTTGAAGGTGCAAGGTGTTCGACATCATCAGACTGCAATTTTTGGGGTATTTATTCAATGAACGCGAAGATCGCTCTCGCCGCCGCCCTCGCCGCCCTGGTCCTCGCCGGCTGCGCCAAGAAGGAAGAAGCCGTCGAAGCCACGCAGGAAGCTGCTGCTGACGCCGCCGCTGCCGCTGGCGAAGCTGCTGACGCCGCCACGGACGCCGCCGCTGCCGCGACGGACGCCGCCGCCGCCGCTGGCGACGCCGCCGTTAGGAAGCGACCAAGTAATTGGCGCTGACTGTTCGCCGGCCCGCTACGAGCTGACGAAAAGATGGGGCGGATCCCGGCTGGGGTCCGCTCCATTCTCGCTGCAGGACACCAGCCCCGGCGCCCCAGCGGCCCGGTGATCGCGACACCCGCTGGAGGCGGGTCGAGCAGTGCCTGTAACGGTACGTGACGCTCGCAGCTCGACCCAGGATCGCGAGTGGATCCGGGCGGTCTACCGTGACTATCTGACCGAGCTTTCCGCGTCCAAGACCGGACTGTTCCCGGCGCTTGGCGAGTGGGATGCGCGCGAAAGCGAGTTCCTGGCCGGCTGGTTCGCCGATTCCGGCGCCAATCCGTTCGTGATTCTCGACGAGGGCCACCGCGCCGGCTTCGCACTCGTGTCGCGTCCGCCTGCGTTTCCGCGCACGTCGGTCAACTACCGGATGGCTGAATTCTTCATCGTGGGGCCTGCGCGCCGCCGTGGCGTTGGCGCGTCCGCCGCCTCGCTGCTGTTCAACCGCTTTGCCGGCGACTGGGAAGTCCTCGAGGACGAGCAGAACCGCCCCGCGCTGCAGTTCTGGCGCCGCGTGATAGCGCGCCAGACATCGGGCCAATTCTCGGAGACGCGCGCGGGCGGGGAAGTGCGCCATCGCTTCCGCACCGAAGCGAATCCCTCGGTTCGCGGTGCGAGCTGACCGGCTCGCGTCTACAAATCGTCCGGCAGGGTGGGGGCCCCCGCTGGAGGCGTTGATCTTCCCGCGCCCTGTCGAACCCTCGAACGCAGGTGCGTGGCGGCACCGGTTCTGTTGCTTTGACACGCGCCGCGCGCCCGTTCGACCGCAGGCAGGCACCATTTCCGTTGGAAATCGGGAGCGGCCCTGGACCGTGAGCGCCGAGGAAGACGGAACCCTTCACGGCGCGTGGACCTTAGGCATTCGCTGGCGCTGATACCCGGGCAGTGGCGACGCAGTCAGTCAGCGCAGCACGCGAGCGAGATACCGGCCGGTGTGCGACTGCGGCGTGGCCGCCACCTGCTCAGGCGTGCCTTCGACGACTAGCGCACCGCCGCCGTCACCCCCTTCCGGTCCCATGTCGACGATCCAGTCCGCCGTCTTGATCACGTCGAGGTTGTGCTCGATGACGACGATCGTATTGCCGTCGTCGCGCAGCCGGTGCAGCACGCCGAGCAGCTGTTCGATGTCGTGGAAGTGCAGGCCCGTGGTCGGCTCGTCCAGGATGTAGAGCGTACGGCCCGTCGCCCGCTTCGCGAGCTCACGCGCGAGCTTGATGCGCTGCGCTTCGCCGCCCGAGAGCGTCGTCGCGTTCTGCCCCAGCCGCACATACGACAGGCCCACGTCGAGCAGCGTCTGCAGCCTGCCGGCAAGCGCGGGCACGTTGCGGAAGAACACCGCGGCGTCCTCGATCGTCATCTCGAGCACGTCGTGGATATTGCGGCCCTTATAGCGGATTTCGAGCGTCTCGCGGTTGTAGCGCATGCCACGACATGCGTCGCACGTCACGTATGCATCCGGCAGGAAATGCATTTCCACGCGAATCAGGCCGTCGCCTTCGCAGGCCTCGCAGCGGCCGCCACGCACGTTGAAGCTGAAGCGGCCGGGGTCGTAACCGCGCGCGCGGGCCTCGGGCACTTCGGCGAACAGTTCGCGCACGGGGCCGAAGATGCCCGTGTAGGTGGCCGGGTTCGACCGCGGTGTGCGGCCGATGGGGCTCTGGTCGATGTCGATCACGCGATCGACCTGCGCGAGCCCTTCGATTGCACGGCAGGGAGCGGCTTCCCCGCCCGAATCCGTCAGCGCGTCCGCGGCGTGGCGATACAGCGTGTCGATGACGAGCGTCGACTTGCCTGAGCCCGAGACGCCGGTGACGCACGTCATGAGCCCGATCGGGAAAGTCGCGGTGACGCCGCGCAGGTTGTTGCCCGTGGCTTCGACGATGCGCAGCACCTTGCCGGGCTGCGCTACGCGGCGCTCTTGCGGGTATGCGATGCGGCGCCGTCCGCTCAGGAACGCGCCCGTCAACGAATCCGGATTGTCGGCGACGGCCTGCGGCGTGCCTTGCGCGACGATGATGCCGCCGTGCAGACCTGCGCCGGGCCCGAGATCGACGACGTAGTCGGCCTGCCGGATCGCGTCCTCGTCGTGCTCGACGACGATCACGGTGTTGCCGATGTCGCGCAGGCGCACCAGCGTGTCGAGCAGACGCTGGTTGTCGCGCTGGTGCAGACCGATCGATGGTTCGTCCAGGATGTACATCACGCCGACCAGGCCGGAGCCGATCTGGCTGGCGAGCCGGATGCGCTGGGCTTCGCCGCCCGAGAGCGTTTCCGCGCTGCGGTCGAGCGAGAGGTAGTCGAGCCCGACGTCGCTCAGGAACGTGAGGCGGTCCGCGATTTCGCGGACGAGACGGGAGGCGATTTCGCCACGCCAACCTTCGATGCGCATCTCGCCGAAGAAGCGTCGCGCCTCGGCGATCGACATCGCTGCGATCTGCGGCAGGGCGCGACCCGCAACGAACACGTGCCGCGCCGCCTGGTTCAGGCGGCTGCCCCCGCAATCCGCGCACGCGCGCACGCCGCGGTACTTCGCGAGTTCCTCGCGCACCGTCGCCGATTCGGTCTCGCGATAGCGCCGCTCGAGGTTCGGCAGGATGCCTTCCCACGCGTGCGAGCGCTTCGTGCCGGCGCCCTTCGCGTCGACGTAGCGGAACTGGATTTTCTCGTCGCCGCCGCCCCAGAGCAGCGCGTGGCGCACGGCTTCGGGCAGGTCGTTCCACGGCGCTTCGATGTCGAAGCGGAAGTGCCTGGCGAGCGACTGGATCAGCTGGAAGTAATACGCGTTGCGACGATCCCAGCCGCGCACCGCCCCGCCCGCGAGCGAGAGGCTCGGATTGACGACCACGCGCGCCGGATCGAAGAACTCCTGCACGCCGAGGCCGCCGCACGTGCCGCATGCACCGTTCGGGTTGTTGAACGAGAAGAGCCGCGGCTCGAGTTCCGTGAGGCTGTAGCCGCACACGGTGCAGGCGAAGCGGTTCGAGAACACGAGGGGTGCGCGGTCGGGTTCGTCGTGGAAAGCGAGGCGCGCCGAGCCCTGCGCGAGTCCGAGAGCCGTCTCGAACGATTCTGCCAGTCGTTGCGACGCGTCGGGGCGCACCTTGAGGCGGTCAATGACCGCCTCGATCGTGTGGCGTCGCCGTCCATCGAGTTCCGGCTTGACGTCGAGTTCGACCAGCTTGCCGTCGATGCGCGCACGCACGTAGCCCTGGCTGCGCAGGTGATCGAACACTTCGGAGTGTTCGCCCTTGCGGTCATGCACGATCGGCGCGAGCAGCAGCACGCCCGTGCCTTCCGGCAGCGCGAGCACGTGGTCGACCATCTGCGTGACGGTCTGCGCGGCCAGGTCCTGCCCGTGCTCGGGGCAGCGCGGCACGCCGGCCCGCGCGAACAGCACGCGCAGGTAGTCGTAGATTTCGGTGACCGTGCCGACGGTTGAGCGCGGATTGTGCGAGGTCGCTTTCTGTTCGATGGCGATGGCAGGGGACAGGCCTTCGATGTGGTCTACGTCCGGCTTCTCCATGACGGAGAGGAACTGGCGCGCGTAGGCCGAGAGCGACTCGACGTAGCGGCGCTGTCCCTCGGCGAAGATCGTGTCGAACGCGAGCGACGACTTGCCCGAGCCCGACGGACCGGTGAAGACGATGAGGCGATCGCGCGGCAGGTCGAGGTCGATGTTGCGCAGGTTGTGGGTGCGCGCGCCGCGGATGCGGATGACGTCCATTCAGCTCGGCTTTCAGGCTGCCGGGAGGCAGCCTGCTAATATATGCGGCTCTTCCGATCCGAGGCAAAGACCATCCGACCCCGTGAGTCGACCCCGCGGCCGGCGATGACGTCCATCGAGCGCCGGTCCGTCGGCGCGCTGGCGGCTATCTACGCGTCGCGCATGCTCGGCATGTTCCTGATGCTGCCGGTGCTGGCCCTGTACGCCCACACGCTGCCCGACTACTCCCCCGAGATGCTGGGCCTGGCGATGGGTGCGTACGGCCTGACGCAGGCGGTGCTGCAGATCCCGTTCGGGCGCTGGTCGGACCGGTTCGGTCGCAAGCCACTGATTACTATCGGATTGCTGTTCTATGCAGTCGGGTCCGTGGTCGGCATTTTCGCGCACACCACGTGGCTGCTGGCCCTGGCTCGTGGCGTCCAGGGCGCCGGCGCCGTCTCGGCATCGGTCACGGCGTTGCTGGCCGATCTGACCCGCAGCGAGGTCCGCACCCGCGCGATGGCCGTGATCGGCATCAGCATCGGGCTGTCTTTCGTCGCAGCGTTGATTGTCGCGCCTGTGCTGGATGCCGCGGTGGGCGTGCCGGGTATCTTCGGCATCATGCTGGCGATGGCGATCCTGGGCTTGCTGCTGCTGCATCTGGCGGTCCCGGCCGAGCCGGAACGGACCGGTGGGGCGGAAAGCCGCAAGCTGTCGGGTTTGCTCGAGATCATGAACCGGCCGCAGTTGCGTCCGCTGTACTTCGGCATGTTCGCGCTGCACGCGATCATGACGGCGACGTTCATCTCCGTGCCGCAGGTGTTGGAGCAGACGCTGGGGGTCGCCAGGGCGTCGCACTGGCTCGTCTACCTGTGCGTGTTCGTCGCCTCGCTGGTTGGCACTGTCCCGTTGGTCCTGCGAACCGAAAGGACCAGCACCAGAGGTGCGGGGCTGTTCATCCTGTCGGTCGTGCTGGTCGGCGTGTCACAGGCCCTGTTGGGACTCGATCATGCCGACTACTGGGTCGTGATGGCGGCGCTGACCCTGTTCTTTGCCGTCTTCAACTTCCTTGAAGCCCGCCTGCCGGCCTTGCTCACCCTGACGGCCCCGGCGACCGACCGGGGTGCTGCCCTGGGCGTCTTCGCCACCTCCCAGTTCCTGGGGTCGTTCTTCGGCGGAGTGATGGGAGGCATCCTGCTGGGCCGATTCGGCCTCTCCGGCGTGTTCTGGGGCTGCGCCGTCATGGCCTTCGTCTGGGCGTTGCTGGCATTGCGGCCCGCTCTGGCCGCCCCCGAGGTCGTTTCCAGCTGAACCCGGCCGTTTTGCATGCTTACGCAGCGACCCCCCGGTTGCCGTAAAATCACCCCCCTTTCCCCACTCCTGCGCAGGCTTCCCCGAATGGCACGTGGCATCAACAAAGTCATCCTCGTCGGCAACCTCGGCAAGGATCCCGAGACGCGCTACATGCCGAACGGCAAGGCGGTCACCAATTTCAGCATCGCCACTTCCGAGAGCTGGAAGGACAAGCAGACCGGCGAGCAGCGCGAACAGACGGAGTGGCACAACATCGTCATGTACGACCGCCTCGCCGAGATCGCGGCCGAGTACCTGAAGAAGGGCTCGCAGGTCTACGTCGAAGGCAAGCTGCGCACGCGCAAATGGCAGGACAAGGAAGGTCGCGACCGCTACACCACCGAGATCAACGCCAACGAGATGCAGATGCTCGGCGGCCGCGCGGGCGGCAGTGGTGGTGGCATGGGCGGCGGTGAGTCGCGCGGTGAAGGCCGTCCGGCGCCAGCCAGCACTGGGGGGGGTGGTCGCGCACCGGCCCAGGGTCCGGAAGAATCACCGTTCGACGACGACATCCCGTTCCTAGCGCATCGCCGCCCGAATTCGCCTCGTGCACGACGGGCCCGCCGCCACAGCCGCGGGCCTTTGTCCAGCGCGCACCGGTTGCGCTGGTAAGTACCGTTTTCCTTCGAGTTTTTTCTTTCCGGCCACGCCGACGGGCCTGCGTGGCCGTAACGTTCCGTATACTTGCCGCCCCATGCTGCGCGTACACCTCAAGACCTTCGGCTGCCAGATGAACGAGTACGACTCCGCGCGGATGGCGGACGTGCTGCGTGAGTGCGGCGGCTACGAGGCCACCGAGAATCCGGAAGAGGCCGACCTGCTGCTGCTCAACACGTGCTCCGTGCGCGAGAAGGCGCAGGAGAAAGTGTTCTCGCAGCTCGGCCGCTGGCGTGACCTGAAGGCCGCGCGCCCGCACGTCATCATCGGCGTCGGCGGTTGCGTGGCGAGCCAGGAAGGCGAGGGCATCACCGAGCGGGCGCCATTCGTCGATCTCGTGTTCGGCCCGCAGACGATCCACCGTCTGCCCGACATGCTCGCGCAGCTGCGCAAGCAGGGGCGGTCCGTGGTCGACATCAGCTTCCCCGAGATCGAGAAATTCGATCGGCTGCCCGCGCCGCGAGCCGAAGGCGTGACGGCCTTCGTCTCGATCATGGAAGGCTGCAGCAAGTACTGCACGTTTTGCGTGGTGCCGTACACGCGCGGCGAGGAAGTCAGCCGCCCGCTCGAGCAGGTGCTCGCCGAGGTTCGATCGCTGGCGCAGCAGGGCGTGGTCGAGATCACGCTGCTCGGCCAGAACGTGAACGCGTATCGCGGCCCGATGGCAGGGGGCGGCCTGGCGGACCTTGCCGCGCTCATCTACCTCGTCGCGGCAGTGCAGGGCATCGAGCGCATCCGTTTCACCACCTCGCACCCGGTCGAATTCCGCGACAGCCTGATCGAGGCTTACCGCGACGTGTCGCAGCTGGCCAGCTACCTGCACCTGCCGGTGCAAAGCGGCTCGGACCGCGTGCTCGCGCTGATGAAGCGGGGCCACACCGTGCTTGAATACAAGCAGAAGCTGCGCCGCCTGCGCGAAATCCGGCCCGACATCAGCCTGACGACGGACATCATCGTGGGCTTTCCGGGCGAGACGGAGCGTGATTTCGCGGCCACGCTCGACCTCGTGCGCGAGATCGGCTTCGACCAGAGCTTCAGCTTCATCTACAGCCAGCGACCGGGCACGCCTGCGGCGGCGTTGCCCGACGACGTGACGCATGCCGAGAAGCAGGCGCGCCTCGAGCGGCTGCAGGCGCAGCTCAATGCGCAGGCGCAGGCGATCAGCCTGCGGATGGTCGGCACTACCCAGCGCGTGCTGGTCGAAAGGCCTTCCAGGCGTGACACGCGCCAGCTCGCGGGCCGCACCGCGAACAACCGCTGGGTCAATTTCGATGGCCCGGTCGCTCTCATCAACCGCTTCACCGACGTCGTCATCACCGAGGCGATGCCGAATTCGCTGCGGGGCCGGTGGGTGGCCGCAGAGCCCGCACGGAGCAGCGCTTGAACGCACAGGTCGAATCGCGCGAACTCTCGCTCGCCGGCGCCGACAACTCGCGGCTTGCAAATTTTGCGGGACCGATGGAGCAGAACCTGCGTCATGTCGAGGAACGCCTCGGCGTCGAAGTGCGTCGGCGCGGCTACGACGTGCAGGTGCTCGGTCCTGCCGAGGCCGTGGCCAGTGCGTCCGCGGTGCTCGCCCGGATGTTCGAACTGTCTGCGCAGGAAACTCTCTCGCCCGACCGCGTGCATCTCTGCGTGCAGGAATTCGGGTTCCCACGCCCGGCCACGGAGCAGGCGGCGGGTAGTGGCAACGAGACGGTCGTGCACACGCAGCGCGGCGGCATCCGTGGCCGCGGACCGAACCAGCGCCAGTATCTCGACCAGGTGCGCGTGAACGACCTCACGTTCGGCATCGGTCCTGCTGGCACCGGCAAGACCTATCTCGCGGTCGCCAGCGCCGTCGAAGCGCTGCATTCGGGCAGCGTACGTCGCATCGTGCTCGTGCGACCGGCAGTCGAAGCCGGCGAAAGGCTCGGTTTCCTGCCGGGCGACCTGGCGCAGAAGGTCGATCCCTACCTGCGGCCGATGTACGACGCGCTCTACGAGATGATGGGTTTCGACCGCGTTGCGCGCAACATCGAACGGCAGGTCATCGAGGTGGCTCCGCTCGCATTCATGCGCGGCCGCTCGCTCAATGACTCGTTCATCATCCTCGACGAGGCGCAGAACACCTCGGTCGAGCAGATGAAGATGTTCCTGACACGCCTCGGCTTTGGCTCGAAGGCCGTCGTCACTGGCGACATCACGCAAGTGGACCTCCCGCGGCAACAGCGTTCGGGACTGCGTCACGCAATCGAAGTGCTGCGCGGCGTCGATGGCGTTGCCTTCACGTTCTTCAACGCGCTCGACGTGGTGCGTCACCCGCTGGTGCAGCGGATCGTGCAGGCGTACGAGCGCAACTCGGACGCCGAGGACGCCCGGGAGCGTTGATGCGCAGCCAGCTCACCCGCGGTTCCGCCCGTACGCCGTTGCCGCTGCAGGTCGAAGTGCAGCTCGCCACGCGTCGGCCCTGGGTGCCGGGTGCAGTCACCCTGCGGCGTTGGGCACGCGCGGCCCACGCGAGAGGGCTCGTGTTCCTGCCGGCGCGCAAGCTGCGGATGCATGAATCGGTGGAGCCGGGCGCGGCCGCGTGCCTGCGCGTCGTGGGCAGCGCCGAGAGCCGTCGCCTGGACCGCGAATACCGCGGCAAGGACAAGCCGACCAACGTGCTGTCGTTTCCTTCGTCCCCCGAGGAGCGTGTCGCCAGCGGCAGCCTCGGAGATCTCGTGATCTGTGCCCCGGTCGTGGCGCGCGAAGCCCGTGAACAGCGCAAGACGCTGCGCGCCCACTGGGCCCACATGGTGGTGCACGGCACGCTGCACCTGCTGGACTATGACCACGACAACGTGCGCGACGCCCGCGCGATGGAGGCGCTCGAGGTGGAAATCCTGCACGGATTGGGGTTTCATGATCCGTACGCCGAAGTCACCGAACAGGCTGTATGAGTAGTAGCGGACAAGCGGGTGCGACGGGCAGCTGGTTCAGGCGACTGGCCAACTCGATCACGGGCGAGCCGCGCGACCTCGACGAGCTCGCTGCCATCCTGGTCGAGGCCCGGGAGCGCGGGCTGATCGACGCCGACGTCCTGCAGATGCTGGAGTCCGTCCTGGAAGTCTCCGAGATCCAGGTGCGCGACATCATGGTGCCGCGTTCGCAGATGGTCGTGATCAACCGCGACGAGCCGGTCGAAAAGATCCTGCCGGTCGTCATCGAATCGGGGCACTCGCGCTTTCCCGTCGTCGGCGAGGATCGCGACGAGGTGCAGGGCATCCTGCTCGCCAAGGACCTGCTGCGGTTCTTCGTCGAGGACCAGCGCGACGACTTCGACATCAAGGAATGCCTGCGTCCCGCCGTGTTCATTCCGGAGAGCAAGCGACTCAACGTGCTGCTGAAGGAATTCCGCGTCACGCACAACCACATGGCGATCGTCGTCGACGAATACGGCGGCGTGTCGGGCCTGCTTACCATCGAAGACGTGCTGGAGCAGATCGTGGGCGACATCGGCGACGAATACGATGTCGACGAGAGCGAGGGCATCCGCAAGGAAGCCGACCGCAGCTGGACGGTGCCTGCGCTCACACGCATCGAGGACTTCAACCAGGCTTTCGGTACGCGGTTCTCCGACGAGGAATACGACACCATTGGCGGCCTGATCCTGCAGGAACTGGGGCGGATGCCGCGCCGCGGCGAAGCCGTGCAGATCGGCGGGCTGGAACTGAAAGTGACCCGCGCGGACCGGCGCCGCATCGAGACCCTGCGCGTGACTTCGCCACGCGACCTCGACATCCACCCGGTGGATGGCGGCTAGCCGGGTGGATGTCGCGGCCCGCCTGCGCGGACTCCTCGGCTGGGGACGCTGGCTTGCGCTGCCGCTCGGCAGCCTGCTCGCGCTCGCCTTCGCGCCCGGCGCTCAGTACCTGCTGGCCTTCGCATGTACGGCTGCACTGTTCGTGCTCTGGCACGACGCGAGTCCGCGCGAAGCGGCCTGGCGCGGATTCCTGTTCACGGTCGGCACGTTCCTGGCGGGCACGTACTGGCTGTTCCACAGCATCCACCTGATCGGTCAGGCCCCCGTCTGGGTGGCGCTGCTGCTCATGCTCGGGCTCGTTGCGATCATGGGCGTCTACACCGCGATCGTCGGATACGTCGGCGCGCGCTGGGCACCGGCCCGCGGTGCGCTGCGCTGGCTGTTCCTGCTGCCCGCGTTGTGGGTGCTCTCGGAGTGGTTTCGCGGCTGGTTCCTGAGCGGATTTCCATGGCTGGCGCTCGGGTACTCGCAGCTCTCGACACCGCTCCGTGGCTTTGCGCCGCTGCTCGGCGTGTACGGCGTCAGCCTCGCCGTCGCAGTCACCGCGGGTGCGCTGGCCGCTTTGCTGCTCGGCGAGCGCCGCGACCGGATCGTCGCCGCCGTGATCGTCCTGTGCGTGTGGGGCACCGGCACTGCGCTGACTCGCATCGAATGGACGGTGCCGCGTGGCGCCCCCATCCGCGCGGCGCTGGTGCAGGCGGCCGTGCCGCAGTCGATGAAGTGGGCGGCGGATCAGCGCGCGCATACGATGCAGTTGTACGCGGACCTGATGGTGCCGCACCTCGGCGCGGATGTCATCGTCTGGCCGGAGTCGGCGATTCCAGCGCTCGAAGCAAACGTGCGCCCGTACCTCGCGCAGATGTCCGCGCTTGCGAACGAGAGCGGTTCATCGCTGCTGATGGGCCTGCTGCGGCGCGATGCGGCGACAGGCTCGTACTACAACTCGGTCGCGGCCTGGGCGCTCGACCAGCCGGTGCAGTGGTACGACAAGCGTCGGCTCGTCCCCTTTGGCGAATTCTTCCCGGTGCCGCAAGCCGTGCGCGAATGGTTGCGGCTCATGAACCTGCCGTACTCCGATTTCCAGCCAGGACGCGCCGGTCCGGCGCCGTTGCGGGCGGCAGGTGAAACGTTCGCACCGACCGTCTGCTATGAAGATGCCTACGGTTCGGAGCAGCTTGGGCTGGTCCGCCAGTCGTCGCTGCTCGTCAACGTCACCAACGACGCCTGGTTCGGCGACTCGACCGCGCCGCATCAGCACCTCGACATCAGCCGCATGCGTGCACTCGAGAGCGGGCGCGCGATGTTGCGCGCGACCAACGACGGCGTCACGGCACTGATCGAGCACGACGGTTCGCTGCTCGGAACACTGCCGCAGTTCCAGCCCGGCGTGCTCACGGGCCAGGTGCAGCCGCGAACGGGTCGCACGCCCTACGTGCGATTCGGCAACTGGCCCATCCTTGCCGTGCTCTGGCTCGGACTCGCTGTCATTGTGGTGTTGCGCCGCCGGAGCATCCGACGATGAGCGAACACCGCGGTGCGTTGACCGCCGAAGGCGAGCTGTACCCGTCGCCACGCCGGGCGCTCGACTACCTGGAGACCGATCCGCCGGAACCCGGCCGCGCGATCGAGATCGGCGCCGGCCTGCGCTGGGCGCGCATCCCGCTGCCGATGGAGTTGAACCACATCAACGTGTGGCTGCTGCGGCACGAAGACGGCTGGATGCTGGTGGACACAGGCCTCGCCGACGACGTCTGCCGCGCGGCCTGGCACAGTCTCGAGACGCACGATCTCGAGGGCCGCGCGCTGCGCCGGATTTTCATCACGCATGATCATCCGGACCACATGGGTCTCTCGCGCTGGCTGCATGAGCGCCACGGCGCGCCCGTGTGGATGTCCGAAATCGGCCACCGATCGACCGGCGATTACCTTGCTGCATCGCCGGACGCCTTGCGCGCGAGCCAGCTTGAATTCTTCACCGCGCACGGCATGGAGGTCGAGATCGAGGCGCTGCGCAAAGCCTCGGGCAGGGAGCACGGCGCCTGGTACGGCGGCCTGCCGCCCCTGGCGCAGGCAGCGGCCGGAGGGCAGCGAGTGCACGCCGCAGGTCGCGACTGGGACATCATCGAGACCAGCGGGCATTGCCGCGGGCACCTGTGCCTGTATAACGCGCAGGACAAGATCCTGATCGCCGGCGATCAGGTCCTGCCCGCGATTTCACCCAACGTGAGCGTGCTGCCGTCGCGGCCAGACGCGAATCCGCTGCGTGAATTCCTGGAATCGCTGGCGCGGCTCGAGCATTGCGCGCCGGGCACGCTCGTGCTGCCGTCCCACGGCCGGCCGTTCCGGGGGCTGCACCGGCGCGTGGACGTGCTGCGCTCGCACCATCTGCAGCAACTGGAGAGCCTGCGCGAGGCCTGCCGCGAGCCGCAAGCGGCCTACGGGCTGCTGCCGGTCATGTACGGGCGTCCGCTGCGCGGCTATCACCGCTTCCTGGCGCTCGGCGAAACCGTCGCGCACCTGAATTACCTTTGGCACGCCGGCGATCTCAAGCGTACCGTGGACGACGCCGGCCGTATCCATTTCGTGGCTGGCTGAGGGAACTGGCATGGAATTGTCCGCAGCAACGGTCTGGTGGGTGCTGGCAGGGATCGCGGTCGCGGTCGAACTGTCCACCGGCACCTTCTACATGCTGATGCTCGCGCTCGGCCTCGCGGCCGGAGCGATCGCGAGTCATCTGGGTTTCGACGTGCCGCTGCAGATCGTCACCGCGGCCGCGGTCGCGGGTGGCGGGACCGCGTACTGGCGCTGGCGTCGCACGCACGCGGTGCCAGCGTTGCCTGCGGCAAGCAATCGCGACGTCAATCTCGATATCGGTGAGCGCGTGTTCGTGCAGGAATGGTCCCCGAATCGGACGGCGCGGGTACAGTATCGAGGCTCACCCTGGGAAGCACGGCTGGCGCCGGGCGCGCCAGCTACGACCGGCGAACATCGCGTGAGCGCCGTGGAAGGCAACTGGCTCGTGCTCGAGCCTGCTGCCCCGCGGCAGTGACCGGCAACGCAATCGACTGCAGGAAAGGGACGGGCTGATCCATGGAAATCGCACTCGTACTGGCAATCATCGCGATCATCTTCGTCATGAAGACGATCAAGATCGTGCCGCAGCAGCACGCCTGGGTCGTCGAGCGGCTCGGCAAGTACGACCGAACGCTGACGCCCGGGCTCAGCTTCGTGGTCCCGTTCATCGAGCGCGTCGCCTACAGGCACTCGCTCAAGGAAGTTCCGCTCGACGTGCCGAGCCAGGTCTGCATCACCAAGGACAACACGCAGCTGCAGGTCGACGGCATCATCTATTTCCAGGTCACGGACCCGATGCGCGCGAGCTACGGCTCGAGCAACTACGTGCTTGCGATCACGCAGCTGGCGCAGACCCTGCTGCGTTCGGTGATCGGCAAGATGGAACTCGACAAGACCTTCGAGGAACGCGACGCGATCAATGCGTCGGTCGTGAGCGCGCTCGACGAGGCGGCCGCCAACTGGGGCGTGAAGGTGCTGCGCTACGAAATCAAGGACCTCACGCCGCCACAGGAGATCCTGCGCTCGATGCAGGCGCAGATCACCGCCGAGCGCGAGAAGCGTGCGCTGATCGCGGCCTCGGAAGGCCGCAAGCAGGAACAGATCAACATCGCCACCGGCGAGCGCGAGGCCTCCATCGCGCGTTCCGAGGGCGAGCGCCAGGCCGAGATCAACAAGGCCCAGGGCGAGGCGTCGGCGATCGTGGCCGTGGCCGACGCGACGGCGGATGCGATCCGCAAGGTCGCGCAGGCGATCCAGTCCCCGGGCGGCGAGCAGGCGGTACAGCTCAAGGTGGCCGAGAAGGCCGTCGAGGCCTACGCGCAGCTGGCGCAGAAGAACAACACCATGATCGTGCCGGGAAACATGACCGAGGTTTCGGCGCTGATCGGCACCGCGATGGCGCTGATGAAGAAGGGGTAGGAAGGTCAGGAAGGGGAGGAAGGGGAGGAAGGGGAGGAAGGGGAGGAATCTTCACTTCCGGTCCTTCCTGTCCTTCCTGTCCTTCCTATCCTTCCTGTCCTTCCTGTCCTTCCTATCCTTCCTGTCCTTCCTGTCCTTCCTGTCCTTCCTCCCCCTTCCTACCCCCTCCCAACCCCTGACTTCACCGGTCCGGTATCCTGTGCAGTCCGCCACTCGCACCATCCGGTCGATCATGCAGGAACGATACGAACCCTCCGTCCTCGAGCCGCAGGCCCAGGCTTACTGGGACAGCAACGGCAGCTTCGCCGTCGCCGAGGACCCATCCCGCCCCAAATACTACTGTCTCTGCATGTTCCCGTACCCGAGCGGGCGCCTGCACATGGGACACGTTCGCAACTACACGATCGGCGACGTGATCACGCGCTACATGCGCATGCAGGGTTACAACGTGCTGCAGCCGATGGGCTGGGACGCGTTCGGCCTGCCCGCCGAGAACGCCGCGATGGCGAACGGCGTGCCGCCTGCGAAGTGGACGTACGACAACATCGCGTACATGAAGCGACAGCTGAAGTCGCTCGGGTTCGGCATCGACTGGTCGCGTGAAGTCGCCACCTGCAGCCCCGACTACTACCGCTGGAACCAGTGGCTGTTCCTGCGCATGCTCGAGAAGGGCATCGCCTACCGCAAGACCGGCACGGTCAACTGGGACCCCGTGGACCAGACCGTCCTCGCCAATGAGCAGGTGATCGACGGCCGCGGCTGGCGCACGGGCGCGCTGGTCGAGAAGCGCGAAATCCCGATGTATTACCTCGGCATCACCCGGTACGCCGACGACCTGCTCGGCGCACTGAACGACCTGCCGGGCTGGCCCGAGCGCGTGCGGTTGATGCAGGAGAACTGGATCGGCCGCTCAGAGGGCCTGGAGATCGAGTTCGACGTCGAAGGCGGCGGCACGCTCGGCATCTACACGACGCGTCCGGACACCCTGCTCGGCGTCACTTACATGGCCGTCGCGGCCGGGCATCCGCTCGCGCAGCGCGCTGCCCAGGGCAATCCCGACCTGCAGCAGTTCATCGCCGAGTGCCAGCGCAATGGCGTCACCGAAGCCGCGCTCGAGACCATGGAAAAGCGCGGCATGCCGCTCGGCGTCCATGCCATCCACCCGATCAGCGGCGAACGGGTCCCGGTGTGGGTCGCCAATTTCGTGCTGATGGGTTACGGCACCGGCGCGGTGATGGCCGTCCCGGCGCACGACCAGCGCGACTACGAGTTTGCGCGTCGTTACGGCCTGCGCATCCATCAAGTCGTGCGGCCTGCGGACGGCTCGCTCGCCCGCATCGACGAGGAGGCGTACCTCGAGCACGGCACGCTGATCAACTCCGGGCAGTTCGACGGCCTCGACTTCGAGGAAGCATTCGACGCGTTCGCGAAGCTGTTCGAGGCGCAGGGCCGCGGCAAGCGCCGCGTGAATTTCCGGCTGCGCGACTGGGGCATTTCGCGCCAGCGCTACTGGGGCTGTCCGATCCCGCTGATCCACTGCGGCGACTGCGGCGTGCAGCCCGTGCCGGACGACCAGCTGCCGGTCGTGCTGCCCGAAGAGCTGGTGCCGGACGGCAGCGGCAATCCGCTCGGCAGGTACGCGAAGTTCCTCGAGTGCCAGTGTCCGCAGTGCGGTAAGTCCGCGCGCCGCGAAACGGACACGATGGACACGTTCGTCGATTCGTCCTGGTACTACTTCCGGTTCGCCAGCGCCAGCAACGATCACGCGATGGTCGATGCGCGCGCGCAGTACTGGATGCCCGTCGACCAGTACATTGGCGGCATCGAGCACGCGATCCTGCACCTGCTGTATTCGCGTTTCTGGACGCGCGTGATGCGCGAGCTCGGCCTGACGCAGGTCGAGGAGCCGTTCGCCAACCTGCTCACGCAGGGCATGGTGTTGAACCAGATCTATTTCCGCAAGCCGGCGGAAGGCCGCATCGTCTACTACAACCCGGCCGACGTGGACGTGGTGCTCGACGACAAGGGCGTGCCGGTCGGAGCCGTGTTGCGGGCCGACGGCCAGCCGGTCGAGGCGTCCGGCATCGGCACGATGTCGAAGTCGAAGAACAACGGCGTCGATCCGCAGTCGCTGGTCGAGACCTACGGCGCGGATACCGCACGCCTGTTCATGATGTTCGCGGCGCCGCCGGAGCAGTCGCTCGAATGGAGCGACGAGGGCGTCGAAGGCGCATTCCGTTTCATGAAGCGGCTGTGGAAGGCGGTGCACCAGCACGTGCAGGGCGGCCTGCCCGAGACGGTGCTCGACCAGGCGGCACTGTCGCCCGAGCAACGCGACATCCGCCGCCAGGTGCACGAGACCTTGCGCAAGATCACGCACGACATCGGCACCCGCCGTACGTTCAACACCGCGATCGCCGCGGTGATGGAACTCATGAACGCGCTCGCAAAGTTCGACGACCGCAGTGTGCAGGGCCGCGCGGTGCTGCAGGAGGCGCTTGAGATCGTGGTGCTGGGCCTGGCGCCAGTCGTGCCACACGCCTGCCACGCGTTGTGGCGCGAGCTGGGTCACGCGGGTGCGGTCATCGACGAGCGCTGGCCACAGGTCGACGCAGGCGCCCTGGTGCGCGACGAGATCGAAGTGGTCGTGCAGGTCAACGGCAAGCTGCGCGGGCGCGTCACGGTGCCGGCGAGCGCCGACGAAGCGACCGTACGCGAGGCGGCCCTGGCCGACGCGGGCGTGCTCAGGTACGTCGACGGCAAGCCGATCCGCAAGTTCGTCTATGTGCGCGGCAAGCTCGCGAACGTGTTGCGGTGGAGCTGCGCCGGGCCATCGAGCGTTCAGGCGGCCAGCTGACGAACACGTCGGCGGAAGCGGACACTGTCGTGCGTATCCAGCGCGATCGCAGCGGGCGGCGGGTGCTCTCGGTGTCCGCGCGCAACACGCCGCAGGAATTCGAGATTTTTTACCTGGTCGAGTACTCGGTGGACCGCGGCGGCAGGGAAGTGCTCGAGTTGCAGCCGCTCGAGATGATCCGCAACCTGAGCTTCGATGAAACGCAGCTGCTCGCGAAAGACCGCGAGGAGGCCATCATCCACGAGGCGATGGCACGCGATCTCGCCGTGCTGGTGACGCGCCGGCTCGAGTCGCTCTGACTGCTTCAGATCGATCCCGACAGCCTGTCACCGCGCGAACCGATCGGTCGCCGACACGAGCTCGTGCGTATTGCCGGCCTCCAGCGCCGAATGTCCCGCGTCGGGAACCACGCGGAAGTCGGCTTCCGGCCATGCCTTGTGCAGGTCCCACGCGCTGCGCATCGGGCACACGACGTCGTAGCGGCCCTGCACGATCACGGCCGGGATGTTGCGGATCCTGCGCACGCCCCGCAGCAGCTGGTTTTCGTCGTCGAAGAACCCCTGGTTGACGAAGTAGTGGCATTCGATGCGGGCCACGGCGATGGCGAAAGTCGTCGGAATTCCAGGCAGCGATGTTCTGTTCGTTGACGAGCAGGTAACTCGTCGCGGCCTCCCACTCGGCCCACGCCTTGGCGGCCTTGAGTTGCACCGCACGACTGCGGCTGGTCAGGCGCTTGTAGAACGCACCGACCAGGTCGCCGCGTTCGGCTGGTGGAATGGCGGCGATGTAATTGGCCCAGTGATCCGGAAAGATCGCGCTCGCGCCGTGCTGGTAGAACCAGTGAATCTCCCAGTCGCGCAGCATGAAGATGCCGCGCAGCACGAGTTCGGTCACGCGCTTCGGGTGCGCTTGCGCGTAGGCGAGCGACAACGTCGAGCCCCATGAACCGCCGAACACGAGCCAGCGCTCGACGCCCAGGTGCTTGCGCAGTGCTTCCATGTCCGCGACGAGATGCTGCGTCGTGTTGTCGACCAGGCTCGCGTGCGGCTTGCTGCGGCCGCAACCGCGCTGGTCGAACAGCACGATCCGGTACTTGCGCGGGTCGAAGAAGCGGCGGGACGTCTCGCCCGCGCCGGCCCCCGGTCCGCCGTGCACGAACAGCGCCGGCTTCCCCTGTGGATTGCCGCATTCTTCCCAGTAGACCTCGTGTTCCGACGAGACGCGCAGCCAGCCACTGCGGTAGGGCTTGATGGCGGGATACAGCGTGCGGCGAGCGGGGGAGGCCATGGGTCGATTCCGTGCGAGCGGTCAGTGCGGTGAATATAGCGGACAGGGGCAAGGAAGGGCAGGAAGGGCAGGAAGGGCAGGAAGGAGGAAGGACAGGAAGGACAGGGAAGGGCAGGAAGGACAGGAGGATTGGAAGGGACTGGAAGGACGCGCAGCGGGTTTCAATCCTGGCCTAACCCTTCCTCCCCTTCCTCCCCTTCCTGCCCTTCCTCCCCCTTCCCCTCTATAATCCCCGGCACATGCCGAGTCACACCCAGGCACCCCGACCACCGCGGATTCGCGCTGCAGGCCGATCCGCCCCGTGAGGACGACTCCCGACTCGTTTCAGATGGCGCTGGCTAAAGGCCCGCTGCCACGCGTGTGCCTCGTCACGGGTGTCGAACCGCTGCTGATCGACGAGGCCGCGACGGCGCTGCGGGCTAAGGCGCGCGCGGCTGGTTACGGCGAGCGCGAGGTCCATTTCATCGAGCGCGGTTTCGACTGGGACGCGCTGCTCATGGATGCGAACAGCCTCGCGCTCTTCGCCAACCTGCGCCTGATCGAACTCAAGCTGCGCAACGCGCCGGATGCCAGTGCGTCGAAGAACCTGGTCAAGCTGGCGGCCGCGCCTCCGGCGGACACCGTGCTGCTCGTCACCGGCGAACTTGAGCCCAGGCAGCAGAAGTCGGCGTGGGTCAACGAGTTCGAGCGCCAGGGCACGGTGGTCGTCGCGCCGCCGATGACGCGCGAGCGCCTGCCCGAATGGATCACGCGCCGTCTGCAGCAGCACGGCGTCACGCTCGAGTCGGCAGCCGCGCAGCTGCTCGCGGATCGCGTCGAAGGCAACCTGCTCGCCGCGCAGCAGGAAATCGAGCGCATAGCCCTGCTGCAGCCGGGATCGACGCTTGATGCCGACGCGGTCGCGGCGCTGGTCGCCGACAATGCCCGCTACGACGTGTTCGAGTTGTCCACGGCCGCATTCCTTGGCAATGCGCCTCGCGCGCTGCGCATCCTCGACGGCCTGCGCAGCGAAGGCCGCGAACCGCCGCTGATCCTCTGGGCCTTGCTCAACGATCTGCGCGCCGTCTCGCGCGTGCTGCAACGCGAACCGAACGACCGCAACATCGACGGCCTCTTTCGCGCAGAGCAGGTCTGGGGCAGCCGGCAGGGGCCGATCAAGGTTGCCCTCAAGCGAATGCGCCGCGCCGAAATCGATGCGCTGCTCACCGCCGCCGCGCGAGCCGACCGTGTCGCGAAAGGCAGCCTGCGCGGCGAACCCTGGGTCGAGATCACCGGACTGGTCGCACGCATTGCCGGCGTGAAACTCGCGGCCGCATGACGACAGAATTTTTCAGCGCACCGCTCGGCGTCTTCGGCGGCACGTTCGACCCGATCCACTTCGGTCACCTGCGCACCGCGTTCGAGATCCTGCAGACGGTCCGCCTGCAGGCGGTGCGCTTCGTTCCTGCCGGTGATCCACCGCATCGCGATCCGCCGCAGGTCGATGCCGCGCGGCGCCTCGAATTCGTGCGCGCGGCGGTAGCAGACCAACCGGGGTTCGTTGTCGATGATCGTGAGATTCGACGCGCGGGTCGTTCGTACAGCGTACTTACGCTGGCCGAACTGCGAGCGGAACTGCCGGACACGCCGTTGTGCCTCATCGTCGGCATGGACGCATTCCTCGGGTTGCCGACGTGGCATCGGTGGACGGAACTGCTCGAACTGGCGCACGTCGTCGTTGCACCCCGCCCGGGTTGGGTGGCGCCGAACTCCGGCGTGCTGGGCGACCTGCTGGCCGCCCGCGGGGCCGATGCAGCGGGGACTTTGCACAATGCGCTCGCCGGGCGCATCCTGATCCAGCCCGTGACGCAACTCGAAATTTCATCCACGGAATTGCGCGACCTGCTCGCCGCCGGCCGCGATCCCCGCTACCTGGTCCCCGATCCCGTGCGCGCGCTGATCCGCGCGACCCGCAGCTATTCCGTTTCCCAACCCACGAGGTGAGCATGGCAGCCAAGCGTCCGTCGCGATCGTCGTCCGCAACTTCCGCCCGTCCTGCCGCCCGCGCCGCCAGGAAGGCGCCCGCGAAGACCGCCGCCAAGAGCCCTGCCAAGGCTCGAGCGAAAGCGCCGCGCAAGGTCGCGACCGGCACCAGGCCAGCGGCGAAGCTGGCAAAGGCAACGACCAAGGCCAAGGTACCGCCGGCGCTGGCACAGGTCGTGCTCGCCGCCCTCGAAGACATGAAGGCGGTGAACGTAAAGGCGATGGATGTCCGCGGCATCACCGACATCACCGACATGATGGTGGTGGCGAGCGGCACGTCGGACCGGCACGTGAAGTCGATCGCTGACCGCGTCGTCCAGCGCTGCAAGGAAGCCGGCTTCCGGCCGTACGGCATCGAAGGCGAGCGCGATGGCGAGTGGGTGCTGCTGGACCTCAACGACGTCGTGCTGCACGTGATGTTGCCTCGGGTGCGTGAGTTCTACGCGCTCGAGAAGCTCTGGGAAAAAGGCGCCGCAAGGGGCTCCTGAGAACGCGCGGCCCCGAACTGGACCTGGATCGCTGGAACCCCACGCATGCGCATGCGACTGCTGGCCGCAGGCACCCGGATGCCGGGCTGGGTCGACGCGGGTTGCGACGACTACGTTACGCGCCTGCGGGGCGATTACCGCCTCGAGCTGATCGAAATCCCCCTCGGCGACCGTGGCAGCGGTGACGTGCGCCGGGCTGTCGAGGCTGAGGGCAAGCGCATGCTGGCGGCGGCAGGAGAAAGGCCCTATCTGGTCGCCCTGCAGGTTGGCGGCAAGTCCCTGACCACCGAGCAGCTCGCGCGCTGGCTCGAGGACCGGGCGCGGGAGGGGGATGCCCCGTTCTTCTGCATCGGCGGGCCAGATGGCCTGGCTCCTGCAATCGACGCCCAGGCCCGTCTGCGCTGGTCCCTGTCGGCACTGACGCTGCCCCATGGCCTGGCCCGGGTAGTGGTCGCGGAAGCCCTCTACCGGGCCGTCAGCCTGATCAAGGGGCTGCCGTATCACCGCGCCTGAGACATCTGCGATCCCCTCGATGGACAGGGGCCTCCCGGCACGATTCAATTCTCCTTTTGACATCCGGACTCCCGGCCGCGAGGCAGCTCAATGCACCCCTATCCGCACCTGTACACCGTCCACGCCACCGCCGAACCGACGGGCGACGTTCCGCTGAATTCCCCCGGGGCTGCCTGCCCCTACCGCGCCGCCCGCCGAGTTCGACGGCCCGGGCGATCGCTGGTCGCCCGAAACTCTGCTCTGCGCCGCCGTGGCCGACTGCTTCGTGCTCAGCTTCCGTGCGGTGGCTCGCGCCTCCAAGCTCGAATGGACTTCGCTCGACGCCCGTGCCGAAGCCACGCTCGACCGCGTCGACGGCCGCACGTATTTCACCGAGGTCGTCGTGCACGCGACGCTGCGAGTGCCGGCAGGCACGGACCGGGATCGCGCGACCAAGCTGCTGGAGAAGTCCGAGCACGTCTGCCTGGTCAGCAATTCGCTGGTGGCACAGCGCCGCCTCGAACCGACCGTCATCGCGGGCTGAGTCCGGATGGCTGGCGACGCACCCGCCATTTACCTGGCGTCCGCTTCGCCGCGACGCAGTGAACTGCTGCGGCAGATCGATGTAACGCACGAAGTGCGCCCGGTGGATATCGATGAAGCGCCGCTGCCCGGCGAGAAGCCTGCGCACTATGCGCTGCGGCTCGCCGAGGAAAAGGCGCGCGCGCTGTGGGAACGGCTGCCGCTCGCGGAACGTCGCCCGGTGCTCGCGGCGGACACGACCGTGGCGCTTGGCGACGAAATCCTTGGTAAACCCGCCGACCGCGAGGACGCGGCCCGTATCCTCGGCCGGCTGTCCGGACGGGCGCACCAGGTGCACACAGCCGTTGCGGTGCTGCATGCAGGCGGTGCGAACGCCCGCGTCAGCACCAGCACGGTCGAGTTCCGCCCGCTTACACGGGCCGAGATCGACTGGTACTGGCGCACCGGCGAGCCGGCAGACAAGGCCGGTGCGTACGGCGTGCAGGGCCACGCAGCCATTTTCATTCGCCACCTTTCTGGCAGCTATTCCGGCGTGATGGGACTGCCACTTTACGAGACCTGGGAACTGCTGACTCCGGCGCTCGGTCTGATCGGATGGAACACCCAGGCACCATGACCACGGAAATGATCGTCAACGTCAGTCCGCGCGAGACCCGCGCGGCCCTGCTCGAGAACGGAGTGCTGCAGGAGCTCTTCGTCGAACGGGCGAGCCGCATGGGCCTCACCGGCAACCTGTACAAGGGGCGCGTGTCGCGGGTCCTGCCTGGCATGCAGGCCGCCTTCATCGACATCGGTCTCGAGCGCACGGCGTTCCTGCACGTCTCCGACATCGTGCAGCCGGCGGACGCCGAAGGCTCGGGCGAGGAAACGCGCACCGAGAACATCCGCGAACTCGTCAGCGAGGGCGGCGACATCCTGGTGCAGGTGCTGAAGGATCCGCTCGGCACGAAGGGCGCGCGCCTCACCACGTTCATCACGATTCCTTCGCGTTACCTCGTCTACATGCCTTTCGGTCACGGCGTCGGCATCTCTGCCCGCATCGAGACGGAGGAAGAGAGGTTGCGGCTGCGCGAGCTGATGCAGTCGTTCGTGACGCCGGGCGAGGCTGGCGGCTACATCGTGCGCACCGCAGCGGAAGGCGCGACGGACGCGGCACTGCGCGCCGACATGCTGTTCCTGCGCAAGCTCTGGGAAGTCCTCTCGACCAAGGCGGCAGGCACGCGTGCAGGCACGCTGGTGCACGAAGACCTGCCGCTGCCGCTGCGCCTGATGCGTGACCTGGTCGGCGAAGGCGTGGACCGCGTGCTGGTCGATCACGAGCGCACCTGCGAGCGCATGCAGGAGTTCGCAACGACGTTCATGCCAGCGCACGGCGCCCGTGTCGAGCGTTACAGCGGCAACCGGCCGCTGTTCGACATGCACGGCGTCGAGGAGGAAGTCCAGCGCTCGCTCGAGCGCAAGGTGCCGCTCAAATCGGGCGGCTACCTGATCATCGACCAGACCGAGGCGCTCACGACCATCGACGTCAACACGGGCGCGTACGTCGGGCACCGCAACCTCGAGGAGACGATTTACCGCACGAACCTCGAAGCGGCGGTCGCGATCGCGCGGCAGCTGCGGCTGCGCAATCTCGGCGGCATCATCATCATCGACTTTATCGACATGGAGGAGGAGGAGCACCGCAAGCAGGTGCTGCAGGCACTGGAGAAGGCGCTGGCGGCGGATCACGCCAAGACGCACGTATCCGCGGTGTCGCCGCTCGGCCTCGTCGAAATGACGCGCAAGCGCACGCGCGAAAGCCTCGCCCACCAGTTGTGCTCGCCCTGCCCGGCCTGCGAGGGCCGCGGCTTCGTCAAGACTCCGGAGACCGTCTGTTACGAGATCTTCCGTGAGGTCCTGCGCCAGGCGGGCCAGTTCGACTTCCAGCAGCTCATGGTGCTCGCGCACTCGGACGTCATCGAACGCCTGCTCGACGAGGAATCTGCCGCGCTCGGCGAACTCGAGGTGCTGGTCGGCAAGCCAATCCGCCTGCAGACCGAGGCGCTCTACCTGCACGACCAGTACGACGTGGTGCTCATGTGACTTCCACCCGGTGGTGGCGCCTGGTCGCAGGCACCGCGGCCGGACTGCTCGTCGTGGTCGCGCTGCTGTTGACAGCGCTGCGCATTGCGATCGCCTACGTGCCGCACAACGAGCAGAAGCTGCGCACGTGGATCGAGCGCCAGACGCACATGAAGTTCGAGTACTCGCGGCTCGACGCGCGGCTGCGCTGGTATGGGCCGGAAGTCGTGCTCAGCGACCTGCGCGTGGTGGCCGAGGACGGCTCGCAGACTCTGTTTGCCACGCGCGAAGGCAGCATCGGCCTCGACCTCTGGAATTTCCTCCGCACGGGTCAGTTTGTCGCGGGTCGCATTCGCATCCTCGAGCCGCGCGTGACGATCGTGCGTCTCGTCGACGGCCGCATCCGGCTGCTGGGCCTGCGCGAGCGCCCGGCCGATCGACCGCCATTCGATTTCGACCGCCTGCCGGCAGGACGCGTCATCGTCGACGACGCGACCGTCGTCTACCGCGACCTGAAGGCAGGTCGCGCGCCGCTCGAACTCACCGATCTCGATGTCCAGTTGCGCCGCGACCGTGATTTCGTCGTGCTGGAAGGCAACGCCAGGCTGCCCGGCGAACTCGGCACGCATGCGGACTTCAACGCGCGCCTCAAGGGCACGCTCGACGAGCGTGAGCACCTCGACGCGAGGGTCGAGATCGATGCGGACGCAGTGCGGCTGGTCGGTCTGAAGGATTTCCTGCCGCCGCAGGTCGCCATGCCGCTCGCGGGATCCGGCCATCTGCGCGGCGTGTTCGCACTCGAGCAAGGTAACGTGTCGAGCGTGCGACTCGGGTTTGAGTTACGCGACGTTGCGCTGCAATTGCCGCGTCGTGCCGTGCCGCCGATCGAGGCCGTGCGGATTTCCGCTCCGCGGCTCGAACTCGCGCCGGGTAACAGGGTGAAATTCCCGACCGTGACCAAGGAGATGGTCGCCCGTGAGCCGCCGCCGTTGCCGGTGGAGGCTCGCTACCGAGTCCTCGAAGGCGATGCACGCCTGCGACGCGAAGGCGATGCCTGGGTCTTCCGGATTCAGGACCTGCGCGCACAGCCGGGCACGTCGCGCGAGGCAGACAGGACGCAGGTCTGGGGACGCTGGCAAGGGAAGCCGGTGACGCGCTTCGGGCTCGAGCTGAACGTCGACGCACTCGATGTGACCTCGATCTGGCCACTGGTGCTCGCGTTTGCGCCCACGTCATTCGATCGTCTTGCCGGGTTGGCGCCGCGCGGACGAGTGGAGACGCTGCGAGCCAGCGTGCAGCGTGAGCGAGCCGGCATCCTGCCGACGTTCACGGTGCAGGCGAACCTGGTCAGCGTCGGTGTCCAGCCCATCGGCCGCTTCCCGGGCCTTTCCGGGGTTTCGCTCAGGCTCGATGGCAACGACCAGCGGGGCAAGCTGGAACTGCGCGCGGACCAGCCCGTGTTCGAGTGGCCGCGGCTGTTCCGGCAACCCCTGGAGCTCTTGCGCGTCACGGCGGATGGCGGCTGGCGTCGTGAAGGTGCCGTCTGGATTGCGGGCGCAAAGGGTGCGCAGGTCCTGCACCGCCAGGGCCGTGCGCAGGTGGACGTCGAAGTCAGTTTCGAAAAGCCCGGCGTCTCGCCGATCCTGACGCTGATCGCCGAAGTACCCCAGGTCGACGTCGCGCTGGTGCCGCAAGTCGTGCCCGTCGGTCGTTTGCGCGAGCGCACGATTGCGTGGCTCGATCGTGCCTTCGTCCGCGGTACGGCTACGAACGGCCGGTTGAGTTACCGCGGGCCGGTGCGGAAGTTTCCGTTCCGCGGCGGCGAAGGTGACTTCACCGCCTCGGCCGACGCGACGAACGTGACTCTCGACTACTACCCGGGTTTCGCGCCGATCGTCAATGCGGCGGGCACGGTCAGATTTCACAACGCATCGATCGCAGCGGACGTTGCGGGCGGCGAACTCGGCGGGCTGAAACTGTCGCAGACCAGCTTCCTGATGGCTGATTACAAGGCGCCGATCCTCGAGATCGACGGCAAGGCTGGCGGCGATCTGCAGCGGGCGCTCGCGTACGTGCAGGCGAGTCCGCTGGGGCCGATCATCGGCGAGCAATTCATGGGCCTCACCGGTAGCGGCCCGGCGCAGTACCAGGTCCAGCTTTCGCTGCCGGTGATTTCGGCAGAAGTGCTGGCCGCGATGCCGGCGCCGCCGCCGCCGCGTGACTACACCGTGCGCGTGACGCTCGACGGCGTCACCGTCGCGTTGCCTGCGCTGCGGGCGCCCGCCGAGCGCGTCGCGGGCACCTTCGAACTGCACAATTACGAGGTGAAGACCGCGGGGCTGCGCGGCACGATCCTCGACGGCCCGTTCGAGCTTGCCGCGAGCCCCGGCCATACCTCCGGCGATGTTGAAGCCGCGGTGGAACTGAAGGCGCAAGGCCGCGCGGGTGGCGCCAGGCTGCCCGCATTCCTCGGCCTGCCAGCGACCATCGCGATGGGCGGCGCGACGAACTGGGAGTTGCAAGGCCACATCGAAAAGCGGCGAGCCGGTGGCGACTGGCTGCTGTCCTTCGATGTCGCGAGCAACCTGGGCGGACTCGTCATCCGGGCGCCCCGGCCTTTCGCCAAGGCCGCGCCCGAGACACGGCCAACGCGCGTGCGTCTCGAGATTCCCGGCTCGCGCGTGAACGACGTGACGCTCGAGTCGGGCAGCGCTCGTGCGAAGCTGCGTTTCGCCGCGCGGGATGGCGCCTGGCGTCTTGATCGCGGCGCGGCGCGCTTTGATGCGCAACCCGTTACGCTTCCAGCGCAGACCGGTCTGCTGGTGAGCGGCGACTGGCCGCAGTTCGACCTGGGCGAGTGGCTCGCACTCTCGAACAGGCCTGCCGGGGGTTCGACGAGCATCGGCGGCCAGCGCCTGATGGACTGGCTCGGCCCGGTCGACGTCCACCTCGACCGTGCAACGGTCTTCGGCTTCGAGTTCCGCGACGTGATCGCGAAGCTGCGCAGCGAGGGCGACCTCTGGCGGATCGCGGTGACGGGACCGCAAGCCGAAGGCCAGGTGACCGTTCCCGACGATCTCACGCGCGGTCGCCCGATCGTGCTCGACATGAAACGGCTGCAGCTGACCCGTGAGGAGTCGAGCCCGGCGGCAGCTGCAAGAGCGGCGACCAATGCGGAGATCGATCCGCGCACGCTGCCGGCCATCAGCGCGGTTGCCGCAGATTTCACCTGGCAGTCACGGCAATTCGGCCGCCTGGTTGCCGCGATCTCGAGGGATCCGCGGGGGCTCACCTTCGATTCGATCTCGACGTCGTCGCCAGCCTTCGACCTCATCGCCAATGGCAGCTGGTGGATGGAGCAGGGTGCGCCACGGACGCGCGTCGAAGTGCTGTTGACCAGCACGGATTTTCGCGCCGCGGCGAAGGCGCTCGCCTTTCGTGACGCGATCGACGCCAGCAAGGCCAGGTTCGCCGCGAATCTCTGGTGGCCCGGCGGCCCGTCGATGGACGTGCTCAAGACCCTCAACGGCACGCTCCACGTGTCGCTCGAGGACGGCCGCCTGCGCGACGTCGAGCCGGGTGCGGGCCGCATGCTGGGGCTGTTCAGCGTGACGCAGTTGCCACGACGACTCGCGCTCGATTTCCGCGACGTCACCGACGAAGGCCTCGCCTTCAACAGTGTGCAGGGCGATTTCGAAGTGCGCGCGGGCAATGCGTTCACGCAGAATCTGCTGCTCAAGGGTGCGGCGATCGACATGGGAATCGTGGGCCGCACCGGCCTGGCAACCGAAGACTACGACCAGACGATCGTCGTGAGTGGCAATCCCAGCGGACCCCTGGCGGTCGCCGGTGCGCTCGCGGCGGGGCCGGTGATCGGCGCTGGCGTGCTGGTGCTGTCACAGCTTTTCAAGGACCAGCTGCAGGGACTCACCCGGGCCTATTACCATGTGACGGGTTCCTGGGCTGCTCCGGTCGTGCAGCGAATCTCCGCGCCTGCCGGTGTCGGAGCGGCGGTCGGGACGGCCGAAAAGCAAGGGGAAAATTCACGGTGAGGAATGTTGCTGCCATCCAGATGACTTCCTGCGCCAACGTGGCGCGCAATCTCGCTGTCGCTGGCGAGCTGCTCCGGCAGGCCCGGGCGCAGGGCGCGGTGATCTCCGTGCTGCCGGAGAATTTCGCGTTCATGGGGCGTGGCGAAGCCGACAAGCTCGCCATTGCCGAAGCTCACGGTTCCGGCCTGATCCAGGCGTTCCTCGCGGAGCAGGCGCGCATGCACAGCCTCTGGATCGTCGGCGGCACGATCCCGCTCCAGCTGCCGGACGAGCCGCGTGTTGCGGCGGCGTGCCTCGTCTTCGACGACTCGGGTCGCGAGGTCGCGCGCTACGACAAGATCCACCTGTTCGACGTGGACGTGCCCGGCAAGCTCGAGAGCCACCGTGAATCGAGGGCGGTGCGTCCCGGCACCGGAGTCGTCACGGTCGACACGCCGGCGGGCCGGCTGGGCCTCGCGATCTGCTACGACGTCCGCTTTCCCGAACTCTTCCGCGAACTGCTGCAGCAGGGTGCCGAATGGTTCACTTTGCCGTCTGCTTTCACGGTACCCACCGGCCGTGCCCACTGGGAACTGCTGCTGCGCACCCGTGCGGTCGAAAACCTCTGCTACCTGGTGGCGGCAGCGCAGTCCGGATTCCACGAGAGCGGGCGCGAAACCCACGGCGACTCGATGATCGTCGAGCCGTGGGGTCGGGTCCTGGCCCGATTGCCGCGCGGAACCGGCGTGATCACGGCAGAATTGGACCTCGCGCGGCAGCGCCGGTTGCGGCAGGATTTCCCTGCCGTCGGGCACCGCCGGCTCGCCGTTACCGCTCCCCGACTGGAATCATGAAACCGCACATTCCGCCGCCGCTTTTCGCTCCCAGACCTGCCGCGCTTGCGGCCGGCGTCACCGTTCGCGACCCGCTCGACGTCGCACGTGCTGCGCTGCTCGGCCCGGCGGCACTCGACGAAGACCGCGTCGCTGCAGTGCTCGGCGACGTGATGGGCCACGCCGTCGATTACACCGACATCTATTTCCAGCTCACACGCGAAGAGTCGTGGGCGCTCGAGGACGGCATCGTCAAGGACGGCGCCCACAGCATCGAGCAGGGCGTGGGTGTGCGCGCACTGGCCGGTGAGAAGACCGGCTTTGCCTATTCCGACGAGGTGATGCTGCCCGCGCTGCTCGAGGCGGCGCATGCCGCGCGCGCCATCTCGCGTTCCGGTGCGGGCGGCAGCGTGCAGGCCTGGCATGCCACGGGCGGTCGCGGCCTCTACTCGGCCGTCGATCCGGTCGAGACGATGGCGGACGATGACAAGGTCAAGCTGCTCGAGCAGATCGACCGCGAAGCTCGCTCGCTCGATTCGCGCATCACGCAGGTGATGGCAAGCCTCTCGGCGTCGCACGACATCGTGCTCGTCATGGCGAGCGACGGTACGCTCGCCGGCGACGTGCGGCCGCTGGTGCGGCTCAACGTCAGCGTCATCATCGAACAGGACGGTCGGCGCGAGCAGGGTTACGCCGGCGGCGGCGGGCGTTTCGCCTATACGGAATTCCTGGTCTCGGAGCGCTGGCGTGCGCTCGTCAAGGAAGCCGTGCGCACGGCCCAGGTCAATCTCGAAGCCGTACCTGCACCGGCGGGCACGATGACCGTCGTGCTCGGCGCAGGCTGGCCCGGCGTGTTGCTGCACGAAGCCGTGGGGCACGGCCTCGAAGGCGACTTCAACCGCAAGGGCACCTCCGCGTTCAGCGGGCGCATCGGGCAACAGGTTGCAGCCAGGGGCGTCACGATCGTCGACGACGGCACGCTCGCGGCTCGCCGCGGCTCGCTCAACGTCGATGACGAAGGCACGCCCACGCAATGCACCACGCTGATCGAGGACGGCGTCCTGCGCGGCTACCTGCAGGACAAGCTCAACGCGCGCCTCATGGGCGTGAAGCCGACGGGCAACGGCCGGCGCGAGAGCTTTGCGGCGCTCACGCTGCCGCGCATGACCAATACCTACATGCTGCCCGGCCAGCATGCGCCGGAAGAAATCATCGCCTCGGTCGGCAAGGGGCTCTATTGCCGCAATTTCGGCGGCGGCCAGGTCGACATCACGTCGGGCAAGTTCGTGTTCTCGGCGAGCGAGGCCTACCTGATAGAGAACGGCCGGATCACGCGTCCGGTGAAGGGCGCCACGCTGATCGGCAACGGCCCTGATGTCATGACCCGCGTCTCGATGATCGGCAATGACCTCAAGCTCGACGACGGCGTCGGCACCTGTGGCAAGGAAGGCCAGGAAGTTCCGGTAGGCGTTGGCCAGCCTACCCTGCGCGTGGACGCGCTGACGGTCGGCGGTACGGGCTGATCCCGCCGTGTGGCTGCCGCGTCCAGTGTACGAAACCCTGCCTTACCTGGCGGTCGGAGCCGGACTCGGCTGCTTCGCGGTGGCGTGGTGGGTCCAGGGTTCGCCGCACAGCCTGCTGTTCATCGCCGGCGGCGCGCTGGTCACCGTGGGAGCGTTGCTCTGGATGAAGCGGCGCGATTACCGCACCACGCAGGCGGGCTACGATCCGCGCGCAATCGACGAGTAGGACGACTCATCCTGCTCTTCGTCGTCGTTCTCCGACTCGTCGTCGTCGGAATCCGAATCGGCATCGGCATCGGCATCCTGCAGCACCGTCGTTCGTGTAGCGCGGGTTTCGTCGCTCGGCTCGACTGGCACGTCCAGTGGCGAATACGTGACTTCGTGCATACCCAGCTTGATGACGTCGCCCGCCTGCAGCTTGTGCCGGCGGACGCGCTTGCCATTCAGGAAAACGCCGTTCGTGCTGTTCAGGTCTTCCACGTAGCAGTTGTCGGTGGTGGTGACGAGCTGCATGTGGTGGCGGCTGACAAACTTGCTGTCAATCTGCATGTCGTTGTCGGTGGTGCGGCCGACGATGAAGCGGCCGGGCACGAGCAGCGCGTGATCGAGCGTGACTCCCCGCTTGGAGAGCACGACGCGCCCCACCGGCGGGCACGGTTGTGGCGAAGTATCGTCGAGACGGGTCGCCGGCAGGTCGGTGTGCGTGCGCCCGGCATATTCCTGCCACTGCAGTTCGCCGATCACCTGCCGCACGATCTCGACGTCGACTTTTTCGAGGTTGCTGCCGAAAGCGGAGAGCAGGCAGGTGTCGCAAAGCGTGTTGGTGAGGCGCGGGATGCCGCCCGTGTAGCGGAAGATCAGGGGAAACGTGTCCGGCTCGAAGATTTCGCGGTCCTCGGACCCTGCCACCCTGAGGCGATGGAGGATGTAGTCGCCCATCTCCGACTCGGTCAGCGCGCTCAGGTGGAAGCGCAGTCGCACGCGCTGGCGTAACTGGACGAGTTCGTCCGAATCGAGCTTTGCATGCAACTCGGGCTGGCCCGCCAGGATGATGCGCAGCACCTTTTCCTTGGTCGTTTCGACGCCGGAGAGCAGGCGCACTTCCTCCAGCACCTTGTTGCTGAGGTTCTGCGCCTCGTCGATGATCAGCAGCACCTTGCGGCCGTTCGCGTGCTGCTCGATCAGGAAGTTGTTGAGCGTGTCGAGCAGCTCGGCCTTGCGCATGCGGAACGGGCTGAAGCCGAACTGCGCGAGCAGGCCCTGCAGGAACTCGATCGGCGAGACCTGCGTCTGGTTGATCTGCGCGACGACGACGTCCTGGTCGATTTCCTTGAGGAACGACTCGATCAGCGTGGTCTTGCCTGAGCCGATCTCGCCGGTGATAACGACAAAGCCGTCCGTGAACCAGATCGTGGACTCCATGTACGCCTTGGCGCGGGAGTGGATCTGGCTCAGAAAGAGGAACGCCGGGTCCGGGCTGAGCCGGAACGGCAGTTCCTTGAGCTTGAAGTGTTCCAGGTACATCGTGTGCTCGATTCCCCTCCGGGTAGTATACGGGAGCCGATCCGGGCCCAAACCGTGCGATCCGTCACATAACCCCGGCCGGACCTTGCGGCGGGGCCGGGAAACCTGCCCTCAGCGTGGCGACATCCTGCGCAGGACCTTGCGCACCAGGCGGTCGCGCTCGACCGCGCTGGCCGCCACGACCGTGCAGTGGCCGATCTTGCGACCCGGGCGCGGCTCCTTGCCGTAATCGTGCCAGTGCACTCCGGGCAGGGCGAGGATGGCATCGCGCTCGGGGAGCGCACCGATGAAATTGATCATGGCGCAATGGCCCGACGGGCTCGTGTCGCCGAGCGGCAGTCCGAGGATCGCGCGCAGGTGGTTTTCGAACTGCGACGTGACCGCACCTTCGATGGTCCAGTGGCCGGAGTTGTGCACGCGCGGCGCCATCTCGTTGGCGACCAGCCTGCCCCTGGCCACGAAGAACTCGAGGGTCAGCACGCCGGCGTATTCGAAATGCCGCAGCACGCGCTTGAGGCAGATCTCCGCCGCCTTCTGCAGGTCGGGATGACGGTGCGGTGCCAGCGTCACGCGCAGGATGCCGTCCTTGTGCGTATTGGCGACGATCGGGTACGCGCGCACTTCGCCCGTCGTGCTGCGCACGCCGACGATCGACACTTCGCGTTCGAAGTCGACGAAGCCTTCGAGAATCAGCGGCACGTTGCCGATTGCATTCCAGGCGGGCTCGAGGTCGCCGGGCTTGCGCAGGAAGCGCTGGCCCTTGCCGTCGTAGCCGAGCCGGCGCGTCTTGAGCACGCAGGGTAATCCGAGCGCCTTGACTGCAGCGCGCAGGTCTTCGAGCGAATCCACCGTGCGGAACGGAGGTGTCGGGATCTTCAGCTGCGAGAACAGCTGCTTCTCGAGCAGGCGATCCTGCGAAACGCGCAGTGCCTCGACGGGCGGCCACACGGGATGCGTCTCCGCGACTTTCTGCAGCGCGGCGACGGGCACGTTTTCGAACTCGTAGGTGACCAGGTCGACGTCGGCCGCGAGCCGCTCGAGGCTGCGCGGATCGTCGAACGCACCCGTGATGATCGGTGCGACCTGGCCGCCGGGCGAATCCGCGCTGCTGTCGAGAAAGCGAAACTGCTGTGCCAGCGGATAGCCCGCGAGGGCCAGCATGCGTCCGAGCTGGCCCGCACCGATGATGCCGATCTTCACGTTGCGATCGTCGGGTTGCGAGGGTCGGGCTGGGCGAGAACCTTGTCGGTCTGTGCCGCGCGAAAAGCGTCGACAGCCGCGCGAATCTTCTCGTCCCCGTTGGCCAGGATCGCTGCCGCCAGGAGCGCGGCGTTGGTGGCGCCGGCCACGCCGATGGCGAGCGTGGCGACCGGAATGCCCGCGGGCATCTGCACGATCGAGAGCAGCGAATCGAGTCCGTTCAGCGCCCTGGACTGAACCGGCACGCCGAGCACGGGCAGCGAGGTCTTGGCCGCGCACATGCCAGGCAGGTGTGCAGCGCCGCCGGCGCCCGCGATGATGACCTTGAGGCCACGCTCGCGCGCGGTGGAGGCGTATTCGAAAAGGAGGTCCGGTGTGCGGTGCGCGGAGACGACGCGCACCTCGTGCGGGACGCCCAGTCGCTCGAGCATCTCGGCGGCGTATTGCAGGGTGTCCCAGTCGGACGAGGACCCCATGATGATGCCAACGAGCGGTTTCACCGGGTCATTGTACAGATGGCCGCGAAAAACGCTAAATCGCAGGCTTATCGAGCGCTTCCCGGAGGCGGCGGAACAGTTGCCTGGCGGCGGCGGGCGGGTGGGCACCGGCCTGCTCGGCTCGTGCCTGCCGGGCCAGCGAACGGATCTGCTGCAGGCCCGTCGGGTCGATCTGCGCGGCGAGTTCGGTCCAGGCGGCGGGCTCGTCCGCGATCAGGCGCTCACGCCATTGTTCGATCGCGTGCTCGCGGCGGATCCGCTGGCGGTCGATTTCGCCGCGCCGTTCGAGGGTGGCGCGGATGGGTTCGACGTCCACGCCGCGCATGACCTTGGCGATGAACATCTCCTGCCGGAGACGGGCGCCGTGGGCCGTGATCCCGCGGCATGCCATGACCGCGTCGTAGAGGCTCTCCGACAGGTCCATGGCCTCGAGCTCGGACAGCGGCAACCCGACCAGCTCGACGCCGATCGCGCGCAGTTCCTGGTCCTGCCGCTTGAGTTCGCTCTTGCTCGGGCCTTCGTCGAAGCCATCGCGACCGGCCTCGTCGTCGTGCTGTCCGCCGTATTCGCCGGGAAATGCCTGCTTGCGCGCCATGAATCCGCCCTTTTGCGAATGCTAGCACGCAGGGCGCAGGCCCGGACCGCTGCTAGAATCGCAGGCCTGCCAACAGGCCCCGACCACGGACGCTGCCGCACGATGAGCACGACTGTCGCCCCCAAGGACCATTCCCCCATGCTGACGGCCGACGGCGCCGACCTGCTCGCACTCGTCGAGCTCGCGCTGGCCGAGGCACGCACCCTGGGCGCGAGCCAGGCCGAAGCGGCCATCAGCATGGACGTGGGCCTGAGCGTCAGTGCGCGCCTCGGTGAAGTCGAGACGATCGAGTACCAGCGTGACCGCGGCATGGCTGTCACCGTGTATTTCGGCACGCGCAAAGGCAGCGCGAGCACGGGGGACCTCGGTGCAGCCGCGCTGCGTGAGACCGTGGCCAAGGCCTGCACGATCGCGAAGTTTACGGCTGAGGACCCGTGCGCGGGCCTGCCCGATGAGCAGGATCTCGCGCGGGACGTGCCCGGGCTCGATCTCTCGCACCCGTGGGAGATAACGCCGGAGCGCGCATGCGACATGGCGATCGCGTGCGAAGCCGCCGCGATGGCGGTCGATACCAGGCGCATCACCAATTCGGAAGGCGCTGCGGTCAGCACCCATCGCGGCCTGCGCGCCTTCGGCAATTCGCAGGGCTTCCTCGGCGCGTATCCCGGCACGGTGCACAGCATCAGCTGCTCGGTGCTCGGCACCGAAGGCGAGCAGATGGAGCGTGACTACTGGTACAGCACGGTCCGCGACTGGCGTGAACTCGAATCGGCAGCCAGCGTCGGCCGCCGCGCGGGCGAGCGCACCATCGGCCGGCTCGGCGCGCGCAAACTGGCGACCATGAAGGCGCCGGTGCTGTATTCACCGGACGTCGCACGTGGACTCATCGGGCACTTCATCGGCGCAATCCGTGGCGGCAGCCAGTACCGCCGCGCTTCGTTCCTGCTCGAAGCCGCCGGCCAGCGCGTGTTTCCCGACTGGTTCGCGCTCTCGGAGCGGCCGCACCTGTTGAAGGCACTGGCCAGCGCGCCGTTCGATCACGAAGGCGTCACGACGCGCGATCGTGAACTCGTGGAGGCCGGCGTGCTGCTGGGTTACGTGCTGAGCACGTACTCGGCGCGCAAGCTCGGGCTGCGCACCACAGGCAATGCGGGCGGCACGCACAACCTGCTCGTGCACGGGCGCGGCCGTGACTTCGACCAGATGCTGACGCTGATGGACCGCGGCCTGTACGTCACGGAGCTGATGGGGCAGGGCGTGAACGGCGTGACGGGCGATTATTCGCGCGGCGCGGGCGGCTTCTGGGTGGAGAACGGGCAGATCCAGTACCCCGTGCACGAGGTCACGATCGCCGGGCACTTGAAGGACATGTATCAGAAGATCGTCGACGTCGGGTCCGACATCGATGTACGCGGCGGCATCCGCACCGGTTCGATCCTCATCGAAGAGATGACGATCGCCGGCGATTGATGCGGCCCCTTTTTTGCGGCAGCGAAAGAGCTGCGGCGAGCGCTGTAGACGGTCCGGGCGTCCGATCCGGTCTGTCCTGTCGCGCGCGTGTCTGCCTTTCCAAGCGCGACAGGACAGACCGGGGCGGACGCCATGACCCCAAAGCGTTCTAACGTGTCCTCTCCGGCTTATGCGGGCGAGGACGCGAGCGTTACAGCGGGCCGATGAAATCCTTCTTGCCGATGCCCACGCCGCAATGACGCAGGATCGAGTAAGTCGTCGTGCAGTGGAAATACACGTTGGGCGTCACGTACTCGAGCAGGTACTGCAGGCCCGGGTAGCTGACGTCGCCGGTCGGGCGCTTCAGCACGATGGTCTTGTCCTCCGCGCCGTCGACCTGTTCCGGCTGGAAGCTCTCGAGGTAGGCGATGCACTTCTCGACGCGCGCGATGAGTTCGCCGAACGTCGCTTCCTTGTCCTCGTAAACAGGAATTTCGACGCCGGCCAGGCGCGACACGCAGCCCTTGGCCATGTCCGTGGCGATCTGCACCTGGCGGGTCAGCGCGAACATGTCCGCTGCCAGCCGATAATTGAGCAGCACGGTTGGATCGATCTTGCGTTCCGTCGCGTGCGCCTCGGCTTTCTTCAGGATGACAATCAGGTTGCGCAGGGCGCGGGCAAAGACGGGAACCGAGGCGCGGTACATCGAGATCTGCATGTGTGTCCTCCAGACGGAGGGAGAGTCTAGCCGTTTGCGGCATCACCGGGTGGCGCCGGCCCAGCAGGTCGCGCAGGGTCGTCTGCGTCATGCTCGCGCGCATTGCCTCGTCCGCCACGCGCGGCGGCATCGGCGGGGTAGGGTGACCCCGGGGTCAGGGCTGCGCGGGTTCGGCGTCTCGTGTCGGATGGCGTCGAGGATTTCGGCGAGCGTGATGGCGCCGAGGTCGCGGCCCGGGGCGACGGTGTCGTCCTCGGCGGTCAGCACCAGTCCGCGGCGTTCCAGCAGCGAAAGCTCGCCATCGAGCACCGACGCGGGGACGTCCATGTGGTCGGCGAGGTCCGACACCTTCCAGCGCGGTCGGCCCGCGACAAAGCGCTCGCCGAGCAGGCACATCGCGCCCAGCGCGATGCGTTCGCGCAGCGCGCTGGTGGTCGGGATCTCGCCGTGACCGGTGCGCAGGTGCTCAGGGTGCTGCACGTAGAAGCTCAGCTGTCCGCCGAGCAGCATGATCAGCCAGCTCAGGTGCAGCCACACCATGAACAGCAGCACGATCGCGAAGCCGGCATAGATCGCCGCGGCCTGCGTCGCGTAGACGGCGATCCGAGTAAAGATCGCGCCGACGCCAACCCACGCAGCACCACCGAACAGGGCGCCGATGAACGCCGCTCGCCAGCGCACGCGCGTGTTCGGCATGTAGCTGTACAGGAACCAGAACAGCCCGATGATCAGCACGTAGGGCGCGTAGTGACCGCGCAGACCCGGCGTACCGGCCAGCCCCGAGACTCGCGCCACCATGGCGCTGGTCTCGATGCGCGTCAGCAGCACCATCGCGGCAACCATCAGGACTGGTCCGACCACCATGATGATCATGTATTCGGTGACGCGCCGGGCCGGGCTGCGCGGGCGCTCGACGTGCCAGTGAAGTTGAGCGCGCCCTCGATCTTTCGATCATCACGATCACGGTGTAGACCGGGATTACGAAGCCGACCGTGCCGAGCACCGTCGTCTGCGCGTTCTCGACGAACTGCATGAACTTGACCGTGAGCTCGATGCCTTTCTCGCCGAGCGGCCGCAGGAACTCGGCGAGCACGGGCTCGAGCTCGCGGTGGTAGCCGAAGGCCTTGAGCACCGCGAACGAGACGGCGACGACAGGCACCAGCGCGAACAGCGACGAATACACGAGACCCATGGCGCGCAGGCCGAGGTCACCGCCGAACAGGTCGCGCAGCAGCGCATAGGCGTACCGCAGCGGGGTCGCGACAAGTTGAATCGCGCGGTTGCCCGTCGTCTCCGGCCAGTCGAACAGCCAGTGCTCGAAGCGGTGTTGCAGCGTGCGGAAGGGAGTGAGGGCGTCGGGCAAGTCGAATCCAATGGCGATCGGCGGCGAAAGCGTTGCATGGCTCGCCGCAGCAGGCAAGCTCGGACCGGTACTCGGGCACAATGCCGCGTTCCGATCCGCCCTGAACCCAAGCCTGGCATTGCGAGGCCACCGTTGACCACGACTACCCGCCGCAGCGAAGCACGTTACCCGACCCGCATCGTCTGCCTGACCGAGGAGACGACGGAAGCGCTGTACCTGATGGGTGAGGAAGACCGTATCGTCGGGATCTCCGGTTTCACCGTGCGCCCGCCGCGGGCGCGCAAGGAGAAGCCGAAGGTCTCCGCGTTCATCAGCGCGAAGATCGACAGGATCCGGCGCTCGAACCCGACCTCGTGCTCGGCTTTTCGGACCTGCAGGCCGACATCGCCTCGCAACTCATTCGCCACGGCGTCGAGGTGCACGTGTTCAACCAGCGCAGCGTCGACGAAATCCTGCGCGTGATCCGCATGCTGGGCGGCATGATCGGGTGCGAGACGAAGGCCGCCGCACTCGCTGCCGAGCTGGAGAACGGATTGGATGCGCTGCGCGCCACGGCGGCTGCGTTTCCGCGCCGCCCCCGTGTCTACTTCGAAGAATGGGACGAGCCGCAGATCTCGGGCATACGCTGGGTCTCGGAGCTCGTCGGCATTGCGGGTGGCGACGACATCTTTCCGGAACTCGCGGCCTGCGGCCTCGGCAAGGATCGCATCATCACCGACCCGCTCGAAGTCGTGCGGCGCGCGCCCGACATCATTTTCGGGTCGTGGTGCGGCAAGAAGTTCTCGGCACGGAACGTCGCTGCGCGTCCGGGCTGGCACGACGTGCCGGCCGTGCGTGAACGCGAACTGCACGAAGTGAAGTCGTCGATCATCCTGCAACCGGGCCCGGCCGCGCTCACCGATGGCGTGCGTGAACTGCATCGCGTGATTGCCGCGTGGGCGGCGAAGCGCGGTTGAGGTTGGCGAGCTTAGCGCTCCGCGCATGTAACTTCTGGGCTCCTGCGCGCTTCGAGCTGCGAGGACCGCGTGCTCCGCGACCTTGCGGGCCCCCACGCTCCGCCCGCGAGCCAAGCGGGCTACGCCGTGCCGCGGGCCGTCCGGGTTTGGTAGCCGCCGCAACGCTTCCTGCGTATTTCTTCGCTGGTGTGCTGGATCACGTGCGCCGGCAGCTTCGGGCCGGGCGCCGTCTTGTTCCAGTCGAGCGTCTCGAGGTAATCGCGCACGAACTGCTTGTCGAACGACGGCGGGCTCGTGCCCGGCGCGTAGGTGTCCATCGGCCAGAAGCGTGACGAGTCGGGCGTCACCACCTCGTCGATCAGCGTCAGCGGCCGCCGGCCGCCTCGTCGACGCCGAACTCGAACTTGGTGTCGGCGACGATGATGCCGCGCGCGAGCGCATGCGCCGCCGCGAACCTGTAGAGCGCGATCGCGGTGTCGCGCACCTGAGCCGCGCGCGCTGCGCCGATCAACCTGGCGATCTCGTCGAAACCCACGTTTTCGTCGTGCTGTCCCTTCGGCGCCTTCGTTGAAGGCGTGAAGATCGGCTCGGGCAGCTGGTCTGCCATGCGCAGGCCGGCGGGCAACGCGATGCCACAGATCCTGCCGGTGCGCTGATAGTCCTTCCAGCCGGAACCGATCAGGTAGCCGCGCACGACGGCTTCGACCGGCAACGCCTTGAGCTTGCGGACGACGATGGCACGATCGGCGAGACGGGCGCGATCATCCGCATCCGGCACGACTTGCGCGAGGTCCGCATGCCCGGACGCAGCGAGGTGATTCGGCACGATGTGGCCCGTGCGCGCGAACCAGAAGTTGGAAATGCTCGTCAGCACGCGGCCTTTGCCCGGAATCGGATCGGGCAGCACCACGTCGAACGCGCTCAGGCGGTCGGTGGTGACGATCAGCATGTGCCGGTCGTCGCCCGGGATCGCGTAGATGTCACGCACCTTGCCCTGGTGGATGCGCGTGAGGCCGTGCAGGTTCGACTCGTGCATCGGCGGGGAGCCGCTGGCTGTGGAGCCTGCGGGGGAATTCGAGTCAGGCGTGGGCGTGGACATGGTGGAGCCGCCGGTGCTGTTAATATGCCGTGATCATCGGCCGCAGGGACGCAACGTCCTGACCGACCACCCATTGTAACGACTCCCGGGAAGGGGCACGCCCCCGTACACACATGTTCCAAGGTTGGCACGGCAAAATCCTCGGCGCGATCCTGGGCTTCGTCATCGGCCGCGGGTGGCTGGGCGCCATCGTCGGGTTCGTGCTGGGCCACCAGTTCGACGCCGCTGGCAAGCGCAGGCGGGCGGGATCCGCATCCGGCAACGGCACTGCCGGCCCCGCCGAACTGCGCCGCGCATTTTTCGAGGCGACCTTCCAGGTCATGGGGCACGTCGCCAAGAGCGACGGCCTCGTCACGGAGCAGGAGATCGACGCTGCGCGTGGGGCCATGCGGCGCTTCTCGCTGGCCGAGGCCGATCGGCTGCGCGCCATCGAATGCTTTACGGCCGGCAAGCTGGCCGACTTTCCGCTCGAAGCGACGCTCGAACGCCTGCGCCGGCTCGCGGGCCATCAGCCCGACCTGTGCCGCCTGTTCGTCCAGATTCAGCTCGAGGCCTCGATCCGGCAACGGCCTCGGCGACCGTCCGCGCGCCGTGTTCCAGCGCATCTGTCGCGCGCTCGGCGTTTCCCAGCTCGAATTCGCGGCGCTCGAGCCATGCTCCGCATGCACGCGGGCGACTATGGCAAGGGGCGGGCGGGCGGTCGTCGCAGGGCCGGGATTCGGCCCGAGCACGAATGCGCGGCTTGCCGACGCCTACGAGGCGCTGGGCGTCGCGACGGGTGCCGTGGACGCCGAGGTCACCAGGGCATTCCGCCGGCTCATGAGCCAGAATCATCCGGACAAGCTGGTCGCCCAGGGCCTGCCCGAATCGATGATCGCAGCGGCGCACGAGCGTACGCAGCGGATCCTGGAAGCGTACGAACTGGTGAAGACTCACCGCGGCATCAAGTGAGGTTCGACATGACGACGAAGCAACAGACTCCGTGGATCGCGCCGTCGATCCTGTCCGCCGACTTCGCGCGGCTCGGCGAGGAAGTGCGCAACGTGCTCGCGGCGGGCGCGGATGTCGTCCATTTCGACGTGATGGACAACCATTACGTCCCGAACCTCACGATCGGCCCGCTGGTGTGCGAGGCGCTGCGCAAGCACGGCATCCAGGCGCCGATCGACGTGCACCTGATGGTGAAGCCGGTCGACCGCATCATTCCGGACTTCGCGAAGGCAGGCGCCACCTACATCACCTTCCACCCGGAGGCGAGCGAGCACATCGACCGCACGCTCGGGCTGATCCGCGAGAACGGCTGCAAGCCCGGACTGGTGTTCAATCCCGCGACGCCGCTGCACTGGCTCGATCACGTGCTCGACAAGGTCGACATGGTGCTGCTGATGTCGGTGAATCCCGGGTTCGGCGGCCAGTCGTTCATTCCGGGCCACGCTGCCCAAGATCGCCGCAGGTGCGCCAGATCATCGACCGCAGCGGACGCGACATCCGGCTCGAAGTCGACGGCGGCATCAAGGTCGACAACATCGGCCGCGTCGCGGCGGCGGGTGCCGACACCTTCGTCGCCGGCTCCGCGATCTTCAGCGCGCAGGACTACCGGGCGACGATCGCCGCAGATGCGGGAGCGCATTGCCGCAGGGTTAGGGAAGGAGGCAGGAAAGGGGCGCGCGTCCCGCGCCAGGCGGGAGTTTATCAACAGGCGCCGTCACCGCGCTTTGCGCGACCTCTTCCAGCGCCCGGCGGGCGCCAATCTTCGTCGTCCTCGTCCTCATCATCATCCGGTGCCGTCGTCGCCTTATTGGCGCGCAGTGCCAGACCGGCCGGGCTACCGGCTGCGAGCGACATGGCCGCCGCCTTGCCCTTCAGGCGCGGGCGCACGCCGTACACGACCATCGTCTTGCCGCGAGCGGTGAGCAGGCCCTGCTCCTCGAGCACCTTCAACACCCGGCCTGCCATTTCGCGCGAGCAGCCGACCAGGCGCGACAGCTCCTGCCGGCTGACCTTGATCTGCGTGCCCTCCGGGTGCGTCATCGCGTCCGGCTCGTTGCACAGGTCCATGATCGCGTGCGCGACCCGGCCCGTCACGTCGACGAACGCGAGGTCGCCCAGGTTTGCGGTTGGTGCGATCGAGGCGGCTTGCCAGCTGGGTCGCCAGTTCGAACAGCAGGGTGGGGCTCTCGGCCGCAATCTGCCGGAAGCGCGGGTAGGTCATTTCGGCGAGCTCGCACTGGTTGCGCGTGCGCACCCAGGCGCTGCGCGTGGGCTGGTCGTGGAACAGGCCCATCTCGCCGAAGAACTGGCCCTTGTTGAGGTAGGCCAGCACCATCTCGTTGCCTTCCTCGTCCTCGATCATCACCTCCACGGAACCGCGCATGATGTAGTAGAGGACATCGGGAAGGTCGCCGGCATGGATCAGGACCGTTTTGGACGGTACCGCGCGGATGCGGCAATAGCTCAGGAAGCGATTGATCGCCGGAATGTCGCTCAGGGGTCTGCCGCCGGTTTCCATGCTCCCTTCCTGTGTAGCGCCCGTTTATGTCAAAAGGCTGCGGAGGCTTTTAATATAAAGCCGCGCCACGCCGCAAGTTTCTGACGTCAAAGCCGGTAGGCGGTCCGTGTCATCAGCCGGGCGGTGCGGCGCATAAGCGCGCGCACCGGGCGGGGAGACCCATCGCGCCTTGGCTCCGGGCCTCGTCGGCATGGCGATCCTCGTCCGCCTTCATCTGCGCAAGGATCGCGCGGGGAACGCTCGTCGCCGGGTGGCAGTTCGTGCAGGTGCGAATCCAGGTGCTCGACCACCTGTTTCTCGGTCTCCTCGACGAAACCGAGGCTGGTCCGGTCCCCGCTGATGCCCGCCAGGACGCCAATCGCAAAGGATCCCGCATACCAGACGGGAGCGAGCAGGCTGGTGCGGCTGCCGAGTTCGCGGACACGCTGTTCGCACCAAGCCAGGTGGTCGCTTTCGTCACTGCGCCGCCGCCAGCATCGATCTCGGATTTCAGGGTTGCGGGCTGCCAGGGCCTGTCCGTGATACAGCGCCTGGGCCGCAATTTCCCCCGCATGATTCACCCGCATGAGCGCAGCGGCGTGCTTCCGGGCGGCTGGGTCATGGATGGTCTCCTCGACCCCCTGGCCAGGGAACGGGCGGGCGGCAACATTGGCGGCAGCCACGGTGCGCAGGCCGCGGTCAATCTCCTGGATCAGGCGGTCCGCCAGGCTGAGGCGGCGTGCGAGGGCGGTGCTTCGGGAACTCATGAGGGCCCAGTATAGTGGCCGGAACAGGGTCCGGCGCCCGCGATCCGGCCCGGGCGAAATACAGCGGCCGGGCTCCGCCGCAACCCGTGCTTTGCAAAGGTCGAACCGCTGAGATAGAATTCGCGGCTCTCTGCATGGCAGACAGGGCCTGGAGCCTTTCCGATGACCACCGTTTTCGCACACCCCGAGAAGGTGCGGCGTGACTGGTTTGTGGTGGATGCGAGCGGTAAAACGCTCGGCCGCCTCGCCACTCAGCTCGCCTTCCGTCTCCGCGGCAAGCACAAGCCGCAGTACACGCCGCACGTCGATACCGGCGATCACATCATCGTGATCAATGCCGAGAAAATCGCGGTGACCGGCAACAAGCTCACGGACAAGGTGTACTACTGGCACACCGGCGCGATCGGCGGCATCAAGAGCCGCACGCTCGACAAGATGCTCGAGCAGCATCCCGAGCGCGCGATCGAGTTCGCGGTCAAGGGCATGTTGCCCAAGAATCCGCTGGGCCGCGCCATGTTCAAGAAGCTGCACGTGGTGACGGGCGAAAAGCACCCTCACACCGCGCAGCAGCCAGGCGCTATCGATATCTGAGGCCTGACAGCACATGCCTGCAAACACCAACTACGGCACCGGCCGCCGCAAGTCCTCCACGGCGCGGGTTCACCTGCACCCGGGCACTGGCAAGATCAACATCAACGGCCGCACGATCGAAGAATTCTTCGGTCGCACGACTTCGCGCATGATCGTGCGCCAGCCGCTCGCAACCGTGCAGATGGCCGATCGCTTCGACGTCGTGGCCAACGTGGCTGGCGGCGGCATGACCGGCCAGGCCGGCGCGATCCGTCACGGCATCACGCGCGCGCTGATGGAATACGACGAAGCGTTCCGCAGGCCGCTGCGCGTTGCCGGCTTCGTGACGCGCGATGCGCGCGAAGTCGAGCGCAAGAAGGTCGGTTTCCGCAAGGCTCGCCGCGGAACGCAGTTCTCCAAGCGCTGACCAGCGCGCGGGTGCGGGCAGCGGTCAGGGCGCTGCTCGCAGGAATCCCCGCAACGGTTCCTTTGGGGGATCGTCTAGCGGTAGGACTACGGACTCTGACTCCGTCAACCTAGGTTCGAATCCTAGTCCCCCAGCCAAATCAAAAGGGCCCACCACGAAAGTGGCGGGCCTTTTTGATTTGGCGCGGGGATCAGGAAGACCTGGCAGTTCCAATGCGTTGCACCCCTGTGCCTGTTGTTCGCAGCCGGCTGCGCCACGGGCTTCGGTCTGGTCCATGCCTGGGCCGGGTGATTTGTTATGGGTCTCGACCGCCAAGCCGCCAAATACAGTGCCTTGCTCATCGTGTGCTGGTTTTGCGTCGGCTTGCAGCAAGCTCGCGGGCAGCAGGATCAGTGAGCTCTTCACCCAGTCCAGAGGCGGAAACGCCTGACGGGATATGACTGCACCAGTGGCCTTTGTCAGGGAGGAGAGGGCGACGGATTTCACCGCGATTTCCGCGGTGACTGTCGCGGCGTTTGCATCGCTGGAAATCAGCTCTCACACGGAACAGTTCATAGTCGCGGCGCTGCGAAGCGCGGGCGCCCTGGCTGTTTCACTGGTTGCAGAGGTGGACGGGCGCGTCGTGGGACACATTGCCTTCTCTCCGGTGACGATGTCGGACGGTACGAAGGGCTGGTACGGGCTCGGTCCCGTCTCCGTCCATCCAGACGTTCAGCGGCAAGGGATCGGAAAGGCTCTTGTGCGAGAAGGGCTCTCGCGATTGCGCAGCCTTCAGGCAAAGGGCTGTTGCCTGGTTGGGCATCCGCAGTATTACCGACAGTTTGGATTTGAGAATGCTGTGGGCTTGTGCCACGAGGGCGTTCCGGACGAGTTCTTCTTCGTCCTCGCATTCGATGGGCCGATGCCGCAAGGCCATGTCCTGTTTCACGAGGCTTTCAAAGCGAAAGGTTAACTTGACGCAGGCGGGACTCGCGCCTCGCCGGCCAGGCGCGGCGTCAGCCGCCAAAACGCAGTACCGTAGAGTCGGTGTGAAGACGCAGCAACTCTGTCTCAATGGAGAAGTGACATGGCCGCACCGGCGAAGAACACGGTTTGCCTCTGGTATAACGGCGGTGCTGAAGAAGCAGCACGGTTCTACGCCAATACATTTCCAGACTCCTTCGTCGGCGCCGTATACCGCGCCCCGGGAGACTTTCCGTCGGGGAAGACAGGGGACGTATTGACCGTCGAGTTCACCGTGATGCGGATCCCATGTCTCGGACTCAACGGTGGGCCTGCATTCAAGCACAACGAAGCGTTTTCGTTCCAGGTGGCAACGATTGATCAGGCCGAAACCGATCGCTATTGGAACGCGATCGTTGGTAATGGTGGCCGGGAAAGCGCTTGCGGCTGGTGCAAAGACAGGTGGGGGTTGTCGTGGCAAATCACACCGGCGGTCCTGACGCGAGCCATTGCCGACCCCGACCCAGCTGCCGCCAAGCGCGCATTCGACGCGATGATGAAAATGACAAAAATCGACGTTAGTGCAATTGAGGCAGCGCTGCGCGGATGAGTGGCGGCTAACCATTCGCTGCTGGCACGACGACCCTGGCGGGCCGCGGCTTGGGTTCAATCATTGCACGGCACTCTGAAGCGGAGGTGACAAAGGAAGACATCCGGACAAGCCGCGACTCATCGTCATGAAGGCTTCGTCCCACAAGTCGTTCCAGCAGGCGGCGTCGCTCAGGGCCCTGGCTGGGGTCTTGTTCGCTCCGGGATCTGGGTTAACGTAGTCAAAGGGGGGAACAGCGAATGCCAACGGTTGCCAAGGGCATCTTCAACGTAGAGATGAAGCCCCAAACCGAGCCCAGCTCAGCCGATGGCGTGAGCCTTGGCCGCATGTCGCTCGACAAGCGGTTCGAAGGCGACCTGGTCGCCACGGGCGCGGGAGAAATGCTCACGGCGCTCACACCCATCAAGGGCTCGGCAGGCTACGTGGCGATTGAGCGAGTCACGGGAACACTTCGGGGCCGCAGCGGGAGTTTCGTCTTCCAGCACAGCGGCACCATGGACCAAGGGGCCCAGCGACTGTCTATCACGGTCGTGCCTGGCTCCGGCACCGGGGACTTGGCGGGAATCTCTGGCAGCTTCAAGATCAACTTCGCCGAAGGCAGGCACCTTTACGAGTTCGAGTACTCGCTGCCGTAGTGCTGGCCGATGCAAGGCTGTCCAACCCTTCGCTGGAGCCGGCTCGCGCCTCAGCTTAATCGGTGAGGCATGGAAAATGCAGCGATGGCATACCACCTTGAATGGCGCGAATTTCAGCATCGAGCTGGCTGAAACCAGAATTCGCCTCACTACGGACCGTAGGACGCCGGAATCCTTCGGCGGAAACGACATTCCATACCCCCGGTTCGAGCGCAGTGGGAAGTGGCAGAAGCATGTGTCGGAAGTATTTGGAGAGCATGTTCTCGCTGCGATACTTGCTGCAGTCTCGTCTCACGCCCGTAACGACTGAGTCTGGCCGTGTTGATATTCTGTGCCTGACAACTCATTCAAGCCGAAGCCGTTTCGCGGCGCGGCTCAAGTCAGGCGTCAAGCCCGAAGAGACAGACATCTGCAAACCCTTACGCGGTACGGAACATGCAAAGCACTCTTCAGACCGTTCCTCCGCCCGACTTCGATTTCATCATCGGCGACTGGCGTGTATCCCACAGGCGTCTGAATGCGCGCCTGCAGGGATGCAAGGACTGGACCGAGTTCCGTGGAACTTCCTCACGCGAAAGATCCTTGGCGGCTTCGGTAACATTGAAGACAACGTCCTGCAGTTCCCGACGGGGATGTCCGGGCCGTCGCCATCCGCTCGTACGATCCCGGGACACGGTTCTGGGCCATCTGGTGGCTAGACGGCCGCGCGCCTCACAACCTGACACGCCAGTTGTCGGCAGCTTTTCGGGCACTGTCGGTACGTTTTGTCGAACGATGTCCTGGACGGTCGACCCATTCAAGTCCGCTTCCTGGGGAGGACCAGGCCCGGCTCAATCCAACCTGGGAGCAGGCGTTCTCCGCGGATGGCGGTACTTCCTGGGAGACGAACTGGACCATGGAATTCCAGCGCAAGGAGACCAGGCCATGACCAACCGTACAGTCCACCTCCATCGAGTGCTCCGTGCCACGCCTGACAAGGTCTATCGCGCCTTACACGAGGCGGGTGCGATGACAAAGTGGTAGCCTCCGTACGGCTTTACCTGCCAGGTGCTCCACCTGGATGCGCGCTTCGGGGGCACATTCCGGATGTCGTTCCACAACTTCTCAACCGGCAACGGTCACTCATTCGGTGGCGGGTACATCGAACTCGTCCCGAACGAGTTGATCCGGTACACGGACAAGTTTGAGGATCCCAGCCTGCCAGGAGTTCTCGAGGTAACCGTGTCGTTGCAACCGGTTCTCTGCGGAACCGAGTTGAGCATCTCTCAAAGCGGCATCCCCGATCCGATTCCCCTCGAGATGTGCTATCTCGGTTGGCAGGAATCGCTGCTGCAGCTGGCCACACTGGTCGAGCCCGAGATTCCCGGCTAGCGGCAGCGATGCGGCCGACATTCCTTATCGTTGATAGACCAGCCGCAAAAACCTCAGGCCACAAAAAATGCACAGAACACTGCTAGCCGTAGGGATGGTCTGCGCAGTTCTGTCTCCGCTCACTGGCTTCTCCCAGGTGAGCCCTCCAGCGTCGAACTCTCAAGACGAGGAGCGGCGTGTCTTTGCCGCGGAGGACGAGTATGTCGCGGCAGAGGTGAGTCGCGACGAAGCTGCGTTGCGCCGACTCGTCGATGACCGGTTCGTCTTCAACGCGAGCAATGGCACGACCTCCGGCAAGGATGACTTGATCGCGGGAGTCCTCAAGATGGCCATGATCGGCCAGACGATTCGTGAACGCACTGTGCTGATCGACGGGGACATTGCAATTGTCTTCGGCACTGCAGACCTGAAGTTCGCCGGCCCCGATAACACGGAGTCTCTCTCCAGCCTGCGCTACACGTCCACGTACGTGAACCGGCAAGGCCATTGGCGCATGCTCGCGCTCCAGATGCAGAAACGAGCGTCGGAATGATTTTTTCTACGATTGAGCAATCGCCACAGCGGTACGCCCGCATTGGCGGCATCGTGTACCTGGCGATCATCGTGCTGGGCATCTTCGGTGAGGCGTTCGTTCGCGGCACGCCTGTCGTATCCGGGGATGCGACGGCAACCGCCAATGCCATTGCGGCCTCGGAGTCCCTTGTGGCGGGTCGGGATTACCGGCGACCTGCTGATGCACGTGCTCGACCTGCCGATGATCCTTCTGCTCTATATCCTACTCAGGCCCGTCAGCGAGACGCTTGCCCTGCTGGCGACGTTTCTCAACCTGATCCAGACAGCGGTGCTCGTCGCAAACAAGCTCAACCTGCTGGCGCCCATCCTTCTGCTCGGCAACGCCGCCGGCCTGGACGCCTTTTCCCCGGAGCAATTGCACGCGCTTTCCTACCTGGCTATCAAGGCGCATGGGTACGGTTTCGGCGTCGGCCTCATTTTCTTCGGGTTTGCGTGCCTGTGCAGGGGCTACCTGATTTTCAGGTCCGGGTACTTCCCCAGGATCCTCGGGGTACTGATGGCGCTCGCGGGACTGAGTTACCTCAGCAACAGCCTGGCGTTGCTGCTTGCGCCGGCGCTGGCATCGGCGCTGTTCCCGCGATCCTCGTGCCCGCTTTCGTCGGCGAGCTGAGTTTCGCCCTGTGGTTGACCTTCCAAGGCGCCAACCTCCAGCAATGGGCACGCTCGGTGGCCATGAGACCCTGAAGGCAACCCCCGCAATGGACTCCCTGATGAGCAGCTCCGAACTCCTGCCGCGGCACGGTCCCGGCTTCACACTCAGGCGGTTGTCGACCGCCGATCTCACCGACTTCCAGGACTACCGGCACGACGAGGAGTTGGGACGCTATCAAGGCTGGCTGCCGACCCCGGACGAGCAGGCCAGCGCCTTCCTGGCCGAAATGAGCGTAGCTCCGTTTCCGCACCCGGGGCACTGGGTCCAGATCGGCATAGCGGAACCTGAAAGTCAGCGCCTGATCGGGGACATCGGCGTGTTCCTCGACCTCGATGCCACCAGCGCCGAGATCGGTTTCACGCTCGCTCGTATCGCCCAGGGGCGCGGCGTGGCCACGGCAGCGGTTCGTATGGTGGTCGACGTCATCTTCAAATGCAGTGCCGCTGAGCGCGTTATAGGCATCACGGATGCGCGCAATCTGCCGTCGATGCGGCTCATGGAGCGCGTTGGCATGCGAAGGATCGAAACCGGCAGACTATCTTCCGCGGCGACGCCTGCGTGGAGCACACCTACATCGTGACACGAGCTGGCACCTGAATTTCCAGTCGAGGCATCATGGCCACACACAAGTCCAAGGCAGATACGACACAAGCGGTAAATGACCTCGTGTCGTCGCTGAACCATCCTGCGACTCAGGAAATCCAGATGCTGCGGGACATCGTTTGCGAGGTGAGCCCGTCGATACAGGAGGGCGTCAAATGGAATGCGCCAAGCTTTCGGGTCGATGAGTACTTCGCGACCATCAATCTCCGGGAAAAGCAGGGCGTCGGTGTCGTGCTTCACTGCGGGGCGAAAGTGCGCGATGTTGCTGCGGGCCACGCGTCGATCGATGACCCGGATAAGTTGCTCAAGTGGCTGGCCAAAGACCGTGCCACGGTGAGATTCTCGGGCAAGGACGACATCGCCGCCCGCAAGCCAGCATTCCAGGCCGTGCTGCGGCAGTGGATCCGATTTGTCTGATTACCTGGCAGCAAACCTTCGCAGGCGATGAACGCCATGTCCCCGTCGCTGCCATTCACCCTGCATGAGGCCCGCTAGTGAGCCGCAGCGAAGCGTTCGTGATTGACGACACCACCACGCCGGAGCGCCTGGCGCAGGCAGCCGATCTCCTGGATCGCTGCACTGGCGTCGTCATGCTGATGCCCGCCATCGCGCTGCGATCCGGCGTCCGTGAAATTCGCTGTGAAGTCGTCGATCCCACGCCGGCTGCGCATCGCTGTGCGGAGGAATACAAAGTCCTCGTGGAGAATGCAGCACGCGCACTCGTTCGCTCGAAGCTCGGTGCCTTGCTCCCGGAAAGGCCGCTGCGATGGGCGGTCGTCGAGCAACGTGGCAACGGGATGGTCGAGGCATGGAGCAACTGATTTCACGGGGGGCTCGCCGAAAATGACGCAAGCAGTTCGCGTTCGCCCAATCGAGCAAGCCGACCTCGCGGCGTGGAGACTGCTGTGGGACGGGTACAACGCCTTCTATGGCCGTGCAGGCCCTACCGCGTTGCCACCGGAAATCACGGCCGTCACGTGGCGTCGCTTTTTCGACGCGAATGAACCCGTCTTCGCGCTCGTCGCCGAATCCGCGGGTCGACTGGTCGGATTGACGCACTACCTGTTTCACCGCAGCACCACGCGGATCGAACCGATCTGCTACCTGCAGGACCTGTTTACGGCGCCGGAAGTGCGCGGGCAAGGCGTCGGCAGGGCGTTGATCAGCGGCGTGTACCAGGCAGCGAAAGCGGCGGGCGTCCGCGAGGTGTACTGGCAGACCCACGAGACCAATAGCGCGGGTCGTCTGTTGTACGACAAGGTAGCAAAGCACGCGGGCTACATAGTCTACGAACAGGACGTCTGAAGGTGCCCACCGGCTCGAGCCTGGTTACCGACGACTATGTTTCCGAACTGGAGACGCATTACCACGGTTTGACATAAAAGCGTGACGGACTACCGGATCTCCGGTGGTCCCGGCAAGCACACTTCGCGCAGGAGTGCAGCGGGACCCTAGATTTACCCCGTCTGCCATCCGGGCGGCTCGTTCGCACCCTCGGGCGCGAGGTCTGGCCGGAAACAATAGCGTGCAGCAGAACACGGAATCCATCGCGCCCTCCAGCCCGTCGCGAAGACTCGGACCGAGGTCGACGAACGCTCTCTCATTGACGAGACGGAAGCTCCGGCGGATCCGCAACTCCGTCGCATGGGCGGGCGGCCTCAGCGCGACCAATCGCAGCGATTTTACGTCTCCGTGCAGGCGAAGTTTGCGCTCGCGTTCGTGGTCAGCCTCGCCTGGACCGTCGTGTCGACCTTGCTCGCCCTGCCTTGGCTGCACGATCTGGCTGCCGTCGTGAGCTGGCCCGTAGCCATTTTCGCCGTCGGCGGCATCGCGGTGCTGCCCGGCATGATGAATGCGTTTCTCGTGACAGGTCTGTTGCTGGATCGACGGCCGCCGCGCAAGCCGCTCCTCGACTATCCGGCGATTTCGATCCTGGTGGCCGCCTACAACGAAGAGTCCTCGATCGCGGACACGCTGCGCTCGATCGCCCAGCAGGAGTATCCCGGCGAGTTCGAAGTGCTGGTGATCGACGACGGCTCGAAGGACGTCACGGCAGCCATCGTCGAAGCGAACCCCTATCCGTGGGTACGCCTGCTGCGCCAGCCTCGCAACATGGGCAAGGGCGGCTGCGCTCAATCGCGGGCTGGCCGAGTCGAAGCACGATTACATCATCACCCTGGACGCCGACTCGTTTCTGTTCGGCGACGCGCTCGCGCGCCTCGTCGAGCGCTACTTTAGCGACCCGTCGTCGACGCGCGCGGTCGCGGGCACCATGCTCGTGCGCAATTCGCGCAAGAACTGGGTCACGCGTGCCCAGGAATGGGATTACTTTCACGGCATCGCTGCGATCAAGCGCGTGCAGTCGCTGTTCCAGGGCACGATGGTGGCGCAGGGCGCCTTCTCCATCTATGACCGCGAGGCACTGGTGGAAATCGGCGGCTGGCAGGACTGCGTCGGCGAGGACATCGTGCTGACGTGGGCCATGCTCGTCCGCGGCTGGCGCGTCGGTCACGCCGAGGATGCCTGCTGTTTCACTAACGTTCCCGACAACCTCCGTCAGTTCGTGAAGCAGCGGCAGCGCTGGAGTCGCGGCATGATGGAGGCGTTCCGGCAGCATCCGCGCATCCTGCTGGCGCCACGCATGTCGACGCTGTTCGTCTGGTGGAACGTGCTGTTCCCGTGGCTCGACCTCGCTTACACGCTCTGCTTCATCCCAGGTGTGATCCTCGCCTGCTTCGGCATCTATTGGGTGGCCGGCCCCATGACGCTCGTGCTGCTGCCGATGGCGCTGCTCATGAACTACGTCATGTACCGGATCGGCGTGGGTATGTTCGCCAGCCAGAACCTCCGCGTGCGCAGGAACGTGGCGGGCTTCCTCGTCTACGCATTCACCTACAGCCTGATCCTGCAGCCGGCCAGCGTGGCGGGGTACCTGTCCGAGCTGCTCGGTACGCGCAAGACCTGGGGTTCCAAGTAATGGCGCGTGCGTTCGTCCATTCGATCCGTGCCTGCGCAGCGCTCGGCGCATTTGCCATGCTGTCCCTGTCCGCGCCGCAGGCTGTCACTGCCGCGGAGTCGACGGATCACGTCGCCGCGGTGGCACAGGTCGGCTTCGCGGACGATGCGGACGGGTTCAACGCCGCGCAGGTGCGCGCTGGCGCGCTGTTCGATTACGCTTCCGAACTGCGGCACGCGGGCGTGGCGCTGCAGAACACACATTATTCGACCGGCGGCTGGAGCACTGACGCCCCTGCCATCATCGGCGTCTACCGCAATCAGCGACGCGACACGCTCGAGGGCGTTCGGGCCGAGGGCGGCCTGGTGCAGGTCAGCGGCCACACCCGGGTCGTGGGTGACGCCACGTGGAGCCATCGCCCGCGGCAGACCACCGGCGTCGAGCTGATCCTGGCCGGTGACCTCGTCGGCACGCGCCAGGCGCTGGAGGAGGGCATCGCCTACGGCCTTGCCGGCGCCAGCATCGAACAACAGTTTGGTCACCGGTTTACGGGCGTCGCGATGGCCGGTTGGCAACCCTTTACGGACGGCAATTCCCGCGCACTGCTGCGCGCGCGAATGATCTGGAGCCTGCTGCCAGACCAGGGGATCTCCGCCCAGCTGCGTTGGCGACAGTATTCGAGCAGCGATGCCGACGTCGATGGCGCGTATTTCAATCCGGATCGCTATCGCACCTGGGACGCCGTGCTCTCGCTGCGCCGGCGTGTCAGTGCCTGGACCTTGGCCGGACTGGCGGGTGGCGGCCAGGAACGCGTGGAAGACGGGTCCTGGCAGTCGACGGGCGTGGCTGACGCCAGCGCCGCAGGGCCGCTGTCGCGCGACATGCGTCTCGCAGTCAACGCCGCCTACAGCAACGCGGCGGGCTTCGCGAACTCGCCGAACTACTGGTACGGCTCCGCCAGCATCAACGTGATCATTCCGTTCGGGCACTGATCCGCGGTGGTGTCTATAGTGCGACCACCATGCCCGTCTATGTCGCCCTCCTGCGTGGTGTGAATGTAGGCAAGGCCAAGCGCGTGCCCATGGCGGACCTGCGCGCCGTCCTCGCGGGTCTCGACTGCACCGACGTCGCGACGTTGTTGAACAGCGGCAATGCAGTATTCAGGTCGAAGGCCCGGTCGGCCTCGGGCTGCGCTGCAGCGATTGCCCGCGCGCTCGCGGCGCGATTCGGGTTCGACATTCCCATCGTCGTGAAATCCATGCCGGAACTCAGCGCCATCGTGGCCGGCAATCCCTTGCGCTTCACCGAGGCGGATCACTCCCGCCTGCTGGTGGCGTTCGTGCAGGACGCCGGGATGCTGGCGAGCCTGCGCAGGCTCGCCTCGCTCGTGGTTCCGCCCGAGCAGTTCGCGTTCGGCAGTCATGGCGCCTACCTGCTGTGTGCGTCAGGCCTGCTCGAAAGCAAGGCCGCTGCGGCGCTGCTCGGCAAGGCCGGCCAGGCCGCTACGACCCGCAACTGGGCGACGGTCCTGAAACTGCACGCGCTGGCGCTTTCGGTCGACGCGTGAGCCTGCGACACTGCAGGCAACAGTCCATGTGAGGCCTTGCCAGTCATGCTCATCCGGGCCTGCAAATCGAAAATCCACAACCGGAAATTCCGGTTGCTGGCGCACAGCAAGGTCAGGAACTCGCCGCGCAAGAGGGCCTGACGAGTGCGCGCGGCATGCTGCAGCTGTGGACAACTGCAGGTCACGACGACGGGCGAGCCGGTGCGCATCTCGGTCTGCCACTGTCTCGCATGCCAGCGCCGCACCGGCAGTGCGTTCGGTGTGCAGGCGCGGTTTCCGCGCGATGCGGTGACGATGACCGGGCGCGGGAACCGCTATGTGCGCACGGCAGATTCCGGCAAGACGGTCACCTCCACGTTCTGTCCCGAGTGCGGATCCACCGTGTACTACGAACTGGAACTCGTGCCGGGATTTGTCGGCATACCGGTTGGCGGCTTTGCCGACCCGGATTTCCCGGCACCCCGAATCTCGATTTACGAAGCACAGCAGCACGGCTGGGTGATCCTGGCGCCGGGCATCGACCATGAACGCGACGTCGACTGATGACGCCACGGTTCTTCGCTATGCTCCGCGAGTAAGAGGCTGACGCCAGGAGGTCATCATGTTGCTAGGACTGCGTACCGCCATTTACCCGGTCGGCGACCTGGCGGCGGCGAAGGCGTGGTACACGAAAGTGACCGGGCAGGCGCCGTACTTCGACCAGCCGTTCTACGTCGGCTTCAACGTGGGCGGGTTCGAGCTGGGTCTCGTGCCCGACGGCACGCCCGGCACCGAGGGTCCGCAGGCGCTGTGGGGCGTTGCCAACGCCGCCGAATCGTATGCACGCTTGCTCGATCTCGGAGCCGAAGTACTGGACGCCGTGCAGGACGTGGGCGATGGCATCCGCGTCGCGGCGGTCCGGGATCCGTTCGGCAACCGGCTGGGCATCATCGAGAATCCACACTTCAAGCTCGGCTGAGGACAGAGGGCCGTATTCGATGAACATGCTGCATGATGAACTGGCATGAACGCCGGACCGCCGCGCGGCGACGCGGCGTCGGCAAGTACGACACCGCCGAAGCCCGGGCCTACGGCGGGACGCAGGGGCTCGGCTGGCTGACTGCCGACGAAGAAAGCGCCTACCTCGCTGACTTGAGCCGAGTCGTGCAGTTCGGGCCCGGCACAAACGTTCTCGACATCGGCGCCGGTACCGGCGTGATGTGCTCGATCCTGCGACGCCTGCCCGGCATTGAACTCACCGCGCTCGAGCCCTCAGCCGCGATGCTCGCCATCCTGCAGGCGAAACCGGAGCTCGTAAACGTCAGAACGATCAATGGGTTCTGCGATGAACCTCAGGACCATGATCGATTCAAGGCGGCGCAGTTCGATGCCATCGTGTCGCGGCAGGTCGTGAATGGGCTCTTCGATCCGCTGCTCGCGTTCCAGCACTGGCATCGCTGGCTGAAGCCTGCGGGCGTCGCCGTCGTCATCGACGGGCTCTACGGACGCGACGGCTGGGCCGGTCGCTGGGAGGAAGAAGTCGATGTGCTGCCACTCGCCGCATCGCAGTCGATGGCGACGACACCCTACCTGCTCGAGGCGTGCGGCTTCCACATTGAAGCCGTGGAGCGCATGACGACGGTGAACACTTTGCCGACGACGCGAACTCCGCGCTACGTCGTCATCGCGCGCAGGACGACGCGCTGACTGTGATCGAGGCGCCGATTCGCCGCCGCCATGGCCAATCGAGCGCAACCACTGTTCGATATCTGCCGCACGCGCGTTCCTGCGGCGCTGTGACGCGCGCAGCGCGCAACCCGCAGCGTGCGCCACTGCGCGTCGCAAGAGCGCTCTACGTCGCTGAGAATTCGTTTTAAGCAAAGAGGATCGAGTCGACGATCTCGATCCAGTGTCGAACCGGCACGGCGCTTGCCTGGCGCAGGTGCTCGAGGCAGCCGATGTTGGCAGTTGCGATCAATGCCGGCTGGTCGCCGAGCAGCGAGTCGAGCTTGCGCGTCCGCAGTTCGCGCGCGAGTTCCGGCTGCAGGATCGAGTACGTGCCTGCCGAGCCACAGCAGAGAGTCGGGTGACGCGTGGCCACGAGTACGCAGCCGGCGGCACGCAGCAGCGCTTCGACCTTGCCCGCCGTCGATGATCGCTGCCCATGCTGGAGCGAGCAGGGCGCCTGCCAGGCGACACGGACCGGCTCGTACGTCGCGCGCGTGGCCTCGCGGGCGGCGGCGACAGCGTGTTCGAGCGCCGCCGGGTCGATGACTTCGCAGAGGTCGCGTGTCGCGGCGCCCACCCGCGCTGCGGCGCCTGCGATCGCTGCGTCGGCGTGACGGAGCACGTGCCCGTAGTCCCTGGCGAAACTGCCGCAGCCGCTGGCGGTGCTGACGATCGCCTCGCAACCTCCATCCAGCAGCCGCTCGCTCGCCATGACGTTGCAACGCACCCGGTCCAGCGCCGCGTCGGTTCGCCCGAGGTGGTGCTCCATCGCGCCGCAGCAGCCGACATCGCGCGCTGCGACCAGCGAGACTCCGAGATGGTCCAGTACCCGAGCCGCCGCCGCATTGATCTGCGGTGCGAGCCCCGGCTGCACGCAGCCTTCGAGCACGGCCATGCGACGGGTATGCCTCGCCTCGGGCCAGGCGAGGACATCGCGTGTCGTCGATCGGCCGTCGTGCTTCGCCGGCACCGTGGTCTTGAGTGCGCCGGGCAGCGCCGGGCGCAACGCCTGGCCGATCCGGACCAGGGGCGTGAACAGTTCGCGCCGGGTGGCGACCGTGGCGAGTGCAAAGCGGATAAGCCGTGTGCCCGGATCACGCGACGACGGTGGCTGGCGCTCGATGAGTTCGCGGCCGAGATCGGCCAGCCTGCCGTACTGCACGCCCGACGGGCAGGCGGTCTCGCAGGCGCGGCAGGTCAGGCAGCGGTCGAGGTGAGTGCGAGCGGTTGCGGTCGCGCCGCCGTGTTCGAGCATCTCCTTGATCAGGTAGATGCGACCGCGCGGGCTGTCGAGTTCACTGCCGGTGAGGCGGTACGTCGGGCAGGCCGGCAGGCAGAACCCGCAGTGCACGCAGCTGCGCAGGAGGTCGCGTGCTTCCTGTGCGAGCGGCGAATCGGCGAGCGAGTCGGCGGGTTTGGAATGCATCGTGGCCGTCTCAGAGGTCCGCGTACATCCGGCCCGGGTTCAGAATGCCGGCCGGATCGAATACGCGCTTCACCGCACGATGCAGGTCAAGCAACGGCGTGGGCAGCGGCGCGAAGACGTCGCCGGTCACGCGATCTTCGGCATCGTCGCGACGGAAGAGGGTGGCGTGACCGCCCGCGGCGCGAGTGATCAGGTCGATCGTTTCGCGTTCGACCCCGGTGACCCAGGCCTGCGCTCCGTTCCATTCAAACGCGATCCGATCGGCCCGGACCAGCGCAGCGCCCGCCGTCGTCGCCGGCAGCGAGAGTCGCCCGAGCGGGTGCGCCGCGGTGAAGTACGCGTGGGTCTGTTCGCGCACGCTCTGCCAGAGCGAGGCGGCTGCAGAATCGTCCAGCGGGTCGCCGCCGATCGTCGGCACCAGTTCATCCAGGCCCGACGGGGAACCTTCCAGGCGGAGGTACAGTTCGCCTGTGCTCCAGAAACTACCGGTGAGCGGGAGGCCGCGTTGAGCGGCCGCGCCGAGCAGGTCGATCGCGCCTTGTGCGGCGATGTGCCGCCGCAGTGTCCGGGCACCACGGGCGACCGGCAGCACCTTGAGCGACACGTCGAGCAGCACGCCGAGGATGCCGAGTGACCCGGCGAGCAGGCGCGAGACGTCGTAGCCGGCGACGTTTTTCATGACCTCGCCGCCGAACTTGAGCACGCGACCGTCGCCGGTCAGCAGCCGGGCGCCGAGCACGCAATCGCGCACCGGACCCCGAGCGACCCGCGCGGGACCGGCGAGTCCAGCGGCCACCGTGCCGCCGAGCGTGGCCAGCGATCCGAAGGAAGGTGGTTCGAAAGGCAGTCGTTGCCCGTGTCGAGCCAGCAGCGCCTCGACGTCGGCGAGCAGCGTGCCGCCGCGCGCGGTGATCACGAGTTCGGCCGGATCGTACCGCACGACGCCGTGATGACCGGCCAGTGCCAGGGTCTCGCCCGCGACCGGCCGTCCATAGAAGCGCTTGGTGTCGCCGCCGACGATTCGCAACGGCGTTCCTGCGTTCGCTGCCGCAAGCACGCGTTCGACCAGCGCGTCCGTGAGGTCCTGCCCCGGAGGTGTCTCGATCAATGCCATGTGCGTCAGAACCGCGGCAAGTGCGAGTGCGGCAACCGGCCACCGTGGACCCGCAGTGCACCGTAGTCGGCGCAGCGGGCGAGAGTGGGCACGGCCTTGCCGGGATTGAGCAGGCCCGCAGGATCGAAGGCGAGCTTCAGTGCGTGGAAGGTTGCGAGCTCGGCGGCACCGAACTGCGAACACATCGGCCCGAGCTTCTCGACGCCGACGCCGTGCTCCCCCGTCACGGTGCCGCCCGCTGCGACGCAGGCTTCGAGGATGTCGGCGCCGAAACGTTCGGCACGTTCCAGTTCGCCGTCCTTGCCGGCGTCGAACAGGATCAGCGGGTGCAGGTTGCCGTCGCCCGCGTGAAAGACGTTGGCCACGTCGAGGCGATAGGTCGTCGACAGCGCCGCGATCTGCGCCAGCACGTCCGCCAGGTGCCGGCGGGGGATCGTGCCGTCCATGCAGTAGTAGTCGGGAGCCAGGCGACCCACCGCCGGAAAGGCCGACTTGCGGCCTGACCACATGCGCTGGCGCTCGCCGGCGTCCCTGGCGACGCGCACGCTGGTCGCGCCGGCGGCTTCGAGCAGGGTGCGGGCGCGGCCGAGATCGTCGTCGACGTCGGCGGGCAGTCCATCGACTTCGCAAAGCAACAGTGCCTGCGCGTCCAGCGGATAGCCGCACCGTGCGAACGCCTCGGCCGCCTTGATCGCGGGCGCATCCATCATTTCGAGTCCGGCGGGGATGATGCCGGCGGCGATCACCTGACCGACGGCCTCAGCGCAACGGCCCACGTCGTCAAATGCAGCCAGCAGCAGTTCGACGCGCCTGGGCAGCGGCAGCAAGCGCACGGTCACTTCCACCACGAAGCCCAGCAACCCTTCCGAGCCGATCACGGCGCCCAGCAGGTTGAGGCCCGGTGCCTCACCCGTCTCGCTGCCGAGCGTGAGCAGTTCGCCCTCCATGGTGACGAGTTTCACGGCGAGCACGTTGTGCACGGTCAGCCCGTACTTGAGACAGTGCACGCCGCCAGAATTCTCGGCGACGTTGCCGCCGACCGAGCACGCGACCTGCGAGGAAGGATCCGGCGCGTAATACATGCCAAAAGGCGCAGCCGCCTCGGACACCGCGAGGTTCGTGACGCCGGGCTGCACGCGCGCGAGACCGCGGCGCGGATCGACTTCGAGGATCTCGTCGAGCCGTGACAGCACCAGCAGCAGCCCGCCCGCGACCGGCAGCGCGCCGCCCGAGAGTCCGGTGCCCGAGCCGCGTGCGACCACTGGCACCGAATGCCGGCGACAGATACGGACGATCTGCTGGACCTGCTCGACGCTCGTCGGCAGCGCGACCAGGTCGGGTGGGTGACGGTGGGCGGTGAGGGCGTCGCACTCATAGGCGACACAGGCTGCGGGCGTGGAGAGCAGGCCTGGTCCGAGCACCGAGCCGAGTTCGCGCAACAGTCCCGCGTCAATGGCCACTGGGCCGCAGGGTCTGCACGCCGGCGTCCGTGCCGATCACGAGCACGTCCGCGCCGCGCTGCGCGAACAGGCCGTTGGTGACTACGCCGGGAATCTGGTTGATCGCGCGCTCGAGGCCGACCGGGTCGACGATGTCGAGACCGCGGACGTCGAGGATGTCGCAGCCGTTGTCGGTCACCGTGCCCTGGCGCCAGACCGGCTGGCCGCCGAGTCGAGCCAGTTCGCGCGCGACGTAGGCTCGCGCCATCGGGATGACTTCGACCGGTAAGGGAAACTTTCCCAGGCGCTCCACCAGCTTCGCTTCGTCCACGATGCAGACGAAGGTGCGTGCCGCCGCCGCGACGATCTTTTCGCGGGTGAGAGCTGCGCCGCCACCCTTGATCAGGTGCATGCCGCGGGTCGCCTCGTCGGCGCCGTCGACGTAGACCTCGAGGCCTGCGACCGAGTTCAGGTCGAGCACCGGGATGCCGTGGCCCGCGAGGCGGCGTGAGCTGGCTTCGGAACTGGAAACCGCGCCGGCGATGCGGCTCGGCATGCCGGCCAGCGCGTCGATGAAGAAGTTCACGGTGGAACCGGTGCCTACGCCGATGATGGTTCCCGGCTGGATGTATTCGAGCGCGGCGGCCGCGGCTCGCTGCTTCTGCTGGTCCTGGCTCATCGTTGCCCTGCTTTCCCGACCCCTCAAACAACTGTGCCCGCTTTCGCGGGCACAGTCGTCGTTTCGGATTCGGCGGCGTCTATCTTTCGAAGGAGCGCCGCCTCATCTTTAAGCGACCTTACTTCTTCTTCGCGGCCTTTTTCTTGGTGGCCTTCTTCTTGGTCGCCTTCTTTGCCTTAGCTGCCATGATCAATTCTCCATGTCGGGTTAGTCCCGGGCCGAGTATTTACAGAATTAAAAAAAGAAATGCAATAGTCACGTCACGATTTTTTTGAACGCGTTCTCAGACTGGCGGTCGACTTCGTCGCGAGCGACGACGCGACGGCAGGTCGCAACGCGACGATGCAATGCCATTCTGCTGCAGTGAGCGGCGTCACCGAAAGACGATTGCCGCGTTTCAGAATCAACATCTCGCGCAACGCGCCTGCTGCGTGCTCGCGCAGTTCCGGCAGCGTAATTACAGGCTCAATTCGTTTTTCGAGTTGCACGTCGACGCTGAACCAGCGCGGCGCTGCGTGCGTGCTGCCGGCATCGTAGTACTCGCTCGTCGCATCGAACTGCGTCGGGTCGGGGTAGGCCTCGCGCACGACCTTCACGACGCCCGCGACGCCTGGAACCGCGCAGCTCGAGTGATAAAAAAAAGCGCGGTCACCTTTCCGGAAATCGTCCCGAAGCATGTTCCGCGCCTGGTAGTTGCGCACGCCTTCCCACCCCGTCGTGCGCCGTGGAGCGGCTGCGAGGTCGTCGATTCCGAACACGTCGGGTTCCGATTTCAGCAGCCAGTAACGCATGCGATTGGGTACTTCAGGGTGTGTGAGGAGGGAAGCGGATGATGCCGCGCTCGGTGACGACGAGGTCGAGAGCGACGTCCCAGGGGCAGGATCGAGTCGATCGACCTGCTGGATCGAGTACGCGACGCCGATCAGGCGCGGGCGTCGGAACGGCTGCGCGCGATCGAGCCGTGGGTGCAGCGCGCGATCGTAGAAGCCCGCGCCCATGCCGAGGCGATGGCCCTGCGCGTCGAAACCGACGAGCGGAACGAGGATGGTGTCGAGGTGACGAACCGGGAGGCGGCCACGCGAACCATGCAGCGGTTCCGCGATGCCGAACATGTTGCCGCGCACCGCCGCGCCGGCCTCGAGCGGGACGAAGACCATCCGGCCATCACGACGACTGACGATGTGCGGCACGTAGATGCGGACTCCGCGCTGCCATGCGGTGTCGAAACAGGGGCGCAGGTCGACTTCGCCCGGCATGCTGAGGAACGCGGCGACGCGCCGGCCGCGCTGCCAGACGCCGAGCTGGCTCAGTGATGCGCGGATCGCCCGGTCGTGGACCCGGCGTTCCGCGTCAGGGATCGCGCGACGCCCCGCGCGCAGCTGCCGGCGCAGCTCGCGGAGGGTCATCGTCGCAGTGGAAGGGAGAGGCGCCACCCGCCTGTGCCGTCACAGACCATTGCTCTCGACAAGAGCAATATTTGGGGAGGGCCGCGGCACTTAAGGCTTCCCGCTCGAGGCGGACTTGCACAATGTTGCCGGCTGACCGTTCCCCGGGGTATTTACATTAAGGTCGAGAGGTAACCCGGCCCGTGTCGAACACCGCAGGCGGCGCCAAATCGTCGAAGGTTCGGACTGCTGCGAACCCTCAGAGTTCAAGTTGCTGGCCTTTCGCGAGCGCGGTTTCCACGCGCTCGCGCAGGGACTTCAAGCGCGCGCCAAGGTCGCCCTCGACGACCGTGCCGTGCTTGCGCACTTTGATCAGTTCGTTGGCCAGGTTGAGCGCGGCGATGACCGCGATGCGGTCGAGGCCGACGACTTTCCCGGAATCGCGGATCTCGCGCATCTTGCCGTCGAGGTACTCCGCGGAGTCGAGCAGGTCAGAGCGTTCTTCTGCAGGGCAGGCCACCTGGTATTCGCGGTCGAGCAGGCGGACGCTGACGCGGCTGACGCGGTCTTCGCTCATCAACCCTGCTCCATCGCCTTGAGGCGGCCGATCATGGCCTCGACCCGCGCGCGCACCTGCTCGTTCTTCTGCAGGAGGTTGGCGCGCTCGCTGATCAGGGTGTCCTGACGCTGACGCAGGGCACGGTTCTCTTCCTTGAGCTGGTTGACCGTAGCCACCAGCTCGTCGAGGCGGCGTTCGATGCGTCGGAGTTCGACGTCGACGGCGGATCGGGCAGCGGGTTCGTTCATGGAATTCACTATAGTGGGCGCACCCCGGGGAATCAATTTGAACTGGCCCACCGGGACCGGTTGCGCGTCACGGATGGTACGATACGCGCAATGTCGGCACCGATTGCTTTCGATGATGTCGCGCAGGCCCTGGCGGCCGGCGGTTCCACTGTCCACGCTGCCGAGGCGCACGGCTGTCTGTGCGGGGCCCTTTGCGCGCGGCGCAGCTACCTTCCCGCGGAATGGCTGGAAGAGTTGCTGCCCGAGGGCCTCGAGCCTGGCACGTCTTTGTCCGTCACCACGGCCGGCCCCCTGCAGTCGCTCTTCGACCAGAGTCGTGCCGTGCTGCAGGCGCGAGAAATGGAATTCGAGCCGCTGCTGCCGCCCGACGCAGCCACGCTGGACGAGCGCGTCGAGGCACTCGGCGCCTGGGCGCAGGGGTTCCTTTACGGCTTCGGTGCGGCCGGCCCGTTCAAGCCTGGCACGCTGACCACGGCAGTTGCCGAGGTCCTCACGGATTTCGCCGAAGTCGCTCGCGCCGGCGCCGTCGGCTCCGAAAGTGTCGAAGTCGAAGAGAGTGCGCTCGCCGAGCTGGTCGAGTTCGTCCGCGTCGGCGTGCAGCTCATTTATGACGAGCTCGCCGACCTGCGCGCCGCCCAGGCCACCTCGACCGCACGTCACTGATCCCGAACTTTGCGTTTTCCCGAAGAGAATCCCGACCGCCCATGACCCTGCGCAAAGACGAATACGCGCGCCGCCGCAAGCAGCTCATGAAGCTCATGGGCAAGGGCGCCATCGCCATCATCCCCGCGGCGCCCGAGCGTCAGCGCAACAGCGACGTCCATTACCACTATCGGCCGGACAGCGATTTCCACTACCTCACGGGCTTCAACGAACCCGAGGCGGTGGCTGTGCTGATTCCAGGTCGCGAGCAGGCTGAATACATCCTGTTCGTGCGCGACCGTGATCCCACCCGCGAAACCTGGGACGGTCGTCGCGCCGGTCCGGAAGGGGCGGTGCGAGATTACAGCGCCGACGACGCTTTCCCGGTCGGCGACATCGACGACATCCTGCCGGGCCTGCTCGAGCGCTGCGGGCGCGTCTACTACTCGATGGGCGTGAACCTCGATTTCGACCAGCGCGTGGTCGGCTGGGTGAATACGCTGCGGGGCCAGACCAAGCTCGGCATCCACAGCCCGCAGGAATTCGTCGCGCTCGAGCACCCGCTGCACGACATGCGGCTGTACAAGAGCAAGGCCGAGGCGACCGTGATGAAGCGCTCGGCGCAGATCGCAGTCGGCGCGCACGTGCGGGCGATGCGGAACACCCGGCCCGGCGTAACCGAATACGAGGTGATGGCCGAGCTGCTGCACGAGTTCCACCGGCACCAGGCCGACATCTCGTACCATCCGATCGTCGGCGGCGGCGCGAACGGCTGCATCCTGCATTACCACGAGAACGCGGACACGCTGCGCGACGGCGACCTGCTGCTGATCGACGCCGGCTGCGAATACGGCCTGTACGCGTCGGACATCACGCGCACCTTCCCGGTCAACGGCCGCTTTTCACCTGCGCAGAAGGCGATCTACGACATCGTGCTCGAGGCGCAGGAAGCCGCGTTCGCCTGCATCAAGCCGGGCAACCACTGGAATGAGCCGCACGATGCGGCGGTGCGCGCCATCACGCAGGGCCTGGTCAGGGTCGGCCTGCTCAAGGGCCGGTTGCCGGCGTTGATCAAGGAAGAGGCTTACCGCAAGTTCTACATGCACCGCACCGGGCACTGGCTCGGCATGGACGTGCACGACGTCGGCGAATACAAGGTCGGCGCCGAATGGCGCGTCTTCGAGCCGGGCATGGCGCTGACAGTCGAACCCGGCATCTACATCCCGGCCGGCACCAAGGGCGTGCCGAAGCGCTGGTGGAACATCGGCGTGCGGATCGAGGACGACGTGCTGGTCACGTCCAGCGGCTACGAACTGCTCACGTCCGGCCTGCCCCGCACCACGGCTGAAATCGAGCGCGTGATGGCGTCGGCCGCCTGACCGGGGAATGCCGTTGAGCACGACGCCTGCCGAATTCGACCTCGCCATCGTCGGTGGTGGCTTGGTCGGTGCCTCGCTGGCGCTGTCGCTCGCGCCGCTTGGACTCCGCATCGCCCTGGTCGAAGCCGTGTCGCCCGTGCAGGGCGAGCAGCACCCGAGTTTCGACGAACGCACGACGGCGCTCGCCAATGGCACCGTCCGCGCCTTCAGGACACTGGGCGTCTGGGCCGGCATGGAGCGCGAGGCCGCGCCCATTCGCAAGATTCACGTGTCCGACCGGGGTCGCTTCGGCAGCGCGCGCGTCGATGCGGCCGACCAGGGGCTCGAAGCCCTGGGTTACGTCGTACCCAACCGCGTGATCGGTGCGGCGCTGTGGCAGGGACTGTCACGGGCGCCCGCGGTCGAGGTGATTGCACCAGCCAGGGTGACGGGCAGCGAACTGGCGGGCGCGAGCCGTGTCGTGCATTACGAAGTGGCGGGTGAGGCGCGCTCGCTCAGCGCCAGGCTGGTCGTGGCCGCCGACGGGATTCGCTCGCTGGTCCGCGACCAGGCAGGCATCGCAGCCGATCACATCGGCTACGAGCAGGTCGCAATTACGGCCGTCATGACCACGCAGCGCTTCCACGACTACGTCGCCTACGAGCGCTTCACCGAAGAAGGCCCGATCGCGATCCTGCCGCTCACCGACGGTCGCTGCGGCATGGTCTGGACGCGCAAGCCCGCCGAGGTAGAGCGGATGCTCGCGTTGTCGGACGACGAGTTCCTGCGCGAGTTCCAGGCGGCGTTCGGCTTCCGGCTGGGACGCTTCCTGCGCATCGGTCAGCGGGCCTCGTACAACCTCATGCTCTCGCGGGCCGACCGCCACATCGCGCAGCGGCTCGCCGTGGTCGGCAATGCCGCGCAGGGCCTGCATCCGATCGCAGGCCAGGGTTTCAACCTGGGCTTGCGCGACGCGATGAGCCTCGCCGAAGTCATCGCCGACCGGCGCGTGGCCGGCACGATGGATCCGGGCGATGCGAACCTGCTGCAGGACTATGCCGACTGGCGCGAGAGCGATCGCCGCCGCATCGTCGCCTTCACCGATGGCCTCGTGCGCCTCTTCGCGACGCCGCTGGGTGTGCTGCGGAGCCTGCGCAGCCTCGGTATCCTCGCTTTCGACGTGCTGCCGCCCGCCAAGTCCGCGCTCGCACGGTTGAGCGTGGGTGCGGCTGAGCGCGTGCCGCGGCTGGCCCGTGGCGTACCCCTCGCTGGAATCCGCTGAGCATGGCCACGTCGCGCCGCAAGTTCGATTTCGACATCGTCATCGTCGGCAGCGGCATGGTCGGCACCTGCCTCGCCGCGCTCCTGGCGGGCGACGATGCGCTTTCCAGCTTGAAGATCGCGCTGGTAGACCCGGCCGCACCGCGCAAGCCGGACGATCGCGCAATGGACCTGCGCGTGTCGGCGCTGTCGCGGGCGTCAGAGCGCATCCTGACTGCGGCCCGCGCATGGGACGCCATTGTTCCGCATGCGTCACCGTACAGCGACATGGTCGTCTGGGACGCGGCGAGCACGCCGGAACGCCCGGATGCGCTGAGGTTCTCCGCGGCTGAGACCGCGGAACCCAACCTCGGCCACATCGTCGAGAACCTGCGCGTGCAGTGGGCGCTGCACGAGTCACCGCTGCTGCGCGGAGTGACCGAGGTGCGCAGTGCGCTCGCCGGCCTCGAGTTCGATGAAAATTCGGCGCGCGTGACGCTCGAGGACGGTCGGCGACTCACGTGTCAGATCGTGATCGGCGCGGACGGCAGCCAGTCCGTCGCACGCCAGCTTGCTGGCATCGGCCGGTCGGGGTGGGCGTACGACCAGACGGCGGTGGTCGCGCACCTGCACACCGGAAAGCCGCATCGCGAGACAGCCTGGCAGCGTTTCCTGCCGAACGGTCCGCTCGCGTTCCTGCCGCTGCAGGACGGACGCGTGTCGCTCGTGTGGAGCACGACCCCGGACGAAGCCGCGTCGTTGCAGGCAGCGAGCGAGGCCGAGTTCAGCGAACGGGTCGCGATCGCCAGCGACCACGTGCTTGGCCAGGTGACGCTTGCGAGCGGCCGCGCCGGCTTCCCGCTCGCGCTGTGGCATGCGCGCGCCTATGTGCAGCCGCGGCTCGCGCTAGTGGGTGATGCGGCCCACACGATCCATCCGCTGGCAGGGCAGGGCGTGAACCTCGGCTTCCTCGACTGCGCGAGCCTCGTGCAGGTGCTCGCCGCAGCGTCCGCCAAGGGCGAAGAGCTGCATGGCTTGCGCGTGCTGCGCCGCTATGAACGCTGGCGCCGGAGCGAGAACGCGGTCGTCATGGGTGTCTGTGACACGATCAACCGGCTCTTCACCGAGAAGAGCGTGGCAATCGCGGGGCTGCGGCGCTTCGGCCTGTCGATGGTGACGAGCCAGCCGTACCTCCGCCGCACGCTGGTCGAACGCGCTCTTGGCGTGGGCGGCGATGCGCCGCAACTCGCACGGCGGATCGCTGCGACGAATTAACCCTGGCGGGCCGTCGGGCCTGTGGAGCCTCTCGATGCAGAATCAGGACTGGCCGGACGCGCTCTTCACGCAGGCGCCGCCGCGCCTCGGCAATCAGTTCGACGATGATCCGCTGCTGGGTTCGTGGATCAAGCGCACGCTGCCCGCGCCAATCGTGGCGGAGCTGCGCGGCGAGTTACGCGAGCTCGGCGCGCTCGCCGGCGGCGACCTGTACCGGCTGCAGCAGGCTGATCTCGCCAATGAGCCGGTGCTCACGCAGTGGGATCCCTGGGGTAAGCGCATCGACGAAGTCGTCGTGTCGCCGCTGTGGCGCGAGGCCGAGCGCCTCGCCGCCAGGCATGGCCTGGTCGCCACCGGTTACGAGCCGGCGATGGGTCGCCACGCTCGTATCGCGCAGTTCCTCAAGGTCTACCTGTTCCACCCGTCGACGGATGTGTACACCTGCCCGCTGGCAATGACGGATGGCGCGGCGCGCTGCCTGCTGGAATCCGGCAACCACGAGCTGATTGAACGTGCCTTGCCGCACCTCACCTCGAGGGACCCCGCGACGTTCTGGACCAGCGGCCAGTGGATGACCGAGGCCGCGGGCGGTTCCGACGTCGGGCGTTCTGAAACGCGGGCGGTACCGGACGACGAGGGCGGTTGGCGCCTGTACGGCCGCAAGTGGTTCACGTCGGCCGTCACGTCGCAGATGGCGCTCACGCTCGCGCGACCTGAAGGCAATCCGCCGGGCGGCAAGGGCCTCGCGATGTATTACATCGAGATCCGCGACCTCGACGGCAGGCTGAACGGCATCCGCGTCGACCGGCTCAAGGACAAGCTCGGCACGCGCAAGGTGCCGACCGCCGAGTTGCTGCTCGATGGCACGCGCGCGGCCCTGGTCGGACCGGCGCTGAACGGCACCCGCTCGATCGAGCCGATGCTCGGCGTCACGCGGATGTGGAACAGCGTCTGCGCCGTCTCGTTCATGCGTCGTGGGCTGGCGCTGGCCCGGTCCTACGCCAGGGAGCGCCAGGCGTTCGGCCAGCCGCTCGAGCAATTGCCGCTGCATGCCGACACGCTGGCAGGCCTCGAAGCCGAGACCTGGGGCGCCTTCCTGATGACGTTCCTGCTGGTCGAGCTGAACGGCCGGATCGAGCGCGACGAGATCGACGACCAGCAGCGCGCCCTGCTGCGGCTCATGACTCCACTCACCAAGCTGATCACCGGCAAGCAGGCGGTGGCGGTCGTGACCGAGGTAATCGAGAGTTTCGGCGGGGCGGGCTATGTCGAGAACACCGGCTTGCCGCAGTTGCTGCGCGACACGCACGTGCTGCCGATCTGGGAAGGCACCACCAACGTGCTGTCGCTGGATGCGCTGCTGCGCAGCGACCTCCATGCGGGGCTGGCGGCGCTGATGGCGCGTGCGTCGGCCTGCCTGCGCACCGTTTCCGAGCCGCGCATGGTCGCTGCCACGCAGCAGGCGCTTGGAGCGCTGGAACGCGTGGCGCTGGTGCTTGATAGCGGGCAGGAACCGGAAGTACTGCAGGCGGGTGCGAGGCGGCTCGCGATGACGCTGGCGCGGGCACTGCAGCTGACGCTGCTGTGCGAACACGCCCAGTGGATGATCGACCATGGCGGCGACCGTCGCGGTTACGCGGCCGCGATGCGGTTTGCGCGGCAGCCTGTCGACCTGATGACGGAAGTGGACCCCGAAGCGGATCGGCTGCTGCTCGGCTGAAGCATTCTTCTCGCGTGTACGCCGGGTCGCGTGTGCGAAGCGGGTGACGAGCCGGCGTCCCCCGCACCCCGGCCCTCTCCCGCCATTGCGGGAGACGGAGTAAAAGGTGTCATCGCTGATTCGGGGGAACAGCCGATGATGACCGAAGCTTCGCCAGGTGACGCGCCAACCGATGCGCCCGTCGCCACAACCGTCGCCACCACAGCTGACGACACGAACGCCCTGCCGTTCGTCGCGCCCTGCCGCAGGCTCGGCACTTGGGAGCCCATTGGCTGGCTGAGACTTGCCTGGAGTGACTTCAAGACCGCGCCGCGCCAGAGCCTGACTTATGGTGCAGTCGTCGTCCTGCTGAGCTGGGCGCTCGCGTACATCGCCATCCGCTTCGGCGGTTACTTCGAGCTGCTGGCGCTGGTGTCCGGCTTCATCCTGCTCGCGCCTCTGCTCGCCGTAGGCACCTATTCCATCAGCGAACAGATCGAGCGTGGACGGCAGCCATCGCTGCGGCGCTGTCTGGTCGTGGGGCGCCGTGCTTTCGGCAACCTGATGGTCTTCGCGCTGATCCTGATGATCGTGTTCCTGGTCTGGTGGCGCGCAGCCTCGGCTGTCCACATCTTCTTCCCCGTCGACATGACGTCACCTGACTGGACCGATTACCTCCAGTTCCTGGGCATCGGCAGTGCCGTCGGCTCGATCTTCGCGGTGATCGTGTTCGCGGCCGCTGCGTTCTCGTTGCCGATGCTCGTCGATCGCGAAGCTGATTCGGTCACGGCCGTGGTCAGCAGCATCAACGCGGTACTGCGCAACAAGCCGGCGATGGTCGTGTGGGCGGCACTCATCGTGGTCGCAGTGTCCCCGGGCTTCGCGCTGCTGCTGCTCGGGCGCGAGCGGGGCGCCGGGTTTGCACTCGTGATGGCCCTGCTCGGGATCACGCTGCCCCTGATCGGGCACGCAACGTGGCACGCCTACCGCGCGACGATCGACGCCTCGGCCTGGCCGAGGAACGAGCACCTCGACCCGTGAGGCGCACGGCGCTCGTTCCTGTCTCGGGCACTAAGCAAGGTCGAAACGATCCAGGTTCATGACCTTGTTCCAGGCCGCGACGAAGTCGCGCACGAACGCCTGCTGCGCGTCGCTGCTGGCATAGACCTCAGCCAGGGCCCGGAGCTGGGAGTTCGAACCGAAGACGAGATCGACGACGGTACCCGTCCACTTGAGCTCGCCCGTCACCCGATCGCGACCCTCCAGCACGCCTTCCGCTGCCGCGGACTTCTGCCACTTCGTGCGCATGTCGAGCAGATTCACGAAGAAATCATTGGTCAGTACGCCGGGCCGCGTGGTGAAGACGCCGTGCTTTGACTGGCCGACGTTCGCATTCAGGGCGCGCAAGCCGCCGATCAGGACCGTCATCTCGGGCGCGGTCAGTCGCAGCAGTTGCGCCTTGTCCACCAGCAGCTCTGCTGCAGATGCTTCGAGCCCCTTGCGGGCGTAGTTGCGGAACCCGTCCGCCACTGGCTCCAGTACGGCGAAAGATTCCACGTCGGTCTGTGCCTGCGAAGCGTCCATGCGCCCCGGCGAGAACGGAACTTTCACGTCGTGGCCGGCCGACTTCGCAGCGGCTTCGACCGCTGCACAGCCGCCGAGGACGATCAGGTCGGCCAGCGAGATCTTCTTCCCGCCAGGCTGCGCGCCGTTGAAGTCCTTACGGATTCCTTCCAGCTTCTGCAGTACTTGCGCCAGTTCGGCCGGTTGATTGACTTCCCAATCCTTCTGCGGCGCGAGTCGGATGCGCGCGCCGTTGGCGCCGCCGCGCTTGTCGCTGCCGCGGAACGTCGCCGCGGACGCCCAGGCCGTCGTCACCAGTTGGGAAATGGACAGGCCGGACGCGAGAAGCCTGGCTTTCAGGGCGGCAATGTCCTGCTCGTCGACCAGACGATGATCGACGGCGGGGACCGGGTCCTGCCAGATCTGCACTTCCTGCGGCACCAGCGGGCCCAGGTAGCGGGCGATGGGACCCATGTCGCGGTGGGTCAGCTTGAACCACGCGCGGGCGAAGGCGTCGGCGAACTCCTGCGGGTTCTGGTGGAAGCGCCGCGAGATCTTCTCGTAGGCCGGGTCGAGGCGCAGCGACAGGTCGGCCGTGGTCATCATCGGCGGATGTTTCTTCGACGGATCGTGCGCGTCCGGGATCATGTGCTCCGGCTTGACGTTCTTCGCCACCCACTGGTGGGCGCCGGCAGGACTCTTCGTCAGTTCCCACTCGTAGCCGAACAGCATGTCGAAATAGCCGTTGTCCCAGCGGGTGGGGTTGGGCTTCCAGGCGCCTTCGATGCCGCTGGTGGTGGTGTGCACGCCCTTGCCGCTGCCGAACTTGTTGATCCAGCCCAGGCCCTGCTCTTCGATGCCGGAGCTGCTTCGGGCTCGGGGCCGACCAGCTTGGGGTCACCTGCGCCGTGAGCCTTGCCGAAGGTGTGGCCGCCGGCCACCAGCGCCACCGTCTCTTCGTCGTTCATGGCCATGCGCGCGAAGGTTTCGCGCACGTCGCGGCCCGAGGCCACCGGATCCGGGTTGCCGTCCGGACCTTCCGGGTTCACGTAGATCAGGCCCATCTGGACCGCAGCCAGCGGGTTCTCCAGCTGGCGGTCGCCTGCGTAACGGCTGCCGGGCTTGTCGCTGGTGGCCAGCCAGGACTTCTCCATGCCCCAGTAGATCTCCTGTTCCGGCTCCCAGATGTCCTCGCGCCCGCCGGCGAAGCCGAACGTCTTGAAGCCCATTGATTCGAGCGCGACGTTGCCGGCGAGGATCATCAGGTCAGCCCACGAGATCTTGCGGCCGTACTTCTGCTTGATCGGCCAGAGCAGGCGGCGCGCCTTGTCGAGGTTGCCGTTATCCGGCCAGCTGTTGAGGGGC
>JADIZR010000003.1 GCA_016704655.1 Pseudomonadota bacterium | reverse complement strand
CGGATGGAGCTCGAGTCGACGCAGTCTGCCCTGCTGCGCATCATGGGAACCGACGAGTTGCTCGCCGGCAATCCGCAGCTGGCCCGCTCGATCAAATACCAGTTCCCGTACCTCGATCCACTCAATCACATCCAGATCGAGCTGCTGCGCCGCTATCGCGCGGGCGACAAGGATGATCGCAGCCGGCGCGGCATCCACCTGACCATCAACGGCATCGCAGCGGGACTGCGCAACAGCGGTTGAATGTGCGCGCGGCCTGCGCGCCGCGGCACCTTTCCATAACCAAACTCGAAGCCGGTTCGGCAAGAAGGACCCGGACGGCGTACGTGATATGTATATTGTTTGGGTGGTGGCCGTTGCCGTGCGGAACTCGATGATCGGGGAAATAGAGTCCGTACGGAAGCGGGTCTCGCTCACCGAATGCAAAGTCCGTACGACCCGTACAGAATGGTGAACGGCCACTTTGTGGCCGTGGTCCAACCGGCCGTTGTCGGCCTATTCTGTTGAAAAACCTCTTTCTCAGCACGAACATATTTTCGCCTGCAGGGTGTCCAGAGCGAGAATTGCCCGCAGTTTTCCGTCGAGTGAAACAGAGACGCTGCAGGTGTGGCGCACACATTTGAGCGGTCTGGCCGTGTGGGACAGGGTCGCCGCGCCGGCCGGCTCGCCGCTTGAGGTGAGCAACCGAAGCGTTCGTACTACTTGTGACCCCGGGTCCCGCTGCCATACTCCACCATGAGCTCCACACCAACCAAAGGCAATAACGCGGGCGTGGGTAACGCGGTTCAAGCGGTCGGCATCGGCGCCTCGGCTGGCGGGCTGGCCGTGCTTGAGCAGTTTCTGGCGCAGATCCCTGCAGACAGCGGCTTGGCATACGTAGTGGTCCAGCACCTGGACCCGACGCACAAGGCGATGCTGGTCGAACTGCTGCGGCGAAACACCATCATGGAGGTGGTCGAAGCCGCTGAGGCGATGCGTTTGGAGCCGAATGTCGTCTATGTCATCCCCCCCAACCGTGACATGACACTGATGTCTGGTTTGTTGCACCTTGCGCCGCCGGTTCAGCCGCGCGGCTTGCGTTTGCCCATCGATCTGCTGTTTTCCTCGCTGGCGCGCGACCAGGGCGAAGCGGGCCATCGGTGTGGTGCTGTCGGGGATGGGCTCCGACGGCACGCTGGGGTTGCAGGCCATCAAGTCGCAGGGCGGTCTGACCCTGGCGCAGTCGCCCAAATCGGCGCAGTTCGACTCGATGCCCAAGAGCGCCATCGCCGCAGGTTGCGTCGACATCGTCGGCCTGCCAGCCGAACTGCCCAGTCACATCCTGCGCGTCACGGCCGATCGGCAGGCCGCGGCGCTGTTGCCCCCTGGTAGTGACGAAAGCAACGCGCAAGCACTGTCGTCGATCCTCCAAATGGTTCGCGACCGCAGCAAACACGATCTGTCGGACTACAAGCCCAGCACGTTGCGGCGACGCATCCAGCGCCGCATGAGCGTGCATGGCCTGGCGACCAAAGCCGACTACGAAGGCTTCGTCAGAAAGAACCCGCAGGAGCTGGATCTGCTCTTTAAGGAAATGCTGATCGGCGTGACCAGCTTCTTTCGCGATCTCGAGGTCTGGCAGGAACTCAAGGGCTCCATCCTCCCGGTCTTGCTCACGCGCGGCGCCGAAGGCAACCGCTTGCGGGCCTGGGTCGTCGGCTGCTCGACAGGTGAAGAGGCCTACTCTCTGGCGATGATCTTCAGGGAGGTGATCGCCGAGTTGCCGGCGGCAGCGGGCAAATCGGTCCAGATCTTTGCCAGCGACTTGAGTGCCGATGCGATCAGCGCCGCTCGCAAGGGCCGCTACCCGGCCAAGATCGCGGCCGACATGGACCCGGCGCGCCTGGCGAAATTCTTCTCGACCCAGGGCGATGGCTACCTGATCGACAAGCAGATCCGCGAGATGGTGCTGTTCGCCCAACACGACGTGATCCTTGACCCGCCGTTCACCAGGCTGGACCTGCTGTGTTGCCGCAACGTGCTGATCTATTTCAACGCCACCTTGCAAAGGCGTTTGATGCCCCTTTACAGCTACAGCCTGCGCCCGGGGGTGCTCTGCTTCTGGGGGCTCTGAGACCGTCGGCGGATCGAATGCGCTGTTCACGCCGGCCAGTCAGAAAATTAGGCTCTATTGGCGCAACGAGTCAGCGCTCAGTGTCGGGTCAGTGGAATTTCCCGTCATCCCTCGCCCGCTCCCGAGCCGGCTTCCCAAGGAGTCGAAAGTGTCGCAACCGGCCAGCCCATCCCCCAACCTGCAGACCCATGCAGAACAAGCACTGCTGCAGGAGTTCTCTCCTGCCGCGGTACTGGTCAATGAACAGGGCGATGTCGTGTTCATCAACGGCAGCGTCAGCAAATATATGGAGCCGGCCTCGGGCAAGGCCAACTGGAATATTCATGTGATGGCACGCCCGGCCATACGGGCGCAGATCGCGGCGGGACTGCGCCAGGTGCTGCGGGCTGGGGGCACCGTCGAGTTGAGAGGCCTGCGGTTGGGCGATGACGCACAGTTCACAGTCAACGTGACGGTCAAGGCCATGCAGGAGCCGAAGTCTCTGGCCGGACTGGTCATGATCGTCTTCCGTGAGGTCATCGAGCCTGCGAAGCGCAGGCGCGGGAAGGCCGGCGCGATCGACGCGGTCACTGCCGAGGAACTGCAACGCTGCAAGGACGAAATACATGCGTTGCGGCAGGAGATGGGCGCATCGGCGGAGGAACTGCAGGCGGCCAACGAGGAACTGCGATCGACCAATGAAGAACTGCAGTCGGCCAACGAGGAACTGACCACCTCCAAAGAAGAGTCGCAGTCGATGAACGAGGAATTGCAGACGCTCAACGGCGAGCTGCAATCCAAGCTCGATGATCTGGCTCTGGCGCAGAGCGACATGCAGAACCTGCTCAACAGCACAGACATCGCCACGCTGTTCCTGGACAGCGCCTTGAACGTCCGGCGCTACACCGACCAGATTTCGCGCATCGTCCACTTGCGTGAAAGCGATATCGGCAGACCCCTGACCGAACTGGCCAGCACGCTGATCTACCCGGAGCTCAACGACGATGCCAAGCAGACGCTGCGCACCTTGACGTTCACTGAAAAGCAGATCACGACCACCGACGGACTCTGGTTTATGGTCCGAATCAAGCCCTACCGAACACTCTCCAATGTGATTCAGGGTGTGGTTATCACCTTCATAGATATCACCGCGGCCAAGGAACTTGAATCTCGCCTCCGCAAGGCTTAGAACTTGCCAGCGTTATCCCCGTAGAGAGTCCGCTTTCGGGAACGGTATGGTTGATCACTAACGGTCTTTCACGGGCCCGCGATCGATTCCCGGAAGTGGCCATACCTTGAGCGTGTCCTGACCACCAACGTGAGTTCGATTCCCATCACCCCTCCAACCGACCTGCCGGGCTCCAGTAGCCCCTGAAGAACTGCGACCAGGGATTCTTCTCCAACATGGCGTTGGTCCGCGGCCGGTGCCGGCGCGCCCCCGCGACAAGGAGCCATAAGCACTTTAATCCCCCGGATCATCGCCTTGCCGCGGGTCACGGCGGCTGATTGAATCATCGTGATGACAGCTGCGAAGGAAAGACCCATGAATGAATCGCTGGCAGGCAAAGTCGTGATCGTCACTGGCGCGTCCTCTGGCGTCGGCGAGGCGGCGGCCCGCGCGTTCGCGAAGCAAGGTGCCGTGGTCGTGCTGGCAGCGCGCTCTGCCGACAAGCTCTCGGCACTGGCCAAGGCGATCGGCGGGATCGCGGTCCCCACCGACGTCAGCCAACTCGGCGACTTGCGCAACCTCGTCGAGACGACGGTCGCCAGGTGTGGTCGCATCGACATCGTCGTCAACAACGCGGCGGCCAATGCTCGCGGTGCGCTCGATACCCTCGAACCGGACGCCATCGCGTCCGTCATCGACGCGAACCTGAAGGCGCCGCTGCTGCTGACGCGACTCGCCCTACCGCACCTGCGCCAGTCACGGGGCGTGGTCGTCAACGTCGCGTCGATCGCCGGCCACGTGCCGTTGCCCTACGAGGCGCCGTACTGTGCGTCAAAGTGGGGGCTGCGTGGATTCACGTTTGCTGTCAGGGAAGAACTGCGTGAGGCGGGCGTGGCAGTTTGCGTGGTCTCGCCCGGTCCCATTTCGACGCCTTTCGTGCTCGACGATCTCGATCACGTGCCGGACCTGGTGTTCTCGCAGCCCATCCTCACGGCCGAGCAAGTGGCCGATGCGATCGTCGCCTGCGCAATCGATCGCAAGCGCGAGCGTGCCCTCCCCCGCTCCACGCTGGTACTCGCGAAACTGGCCGCGACCTTCCCTTGGATGCAGGAGTGGCTGCGGCCCTCGCTCGAAGCCAAAGGGGCGAGGGTGAAGGCCATGCTCAAGTTGAAAGGCGCGGGCAGGAAATAGGGCAGACGCAGGCTGACTCCTGCTCGCGCGATCGCTGATCGCGCCTGGGCGTGGGTTCTGCGGTGGAAGGATTGAGTTGAGGTCGAGGCGACCGGGTTAAGCTACCTGCCCCGCACGCCAAGGGTTGCGATCAATCGGGGTTGAGGTTCAAGACGCATGGCTGATGTCTTTGTTTCCTACGCACGCACCGACAAGTCCCGAGTGGCCCCGCTCGTAGCCGCGATTGAGGCGCAGGGTTGGTCCGTGTGGTGGGACCCTGAGATCTCGCCAGGGCAGGAATTCGATCGCCAGATCAGCGCCGCGCTCAAGACCGCCGCCGCCGTCGTCGTCGTCTGGACGCCAACCTCGGTGGAATCGCGCTGGGTTCGCGGCGAAGCGCGCGACGCCGCCGACCGCGGCGTCCTGGTCCCGGTGCGCTTTGACGGCGCCGAACTGCCCATCGACGTGCGCGCGATTCACACTACCGATCTCGATGGTTGGGGGGAGGATGCGCAGAGCCCGCAGGTTCAGGAATTGTTGCGCGCGCTCGGCGCCATCATTGCTCGCAAGATCGCGTCTCAGGCAGTGAGCGCTGGCACCGGCCCTGCGGTGCCCACCTCCGCCGTCGCTGCTCCACGCGTCGCGATCTGCGTCCTGCCGTTCTCAAACATGAGCGGCGATGCAGAGCAGGAGTATTTCAGTGACGGCATCAGCGAGGACGTCATCACGGACCTGAACAAGGTCTCGGCGCTTGCCGTGGTCGCGCGCAACACCGCCTTTGGCTTCAAGGGCAAACAAGTCGACATTCCGTTGATCGCGAGGCAGCTGAAGGTCAGCCACATCCTCGAAGGCAGCGTGCGTAAAGCTGGCCAGCGAGTACGCATTTCGGCCCAGCTGATCGACAGTTCGACCGGCAACCACGTCTGGGCCGAGCGCTACGATCGTGACCTCAACGACATCTTCGCCCTGCAGGACGAGATCTCGCAGGCGATCGTCAATGCGCTGAAACTGAAGCTGCTGCCGGAGGAGAAAAAGGCCATCGAGCAGCGCGGCACGGACAATGTCGAGGCGTACAACCTGTACCTGATGGCGCGCCAGAACTACGCCACCGGCATCGAGCAGGATCCGAGGCGTGCCGAGGCCAGCGTCCGATTGTGCCGACGAGCCACGGAGATCGACCCCAGCTACGCGCACGCCTGGGCATTGATGGCGCTCGGGCAGATGCTGCTGCACTTCGCCCATGGGAGGCGCGGGGACGACGGGATGTCCGCGGCCGAACGTGCGCTCGCGTTGGACGGGAATCTGGCAGAAGCGCACGCAGTCAAGGCCCGCGTGCTGTCGCAGTATGGTCGCCACGACGATGCGTCGACCGAGATCGAGGTCGCGCTGCGGCTCGATCCGGAGTCCTATGAAGTCAACAAGTCCGCAGCCTACCTGCGGGTGCGGCAACAGCGACTGGGCGAGGCGATTCGTTTCTATGAGAAAGCGATGACACTCATGGAGACCGACGTCAATTCCCCCAGTATGCTGCTCACCTGCTACGGAGCTGTAGGTGACATGCAGGGCGTCACACGCTCAGCGCACGTTGCACTGGCGCGCGCCGAGCGGATCCTGGCGCAGGATCCAAACAACGGGGCCGCGATGGGCTACGGCGTCGCGGCGCTCGCGTGCCTCGGCGAAGCGGACCGCGCCATGGCGTGGATCAACCGCGCCCTGTTGATCGATCCCGACAACATGAACATGCGCTACAACTTCGCCTGCGCTTTGGTCGTGCTGAAGCGAGACGAAGCTGCAATTGAGATTCTCGGGCCGGTGTTCGACACCGCCCACATTGATCGATTGAACCATACCAAGGTGGACCCGGATCTCGATCCGCTGCGCGGGGATCCGCGCTTCAAGGCGATGCTGGGGGCGGCCGAGGCGCGGATCGCGGCAGCGGGTGACGACGGCTCGTAGCGCGCGAGCCGGGTCGATTGGTCAGGGCACGCTCCGCCCCTGCAGATTCCGGCACGAGAGACTTCAATGCAGACCGTATTCAGCGTGCGGACGTCCGGACCCGGACTCTACGAGTTCACCGGGGAGGTCGTGCGCTTCGTCCGTGAGAGCGGGATCGTGGAAGGGTTGGTGACGCTGTTCGTGCAGCACACCTCGTGCTCGCTGTGCCGGCGTTCGGGACGTGGCAGGGATTTATCTGTTCGAGCACCGCCACGGCGCGCAGGTGCGGCGGGTGGTAGGGCACTTAAGCAGGTAAAGATACGGCGACGCGTATCGCGCCCGACTGCCGCGGCGTACCGCACTAATGCTCCCATACGGATCGGCGGCGTAGACTCGACGCAGTCAAGATCGGCGCAACCGCCCCTGCGGCCGCCCGGAGTCACTGCATCATGCTGCTCTTCCATCCCTCCCCCTACGACGCCGCTCATTACGACGAGCCGACTCGTCGCGCACTGCTGGCCGTGCGCCGTTTTTTCGAGGCCAAGGGTCACACCGCCCTGAAAGCGGAAAGCCACGACGCGACCTGGTATGACGATTTCCTGGAGATGATCGTCCGCGAAGGCATTTTCGCCCGGTTCGGCACGCCGGCCGCGGTCGGAACGTTGACCGGCGGAAGCGATGCAACGACGGCCCGCTGGGACACCGCACGCAACAACGACCTGAGCGAGCTGCTGGCCTGGTATTCGCTCGAGCACTGGTACGCCTGGCAGGTCACCGTGCTGGGTCTGGGACCGGTCTGGACGAGCGGGAATGCGGAAGCCAAACGTCTGGTTGGCCAGTTGCTCGCACAGGGCGGACTGTTCGCGTTCGGACTTTCGGAGCGCGAACACGGGGCCGATATCTATTCCACCGACATGGTGCTGATCCCGGACGGCGCCGGCTGGCGCGCCAGCGGCGAGAAGTACTACATCGGCAACGGGAACTGCGCCGCCCGCGTGTCGGTGTTCGGCCGCGTGCAGCGCCCGGAGGGACCGTCGGCCAATCCAGCCGATGATTACCTGTTCTTCCTCGCTGATCCAAAGCATCCGGGATACACGCTGGTGCAGAATGTCGTGCGCGGCCAGATGTATGTGTCGGAATTCAGGCTCACCGATTACCCCGTGACCCCGGCCGACGTGCTGCACACGGGCAAGGCTGCATGGGATGCGGCGCTCGCCACCGTGAATGTCGGCAAGGTGCAGCTCGCCTGGGCCAGCCTCGGCATCGCCGAGCATGCCTTCGTCGAGGCAATCCAGCACGCCCACCGCCGGGTGCTCTACGGCACGCGCGTCACCGATTTTCCACACGTGCGGCGACTGCTCGCCGACGCCTACATTCGACTGGTCGCGATGAAGCTCTACAGCGCGCGGTGCTCGGATTACGAGCGCAGCGCCTCACCCGAAGACCGTCGCTTCCTGCTCTACAACCCCATCGCCAAGATGAAGGTCACCAGCGAGGGTGAGCGGGTGGTCGATCTGCTGTGGGAAGTGATCGCGGCGAAAGGATTCGAGAAGGACACGTACTTCGAGCAGGCAACACGGCACATCCGTACGCTGCCGAAACTGGAGGGGACCGTCCACGTCAATCTAGCGCTGGTGCTCAAGTTCCTGCCGGCCTTTGCCGCGGCCGGCGCTGGACAGGGCGTCCAATGTGCCCCGGTGCCGGTGCGGCTCGACCCCGCCGATGACACGTTCCTGTTCGCACAGGGGCCGGCGAGCGGCCTGTCGCGCATCGGCTTCCCGGACTGGCGCGGTGCCTTTGCACGATTCTCGACGCTGCCGAACGTGGCGACCTTCATCGGCCAGGTGCAGGCATTCGGACACCTGATGGCCACGGCACCGCCGCGCGGGGAGCAGGCCAAGGACCTCGATTTCCTGCTCAACGTCGGGCAGATCTTCACCCAGATCGTCTATGCGCAACTGGCCGCGGAAGCAGCTGCCCTCGCCATCGACGGCGCACCGGGTGGGACACGCACCGGCACCACCGCCGCCTGCGCAGGTCTCGACGAGAGCCACGTCGATCGGATGTTTGGCGTGTTCGTGCAGGACCTGAGCGAGTACGCGGTCGCCGTGCACGGGCAGGCGTCCGCCACCCCGGAGCAACAGGCCGGCGCCTTGGCGCTCGTCAGTCGTGCAGCGGTTGATCCGGCGGCGGCAGCCCACTTGCACGCCGAAGTTGTCTCGTATGCGAGCTGAGCATGAATACCGCGTCTAAGCGCAAGCCTGCCGCGAAGCGCGCAGCGGCCGCGAAGCCGGTTGCCGCAGGGTCGGATTCCTCGGCCAAGCCGTTCCTGCGCTTCTATCACTCAGCGGAGCTGCGCACGAAGACGAATGCGGTGCTCACGACGCTCGAGAGCGCTCGCGATCCCACCGCGCATCTTGGCGCGCTGGCCAACCCCGGCTGCGGCCAGCACGTCTAACCGCGTCGCTGATCGGCGCGACCCGTCAGGTCGAGGTCGCCATGGCGAGGCCCAAGGTAGTCGCGGGGGCCGGGTAAAAGTCGCTCTGGCTGCGACCCCGCGCTGCGCTCTGGATTGCGACGGGATGAACGTGCGCGCCAACTCGACCCTTGTAACCGTCGTGCAGATACGCCGTCAGCCTGCGCTCGAGCCAGCAATACGGCAGCCCGAGAGCACCCGCGCTGACGAACCCAACATGACCTCCACTCTGCGCCACTTCAAGCGTCACACAGGGTGCCAGCGCATCCAGCGCGGGAACAATGTCGGCCGTCATGAACGGATCATCCAGCGCATGCACGACGAGAGTCGGGCAACGAATATTCCGCAATAAGCGGCCGCAGGAGGAGTGCGTGTAGTAGTCCTCCGCATCGCGGTAGCCTGCCAGCGGCGCCGTGTAGGCTTCGTCATACTCGATGAAATCGCGTGCGGCCAGTGCGGCGGCCAGATTCACCAATGGCGAAGGTGCGAGGTGAAGGTGCTTGCGTCGCAGAGCGCTCTTTAAATCGTCGAGCAAGCGCTTCTGGTAAAGGCGCGAGAACCCGGTGCGCAACCGTTCAGCACATGGCCGGATGTCGAAGGGCACAGAGGCCGCGGCAGCGATATCGACCGGCGCCGCATTGCCCTCCTCCGCCAGCGCCTTCAGGGTGACATTACCGCCCAGCGACCAGCCGACGGAAGCGATGAACGCGTGCGGCTCGCGGTTACGCAAAAGGTGCCAGAAGTAGCGGAGGTCCTCCGTGTCTCCCTGGTCGTAGCACCGTTGCAGCCGGTTTGGCTCCGGCCCGGCGCCGCGCAATTGAAGAATCACCGTGCGCCAGCCCTGGGCAATCAGTTGGCAGGCGGTGCCCCGCGCATACTTGGATTCAAAGCCGCCGCACAGACCATGGACCAGCACCGCCAGCGGCCCCGTCTTGTTGTGATCACCGCTCCAGCCCAGGTCCAGGAAATCGCCATCGGGCAATTCCAGTCGTTCGCAGCGTAGAACCAGTTTCGGGGCAGGCCGCAACAAGGATGCCATGGTTTGCAAATGCGCACCCCGCAGCAGCGGGTGGGGCCGAAAACTGCTGTGCAGCCTCTGGCCGTAGCGGGAACTCGGCGCAAGAGCAGCCCTTGGCGCGGGTCTGCTGATCCACGTGGCCGGGCTAACGGCGGAGGAAACGGTATTCATCATCACCGCCAGAGAACCGACTCACAACCCAGTTGGTCATCACGGCGTGGTGACCTCGAAGGCTGCCGCGGTGAAATAGTGACCGCCATTTCTCGAGCAGGTTTGAGCGGGTACGCGCGACGTGCCTAACAGACTTTCCCGCGCTGTGACGCGTAAGCGGAGAGGCTTCCCTTCGAAATCCGCCTTCGGGTGGACCTCCGACTGCACCGCCCTCAGTCTCCCACCTCGACAGCTCCAGCTGCAGCTGGTTTGACGGGTCGACAAGCTTTGGATTGGTATCGTGCATGACGCGCTCTTTGGGGAAAAGCATAGGGAGTCGCGGCTTGCGCTTCCGTGCGTCACCGAACACGTCGAGTCGCCGATGGGAGGCACCGCTCCGAACTGGCGCGGTCGCGGATCGCGCCGGGGCGTGGATTCCGAGGGGGTTGGTGGCAAGCGTTGATGGTCGCTGGCCAGGGGACGACATCAGGCGATCCACACGCACAATGACGGCAAACCGCGCAGCGCCCGCATTGTGTTCGGGGCTCGGCGCGCGCGGCTATTTACTTCATCAAGCCGCTCAAGCTCGCCAAGGCCGGCTTTGTCGTGGAGCAGTCGGCCAGCGTCGGCATGACCGGCGTGCAGCAGCTGATGGGATCGGTTATCCGCAACATCATCGGGCGGCTGGATGGCCCGCAACTGTTGTCCGTCTAACACTCGCTGCGCCGATTCATGCGGTGACTCGAGCGGCGCCTGAGTCCCTGGGGATGTAACCCCTGAGACGTCGGCGCAACGCGCTACTTTTTGTCGTCGAGCACGAACGTGAGTCTGAGTCGAACTTTGTACGCAACGATCTTGCCGGACTTCACCACAACTTCTTGATCGGCGACCCAGGCGCCGCTGATGTCGCGGATGGTCTTGCTCGCCCGCTTGATGCCATCGGCAACGGCATCCTCAAAGCTCGTCTTTGAGGTCGAGGTGATTTCAGAGATTTTGGCGACAGACATAGTGTTTCCCTCTTGCGACAGTGACGCATGGCCTCGGCTGCAACAGCGACCTGCCGACATCGTACGCCGCACGCAGCGCGGTGGTGTGGCCGTGTGCGCGTCCGTCCGGATCGCGCCCAGTGGACTGCAACGGGGCAGACACCGAGTGGACGCTTGATCCGGCGTGCGCCGGAGTCGCGTGTCCACTCGATGGTTCCTGTTCAGTCGTCGGATCGCAGTCCCGTAGGGACTGCCGGTCTCGACCTACTTCCCGTCGTGATCAGAGTCACCAGGCGTCGCGCGTTCAACGAAGTCGCTGGCGTGCTGCCAGGCGTCACGGGTCGCGTGCTTCGCGTTCTCCCACGTCAACCTGGACGTGCCTTTGGCGCGGTCCCAATCGCGCATCAATTCGGGTTCCGCCTGTTCGAACGAGCGGCCCTCGTGGCGTCCGTACGCGTCGACACCGTAGCGGTAGGCGGGACCATACTCGTCAAAGGTTGCCCCGCGGGTCACGTAGGGCCGACTTGAATAGTTCTGGCGCCAGTACGCTTCCTCGACGGTGGGGTCGATTGATTTGGCGATCTTGTTGCCAGCGCCGCCGCCGGCCACGGCACCTGCCACCGCACCAATCACCGTACCCACCGGGCCCGCCACCGTTCCCGCCAGTGCGCCTGCGGCCGCACCACCTGCCGCCGCGCCGAGCCCCGTTCCAACCGGATGCGCGCCGAGTGCGCCCGCGGTCGGAGGCGGGTTCGCCGTTTTGTTCCGTTCGCGTTCCAGAGTGTTGCTTGTCATTTTCGTCTCCAATGAATGTTCCGAGTGATCGCATCATCAGCGACCGTGAAGCACGCGTGCGGATGCACAACGACATGCGGTGGGGCACATGCTTGGAGATGCGCGGAGTCGCATGCACGCGAATCACACATACCGTCGCCTGGGCGCATCCGAAGCAAGGACCACTGCCCTGCCGCCATGATCCGACGCGATGAAAGGAGTATCGGAGACTGTCCTCCGCCTGTCGGTGCGGTGGGAAACACAGGCGTGGAACTGCCGAGGTGTGCGTTTGCCGATCAGCTGGCTGGCGAAACGTGCGGTGCCCGGTTCGTCGAGCAGCCATCCAGTCCTTCAACGCGAATTCCTGGAACGCGCCTGATTCTCAACGCATGGTCCGATGGCGCGACCACCGCGCCACTTTTCACGTGTCGGACGACCCGGCAGGGTGTCGCATCCGTAGTGGAGCGTACAGATCTGGACGGCAAGCAAGCTCATACTCTGACTGTGGTTGGCAGCACCGTGGAGGTACCCACCCACTCAAGTACTGGCTGCGACGATCGCCGCAGCGGCGACGACCCGAGTGACCCATTCGTGGTGTGCGACCTCGACCGTCCGATCTTCCAGTACGACGTGCTGGCCGTTTGCCAGCCTGCATTACCAGGAGCACGTCATGTTCTTAAACAAGGACCAGATCAAGGGCCGAGCCAAGGAAGCGAAAGGCAAGATCAAGGAAGTTACGGGCGACCTCGTGGGCAACGAGAAGTTGGAGACCAAGGGCAAGATTGAAAAAAACCTCGGCAAGGCGCAGGCCAAGGTCGGTGATGTCAAGCAAGACTTGAAGCACTAGGGAAGAGCGGCTGGCTGCAGCCGCCCTCTCCTTGCCGCGCTCTCGCCTGCGGTGTGCGTGCGGGTGCGACCGACTCGTGGGAGCCGGCGCGAGATCACTGCTCGCGCCGGGCTGAGCGCGGGACTTCCGGTCGGCTGACTGAATGTCAGGCGACCTGCGTGAACACTTCACGCGGGTGAGTCGCCCTGCGACGTGCGATCAGCCCAAGCGATTCTGCCGCTCGCTCCTCGGCGCCACATGCGGTGGTTCAGGAAACGAGCACACGTGTGCTGTCGGCGGCGCGGACAGTGCGCTTGTGTCAGGCTCGATCGAACCGGGCTGCGGGACTTTGATGGTGGGGACCGTGGGTGCGTTGTCCATGTCGATGCGACCGTTCAGGCATGCACCCTCGTCGATGACGATCTCGACCGCGAAGATGTCACCGCGGACCGTCGCGCCTGGCCGCAGGCTTGCTCGTTCGAGGGCGTAGAGGTTCCCCTCGACCGACCCCTCGACGCTGATCCGCCGGGCGCGGAGGTCGCCGTGTACCCGACCCTGCGAGCCGATCGTCAGGCTGCGGGTGTGCAGGATGGATCCCTCAATCTGCCCCTGAATGACGAGATCCTCGTCGGCGACCAGGATCATGCAGCGACGAAGCGTCGACAGCGGCAGATGGCTCGTCAACTGTGCGAAAACCAGCTTGCCGAGTGCATAGGGAACGTCCGCGAACAGGGTCTTCGCAGGGTCGCACCAGCGCTTGCCGAAGTCGAAATCGAGACCAGAGAAAATCACGAGTTATCCTAAAGAGATCAATCGTTTGCGAGCGCGTCGCCCACTACCGTCCGGACACTACTGGTCCGATGCGCATGACCAGATGAATTTATTCGTTTAACGTTGAGACACTACTGAGTCCGGACCATAACGCAACACCAGCAGGGGGATCGCCATGAACGAGTGGAACACCAAAGTCCCGCGCCATCTGTGGATCGTGGGCGGACTGTCGTTGCTGTGGAATGCCATGGGCGCGTTCGACTATTCCGCCTCGCAGTTGCGCATCGAGTCCCTCATGAGCCACTTCACGCCGGAACAGCTCGCCTACTTCTATGGATTTCCAGCCTGGGCCGTTGCAGCGTGGGCAATCGCGGTGTGGGGCGCCCTGCTCCGGCTCGTTGTGCCTGCTGTTACGCAAAGCGTGGGCCGTCTGGTTGTTCGGCACGTCCATCGTCGCGATGGTGCTCACCGGACTTTACAGTTACGTGCTGACGGATGGCCTGGCGCTGATGGGAACCGGCGGCGCCATCTTCACGGCAGTCATCTGGCTCATCGCCTTCAGCCTGTTCTTCTATGCGCGCGCCATGGCACGGTGCGGAGTGCTGCGCTAAAACTGGAAGCTGACGTAGGCCTGCGCGGTGCTGCGATCGCGCGCGTTGTTATAGGTGCCACCCCATGTCGGCTGCCATGCCACCGTGACGGACCAGCGATTCGCGAACAGGGCCTGCAGCGACACCGCGGCGAGCATGCGACCTTCGAGGATCATGCCGTCGCCGGACCAGCCCCAGACGTCATGGCCGAACGCGAACGATGGGACCAGGTCGACGTCACCGATCACCTTCGGGTACTTCAGGCCCGCGCGCAGCCGGTAGCCAAAGGCTTCCTGCGACACGTATCCATCGCTGGTGCATGACACCGGTGCCGCGGGCGGCGGGCACACTCCGTCGACCGGCCCCTGCCCGAACACCTCCGCGCGCCCGAACCGCATCACCGACGAATTCGGCAGGTCCGGCACGAGCTTGTAGATGAATTCGGCGCCGTAACTCATGCCGGCGGAGCCGAGCACATCGGGCAGACCGCCCGTGGCGCCAAACTGCAACTGCAGGGCCTCGTGACGTTGCCACGCGCGCAGCACGCCGCCGGGCGCAACGGCGTCGGCCTTCTCTCGCAACGGCGACGGTGCCGTCCGGGAAACTGCCGCACTGATCACGTCAAACGAGTTGAACTGCAGCGGCTGGTTGGGCCGGTACGTGACCTCACCGACCACCATGCCGCCACGCCACTTCGATTCGAACGTGGGGCCGAACATCCGGATGTCTTCCGGGTACTCGGTAAAATGCGTGGGGGTGAGGTTGCCCGGGTCTCCCGGCAGGAACAGCGGGCCTTCGACGCGTCCGGACTGGGTCCCGCTGTAGAACGGCGCGCGCGAGTGGAACTGCGTCGCATACAGGCCGAACTCCGTCGCCCACGAATCGACCTTGTGTTTGAGCGCGATGCCGCCCTGCCCCGAGTCCGACGGATCCTGCGTCGCGGTGCGCCTGACGTAGATGCCGGTCGCGATGGCCGCCCGGTCGGAGAGATTGCCGAACATCGCCTTGCCGCAGCCCTCGGCCATGAAGTCGAGCGACGAGTAATAGGTGCCGCAGCCGGTCAACGCGGTGGGTTCGAACCGCAGCTGGTAGAACGCCTCGACACTCGTGGCCTGCGACAGCCCGAAGCGCCCGAACACGGCCGGGAACGTGATCCGTGCTTCGTGCTCGCGATCGACACCGGGACGCAGCGAGGCAGGCACGTCGAGTGGATTGAGATCACGCAGACCGCCGAGGGCAGTCAGGCGTTTGCCCCAGTCGAGCGACTGCCAGCCCAGCTTCCAGTCGACGGACAAGTCATCGAACTGGTGATGGCCATGGCCGTAAAGATTGTCCAGCGCGACGCCGCTGAATTTCGAGCGAGCCAGGGCGCCGTCATCGCTCAGCGGTTGCCCAGCCGCATAATCGTTCTGCACGTTGCCCCACGGCCGGCTCGCGTCGGCGTTGGCGTAGTCGTACCAGGCCTGGCCGCTCGCCTCGATCCCGTAGTCGCGCCAGGTGTAAGACAGCGACAGGTAACCCTTGAGCACCGACGCGACCTGGTCGCCGCGATCGAAGTTCAGGTTGCCGTCGTCGCCATTACGACCGGCACTCGGCGTCACCGCATTGCCCGGGATCCCGACCAGGGAACTGTTGGCGTCCGCCAGCAGCTTCCGGTCCTGCGCATCCGTGCGGAGCGCGGTGCCGAGGTACGTCGAACCGGTGACGCTGAGCTTGCCCTCACCGATTTTGTATTCCGCACCCTGCACACCTGGGACCACCAGGGCCGCGGCAAGCACGACCATCGCGGGCCGATATTGCGCACTGATCCTGACAACCATCGTTCCCTCGGGGCGAATGCCGCGTCGGGTGATAGTGCTGCCCGGCCATACTGCGATGCATCGTGGTTAATCAGTGTGCAGGTCGTGTCCGCTCGCCTAAAAAAATTGCATTAATAAATCTGTATAAGTGTATGAATACTATTAACTTATTAAGACTCAGAATTACATCAGCACGCCGGCCGCCCGTTCAAACGACCGCAGTCGCGCTGCATGGTCGAACAGGTTCGCCGTCAGCATCAGCTCGTCCGGCCGGTGACGCTCGATGAAAGCCTCGACACCGCGTGCCACCGTCGCAGGTGCGCCGATCACGGCACACGCGAGTGCCCGATCAACGCCGACGCGTTCCTCCGGCGTACTGACCGCATTGATGTCCTCGACCGGTGGCTGCACCAGGCCGGGCCGGCCACGACGCAGGTTGATGAAGCCGAGTTGCTGCGACGTGAACAATCGCTTCGCTTCCGCGTCGCTGTCGGCCGCGACCACGTTCAGCGCCAGCATCACGTGCGGCTTCGCCAGGCGGGCCGACGGACGAAATTTCTGACGATAGATCGCCGAAGCCTGCTCCAGCATGTCCGGTGCAAAGTGCGACGCGAACGCATAGGGCAAGCCGAGTGCTGCCGCGAGTTGCGCACCGAATAAACTCGAACCGAGAATCCACGCCTCTACCTCGACACCGGCGCCCGGCACGGCGCGAACCTGCTGGCCTGGTGCGGCCTGCTCGAAGTACTGCAGCAGTTCCATCACGTCGTTCGGGAACTCGTCCGCGCCCTGGTAGTACCGCCGCAATGCGCGGGTAGCCGCCTGGTCAGTGCCCGGCGCGCGACCGAGCCCGAGATCGATGCGCCCCGGATACAGCGACGCCAGGGTGCCGAACTGCTCGGCCACCTGCAGTGGCGCGTGGTTCGGCAGCATGATGCCGCCAGCACCGACGCGGATCGTGGACGTGTGGCCGGCGACGTGCCCGATCAGCACGGCCGTCGCAGCACTCGCAATCCCCGGCATGTTGTGATGTTCCGCCAGCCAGTAGCGCCGGTAACCCAGGCGCTCGCCGAGTCGAGCCAGGTCGATCATGTTGGCGAAGGCCGTGCGCGCATCACTGCCTTCGGTGACCGGCACGAGATCGAGGATGGAGAATGGAATCATCCGATTATTTCGCCGCGTCGATCATTCGAGTGATTGCCTGCTCGACGTCCTCGGCCACACGCTTCAATTCCGGTGAGTCCGACAGGCTCGCGAGCATGGCCGTAGGTTTCACCATGCCGATGCGGGTCTGCCCGCCGTCCTCATAGACCGAGATACGACACGGGAGCGCGACGTTCATGCCCATGTCCGCTGCCAGCACACGCGCCGCCTGCTTTGGGTTGCAGACGTCGAGAATGCGGCACTCCTGCGGCAATTCAACACCCTTGCCGGCCAGGGTCTGCTTCAGGTCGTACTGGTGCAGGACCCCGAACCCGTTCTGGCGCACGGCCGCTTCGAGATCCGCCACGGCCTGGTCGACGCTCTTGTTGCTGGTGACGACATATCGCATGGCGCGCTCCTTTGCAGAAGATCACCCAATCATCCGCCAAAGCGTGGCGCAGGCCATCGACTATTTCCGTATGTGCGGAGTCGTACAGATGGCGCCGGCAATAAGCGCCAGAATGTGCCACACATCAGGAGAACAGCATGAAACTTGGATTTTTGAAGCTCACCGCAATCGTGGGAGTGCTGGCGGTGGCCAGCGCCTGCTCCTCTACGCGCACGCAGCAGTCGGCAGGAGAGGTCATCGACGACAGCGTACTGACCTCCAAGGTGAAGGTCGCCCTGATCGACGATCCGACCACCAAGGCAGGCCAGATCAACGTCGAAACCTATCGCGGCGTCGTCCAGCTCGGCGGATTCGTCGACAACACCCAGCAGAAAGAGCAGGCCACCAAGGTGGCGCGCTCGGTCACGGGCGTCAAGGAAGTTCGCAATGACCTGCGCATAGCCGCGAAAACGGACTCGACCGCCGGACAGGTTATCGACGACAGCGTGGTAACGACCTCGGTGAAGGCGAAGCTGGCGGAAGATTCAACGACCAAGGCGCACCAGATCAACGTGGGAACGGACCAGGGCGTGGTGCAGCTGACCGGCTTCGTCGATTCGACGGCCATGAAGACCCGGGCCGGCGAGCTGGCGCGCTCCGTTGACGGCGTCAAGGCAGTGCGCAACGACCTCGAGATCAGGCAGAAGTAATGCCGTAGCGGCCGCGAGTCGGGTGGTTGCCTGCTCCCAGCCTCACGCCGGGTTCCAGCAGTGCAGCCACCTCGTCACGGCGCGCCATCGTGTCGGCATACCCAAGAGCGATCAGCTCGCGGGTATAGCCCGACTCGAACAGGAGGTAACTGAGCAGTTCCGAGCCGTCACTGTCGGCGGCGCCGATGATTCGCAGCAGCGCGCGCACCGTCCGCGGCATCTGGCGAGCGTGCCTGGCAGCGATGGAGCTGAGGTCCGCGCGCGGCACGATTACCAGTGAGTCGATGTGACGCAGCCCCTCGGGGTCAGGCACGGACGCCTGTGCCACCAGCCGGTTTACCCGCTCGAGTTGTGCCACACCGGCGTGCAGCGAATCCATGAAGAGCGTGTCCAGCATGAAGCCGAACAGCTTCCCGAAGCTCGGCGTCACTGTTGCGTCCCGTTTGCGAGGCGCCTGCTTGTGGTCGTGCCGCACGCCCACGACGAACAGCCGGTCGGCGCCGAGGCGAATCGCTGGACTCAGCGGCGCGACCTGGCGCATGGCACCGTCGCCGAAAAACTCGTCGTGCATGCGGACCGGGGAAAACAGGAAAGGCACCGCGCTGCTCGCCATCAGGTGATCGATCCCAAGTTCGGCCCGTACGCCTCGCGGCCAGGGCGAGGCGTCGGCCGCGGGATACACGCGACTCTCGTAGAACGCAAACGACCGGGCACTGCTGTAGCCGGCCGCCGAGATGGCAAGCGCATCAAGGTGGCCGGTCGCCAACGCCTCACGCAGGCGGCTGAAATCTATCCGGCGTTCGAGCAGCCGCCGCAGGGGCGCGTTGTCGAACATCGAGTCCGGCGGTGAAGCCAGCCGTCCGACGGACAACAGGGCCGCCAGCCACCGGACACCGGCGCGCAGCATGATCGGCGCGTCCGTACGGAACACCTGGTCCACGTGGAAGTTGCGCCAGACGCGTTCCAGCGTCACGGCACCCGTGCGGAAATGCGCGGCGTACGTGGCGATGTTGGCAGCAACAATCGCGCCGGCCGAAGTTCCGGTGATCACGTGGAAGGGCGTCGGTGCGTCGCGCGGCAGGAGGTCGGCCACCGCCCGCATGACGCCCACCTGATAGGCAGAACGTGCGCCGCCACCGGTCAGCACGAGTCCCGTGCGCCCGCGTGAGGGTGGTGCCGGGAAGCCTGGGGCAACGAACAACGCGTCGACGTTCACTCGCCCATGGTGAAAGAATCCTGCCGACCGGACCGTCGACCACGTCTCAGTCCTCGGTGCGGCGTAAAAGGACGCACCCGCGACGCCGCCCGCCGGCCCCCCCCCCCCCCCCCCGACCTGGTCTTGCCCGCCCCGCGATCCTGCCCCCCCCCCCCCCCCTCTCCCGCGGTGTGGGGCCCCGGGCCGCCGGCCCCCCGCGCCGGCCCGGGCCCCCCCCCCCCCCGGCCCCCCGGGGCCGGCCCCGGCGGCCCGGCCCCGCGGGCGGGCCCGCCGCCCCCCCCCCGGCCCCGGCGGGCCGGGGGGGGGCCCGCCCCCCCCCGGCCCGCCGGCCGCGGGGCGCCGCGCCCCCCCCCCGGCCGCCCCCGCACGGGGCGCGCCCTGCGCGAGGCGGGCGCCCGGCCGCAGGCTCGCGCGGCTGACGAGGCTCGTGGCGACGCCGTCCCCCGGCCAGCGCGCGCACCGCGAATCCGCCGAGAGTTCAGCAGCGAACGCCTAACACTTCGATGCTATCCGGTGCCGATCGAGCAGGTGTGCTGGCGCAGCAGGACTATACAGGGCGCCGCGAGCGCTGCCGCGCGAGCGTCGCAAACGCCTCACGTGTACCGCGCGAGGCGGCCGGCATGCGGCAGCGCCACGGCATTCGCGGTGAAGCCGATCGTGACTTGCCCGGCGTAGGACATGAACGTGATGTTGAGGCCCATGCCCGAGATCAGCGTGGACACCGGGCAGAGCGCCTCGAGTCGCGCGCCCTTCAGGTACAGCGGTTCACTCGGACCGCGCACGTTCGAGATCAGCACGTTGGCCGGCACGAAGTAGTCTGCCGACCCGCGCGGAATGAGCGCGAGCGTTTCTCCCAGCGCAAAAGTGAGCACCGCATACGCGTAGGCCACGTCCCTCGGCAGTGTGCGAACGCGCTCCTTGGCCTTGCGCGTGTTGGCCATCACCTCGCGCATGCGCCGGCCTGCCGCGGCGGAAGGCGTTCCGAGCGGTGTCCAGATGGCGGAAACCTGCGTCGTCAGCTGCTTGTGCTTGCGGTCCTGCAGCGAGACCGGACAGATGGCGACCAGCGCGCGGCCGGCCGGCCGGCCAATGCTGCGCAGGTAGCGGTTCATGGCCGAGTCGAGCACGCAGAGCGCGACATCGTTCAACGTCGTTCCCCAGGCGCGCGCTACCGACATCATCGCTCGCAGCGGCAGGACGGTGTGCGCGATGGCCCGCGCGTTGCGGATCGGTTCGTTCATCGGCGTGAGTGGCGCGGTAAACGGACGATTCGTCCGGCTCGAGAACCCGCGCAGTCCCGCCAGGCATTCCTCGAGCACGCGCTCCGATCCCCAGCCGATCGACAGGGCCGTGCGCGCGGCGTTCGCCACCTCGCGCTCGAGACGCGGCAGCAGGTCCGTGGGAACGGCGCGGGCCGCGGCAGGAAGACTGGTCGCAATGACGGTGCGGATGCGCCGGTCCCGCGGTGACCGGGACAGCGAACGATGGACCAGGGCAATGCCCGACTCGCCGTCCACCAGCGAGTGATGGATCTTGATGAAGACGGCGAACCGGTACCGTTCCAGGCCTTCGATCACGTACACCTGCCAGCCGGGATGGTTGCGATCGAGCATCGGCGCATGCAGTTCGGCGACGAGTTCGTCCAGCTGCGCATCGGACCCCGGCGCCGGCAGTGACCTGTGCTGAAGATGGTAGTTCGTGTCGAGGTGGTCGACCTCGTGCCACTCAGGCAACCCGATCCTGCGCAATACGGGAATGCGATTGAAGGGCGGCACCGGGGTGGCCCGCCGGTACGCGTCGACGATCTTGTCGAGAAAGTCGGCGCCGCAGCGGGGCGGCCGCTCGAAGATCAGCGTGGCCCCGACGTGCCGCGGGTTGTCCTGGTTCTCCGTCAGGAAGAACATCAGGTCGAGCATCGGTATCGGGATACTCATGGCGTCACTCAGATAGCGAAGTCACTCATCAGCCAGTGCGTCGTATTCATTGAGAGGATGGCGATGCGGTCGCCATGCTGCGGACCGAGGCCCTGTAGATGTGCGGCCATGCGTCGCGACTGCTTGAGTAACTCGCGCCACGTATAGGGGCGGACCGGCTCACCCTGGAGCGGCTGCGTCAACGCCACCCGGTCGGGCGCAGTCCTTTGCCAGTAGTACAGTCGCTGGGTCGGCGACGATTGTGGCCATGTCCGATCTAGTCCCGCGGCTAGGGCGAGGCTCAGCCTCTGACCAAGCCTACTAAAGCTGGCGTCGCCCGGTCAGCAGGACTTTCCTCTAACCCGGCCAGAACGTGTTCAAATTGCACAGGGACGAGCCGGTGGATCGTCATGTCCGGCGCACTGTCGACACTTTGAACCGACCGCCTTGTCGATTTGATCGATTTCTCCGTCGCCTGGGACGGCGGCTATCGGGCCTTTCGTGCGGACGGTGGAATCCTGGGTAAGGTGTTCAAGGGACTGCTGGGCGACCTGGCGAAAATCCCTGAAGACGTAGGCGGCACGAGCGAGCAAAACGCCCAGACCGTCGTCAGCCAGGCGATGCAGCGCGTGCAGTGGCCACCGTGACGCCAGTCCACCAGGAAATGGAGTACAAGAAGCGCTGGAGTCATGGGGGGGGGGCGGCGTCATGCGCGTTGAATCCTGGGCGGCCGGCGCAGTGGCCGTATTCGCACTCGCCGTGTCCGGCTGCGGTCAGAAACAGCCTCCCGCACCCGTCAGCCGAACGGAGCTGGCAACGGAGCCGGCAACAGCGCCGGCGCCGCCGACAGACGGTCCCATCGTACTGCTCGCCGGCGATCCGGCCACGCTGAAGCGCTACCTGCAAACCGTCCAGGAGGTCAAACCGATACGTTTCGACGTCGAGTGGAATCCAGACGTCGTGCCCGTCGATCGGGCCACCACCATCCGCACCCTGCTCTCCGTCTCACCCGACGGCACCCGTTTCGCCTTTTTCGGCCGGGATCCTTCGCTCGATGCGCTCGCACCCGGCAAGATTCTGTTCCTATGGGGCGTAGCCCTGCGCCGTGTCACGCTCGTTAAGCGCGATGGCGATCACCTGAGTGTCGTGACAACCGGTGTCAGCCTTCCGGAAGCATTCCGCGAGGCGGATATCGAGTTCGACTACCCGATTCCCTCCACGGCACCGATCGTTGTCCCGCACGAACAGGCCGAGGCCGTGCAGCCCACCGCAATGGCGCCGTCCGACGGGCCACGATTCATGCGTGTCACCGACACCACGACCGAACCACCCAGTGCCCCGCCCCCCGCGCCTGCGGCGCCCGAAGTGGTTTTCGATCTTGGACTCAACACCTATAAGGTCAGCGGCTACCACGGCTTCGACATCGACGCGAAGTACGGCCCGCAAGGGGACGGCATTGCGTTCTCGCTCGCGGCACGCCTGCACCAGGACGACCTCTCCGATTCAGGCCCGGAGATGACCGACAACCCGCGCAAGGACATGGACGCCGCCAGCAAGGCCGGGCGCGATGCCAATGCCAAGGCGCTGCGCAACATGCAGGACAAAACCGACGCGCAGAAGCGGGCGGACGAGAAATTGCGCCAGAACGAGATCAGCGACGGCTACAGGAAGACGGCCAAGGACGGGCCACTGGGGCCGCTCAAGGGGAAGACGCGCGATCTCTTCAAGATCGGCTCCAGCCAGTGGGATCTGCGGCTGCGTGCCGCGGGCACGTTTCACGGCACTTCGACCAACAATGGACTCTCCGTCGGCAGCCACATCCTGATCAAGGACTCCTCGCTCGCCCTGATGCGCACCAACTTCAACAACGTCAACGGCAATCTGAAGTTCCAGTTCATTGCCCGACGCGGCGAGAAGAGCGAGCAATGGATCAACAGTTTCAAGGTCGAGTTGCCGCTGCGCTTCAACATCCCGGTGATCGTCGGCGGGCTGCCCATGATGTTCCAGGTGGCTTTCAATTTCATCGCCAAGCCCGCGCTCGCCACCAAGAACGACTCCTTCGTCGGTGAATACGAGATTCCCTTCGGCGGCAACCGACAGGTCTCCATCAGCAATAACAAGTTCACGACCAGCGGCACGCTCAAGACCATCCCCCAGATGCTGAAATCGCTCGGCTCCAGCGTGGGTGTATCGGCCGTACTCGTCGCCGTGCAGGCGCCGCGGGTGGGTTTGGGTCTCAACCTGTTCGCCGCGTCGTCAGTCGCCTACATCGACCTCGTCACCACGGCGACGATCACCTCGGCGGGCAAGCTCGGGATGTTCCCCTGCCGCAACTTTCAGCTGGTCAGCACGGTCAACGCAGGCGTGGACACGCAGGTGTCGCTCGACCTGCCCGGCATTGCCAAGGTGCTCGGCCAGCCCCTTAATGAGCAACTCAAGAAGGCCGGCGACATGGCCTCGATGCGTGAGACCGTCTTCCGCAAGGAGATGTACCGCAACGAGCCCGACATCAAGGCCTGTCAAGTGACCGGGAAGTAGCATCAATGGAACCTTGCATGCCAAGGCGCGTCGTGAGGAGTTATTGTCTTGCGTTCGCCGTGATCGCCGGCGCTGTCTCAGGGACGAGCGCTGCCGAAACCCCGAAGATCCCGTTGGCAAAGGGCCTCGTGCTGACGACTACTACGCATGCAGGGCTGAGCACGACCGAGGGCTCGCTGTCGATCGCCGACATGGAGACCGTATACTCCGTGGACGAAGTCGCGGCTGACAAGGTGGTGTTTGGCTATCGCATCGCTGCGCCGAACGACCCGAAGGCTGCCGCGATGCTGAAGAAATCGCCGCGCTACACGCGCATCGTACGCACCGAGGATCTGCGTACGGCGACACGTCTCAACGCACTGTTCAGCAGTGCGGATCCGAACCTCTTCCCCGGCCAGACCTTCCTGCAAAGCTCGGCCGGGGCGCTCACGAGCCTCAAGTCGTCCGGTGAAACGCCATTCGTGTTCGGTATCAACGAGAGTGACGAGGCGCGGGGTGGCCTGGCTTCGAGGCTCGGCGGTGCCCCCCGGTCCGCCCCCGGCAGCACAGCTGCCGGCACGCCGCTGGATGTTTCGGGTCTGATTTCGTCGCTGGGCACGGCAAGGCACTATTACCGCGGCACGCTCAAGCGCGTTGAACCCGGCATCGTAAAGTTTTCGGTGCTGCTTAACGGTGCACGTACCGAGGTCCCCGCCGTCCACGCCAGGGGCCTGCTGAAGTTCTCCGACCAGCAACTCGAGACGGACTTCTGGTGGCTCGACGATCCGGCCAATCCATTGACGCTGAAATGGTCGGCCGGCAAGGGGACCTACGCGGTATTGACGCGCATCGACCTGCCCGAATCCGCGCCAGCGACTGCCGCGGCGGCGGGCGGCACGGTAGCCGCGCGGCTGGCAGACAAGAGCTGCCGCGCCGAGTTGCATGGCATCTACTTCGAGAGCGGCAGCGCGGAACTGCTCGTGGAGTCTGAGCCGGCGCTCCGGCTGGTGGCCAGCGCACTGAACGCCAACCCCGGCTGGCAGATCACGGTCGAGGGCCACACGGACAACATCGGCTCGGCGGCGTACAACAACGAGCTGTCGCTGCGGCGCGCCGATGCCGTCCGCTCCGCCCTCGTGGCCCGCTATCGCGTGGCCGCGAACCGCATCGCTGCCCAAGGCTTCGGACTGTCGAAGCCCATCGAGACGAACGCGACACCCGAGGGCCGCGCACGCAACCGGCGCGTCGAACTTGCTCGCAAATGCCCATAGACAAGGAGACACCATGAAGCCTTGCTCGCAATGCACCGGATGGTCAGCATCCCGCCTCGCCCTCGCCTCGCTCGCGATGGTCCTGCTGATTGCTTGCAGCAAGAAGGCGACCGACGAGACTGATGACGGCACCGTCGCGGCGGCGGATTCCGGAGGTGCCTCGACCGCTGATGCTGGGCGCGACCCTTGCAGCCTGCTCGAGTCCAAGGACGTCGAAGCCGCGCTGGGCGCGGGTCTCGCTGGACCTCCTTACCGGTTCAACAGGAGCAACGATCGCTGGGGTCCCGCCGCCGACGGCGACGTATGCCGCTACGAGGGCACGAATCACCATTTCGTCCAGGTCGAGATCGAATGGGAAGGCGGCGCCCAGACGATGAAGTTGTACGGCACCGTGCAAAGCCTCGCGGATCAGCAGAAGAAAGGTGTGCTCAAACTCAGCGACGGTTCGGAGCTCACGGGCGAGTGGGACGAGGCGAAAGTGAACAACTGCTGCACGTTTATTGTCATGCGGGGCGACCAGCTGGTCACGGTGAGCGTCGCCGGGTCGGACGCAACGCTCGAACAGGCGGCGGCGATCGCAGACGCCGCCCTGAAGCGCATCGACAGCCCGCTGAAGATCGACGGGACTGCAGGCGTCGCTGCTGCCGTCGCGCGTGACGCATCACGCCCCAAGGAGCGCGACCCGTGCAGCCTGGTCTCGCGTGCCGAGGCCGAAACGGCGCTCGAGGCTCCGCTCGCCAAGGACCCGGTCGTCGATGGCGACACCTGCACATACACCTACACCGGCAAGCTCCCCTGGACGATCGTGCTCAAGATGCGCTGGCGGGATGGCTATCCGGAGTTTCGCGAGCATGCCAATCTGACCGCGGGTGTCGTCAAGGCCCTCGGCCCCGATGTCGACTCCAGTCAGGACAAGATGGAACCGGCCGCATCGGATCCCGCCCTGACTGGGCCTTGGGAAGTCGCTTATGCCGGTCCTTTCGAATTCTGGGCAGTGAAGAACGACGTGCTCGTCAAGGCGGACGCGCAGGCTGCAATGAAGCAGGCGCACGCACGAAACCTGGTCGCCGCTGCGATGAGCAAGCTCTGACGCTGCGGTGGCTCGTTGCGTTTGGGGCCACCGCCTCGCGGTTCAGTCGTCGACGCCCTTCGTGCAAGTCGCGGCGATCCAGCGGCCGCTCATGTCGACGTGCACCTTGCCGTCGCCGCGCGTCGTGTCGATGCTGCCGGTGTAGCGCTCGTTCGATGTCGCATCGACCTTGAAGTGGGATTTCGAGGGCTCGGGGCCCGTGCAGACTTCTTCCATCTCGAGGTGCCGCGCGTTCTGCGTAATCACCTTGCGCTTGCAGTTCGGCTCGTCGCTGCGCATCAGCAGGCCACGGTCGATGTCCTCCCGGGTCACGCAGCTGCGGCTGATGTGCGGCTTGCCCTGGCCCGCCTGCGCGCGCATCGACGCTTCCATTCTGGCGCGCTGCTCCGGCGACATTTTTGCCATCGCCTCCTTCGGGATCGGCATGCCCGACATCGCGGTGCTGATCGTGACTTCCCAGGCGCCGGTCTTGATATCGAGGGTCTCGGCGTGGCTCACGAGCGGCAATGCGACAAGAGCCAGGGCGACGAAACGGATTTTCATGATGGTTTCCTTGGTTGAGCCGCAGAGCGGCGGTCAAGCGTGGACGAAGGTCGTGAGACGACGCCGCGTGCGCTCACACAGTGAACACTCGCGCTAGGCATCCGCCAGCTGCTCCAGGTTGGGGATGCCGTACAGGATGCAGGACGGTACTGCAGGACCGGCACTTGATGGCGACCGCCTTGATGATCTCGCCGCAGACCGGACAGGCCTTGGTGTCGTCGCTCATGCCGGTTACCGCGTCGTTTCTGTGAACGCGGCAATTATGCGCTCGTGCCCGACCTGCAGCGGCTCACAAATGCCTGAGGAAACCTCACGTCAGGTATCCTAGTAACCTCGAGCAAGAGGCATCGCAGCCCATGAAGACGTTGAGCGGCCTGGACGGCTTATTCCTGCACCTGGAGACGCCGGCAACGCCGATGCACGTCGGGTCGCTGAGCCTGCTGGAACTCCCGGCGAATCATCGCGGCGACTTCTGCAAGTTCGTGCAGCGTCACTACGCTCGCCGCCTGTCCCTGGCCCCGGTGCTGAGCCGCAAGCTGGCCGAAATGCCGCTGCAGCTGGCAAACCCCGTCTGGGTGCAGGCCGACGAAGTCGACATGAAGTATCACGTCCAGCGCGTGGTGCTTCCGCGTCCCGGCACACAAGCGCAGCTCGAGGAATGTGTCGGTCGCCTGCATTCCATCCTGCTCGACCGGACCCGTCCGCTGTGGATGGTGTACATCATCGAGGGATTGCAATCGGGCGAGGCCGCCTACTACACGAAGATCCACCACGCGTTGCTCGACGGGCAGGCGGCGGTCCTGCTCGCCCGCGTCCTGTTCGACCTGACGCACCGGGGCAAACGACCCCCGCCCGCTGTCGCCGGCCTCGCGAGCCACGGCGAGCACCCAGGTTTGGGCACGCTGGCCACAGCGGCGGTGAAGCACGACGCCGCGCAGTACCTGAAGTTCGTGCGCACGCTGCCCGCGATCGTCAGGACCCTCACCGGCCTGCGCGGTGGCGCCGACAGCAAGGCATCCGCGCAATCTGCCGGAACGTCGGTCTTCGCGCCGAGGACCCCGCTCAACGTCGCCATTACCGGCGACCGTGGCTTCGCGGGCGTCTCGATACCGCTCGACCAGATCAAGGCCATTGGCGCGGCGCACGACGCGAAGATCAACGACGTCGTCATGGCCATCTGCAGTGGCGCGCTGCGCCGCTACCTGCTCGACCACGGCGGCCTGCCGGGCGAGCCGCTGCTTGCTGCGGTGCCGATCTCGCTGCGCGAACCCGGCAACACGGAGTACACGACGCAGGCGACCATGACGCGGGTCAGTCTTGCCACGAACATCGCCAATCCGGTGCGACGCCTGCGTGCCATCCGCGACGCAGCGGCTGCCGCGAAGTCAGCCACCGGCCGTAACAAGGCAATCCTGCCCACCGACTTTCCGTCCTTCGGCATGCCCTGGATCCTGCATTGGCTGGCGTCGATTTATGAGCGTGCCATGCTCTGGAACCTGGTCCCCCCGCTGGCCAACGTCGTGATCTCCAACGTGGCCGGTCCGCAGGTGCCGCTCTATTTCGCGGGGGCCCGCATGACCGGTTACTGGCCGCTGTCGATCGTGCATCACGGCATGGGTGTCAACATCACCGTGGAGAGCTACGCCGGCGCGATGGGATTCGGCATCACCACCGCGCACAGCGCCGTGTCCGACCCACGCAGGATCGCCGAGCACCTGCTCGCCGCGCACGCGGAACTCGTGCCGCGCCGCGGCCGTACGCGCCGACGGAAAACTGCCAGGCGCTAGCCTTCAGGACCCGCCGACGGTTCAGCGCAGCGCGTCGAGTCCGAACAACTTCGAGAGCTTGGCGTCGAACATTGCCGCCGGCAGCAGCCGCTTCAGCAGCGGCAGCCGCACGCTGTTGGTGCCGCCCCGGATGACGCGCGGCGGCGAGCTGCGCAACAACGCGTCGACCACGGGTACGACGAACACGTCTGCCGGCATCGCGCCCTGCTGCCCTGCCTGGGCGCGGGCACGAATCCCGGCCTCGACCGGCTTGTAGAGCGAATTCTCCGGCAGGCGAACCGCCGCTTCCGCGTGCTCACCGAAGCTGGAGCGCACCCCGCCCGGCTGGATCGAGACCACGTGAATGCCGAAAGGCGCCAGTTCCATGCGCAGGGCGTCGGTGAGCGAGTGCACGGCCGCCTTGCTCGAGCAATAGGCAGCTGCAAACGGCGTCGTGAAAAGCCCGACGATGCTGCCGACGTTGGCGACTACCGCGCTGCCGTTCTGCGCGACCGCTGCGCGCAGCAAGGGCACTGCCTGGCCAGTGACCGCCATCGGCGCAATGACATTGGTTTCGTACTGACGACGCAAGTCTTCGCGAGTCAGGTCGACCACGGCGCCGACCTGCGAGAAGCCGGCGTTATTGACCAGCAGGTCGAGGTGTCCCGCCTCGCGCAACACGACGTCTAATGCTCGCGCGATGGATGAATCGTCGTTGACGTCCAGCGCCAGGCCGCGAACCCCCTCGACCTCGAGCGCGGCCAGTGACTCGGCGCGTCGGGCGGTGGCATAGACCCGGTGACCTCGTTTCCCGAATTCGCGTGCGAACGCGGCGCCGATGCCACTGGAACAGCCGGTGATCAGGATCGTCTTCTGCATTTGCATTCCCCGAGTCTGTTCAATGTACGCAGCGCGTCAGTCGCCAGTTCAAACGATCGTAAACCTGGCATTTTGCCCGAACCGGCGGCGTCACGCTCCGCGCTCCAACGGCACCGATGCAGGGATACCCCCGCCCGCACTCACGCCGGGTTCAAGGAATGCGGCCACTATGTTCGCTTGCGCACCGACGTCGTGAGGACCAAACGCTAGCGTCATTCTGGAATCAGCCGTCCGCAACCAGAGCGCGACTAACCTGCCCCTATGGTGACTTCAGATACGCTCCCCTACGGCTGGGCCAACTTCGATCAGCAGATCGTCAGTTCTATATCTGCACGCCCGGACGGCACCAGCGAAATGGACAGCAGCGGCGGCATGCGTTGCCCGTTGCTGGGCAACGACTCCTGGCTCTCCTGGGCGGAGCGCAAGGCCGGCGCGGGAAGGACGGCTCGCTACGGCACGGTCTGGGTGGGCGAGCCGCCGCTGCGGTTTCACCCGACACCAACGTACATGCTGCAACGGCCGATCGACAACTTCATTGCAGGCAGGACGCTCGTTGGGGAGGCGCTCGCCGGAAACTGGGACAAGGCCGAGTCGTACCGACTCGGGCAGGGAGAAGAGCGAGGACGCACTGACCTGGAACGTGTTTCGCTCGCTGCAGGAAGCCGGCGAGCTCGCTGCGATGATCCATGCGCTGACTGGAATCAAAGCCGCCGCAGGAGAACCCGCGCTCTACCTATGGGGTCGTCACATCGACCTGCATGGGACAGGTGCCTGGCAGGCGCTGGCGAATGCGCGCATCCAGGTCGAACCATGGGGAAGACAACTGGCAGAGCCCGATTGTTGCCTCCACCTTCCGGGACGGGCGTGGGTCTTCTTCGAGACGAAATTCGGCACCCCGACTGCCACGAAGAGAAGCGTCCATACGGCGCAAGCCTGGTTTGAGCGCTACGGCAAGACCTGCCCGGGAATCTTCAGGCAGAACGCGATCCTGGCGATGCCGCCGGGCCTTTTCCCCGGCCAGCTGCTGCGCAATGTCGCCCTTGCGCTCCACGTGCGACATGCGAGCGAGGAACTCATCGTCATTGCACTCGTGCGACAGGCCGATTCATCTTCCGTCGATGTAGTCGCGCACCGATGCATGAACGACGGTCTTGACGTAAAGATTCGCATGGCGACCTGGGAGCAGATTTATAACGCGCTGCCCCAGCGGCGCCCGCTCGATCGGGTCCGGCACTATTTCGAACACAAGAGCTACCGGCTGCGGCCCGCGTTCTCGATCCGGGGGCAAGCGTCCGCGAACTAGTGTTCGTTCGCGTACATACAGCGACGGACCGCACGCGCAGAGTCGATCTTGTCGGATTGCCTGCACCAGCAGCGGTCCCCTCTTTCTCAAGCGGAGAAGTCCAGTGAACTCGACATTGAAAACGCGCTTCGGCCCACGCCTGCGCGTGGCAGCCGGCCTCGCCGGCACGCTCATGATCGCCGCGTGCGCATCGACGCCGCCGGCGCCAACCGCACAATTGCAGGCCGCGCAGCAGGCCATCGCGACCGCCGAACAGGCGGATGCCGGCCGTCACGCTGCAGTGGAGTTGGGCGAGGCGCGCACGAAGCTCGCAGCCGCTGACGCCGCCGTGCGTGAAGAGAAGATGGACGCAGCGGCGCGAATGGCTGAGGAGTCGCGCGTGGCGGCGGAACTCGCGGCCTCGAAGACCGCGACGGTCAAGGCCACGGCGGTGAATGATGAAATGAAGCGCAGCACCGGCACCTTGATCGACGAGATGCAGCGCACCACGGGAGAAGCGAAATGAATTCCACGACCCACGGATTGTCCAGCGCCAGGTCGCTGATCGCTGCGGCCGTGGCGGCCGTGTTAATCGCGGCCTGCGCGGCTGCCCCGGTCGCTCCGCAAGGGGCCGCTGAAGCGCGCGCCAAGCTGATACAACTGCAGTCCGACCCCAAACTGGCCACACTCGCACCGGTAGCGATGGACGAGGCGGACACCGCGGTGCGCATTGCCGAGCAGCCGGTAGCCGATGAGGCGGTTGGGTCGCACAGGGTCTACCTCGCCGATCGCAAGGTCGAGATCGCCAGGGCGCAGGCGGAAACCCGCTGGCTGGAGAATCAACGCGCGGCCCTCGGCACCCAGCGCCAGGAAGCTCGCCTGGAGTCCCGCACGCTCGAAGCCGATACCGCTCGCGTCGCGACCGCAGAGGCGAAAGCGGAGACCGCGGAGGCGGAGGCGGAGACTGCTGAATTGCAGCGGCAGGTCGACGCGCTGCAGGCGAAAGTCACGGAGCGAGGACTGGTGCTGACCCTGGGCGACGTCCTGTTCGCGAGCGGCCGGGCCGAACTGAACCCCGGCACCGCGAACAACCTCAACCAGCTCGTCACCTTCCTCGGCAAGTACCCGAGCCGCACGGTCACGATCGAGGGCCACACGGATAGCGTCGGCGACGACAGCTACAACCAGGGATTGTCGCAGCGTCGCGCCGACTCGGTGCGGTCGTACCTGGTGCGGCAGGGCATCGACGCCGCCAGGATTACGACATTCGGCGCCGGGGAAAGCACGCCGGCGGCAGGCAACGAATCGGCGACGGGTCGTCAGCAGAATCGTCGCGTCGAGGTCATCATCAGCAATCCGGCGCTCGCGTCCAGGTAGCTTCTCAAGTCGAAGCCGCGCGGCTACGCCTGGACGAAGGTCGTCAGGCGCCGCCGCGTGCGCTCACGCAGTGAATACTCGCGCAGGGTATCCGCCAGCTGCTCCAGGCCGGGGATGCCGTACAGGATGACGGTGGCTGAGCTCGTGTCCGACGAGCGAAGGTCGAGCAGGCAATGCCCCACCAGGCGCATGCCGAGCGGCTTGTGCAGGTCGAAGTGGTCGATGCGGAACACTTCGATGCTGTCCTTGGTCTTCGAAAAAATCCCGCGCTCGACCCGCACGCGCTGCGAAGTGATCTCGTAGCGCGTCCCGATGGCCTTCACCCAGTAATAGACCCAGGCCAGGCCCAGCGTGAGCACCACGACGACCCACTGCGACGCGCTGTAGATGACCGCAGGGTGACCCGAGAAGACCATCTTCTCGACTTCCGCTTCCTTCGCCGCGGCCAGGGCCGCCAGGTCGGTATTGCAGAAGCGGCACTTGATGGCGACCGCCTTGATGGTCTCGCCACAAACGGGACAGGCCTTGGTGTCGTCGCTCATGCCGGATTTCCGTCGTTGCCCTGGAGGCGGTCATTATGCGCTTGCGCACCGGCCGCCCAGCCGGCATCACTGCTCGTGCCAGACGATTGCGCGACCCATGTGCGCCCAGCGTTCGAAGTTGGCGGCGAACAGGTCCTCGATGCGATTGCGCTTGACCTTCAGCGTCGGCGTGATCAGCTCGTTGTCCACTGTCCACGCCTCGGTCATCGCCACCAGGCAGGCCATCTGCTCGTGGGGATCGAGCGCCCGGTTGGTCGACTGCAGCAGCTCGGCGAGCGACGCCTCGAGTTCGGCGCGGCCCGCGGGATCCTGCAGTTGCCTGACCGCCTCGTCGTTGAGCATCAACAGGCCGATCGGCTGGCCGAGGTTGGCGCCGGTCACGCAGCAGGCTTCCACGGCCGCGTGCATCACCAGCCGTTCCTCGATCGGCGCCGGCGCGACGTACTTGCCCTTGCTGGTCTTGAAGATGTCCTTCACGCGACCCGTGATCTTCAGGTTGCCCGCGGCGTCGAACGCGCCCTTGTCACCCGTGTGCATCCAGCCGTCGTCGGTGAACGCCTGCCGGGTCAGCTCGGGTTCCTTGTAGTAGCCGAGCATCGTTGCCGGACTCTTGATCTGGATCTCACCGCTGGCCGGGTCCAGCCGGCACTGCACGCCGTCGTAGGTCTGACCCACGGTGCCGATGGCCTGTCCCGGCACCGTGATGTGAGTGGCCGCGAGATTCTCGGTCATGCCGTAGCCTTCGGCGATGTGCAGCCCGATCCTGGCATACCAGCGCAGCAGTTCCGGTGGCATGGGCGCCGCGCCGCCCGCGGCGAAGATGCAGTCCTGCAGGCCGAGCGCAGTGAGGATCTTCCGGCGGACCAGGCCCCTGGCGATTGGCAGTTGCAGCAGCCGGTCGAGCTTCGCAGCCGGTATCTTCGCCAGCACGCCGTGCTGGAACTTGACCCACAGCCGCGGCACCGAGAAGAACACGGTCGGACGGGCACGCTGCAGGTCCGCGGCAAACGTCTCGAGGCGATCGGCGAAGTACACGTGCATGCCGGAAGCGAGCTGGCCGTGCTCGACCAGCGCGCGCTCGACCACGTGCGACAACGGCAGGTACGACAACATGCGCGTGCTGCCGTCGAGCGGGACGCGCTTGAGTGCAGTCTGCACCACCCACGCGAACGCCGCGAAGCTGTGCATCACGCCCTTCGGTGCGCCGGTCGTGCCCGACGTGTAGATGATCGAAGCGAGTTCCTCGCCGGGGCGGACCGGCTCGCCCTGGAGCGGCGCGGTGCTCGCGGCGATGTCGTCCCACCGCGGGTTGTTCTCTTGCGCATCCTGCGGCGCCAGCGGATGGCTGATGCACGGCAGCCCCTCGGGCACGCCCGACTTCATGTGGTCCCAGCCATCGAGCTTGCCGACGAACAGCAACCTGGACTCGCTGTGCTCGAGGATCTGCCGGATCGTGCCGGGCGCCAGCGTGGGGAACAGCGGCACCGAGACGCAACCCGCGAGCCAGATGGCGAAGTCGCTCATCAGCCAGTGCGCCGTGTTCTTCGAGAGGATGGCGATGCGGTCGCCCGGCTGCAGGCCGAGGCTCTGCAGGTGCGCGGCCATGCGTCGCGACTGGTCGAGCACCTCGCGCCACGTGTAGTCGCGCACCACGCCGCCACCCAGCGGCTGCGTCAGCGCCACCCGTTCGGGTGCGGTCCTTTCCCAGTGGTACAACCGCTGGAGCGCCAGCGCGTCGTCGGCAATGATCGTGGTCATGTTCGATCGAACCCCACAGCAGGGCGCAATTACGTTCCCGCCGCGACCGTGGTGCTCTGCGGCGGCCTGAGCCAATGCAGCCGCGGATTGCTCGCGATCCAGCCCCGGGCGTCGGCGACTGTCGTGAAGTCGGCGACACAGTAAGGCGAGACGCCGAGCGACTCGTAGTAGCGGGCCAGGGTCACGGCCTTCGGGTCGGTGGCGACGATCGCGTGCACGGTGTCCGGGCTGCTGTAGAAGTAGACGCGTTCGAGCTCTGCATACGCCTTGAGGTCCCGTTCGGTGATGTCCGGGGCCGGCTGGGCTTCCAGGTAATCGGAAATGATGTAGCGGATGCCCTCATAGCGCACGTCGGTGCGCATTTCCTTGTTGGCTGCACGAAACTCGGCCAGGGTGATGACGCCGAAGAAGCGCCGGTAGACCCCGTGCCCTTCCCACCGGATTCGATATGGCATCGTGGTTGCCCCCAGACAGACGGGTCGTCGATAGCTCAACATTGGCCCGACCGCCGAAGCAGTCAATCCGTAATTGCGGAAGGCGCGAGTCGGCGACAGTCGTGTGACGGTCGTGTGACGGTTCTACATCCTGGCGACGCGCAGGAACCCCGACTTCGCGTAGTCCAGGATGCGCTCGTCACGTGTCGCCAGCACGAGTCCATGGGTTCGGGCGGTCGCGATCAGGAAGCGATCAGCAGGATCCCCTTGCGGCTCGCCCGGGAGCAGCGTGCTTTCGGCAGCAACCGCCGCATCCAGGGGCGCCAGGCGAATACCCGGCACACCCAGTGCTCGATCGACCCAGTCCCGCAACGGCACGGCGAGCTGAATCCGCCCGCGGGCTGCGTGCATGCCGATCTCCCACACCGATATGGCCGAAATAACCAGCCCGCCGCCCTTGCGAGCTTCATCGAGCTTCCTGATGCTCGCCGGACGCAGTCGATCGGTGACGCCTTCCGCGTACCACAGCCAGACGTGCGTATCGAGCAGCAGCGCACTCATTTCTGCAGCGCGCTCATTTCTTCAAGCCGGCGCGGCGTGTGCGTGGCTTCTTCCCGGCCCGGGCGTAGAGACGATACTCCACGCCCGACACGGCGCTCCAGGAATCATCGGTCGGCACGACGATGTCGCGCTTGATCGTTACAGTGTTCTTCATGTAGCCGAACAGTGACTTCGGCTCCGCCGCCACCGGCGCCAGTTGCGCCACTGGCTTGCCGTGCTTCGTGATCACGACCGGCTGGCCGGTCCGCGCCACCTCATCCATCAGCTTCAGGCATTCGGCCTTGAATACCGCCGCAGGGATACTCATGGGTGTTCTCCATAGTGACCACTATTTATGGTCATTATACGGGGCGCAGTCGCAGCAGGATACCCGGCCATTCACCTTGCCGGATGCACCCTCCGGCCCATGTTTGCCCCTCGCGGGCACCGTGCCCAAGGTGGGTCACCAGAACGACAGGCCCCTTCCCCCGCCGTAGAACAACACGACAAAACCGCCAAGCTCGGCCGCAATGAGCGACCACATGAACACCTCGATCAACACTCGCGGTACTGCAGCCGTGCCGAGACGGTGCGGCGCGCGCAACTGATTGTCCGTGTCCTGCAGCAGCGCGTGCACGACGTAAACCAGGATGGCGATACCGAAGTAGCCTTCCAACGCCACCACAGACGCCAGCTCCAGGCCGTCGCCCAGCGGACTCAGTTCCGCGAACTTCCAGACGACGAGGCTGGCGAACGCGTACATCAGCGCGGCCCGGTGCACGATGTCGACATAGGGGTGCGCCTGGCCTGTCGGCGAACTCATCATCCCGCGGTACTTCCAGATGCCCGTCAGCAGGCCAACCAGGAAGTAAACGCCGGAACCCAGCAGGGCGAGGCGCTCAGCGGCGGGCATGAGTGATTCTCCACCAAGAGCGTCGATTCATGGCGAGCAGCAGCGCAGCCGCCAGGGCCAAGAGCATCAGCGCACGCAGCGGAAACGCGATCGCCAGCACCAGCGGCGTCAGCAGCATCCGCACGAGGGACCGCAGCCATGCGTGCTCGGCGATCACGGCTGCGACGGGTGGCGAGTGACGATAGTAGAAGCGGATGAAAGCGCGCCCGGGCGCGGTGCGTTGCAGGTAGCGGTCGCGGAAGTCACGCAGCGCCGCGACATGGGGCTCGAGCGGCGAGCCGTAGGCGGCAGTGGCGATGAAGCAGCTCATGGTCAGGCCGTCATTCGGCACGAGATCCGGGCAGTCGTCGAATACCGGGATTTGACTCGTCACCGTGGCCTGGTTGTTCGTCGTCAGGTAATCGGTATCGCTGCTCGATGTTGCAAAGGCGAACGTCTCCGTCCGCTGCCGGTTGTTCTTGAAGTCGTCGGAGGTCACGTGCAGCGCGACTCGCGACCCGGCGGCGATGGACGGCACCGTGCAGCGCGTGGTCGTGCAGCCGGCGCTGTCGAAACGAAATCCCGGGACCGACGCCGGCGCCTGGCCCAGGTCGACGCATACGTTGCTGGCGGCATCCGGGCCGCCGTTGAACACGTACACGTACGCATCGTAATGGCGCGCTTCACTGCATTGAGGCTCGAGGGTGCCATTGGCGCTGATCGCAAGGTCGACACAGCGGTCGGCAGCGGTTCGCTTCACCGCCGCAACCGCCCGATCGTTCGATGTTTGCGTATCGAGGGCGAGGCTGCTTACCGCCACATTGACGCTGCACGGCGGCTGCGTGGCAACCGCGACGACGGCAGGAATGATCAGCGTGGCGTTGGCGCCCGCGGCCAGCGAGCCTATTGACCAGATGCCAGTCGCAGCGTCGTACGTCCCCGTGCTCGGAAAGGCCGCCATCCCCGTTGGAATCTTCAGTTCGGCCGGCAACTGGTCCGTGACCTGCACGCCGCTCGCGGCATCCGCGCCAATGTTGCTAGCCGTAATCGTGAACTGGACCGGCTGACCCGCCGTCGGCACGACGGTATCGACGGTCATCTGCAGCGCAATGTCCGGCGCAGCGCAGAGCCGCTGGGGAACCAGCGCGAGGAACGCAACCGTGGTGAGCACGATCACACGAACGAGATGCAGCCGCATGAGACCCCCTCCCTGCTGCGGTCCAGTCCGCGCAGTGTATACACGGAATCCGTTGACTCGTGCCTGCTAAGTCGCGCCACCCCGCTCCTGCAGCTTATCCGCCGCGGCCCTGAACAGCAGCGAGTCGATGGCAATACCGTAATCCATGCGTTCGCCACGCCAGCCGGTGGTGGCGGTACCGGAATCGATTTTAATGCCGCTCTTTTCATGCACGGCTGGCAGGTCTCGCCAATCCGCCAGCGGCTGCGTGTGTCCCGGCGCGCAACCATTCAGCGACTCGCCCCTGGCATTGGTAAATCGCCACGCACCGTCATCGCAACGCTGCATCTTGATGCCGCCTTCGTGCACCGCGCGATGGTGGAACCGGCACAGCGTGGCCAGGTTCGAAAGCTTGGTTTCGCCGCCGTCCGCCCAGTGCTCGACGTGGTGCCCGTCCACATAGCGCTTGTGATTACAGCCAGGAAACACGCAGCCTTTATCGCGAGCGGCCAGTGCACGACGCAATGCCGGCGGAATACTGCGAGTCTTGCGACCCACATCGAGCGGCTCACCCTGCTCGTCCTCGGTGATTTCGACCTTGCTGCAGTCGCACGCGAAGCGTCGCGCGGTTGCCACCGGAATTGCCGGGCCGTCATCGATCTCGCACCGGCCGGCCTCGCCCTTGCGCAGCGTGGCTTCGTCGATATGCACGACGACCTGGTGTCGATCGCCACCTTTCATCGCAACCGCGCCGTGTTGCAGGAAGCTTTCGGCCATGACGACCAGCGCATCGGCGCGACGCATTGCCGGTGTCGACGTTTCAGCTGAAACGTGCAGCGAATCTTTACAATCGTCCGGCAACGGAATTTCCGGCAACGCAGCCTCGATGGCCTTGAGAAACAACGCGCCACTCTCGGCAGTGAGCTGCAACTTGACCACCAGCGAACCGTCGTTGTCGTGGAAATACGTGAGCCGCCGCTGCGAGTACTGTCGCTGCTCGCGCGAAAGCTCCTCGACTTCCTGCACGCGTCGAAACTGCCGCACGAGCGTCTCCACGTGATGCGTGGTGCCGTGCAGCGCCACGTTGAGCAGCACGTCTTCGATGACCGGCGTCGCCACTCGCGTGAGCGCCCGCGCCTTTGAGTAGCTCAACTGCCCGTTCGACATCGCCACCGATATCTTCGGCAGGGACTCGATGGCCCTGGCCACGCGCACCTTCTCGCGTGCCGCCCCGAGATCGAGCCCGCATTTCCAGCTGAGCCAGTGCGCACACGACCGCGTGGCGCCATCCGACCAGCCGTTGCGACGGTCGAACTCGGCGATCAGGACCAGCCAGCGGTGATTGGCCGCGTTCAGGTGGCCCGCCAGCTCGGTGATCTGCGCTTCGAGTTCGCGGATCGAGAGGCCGCTGTCCGTAGCGTGCTGGCTCCCATTCTGCGTGGCGTCTTGGGGCGTGTCTTGGGGGGCATCTTCCATGGCCGCACCGATACTGTGTTTATGTACAGTATCGTACCAGAATCGCTACCGTTCTCAAGCGAATTTTCGATGAAAACATCGAGAAATATAGATTAATCTGCCGCGTCGGACCCGGCGGATGAACTGATCCCCGAGGCGACCTGTTCGTGGCGGCGATGATCGCCAGGCCACCGCGCACCGAGCTGCCGCCGCCTGCGATTCGCAACGACGTCCCAGGTTGAACCCTGGCCTAGTTTGGCCCCAGGACCCGAAGTCCTGCCACTTGCGCGAGCGCCTTGTCGTGGGTAATCAACGCGGCCGCGCCGACGCGAATAGCCGTTGCGACCTGGATCGCATCCGGCAATCGCAACCGATACGCCGAACGGATACGCGCTGCCTCGACCGCCGTCTCTGCATCGAGCGGCGCCACCTGCCAGCCCAGTCCGCGCGTCAACGCCTCGCGATATTGTGCCGTGCGCAACTCATCGCCCGACGTAATCGGCCCCGCAAGGACCTCGGCGAGCGTCACCGTGGAGATCACGATCGACGCGTCGCCGGATTCCGCAGTGTGAAAAACCTCTGCGAACCGCGCCGCGAACCGCGCGTGACCCTCCAGCCAGTAAATGATCGGCGCCGTGTCGACCACCAGGACTGGACGCTCGGGCAGCCCAGCCAGCAGCGAAGCGGCCTTCACCATTCGTTGCGCATCCGGCTGACCCAGGCCGCTGCGTCCTTGCCCCACAGTCCCCTGCCTGAACCGCGCAACGCCACGACCGATGGGCGCGGCCTCGCATCCGGCAGTGCCTCGATGGGGACCAGCGCCGCATAGGGCTTGCCGCGCTTGGTGATGATCACGGCTTGTCCCGCATGCGCGCCTTCCAGCAGCGAGGGCAACTGTTGGCGGGTTTCTTCGACACCGCTGTAACGACGCTTCGCCATGGTCAACTCCAGGTTTGATCACAACTGTACGTTCCGTACAGTTTGCGGTCAAGCCGTGAGTCGGTGGCGGCCGCGTCGACGTTTCAGCTGAAACGTGCAGAGGATCTTTACAATGATCTGGCTACGCGGCCGGACCTTTTCGCTTCCGTCCTTTGCGGGCGGAGCGCGCGACGCTAACTTTGTAGCCGCCCACTGGCCCGCCGCTTCGGTACGGACTGGACCAACGCTTTAACCAGGCCGCGGACGATTCGTCAGGCCGCCCGTCGAAACTTCAGTTCCACCCGAACTCCCAGCACTCCCAACAAGCGGAGCAGGAGGTCTGTCGATACGCCTTCGAGATTGCCATTCAGGATTGCGGTCACCCGAGGGCGCGATGTCTGCGCAAGCCTGGCCAGCGCGGCATGAGTCAGGCCAACGCGCTTGAGCTCCCTGCCGATCTCCTCCACAAGCTCAAACTGAACGCGCAGCGCGGCGTGCTCGGCGCCTGACAGCCCGAGAACAGCTGCCAGCTCTCGCGAGCTGCGTGCGATCACCTTACGAACCGCCATCCAGCGTCTCCTTCAGTCGTCGGCGCGCCAAACTGCTCGTACGACCCGCGTTGTCCCAGATCCGGTACATTACTGGAAGTGGCGTGACACCCGTCATGCTGTTGCACCAGCGACTGGCACGCTGTCTGCATTCATCGCGAATTTTTCGAGAAATGATTCGCCGGGACCAATCGGCACAATCATCGCTTCGGAGTGATGAGTTCCACCGTCGGGAAATACGTCCCGAACCGTGCGACGTCCCGCGTAAGGATCGGCAGGCCACGCACCGCCGCGTGCGCGCCGATGAAGAAGTCCGGCAGCACGTTACGCTTCACCGTCGATCGACTGCGCTGCCGGTAGCCGAGGTACACCTTGCCCGCCAGGAACAGCGCCTCGCGCGGAATCTCCTCGACCTCGAGCCCACCGTCCGTAACGACTGCCTCGAGCTCCTCAATGCGCGCAAACGCCATCGACAGCTCGGCATAGATCACCGGATTGATGCAGATTGGCCCACGCAGGCTCGCGGCGTCGAGCTGACGCTGCGACCAGTCCGCCCAGGTCGGATCGTCCTCGACCACGTCCAGCAGGACGTTGGTATCAACGAGAATCACGACGCCCTCACCGACCGCGGGTCAGCGCCAGGATCTCCTCGGTCCGCATCTTTACCGTGGCCCGCCCGCGCAGCTTCGCAAAACGGCTCTTGGGCTGCCGCGCGGGCCGGTGGCCGCCACCGCGCGCCACCGGCCGCAGCACGACCTCCCCGGCGTCGGTGAGCTCGAAGGCAACCGCGGATCCGGCCACGATCCCGAGCCGATCCCGCACCTTCTTCGGAATCGTGACCTGGCCCTTGGAGGTGACGTTGTTTGCCATGAAAGTAATACTTAAGTAGTTAACGGTATTACTTTAGCACCTGCGTGGGCTGCTGGCCAATCCAGCAACTGGCGGGCGCCTTCCAGCTTTGCTCACCCGGGAGGCCGGGGATTCTGGGCAAGTGATTCGAGCCGGGAAATGATTCGCAGCGAATCCAGCCGATCCATTGCCTGGAGGCCCTTTCGGGCGGAGCGCGCGGCGCTAACTTTGTAGCCGGCCACCGGTCCGCCGCTTCGGTGCGGACTGGACCAACGTCTTAACCTTGGACAGGGACTGTCGTGGCTCGGCGCGTCGCTTCTGGGCGACGTAGGCATCGAACAGGTCTTCCCAGAGCGCACCGTGACGACTGAGGTCTATCACCACGGACTTTCGGCGGCCCCGCGCATCGACGACGAACTCGATGCCTGGCATTTCCTTGAGTGACCTGCTGCTCATCCCGACGGAGTATAGCCCCCGCAATATTGCATGCTTAGAGCCACTCCCTCCGTCGCTTCACGACAACACCCGCTCAAGGTCGCGCGCGCCATGCACCACGCGCACCAGTTCCACGCCGCCCAGGATTGGTCGATAGACGAGGACGTAGTCCCTCACGGGAAAGCTCCTGATCCCGGCGCCGAATTCACGGCGAGCTTTCCCGATCAGTGGTTGCGTTGCCAACAGTTGCGTGGCAGCGCGGAGATCATTCAATAAGCGCTGGGCAGCGGATACGTTGTTTGCAGCGAGACCCATCCAGATCTCGAGCAGATCGTCTTCCGCTGCGGGGGATTGGACGATTCGCGCCATCAGCCGCCGACAGACTTGCCCCTGCGCCGCGCCAGCTCAGCGCGACCGCGAGCTTTGATCTCTTCAAAACTTCGTCGGTGAGCTCGCGCGACTGACCTGCATCTAACTGATCGATGCCTTTCTGCACGTCTGCCTTGAGTTGCTCGAACCGGACAGCCTGCTCCCGCTCGTGATCCTCGAGCAGCCTCAAGGCCGCGCGGATCACCTCGCTGGCGGACGAGTACCGGCCCGACCGCACGTGTTCCTGGACCATTTCTTCAAGCCTTGGGGTTAGCGAAACGTTCATAGCCATGGCGACCACCTGTGCATCGAGTGATGGCAAATTATGCCATTCTTTGCCGTCTCACAGCCGACCTGGCGAACCCAATGCTGCTTGCCATGCGTCCCGCAATCCAACCGGATTCCTTGCCGGAACCTGCAGAAATGAAAGCTCACCCCACGAGTCGTGTTTTGGCTTCCGTGCATAACCCGCTGAAAAATAATTGTTTTACCAAGGCAACGGCGAGCCATTGGCAGGCAGGAAGCGGCCGCTGCTCACCGGCGTGAGCTCGGTTGTCGGCCATCGAGCCCATTCGGCTCGTGATGCAGGACCAGCTGCCACCAGGTGCGAGCCCTGAGTCGTCAGGCCGCCCGTCGAAACTTAAGTTCCACCCTAACGCCCAGCACTCCCAACAGGCGGAGCAGGAGGTCTGTCGATACGCCTTCGAGATTGCCATTCAGGATTGCGGTCACCCGAGGGCGCGATGTCTGCGCAAGCCTGGCCAGCGCGGCATGAGTCAGGCCAACGCGCTTGAGCTCCCTGCCGATCTCCTCCACCAGTTCAAACTGAACGCGTAGCGCGGCGTGCTCGGCGCCAGACAGCCCGAGAACACCTGCCAGCTCTCGCGGATTGCGTGCGATCACCTTACGAACCGCCATCCAGCATCTCCTTCAGTCGTCGGCGCGCCAAACTGCTCGTACGACCCGCATTGCCCGACAAGCACCACGGCGACCCGGCACGCGCGCCCTACTCCGTCGTCACGATCGCGAAGGTGCCCGGCGCCTTGTCGAACAGCGTGAAGAAGCGCACCAGGTCGATCTGGCTGCCATCGATCTCGAGGTCGTCGCTGAGCAGGGTGTCCTGGACGCCCGCCGTGCCGGTCATCATCCTGATGAAGATCGGCTTGGTCAGTGTCAGGGTCGCGTTGGCATCGGTCGCGGGGACCGCCTTCTTGAAGTGCAGCACCGCGTTCTCGATCCACAGCACGTAGGACTCCTCGATGTCGGTCAGTACCAGGTTGACCTTCAGGTTCTTGCCATCGGCGGCGGGACCGTCGAGCCCGGCCGCCATGGCTTCGAGGAAGCGCTCGATCGGTGTCTGCTGCAGCATGTCGATCAGGGAGGAGCGATCGATGCCCTTCTGCGGCGGCCCTTCGCGCAGCTCCATCGCCGCCGTGAGGTAACTGTTGCGCCAGGTCGCGGCCTCGGCCATGTAGCCCAGCTGCTCGTAGGTGCGCGCGAGCATTTCCTTTGCGCCCTTGTGCTCGGGGGCGCCGAAGACCGCATGGTTCAGCAGCTCGGCTGCCCAGCGGTAGTCGCCCTGGTCGTAAGCCGTCTGTGCGGCGGCGACGGCCTTGTCCGCACCCCCGATCAGATCGAGCCAGCGCTGGGCCGATTCCTGCGGCGGCAGCGGGTTGAGGTTGGCGGGGTTGCCGTCGTAGGCCCCGAGATAGAACTGGTAGATCGCCTTGACGTTGTGGCGCAGGTCGCCGTAGTAGCCACGCGCGCCGAAGTAGGACGCCAGCGACGGCGGCAGCTTGACCAGCTCGGCGATCTCGCGCGGCGTGTGGCCGGCGTTGATCAGGCGCACGGTCTGGTCGTGCATGTACTTGTACACGTCGCGGTGCTTGGTGATGAAGTCGACGATGCGCGCGTTGCCCCACACCGGCCAGTTGTGCTGGCCGAAATAGACCTCGGCGTCGCCCAGGTTGTCGATGACCTCCTGCAGGTAGGTCGACCATTGCAGCGAGTCGCGCACCTTGGCACCGCGCACCGGGAGCAGGTTGTGCATGGTCTGCGCCAGGTTCTCGGCGCCACCGTAGGCCTTCTTGTCCGGGATCGAGAACGTGAGCTCGGCCGGCGCCTCGGCGCCGGGGACGTTGTGGAACACGAAGCGCACGCCGTCGATCACCAGTTCCTGCTCGGGCGTGGTGATCAGCTGCGTAGGCAGCAGCACGCCGATCGCGCCGTAGACGATGTTCTTGCCCAGGCCCGTGTCGACATTGCCCTTCGGTGAGCGCTCAAGGTTCTTGCCGAACTGGTACATCGAACGCCGCGCCATGGCCGTGCCGACGAGGAGGTTCTCGCTGGTCGCTTCTTCGATGAAGCCGGCGGGCGCAACGACCGGGATACTGCGCTGGACCACCTCCTGCGCCGAGGCGACGCCCAGTGCGCCGCCAAAGTGGTCGGCGTGGCTGTGCGTGAAGACGATGCCCGACACCGGCTTGTCGCCCAGATGCTTGCGCGCGAACGCCAGCGCCGCGGAGGCACTCTCGCGTGCGGTGAGCGGGTCGACGACGATGAAGCCAGTCTTGCCTTCGATCAGCGTCATGTTGGCGATGTCGAAGCCGCGCAGCTGCCAGATGCCGTCGGTGACCTTGAACAGCCCGATCTGCGCATTCAGCACCGCGTGCCGCCACAGGCTCGGGTTGACGGTGGGTGGCGCCTTGCCGTCGACGAACTTGTAGGCATCGAAGTCGATCAGCACCGTCGAGCCATCGGCCGACAGGATCCTGCCCTCTGGGCGCGCGATCAGACCACGCCTGGCGTCCTCGAAATCCTGTGGGTCGTCGAGCTCGAGTTCGGTCGCCATCTGCTCGTTGGCCTGCAGCGTGGCCGGCATGGCGTCACCGGCGGTGCCGCCGACGCCGGTGTTCTTGCCGCATCCGGCCAACAGGGCCAGCAGCGTGGCCAATAGAGCTCTGCGCATCGTTCTCCCCCCTGACGCGTTCTTCGTACGACTTGCCGCCTTTGCCGCAGCAAGCTCACCTCACGAGCCTACTGTAATGCAGACTCCCACGGCTGCTCCCCCAACTGAGTGACGGGCACGCTTTAACTTCCACGTATAACTCAATGAAAAATAATCACTTCTGAATGCAGCTTCTGGGCTCTCAAATCCTGCTCTCCGCCACCGACCTCGTGAACTTCCACGAGTGCGCGCACCTGTCAGCACTCGACCTGCGCGCGCTCGACGACAAGGCTTTGAGAGCACAGCGGACCCAACCCGACGAGCACGCCGAGCTGCTCTTCAAACGCGGCAACGAATTCGAAGCCTCTTACCTGGCCGACCTGAAACTCGACGTGCAGCGCACCGGCGGCACCGTCGTCAAAATCGAGAAGAGACCAAGCAACCCAGCCAAGTCTGCCGCTGCAACTCTCGACGCCCTGCACTCCGGCGCCGACCTCATCTATCAAGCCACCTTCCTGGACGGCAATCTGGTCGGCCACGCGGACTTCCTGCGCAAGGTGCCGCGCCCCTCCGCGCTCGGCGACTTCAGCTACGAAGTCATCGACACCAAGCTCGGCCGCCACGCGAAGGCGTCGTACGTGCTGCAGCTGGCGTTCTATGGCGACCTGCTGGCCCGGGTGCAGCAGCTCGACCCGCACGCGATGCACGTGGTACTCGGCACGCGCGAGCAGGTGACGTTCACGTGCAACGAGTACTCACGGTACTTCCGCCGGCTGCTCGGCCGCTTCACGCAGACAATCGCCAACGCCTCGACCGAGATCACCACCCGCCCCACTCCGTGCTCCAAGTGCCCGCAGTGCCACTGGAACGACCGTTGCACGCAGCAACGCGCGGATGAGGACAGCCTGCACCAGGTGGCCGGCATCCGTTCGAGCCAGGTGCACAAGCTCGAAGTGGCCGGCGTCAGGACACTCGAGGCGCTCGCAAACTTGAGTCCGACCGCAGCCGTTCCTCACCTGGCAGAACCGTCGCTGACCAGGCTGCGTGAGCAAGCCGCCATGCAACTGCGCGGCCGCGAGACCGGCGAGCTGCACTACACGCTGGTCGAACATCCCGACGGCGAACCCCGCGGCTTCGCATTGCTGCCGCCGCCCGACGAAGGCGACGTCTATTTCGACATGGAAGGGGACCCGCTCTACGGCGACGACGGGCTCGAGTACCTCTTCGGCGTCTACTACCGCGAAAAGGGCACCTTCAAGTTCAAAGGCTTCTGGGCCCACTCGCCCGCCGAGGAAAAGGCCGCGTTCGAGCAGCTGATGGACTGGCTGGATCAACGCACGGCGCAGTACCCAAGCCTGCACGTGTACCACTACGCGTCCTACGAGGAGACGGCGCTCAAGAAACTCTCGGGCCGCCACAGCACGCGCGAGGCGCTGCTGGACACGTGCCTGCGTGAGCGGCGCCTGGTGGACCTGTACAAGGTGGTGCGCGAGGCGATCCGTGCCTCGACGCCTTCGTACTCGATCAAGGACATCGAGAAGTTCTACCGCCGCGCGCGCCAAGGCGACGTGCAGACCGCCGGCGCCAGCATCGTCTACTACGAGCGTTACCTCGAGACCGGCGACAATGCACTGCTCGAGAAGATCGAGCGCTACAACGAGGACGACGTGGAGTCGACGCAGCAGCTGCACCAGTGGCTGATCACGCTGCGGCCCAAGGACATGCGCTGGCGCGGCGGCGAGAACGTAGAAGCCGGCTCGCCCCCACCGCCGCCGGGCACCGTGCTGCCGCGTGCGGGCCTGCCTTCGGCCAAGTTGCAGGGCTACCTCGACCGGGTTGATGCCGTGCGCCGCGCGTTGTCCGTCTCAGAAGCACCCGCCCGCGAAGTGGTGGCCGACCTGCTCGAATTCCACCGCCGATCGGAGAAGCCGCAGTGGTGGGAGATGTTCGCGCGCACCGAGCTCACGTTCGACGACCTGCTCGAGAGCGTCGATGCGATCGCAGGCCTGGTGCGCGTGCCGGGCACGATGGTCGACGAATACGAATACCCGGCGCAGGAGATCAAGTTCGACGCCGGGGACAAAACCGTCTGGCTCGAACACCCGACCGGTCTCAAGGTGACCCTGGTCGAAATCGACGAAGACCGGCGCCGGGTACGGCTCTCGCTGGCCCGCAAGCACGGACCGCTGCCCGATCGCCTGAGCCTGGGCAAGGATGGCCCACTCACGGCAGAGGTCATCAAGCAGGCCCTGCTCCGCGTCGGCCAGAGCGTGGCCGATGGCGATCACCGTTACCGTGCGGTCGAAGCGTACCTGGAAAAGCAGATTCCGCGACTCACGGGACGCAAGCCCGGCGAGCCAATCGTCAGCGACCCCAGCGCGCCATTGGCACAGACCATCGACGCCGTGCGCCGCCTCGACGGCAGCTACCTGTTCATCCAGGGACCGCCCGGCGCGGGCAAGACGTACACCGGCTCGCACGTGATCGCGGCGCTGCTCGCGGACGGCAAGCGCGTGGCCGTCTCGTCGAATAGCCACAAGGCCATCAACAACCTGCTCGAGGCCGTCGAGGAGGTGCTGATCGAGAACGGACAGAAGCACGTGCGGGCCGGCAAGAGGTCGACTGCGCGGGACGCGGGCAGTTACCTCAACGGCCAGCTGATCCTGGACGTGGACAACACCCAGGGCGCGTTGCACCCGGACTGGCAACTGATGGGCGGCACCGCGTGGCTGTTCGCCGACCCCGCCGCCGACCAGCAGTACGACTACCTGTTCGTGGACGAGGCCGGCCAGGTGTCCGTGGCCAACCTGGCCGCCATCGGAGCCTGTGCGAAGAACATCGTGCTGCTGGGCGACCAGATGCAGCTGAGCCAGCCGATCCAGGGCACGCACCCCGGGCGCTCGGGCGAATCGACGCTGGAATACCTGCTGGACGGGCTCGCGACCGTGCCGCCCGACCGCGGCATCTTCCTGCCCACCACGTGGCGCATGTGCCCCGACGTGTGCCGGTTCATCTCGGACGCCGTGTACGACGGGCGCCTGGAGCCTGAGCGCAAGAACGCGAACCAGACCCTGGTGCTGGGCACTAAGCCGCACCCTGCCCTGCAGCCCACGGGCGTGGTGTTCTGGCCGATGGACCATGCCGGCTGCGGGCAGAAGTCCGCGGAGGAAGCGCAAGAGATCGAGCGGATCTACCAGAGCCTGCTTAAGCAGGCCTCATGGATCGATCGCGAGGGGAAAAAGCGGAGCATCACCGCGGATGACATCCTGGTCGTCGCGCCTTACAACCTGCAGATGAAGCTGCTGCAGCGGACGCTGCCGGCGAATGCGCGCGTGGGCACCGTGGACAAGTTCCAGGGCCAGGAAGCGGCGGCGTCGATTGTGTCGATGACGACCTCGAGCGAGGAGGACCTGCCGAGACATCTGGAGTTTCTGTTCAGCAAGAATCGGCTGAACGTGGCGATATCGCGGGCGCGGTGCCTGAGTATTGTGGTGGCGAATCCCAGGCTGTTAGACGTGCGGTGCAAGACGCCGGGGGAGATCGCGTTGGTGAATACGTTGTGTTGGGCGGGTGAGGCCACCACTGCGCCTTGCGGCAGAGTCGTGTAGCCTTCAGCAAAATAGCGCAGTCAGGCACATCGCTTGCCCTTCGACGACGAATTGATCCGCGCAATTGGCACTCGCAGCGCTCGAACGCTCCAGTCGTATGTCTATGGCGTTTCTCGTGAGTGGTCACTGCCCTCGCTGGGACGCGAAATCACGTTCGCTCTCAATACGAGACTACGCACATGCATCGCGCGCTATAGGCGGGACCAAAACAAAATCGAGGTCGGCCCATCGTTCGTATCAGATTCGAGGATCCGACGCGAAGCGCTCGCGCATGAGCTAGCACATGCAGCAGTTGCAGCGAGACACAGCGACAAGTTTAAAGTGCACGGCACCGAGTGGCGTGCATATATGCGCCAGATTGGCCTCGAGCCACGCCGCAGGGTCGATGTGCCACATCGTGCGCCGACAATTCCGACCAAGCCCTCAAACGTGCGCTATCGGCATAGATGTCTCGTTTGCCAAATGACGCGATACTCCGCAAGACCGGTGCATGGTTGGTACTGCCGAAACTGTCGTATGACTGGCCTGTCCGGTGAACTTGAAATCAGAAGAATAAATCATGGATAGACCTGAGCCGATTTGCCCGTTTTGCAACCCGACCCTTGAACGGCTGTTCTTTGCCGACTCGGTTGTTATGGGACTCTGGGACGGCTTTCCCGTGTCGCCTGGCCATGCCTTGATTGTCCCTCGTCGGCATGTCCCTACTTGGTTTGATGCAAGCAGCGAAGAAAAGCTCGCCCTGACAAAGGCGATAGAACGCGCGAAGACGGAGATTGAGAAGGCGCACTCCCCGCATGGCTACAACATCGGCATTAACGTCGGTGCCGCCGCTGGACAGACAATTTTCCACCTACATGTACATGTGATTCCTCGGTATCGGGGAGACATCCCCGACCCGCGTGGCGGAGTGCGTCACGTAATCCCCGCCAAAGCCAACTATCTATCGCGAGTCGAAGACTCGGACCGCCCAACGAAAACCGCCCAAACGCTTCTCTATACAGGCGATTCGACGAAGCCATTCTCCCTGGCGCTAAAGGATCACCTCGCCACCGCTACGAGTGTCGATATTGCGGTGGCCTTTGTGATGAGGAGCGGTGTCGACATCCTCCAGGCCGCCATCAAAGACGCTTTGAGTCGCGGCGTGCGAATGCGCCTGCTGACGGGCGACTATCTCGACGCCACCGACCCAATAGCGCTTGTGCAGCTCTTGGACTTCGAGGCACAGAATGGCGACATAGAACTGCGTGTTTACGAGACGCATAGAAGCAAGAGCGCAATTACGTCGTTGCCCACCAGTTTCCATCCGAAAGCCTATATTTTTGAGCATGCGGACACGACTGGCACAGCGATTATTGGCAGCTCCAATCTCAGCAAGTCCGCGCTTTCTGACGGCGTGGAATGGAATTACCGAGTCATATCGTCGCGTGACGAACAGGGATACGAGGAGGCGCGAGCGGCGTTTGAGAGGCTGTTCTATCACCCCGCAACCGCGACGCTGACCAAAACCTGGATCGAAGACTACAAGCTGAGGCGAAAGCGCACCCTGCCCCACATCATCGACACGGAGATGACTGTCGTCGTTCCGCCGGTCGAGTCGATTGTTGTCCCGACACCACACTCCATCCAAATTGAGGCACTCGAGGCTTTAAATCGCACGCGAGAGGGAGGCGCGGAAGCAGGCCTAGTCGTACTAGCGACGGGCCTCGGCAAGACATGGCTAAGCGCCTTCGACTCAGTCAGCTTCGGCCGAGTGCTATTTGTCGCGCACCGCGAGGAAATTCTTAATCAAGCATTGGAGACGTTCCGCCGCGTGCGCCCTGAGGACTACTTAGGGCGTTACGACGGGGGTTCTAAGCACCCAGACGCCAACGTACTTTTCGCCTCGATTCAGACCTTAGGCAAGCAATCTCACCTCGATCGATTCTCTCCCGACCATTTCGATTACATCGTAGTCGACGAGTTCCACCATGCCAGCGCGGCCACGTATCGCCGACTTTTGCGTCATTTCCAACCGCAGTTCGTGCTCGGCCTTACTGCCACACCCGAACGGAGCGATGGCGCCGACCTGCTCGATCTTTGCGATGACAACCTCGTGTATAGGTGCGATCTCGCCGAGGGTATCCGACGTAACTTGCTCTGCCCATTCGACTACTTCGGAGTTCCTGACGAGGTCGATTACCGAAATATTCCCTGGCGAAGCTCGCGGTTCGATGAGGAGGCGCTTACTACTGCTCTCGCAACACTCTCTCGCGCTGAGAACGCTTTTGAGCAATTGGAACGACGCGGCGGGCGCAAGGCGCTGGCGTTTTGCGTGTCACAACGTCACGCGGACTTTATGGCGAACTTCTTTCGAACAAGGGGGAAACGCGTCGAATCCGTGCACTCGGGCCCGACGAGTGCACCGCGAATCCGCTCGCTTGAGCGATTACAAGCTGGCGAGCTAGACATTGTCTGCGCAGTCGACATGTTCAATGAAGGCGTCGACATGCCTGACTTGGACACGGTCATGATGCTCCGACCAACGGAATCGAAGATTCTTTGGCTGCAACAGTTTGGTCGCGGCCTGCGGTTGTCTGATCCGAGCAAACGCCTAAAGGTGATCGATTACATCGGCAATCACAGAACGTTCCTATTGAAGCCGCAGACGCTATTCAATCTGCCTGCAGGAGATCAAAACGTTCAGAACCTACTAGAGAAGATTCAAGCGGGCACCGCTGAACTGCCACCCGGCTGCCACGTAACGTACGACCTCAAGTCCATTGAGATTCTCAAGGGATTGCTGCGCGTCAGCACGTCACCTACCGAAGCGCTTAAGGCGTACGTGCAAGACTTCGTTGCGCTGCACGGAGTCCGCCCGACAGCACTAGAGACGCACCGGGATGGCTATTCTCCTCGCTCAGCTCGTGCGAACTACGGCTCCTGGCTCGGATTCCTCAAGTCTCTGGAACTCCTATCGAACGACGAACTTCACGGCCTTAAAGAGGCAGCCGAATTTTTGGGCGCACTGGAGACAACTCCGATGGCCAGGAGTTTCAAAATGGTGGCGCTTCTCGCCATGCTGAATGAGGATCGATTTCCTGGTTCGATTGATATCGAAAACCTAGTCACCGCCGTTCAGCGCGCCTGTGTGCACCAGTCGCGAGTCGCGAATGATTTTGGCCTAGACGTCCAGAACCGCGCGGCCTTGCGACAATCTCTAGAAGTGAACCCAATCAATGCATGGGTGGTTGGCGCGGGCACTGGCGGTCAGAAGTATTTCCGCTACGAAGGAGACGTCTTCAGCTCAGCTCTGTCAGTGGGCGCCTCGTCGAGAGACACCCTTCAGAGCCTAGTGCGAGAACTTGCAGAATGGCGTCTGGCCGAATATTTCGATAGGTCCACGGAACCAACCGATGGAAGCTATTTGATCAAGGTCAACCAAGCGAATGGCAGCCCAATCTTGATGCCTTTGAACCGAGAGCAGAACACCGGGATTCCGGAAGGCTGGACAAAGTTTGTAGCAAACGGAAAGCAGTTCGTCGGCAACTTCGTCAAAGTCGCGCTCAACGTTGCCAAAAAAGACGAAAGCGCTGACCGAAATGAATTGCCCGCAATACTGCGAACATGGTTCGGCCCTGACGCTGGCGCTCCGGGCACGCGTCATTTTGTCGAGTTAACTCTGGACGGCGACAAGTGGACCATGTCGCCGACTGGAGCGGGCGTCCAAACTCCAGTTCTCTGGAAAGCCTACTCAAGAGAGCAGATTCCGGGCCTATTCGGCCTCGAATTTAATGCTCCAGTTTGGCAGCAGGGTTTCGTACGCCGGGGCGACAAGACATTTCTTCTGGTTACGCTAGATAAGTCCACTGCTGCAGATGAACACAAGTACAAGGATGAGTTTCTATCAGCAACCGACTTCCAGTGGCAGAGCCAGAACCAGACGACTCAGGCAAGTAACGCAGGGCAATCGATCAAAGAACAGAACGCGCGAGGCATTGAAGTACTTCTCTTTGTCCGACCGCGGTCAAAGACGAGAGACGGCAAGGCAATGCCATTTGTGTTCTGCGGCCAGGTCGATTTCGTAAGCTGGGACGGCGACAAGCCAATTACCGTGCGGTGGGGCCTTCACAACGCGGTGCCGGACCGTCTGCACGCAGAATTGAAGGTTCCAAAGGTCTAGATTTCTCCGAGACGATCTTGGGGAGGTCGCGACCGTCCTCGAACACCGCCGCTGGTCGATCGTCCGCATCAGCACGTACCTGCTGTCGCCTTTCCAAGGCATCCAGGCGTTTGGACAGTTCCCGAGTCGATAGGAGCGCCGTTCGGAACTGCATGAAAGCTCGCACGACAAGGACGCTCATTTCCACGGCACCTGGGCTATTCGGCACCGTAGCGGCCATGATGGCGCCATGCTCCGTGAACGCAAGCGGTCGTTTCCGAGTACCTCCCCAGCTTGATGTCGCAATTTGCGACATCAAGTTGCGGACTTCTTCGTCCGAGACCTCGAAGATGAAACAGGATGACGATCGCACCGGAAATGCGATCGGGGTCCGTGGACGCGGTCGCGACTGATTTCATGGCTCCGCGATTTGCCTCGTGCAATCTTGCGTGCGAGGGTCTTGCCCGTGCCGCCGCGCACGATCCGGCGTCATTTGACGACCGGATAAACCGCATCGCCCCACAACGTCTCGGGGTGATCCATCATGATCTCGATCACCAGCGGCACCAGCTTCCCCATCAGGTTCACGCAGTCCCGCAGCTGCTCGCGATTGACCGATCCGTTCCAGGTGGCCCCGCCGTGAATCAGCTGGTTGCGCAGCGTGTAGATGCGCGACAGCACGATCGACAGCACCGTCACCGTGTCCTGCCGGCCCAGCGCCACGTGCGCCGCCTTGTTGGCAGCCGCGAAGCTCGCTTTCCATGCCGGCTCCGGCAGCGACCCGTTCTGGAACTTCCAAAAGTCAGCGAACACGTATGGGTTGTCGAGCAGCACCCGGATGCTTTTCGGAAACTCGGTCCAGGCCAGCGCGTCGAATCGCTTCTGACCCGCGTCGAGCTGAGTCAGCTTGTCGAGGAACCCGCGAAACGTCTGCTGCTCCGAATCGCGATACTTCTCTTCGATCTCCGTCGCATAGGCCGCGTTGAACGCAATCCACAGCAGGATGAACTGCCCGTCCGCATCGTCCTGGCTGCCGAGCTGCTCGGCCCGGTCGAGCCACGACAACGCCCGGTGCACCCGCAAGCTCAGGTTCGGGTGCCATGCACCCCGCTCTGCTCGATGCCGCAACTTGAGTTGTGCGTAATCCATTACATCCTCGCGGCGGTCGACCCCGCCGCATCGAGTGCCTGCGTCGCGGCCTTCGCCTTCTCGATCCCCTGCAACATGGCGCCGGTCGCTTCGATCATCAGCACGAACGGCCGCTCGTTGGTCTCATCGCGCTCAGCGGCTTTCTCCAGTTCGTCCACGACGTCGGCCATCGCCGCCACAGCGCCCATCATCAAGGCGTCCATACCGGCCAGGATCCGCACAGCGGACGCTGCCTCCGCCTTGCCCTCACCCAGTTCGGTTTGCAGCAACGCCAGCTCGAACGTCACACGCCCGGACGCATCATTGAGCCCGGCGCTCAGTTTCAGTGCGTTCGCCCGCAATGCCTCATTCATCGGCAGCTTCGGCAGCGTCTCCAGCAGACTCGCCGCCTGGGTCTCCATCGTGCCCGCGCAGTCTCGTACAGCGGCGATGGCCGCGCGCAGTAAGTTGTTGCTACTTTTTTTCATATGCCGCGACCGTATCCCCACCCCCCGACCTTGGGCAATCGGGCTTTCCGCTGCCGCAGATCGGCCTGAGTGCATGCCCGGGCTACGCCAACTCGTTACTGCAAGCATCACGAATCGATGTGCTGGCGGCACATTCTCGGCTACCCGTCCCACGCGGGGGTGTTCACGATTGACGTCACCCGCAACCAAGAACTCGCCTAGTCGGGACGACATCATGTATTTTACGATCATCGGCGTCGTTTCGTCCGTGCAGACGATTTCTGCCGGCGCCGGCATTCGCGAGAGGGCGCGACTGAGGAAAGTCCACGGACGTGGGCGGTGGCTGAAGCGCAAGGGCGTCGCCCAAGTTCAGCTTGCAACTGGTGAGGTCGCCGTGGCAGAAATTCACTGGTACGAATGTGCTGGCATCGGCAAGCGCGAGTTCAAGATCAAGCGGTTTCTCTGAGGCGACCTTTCATGGCAAAAGAACCCAGCGATCTCGTCGTTTGCGTCGATAACTCGGGCTACGAGGCGGCCTTGGAGCGTCGCAAGCTGTATGCGTTGCTCCCAGATACCGATGCCGAAGAGCGGGGACTGCTCCGAGTCGTCGATGAATCGGGCGAGGATTACCTGTACCCGGCGAAGAACTTTCACAAAGTCGAGTTGCCGGCCGCGGTTCGTCGGGCGGTATTTCATGCAGCGTGATGGACGCGCGCATCGGATACATCGTCTCAGCCACGCAGGCTCCGCTGATACGCGAGATCGCGCAGTACCGGATCCCGCGCCTCCTCCGTGCACAGCTTCTCCACCTTGGGCGTCTTGCCTACGCGACCGAGATCGAGCCGATCCGCATCCCAGCAGGTCTGGACGGTGAGGTCGGCCTCGAGCAGTCCGTCGCTGTGGTGCCGCACGGCGTAGGTGAGTAGCTCAAGCCCCAGCCGATCGAGCCGCAACACTTCGCGATTGAGTTCCAGCGCGTAATCCGCTGCCCGCGCGCCATGCTCGCGATCGGTCCCGTCGTGGAAACGCTGGCTGTCGTGCAGGAAAGCGAACAGTTCGACAACGTCCTCGCGCGCTCCGTTCACCCGTGCCATCGCCAGCCCGTTCCAGCGCACGCGTCCCCAGTGAGGCACGCCGTGGATGCCCCGCCATTCCAGGCGGAACTGCTGGCGCACGATCTCGATCAGTTGGCGTCGTCGGTGCAGGTCCATGCGCTGACCCTCTATCTCCCAAGGACGTCCTCGGGCGGTCATGACGTCGCACCAGGATGCAATACTCCAACAGGGTTGAGAGCCTGGCGTTTCAGAGCAGAGCCTGCAGCCCCTTCCGGTCGAGCAGGTTCAGCAACTTGACCGATGGGCCGCTCGGCCTCTTCTCGCCGATCTCCCACTGCCGCACCGTGGACAGGCTGGTATTGAGAATGGCGGCGAACACGGCCTGGCTCACGCGGTGTCGGTCCCGCAGCTTGCGGATACGACCGCTCGAATACTCTGGTAACGGGTCGAGGCAAAGCGCCTCGTACTTTCGCATGCGTCGCTTGTCGATGAATCCCGCAGCATGCAGGTCGAGCGCCGTCTCATGCACAGCGTTCAGGATTCGACTGTCCGTTCCTGGCTTGGGCTCAGTCGATGATTTCTTCGAGCGCGCCGCTTTTCGTTTGGGCATCGATTTGTCTCTCGTTCAACTCGAGCAAGTCGCTCAGGCCGCTCCTGAGCGCCCAACGATTGAAAGCTCTCGTCTTGAAGATCCGCCGCCGACGCATACTGTATCACTAGGTGAACTAGTAACCAACTCGTTCAATTGAGACCCAAGCGTGGCGTTTGCGGCGGACGATCGCGCACCGCATTTCGAGTCGATTTCAGGACTAATTGTGCCGACGCGCTTCTGTCGCCTTGTCCCGAAGTAACGCCACCGAATGCAATTCATACGGTGCTGCTGGAGCACGGCCGGTCTCTCCGTCGCAGCCTTCGGATTCATCGTCAAATCGAGATTGAGAGTTTCAGCTGAAACGTCGGTAGCGATTCAGGGCAAACAACGACCGCGAATAGATCTCACAAGACCGAGTTGTCGCCCCCCGCTCGTCGAGCGGGTCTATACGGCGCCCCGTTGACTGAGCGGCTCTCGCTTACGCCTGGCTCGAGATCAACGCTTCATCGCTCGAAGGCTATGTGCGCTACCGCGCTGACAATGCTGCGCCGCAGCATTAGTCTAAAGCCGTCTTCAATGAGCGGAGCACACCATGACGATGGGCTGGATGGAAACGATTCGCTTTCTCGGCCTCGACCTCATGGTCGCGACCGTATTCGCAGTGGCGGGGCTTGACGTAGCTGCGTGCGCCCTTAGAGCCGCATGGGGTCGCATTCCGCGAGTCGCCCCCTCCCGGGGATCGGATCAATCTGAGTCCGGCTTCTCAGCGCTCCGCAACGGCTCCAGGCAGGCCATGACCCTCTGCAGCAGCGGGCCGCTCAAACCGGGAGTGATGCCAGTCATGCTCTCGTCGGATGCGCGCATCCTGGCCTTCAGGTCTTCCTCCCAGGCCTCCAGCCGTGCGAGTTTTTGCGCGACCGACAGTGTCGCGTCGGTGACGAGCGCCTCCGGCGTTTCATAACCTTCGTAGTCGGTTTTGCGGGCGGTGTTGGACGGTGCGGTGGCGGATGGATTCATGTGCCTGGCCTGCTTGAGTGGACGGTTCGACAAGCGCGAGACTCGCGCTGCGAACGGTTGAGTGACTTTTAGTCCACGATGGCGGGGCCGTCCGTGCGGTAGCGGACGGTCGGCGCGAGCCGCTCCTGCCAGACTCTTCTCCCGGTCCGCTCACCCAGGAGAACCTTCCCATGAACAAATTGTACTCGTCGCCGCTCTCGCCACGCTGGCCCTCGCCGGCTGCGCCAGGAAGGAAAGCCCGACCGCCGAAGCGCCTTCCGACGCCAGTGTTGCCGCGGGCGAGGCTGCGAACAGTGCCGGCGAGGCCGTTGACGCTGCCGCTGTCGCGACCAGGGAAGCCGCTGCAGATGCCGCCGACGCGACCAAGGAGGCCACTGCAAACGCCGTCGACGCGACCGGCAAGGTCATCGAGGATGCGGGCGAAGCGATGCAGGATGCGGCCAAAGACTGATCGGCTGCTCAGCGCAAGCTGAACCGGACAGGGCGGGTTCCGCAAGGGTCCGCCCTCACCGCGGCCGGTCTGGCCGCGTCAATTGCTCGATCCATCGGCATTGCCCCGCGGCGCCCGCCACCCCGCCTTCCGCGCCTCCTCCTCCGTGCAGAACCAGCGCTCCCCGCGACTCGCGCTGATCCCGGTGTGCTCGTACGACTCGCTGCCGGGCACGTGGTAGATGCGATCGCCTTTGTCGTTGATGTTGCCCTTGATCCGGCACGGGCCCACGGGCGTCGATGGTTGGGCCGCCGTGTTCGTCACGGGACCACGGTCGTTCATGGCGGCCACGCACGCGGTCTCGGTCTCGACGGTGCTGCCCATGACGATCTGTGTCTGCTCGCGCTCGGCCTTGCGGTACTCCCACGGCGCGATTCGTTTCGTCGACGGCAGCGACCAGACCCCCAGGCCGGACACCCGCGCCTGCTGCTCCCAGGCGCAGTACTGCGCATCGTCCAGGTACTGGCGATAGGCCCAGGCGTGGCCTTGCTGCACCATCCACGCGTTGACGCTCTTGTCGTTCACGTAGACCACCGCCACCAGGCGGTCGTACTCGTCCTGCGTGATCGGCTGCAGCGTCACCTCGGTGCCTTGCCGCAGGCGGCGCTCGAGCGCAGCGGCCGCCTGCCGTCCCCACGGCTGTGCGCGCTCGGGCGTATCGATCGAATGCAGTCGAACGATGATCGGCCCGGAGGCCAGCGCAACGTGAATGGTGTCGCCGTCGGTCACCTCGGTGACCCGGCCGACCAGGACGGCCGTAGCGTCGCCGTCCCGTGCGGCGACGTGGGTCGAACTCCATGCAGCGGGCAGGAAAAATGCGGCTGCGATCAATATCCAGCGCAATGATGGCTGCTTGCGCACGCTGAGGCGCTTGCTCGAACCCAATTGCCTGCTCCCGCGGCGATCAACGCCCCGCCAGTGTGACGGTTACGTCCGTGGGAAAACAGCGGGCGCGTCACGCGACGCGACGCACGTGCGGCGCACCGGGTATGCGTGCATCAGATCCATCGTCAAATCGAAATTGAGAGTTTCAGCTGAAATGTCGGCCGCGATGCGAGCGCGACCAAGGACCGCGAAAAGATCGCACAAGTCAGAGCAGTAGCCGCAACTCGTCGAGCAGGTCTGCGCCCCTGCCGGTCTACGCCCTGACCGCTCGCGGCGCATCGCATCCCGCAACACCTTGTTCATTCTTGCCTGGTAGTCGCGACCACCGGCACGGAAGTGCTCGACTACGTCTCGATCGAGACGGATCGTCGCTTCAACCTTCGTCGACTTTGACGATGCACTGCGTTCAGCCCGGGTCCGGGCCGTCCCGAGCATGTTCTCCGTCCAAGGCGGATTATCCGGGTCGATCGGTCTGCGCTGAATGCGCTTCGGCGGTTTCAAGGTAATAGCGCTTTTCATATTTCTCGGCCCGTCGAAGAGAAATAACGTGAAGGTCGTCTCTCCGCTCAGTGTAGACCAGGACCACGACCTCGTCGTGGAGCACGCCGAATGTGACGAATCTACGCTCTCCGTATCGCTCGCGGATGTCTTCACGAGTGACCGTGAAGCCGTCCCAGATCACCTCGATGCCCGCGAAATCGAGCTTGTGGCGTCGAATATTCGCGCGTCGCTTGGACTCGTCCCAGGTCGGCATGATCGGCCAGCGTCATTCTTTCAGCAAGACTCCTTGCACAGGACGGTAGCCGCGCGCCACCCACGACGCGCGCCGCAAATGCAGGCTGTTTGCCAGGAAACTTCTGCGATGCGCCCCAGTGTCGCCAGGCAGGCCATCAGATTACTTTCAGCGACCCCTGCGAAACCCTCCCCACAGGATCTCCGATGGCTTTAGACGAACACGACGGAGACGGCGGCACGCCGCACCGTGCGGCGCTGCGGCGCGCGCATCAGATCCATCGTCAATTCGAGATGAAGAGTTTCAGCTGAAACGTCAGCGGCGATGCCTAGGCGACCAGGTTGCGCACTTCGCGCCGGACCTCGCCCTGGATCAAGGTGGATTCCTTGACTAGATTGATCTGCATGGCCACCCGCGCGACGTCGAGCAAGCACTGCTCAATACGGTAGGTGCCCCGCTCCCCGAGCCATTCCAGCACGTGCCAGGTGCCACAACTCGACATTGCCCGAGTGCAACGGCGTCGGAAAGGTCTTTGCGTGCGCGAGAGATAACTGTCGCATGTTCTGCCGACTCACCCCGACCAGCTCGGCGATATCGGTCAAGCCAACGGAATCGGGACTGACCTCGACGAGTCTCGCGGTCGGAATGGCTTTCTTCACGGCCATCATCGCACTGACGACGGCGGCCTGCGCCGAGCGCGCTTCGCGGGAGAAGTCCAGCGCGATCCGCCCCGGCTGCCCGATGCCAACCAGGGCGTCGTCGCAGCCCGCGGCACCGAGACGCTCAACGAGTTCGTCGGCATCGCTGTCAGCAGTCGTGAGCCAGTACTTCAATGTGAACTCGTATTCCATCGGTCACTCTGACTTCGGTTCGTCGTACGCCGCTGCTCGCCTTCTGCGCGTACCGGATGGCCTTTTCAATATCCTTGTTGGAATGCCTGTTTCGCGCCACGCGAGACGTCCAGTCCAAGTTAGTGTCGTGAGAGTGAGTTGTCAAGTGACAACTTCTCGCAATCACCCATATTTGCCTGGTGGCTCACATCGCGAACAGCTGGATATCGGCCTCGAACGACTGGAAATCAGTCCGACGGATCAACCTCCTCCGTCGGGGCGTTCAGCGCAGGCAACGGTTTCGGCAGAAATGTCGGCGAATCCGGAGGGGATGCAGCGTCATCGTCGCCTCCCTCCTGCCCGCCGGCCACGATCTTCATGCCCACCCCGTACGGATTCCGCGGACTGTCCGTCCGGTACTCGTTCCCCGCCCCGTACGGATTGTTGATGCTGTCCGCCGAGTGCTCGCTGCCATAGCGACCGTACGGATTCGACACCGACTCCGGGTCGTACGGATTCGCGGACAGCTTGCCGCGGTAGTTGCCCTCCTCGTCGTACAGCTTCGGCGCGTCCGTCGCGTACGGGTTGGTCGCGCTCTGGTCGCTGTAGGGGCTGCCGTACTGGCCGTACGGATTGCGCACGCTCGTCGCGCTGTAGGGCGAGCCTGCCGGGCTGTAGGGGTTCGCGGTCGAGTTGGGTGCGTACGGGTTGGCGGAGAGCTGACCCAGGTCCTGGCCGTGCGCGGGATTGTAGCTGGCGGTCGCGACCAGCACGCCGAGAGTAAACAGGATTCGCGCGCGTCGGCGGTGCGTGGCCAGGCTCGTCATGGACGTCCCCAGAGGGTTGTGACGTCCTACTGTGGCAAGGCGGCGGCTCACTGGGTGAGCCACGGACGATGCGGACGCGCTACAACGCTGGTGCGATCGACAGCCGGCGCAGTGCCAGCATGAGTTCCTGCTGGTCTCCGTCGGCGAGCACTTGATCCAGGCAGGCCGCGGCATACTTCCGATCGCGGCGAAAGCTCTCGACTGACGCATCCTCGTAGCCTCGCGAGGCCGGCTTCTTGCTCGCCTTGGTCTTGCTCATTGCCGTTCCTTGTCGAGCCACTGCCGAAATGGGTCCCGGCCGGTTGGCGCCCTCTTACGCAGCAGCCGTCTCGACCGTTGACGGCAGTTGGCTGAGCACCAGCTTGTCCATCTGCACGCGCGTGCTGGCTTCGTCGATGTCGATGCCCACGAGCCGCCCTGCCGCGTTGTAGTCCAGCACGACGCCCTCGGAGATCTCGCGGCTTTCGACGCTTGGCTCTTCCGAAAGGTCGATGTAAAGGGAGTCTGTGTCGGCGAAGTAACTGAGTTTCACGGTTTGAACCCCCTGTCGGGGAAGGCGCTCAGGATCGTGATCCTTATCGGCCAGCGTGACTACCCGCAAGTGACGGCCTCCGAGTTCTGGAATTGGCGCCCAGAAGCGGTGGCGGCCAAAAATCCAGCGGGTGCATTTTTACGATGCGGGAACATCTGAGTACTACAGCAACTCCCGAAACCTCTCCAATGTCAGCCCAGCGTCGCGCACGATGCCTGCCATCGTGATTGCGTTGACCGGGTTGTGGCGCGGAATCGTAAGGATGCGCTGGCCGTCGCTCATCACGACGTGCCTTCCTTGCCGGACAATTCGAAATCCGGCCTTTTGCAACGCTCGGATTGCCGCCAGATGCTGCACGCCAGGCAGTTTTGGCATGGCGCGAATCTCGTCCAGGTGACTGAGCGATTCAGGCCGCCACTTCAACTTCGCGGATCGTGGCGCCTTTCAACTCGCCATCGACGACCGCGAGGTATTCCTCGATTGCCTGCTTGATGTTCTCGAGTGCTTCCGCCTCGGTGGCTCCCTGTGACCAGCATCCAGGCAGCCCCGGAACTGAGACAGCGAACCCTTCTTCCGAGGCGCGGAGTGCGACCTTGTACTTCATGCCGTGCATTACCCTCTCCCCGGAAAATACGACCGCTGGCCGGTCGATTGCAACCCTCACATCCAAGGAGGCTGATCCGTACATGCACGGCTTCCTCGACGAGAATCGGGGCAACATCCTTGCCACTTTCGGCACGTCCCCAGGAGCTTGCGTCGTCATGACCCACTCGCCCGAATCCCGTCATCGCCGCCCTGCGCACCGCTCGTGGGCCGAACCCTGGAAGGTCAAGGTGGTCGAGCCCATCAAGATGATGACTCGTGCCGAGCGCACCCGGGCCATCGCCGAGGCGGGCTACAACACCTTCCTGCTGCGATCCGAGGACGTCTACATCGACCTGCTGACCGACAGCGGCACCAGCGCCATGAGCGACTGGCAGTGGGCCGGCATGATGCTGGGCGACGAGGCCTATGCCGGCAGCCGCAACTTCTACAACCTCGAAGCGGCGATCCAGAAACACTACGGCTACCGCTACATCGTCCCGACCCACCAGGGCCGCGGCGCCGAGAACCTGCTGTCGCGCATCCTGATCAAGCCCGGCGACTACGTGCCCGGCAACATGTACTTCACCACGACGCGGCTGCACCAGGAGCTGGCGGGCGGCACCTTTGTCGACGTGATCGTGCCGGAAGCCCACGACCCGAACGACGAGAGCCCGTTCAAGGGCAACGTCGACCTCGATGCGCTCGAGGCGCTGATCCAGCGCGTGGGCGCCGACCGCATACCGTATGTCTGCATCGCGGGCACCGTGAACATGGCCGGCGGCCAGCCGATGTCGATGGCGAACACGCGAGCGGTGCGCGAGCTGACGGCCCGCCACGGCATCCGCGTGATGCTCGACGCCACGCGCGCGGTCGAGAACGCTTACTTCATCCAGCAACGCGAGGCGGGCTATCACGACAAGCCGGTGGCCGAGATCCTGCGCGAGTACTGCAGCTACACCGACGGCTGCACCATGAGCGGCAAGAAGGACTCACTGGTCAACATCGGTGGTTGGCTCGCGCTGAACGACCCGCACCTGTACGAGGAAGCCAGCAACCTCGTCGTCGTGTACGAGGGCCTGCACACCTACGGCGGCATGGCTGGCCGCGACATGGAGGCCATGGCACGCGGCATCGTCGAGTCCGTCGACGACGAGCACATCCAGGCTCGCGTCGGGCAGGTGGAATACCTCGGCCACAAGCTGATCGACATGGGCGTGCCGGTGGTGCGGCCGATCGGCGGGCACGCCGTCTATCTCGACGCGAAGGCGTTCTACCCGCACATCCGCCAGGACGATTTCCCCGCACAGACGCTGGCGGCGAACCTGTACGAAGACGCCGGTGTCCGCGCGATGGAACGCGGCATCGTCTCGGCCGGCCGCGACGCCGCCACCGGTAAACACCACTACCCTGCCCTTGAACTCGTGCGGCTGACGATTCCACGCCGGGTCTACACGCAGGCGCACATGGACATCGTCGCGGAATCAGCAGCAGCGGTGTTCGACGAGCGCGACACGGCCCGCGGGCTCAGGATGGCTCACGAGCCGCGCTATCTGCGCTTCTTCCAGGCGCGGTTCGAGCCGCTGGCGGGAGGGCCCGCGTAAGCGATCAGTACGTCCAGCCGAGCAGCCCCAGCCCGATGACGTTGAGCGCAATCGCCACACCGAACAGCGTGACCGGCACCAGGACCTTGGCCCTGAGCGTCGGCCGTTCGATGGCGAATTTCGCCGCGAGATAAAACCACAGGTACCCGAACACGAAGATGGGCAGCGCCTCGATGAAGCCGCGGTTCCACCAGCGGTAGTCCCAGACCAGCAGTCCGCCCTTGTTGAGCGCGAGTTCCACGATCACCGAGACGGCCGAGTAGAACAGCGCCCAGAACCAGCGGTTCGGCAGCCCAAGCACCTTGGCGGTTGGTTCTGCGTCGAGCGACTTGTAGTAGAGGATGCCGGCGATGGCGAACATGAACATGATCTCCACGTTCCAGCCGACCAGCGTGCGCAGCGCGGTCGGGCCCGGCGCGAGCCAGAGCGCGCTGTAGCCGGAGATCGCGAAGATCCAGCCGTTGAGCGACTCGTTGACGAAGTCGGCGGCGAAAATCGTGACGCCGGCGATCACCGCATTCCAGTTGCCGGTCTTGCGTGCGTCGCGGATCTCTACGACGTAGACGTAGAACAGCAGGGCCAGCAGCGGCACCACGTACCACTGCAGCGTCGTGAAGTCGCGCAGGCCGATGAGTGCCAGGCGTGCCGATTCGGTCATGGTCGCTCCTCGAAGGCGACTCGCCTTCGGCGACGACTATTGAACTGCAGCCTGTGCCCGCGCATCCGTACTTGTGGCGATGGCCCGCCGTTCTCTCCGCTTTGCCGCGCCGCTAAACGTACAATCGCCGCACAGAAAACACCGTCCAGGTGTCACCGGGGGCTGGGATGATCCTTCGTCGCATCGCGCACCATCTGCAGCAACAGCAATGGACCGCTGTCCTGATCGAACTGGTGATCCTGATCCTGGGCGTGTTTTTAGGGTTCCAGGTGACGGACTGGGCCAATGAGCGCGCCAACCGCTCCGCCGAGACCCGGCACCTGGAAGAAATCGCCGAGGATTTGCGTGCGGACGCAGAGGCACTGGACGTCATCAGTACGTCTGCACAGATGCGCATCAGCGGGATCGATTACATCCTGGGCGAAACCCGCGGCGTCACTCGGCCGAGCCGTGTCGTCACCCCGACCGGGAACTCATTCGACATGCCCGCCGGTCCGCCCGTCGCCCCAGCGGATCGCGCGACGCTGCTCGGCCGCGTCAACCTGGTTCGCTCCACCGCGGGCAATCGAACGGGCTTCGAGGCGCTGCTCGGCGCGGGCGGCATGCAGAAGATCCGTGATCGCCAGATCAGCCGCCAGTTGCAGGTGTACTACGCGCAGCTGGACGAAATGACAGAACTGACGATCATCCTGAAGCAGCTCCGGGCCGAGGGCGTGGCCACTGGGCACACGCTCGGATTGTCTGCGTTCGGAGAAATGGATCCGGACCAGCTGACCGCCGTAGTGCGCGGCAGTCCCGCGTATTCCGCTTACCTGCGCACCAGCCGCGAATGGGCTGCCGTCTACCTGAGCACCGTCAATCAACAGCAGCAACGGGCCCTGCAGCTGCTCGAGGACATCGATGCGTACCTGGGCAAGCGCGCTCGATAGGTTTCAGGGCGTCGGCTGCAACTCCTCGCAGAGTCCGAAATACGCCTCGGCGCCACATTCGCGGCAGGCCGCCGCCACGTCGTCCTGGTGCACCTCGACGCACTGGATGAAGTCCCGCGCCGCCGGCTGGTCGATTCGATAGTAGGGATCCTTCGAGCCCTGGCACCAGTTCGTCGCACCTGAAAGTACGGCGGTAACAATCGGCTCCACGATGCCATTGCGCTCCAGGAACAGCGGCGAGCCGGAGTCGCCGAAGCAGACGGTGTCGTCGCCTTTCTGCGCGCTCTGCCGCCGCCAGAGCGAGTTTGTCTTGACGACCTCGATGGGCCCGAGCCGCGCGATCCGCCTCACGCCGCTGCCGCCACCCAGGTCGGTCATCGGTCCGAGTCCTGCAGTCGGCTGCCTGCCGGTCGCCTTGCCCCAGTTGAGTCCGTAGCCCACGCCGATCGCTTGCGTGCCGATCAAATCCGCAGCGCCCAGTTCCCCGACTGCCCGCAGCCGCATCGGCACGATGTCCTCGACGCGCGCCTCGAGAATCAGCGCGCCGACATCCGGGGCGTTCTGCAGATTGCGCTCGGCCCGCGCCGCACGACCGTCCTTGCGCAGCTCGCGACGCAGGTAAGCAGGGTGCGTGAGGCCGTGCGCGATGGACACGCCGTCTTTGCGCCCAGTCGTCGCGGCTCGCCGGAACATGGGCGCGGGAAGCGTTTGCTCCGCAGCGTTGCAGGCATATTCGCCGACCAGGTACTCGGCGTACTGCGCCCCCGAACCGGTGAGGAAGCAGCGGAAATCATTGGCCGTTGCGGTGACGTCGAAGCTGACCCACACCTCGCTGGAATAACCGGCGACGCCGATGTCCTCGGTGTAGTTGAAAGCCGTGCAATGGGCGGCCGTGAGCAGCACCTGCGGCGCGATCAACGTGCCTGAGCAGGATTCTTCCGCGTACGCGACCTCGGGCGGCTGCCCCGCCGGCAGGTAGACGAAGAATTCGTAATAGCCGGCGACCGCAGGGTACTGGCCTGCCATATCGGTCGCGCCGTCGCTGGCCTGAACCATCGCGAGGGCAGTGCGACCAGTCCGGCTGCTAATGCCAGCGCAGCCCGTCGAATCGAGTCAATGAACATGCTGCGTGCTCCCTCTTGTCGTTCTTCGCCCCGGGCCAGTCTACGAAGCAGTTCGATCATCGGCAACCACGTGGCCCGCTCGATTGAATCCAGCCGGCGCCTCAATCGAATAGAATGGTCGGCCCGAGCCCTGCCCCAACTCGCCCCACCGCACGGCGTCTCAGGTCCGCTCGATCGCACTACGCCCTCGTTTGATTGCAGTTGGAGAACATTTCCGATGAACAGCCTTTTTGAACCGACTACGCTCGCCGGCCTCCCGCTGCAGAACCGCATCGTCATGGCGCCACTCACGCGCAGCCGTTCCGACGTGATGGGCGTGCCCAAGTCTTTTGTGCGCGATTACTACGCGCAGCGCGCCAGCGCTGGACTCATCATTTCCGAGGGTACCCAGACGAGCTTCGCGGGACAGGGTTACGCGCGGACACCGGGCATTCACACCGCGGAGCAGATTACCGCCTGGAAGCGCGTGACGGACGCGGTGCACGCGGGGGGCGCAAAGATGTTCATGCAGTTCATGCACTGCGGTCGCATCGCCCATCCGCTCAATCGGCAGATCGCGGAGGCGCCCGTGGCGCCTTCAGCGGTGAGACCGGCCGGCCAGATGTGGACGGACCAGCAGCAAATGCAGGACTACCCCACTCCGCGTGCGTTCGAAACCGCGGAACTGCCCGCGCTGGTTGAGGAATTCGTCACCGCAGCGCGCAACGCGATCGAGGCCGGCTTCGACGGCGTCGAACTGCACGCAGCCAACGGCTACCTGCTGAACCAGTTCCTGGCCTCGAACACCAACCTGCGCACCGACGGCTACGGCACATCGCTGCAGGGGCGCATCCGGTTCGTGGTGGAAGTCGTCGAGGCGGTCGCCACTGCCATTGGTGCAGGACGCACCGCGATCCGTGTGTCTCCGGGCCACATGTTCAACGACATTGTCGACGCCAATCCGCTCGAGACGCACCTCGCGCTGCTCGATGCACTGCCGACCGCGAACATGGCCTACGTGCACGTCATGCTGGCGGACGCCTTCAGCCCGCAACTGAACAACGCCGGTGACCCGCTCACGTTGCTGCGCACGTTGCGTAGCCACGTCAAGGGCGCGCTGATCGCGGCCGGCAACCTGACGATCGAGAGCGCACAGGCCCACCTGGACTCCGGCGTGCTGCAATTCGCGGTTTTTGGGCGCCCGTTCATCGCCAACCCGGACCTGGTCGAGCGACTGCAGACGGGCGCGACGCTCGCGGCTCCGCGCACGGAGTTGTTTTATACGGCAGACGCGGAAGGCTACAGCGACTATCCGGTGATGGCGGAGTAAGCGTTATTTCGCGGTGACGTGACAGGCCGGGTACAGCGACTAAGCCAGCCGCACCGGCCTGACTTTCTTTCCCGCTTTTGCGAGCGCGCGATCGAAGGTCACGAATTCGGCCTCGACCGGTGCCCGCAGCAGATGCAGGGCGTCCGCGAGCTCGAGTCCCTTGCTGACGGCATCCAGTGCGGCGGCCACGGCGCCTGCATCCTCGACCCGCACGTTCGCAAGCCCGAGCAATCCACGCAGCGCCTTGACCGTGTCGCCCGCGCTCAACCCGTACACGGACTCGAGCACCCACGCCGACTCGAGCAGCACGGTCACGCCGATGAAGATCTCGTCCAACTCGAACAGGCGGCGCGCCAAAGCGCCCTGTCGCGGATCGTCATTGACCAGCAGTCGCACGACTACGTTGGTGTCGACCGCCAGCACGCCGTGCTACCGCTTGACCGCGCGCCGGTATTGCCGTGCGACCGCGGTGCGAACGCCTGCGTCCATCTCCTCGATGGTTTTCGCCGGGCCGGCATGAGGCACCGAGCCAAATACCTGGCCGAGCTCCGTCTGCGGGAACTGCGTCCTCGCGCGCAGTCGCACGCCATCCGGCGTGGACTCGACGACGAATTCCGTGCCCGGCGCCCAGCCGTGCTGTTCCCGCACGGATTTTGGCAACACGACCTGGCCTTTCGACGACAGCTTGGTGGTCTCCATGAGCCAATGGTAAGACGCGGTAAGATGATCGTCAATCCGTGGGCCTGATTCGAGCGACGAACACCGCAGGATCGCGCAGCTGCCGCACGATCTCGCGACGGTCGGACTCGAGGAATTCACGCAGGGCCACCTCGCCTTGCGAGCCCCGAACCGATCCACGTGCGTGGGATCCTTGCCGTAAATCGCGCCTCCGCCGAGCGGGACTCTCGGCCCGTAGTAATCCATCACCAGCTTGCGTCCGGTCTGGCCGTTGTCCTTGTGGCTGCCCGCATCCGAGAGCGGGCCGTTCGGGCCTCGCGGAAAGACCGCGAGCTGGCCTGCCGCATGTAAGCGGCCTGCCAGCGACCACGCGTCTTGCCGTGATCACCGCTGTAAGTAGGAGCCGTTAACCGTTACCCTTCTCTACCGTCACCCACGCGGACAGAGACTCCATGGCCAAGCCCCCGAATTACTCACAGCAGAAGAAGCAGCGCGAAGAGGCCGCGAAGAAGAAGCGCGAAGAAAAGCAGCAGCGCCGACAGCAGAAGAAGGACGAAACGCCGCCGCCGCCGAATTGACGGCCGGCGACCGTAGCCACTCACCCCGCTGCGCCGTCCTCCATCATTCGCTGCAGTACAGTGCCAGTCGTGACCGCAGGGTCCCAGCTGCACACGCGATTGCGCCCGGCAGCCTTGGCCACCAGCAAGGCCTTGTCCGCCCGGTCGATGGACTCCTCCACGCTGATGTCGGGTTCCAGCAAGGCGAGCCCGAACGACGCGGTCGTGGCAATCGGATGGCCGGCAGGACTCGCGACAGCCGTCGCCCCGGCGATCTGCTCGCGTATGTGACCGATCACTTTCCGCCCGATTTCCAGGTCGGCCCCGGGCAGCGAGATCAGGAACTCATCGCCACCGTAGCGAAACACCTTGTCGTACGGCCGCAGGTGTTCCGTGACGTGTCGCACCACGGCGGCCAGCACCTGGTCGCCGACGACGTGCCCATGCGTGTCGTTGATCTCCTTCAGATGGTCGAGGTCCATGAAAGCGATGCAGCAGTGCTGCACGTTGCGCCGGGCCAGCTCGCGCCACTCGCGCAACGTGGGCAGCATCTCGACGCGACCGTAGGCTCCGGTCAGCGCGTCGCGGTCCCGCAGCGATCCCGCGAGCGCATGCCGCAACGAATCCAGTTCCAGGTGCAGGCGCTCACCGCCGATCACGAAATCGTCATAGACTTCACGCGCGACCGGCACGCCGGTGGTGGCCTCTCGCAGCATTTGTGCCGCGACCTGGTGCAACCTCTTGTGCTCCACTTCGATCGCCACGAATGCCGGCTGCTCCCAGAGTTCGACCGGCGCCTGCTCGTAATACCATTGGCCGAAGCGACACTGACGATGGGCCCGATCCTCGAGGTCGTTCGGATCGCACGGCAAGCGGCAGACGATCGAGCGGATGAGGTTCTCCTGCCAGTGGGCATGGTCGTGCACAGCCTGCTCCAGCTGCTCCAGCGATTTCCGCAACGCGGCCGGGTCCATGCGAAGCATCGGGATTCACCTCACACTCCGTGCGTGGCTACTGCAATGCGACAGCCCCATGCCAAGGGTTACGCAGGTCCGCCTCGACTTCAACAGTGCTCAATACCTACGATGCGTGCGGTCATGGTCGTGCTCCTCGGCTGGCCCGGCAGTGTATCTTGGCGGGCATGAAATACCTGCAGGACGAGACCGATTTCGAGATCACGCTGTCGCCGGAGACACCGGCGGTGGCCTCGGTGATTCTGCTGCACGGACTCGGTGCCGATGGCCACGACTTCGTGCCGATTGCGGACGAGTTCGGCTTGCCCGACTCGCTGCCGGTGCGCTTCGTGTTTCCGCACGCACCAATGCGGCCGGTGACGGTGAACAACGGGTACGTCATGCGTGCCTGGTACGACATCAAGTCGTTCACTCCGGCTGGCCGGGCGGACATCGCCGGGACCGTCGAGTCCTCGCGCCGCGTCGCGGACTACATCGATCGCGAACGGCAACTCGGCGTCGCCCCAGCACGGGTGGTGCTGGCCGGCTTTTCCCAGGGCGGCGCGGTCGCGTTGTATGCGGGGCTGCGCTATCCGGACCGGCTGGCCGGGATTCTTGCGATGTCGTGTTACCTGCCCTTGCCGGAGACGCTCGCCGCGGAAAGATCTGCCACGAACTCGGACGTGCCGATCCTGCTGTGCCATGGCCGCAGCGATCCGGTGGTGCCGATGGCCATGGGCCTCGAAGCCCGCGAAGAACTGAAGGCCCACGGCTACGCGCCGGAGTGGCGCGACTACCCGATGCAGCACGCGGTATGCATCGAGGAGATTGCCGACGTGGCGCGGTGGCTTAAGCTGCGGCTGGCAGCGGCCTCCGGCGATTAACTCGCGTCGACCACCCGCTGCACCGCTGACTCCAGCTGCTGTCCCTTGCGACCGCCCCGCACCAGCGCGCCCTCGCCGAGCGAGCTCGTGATCATGACCTGTGCCATGGCGACGCAACGGCGCGCCAGCGCAGCGGCTCCATCGTGCAGTGACGCGGAGTGCTGCACGAACTTCTCGTTGTTTTCCATGTCCTCCGCGCTCCAGCCGCGGGTGTGCGCGACGTAGGGAAACTGCGGGAACTGGCAGCCGACTTCGGCAAAGAACCCGAGCAGCTGACCCGCGACGCCCTGCACGTTGTCCTGCCCGCCGGTGATGATGAAGGCCGCCACCTTGTTGCGCAGCAGGTGCCTGCCGGCGACCGTCTCCTGGTTCTGGATGCAGTTCATCCGCTCGACCATCTTGTAATAGAGGCTGCTCGCCCCACCCCAGCGGATAGGCGTGGCCACCAGGATCACGTCGGCCCAGTGCACGATGCCTTCGTACACGCGGTCCATCTGGTCGCTCGAGTCCATCTGCGTGATCGAGCACGGCCATGTGCACGCGCGCGACGACTTCGAGTAGAACCCTTCGCACTCACGAAAATTGAGGTCGCGGATGCGCAGGAGCCGGGTCTCGCACCCGTGGTCGCCGGATGCGCGCTGCAATGCATGGGACAACAGGTCCTCGGAGGTGCTGTAGCGCGGATGCGCCGCCGTCATCGCCGTGGTCGAGAGACCCAGCATGCGGATCGGACCCGGTTCGCGCTGCGGCGTCCGCGCCAGGGGATGCGGTGCGTGAGGCTTGCGGCCCCGCTTCGTGCGGGCCTCCGGATCGACGAGCACGCGTCCGTTCTCGATACGCACGTCGTGCGCCGGAACGCGGTCCTCTTCGTAGCCAAGCTCGCCCTCACCCGTACGGCAATGGAACTTCCAGTAGTGCCAGGGGCAGACGACGTAATCCCCGTCGAGCTTGCCCTCGCCCAGCGGCCCGCCCGCGTGGTTGCACACGCCGGAGATCGCGCTGAACTGGTCGTCTTTACAGATGAGCGCGATCTTCTTGCGGCCGAGCGACACCTGCTGCAGTGGCCGGGCGGCCAGTTCATCGGCTGCGCCGACGTCGATCCACGCGCTGGGGTCAATCTGCATACGCCCTCCTGGCTATGGGTTCCAGGCCCGCGGACGAGTCAGGCTGCGACCTGCTCGAACGTCACATGCGGAATATCCGCCCGGTCACGAGCATGCTCCAGCGTGAGGCCGCACAGGTTGCCCTGCGCGTCGATGTCCAACAACGTATTTTCGTCGAGTTCACGCGTTTCGAGAACGTCTGCGGTCCGGAACTCGATGTACAGCGTGTCGGTATCTTGAAAATACGTGATCTTCATGGTTTGAACGTCCGATCAAAGAACGCGTTGTTTACTGTCATACGGTCGGGAAGCAACACCACCCTCAAAGACCTGTGACCTGCCTCGGGCACCCACCCCCCCCCTTCGGATTCGACCATCTGCCTGGACGGCTTCCCGGACGGGCGCTTCGATGGCTCGCTGAATCCACTCGTCCTGAATAATCGCACGGTCCGGCCGGATGCGCACCGCACGGAAGTATTCAGTGGTCGGGAAGCGCTCCGGTTCCATGGAGCGCAGTTGGCCGATTTTGATCCTTCCGAATCGACCTGAATTTCCAGCCAGTGGGGCCTGATTTGGTCGCGTCGCGAGTCAGCCTGGCGCCGCTGGCAGCGTCAGCAACTCCGCTCCCAGGTGCCCGACCTTCACGTAGATGATCGCCCCCTCCGCGCCCGTGTGAGGCGTATGGCGGCTCCAGCGTGGACTGCGCAGCCAGGATCCGGCGGGGTACGCGCCAAACTCGTCACGGAACAGGCCTTCGAGCACGAAGATCTCTTCGCCACCGGGGTGCGAGTGTGGATTGAACTGCGTGTGCGGCGCCCACCGCACGAGCGCGGTGCTGACGCCGTCGAGTTCGTGCAGCGGCATTACGGACAGCCCCGGCACCAGGCCCGGTCGCCACTGGGCGGTGCGCGTGTCGATGATTACAGGCTGTGTGTCGTGCGCGGCGAACTGCCATAACTTCACGAACAGCGTGCAGCCGTCGCGTGAGTGAGGCGCGTGGCCAGTGCCGGGCGGATTGCGCAGGTAGGTGCCCGCGGGGTAGTCGTCCTGCTCGTCCGAGAACACGCCGTCGAGAACCAGGATCTCCTCGCCGCCGCCATGCTCGTGGCGCTTGAATTGCGATCCCGGCGCATACCGCACCAGGCTGGTGGCGCGCGCCACCTCACCGCCCACGCGGTCGAGCGGACGTCGCAGCACTCCGGCCATCGGCGACGGCACCCAGTCCTCGGGCGCCGGTGGCCGCAGGACCACGCGCTGCTCGAAATCGGCATTGATGAGTTGCGCGTTCACTGCGTAGAAATCTCCCGGCCGCCCAGCATCACGAACGACACTCTCTCCAGCACGGCGAGATTCTGCAACGGATCACCTGGCACCGCGATGATGTCAGCGAGCTTGCCCGCCTCGATGGTGCCGACGTGGTCCTGCCAGCCGAGCAGTTCAGCATTCACGCGCGTGGCTGCCTGGATGGCCTGCATCGGCGCCATACCGGCCTCGACCAGCAGCCCCAGTTCGCGTACCCCCTGTTTCACTGGAAAACCGACGTAGTCGGTGCCGACGGTTACGTTCACGCCCAACTTGATCGCCTTGCCCACGGCGGCGATGTGCTGCGCGCGGTACCTGCGCGTCAGCTCGTTCAACTTGGCCTGCGCCTCGCTGCCGGGCTGCTCGTTGAGGTAGTAGTCGCCGACGTAGAGCGTCGGCACCAGGTAGACGCCCTTCTCCTTCATGAGCCGGATGCTCTCGTCGTCCATGAACGTGCCGTGCTCGATCGTGCGCGCGCCAGCGAGAATCGACGCCTTGATTCCAGCCGCTGAATGCGCGTGCGCCGCAACGGGCACACCGAGGCGCGAGGCTTCGTCGACGATCGCGGACAGTTCGTCCGGGCTGAAGTGCGCGCGGTTGGGATCGTTGCCGGCCGACATCATCGCGCCGCTCGCCAGCACCTTGATCCAGTCGCTGCCATGCTTGATCTCTTCGCGCACGGCTTTGCGCACGGCGTCGACACCGTCGACGACCAGGCCATCCGCCACCACCCGGTGCTCGGGGCCGAGGAAGTTCAGGTCCCCGCCGCCGCCGGTAATCGAGAAATAGTGCCCGGCGCCGGTCAGCCGGGGACCGATGAACAGGCCTTCATGGATCGCCGTGCGAACGTCGAGATGCGCGTAGGCTACGTCCGCGTCGCCGAGGATGCGCACGGTCGTCCATCCCGACCGCAGCATTTCCTGCACGACGTTCAATCCGCGCAGCGCCTTGTAGCCGGACGAGCGCCGCAGGTGATCGACCTGGTAATCGTCGGTCTTGATCAGCACGTGAGCATGCGCGTCGATCAGGCCCGGCAGGCAGGTGTCCTGCGACCGGTCGATCACCGTGCCGGCCGAGTCCGGCATGAAGGCGCCCACGGACACGATGCGGCCGTCCTCGACGCGGATCTCCACGTCGCGCCTCGGAATAGCCGAGCTGCCGTCGATGAGCGTGCCGCAGCGGAGCGTGGTGACGCCGCTGGCCAAGGGCGCCAGCGTGTCGGGTGCCGGGCCTGCTTGGGCCGACCAGGAAAGGGCCAGACAGGCGATGGTCAACCAGGCCGTTGCTCTAGTTTGGTTCATCGGACCGGAGTGTAGACGAACCGGCGGACGGCACCCGTCCCGGCCTGCGGTTCCGTGTGGCGGACGGCGGGCGCATAGTGCGCGGATAACAGACGAATCGAACCCCCGGGGGAGCAGTCATGGCCCGTCTCTGGAAGTTGCTTGCGCTCGTCCTGGCCGTAAGCCTGCCCGTGGCAGTGCAGTCGCAATCGGCAGCCGCTGCGCCGGCGGACAAGTACGTGCTTGCCGACCGCATCTTCGCGGACTACGTGCTGGACGCGCACATCCCCGGCCTGGTGTACGGCATCGTCATCGACGGGCAGCTCGTCCACGTCGGCACCTATGGCGTGCAGGACCTGGACTCAAAGCGCCCGGTCACGCGTGACTCGTTGTTTCGCATTGCGTCGATGACCAAGGCATTCACTGCACTGACCGTGCTGAAGTTACGTGACGACGGCCGCCTGCGGCTCGACGCACCGGCTGCGGACTACGTGCCGGAGCTGCGTACCTGGAAGTACCCGACCGAGGACACCGCACCGCTGCGAGTGCGCGACCTGTTGAACCACGTGTCCGGCTTCGTGACCGACGACCCGTGGGGCGATCGTCAGCAGCCGCTGGCGGAGGCGGACTTCACGCAGATGCTGCGCGCGGGCGTGCCGTTCACTTCGACACCCGGGACGCGCATGGAGTATTCCAATCTCGGCTACGCCCTGCTCGGCCGCATCATCACCAACGTCTCGCAACAGCCCTACGCCGATACGATCACCAGCACCCTGCTGCAGCCGTTGGCAATGGCGTCGTCCGGGTTCGACGTGGAAAAGGCGCCGCTCGAACGACGCGCCCTCGGCTACCGCTGGGAAGACGACGCGTGGCGCATCGAGCCCACGATGGGGCCCGGCGTGTTCGGCGCGATGGGCGGATTGCAGACGAGCGCCAACGACTACGCGAAGTGGGTGGGGTACCTGCTGTCCGCCTGGCCGGCACGCGACGGTGTCGACAGCGGTCCCGTGCGACGCTCGACCGTGCGTGAACTGCAGCAAGGCTCGAACTATCCGTCGCTGCGCAAGCGCAGCGGCAAGAGCGGCGCCACTGCCTGTCGCCTGCCGACCGCGTATGGCATGGGCATGAATGCCGCCACCGACTGCGACCTGGGATCGATGCTCGTTCACAGCGGTGGCTACCCCGGCTACGGCTCGCACGTGTTGCTGCTGCCAGACCGCGGCATCGGCATCTTCGCGTTCGCCAATCGCACCTACGCCGGCGCGTCGGCGCCCGTCTGGGATGCGGCGATCGCGCTCGACGAGGCCGGGCTGCTGGGGAAGGAACGCGAGATGCCAGTCAGCGCGGACCTGGCCAACGCGTATCGCACATTGGGTGCGATGTATGCAGCGGGCAACCTTGCTGGTGCGCAAGACCAGCTCGGAGTGAACTTCCTGCTCGATCGCGATGCGGCCCATTGGTCGCGCGAGCTGGCGAAGCTGAAGGCGGGTGTCGGCGACTGCGACACGAATTCGGCGGTGGAGCCGACCGGAGCGCTCTCAGGCGACTACACGTGGCGTTGCACGCATGGGCGGCTCAGCGGCTCGTTGTCGCTGACACCGACGCAGCCCCCGCGCATCCAGGAATGGGTAATCGAGCCGCTCGCGCCCTGAGACGCCAAGCTCCCGATTGCCAGAGATGCAGTTGTTGCTGCCAATGTGCGCCCCGGAAGCGGCCCACGCCGAAACGCCAGTTCCGGGCTTGTTCGCGTCAGTACCGTTGTCCGAGATCGTGCTGCTGATGATGGTGCCCTGCCGCTGCATTCAGGCGACGGTGCCGCCCTGGGGACGATCGGCTGCATGCGCGGGTGCGCCGGGAATTTGAGCGGCTGATTTATCCGCTTGAAGCCGATAGGATTTCTGCATGACGACATATCACAGCCCTCACCCCAGCTCTTCCCCGCTGCGGCCGGACAGGTCTTGCGGCAAGCTCCTCGCCGTCGCGACGATGCTCCTCGCGCTCGGGAGCGTCGCCCTTGCCGACTCCCCTGCCTTCCCTGAAGCCTCGTACCGCAAGCACATCGAAGTGCTCTCGTCCGACGCTTTCGAAGGACGCGCACCCGGCACCGAAGGCGAGCAGAAGACGCTCGCCTACCTCGAGCAGCAGTTCCGGGCGGCGGGACTGCAGCCGGGCATCGGCAACAGCTTCCTGCAACCGGTGCCGATGGTCGAAATCACGCCTCATGCGGACGCCGCGATGCAGTTGGTGGGCGCCGGCGACAAGTCGCTGGCGCTGCGCAGCCCTGACGACCTGGTCGTGTGGACCAAGCGCCCGGTGCCCTCGTCCGGCATCGCGAACACCGAAGTCGTCTACGCGGGCTACGGCATCGTGGCGCCGGAGTACGGCTGGAACGATTACGCCGACCTTGACGTGCGCGGCAAGCTGGTGCTCGCGCTGGTCAATGATCCCGGTTACGCCACGCAGGACCCGAAGCTCTTCACGGGCAATGCGATGACGTACTACGGCCGCTGGGACTATAAGTTCGCCGAGGCTTTGCGTCAGGGTGCGGCCGGCCTGCTCGTGATCCACGAGACCAAGGCAGCGGGCTACCCGTGGGACGTGCCGCGCAACGGCGCGTCGAAGCCGCAGTTCGACCTGCTCATCGATGACTACGAAGCCAAGCGCCTCGCGCTCGAAGGCTGGATCACCGAAGACGCTGCCTCGCGCGTGTTGTCGGCCGCGGGTATGGACTTCGCCGCACTGAAGAAGACGTCTTCGACGCGCGGTTTCCGGGGCGCGGCCACGGGCATCAAGGCGAGCATGTCCGTGCGCAACGACGTGCGCCAAGCTACGTCGTATAACGTGGTGGGCAGGGTGCCGGGCAGCCAGCGTCCCGACGAGGCATTCGTGTACACCGCGCATTGGGACCACCTTGGCAAGACCGCGAACGCCGGGCCCGGCGAAGACGCGATCTTCAACGGTGCGCAGGACAACGCGACGGGCGTCTCGGCGCTGATCGAGCTTGGACGCGCGTTCGCTGCGACAAAGCCTGCGCCGCAACGCTCGGTGATGTTCGTCGCGGTCACCGCTGAGGAATCGGGGTTGCTGGGCAGCGAATACTTTGCCGCGCATCCGCCCATCCCCGTCGCGCAGATGGTCGGCGGCTTGAACATGGACAACCTCTACAGCGTCGGCAAGACGCGCGACATCACCGTGATCGGGTCTGGCAAATCGGAACTCGAGGATGACCTGCGCACGGCCGCCGCAAGACAGGGACGCGTGCCGGTGCAGGAGCCGTCGCCAATCCTCCTCCCCCCCGCCCGCACGAAACTTCAGCCCAGGCTGGCGTGCCGATGCTGTACACGAAGGCCGGCATCGACAGCCCGACGCTGGGCGCGGACTACGGCAAGCAGTGGCTCGCGGAATACACCGCGAAGCGCTACCACCAGGTATCGGACCAGTACTCGCCCGCCTGGGACGTAAGCGGCACCTTGCAGGACCTGCAGCTCTACTACGACGTCGGGCTGGGCATCGCGAATTCATCGCGCTGGCCGAACTGGTACCAGGGCGTCGAGTTCCGTGCGATCCGGGACAGGAGCCGGAAGTAGCCGCCACCCCTGCGGTCCGGCGCGCGGACGTCGACGATGGCGCAGGCAACATCAGTCGCGGACGGTGAGCTCCGCGATCTGTGCCGGCTCGTCGCCACGGTCCATGTCGGCGACGACGTCGAACACAGACCCGCTATCGATGCGGGTTTCAATGCCTTCCAGCTTGAGCCGGGTCGGCTGGCCGTCACTGTCGACGACGGTCGTCATGACCGCGGCGTGATCGTCCGGGTCGAGCCAGCCGAATCTGCATCCCAGCACCGGCCCGTCGATGAGCACATCGTCGGTGTCTTCGGCGCAGGCGAGAATTGCCATGCGTCCGTCATCGGTTACAGAAGCGTCGGTAAAACCGAACGGCACGCCCGCCACTGCGCCGAGGTCAACCTCGAGAATGCGACGCACCGACGGCAATGGGTTGCGGCCGTCGAGCCAGCCCACGAACCTGTTGAGCGAAATGTCCAGGATCGAGTTCCACGACCCGGAGTCACGCTTGCCGATGCCACGCTGCAGCAGTCGCAGCCAGTCGCCGTGCACCACGGCGCCTTCGATGTTCAAGCGGGTGCGACGTGCAGCGGTGTGCATGCGCAGGCTGGCGTAGAAATCGCCACCCGACAGCTGCTGCGCCATCGCGCCCTTTCCGGCCGCGAGCGTCACGAGCTTTTCGCGCTGCGGGCTCGAGCCCGACCCGAACGCCACGAGCCGGCCATCCGGCAGCACGACGCAGGCCTCGAGATCCATCTTGAATTTCTTGTTGCCGCGCGCATCGTCGAAGACTCGCGCGCCGTCCGGCCCGGCCGGCAACAGGATCGGGTGCGTCGACCCCGTCGACGGATCGAGCACGGCAAACGCGCTGACGTCGTCCTGCAGGATCACCAGGCGGTGGCCCTGGCGGCGAATCGAAGAGGCAGCCCGCACGTGGCCAGGCAGATCCTCCAGCGGATGGGCGCCATGATCGTAGCGGAGCGGACGCGGCGCGCCGAGTCTCGCGGTCAGGCTCGTCGATAACGTCGCACGGAGGGTCTTGAACTCTGGGGGGCGTGACATCGGCCGACATTGAGCGGGGCCGCGCGCGCGCGGTCAAGTGCAGTTTGGCGGAAAGCTCAGAACGCTTTCTTCAACCCCGCCTGCTTCAAGACACCGTTAGCCGTGTGCCGGGCGCCGGGGGCGCCCCGGAGGGCCCGGCGGCCCCCCGCCCCCCGCCCGGCCGCCACCGGCGCGCCCGGCGCCGCCGCGGCGGCGCCCCCGGCCCCCCCCGGTTAATGCAGATGAGCTCTTGTTTATGCCAGAGAAGTTCGACCGGAACCTCCGCCTCCGATCCACTGACGTTCATCGCCAGCAGTTCGGGAATGAGAGTTCGCAGTTTCTTCGTCATCGACTCAACCGTCGCGGATTCCGTCGCGAGACCTGGCACGTTCGTCTCACTGACGAACCAAACGCGAGCATCGGCGTCCCAGTCGCATTTCACGGTGTAGGACTTTCTCATACGGCGCAGACGGGTCGATGACTGCCTCATGGACACAAACTTACCATACGCAGATTGCCCGGGGCATCACCTGCCACAAATCCAAAAATCTCAGGGCTTTGCCGAGAATCAGAAAGAGCCCCCTCCCACACCTGCGCGGGAGAGGGTGCCAAGTCCGTTACGCGGCTTTGCCTTCAGCGAGTGCCTTCACGTCCGCAGTCTTGAGCGCCTGGCCACCGATGGCCCAGTCGCCGCTCTTGAACTCGTTGATGCGGACGGTGGTGACGCCACGCATCCTTTCGCCTTCGACTTCGATCATCGCCGCGGTGACCTTGGCGATCATGTCGGCCTTCTGCTGCGGCGTGAACACATCCGTGATGACGTCGATGGTAACGAGGGGCATGTCGTTTCTCCTTGCGATGATTGGCTAAATCGTCCCTGCAAATGGCAGCGCATCCACGGCGCCGTTGAACGCGATGAACAACGTGCAGGCTTCGGCTCCGTTGCAGCGCGCCGTGTGCGGCAGCAGGGCCGGCCCAAACGCGTAATCACCGCGCTTCAGGCTCACCGTTGGATGGCCAGCGTAGGTCACGTCCAGCTGGCCAGAGACGAGCACCATGCGCTCGGCCGACGTGTGCGAATGCGCCGGAATCGTATAGCCCGACGGCACACGCAGGAACACGTCGGCACCGGGCTCGGCCGGGTCGCCGTGCAGCACCGCGATCTTGCAGCCGGGCGGGAAGATGGCCGGACAATCTCCCCATTGCAGATCGGCGGCTGTCTCGGAGAGGGCCAACGGGCGGTCCAGCCCGGGCGCCACCGGGGCTTCGGCGTTCAGCACGCCAGCAGCACCCAGGAAAGCGAACAGGATGGCGGGCAGGGTCAGTCGGTGGATGGGCCGGGTCATGGTCATATTCCTTGGTCTGGCGGCAGGTGGGCAAAGATTGGCAGCTCGCGCCGGCTGAAGCTTGCAGAAGGCGTGGAGAATCCATGTAGGTTTCCCGCAAGTTTCACGGCAGGCTTCCGGGAAGGTTTCTGGGCTCGCACTGCGCCCGGCGGTATCCTCCGGTCCATGCTCTACCGGTTTGAAGGCTTCGAGCTCGACCCTGCCAAGGCCGAGCTGCGCGAGAACGGCGCGCCTCGTCCGGTTGAGCCCCAGGTCTTTGCCTTGCTCACCCTGCTGGTCGAAAACCGCGAGCGCCTGGTCTCGCGGGACGAAATCCTCGACAAGATCTGGGATGGGCGCATCGTGTCCGATGCCGCGCTCGCGAGCCGCATCAGGTCGGCACGGCAGGCGCTCGGCGACGACGGCCAGTCACAACGGTTCATCCGGACGATCCACGGCCAGGGCTTCCGCTTTGTCGCCGAGGTGAAAGTCGCGCGCGCGATACAGCTCACCGACCCTCCGCCGCTGGAGTTGCACACTGGACAGCAGGACGCACAGTCGGCGCGGCCTTCGATCGCCGTGCTGCCGTTTCGCCTCATCGGCAACGCTGGGCCGTACGCTGCCATTGCCGACGCCCTGCCCCACGAACTGATCATGGAGCTGTCGCGCCTGCGCTGGCTGTTCGTGACGGCGCGCGGTTCATCGTTTCGCCTGCGCTCCGAAGACGCCGATATGCGCGAAATCGGTCGCGTGCTCGGGGTGCGGTATTGCCTGTCCGGCACCGTCGACGTCGCGGGCCCGAACCTCGTCGTCACCGTCGAACTCGTCGACACGCGCAGCGACGGTGTCGTCTGGGCGGACCGTTTCGCCGGCTCGGTCGAGGACGTGCACACGATCCGCGAGGACATCCGCGCACGGATCCTGACGGCGCTCGAACTGCAGATCCCCCTGCACGAAGCGAACCTTGCCCGTCTCACGGTGACGGAGGATCTCGACGCGTGGTCGGCGTATCACCTCGGCCTGCAGCACATGTACCGGTTCAACCGCACGGACAATGCCGCCGCCACGGCGCTGTTTCAGCATGCCGTCGCCAAGGACCCGGGATTTGCCCGCGCGCATGCAGGTCTGTCGTTCGTGCACTTTCAAACCGCGTTCATGCGGCACACGGACGATATTGCCGGCGAGTCCGACCTGGCACGTCGATTTGCGCAGCGCGGCCTGGAACTCGACCCGCTCGACCCGTTCGTGAACTTCACGATGGGCCGCACCTTCTGGCTCTCGGGCGACCTCGAGGGCGGCCTCGCGTGGCTCGAGCGCGCCACAACGATCAGCCCGAACTATGCGCAAGGCATCTATGCCCAGGCCTGGACCGAGACGCTCGCGGGCCGTGGCCTGCAGGGCCGCGCTCACGTCGACCTCTCGATGCGCCTGAGCCCCCTCGATCCGCTCTATTACGCGATGCTGGGCACGCGAGCCTTCACCCACATGGTCGTCGGCGAGGACCTCGCCGCGGCCGAGTGGGCCGAACGGGCTGCGCGCTCGCCGGGCGCACACGTACTGATCGCGATGATCGCGTCGGCCACGCAAGCCATCATCGGCGAGGATGCGAAAGCTGCGCAGTGGGCTGCCAACGTCAGATCGCGCAACCCCGTGCTCACGCGCGAAGACTTCTTCCGCGCTTTCCCGATGAAGTCCGAGGTGACGCGTGCGCGAGTCGCGAATGCGCTGGCAGGTCTCGGGTTCTGAAGCCGGGACGGTGGTAACAGCCGATTCTTCGAGGAGACGAACGTGCCGCTTGTATTGAAGAAAAGCGTGAAACAACTGGTGGACGAGGCGCTCGCCGAGATCGAGACGCTGAGCGTCGATGACGCCCGCGCGCTGCTCGGCCGGCCCGACGTGACATTCATCGACCTGCGTGACCCGCGCGAACTCTGGCGCGAAGGCGGCATGCCCGGCGCAGTGAACGTGACCCGCGGCATGCTCGAGTTCTGGATCGATCCGGCAAGCCCGTACCACAAGGACTTCTTCGCCTCGGGTAACCGGTTCGTCTTCTTCTGTGCCGGCGGCTGGCGCTCCGCACTCGCCGCGAAGACCGCCCAGGACATGGGACTGACGCCGGTCGCCCACCTCCACGGCGGGTTCGGCGCCTGGAAGAAATCGGGCGCGCCGGTTGCAACCATCGAACCGAAGCAGGTGCGGTAGGATTTCAAGTGCGTCCAGATTCCCGTCATTCGAGTCACTGTCAGCGCCTGAGGCCATCCATGCAGATCAACGCCCGCAACCTCATTGCCTTGGCCAGCCTGCTGCTGGTCGCTTTCTCCTCCGAGGCACGCAAGGTCGACGCTGGTCTCGACCAGGCCACGGCCCAGCGCATCGACGCGGCGGCCGCGGCAGTGCTGCAGCAGACAGGTGTGCCGAGCGCCTCGATTGCGGTGGTGCGGGACGGCCGCATCGTCTACGCGCAGGCGTACGGCAGTGCCGAACTGGAGCCGAAGGTCCTCCGCGCCCGCCCGGCGATGCGCTACGCGATCGGCTCGATCTCGAAACAGTTCACCGCGTCCGCACTGCTCCTGCTGCAGCAGGACGGCAAGCTCTCGCTCGACGACAAGGTGTCGAAATACTTTCCGCAACTGACCCGTGCGAACGAGATCACGATCCGCCAGCTGCTGACCCACACGTCGGGCTACCAGGACTACTGGCCGCAGGACTATACGTTTGCCGAAATGCGGCAGCCGACGCAGCCCGCGGCAATCCTCGACCGCTGGGCCCGCCAGCCACTCGACTACGAACCGGGTACGCGCTGGCAGTACAGCAACACGGGTTACGTGCTCGCGGGGCTCATCGTCGAAAAGGTCAGCGGCGAACCGCTGTACCGGTTCCTCGAGCGCCGCATCTTCGAGCCGCTGGGGATCGAGTCGGTCCGTGACTTCGACAACGAGCCCCGCGCCCACGGCACGGTACCGGGCTACGAAGCGTATGCGCTCGGACCCCCACGTCCGTCCGGGTACAGCGGCCCGGGCTGGCTGTTCGGTGCGGGCGGCCTTGCCATGAGCGCAGAGGACCTGGCTCGCTGGAACATCTCCTTGATCGATCGCACCGTGCTGGGCGCCGACTCCTATCGCGAGCTCGAAACCGAGGTATTGCTGAACAATGGCGCGGGCACCGACTACGCGCTTGGACTCGACGTTGCGATGGACCGCCAGCGGCGCAAGCTGGAACACGGTGGCGAAGTCGCGGGGTTCACGGCGCTGAATGTGGTCTACCCCGACGACGGCGTGGCCATCGTGGTCCTGACCAATCTCATGGCGTCGCATGCACCCGATCAGCTTGCGGCGAAGATCGCGGACATCGTTTTCGAACACGCCGACGCGACCGATGCCGTGCGAACGGCGCAGACGAAGGCGATCTACGAAGGACTGCTGGCCGGCCGCATCGACCGCTCGCTGTTCACGTCGAACGCGAACGGTTACTTCTCAGCGCAAGCCCTGGCCGATATCCAGGCGAGCCTCGGCCCGCTCGGTGCGCCGAAGGAATTCAAGCATGTGCGCACCTGGCAGCGCGGCGGCATGACCGGTCGCTCGTACCACGCCATCTATCCTGATCGAAAACTGCGCGTCTGGACCTACGAACTGCCGGACGGCAAGCTCGAGCAGTTGCAGGTGCAGGCGGTCGAATAGCGTCAGTTCATCGAGTGCAGCCCGAAGAGATTGCCTTCGGTGTCGATGGCCAGGACGATGTAACCGTACTCGCCGATCGACAACTTTTCCCGCTGGATCCTGCCGCCCGCGGACACCACGCGTTTTCTGCCATGACGGTTCTCCTTGCGTGGACCATGAACACCATGGCTTCGGGCCAGGCCCTCGTAACCACTGGCCCGATCCCGCAGCCGGTGCAGTCGCGTGCAGATCCTATCGGATGGAATCCTCGATCTGCTGCAGCATGTACAGCACCACCGAGGCGATGATCACGATCGCTGCGATTTCCATGGGTCACTCCATTCGACGACCGCCGGCTTGGCGTGCGCGAATGTTCGGTCCCACGCATTGCTGCGCCGCGTCAAACAGTTGAATGTTTCGTGAACGGACCCGGCAAAATGGAATGAACGTCGCGTTTATGCGAGTCACTGGCGGATATCGTCCGCCAGGTCATCGATTGCCCGCGTTGCCGCAGGCGTGACCTGTGGCAAGGCCGCTCTCTGTTCAGCGCGCCGCCACGACCTCGATCTCGACCAGCGCGCCCGGCACGGGCAGTGCCACCACCTGCACGGTGGTCCTCGCCGGCAGGTTTCCCTGGCTGGCCGCGCCGAAGTAGCGCGAGTAGGCCTTCATCAAGCCGCCGAAGTCCATGCCACCGCCTTTCGCCGGGTCGCCCACCATGAAGACGTTCATCTTCACGACGTCGGCCAGCGTCAGCCCGGACGCCGCGAGCTCCTTCTCGATCTTGGACAGCACGCTGGCCGCCTGCGTCTCGGTATCGCCGAGCCGCTCGACGCTGCCGGCCGGGGCTTCAGGTTTGGCGACATCTGCGAGCGTGCCGCTGACGAAAACGATGCGCGCGGTGCCAGGCACTGCGACGCTGCTTGCGATCGGGAAATCAGGCAGTGACCGGCGCTCGATTGTGTCCGCAGCCGGGGCGGCGAACGGCAATGCAAGCAGCGCGCACGTCAACGACGATGCAAGGAATTTGCGGTCGAGTCTCTGCACGGAACCTCCTGTCGAGTCGTCATAGCCACGCTGCGATGCAAAAATGCCCGCGACGACGAAGGACATAGCATACTCAGTCCAGAATAATGCTCGCAGGGGAATTGCATTGAACGCATCCGGCACCTCGCGCAGGAGATTCCTGCAGGCCTCCGGCGGCACGCTCGGAGTGGCGTGGCTCGCGGCCAGCTGGCCCAAGGTCGTCGCCGCAGCCGAACACGCCCATCAGATGGTCAGCGACACAGCGGATCGCAGCAAGTTTCTGCTGCTCACGCCCGCGCAGGCCCGCGACGTCGACGCCATTGCTTCGCAGATTGTCCCGAGCGGCGCCACGCCGGGCGCCCATGAGGCCGGGGTGGTCTACTTCATCGACCACGTGCATGCCGGGTTGTGGAAGGAGAACGGCCAGGAGTTCGTGGCGGGCCTGACTGACTTCCAGGCGAAGTGCGCCAGGCACCATCCGGGCGTCGCGCAATTTGCGGACCTGTCGTTCGACGACCAGACGGCGTACCTGAGGCATATCGAACACACGCCGTTCTTCGGCGGCATGAAGTTCCTGACCGTGCTCGGGCTGCTGGCCCTGCCCTCCTACGGTGGCAACGCGGACAAGCTCGGCTGGAAGCTCGTCGGGTTCGTCGACCAGCATGCGTGGCAACCGCCGTTCGGGCATTACGACGCCGAGTATGCCGGGTTCGTGCCTTATGCGAAGGCCGCGGAGCAGCAGTCATGAGCCCGCGCAAGTTCAAGCCGAACGACACCGTCGACTTCGTCGTGGTGGGATCAGGAGCCGCGGGCGGAGTGATGGCACGCGAATTGTCGCAGGCCGGGTTCGAAGTGCTGGTGCTCGAGCAGGGGCCGCGCTTCACGGCCGCGGACTTCCGCCACGACGAGCTGGACTACTGGTTCAACGGCGCGCTCACCAACAAGCTCGACACGAACCCGCAGACGTTCCGGAAGTCCGCGGCGGAGAAAGCGCAACGCGTCACTGAGTTCCCTGCCGCCTGGTACGCACCGAACGTCGGCGGCAGTTCCGTGCACTTCACCGCGAACTTCTGGCGCTTCCACGAGGTCGACTTCGACGAGCGCAGCCGGCTCGGCGAAATACCGGGCACTACGTTCGCCGACTGGCCGATCACGTACGCCGAACTCGAGCCGTACTACACCAAGGTCGAGTGGGAAGTCGGCGTGTCCGGGCTGGCGGGCGCCAGTCCCTTCGACCCATGGCGCAGCAAGCCGTACCCGATGCCGCCGCTGCCCGTGAAATCCTCGGGCGTGCTGCTCGAGCGCGGCGCCCGCAAGATGGGCTGGCACCCGTATCCGGCGCCGATGGCGATCGCCTCGGTGCCGTACAAGGACCGCCCCGCCTGTGCACACTGCGGGTTCTGCATCGGATTCGGCTGCGAGATGCAGGCGAAGTCGTCGACGCTGTACACCATGATCCCGGAGGCCGAGGCCACCGGACGCTGCGAAGTGCGGCCGCTGAGCTACGTGTCGCGCATCGAGACCAACGCGGCGGGCCGCGCGACCGGCGTCGCCTATTTCGACCAGGACAAGCGCGAGCACTTCCAGAAGGCGCGCGCGGTCGTCGTGTGCGCCAATGGCGCCGAAACGGCACGGCTGCTGCTGATGTCGGCCAATGCGAAGTTCCCCGACGGGCTCGCGAATTCGAGCGGCTATGTCGGCAAGAACCTGATGTTCAACACCTACGCCCAGATCAACGCGCTGTTCGAGCACGAACTGAACGAGTTCAAGAGCGCGCAGGTCACGCGTGTCGTGCACGACTGGTACGACAGCGACCCGAAGCGCGGCTTTTACGGCGGCGGCGGCATCGATTCGCGCATCGGCCCGATGCCGATTGCTTGGTCGCTGTTCGCGCCACCACCGGGTCGCACGTGGGGCGCCGGGTTCAAATCGCTGCTGGAGGCCCTGCCGCGCGCGATGATCGTCGCGGGTCACGGCACGTCGCTGCCGCTCGCGACCAACCGCATCGACCTCGATCCGGAGCTGAAGGACGCCTGGGGCCTGCCCGCGTTGCGGATGACTTACAAGGACCATCCGGACGACCTGGCGATGGCGCGCTACCTGCAGGATCGTGGCGTCGAGTCCATGCAGGCCGCCGGTGCGCTCGAGGTCTGGAAGGAACCGGTCACCGAATCGACAGGCGGGCCGCACCTGCTGGGAACGGCGCGCATGGGTAACGATCCGAAGACCTCGGTCGTCGACAAGTACCATCGGTCGCACGACATCCGCAACCTGTTCGTCTGCGATGGCTCGAGCTTCGTGACGTCCGGGCGCGGGCAACCGACGATGACGATCCAGGCGCTCGCCTTCCGCGCGGGCGACCACATCGCTCAGTTCGCGAAGCGAGGCGAGATCTGACGGTCAGGCGGCGCGCATGCCCTCGAGCCGGCGCGCGATGATCGATTCGGCTTCGCCCATGATGCGGTCGACCAGCTCGCGGCAGGTCGGCACGTCGTGGATCAGGCCGGCGACCATGCCGCACGACCACGCGCCCGCCTCCATGTCGCCTTGCTGCATGACCTTCACGTAGGCGCCGGCGACATATTCGCGGACGTCGTCGATCGTCGTCGCGGCGCCCTTCTGCTTCTCGATCTCGACGACCTTGTCGACCGCTGTGTTGCGCAGTACGCGCTCGGTGTTGCGCAGCGGCCGCATGATCAGCCGCGTGTCGAGTTCGCTGGCCTGCACCAGCGCCTGCTTCACGTTCTCGTGCACCGGCGCTTCCTTCGTGGCGATGAAGCGCGTGCCCATGTTCATGCCTTCGGCGCCGAGTGCGAGCGCCGCGACGAGACTGCGCCCGTCGGCCATCCCGCCGGAAGCGACGAACGGAATCTTCAGCGCCTCGGCCGCCAGCGGCAAAAGTATGAAGTTCGGCACGTCGTCTTCGCCCGGGTGACCACCGCACTCGAAGCCGTCGACGCTCACGGCGTCGCAACCGATCTTTTCGGCCTTGAGCGAGTGCCGCACCGAGGTGCACTTGTGAATGACCTTGACGCCGTGCTGCTTCAGCACCGGCAGGTACTGCTCGGGACTGCGGCCCGCGGTCTCGACGATGCGCACGCCGCCTTCGACGATCGCCTCGATGAGCTCGGGGTACGGCGGGTTGGCGAAGGTCGGCAGGAACGTCAGGTTCACGCCGAACGGCTTGTCGGTCATTTCGTGGCAGCGCTTGATCGCCGCTGCGAGCTTCTCCGGCGTGCCGAGCGTCAGCGCCGTGATCATGCCGAGCCCGCCCGCGTTGGAAACGGCCGACGCCAGTTCGGGCAACCCGACAAAATGCATGCCGCCCTGGATGATCGGGTGCTGGATGCCAAAGAGTTCGGTGATGCGGGTCTTCATGGGCGGCCTCGGATTCCTGTGTGGGCGAACTTCTCATTGTCGCCGATCCGGCGGCGATGCGCCCAACCTCGCAGGGGACCCGTCAATGCCCCTATCATTGGGTGACATGCGCCTGACCCGCCGAATTCTCGTCGCCCTGCTGGTCGTGATCACCGCCCTGGTCGCGGTCATAGCGTATCGAACGGCAACCTACTCGCCGCTCGCCGGCGACTCAACGTCACCTGTGGAACTTGCACCGGCTGTACGCATTGACCGCGCTCGTGCCGCACAGCACCTGGCGGAAGCGGTTCGATTCCGCACCGTCAGTCACCAGGACGCGACGGACAACGACTGGGTCGAATGGGACCGCCTGCACGCATGGCTTGCTGCGACCTACCCCGCGGCACACGCGGCCATGACACGCGAAGCGGTCGCCGGCCACACGCTCGTTTACACCTGGCGCGGTACAGACCCATCGCTCCCGCCGATCGTCCTGATGGCTCACCACGACGTCGTCCCCGTGACGCCGGGCACCGAGCAGGACTGGTCACATGCGCCGTTCGACGGCGTGATCGCGGACGGAGCAGTGTGGGGTCGTGGCTCAGTTGACGACAAAGGGTCACTGATCGGGTTGTTCGAGGGCATCGAGTCGCTGGTCACCGGCGGTTTCGTGCCGCGTCGCACCGTGTACGTAGTCAGCGGCCACGACGAAGAGGCTGGCGGCACAGGGGCAAACGCAGCGGCGCAGCTGCTGCAAGCCCGAGGCGTGCGCGCGGAGTTCGTGCTCGACGAAGGCCTGGCCGTCATCTCCGATTTCCCGCTGCTCGGCCGGCCCGTGGCCCTGATCGGCATTGCCGAGAAGGGCTACGCGACGCTGAAAGTCACCGCGCCCGCCACAGGCGGGCATTCCTCGGCGCCGCCCCCGGAGACCGGCGTCGAGGTGCTCGCCAGGGCAGTACTGGCCATCACTGGCGAACCCTTTCCGCTCGAGTTCAAGGGACCGGCGGCCGACATGGTGCGCGCACTCGCGCCGGATGCGCCGCTCCTCGTGCGCGTCGCCGTCGCGAATGAATGGTTGTTCCGCCCATTGCTCGTGCGGCAGATCGCGGCGACTCCCGCGGGTGCGGCGACGCTGCACACGACGATCGCGCCGACGATGCTGCGCGGCAGTCCCAAGGAAAACGTGCTGCCGCAGGACGCCACGGCCTGGATCAACTACCGCATCGCACCGGGCCTGACTGCGGACGCGGTGATGCAGCGCGCCTCGGCGGCGACCAGCGGCCTGGGCGTGAAACTCGCCTGGGAGGGTCCTGCCTACGATCCTTCGCCGGTGTCGTCGAGCACCTCGCAGGCCTACCGCGTGATGGCGGAACTCGCCGCGGGTGACGAGCGAACTCCCGTTGCGCCCGGCCTCGTCACGGCGACGACCGACAGCCGTCACATGGCTGGACTGGCCACGGACATCTATCGCTTCCAGCCGATCGTGGCGTCGATCGGCGAGCTGCAGATGATCCACGGCACCAACGAGCACATGACGCTGGACAACCTGCACCGCACGGCGGAGTTCTACGCGCGCCTGATCGCGACTGTGGCGCGCTGAGTCCTTCCGACGAGACGCGATCGTTTCCGCACGGCAGAGCGGAAATACTGAAGATCGGTGACGGCGAAGTCGGCCGACTGGTGTTGGAGCCCGGCTGGCGCTGGTCGAACGATGTCAAACCGATCGCCAGGACCCGAAGTTGCGAGGCCCCGCATTTCCAGTGCCACGTCAGCGGCCATCTCGCGATCCGCATGGACGACGGCACTGAAATAGTCGCCGGCCCCGGCGGCATCACCTCGCTGCCTAGTGGCCACGACGCCTGGGTCGTGGGCGACGAGCCCGCCGTCGTCGTCGACTGGTTCGGCGCCAGCAATTACGCGAAGACCCGCTGACGGGTCCGGTCCGGCGCCGCGGCAGCGGCGCCGGAGCCCGCGCACCACGATCGGATTGCGCAGAACTAATAGCTTCGTCAGGGCCTGGCCCAACACCGCACCAAAGAACCGCCCGGCATGAGTTCCTGACGGACCGGCATTAGACGGCCGGACAGCCAGGCGGAGATCATCCGCGCATGAGCTATACCGTCCGCGACCTCATCACCGCTGCCAGAACCGTGATCCGCGAGATCGACCCGGCTGAATTACTCGAGCTGCAGAAGTTCGGTTGCCCGATCGTCGATGTCCGCGAGCCGGAGGAATTCGCCGACGGTCACCTGCCCGGGGCAGTCAACATTCCGCGCGGCCTGCTCGAGTTCGAAGTCGACGGTCACCCTGCCGTGAACTACCAGACGGCCGAGGCCCTGTCGCATCGCCAGCGGCCGGTGGTGCTGTATTGCCTGAGCGGCGGCCGGTCCGCGCTGGCGGCTGAAGCGCTGCTGCGGCTGGGTTTCGTCGATCCAATGTCGCTCGCGGACGGAATCCTGGGCTGGGCCGACGCGGGCCACCCGGTCGTCACGCCCGCGACTCTGGCGGTGGGGGTGGGATTCGAACCCACGGAAGGCTTGCACCTTCGGCAGTTTTCAAGACTGCTGCCTTAAACCACTCGGCCACCCCACCGCGTCTGCACCCTTGTCGTCAGCCGCGGATGACCTCCGCGCCACCCATGTACTTGCGCAGCGCCGGCGGGACCACGACGCTGCCATCCGCCTGCTGATAATTCTCGAGCACGGCCACGAGCGTGCGACCCACCGCGAGGCCCGAGCCGTTCAGCGTGTGCACCGGCTCCGGCTTGCTGGTCGCGGGATTGCGCCAGCGAGCCTGCATGCGGCGCGCCTGGAACGCCTCGCAGTTCGAGCACGACGAGATCTCACGATACTTCTGCTGGCCCGGCAGCCACACTTCGATGTCGTAGGTCTTGGAGCTGCCGAATCCGACGTCGCCCGAGCAGAGTGCGACGACCCGATACGGCAGGTCGAGCCCCTGCAGCACCTTCTCGGCGTTGCCGACGAGCACTTCGAGTTCTGCGTAAGAATCCTCGGGCTTGACGATGTGCACGAGTTCGACCTTCTCGAACTGATGCTGGCGGATCATGCCGCGCGTGTCCCTGCCGTACGAGCCGGCTTCGCTGCGAAAACAAGGTGTGTGCGCGGCGTAACGCCGAGGCAGCGTGTTCGCCTCGAGGATCGATTCACGCGCGAGATTCGTGACCGGCACTTCCGCGGTGGGGATCAGGAAGAACTCCATGTCACCCGAGGTCACCCGGAACAGGTCTGCCTCGAACTTGGGCAATTGCCCCGTGCCGACCAGCGCACTGCGCGCAACGAGATAGGGCGCGTAGATCTCGGTGTAGCCGTGCTCACCAGTGTGCAGATCGAGCATGTACTGGATCAGCGCACGATGCAGCCGCGCGAGCCCGCCTTTCAACACCACGAACCGTGCGCCGGAAATCCTGCCCGCTGCTTCGAAATCCATCGCGGTATTCGCGAGCTTCTCACCGATGGCAACGTGATCGAGCGGCGCGAATTCGAACGGGCGCGGCACGCCCCAGCGGCGAACTTCGACGTTGTCGGTTTCGTCGCGTCCGTTCGGCACGCTCTCGTGCAGCAGGTTCGGCAGGCCGAGAACCAGCTCGTCAAACTCTGCCTGGACGTCCGCCAGCTCCTGGTCGAGACCCGCCATCCGATTGCCGAGTTCTTCGCCCGCGGCCAGCAGCGAAGAAATGTCCTGACCCTGGGCCTTGGCTTTTCCCACATTCTTCGCATGCGCATTGCGCGCAGCACGCACTTCATCCGCGGCCACCTGGGCGGTCTTGCGGCGGTCCTCGAGCGCCTGGAAACGCCCGACATCGAGCGTGAAGCCGCGACGCGCGAGGTTCGCGGCAACAGCAACAGGATCGGAACGAAGCAGGCGGGCGTCGAGCATGGCGGGCAGCTGGAAGGTTCGAGAAAGCGCGAATTGTAGCCGAGATCAGCCGCGCTTCAGCGACCGAAACCGCTCCAGGGCCTCCGCAATCCTGATCTCGAGCCCCCGCGGCACGGGCTCGTAATAGCGCACCGGCTTCATCGCGTCGGGAAAATACTTCTCCCCCGCCGCATAGCCTTCGGGCTCGTCGTGCGCGTAGCGGTAACCTTCACCGTAACCGAGGCCCTGCATGAGCCGGGTGGGCGCGTTGCGCAGGTGCATGGGCACGTCGAGCGTGCCGTTCTTCTGCGCATCCGCCATGGCCGCCTTGTAGGCCACGTAGACGGCATTGCTCTTGGCAGCGACGGCCATGAACACGACGGCCTGGGCGAGCGCGAGTTCGCCTTCCGGGCTGCCGAGCCGCTCGTAGGCCTCTGCGGCCTCGAGTGCGAGCTGCAACGCGCGGGGATCGGCGTTGCCGATGTCTTCCGACGCCATCCGGATCACGCGCCGGCACACGTAGCGCGGATCGCATCCGCCATCGAGCATGCGGCAGAGCCAGTACAGCGCCGCATCGGGATCGGTGCCGCGCACGGCCTTGTGCAGCGCTGAAATCTGGTCGTAGAACTGCTCGCCCTTCTTGTCGAAGCGTCGATACCCGCCGGCGGAAACTTCGCCGGCGATCTCGTCGGTGATGGTGCCGGTGCCTGCACGCGCGAGATCCGCTGCGACCTCGAGCAAATTCAGCGCCCGGCGTGCATCCCCGTCGGCCGCCCGCGCGAGCGTCGCGATGGCGTCGTCGTCGGCCTTGACGGTCTCGGCGCCGGACGAAAACTCGCGCTCGAGCGCCCGTCGCAGGACCTGCTGCAGATCGTCGACCGTGAGCGAGCGCAGCACGTACACCCTGGCGCGGGACAGCAACGCGCCGTTGATCTCGAACGACGGATTCTCGGTCGTGGCGCCGATGAAACAGACCGTGCCGTCCTCGACGAACGGCAGGAAGGCATCCTGCTGCGACTTGTTGAAGCGATGCACCTCGTCGAGGAAGAGCACGGTGCGCCGGCCACTGCCCGCGCGCATCTGCTGCGCCTGCTCGACGGCAGCGCGCACGTCCTTGACGCCGGCCATCACGGCCGACAGCGCGAGGAACTCGGAGTCGCAGGTCTTCGCAACCAGGCGCGCCAGCGTGGTCTTGCCGGTGCCGGGCGGCCCCCACAGGATCATCGAGTGCAGGCTGCGGCCTTCGAGCAGGCGGCGCAGCGGTTTGCCCGGCGCGAGCAGGTGCGACTGGCCGATGAACTCATCAAGGCTCGCGGGCCGCATGCGGTCGGCGAGCGGACGGAAAGGCGTCACCGCAGCCACGACTCGATCCGTTGCGTCCAGCCACCGGTCAACAGCGCGGCCAGCAACAGTCCTGCCGCGACGCCCGCGGTATTCGCCGCCATGTCGTAAACGTCGGCTGTGCGACCGGCCTGCATGAGGTACTGCCCGGCTTCCATCGCAGCCCCCAGGATCAGCAGCGTCACCGCAACCATCCACCAGCGTGGACGGGCAAAAAGACCCGTGAACCACACGGCGAGCAACAGGTAGGTGCCGAAATGCTCGACCTTGTCGAAGCCTTGCGGCACCTCCCCGCCGAACGCGCTCTGCAGGCTGCCCCAGACGACGCCGAGGACGAGGACGACACTCGCGGCGATCCAGAACGGTCGATAGCGGAGGTTGAGCATCGATATCCCGTCAGGCAGGCTGGCCACGCGACGGCACCCAGCCGTCAACGTGCCGCGGCTTCGCCAATCACGTCGGCGCCTGGCGGCGGCACGAAACGGAACAGCGAATCGCCGAGCGCGGCGCCGCGCTTGACCCGTGAGAATTCGATGGTGGTGGTCTGCCTGAGCTTGTCGACCAGTTCCATCGCGGCGAGTTCATTGCGACGGTCGAAGCCTAAGCTCACGCGCTCGAAATCCGAGCCCTGCTGCTTCGGCGCTAATCGGTACCACGTCAAGCCCTGCTGCTGTTCGATGGGGCCGGCCGCGAACGCGTCGCCGACCTTGCCGGAGCCCGACAGCAACATCGCGGGCGTGGCACCGAGCCCCTGCTCGAGTGAACGCACAGTGACCTGCTCGAGATCGGGATCGTACAGCCAGAGTTTCTTGCCGTCGGCGACGATCGTCTGCACGTACGGCTGCTGGTAGTCCCACCGGAAGCGGTTCGGGCGGGAAATCGACAGCGTGCCCGCCGCGCGCTCGGTGACCTGGCCCTGCTTGTCCTGCACGACCTGGACGAAGTCAGCCGTCAGCGTACTCAACGTTGCGAGGTAAGCATCGACGCGCGCGATCGAGTCGGCCGCGAACGATGCGATGGGAACGAGCAGCAGCGTGAGCAACGCTGCAGCCCTCACCTGCGCGAGGATCATGTTCAGTCGACCTCGGGCGGCGGCGGCGCCAGGACTTCACGCGAACCGTTGGTATTCAACGGTCCGACGAGACCCGCAGCTTCCATCGCCTCGATCATGCGGGCGGCACGGTTGTAGCCGATCTTGAGGCGCCGCTGGACGCCCGAGATCGACGCCTTGCGGCTCTCGGTGACGATCCTGACCGCCTCGTCGTAAAGCGCGTCCTGCTCGGCGTCGCCAGCTTCACCGCCCTCGCCTTCCTCGCCCGGCAGGCCTGGGATCGGCATCGACGGACCGTCGAGAATTTCGTCGATGTAGATCGGCGCCGAGTGCGTGCGCAGTGACGACGCGACCTTGTGGACTTCCTGGTCGGACACGAACGCGCCGTGCACGCGCACCGGGTGCGAGGTGCCAGGCTGCAGGAACAGCATGTCGCCGTGACCGAGCAGGCTCTCGGCGCCGCTCTGGTCGAGAATCGTGCGCGAGTCGACCTTGGCCGAGACCTGGAAGGCGATGCGCGTCGGGATGTTCGCCTTGATCAGGCCGGTGATCACGTCGACCGACGGCCGCTGCGTCGCGAGGATCGGGTGGATGCCGGAGGCACGCGCCTTCTGTGCGAGGCGCGCGATCAGCTCTTCGACCTTCTTGCCGACGATCATCATCATGTCGGCGAGTTCGTCGACGATGACCACGATGAACGGCAGCGGTTCGCAGAACGGCACGGTCGACGGGTCGCCGCCCGGCGGCAACCGCTTCATTTCCAGCGGATCCTTGATCGGCGTGCCCGCGTCGGCCGCGTCCTTGACCTTGCGGTTGTAGCCCGCGAGGTTGCGCACGCCCGTGGCCGCCATCAACTGGTAGCGCCGCTCCATCTCCGCGACGCACCAGCGCAGCGCGTTGGCCGCCTGCTTCATGTCGGTGACGACCGGCGCCAGCAGGTGCGGAATGCCCTCGTAGACCGAGAGTTCCAGCATCTTCGGGTCGATCATGATCAGCCGCACGTGCTCGGGCGTCGACTTGTAGAGCAGCGACAGCACCATCGCGTTGACCGCGGTGGACTTGCCCGAACCCGTGGTGCCGCCGACCAGCAGGTGGGGCATGCGGCCGAGGTCGGCCACGACCGGGCTGCCGCCGATGTCCTTGCCGAGCACCAGCGCGATCGGCGAGGCCATTTCGTCGTAAGCCTTCGACTTGATGATCTCGCCGAGCGTGACCATTTCGCGCGTCTCGTTCGGGATCTCGAGACCCATCGTCGACTTGCCCGGGATGATCTCGACGACACGCACGCTGATTGCTGAGAGAGCGCGCGCCAGGTCCTTCGCGAGGTTGGAGATCTGCGCCACTTTCACGCCCGGCGCCGGGCGCAGCTCGAAGCGCGTGATGACCGGGCCCGGATGCACCTCGACGACTTCGGCTTCGACGCCGAAATCGCGCAGCTTCAATTCGACCAGGCGCGACATGGCCTCGAGCGCTTCGGCGGAATAGCCGCCGACTCGCGCGGGCGGATCGTCCAGCAGTGACAGCGCGGGCAATGCAGTCGCACCCGGCCGCTCGAACAGCGCCACCTGCTTTTCCTTCTCGACGCGCTCGCTCTTCTCGACCTTCGGCGCGGGCGACTCGATCTTCGGCGGCTTGCGCTCGGCGACTTTCTTCTGTTCTTCGCGCACCACGACTTCGCGCGCCTGCCGCACTTCCTTGCCGATGCTCTGGTCGCGACGCTCGGACAGGCGCTCGCGCACGAACGAATAACCACGCAGCACCCGGCTGCCGACCGCGTCCATGACGTTGAACCAAGACAGGCCGGTGGCGAGCGAGACCGAACCGAGCCAGACCGCGAACAGCAGCAGCGTCGCGCCAAGGAAGCTCATCGAGTTGGCGAGGCCCTCGCCGAGCAGCGAGCCCACGACTCCGCCCGCCGTGTTGGGGAAGCTGTCGCCGGAGAAATGCAGCGTGGCGAGGCCGCAGCTGCTCGCCAGCGCCAGGAAGAATCCCAGGCCGCGGAAAGAGGCCGAGCGACGGTCGACGGGTTCGCGGCTGCCGCGCTCCTGGAACAGGTGGAACCCCGCGATACCCAGCATGATCGGGAACAGGTAGGCCGGCAGGCCGAACAGCACGAAGAACAGGTCGGACAGCCAGGCGCCGAACGGGCCGATCAGGTTGGTGACCGGGCCGGGCTGACCGGTCGAGGAAAAGGCAGGATCCGCCCTGTCGTAGCTGACTAGCGACGCAAACAGGATCAGTGCCAGCGCACCGAAGATCCAGAGCGCGCTCTCGCGCAGTCCGCGGGCCACGTGGGCCGCCTGGTCGCCGCCGTCGACACGCTTCGCTTCCGCCTTAGCCAAATCTCATCACCTGATAGTTCAAGAGTCGTACGTAACCCGTTGGTTTACATAAGGCTACCGTCAATGGAGGCAGGTCGCCACCCCGAAAATAGGGAACGCTCACCTATTTCCCTCACCTATTTCCCAGAAAATTCAGGGACGCCTGCCTGCTGCGCGCTGGAAGCAGGTGAGGGAGTTGGGTGAGCGTCCCCAATTTTCCCAATTTTCGCCGAATTTCGGAATGCGCATCAGGGCAGCAACCGCGGTGCTTTCCGTCGGCCGGTGAGAGGCTTACCATGCCGCGCCTTCCACGGCGCAATGCGCAGTTTTCGCGCAAGGAATTATACATGAGCGACCCCCGCCACTCGCGGCTGATCATCCTGGGTTCCGGGCCCGCCGGCTACTCGGCCGCCGTCTATGCAGCGCGAGCGAACCGCAGGCCGCTGCTGATCACGGGCATGGAACAGGGCGGCCAGCTCATGACGACGACCGAGGTCGACAACTGGCCCGGCGACCCGCACGGCCTCACCGGCCCGGGCCTGATGGAACGCATGCGCGAACACGCCGAGCGCTTCCACACCGAGATCCTGATGGACCACATCAACGAGGTGGACTTCAGCAGGCGCCCGCTGCTGCTCAAGGGCGATCGCGGCAATTACACCTGCGACGCGCTGATCGTCGCGACGGGTGCAAGCGCGCAGTACCTGGGCCTCGACTCCGAGGAAAAGTTCAAGGGACGCGGCGTCTCGGCTTGCGCAACCTGCGACGGCTTCTTCTTCCGCGGCCAGCGCGTCGCGGTCGTCGGCGGCGGCAACACGGCCGTCGAGGAAGCGCTGTACCTGTCGAACATCGCATCGCACGTCACGCTGATCCACCGCCGCGACAAGCTGCGCTCCGAGAAGATCCTGCAGGATCACCTGTTCGAGCGGCAACGCGCAGGTGCGGTCGACATCGTCTGGAACCACACGGTCGACGAAGTGCTGGGCGACGAAACGGGCGTTACAGGCGTGCGCGTCGCGGCCACCGACGGTTCGGGCACGCGGGACATCGCAGTCGCCGGCCTGTTCATTGCCGTCGGCCACCTGCCGAACACGCAGATTTTCGCGGGGCAGCTTGAAATGAAAGGCGGTTACATCGTCGTCAAGTCGGGCACGGCCGGCGGCGCGACGGCAACGAGCGTTCCTGGCGTGTTCGCCGCCGGTGACGTGGCCGATCACGTCTATCGGCAGGCGGTCACCTCGGCTGGCACAGGCTGCATGGCAGCGCTCGACGCGGACAAGTACCTGGACGTCGTGGATGCCTCTGCCGCCCATTGACGCGCCGTGCCGCTGAAGGCCGAAGTCATTGGTAGCGTTGCCGAGGTCGCCGCTCACGACTGGGATGCACTCGACGGTTCAGATCACCCGTTCCTGAAGCACGCATTCCTCGACGCGCTCGAAGCCACCGGCTGCGTGGGTGGCGACTCGGGCTGGATTCCCGCACACCTGGTGATTCGTGACTCGCCCAGCGGCAAGCTCGTCGCTGCCGTGCCGCAGTACCTGAAGACCCACTCGTGGGGCGAGTTCGTGTTCGACTGGAGCTGGGCCCAATCGTACCAGCGCTCGGGCCTCGAGTACTACCCGAAGCAGCTGTCGGCGATTCCGTTCACGCCCGTGACGGGGCCCCGCTTCCTGCTCGCGAGCAGGTTGCCGGCAGATGACACCCGCGTAGACGACGCCTCGCAGCACGAACTGCGCGACCAGCTGGCGGCCCTGCTGCTGGAGTCGGCACGACACGCCGCCGCTTCGGGCGCGCACGTCAACTTCACGCTCGACGCAGACCAGGCGGCGCTGGAGCGCGCAGGGTTCATGCGCCGGCACGACTGCCGCTTCCTCTGGCACAACCGCGGCTACCGCAGCTTCGATGATTTCCTCGCGACATTCCGCGCCGACAAGCGCAAGAAGGCGAAACGCGAGCGGCGCAAGGTCGCGGAATCAGGCATCGCATTCCGCTCGCTGGCCGGCGAGGACATCGACGCCCTCCTGTGGCACACGATCTTCGGCTTCTCCGAGCGCACGTTCCTGCGCCATGGCAACGGGCACTACCTCAACGTCGAGTTCCTGCTGCGGGTCTCGGCGGCACTGCCGGGCTCGGTCGTCGTGAAAGTCGCCGAACGTGCCGGCACGCCGGTTGCGGCCGCCATCTTTTTCGCAGGGGGCGGCTGGCTCTATGGCCGCTACTGGGGCTCGGCGGTGCAGGAAGATTCGCTGCACTTCGAAGCCTGTTACTACCAGGGCATCGAGCACTGCATCGAGCACGGCCTGCAGTTTTTCGACCCGGGCACGCAGGGCGAACACAAACTCGCGCGCGGCTTCGAGCCGACGCGCACGACGTCGGCGCACTGGCTCGAGCACCCCGGTTTTCGCAACGCTGTCGCACGCTATCTCGAGCGCGAGCGCGCAGCCGTCGACGACTACATCGCAGCCGCTCGCCAGCACCTGCCTTTCCAGCGCACGGCAGCGGCGACTCCTGGCACGACGACGGGCGACGACTCCGCAGCGCCATGATTCCCTGGCTCAAACCCGCGGATCCGCCCGATGCCTTTCCACCGGTGGCTCGCGCGCTGTCCGATCCCGACGGCCTGCTCTGCGTGGGCGGCGACTTGCGCCCGGAACGGCTGCTGGCGGCCTATCGTCGCGGCATCTTTCCCTGGTACTCCGAGGGTCAGCCCATCCTGTGGTGGTCACCGGATCCGCGCATGGTGCTGTTCCCCGACGAGTTCAAGGTTGCGCGGAGCCTCGCCAAGTCGCGGCGCAACCGCGGATTCCGCGTGACGTTTGACACGTGTTTCGACACGGTGATCACGATGTGCGCCGACAGTGGCACCCGCGCGCGCGAGGGCACCTGGATCTCGCCCGCGATGCGGGCGGCGTACGGCGAATTGCACCGGCTCGGGCACGCGCACTCGGTCGAGGTCTGGCTCGGCGACCGTCTCGTCGGCGGTCTCTACGGACTGCTGCTCGACCGGATCTTTTCGGCGAGTCGATGTTCAGCACGGAGACCGACGCCAGCAAGGTCGCGCTGCACGACCTCGTGCATTGGTTGCGGCAGCGCAACGTGGCATTGATCGACTGCCAGGTCGCCAGCGATCACCTGTTCACGCTTGGCGCGAGACTGATCCCGCGCGCCGACTTCATCGCGCAACTCGAGCGCGGGATTCCGGCCCTCGCTCCGGACACCTCCAGCGGCGAAGTGCGCTGAAGGGGCGCCCGGTTGGCCGCGGTCCGGCGCATTCCGCGTCGACGGGTCACCCCTGCACGGAACTGCGGAATCGCCGCGACGACGAGCGGGTTCGCATTGCTTTCAAACCGGCCTTTATGCAGAATTCGCGCGACTTTTGCGGTGCTTGAGAAGGTGCATGTCGAAGGAAGAGGCGATCCAGATGGAAGGCCGCGTGGTCGAAACGCTGCCCAACACGACGTTCCGCGTGCAATTGCAGAACGGTCATCTCGTGACGGCTCACATCTCCGGCAAGATGCGCAAAAACTACATCCGTATCCTGACGGGCGACACAGTCACCGTCGAAATGACGCCGTATGACCTGACCAAGGGTCGAATCGTTTATCGCGGACGCTGAGCGTCCTGCGGCACCCGTCCGGTCGTGTGCCGGCGGGTAGTCGGGTTGCTGAAAGCCGGCTTTGCCGGCTTTTTCATTTCCGGGCCACCGAGACGCGCAGGAAATCGGCGTGCACTGAGACGGAGCTCCGTTCTTCTTCCGGCGAGCGGAAAGGCAGACACGCTCGCCGGAAGAAGAACGGAACCCCGTCTCTCGCAGTCCGCGCCTGAGCGTCTCGCCGGGCCAGAACGAAATGCGGCAATAGCGGGTGTGCTTCAGGCCCGACGATCCGCACGGCGCACGTAGCCGGACAGATGAAGAGGCCCTCAGCGTCGGGTGGGGGCGCGCGCTGCGGCGGGCCACCAACGCCTGGTGAGGCCACCCATTGCGGTCGGGTACATCATCGCACCGGTTCGGTCAGCACCTTACCGCGGTGAATTTGGGTGCGCAGGCTGGGGCCGACCTGCCCTCGATGACGGCGCTGAAGTCGATCACGCAGCCCTATCAGCCTGCGTACTCCGACTCACCTACTCTACGTTGCGTGCGCCGTGCGACCTTTTCCGCCTGCGCGGAAAAGGCGCCCAGGCGCGTGCCGTCATGCCTTCGATCCGGTGTCCTTCCTGGCGAGCGTGTCTGCCTTTCCGCTCGCCAGGAAGGACACCGGATCGAAGGCCATCGACCCTCACCGCCCTTCGGGCAACCTCTCCCGCGTAGCGAATGAAGGTGCCACCGGGCGCAAGCCAGACCGCGGGAAAGGTTACTCGAGCAACGCAGGCTCATCCGCGCTGCGCGACTCGACCTTCAGCGCACCGTCCTCGCCGACGCTCACGAAGGCATGCCCGCCATGCTCCAGGCTGCCAAACAGCAGCTCTTCCGCGAGCGGCCGCTTGATGTGCTCCTGGATGATGCGGGCCATCGGCCGCGCGCCCATCTTCGGGTCGTAGCCGCGCTGCGCGATCCACGCACGCGCGTCTTCGTCGATGTGCAGCTGCACGCCCTTCGTCTCGAGCTGCGCCTCGACTTCGACCAGCAGCTTGTCGACGACGCGCTGGATCGTCCGCTCGTCGAGCGGCCCGAACTGCACCACCGCGTCGAGCCGGTTGCGGAACTCCGGCGCGAACATCTTCTTGATCGCCTCGAGACCGTCGCTCGCATGGTCCTGCGTGACGAAGCCAACCGACGTGCGGCTCATGTCCGCGGCACCCGCGTTGGTCGTCATCACGATCACGACGTGGCGGAAGTCCGCCTTGCGGCCGTTGTTGTCGGTGAGCGTGCCGTGGTCCATGACCTGCAGCAGCAGGTTGAACACGTCAGGGTGCGCCTTCTCGATCTCGTCGAGCAGCAGCACGCAGTGCGGATGCTTGGTGATCGCTTCCGTCAGCAGGCCGCCCTGGTCGAAACCGACGTAACCCGGAGGCGCGCCGATCAGCCGCGACACCGTGTGCCGCTCCATGTACTCCGACATGTCGAAGCGCACGAGTTCGACGCCCAGCGTCAGCGCGAGCTGTCGCGTCACTTCCGTCTTGCCGACACCCGTCGGCCCGGCGAACAGGAACGAACCCACCGGCTTGCGCTGGTCGCCGAGGCCCGAGCGCGCCATCTTGATCGACGACGACAGCGTGTCGATCGCCTTGTCCTGGCCGTAGATCACGAGCTTCAGGTTGCGCTCGAGGTTCTTCAGCACGTCGCGGTCGTTGCTCGACACGGTCTTCGGCGGGATGCGCGCGATGCGCGCGACGACGTCCTCGATCTGCTCGACCGTCACGAACTCGGCACGCTGGTCCAGCGGTTTCAGCCGCTGGCGCGCGCCCGCCTCGTCGATCACGTCGATCGCCTTGTCGGGCAGGTGACGGTCGTTGATGTGGCGCGCCGACAGCTCGGCCGCGGCCTTCAGCGCGTCGTCCGCGTACTTGACGCCGTGGTGCTCCTCGAAGCGTGCGCGCAGTCCATGCAGGATCTCGACGGTTTCCTGCACCGTGGGCTCGACCACGTCGACCTTCTGGAAGCGGCGCGACAGCGCATGGTCCTTCTCGAAGATGCCGCGGTATTCCTGGTAGGTGGTCGAGCCGATGCAGCGCAGCTCGCCATTGGCGAGCGCCGGCTTGATCAGGTTGGACGCGTCCATCACGCCACCCGAGGCGGCACCCGCGCCGATCACCGTGTGGATCTCGTCGATGAACAGGATCGCGCCCGGCTGCTTCTTGATCTCGGCGAGCACGCCCTTCAGGCGCTTCTCGAAATCGCCGCGGTACTTGGTGCCGGCGATGAGCGAGCCCAGGTCGAGCGAGTAGACGGTGCTGCCCGCCAGCACGTCGGGCACCTTGCCCTCGACGATCATGCGCGCCAGGCCTTCCACCAGCGCGGTCTTGCCCACGCCCGCCTCGCCCACGTACAGCGGGTTGTTCTTGCGGCGGCGGCAGAGGATTTCGACGGTGCGCTCGATTTCGAGCGCGCGGCCGATGAGCGGATCGATGCGGCCTTCCTGGGCGAGCTTGTTCAGGTTGGTGGCGAACTTCTCGAGCGCCGAGGCGCCTTCCGCGTCGCGCTCCGATTCGGTCTGCGCCGGCGCTTCTTCGGCGGAGCGCGGCGCATCCTCGGACTTCGACAGCCCGTGGGAGATGAAATTGACGACGTCGAGGCGCGAGATCTCCTGCAGTCCGAGCAGGTAGGCCGCGTGCGAGTGCTTTTCGCTGAAAATCGCGACCAGCACGTTGGCGACCGCGACCTCCTTCTTGCCGCTCGACTGGACGTGGAACACGGCCCTCTGCAGCACGCGCTGGAAACCCAGCGTGGGTTGCACTTCGCGGTCGTCGTCCTGCTTGAGGCGGGGGGTGGTCTGGTCGACGAAATCCTTGAGTTCGTTGCGCAGGCGCGCGGCGTCGGCGCCGCATGCGCGCAGGATTTCGCGGACTTTGGGCGTGTCGATGATGGCCAGCAGCAGGTGCTCGACCGTCATGAATTCATGCCTGGCTTCCCGGGCGCCCTGGAAGGCCTCGTTCAGGCAGATCTCGAGTTCGCTGCTCAACACGGCTTCAGGCCTCTTCCATGGTGCAGAGTAATGGGTGCTGGTGCTGCCGGGCGTAGGTGGTGACCTGCGCAACCTTGGTTTCCGCGATTTCGAAGGTGTACACGCCGCAGACTCCCTTGCCCCTGGTGTGGACCTCCAGCATCACCCGCGTAGCGCTGGTGCGGTCCAGCCCGAAAATGTGTTCAAGCACGTCCACCACGAATTCCATCGGGGTGTAGTCGTCGTTCAGGAGCACGACCTGGTAGAGAGGCGGTCGCTTGGTCTGCGGCCGGGCCTCCTCCACGATCAGACCGTGGCCCTGCTGTGTATGTTCCTCGCTCATCGCCCGCCTGCAGCAACCGAACCACCTATATAGGGCCACCCCCCCTCCCTGACAAGCAGCGGGGCTGACTTCGTGAGACCGCTAACAGACTGCCCAAAACGAGAGGTGTTCATCCGTATGACACGCAACTGCCTTGAGAGCCTGTCGTCCAAGTCCGTATGATGCCGTACCCGGCGGAGCGGCCTTGCCGGACGGCCACTTACAAGAGACCTGATGCAACTGCCCCCGAGCGTGAATGAGCGTTTTGGCCGACTCGCCTCAGTCGCACGGGGGGCCCGGGCCGACGGGTGGCAGAAACTCCTGCCGCTGGCCGTGGCCGCGTTGCTGGTCGTCCTGCTCGCCTGGCAGCTCGTGCAGCTTACATGGACCCTGCTGGGGCCGGGAGCGGCGGCGCACCCGCGTCGAAGGCCCCTGCCGTCGTCGGGCCACCCCCGCCCGCACCGTCGACGTGACTGCGATCGTCAACGCCCACCTGTTCGGCGAGGCCAGTGCGCCCACCGCGGGCTCGACCGATCCGAACGCCGTGGCTACCTCGCAGATGCCGCTGGTGCTGGTCGGCACCATCGCCAACACCGATCCCACGCTCGGGTACGCCATCATCGGCGAAAACGCGACGGCGGCGAAGGTGTACGCGGTCGGCAAGACGATTACGGGCGGCACCAAGCTCCATTCGGTTTTCCCCGACCGGGCTATCCTCGACCGGGGCGGAAAACTCGAGGCCCTGATGCTGCCCAAGAAGTTCCAGGGCGGCGGCATGTCCGCCGGGGCGCAGGCCAGCGCCGGCCCACCGACCCGATGCTCGGCGACCGGCTGCGCCAGCTGGCGGCGACCAACCCGGCGGCCATTACGGATATCCTGCGTCCGCAGCCCGTCTTTGCCAATGGCCAGCAACGCGGTTACCGCATCTATCCGGGCCGCAACCGGAGCCAGTTCAACCGGCTCGGCCTGCTGCCCGGCGACCTCGTTACGGCCATCAACGGCACGCCGCTAGACGACGCGTCGCGCGGCATGGACATCCTGCAGACCATGAACACCGCATCGGCGGTCACCATGACCGTCGAACGCAACGGCGAAACGGTCCAGGTCAACGTGAACAATGCCCAGGTGGCCGCCGACGCGGCGGCTGCGGCGGCCCTGCCGGAGGCGATCCCGGTCAATGAAGTGCCGGATCCGTCCGGTAGTTCGGCGGAGTGACGATGAAGCACAAGCTGTTCCAACGATCCACGCGGCTGGCCGCAATCGGCCTCGCGCTGCTGCTGGCGGTGGGAACCCTCCCCACGCCTGCCGCGGCGCAGGCGCAAGGCTCGATCACGCCCAACTACAAGGACGCCGATCTCTCGCAGATCATCGAGGCGGTCAGTGCCGTGACCGGCAAGAACTTCATCGTCGACCCGCGCGTGAAGGCGCAGGTGACGATGCTGTCGTCCACGCCGATGACGCCGAACGCGTTCTACGAGGCGTTCCTCTCGATCCTGCAGGTGCACGGCTTCGTCGCGGTGCCCTCGGGCGACACGATCAAGATCATCCCGGACGCCAATGCCCGGCAGGTGCCGGCCAACGACCTGCCCGGTCGCGTCAGCTCAACGTCGGACGAGATCGTCACGCAGGTGGTCGCGGTCAAGAACGTGAGCGCAGCGCAGCTGGTGCCGATCCTGCGGCCGCTGATCCCGCAGTACGGCCACCTTGCGGCCTACCCGGCCTCCAACATGCTGATCATCTCGGACCGCGCGTCGAACGTGAACCGGATCGTGCGCATCATCCAGCGTATCGACCAGCAGGGTGACGAGGCGGTGGACGTCGTCCAGCTGCAGCACGCGAGCGCGGCGGAAGTCGTGCGCATCGTCAACAGCCTGTACACGGGTGCCGGGGCGGCGGGCGAAGGTGCCGGCATGCCGCAGGTCAAGATCATCGCCGACGAGCGCACCAACAGCGTGCTGATCAGCGGCGAAACGTCGCAGCGGCTGCGCCTGAAGACGCTGGTCGCACACCTCGACACGCCGCTGCAGTCGGGCGGCGACACGCAGGTGCGTTATCTCAAGTACGCCGACGCTGAGAAGCTCTCGCAGAAGCTGCGTGAACAGATCCAGGGCATTGCCGCCGCGGCGATGCCGACGGGCGCGGCAGCGGGTGTCGCGGCTGCACCGACCCTCTCGAGCAGCGGCGGCGACAAGAGCGTCGCCATCTGGGCCGAGCCACAGACAAATGCGCTGGTCGTCACGGCGCCGCCGAAGGTCATGCGCTCGGTCATGGCCATCGTCGATCGCCTCGACATCCGCCGCGCACAGGTGCTGGTGGAAGCGATCCTGGTCGAAATGTCGGCCGACAAGGCGATGGACCTGGGCGTGAACTGGTTGATCGCCGATACGGATTCCAACGGCAACTCGCTGCCGGCGGGCGGCTTCGTCCAGCCCGTGGACGGCACCGGCATCGGCCAGATCATCCAGGGCGTGCTGGATCCCGAAGCCATCGCCAGCTTGCCGAGCGGCCTGACGATGGGCCTCGGCCAGATCGTCAACGGCGGCACGAGCTGGGCCGCGGTGATCCGCGCCGTAGGCGGCATCGGCAACACCAACATCATCGCGACGCCCTCGATCGTCACGCTCGACAACGAAGAGGCCGAAATCAAGATCGCGCAGGAAGTGCCGTTCGTCACCGGCCAGTACACCAGCCAGGGCGTGTCCGGCGGCAACGGCAACGTCAACCCGTTCCAGACCATCCAGCGCGAGGAAGTCGGCAACATCCTCAAGATCACGCCGCAGATCAACGAAGGCAGTTCGGTCCTGCTGAAGATCTCCCAGGAAGCCTCGAGCATCGCGGCGAGCTCGCAGCAGGTCAGCACGAACGACCTGATCACCAACAAGCGCACGATCACCACCAACGTCATGGTCGAGGACGGCGGCATCATCGTGCTCGGCGGCCTGATCTCGGACGAGGTGCGCGAGAGCAAGTCGCAGGTGCCGTTCCTGGGCTCGATCCCGATCATCGGCGAACTGTTCAAGACCCGCAGCGTCGACAAGGTGAAGACCAACCTCATGGTCTTCATCCGCCCGCGCATCCTGCGCGACGGCACCGATGCCGCCATCGAGAGCAACGCCAAGTACAACTACATCCGCAAGCAGCAGCTCGAGCGGAATGATGGTCGCGTGCCGCTGATGCCGAGCGAGCGCCAGCCGACTCTGCCGCTGCTCGAGCAACTGGTGCCACCGGAATTGCTGAATCCTGCCCGTGAGGCTGCCGCGGCCGGCGCGACGCCCGCGGAACGCATGCAGGGTTCGACCTCGGGCACGTCGGTGAGCGATCCGACCACGGGCATGACCGAACCGGTGGTGCCAACCGCACCGTTCGGTGCGCCCGCGACCGCACCGCCGCCCCCGCAGCAACCGCCTCCCGGAACCAATCCGTGAGCACTACGGCCACCGACGAAGCGATCCTGGCTGCGGCCGGCAGGGTCACCGACCCGGTTCGCCCGCTGCCGTTCGCTTTCGCCAAGCGCCATGGCGTGATGGTTCGCGAGCTCGGGGAAGACAGTGCAGACGTGGTCGTCCGCGACGGTGCCTCGCCGCTCGCGCTGGCTGAAGTTCGACGGCACCTGCGCCGGCCGCTCAAGCTCGAACGCGTTAACGTCGAGCGCTTCGACCTGCTGCTGCGCGAGGCCTACGAGGCCGGCTCCGGCACGACGATGGACGCGATGGGCGGACTCGATGAAGAAACCGACCTCGCCAACCTGGCCCAGGACATCCCGGAACAGTCCGACCTGCTCGAGAGCGAGGACGAAGCGCCGGTCATCCGCCTGATCAACGCTCTGCTCACGCAGGCGGTGAAAGAGAACGCCTCCGACATCCACGTCGAACCGTTCGAGAACCGCCTCGTGGTGCGCTTCCGCGTCGACGGCGTGCTGCGGGAAGTGCTGCAGACCAAGCGCGCGGTCGCGCCGCTGATCGTCTCGCGCATCAAGGTCATGTCGCGGCTCGACATCGCCGAAAAGCGCCTGCCGCAGGATGGCCGCATCTCGCTGCGCATCGCCGGGCGCGCCGTCGACGTGCGTGTCTCGACCATTCCCTCGGGACATGGCGAGCGCGTGGTGCTGCGCCTGCTCGACAAGCAGGCCGGCCGCCTCGACCTCGGCTCGCTCGGCATGGACCCGAAGACCCAGAACGCACATCGACGAGCTGATCCACAAGCCGCACGGCATCCTGCTGGTCACCGGCCCCACCGGCTCGGGCAAGACCACCACGCTGTACGCGGCGCTCGAGCGCATCAACGACAACACGCGCAACATCATGACGGTCGAGGACCCGATCGAGTATTACATCGACGGCATCGGCCAGACGCAGGTCAACACCCGCGTCGAGATGACGTTTGCGCGCGGCCTGCGCGCGATCCTGCGCCAGGACCCGGACGTCGTGATGGTCGGCGAAATCCGCGACCTCGAGACTGCGCAGATCGCGGTGCAGTCGAGCTTGACGGGCCACCTCGTGCTGTCAACCCTGCACACGAACACGGCCGTCGGCGCCGTCACGCGACTGCGCGACATGGGCATCGAGCCGTTCCTGCTGGCGTCGTCCATCGTCGGCGTGCTGGCGCAGCGCCTGGTGCGCGTGCTGAACCCGGCGACGCGCGAAGCGTATACCGCCGGCGAATACGAGCGCCGCCTGCTCAACCTGCCGGACGACGCGCCCTCGCCCACGCTGTACCGCCCGAATCCGCGCGACCCCAGCGGCGGCTACCGCGGCCGCACCGGCATCTACGAACTCGTGATCGTCGACGAACACTTGCGCGCAATGATTCACGACGGCGCCTCGGAGATCGAACTCGAGCGCTACGCCCGCACGCGCACGCCTGGCATCCGCGACGATGGCCGCGCCAAGGTGCTCGCCGGCGTCACCACGATCGAGGAAGTCCTCAAGGTCACGCGCGAGGACTGACGGCGCACCATGGCGGCTTTCCTGTACGTTGCGGTCGACGCGGGTGGCCGGGAGCGCAAGGGCGTTCTCGAGGGCGACACCGCGCGCCACGTGCGGCAGTTGCTGCGCGAGCAGGCGCTGCTGCCGGTGTCGGTCACGGAGGTGGTCGGCGAGCAGAAGCAGGCCGCAACCGCAGGCGGTGGCTCCGCGCCCCGGTTCACGTTCAAGTTTCAGCGCGGGTTGAGCGCAGCGGACCTGTCCCTGGTCACGCGCCAGCTGGCGACACTGGTCAAGTCCTCGCTGCCGCTCGAGGAAGCGCTGCTCGCTGTCTCGCAGCAGACGGACAAGCCGAAGGTGCGCAACACGCTGCTCGGCGTGCGCTCGAAGGTCATGGAGGGTTACACCCTCGCCGACAGCCTCGCCGAGTTTCCCAACAGTTTCCCCGAACTGTACCGTGCCACGGTCGCGGCCAGCGAGCAGTCCGGCCACCTCGATGCGGTCCTCGAACGGCTGGCCGATTACACGGAGAACCGCGAGGAACTGCGCAGCCGCACGCTGGGTGCCCTGCTCTACCCGGTGATGCTGTTCGTGGTGTGCGTCGCGATCGTGTTCTTCCTGCTGGTGTCGGTCGTGCCGAAGGTCGTGGAGGTCTTCCGCAACAGCGAGGCTGAGCTGCCGTTGCTGACCCAGGCGCTGATTGCGGGCAGCGACTTCATGCGCGAGTACGGCCTGTTGCTGATCGTCGGCATCGGCCTGGCGGCCTGGCTGTTCTCGCGCTGGCTGCGCGTCGAGTCGAACCGCCGCCGCTGGCACGACCTGCTGCTGCGCCTGCCGCTGATCGGCAAGATCGTGCGCGGCTCGAACACGGCGCGGTTTGCACGCACGCTGAGCACGCTCACCGCCAGCACCGTGCCGGTGCTCGAGGCGCTGCGCATTTCAGGCGAGGTCGTGACCAACCTGCCCATGAAGGCGGCGGTGGCGGATGCCGCGATCCGCGTGCGCGAAGGCGCGCCCATCGGCAAGTCGCTCGGCCAGAGCCGGCTGTTTCCGCCGATGATGATCCACCTGATCTCGAGCGGCGAGTCGAGCGGCGAACTCGACACTTTGCTCGAGCGTGCGGCGCATCACCAGGAGCGCGAGCTCGATTCGCTGCTGCAGGCGCTGGTCGGTCTGCTTGGCCCGCTGATGATCCTGGTGATGGGCGGGCTGGTGCTCGTCATCGTGCTCGCGATGCTGTTGCCGATCTTCGAGCTGAACCAGCTGGTCAAGTAACTCCAGCCTCTCGCGCGTCAGTGCTGACGGCACGAGTTGGTGCAAGCGGCTCACGTCGCACCAAGCCCGGACTGGCTCCGCGCTCCGAAGTCTCCCGCGCATCGCAAACGAACAAGTTCGTTTGCGGCGAACCTTGCTCGAGCGGCGGCGTCCGACACGGAGCGCGGAGGAAGCAGGGACCGGTGGCAACGGCGAGTCGTTTGCGTGCAGTGGCGCGGACACGGGGCCGATGACAACCGCGGCCGCAGGCTGGACGACGCGGGCGAGATGGCGACATCAGCGAGGACTGCCAGGCCGAGAGCGCGTGGAGCCAGTTCCGGTCGTCCTGCGCGCCCCGTGTCGAGCGCCGCAGCTCGAGCGTTGGTGTGAGGCGGCCACACCCCATCCGACCAGTTGCTGGCACCATCGCCGAGCACCCGTTCGAGCAAGGTTCGCCGTGAATCGTGCGGGTCCTCCGCGCGATTCACGAAGCGCGTGAGACCCGGGGCGCGCAGGACGACCGGAGCTGGCTCAACGTGCAAGACGGGTGAGGTGTCAGGCAGCCGCTTCCGCCTTCAGCCGTGCCGCCTCTGCGGGACCGAGGAAGCTCTCGATCCACCGGCGCGACAGGTACAGCAGCGGACTCAGGCCCACGGCCGCCACCATCTTGTAGCAGTAGTTCACCGTGCCGACCGCGAGGAACAGCGAGATCGGCCATTGCTGCGGCCCGAGGACGAAGGCGATGTAGAGCACGACGAAGCTGTCGATCAGCTGTGAGACCGCCGTCGATGCCGTCGCGCGCAACCAGATCCAGCGTTCGCCGGTCGCCTTGCGGATGTAGTGGAAGACGTTGACGTCGATCACCTGGCCGACGAAGAACGCAGTGATCGAACCGCCGATCGTCCACAGGCCCTGGCCGAAGACGTTGCTGTAGGCGGCCTGCATGTCAGGCACGCCGCGCTCCGCATTGACCGTCACCCAGAAGTCGGCGGGCGCCAGGTGAATCGACGCGTACGCGAACAGGAAGCCGTAGGAAATCATCCCGATCGCGGCGTACGAGATCAGGCGCACGCCACGGCGGCCGAAGTACTCGTTGATGACGTCCGTCAGGATGAAGACGATGGGCCAGATCAGCACGCCAGCCGTGAAATTGAGCGACCCTTGCTGGCCGAACAGGTTCCAGCCGAACGGCGGCAGGCCGAGCGTCTCTTCGAGCGCAAAGATCTTGACGCCGACGAACTCGGCGACGACGGCGTTGCCGACGAAGAATGCAGTCAGCAGGATGAAGAGCCGCGTCGAGCGCGACCCAAGCAAGGACACCGACATCGACGGATTCCCTCCAGCGCTGCTGGAATCTGTGTGTCAGCGGCGAGCTTACACTGGCGGGCGTGCCTCGCCAGCGCGCGGGAGCCGTTACCTACTCGACCTCGTTCAGGCGCAGGCGCAGCTTTTCGAGCACGCTCGCTTCCCAGCCGAAGTCATCGACTTCCGCCGGCAGCGCGGCCAGGTCCTCGACTCGTGCCGCAATGCGACTCAGCGTCACGGACTCCCAGTCGCCGGCAATGCGGTCGTCGTTCGGCTCAGGTATGCGGCTCATGATCCAGGTTCTCCGGGAAGGCCCCCAAAGTACCCTGCCAATGTGACCGTGAATGTGCGCCTGATCACGAACCTGGGGTGAACTGAAACCCTAGGGCAAGCCGTCGTCCGGCAGGCCTCCCCGGCCTTTCACGATCCGCATGAGATTGCGCCGTTCCCGCTTGTCGGGACGCCCGGTGGACACCGGTCCCGCGAGCCGGTTCAGCTCGCGGATGTGCGCCCGGCCGGCCTCGCTCTCCGCGGTCTCGCGGTAGTGCTGGCGGGCTTCGGCCGCGGGTCCACGCCGCACGGGGATCGACACGACGTCGACGACGAACCGCTCGCGTTCCCGCGTGATCTGCAGCCGGTCGCCCGGCTTCACGACGCGCGATGCCTTTATCCGGTCGCCGTCCACCTGCACGTGCCCGCCGTCGACGGCCTCCTGCGCGAGGCTGCGGGTCTTGAAAAACCGGGTGCACCAGAGCCATTTGTCGACTCGAAGTGAACCACCCGGCCACCGCGGCCATCGGGGCTGTCCTGTCCATCGTCGTCGCCTCGCCGGCGCGACGGATCGTTCTTGCGGGGTGCCACGGCACGATTATAAGGCCCCTATAATCCGCGTTCCGCAGCTGCAGGCGCCCACCCCCATGGATCGTGGCTTTCTCGACCGACTGGCCGGCCAGACCGAAGACCTGAAGGGCGCCGGTCTCTTCAAGCCGGAGCGCGTGCTGGCCTCGCCGCAGCAACCCGTGGTCAGGCTCGCCGACGGCCGCGAACTGATCAACCTCTGCGCCAACAATTACCTGGCGCTGGCAAATCATCCCTCGATCCGCGAGGCCGCACATCGGGCGCTCGACCGGTACGGCTACGGCATGGCCTCGGTACGCTTCATCTGCGGCACGCAGGGCGTGCACAAGGAACTCGAGGCGCGCCTCAGCGCGTTCCTCGGCATGGACGACACGATCCTGTATTCGTCGTGCTTCGACGCCAACGGCGGGCTGTTCGAGACCTTGCTCGACGAGCAGGACGCGGTGATCAGCGACGCGCTCAACCATGCCAGCATCATCGACGGCATTCGCCTGTGCAAGGCGCAGCGCCTGCGTTATGCCAACGACGACATCGACGAGCTCGAGACACGCCTCAAGGAAGCGTCTGGCGCGCGAGTGAAGCTCATTGCGACCGACGGCGTGTTCTCGATGGACGGCGTCATCGCGCGCTTGCGGGAAATCTGCGATCTCGCTGACCGCTACGGTGCGCTCGTGATGGTGGACGACTCGCACGCCACCGGCTTCATCGGCCAGGGGGGCCGCGGCACGCCGGAGTTCCGCGACGTGATGGGTCGCATCGACATCCTCACGGGCACGCTCGGCAAGGCACTGGGTGGCGCGGCGGGTGGCTACACGGCGGCGCGCAAGGAGATCGTCGGCTGGTTGCGGCAGCGCTCCCGCCCGTACCTGTTCTCGAACAGCGTCCCGCCCGTGATCGCGGCCTCGACGCTGCGGGTGCTCGACCTGATCGAGGATGGCGACGAGTTACGCGCGAACCTGCGTCGCAACACCGCGCACTTCCGCCGCCGCATGAACGAGGCCGGCTTCCATCTCGTCCCAGGCGAGCACCTATTGCGCCGGTCATGCTGGGCGACGCGGCCCTTGCCTCGAAGTTCGCGGAAAAGCTGCTGGAGCGCGGCGTCTACGTCATCGGCTTCTCGTACCCCGTCGTCCCCATGGGCAAGGCCCGCATCCGCACGCAGATGACCGCGGGTCACTCACTGGAGCAGCTGGAACGGGCCATCGAGGGTTTCATCGCCGTCGGCCGCGAACTCGGCGTCATCCGCTAATGCCTGGCCGGCACACACACCGATCGAGGCGCGACCGCGCCGCTGGAGAGCCGAAGCATGAAGGCACTGGTCAAGGCTAAAGCCGAACCCGGCATCTGGATGGAAGACATTCCGGAGCCCAGGGTCGGCCCCAACGACGTGCTGATCAAGATCGACAAGACCGCGATCTGCGGCACCGACATGCACATCTACCTCTGGGACCAGTGGGCGCAGAAGACGATCCCCGTGCCGATGGCCGTGGGCCACGAGTACGTGGGCAGGATCGTCGAACTGGGCAGCGAGGTCCAGGGCTTCAAGGTCGGTGACCGCGTGTCTGGCGAAGGCCACATCACTTGCGGCTACTGCCGCAACTGCCGCGCCGGGCGCCGCCACCTCTGCCGCAACACGGTCGGCGTCGGGGTGAACCGCCAGGGCTGCTTTGCCGAGTACCTCGTGATCCCCGCGTTCAACGCGTTCAAGCTCAGTGACGCGATCACGGACGACGTGGCCTCGATCCTCGATCCGTTCGGCAACGCGACGCACACGGCGCTGTCGTTCAACCTGGTCGGCGAGGACGTGCTGATCACGGGGGCGGGCCCGATCGGCATCATGGCCGTCGCGATCGCCCGCCACGTGGGTGCGCGCCACATCGTCATCACCGACGTCAACGACTACCGGCTGGATCTCGCGCGCAAGATGGGCGCGACGAAAGCCGTCAACGTGAGCCGCGATACGCTCGACCAGACGATGACGGACCTCGGCATGGTCGAGGGCTTCGACGTCGGCCTCGAGATGTCGGGCAACCCGGCCGCGTTCCGCGACCTGCTGCGCACGATGCACCACGGCGGCAGCGTCGCCCTGCTCGGCATCCCGCCCGAAGACACCGCCATCGACTGGAACCAGGTGATCTTCAAGGGCCTGGTGATCAAGGGCGTCTATGGGCGCGAGATGTTCGAGACCTGGTACAAGATGTCGGCGATGCTGCAGAGCGGCCTCGACATCTCGCCGGTCATCACGCACCGGTTGCCCATCGCCGAGTTCCGCGACGGCTTCGAAATCATGCGCAGCGGCCAGTCGGGCAAGGTGATCCTGGATTGGGCGGCGTGAAAATGAGCTGCGCAACTGCGGCCTTCCGTGATCGTCGGGTTGCCAAAACCGGTTAAAATCAAGGGCTGAACTCCCCCACAGGAAACGTAGCCATGCCCCTCGTCTCGATGCGCCAGCTGCTCGACCACGCCGCCGAAAACCACTACGGACTGCCGGCGTTCAACGTCAACAACCTCGAGCAGGTCCGCGCGATCATGGAAGCGGCCGACGAAACCAACAGCCCGGTGATCATGCAGGGTTCGGCTGGCGCTCGTAAGTACGCGGGTGAGGCGTTCCTTCGCCACCTGATCCAGGCGGCCATCGAGGCATATCCGCACATCCCGGTGGTCATGCACCAGGACCACGGCCAGTCGCCGGCGGTGTGCATGGCCGCCATCCGCTCGGGTTTCTCGAGCGTGATGATGGACGGCTCGCTCAAGGAAGACGGCAAGACGCCCTCCTCCTACGAATACAACGTCGAGACGTCGCGCAAGGTCGTCGACTTCGCGCACGCGATCGGCATCACGGTCGAAGCCGAACTCGGCGTGCTCGGCTCGCTCGAGACGATGAAGGCGGACAAGGAAGACGGACACGGCGCCGAAGGCCACATGACGCGCGAGGACCTGCTGACCGACCCTGACCAGGCCGCCGACTTCGTCAAGCAGACGCAGTGCGACGCGCTGGCGATCGCCATCGGCACCTCGCACGGCGCCTACAAGTTCACGCGCAAGCCCACGGGCGACATCCTCGCGATCGAGCGCATCAAGGAAATCCACGCGCGCATCCCGAATACGCACCTGGTGATGCACGGCTCGTCGAGCGTGCCGCAGGAGTGGCTAGAGGTCATCCGCAAGCACGGCGGCCAGATGAAGGAAACCTACGGCGTGCCGGTCGAAGAGATCGTGACGGGCATCAAGCACGGCGTGCGCAAGATCAACATCGACACCGACATCCGCCTGGCGATGACCGGCGCGATCCGCAAGCACCTGTCGGAGAAGCCCTCCGAATTCGATCCGCGCAAATTCCTGGCCGACGCGCAGGCGGCCGCCAGGGGCATCTGCAAGCTGCGGTACGAGGCGTTCGGCTGCGCGGGCCAGGCCTCGAAGATCAAGCCGCTGTCGCTCGAGAAGATGGCCGAGCGGTACAAGAAGGGCGAGCTGAACCAGGTCGTCAATTGAGTGATTAGTGATTAGTGATTAGTCGGAAGGGGCCCAGCGCCCCCTTCTACTGTCGGCCGATCGACTGCACTCATTGCGCCATTAGAAGTACCCAACCATGCCATCACTATTCGAGCCCATCTCGTTTACGCGCGGGCCGGGCCTGAAGAACCGCTTCATGCTGGCGCCGCTCACCAACCTGCAGAGCCACGCCGACGGCACGCTCTCTGACGACGAGTACCACTGGCTCACCCAGCGTGCGCGCGGGGGCTTCGGCGCCACGATGACTTGTGCATCGCACGTGCAGGCGCAGGGACAGGGCTTTCCCGGCCAGCTCGGCTGCTGGTCGGACGCGCACCTGCCCGGATTGACGCGACTCGCAGCGGGCATCAAGGCCGCAGGCAGCGCGGCTTACGTGCAACTGCATCACGCCGGCATGCGCTCGCCGCGGGACCTGATCGGCACGCAGCCCGTCTGCCCGTCGGACGACGCGGAAACCGGGTCGCGCGCGCTGACGCTGTCGGAGATCGAGCAGCTGCGCGCGGACTTCATCGCAGCTGCAGTGCGCGCCGAACGTGCCGGCTTCGATGGCGTCGAGCTCCACGGCGCACACGGCTACATCCTGGGCCAGTTCCTGAGCAGCACGTACAACCGGCGCGAGGATCGTTACGGCGGTTCGCTGCAGAACCGCTGCCGACTCGTGTACGAAATCATCGACGGCGTCCGTGCGCGCTGTCGCCCGGACTTCACGCTCGGCATCCGTGTTTCGCCCGAGCGTTTCGGGCTGCTGCTCGGCGAGATGCGACAGGTCGTCCAGGGCCTGCTGCACGACGGCCGGCTCGATTTCATCGACCTGTCGCTGTGGGACGTGTTCAAGGAGCCAAACGAGGACGCGTTCAAGTCGAAGCCGCTGGTCGACTGGTTCATGGACCTCGACCGGCGCGATGTGAAGGTCGGCGTGGCCGGCAAGATCATGGATGCGGCGACGGCGCGCAGATGCCTGGAGCATGGCGCGGATTTCGTCACGATCGGCCGCGCGGCGATACTGCACCACGACTTCCCCGAGCGCGTGCGCGCGAATCCCGACTTCGTGTCGATGCCACTGCCCGTGAGTGCCGGGCACCTGCGTGAAGAAGGCCTGGGCCCCGCGTTCGTCGGTTACATGAAGACCTGGAAAGGTTTCGTCGCCGAGGCGTAACCCGGCACCGATCCCGCGCATGCGTCGCGTCGCGGGCGACCGGTCCGGGATCTGCCCTCGATCTTAGAAAGGCAGGCGTGTTCTCTCAGGGCGTCCGATCCGGGACCTACCCCCGAGCTTGGAAAGGCAGACACGCGCTTGGGGGAAGGCTCCGGATCGTCCGCTCGTAGCACCGCTGCGTGAGCGCTCAGGCGCCCCAGCTGATCAGTCCGGTCCAGGCCGTAAACAGCACCAGCACGCCGAAGGCGATCCGGTACCAGGCGAACGGCACGAAGGTGTGGGTTGCGACGTAGCGGATCAGCCAGCGCACGCAGGCAAACGCCGAAACGAAGGCCGCCACCATGCCGACGACCCAGATGCCGAGATCGTCCAGCGCCAGCAACTCGCGTTCCTTGTACAGCGAGTACAGGGAGGCGATGCCGAGCGTCGGAATGGCAAGATAGAAGGTGAACTCGGTCGCCACCTGCCGCGACAGCCCGAACAGCATGCCACCAATGATGGTGGCGCCCGAACGGCTGGTGCCCGGGATCAGCGCGAAGGCCTGCGCAATGCCGACCTTCAGCGCATCGAGCGGCGTCATCTCGTCGACTGAGTGAATCCGCACGGTGTGCGTGCGGCGTTCTGCCCAGAGGATGATGAGGCCGCCGACGATGAAGGCGGCTGCCACGGTCGGCGCGTTGAACAGGCTGAGCTTGAGCGCACTGCCGAACGCCATGCCGAGCGCTGCAAGCGGTATGAAAGCGATCGCGATGTTCAGCAGCAGGCGACGGGCGAGCGGATCACTGGTCGAGTTCGACAGGACCGTGCCGATCTTCGCGCGGAATTCCCACATGACCGCCAGGATCGCACCCGACTGGATGACGATCTCGAACAGTTTGCCGCGATCATCGTGGAAATCGAGCAGGCTGGCCGCCAGGATCAGGTGCCCGGTGCTCGACACCGGCAGAAACTCGGTGAGACCTTCGACGACCCCGAGGATGGCCGCCTTCAGCAACAGCACGGGGTCCACGGCGGTCAGTCCAGCGAGCAGGCGAGGCAGTACATGTAGGTGTTGCGCGGATCGCTGAGGCGCGACACGCGGTCGAGCTCCGCCACCACCGGCTGCAGGCTGCGCGGCAGCAGCGTCGGCCACATTGACTGCGGCACCAGCGGCGCCAGGAGCTTCGCGATCGAGGCCTGCACACGCAGCCCGAGTGCTTCGCCGAAGCCGACTTCGAAGTCGAAATGCTCAACGTCGAAGTCGTCGCCGAGCCCGGCGAGCTGGGCCGCGAGCTGCACTGCGTCCGCGGAGCCCCCGAGCTGGTCGACTAGGCCGAGCCGCTTTGCATCGATCCCGGACCACACACGACCCTGCGCAATCGCCTCGATCGCCGCAACCGGCTGCTTGCGTGCCTTGGCCACCATGCCGATGAAGCGACGGTACTCGTGCTCGATGCTCTGCTGCAGGATGTCCTTCGTCTGCTCACCCATCGGTCGCACCGGGCTGAATTCGCCGGAGAGCGCGGTCGTGCCGACGCCGTCGACGTGCACGCCCATGCGTTCCAGCGTGCGCTGGAAAGTGGGGAACATCGCGAAGATGCCGATGGAACCTGTCAGGGTTGCCGGGCTTGCAACGATGCGGTCCGCATCCATGGCAATGTAGTAGCCGCCCGAAGCCGCAAGGCTGCTCATCGACGCGACCACCGGCTTGCCGGCGGCCTTCAGTTCATCGACCTCGCGCCGGATGACTTCGCTCGCGAAAGTGCTGCCGCCCGGGCTGTCGATGCGCAGCACGACGGCTTTCACGTCGTCGTCGAAGCGCGCTTCGCGCAGCTGGCCGGCGAGCGTGTCGGAACCGACGGTGCCCGGCTGTTGCTCGCCCGGCACGATTTCGCCCGCAGCGACGATGACGGCGATCTTGTCGACCGGCCGGGTCGACAACGCCTTCGACGAGTTCACGTTCGCGAGATACGACCACTGGTCGACGCCCTTGTACGAGTGCGCGTCTTCGTCCGTGCCCGTGATTTCGGCCAGGCGTTCTTCAACGCGGTAACGCCCTTCGAGGTTCGTGACGAGCCCGGCATCGAGCGCGAGCTTCGCGAGGTCGCCGTCGACCTTGCGCAGCGAGTCGGCCGTGTTGTCCGCATAATCCTGCAGGACGGTTGGCTGGATGCCGCGGGCCGTCGCCACGTCGGTCTTCCACGTCGTCCAGACGGAGTTGAGCCAGGCGAGGCTCTCCTCGCGCTCGGCCGCCGACATGTCGTTGCGCGTGAACATCTCGACGGCCGACTTGTACTGGCCGACGCGGAAGACGTTCCAGTCAACCGACAGCTTGTCGAGCGCGTCCCGCACGAACAGGCCGTAGTTTGCAAAGCCGTCGATGTAGGCGACACCCTGCGGATCGAGGTAGATCTCGTCGGCGTGCGCGGCGAGGTAGTACTGCGGCTGGGCGTAATACTCGCCGAAGGCGATGACCGGCTTGCCGGTCTTGCGGAAGCGATCGATGGCGGCCGCGACCTCCTGCAGCTTCGCGGTGCCGCCGCCGTCGAGTCCGCCGAGATCCAGGTAGAGCGAGCTTATGCGCTCGTCCTTGCTGGCCGCGTCGATCGCCTCGACGACGTCACGGAGTCGCGTCTCGGTCGGACCCTGGCGCAGGACTTCGCTGATGGCGCGCTCGAGCGGCGCACCCGAGAACTGTTCGACCAGGGGACCCAGCGGCGCGATGACGAGCGCCGCCCGGTCCGGCACCAACGGTATCGGCCGCGAGAACAACGCACCGATCACGCCGAAAACCAGCAGCAGCAGCAGCAGGTGCAGAATCTTGCGCAGGCCGTCCAGGCCTGCCCAGATCCAGTGCAGCAGCTTGCGGATGGCACGCATTGCCGCGCGCCCCAGCGAGCTCAGACCTTCTCTTCGATGCGGGCCGACTTGCCCGTGCGCTCGCGGAGGTAGTACAGCTTGGCGCGGCGGACGTTGCCACGGCGCTTCACCGTGATCGCACCCAGCGCCGGGCTGTAGCTCTGGAACACGCGCTCGACGCCTTCACCGTGCGAAATCTTGCGCACCGTGAACGACGAATTGATGCCACGGTTGCTCTTCGCGATGACGACGCCTTCGTACGCCTGGACGCGCTCGCGGTCGCCTTCCTTGACCTTCACTTCGACGACGACGGTGTCGCCGGGACCGAAGTCCGGAATCTCGCGAGTCATGCGCTCGGCGTTGAGCGCGGCAATGATGTTGCTCATTTCTTCACCTTAGTCTCGGTTCTATCCCTGCTCTCGTCGCGTCGCATCCTGCTCCGCCTGGTATTCGGCGAGAAGCTTGCGCTCCTCGACACTCAATTCTCGCTGCGCCAGCAGGTCCGGCCGGCGCTGCCACGTGCGGCCGAGCGCCTGTTGCAGGCGCCAGCGCGCGATCGCGGCGTGGTTGCCGCCGATCAGCACCGGCGGCACTGCCATGTCCGACCAGATCTCGGGCCGGGTGTAGTGGGGCCAGTCGAGCAGCCCGTCCGTGAAGGACTCCTGCACCGCTGACTCCGCGTCGCCGAGCGTGCCAGGCAGGAGCCTCGCGACCGCGTCGATGACCATGAGGGCCGGCAGTTCGCCGCCACTCAACACTACGTCTCCGACCGAGACCGATTCATCGACGCATTGCTCGACGAACCGCTCGTCCACTCCTTCGTAGCGGCCGGCCACCAGCACCAGCTCCGGGAGCCCGGCGAGCTCGGCGACCTTCCGCTGCTTGAGCGGAGCGCCGTCGGCTGCCAGATACACCCGGCGGGCTTGCGGCACCTTTGCCGCCGCCGCCACCATGGCGAGCCGCAAGGGCTCCGCCTTCAACACCATCCCGGGGCCGCCGCCGTAAGGGCGGTCGTCCACCGTCTTGTGCACGTCCGTGGCGAACTGCCTCGGGTTGACCGTGTCGACCGCGAGCACGCCGCGTTCGAGCGCCCGCCCAAGCACGCCAAATCCGAGCGCGTGCTCGACGAACTCCGGGAACAACGTCACGACGACGATGCGCATCGACCGCGTCTCCGTTCCCAGTCCGCCGCCCAAGTTCGCAGCTCAGTCGTCCGGGTGCCAGTCGACTGTCACCCTTCCTGCCTCGAGGTCCACGGCGACGAGTCGCTCGGGAACCATGGGCACCAGCCTTTCCAACTTGCCCTCGCGCAGCACCATCACGGGATGTGCCGGCATCTCGAGAAATTCATCGACCCTGCCGAGAGCGATTCCCTCGCGATTGACCGCTTCGAGCCCCAGCAAGTCGTGCAGGTAGTGCTCGTGCGGCCCGGTTGCGGGCAGGTCGGAGCGGTCCACCTGGATCTCGGCACCGGTCAGCAGTCGCGCTGCATCCATGGTGTCGATTCCTTCGAGCCGCACTGCAAGGTTCTGGCCGGCCCGCTTGGAACCCAGGATCCGGACCGGCCTGGACTGGTGGCCATGGACCAGCGTCCACTGCGGGTAGTCGGCGATGCCTGCAGCGGGCTCCGTGTAGGACGTGACCTTTACCCAGCCCTGAACACCATGCGGTGCCCCGACCCGGCCCAACACCACGGCGCTGGGGCTGCCAGGCCCGGAGCGCACCGTCATGCCGTTTCAGGCGTGACCGCGGCTCAGGCCGCAGCCGCGACCTGTGCCTTCTTGCGGAAAACCTTCAGCAGCTGCTGCACGCGGTCGGACGGCTGCGCGCCAACGCCCAGCCAGTAATCGACACGCGACAGGTCGAGGCGCAGTTCTTCGCTGTTGCCGCGAGCGACCGGGTTGAAGAACCCGACCTGCTCGAGGGAACCACCACCGGCACGGCGGCTGTCGGTCACGACCACGTGATAGAAGGGTTCCTTCTTACCGCCGCGGCGCTGCAATCGGATCGTCACCATTCTTGTCCAAGCCTCAGTGTTCGCGGCCGGCCACAAGGGCTGCGTCCGGCCAAAAAAGAGCCGCGAACTATAACGAAATTTCAAGGTAAAAGAAATACTTGAGGAACAGGCTGGAGCGCGGAAGGCGCGGAAGGCGCGGAAGGTGAGGAAGGTGCGGAAGGCGCGGAAGGTGAGGAAAGGCAGGAAGGACCGGAAGGCAGAGAGAATCCTGTCCTTCCTGTCCTTCCTGTCCTTCCTGCCCTTCCGGCCCTTCCGGCCCTTCCCCTACACCCGTCCCATCGGCATCCGACCGGTCATCGACCGCATCATGCGGCCCAGGCCGCCCTTGCCCATGCCCTTCATCATTTTCTGCATCTGCAGGAAGTTCTTGAGCAGCCTGTTGATTTCGGCCACCTGGGTGCCCGACCCGGACGCGATCCGGCGCTTGCGCGAACCGTCGAGGTGCTTCGGGAAACGGCGTTCCCTGGGTGTCATCGAGCAGATGATCGCAATCTGACGCTTGACCTCCCTCTCGTTGCCCTGGGGCATCTGGCCGGCCTTAGCCGCCAGCTGGGCCGGCAGCTTGTCCATCAGCGCTGCCATGCCGCCCATCTGCTCGATCTGGCGCAGCTGGCCCAGGAGGTCCTCGAGATTGAAATCCTTGCCCGAGGCAACCTTCCGGGCAAGCTTTTCGGCGTCCTCGCGATCGACCTGGCGGGTGACCTGCTCGACCAGCGACAACACGTCGCCCATGCCGAGAATGCGCGAGGCCATCCGGTCGGGCTGGAATGCTTCCAGGGCATCGGGTTTCTCGCCCGTGCCGACGAACAGGATCGGCTGGCCCGTAATCTGCCGCACGGAAAGGGCGCAGCGCCACCGCGCGCGTCGCCGTCCGCCTTGGTCAGCACGACACCAGTGAGGTTCAGCGCAGCACCGAACGAGCGCGCGGCGTTGACGGCGTCCTGGCCCGCCATGCTGTCGACGACGAACAGCGTCTCGATCGGGTTCAGCGCCACCGCAAGTTCGCGCACCTCAGCCATCATTTCTTCGTCGACGTGCAGTCGACCGGCCGTGTCGACGAGCAGCACGTCGTAAACACCGCGCCTGGCCTCGGCCAGCGCATTCAAAGCGATGTTCAGCGGCTTGTCCGCGGAGCTGGCGGGCGCAACGTCGACATCGAGTTGCTGGCCCAGTCGCTCCAGCTGCAGCAGGGCCGCCGGGCGGCGCACGTCGGTGGACACGAGCAGGACGCGCTTCTTTTCGCGCGTCTTGAGCCACAGCGCGATCTTCGCCGCGGTGGTCGTCTTGCCTGCGCCCTGCAGGCCGGCGAGCAGCACGATGGCGGGTGGCTGCGCGCGCAGATTGAGCGGGCGCACGCCCTCACCCATCACGCGGACCAGCTCATCGTGGATGACCTTGATCAGCGCCTGGCCCGGAGTGAGGCTCTTGTGGATCTCCTGGCCGACGACCTGCGCCTTGACGCCGTCGATGAAGGTCTTGACGACCGGCAGCGCGACGTCCGCCTCGAGCAGCGCCATGCGGACCTGGCGCAGCGTGTCGGAGATGTTTTCTTCGGTCAGCCGGCCCCGGCCGCGGAGGCCTTCGACGACGGACGCAAGACGGGCGGAAAGCTTGTCGAACACGCTGTGGAGACCTCGGTGCAGGGACCCGACCGGCGGGACCGGCCTGTGAATGCGCGATTATAGGGCGTGCGGGCTTCGGGTTTACCGTCCTCCTCAGCCCGTCGGGTCCATGGCATCATGGTTGCCTCCAAAGCCACGCTGGTCCCCGCGCTTGCTGCTGCCACTGATCGCCGTCGCCTGTTACGTCATTGGAGCCTGCTGGCTCGCCGCCGCCACGTACCAGCACCGCAGCGACCCGTTCTCGGTCCACGGCCGCGGCGGCCGTATCGCGGCGGTTGCGATTACCTGCGTCGGCGCGCTGGTCCACACCATCGCCCTGCTGCAGGAGCGCCGCATGGCGCCCGACGCAGCGCTTTCGCTTGGTGACACCCTGGCCCTCGTTTCGCTCACCATCGCCATTACGGCCATCGTAATGGCGGTGAAACCGGGTCGCCGGGGCATGGCCGCGCTGCTCCTGCTCATTGCAGCAATGCTGGAAGCGGCCTTCTCGGAAGGCGCCCGCAAGTTTTCGATTGGCCAGCCCGGATGGGAACTCGCCTTCCACGTCGCGATGGCGACGACGGCCTTCGCGTTCCTGACGATCGGCATGGCGCTCGCCATTGCGCAGGTGATCGTCGACCGCCGGCTGCGCAGTCGCCGACCGCTCGGTCTGCTCAAGATCCTGACCCCGCTCGAGTCGCTCGAGTCCGGTTGCTTCCAGAGCATCCTCGCCGGCTTCACCGTGCTGACGCTCGCGCTCGTGAGCGGCGCGTTTTTCGTGCAGGACCTCTTCGCGCAACACCTGATCCACAAGGTCGTGCTCGCGATCATCGCGTGGATCGTCTTTGGCGTGCTGCTGCTCGGCCGTTACAAGTTCGGCTGGCGCGGTCGCCAGGCGCTGCGCTGGACCTTCGCGGGCTACACGCTGCTCGGCCTCTCCTATTTCGGCAGCAAGCTGATCCTCGAGAACATCCTCGGCAAGCACTGGGGCTGAGCCGCGATGGGCGACTTACCCGTCAGTACGCTCGCCTTGCTGCTCGTCTCTGCCGTCCTGCTCTCGGCATTTTTCTCGGGCACTGAAACGGCGCTGATGAGCGTCAACCGCTACCGGCTGCGTCACCTCGCACGCGAAGGCAGCAAGTCCGCCAGGATCGCCGAAAAGCTGCTCGAGCGACCCGACCGGCTGATCGGGATGATCCTGATCTGCAACAACTTCGTGAACTCCGCCGCCGCGGCCATCGTCACGCTGATCGCGCTCTCGCTGGGCGGCGAGGCGTACGCAGCAATCGGCATCGGCATTTTCACCGTGGTCCTGATTCTCTTCGGCGAAGTGGCGCCGAAGACGTTCGGCGCGTTGTACCCCGAACGGATCGCGCTGCCGGCCGCCGTGATCTACAACGGCATGCTCAAGGTGCTCTACCCGATCGTCTGGCTCACCAACCTGGTGGCCAACGGCGTGCTGCGACTGATGGGCGTAAACCGTGACCAGGTCAGCCGTACTTCGCTCAGCAGCGAGGAACTGCGCACGGTCGTCGCCGAGGCGAGCACCGTCATTCCGCACCGCCACCAGCGCATGCTGATGAGCATCCTCGACCTGGAAAAGATCACGGTCGACGACATCATGGTGCCGCGCAGCGAAATCTACGGCATCAACCTCAAGGACGACTGGGACGACATCGTCGAGCAGATCCGCGATTGCCGCCACACGCGCGTCCCGGTGTACGACGGCGAACTCGAGTCGCTCGTCGGCATCCTGCACATGAAGAAGGTGGCGCGGATGCTGGTGCGCAGCGAGTTCGAGCGCGAACAACTGGTTGCCCTGGCCAGGACTCGCGAACCGTACTACGTGCCGGAAGGCACTTCGCTCAACCAGCAGTTGCTGCAGTTCCAGCGGCAGCGGCGGCGGGTCGCGTTCATCGTCGACGAATATGGCGACGTGCAGGGCCTGGTGACGCTCGAAGACCTGCTCGAGGAAATCGTCGGCGAGTTCACCTCGGACACCAGCATCCTGCACAAGGACGTCCACCGCGAGCGCAACGACAGCTTCGTGGTGAACGCGTCGGCCAGCGTGCGGACGTTGAATCGCAAGATGGGTTGGGCGCTGCCGACGACTGGCCCGCGCACGCTGAACGGCCTGATCGTCGAGCAGATGGAGACGATCCCGGCGCCGGGCCAGCGGCTGCGGATCGGCGATTACTCGCTCGAGGTGCTGCAGGTGACGGACAACGCGGTGAAGACCGTGCGGCTCACGCAGCCGGCGATCGCGAAGCTCGACAAGCCCGGCTGACCCGTCCGCGCCTCGGCCAGCCGCAGCCGACCCGGTCCCAGAGCTGGGCAGACACGCTCTGGTTACAGGCGACCGATCCGGGACCTGCCCCCGAGCTTGGGTAGGCCGACACGCTCTGGTTGCAAGCGTTCGGTCCGGGACCTTTCCCAGAGCTTGGAAAGGCAGACACGCGCTCTGGGAAAGGTCCCGGACCGAGCGCTTGCGATTGGGCGCCTGAGCTGCGTCTTCGTGCCGAAGACTTCGCACGGCGCACGTAGCGTTGCGAGCGTCGGAGCGCAGCCTTGAACCGCAAAGCCTCGATCAACTGCTACGAGCCCCGCGCTGGTCAGCCGGCTGCCGCGCTCCGGCGCGGTCAGGCCGCATGCGCCGTGCGAGTCGTCGGGCCTGGGATGATGCTCCGCCTTGGGACCTGCCGCATCGCCCGACGGCTCGCTCAGGCGGTTAGTGTCGAGCGCGCGGTCCGGTTCTCTTTCCGGCGAGCGTGTCTGCCTTTCCGCTCGCCGGAAAGAGAACTGGAGCGGGCGCTGGCACTTGGCGCGTGTCTGACGTTCGCGCTCGGGAGCAACGACTGGATCGACCGCCCGCAATTCGTGCCTGCTCGCCTTGCCGATCGCGACAGGACACGCCGGGTCGAGTCAGAACGCCTTGTCGAGCGCCTCCGACAGCCGGCTGACGCCTTCAATCTCGATGCCGTCGATCACGCCCTTGCGCGGCACGTTCGCCGTCGGCACCAGCGCACGCTTGAAGCCCTGCTTCTGCGCCTCGCGCAAGCGTTCCTCACCGAACGGCACCGGACGGATTTCGCCGGTGAGACCCAGTTCGCCGAAGCACATCGTGTCGGTCACCACGGGGCGATCGCGCAGGCTCGACAGCACGGCAAGCACGGCCGGCAAGTCGGCAGACGTCTCGCCGATGCGCACGCCGCCGACCACGTTGATGAACACGTCACATCCCGCAGTCGACACGCCGCCGTGGCGATGCAACACCGCCAGCAGCAGCGCCAGGCGGCTCGATTCGAAGCCGACCGCGACGCGGCGTGGATTCATGCCCTGGGCCTCGTCCACCAGCGCCTGCACTTCGACGAGCAGAGGTCGGCTGCCTTCGCGCACGACGGTCACGACGCTGCCGGACACGGGCTGCGCATGGCGCGACAGGAAGATCGCCGACGGATTGCGTACTTCGCGCAGCCCTTGCTCCACCATCGCGAACACGCCGAGTTCGTTCGCTGCGCCGAAACGATTCTTGACCGCACGCACCAGGCGAAACCGGCTCGCGGGATCGCTTTCGAAATAGAGCACGGTGTCGACCATGTGCTCGAGGATGCGCGGACCCGCGATCAGGCCTTCCTTGGTCACGTGCCCGATCAGCAGCACGGCCGTGCCGGTTGCCTTGGCGAAGCGCACGAGCTGCGCGGCGGACTCGCGCACCTGCACCGCTGAACCGGCCGACGACTCGCTCAGTTCGGTCTGCATCGTCTGGATGGAGTCGATCACGAGCACCTGCGCCCGCGACGCCACCGCTTCCTCGAGGATCGTTTCGACGCGAGTCTCGGCGGCGAGACGCAGCGTGGTCGAGTCGAGTCCGAGACGCTGGGCGCGCGAGGCCACCTGGCGCACCGATTCCTCGCCCGACACGTACAGCACCGGCCGCTCGCGACTGAGGGCATCCGCCGCCTGCAGCAGCAGCGTCGACTTGCCGATACCCGGATCACCGCCCAGCAGCACCACGGAGCCGGCCACGAGGCCTCCGCCCAGGACTCGATCCAGTTCACCGATGCCGGTCACGGCGCGCACGTCGGTTTCCTGCGCGATGTCGGTCACGGTGCGACTGGTGGAGGGGCCGGCTGTCACCGCGCGGGCGTTGCGGCTCGCGCCTGCAGGTGCAATCGAGGACACCGCGAGCTCAAGAGTGTTCCAGGCTTCGCAGGCAGGGCACTGGCCCTGCCACTGGGCGGTGCGCGCGCCGCAAGTGCCGCAGACATAACTGGTTTTTTGCCGTGCCATTGCGGGCTGCCGTGAACGCTGCACAGGGGACCGGGGAAGGCCCGGGATGCTAACACGGGCCGGCAACGCTGCCGGAGTGTGACGCCGGCGGCAATTCCATTCCCGGGGCGCACCCTATACTTCGACCCACGTATGCGCAGTCAGGCCGAACAGACAGTGATCCTGGGCACCTCGGGCGGCCGTGGCGGCAAGCCGCCGGCCCGGAAACCCATGCCTGCGCGCCTGGGCCGCTACGAACTGACCCACGAACTTGGCAAGGGCGCCATGGGCGTCGTCTACCAGGGCCGCGATCCGCGCATCAACCGCGAGGTGGCTGTCAAGGCAATTCCGCTCGCCGACGAATTCGACCCGGAAGACCTCGAGCAGGCACGCACGCGCTTCTTCCGCGAAGCCGAGATGGCCGGCCGCCTGTCGCACCCCCACATCGTGACGATCTACGATGCAGGCGAAGACGGCGGCACTGCGTACATCGCCATGGAACTGCTGCGCGGCCAGCACCTGGTTGAATATACGTCCGCATCACGGCTGCTGCCGACGGCCGTCGCGATCGAAATCGTGGCACGGCTTGCCGATGCGCTGCACTATGCGCACCAGAACCAGGTCGTCCACCGGGATATCAAGCCAGCCAACATCATGTTCGACGCGCCGAGCGGAGAGCTCAAGATCACTGACTTCGGCATCGCCCGGCTCACCGACTCGGGCCGCACGCGCACGGGCGTCGTGCTCGGCACCCCGTCGTTCATGTCGCCCGAGCAACTGCAGGGCCGCCCCGTCACCGGCCGCTCCGACCTCTTTTCGCTGGCGGTGTCGTTGTACCAGCTGCTCACTGGCCAGTTGCCGTTCCGCGGCGATACGATGCCCGGCCTGATGATGAAAATCGCCCTGGAGCCACATCCCCGCATCTGCGCCATCCACCCGGGCTTGCCGCCGGGACTCGACGCATTCTTCGATCGCGCGCTCGCCAAGGACCCGGCGGCACGTTACGACAGCGGCGCGAGTTTCGCGCAGGCGCTGCGTGACCTGAACCGGCCGGACAAGCGCTGACCGGTCATGCGGCTGAAAGGCAAATTCCGCTGCGTCGGGGCGTCCGACACCGGCCGGGTGCGCGAGCACAACGAGGACACGATCGGCACCGACGGGGACATCGGGCTGGTCGTGCTTGCCGATGGCATGGGTGGCTACAAGGCCGGTGAGGTCGCGAGCGGCATCGCCGTGCGCACCGTCCTGACGCTGGTCAAGGATGCCGTCGACCGCGAAGACCTCTCGCTGAGCGACGCAGTCAATGGACTCAGCCGTCCCGGCATCCTGTTGCGCGACGCGATCCAGCGCGCGAACAAGGTCATCTTCCAGACAGCCAAGACGCAGTCGAACTGCGAGGGCATGGGCACGACGGTCGTCGCCGGGTTGTTTTTCGACGACAGACTGACCATCGCCCACGTCGGCGATTCACGCATGTACCGGTGCCGCGACGGCAAGCTCGAGCAGGTCACGCAGGACCATTCGCTGCTGCAGGAACTGGTGAGCCGTGGCTTCTATACGCCGGAAGAAGCCCAGCGTGCCGCCGCCAAGAACTATGTGACGCGCGCCCTGGGCGTCGAACCGACCGTGGACGTCGAAATCACCGAAGTTCCGGTGCTGAAGGACGATGTGTACCTGCTCTGTTCGGACGGCCTGTCCGACATGGTGGAGGACGACGACATTCAGTTAACCGTCAACACCTTTGGTGCTAATCTTGAGACCGTTGCCAAGCAGCTGGTGCTGCTCGGGAACGATAACGGGGGCCGGGACAACATCTCGGTGGTGCTCGTCCGGGTGCTTGACGCGTTCCCGGCGCAGCGTGGGGTCATCGACCGGATACGCAAGCTGTTCGGTTAACGGAGCGCAGGTTTACTCATGGCCAGGCTGGTATTGCATCTCGACGGACAAGTGCTCGCCGAGTACAACATGAGCAAGGAGCGCTACACGATCGGGCGCCTCCCTGACAATGACATCCGCATCGACAACCCGGCAGTGTCGGGTCATCACGCGCTCGTCATCAACATCCTCAACGATTCGTTCCTCGAAGATCTCAACAGCACGAACGGAACGTACGTCAACGGCAAGATCATCAAGAAGCATGCGCTGCAACACGGCGACGTGCTCACGGTCGGGCACCACGCGCTGCGATTCGTCGACAGCGAAGTGGAAGAAGCCGACGACGAGTTCCAGAAGACGATGGTGATCAGCCCGCGCGATGCCGCGACGCTGATGGCGGGTTCGCCCAAGGCCGCTGCGGCCTTGCAGCCTCCGCCCGCGGACGGCTATTCCGCGCCTGCGGCGGCGCCGCGTCGCCTTCGTTCCCGAACGGAGTGTTGCCGCGGGCGAAACTGCAGGTGCTGTCGGGCCAGTTCGCGGGCCGTGAGCTCGAGCTCGTAAAGACGCTCACGACGCTTGGCCGGCCGGGCGTGCAGGTGGCAGCGATCACGCGTCGTGCCGATGGCTTCTACATCGTGCACGTCGAGAGTGGGAAGGAAGACGATTTCCCGCTCGTCAACGGTGCCGTCATTGGTCCGCAGGCACGCCGGCTCCACGACAACGACGTCGTGCAGCTCGCGGGCGTCAAGATGGGGTTCTTCGACAGCTGACGACTCAGCCAATCTCCAGCGGCACGCGCTGGCTCACGCTGCAGAGCAGGTCCCAGGCGATCGCTCCCGCGTGCGCAGCCACCTCCTCCACCGGAATCTCGCTGCCCCACAGCACGACGGGGTCGCCGACCGCGACGACCGGCAGGTCCGTCACGTCGATCGTGATCATGTCCATCGACACGCGGCCGATGAGCGGCGCGCGCCGGCAGCCGATCTGCACCGGCGTGCCCGAACTGCTGCCGCGCGGGTATCCGTCGCCGTATCCCGCCGCGACCACCGCCATCCGCGTGTCGCGCGTCGCGCTCCACGAGCCGCCATAACCCACGGTCTCGCCAGCCTTCACGTCCTTCACGGCAATCACCTCCGTGCGCAGCGTCATCGCCGGACGCAGGCCAAGTTCGGCGCCAGTGCCGCCCGGAAACGGCGAGGCGCCGTAGAGCATCAGGCCGGGACGCACCCAGTCGGCGCGCGCGGTCGGCCAGGCGAGCACGCCGGCGCTGTTCGCAATGCTGCGCGCCCCGGCGAGGCCCGCGGTGGCCGCGGCAAATGCGTCGAGCTGCTGTCGCGTCTGCGGGTCGCGACGGTCGTCCGCGGACGCCAGGTGCGTGACCAGCGTGGGATCGGCGTGCACGTGCGCGTTGCGCCGCAGACGCTCGTACGCGGCGCCGAAGTCGTCGAGACGGAAGCCCAGGCGATTCATGCCGGAGTCGACCTTGATCCAGGCGGTTACCTGCGCGTCGCCCGTCAGGGCGTCGAGCAACTCGAGCTGCTCGACACTGTGCACCATGAGCTCGAACCGCGCCTGCGCGGCGGCCGCGAGCTGCTCGGCGCTGAATACCCCTTCGAGCAGGAGGATGCGATTGGTGAGCCCGGCAGCGCGCAGCGCGAGACCTTCGCCGATCCGCGCGACGGCGAAGCCGTCGGCTTCGGCAAGCGCCTTCGCAGCGGGCACGATGCCATGGCCGTAGGCGTTGGCCTTGATCACCGCCATTACGCGGCTGTCGGGTGCAACGCGCCGCACCTGGCGCAGGTTGTGGCGCAAGGCGGCAGCATCGACCACCGCACGGATCAGGCTCTGGCTCTGCACGGCAGTCCGCGCCTCAGTTACCGTAGTCGCCGTAATCGCCGTGCGCAAGGTTCTCGAAGCGGGTGTACTTGCCGAGGAACGTCAGGTGCACTTCGCCCGTCGGGCCGTTGCGCTGCTTGGTGATGATGATGTCGGCGATACCCTTGCGCGGCGTGTCGGGTTCGTACACTTCCTCGCGGTAGATCATCATGATCAGGTCTGCATCCTGCTCGATCGCTCCACTCTCGCGCAGATCCGACATCACCGGCTTCTTGTCCTGCCGCTGTTCGACGCCGCGGTTCAGCTGCGACAGCGCGATCACCGGCACGCGCAGTTCCTTGGCCAGCGCCTTGATCGAACGCGAGATCTCCGAGATCTCGGTCGCGCGGTTTTCCTTGTTGCCCGCCACCTGCATCAGCTGCAGGTAATCGATGACGATCAGGCCCAGGCCACCCTGCTTCTCGCAGTCACGGGCGAGGCGGCGCGCGCGGGCGCGCACTTCCGTCGGCGTGAGCGAGCCGCTGTCGTCGATGTAGATCGGCGCCGACTTCATCTGCGCGATCGCGCTGTTGATGCGGGCCCAGTCCTCGTCGCCGAAGTTGCCGGTGCGCATGTGGCCCTGGTCGACGCGGCCGAGCGACGAGATCATGCGGAACGCGAGCTGCTCGCGCGACATTTCCATCGAGAAGATCGCGACCGGCTTGTTGGCAGCAATGGCCGCGTTCTCGGCGATGTTGAGCGCGAGCGTGGTCTTGCCCATCGACGGACGGCCCGCGACGATGACGAGATCGCCGGGCTGCAGGCCCGCGGTCATCTTGTCGAGTTCGTTGTAGCCCGTGCTGAGGCCCGTCAGCTGGCCCTGCGACGCGTGCAGCAGGTCGAGGCGATCGATCGTAGCCCCGAGCACGTCGCGCACCGGGATGAAGCCCGAACCCAGCTTCCGGCCTTTCTCTGCGATCTGGAAAATGCGGCGCTCGGCTTCGTCGACGAGTTCGGCGGCCGGCTTGCCTTCGTTCTCGTACGCGCTGCCCGCGATCTCGCCGCTGACACGGATGAGTTGCCGCAGCAGCGAGCGCTCGCGGACGATGTCTGCATAGGCGCGGATGTTCTCGGCGGTCGGCGTGTCGCGCGCCAGGCCCGCGAGGTACGCAAGGCCGCCGGTCTCGTCGGCTAGCCCTTTGCTCGCAAGACGCTCCGCGAGCGTGACCGCGTCGCTGGGCTCGCCTTTCTGCGACAGGTCGAGGATCGCCTCGAAAATCAGCTGGTGGTCGCGCCGGTAGAAGTCTTCGGCGCGCAGACGGTCGGCGATGGAATCCCAGGTGCTGTTGTCGAGCAGCAGGCCGCCGAGCACGGCCTGTTCGGCTTCGAGGGAATTTGGCGGCACGCGCAATGCCGCCGCCTCGTCACTGACGTACGGGCGGGGTTTCCGGCGGAACCTGCCGCCGGAACCTGGACCGCTGCCGCTGTCTTCCTGCTCCATCGCTGACGGATGCTCCCCGCGGACGCGAGGAGGATCAGTCTTCGGCGGTGATCACGACCGGAAGGTCGATCTCGACGTCGGTGTGCAGGTGCAGCTTGACGTGGTGTTCGCCGATCAGGCGGATCGGACCGCCCGGCAGGCGCACTTCCGCGCGCTCGATGGCGATGCCGCCCCTCGTCAGCGCTTCGGCGATGTCGGACGTGCCGACCGAGCCGAACAGCTTGCCTTCCGCGCCGGCTTTCGCCTGCAGGGCGAGCTTGAAGCCTTCGAGCTGCTTCGCGCGCGACTGGGCGCTCGACAGCGAGTCGGCGGCGAGCTTCTCCAGCTCGGAGCGACGCGCCTCGAACTTCTTCAGGTTAGTGGCGGTGGCCAGCGCAGCCTTGCCCGAAGGCAGCAGGAAATTGCGGCCGTAGCCAGGCTTCACCTTGACCTTGTCGCCGATGTTGCCGAGGTTGGCAACCTTCTGCAGCAGGATGACTTCCATCGTAGTGTCCTCGATCGATCTTCAAATGTTTGACTGTACGTCCGCAAACAATCGGCTCAGCGCATGCACCGGCCCGCTCACGTCGCCGCGCTGCGCGCGGGCGGCTGCGAGCGCAGCCAGTTGTCCACGAACCCCAACGCTGCGAGACCGATCACCGCGAACGGCGCGACGAGTACCAGCAGCGCGTACGTAATCCACAACCACGCCACGGCCAGCTTGCCCTGCGACACCGCCCGATGCGTGGCCGCGAGGCCCACGATCACCAGCGAGCCCAGGAACAGCCGACCGATGTCACCGACCAGTGCCTGCTCCGTGAACATCGAAGCGCCGATGAACAGCGCCCCCGCGATCCCCAGCACCCGGCCGAGCCGCACACTACGGAACTCGGCACCGAAGCTTCCTGCACGTTCGGGCAGCGACTGCCACCAGCGAGCCAGGAACAAAGCACACATCGCCAGCGTCATCGTCAACACCGCAACCCAGCCCCAGAGCGTGCGGGCCAGCGTGTCCGCGAGTCCGTCCTGCTCCAGGTCCATCGGCAGTCCGCGGGTCTTCATTTCCTGCGCGAGATCGCGCACGAACGGAGCCCAGAACTGTTGCGGATCGCCGAGCGAAACGTGCAACACGACCAGCAAAGCGGTGCCGACCAAGGCCGCGACCTGCAGGCACAGCGACAGCGAGTCGGTGCGCCGCAACAGGATCGCGAGCAGCAGCGGCGGACCCAGTACCCACGCGGAGTAGATGAAGCCCACCGGTAGCGGTCGCCCGAACGTCAACATCGCCGCCGCCAGCAGCAGGCTTGCGCCGACCGCGACGATCAATCCCTGTCGCTCGCCGCGCACCAGCACGACCAGTGCAGGCACGGCGCCGGGCAGGAAGAACGCGACGCCAACACCGAACAGCGGCAGCAACCCCAGCAGGCCCGTCACGAGGACGGCCCCGACCGGATTACCGGCAAGCCACTGTGCCAGCGATCGGTTCATGGTTGTGTGTGTTCCGGCGGCGGCCCGCCTGCGGGATCGCCAGGTTCACCCACGAAACGCGGGCTCAGTGCTGGTCCGTGTACGGGAGCAGCGCGAGAAAACGGGCGCGCTTCACCGCGAGCGACAGCTGGCGCTGATAGTTCGACCGCGTGCCGGTGATGCGGCTCGGGACGATCTTGCCCGTCTCTGTGATGTAGCCCTTCAGCGTGGCGAGATCCTTGTAGTCGATCCGCTCGACGCCTTCGGCCGTGAACTTGCAGAACTTACGGCGACGGAAAAAACGTGCCATGTGGTGTCACCCGGTAGATGTGTTGGTCGGTGCTGTAGCAGCGTGCAACGAGGAGGGGAGCGGCTCAGCCCGCGCCCATCGACTCTTCGCTGTCGCCGGTGCCAATCGGGCCTTCGTCGCTGCGGGGCGCGCCTTCTTCTTCGGCGCGAGCCATCGGCGACGGCTCCGTCACGGCACCCGGCATGGCGATGACCATGTTGCGAATGACGGCGTCGCTGAAGCGGAAGCTGCCCGTCAGTTCGTCGAGCGTGGCTTTGTCGCACTCGACGTTCATGAGGACGTAGTGCGCCTTGTGCACCTTGGCGATTGGGAACGCGAGCTGGCGGCGGCCCCAGTCCTCAAAACGGTGGATCGCGCCGCCGGCCGCGGTGATGATCCCGCGATAGCGTTCGACCATGGCCGGGACCTGCTCGCTCTGATCCGGGTGGACCAGGAAAACGATTTCGTAATGACGCATCGACTGAGTCTCCTTGCGGGATGATGTCGCCCTGATGCCAAAAAACGCAGGTGCGACAAGGAGTTGGAACAACCGCGCAAACCCGGAGGGAGGCACGGAGCCGTGCATTCTAGCGGAAGAAGGCCAGGAAGGATAGGAAGGGCAGGAAGGACAGACGAAGAAGGCACTTCCTCCCCTTCCTCCCCTTCCTGCCCTTCCTCCCCTTCCTCCCCTTCCTGCCCTTCCTACACTTCCTCCCCTTCCTCCCCCTTCCGGCCCCTTCGCTGGCGCACCGCCTCGAACAGCGCCACCCCCGTCGCCACCGACACGTTGAGGCTTTCGACGGCGCCGGCCATCGGGATCGACACCAGTTCGTCGCAGGCTTCGCGGGTGAGGCGCCGCATGCCCTCGCCCTCGGACCCGAGGACCAGTGCGGTGGGGCCGCTCAAGTCGACGTCGTAGAGCGTGCGGGCGGCGTCATCGGCGGTGCCGACGAGCCAGACGCCCCGGTCCTTGAGTTCACGCAACGTGCGGGCCAGGTTCACGACCTGCACCAGCGGGACGGTCTCGGCGGCACCGGCGGCGACCTTGCGCACGACCGGTGTCAGCCCGACCGCTCGATCACGCGGCACGATCACGGCGGCGACGCCGGCGGCGTCGGCACTGCGCAGGCATGCGCCGAGATTGTGCGGGTCGGTAACGCCGTCGAGCACGAGCAGCAGCGGCGGCGCGGCGCCAAGCGATTCGAGCGCCTCCTCGAGCTGCGTCTCGGGATCGCTCGCACGCGGCGAGATTTCGACGATCACACCCTGATGCCGCTCGCCGTCGGCGAGCTCGTCGAGTTGCGCGTCGTCGGCTTCGACGACGGTGATACCGGCCTGCCCGGCGAGCGAGCGCAGTTCCTGCAGGCGGGACGCGGAATCACGCGATGCGGAGAGCCACAGCTGCCGCACGCGCTGCGGTGAACGCTGCAGCAGGACACGCACCGGATGGATACCGTACGCGACGTTGCCCGCCGGCTGTGCGCCCGACCCTGAGCCGCGCGCCTCACGCGCATTCCCCGCCGCGTCCGGCGTGCCACGGCCCTGCCCGCCCGTGCGGCGCGCGCCCCGCGGATTGTGCCGATGCGGCATCAGCGACGCCTCCGTCCGCCGCCCTGGCGCTGGAAGCGCCCCGTCGTCGGCCTGCGCGGCGTTTCCATCGCACCGGCGAGTTCGAAATCCACGCGCCGGTCGTCGAGCGAGACGTTCGTCACGCGCACCCGCACGCGATCGCCGAGCCGGAAAATCTTGCCCGAGCTGCGGCCGATCATGCGAAAGCCCGAACTGTCACGGCCGAAATAATCGGCGCCCAGCGCGGAGACGTGCAGCAAACCGTCGACCTGCAGGCCGTCGAGCTGCACGAAGAGGCCGAAGTCGACGACGCCCGAGACGATCCCGTCGAATTCCTCGCCGATGCGGTCCTGCATGTAGAAGCATTTGAGCCAGGCCACGGCGCTGCGGGTCGCCTCGTCGGCGCGGCGCTCGCGGAACGAGCAATCCTGTCCCAGCACCGGGAACTGGCCGTGCCACTCGATGAGTTCCTGCGGATCGCCTTCGCGCAGCACCTGCCGGATGCCGCGATGGACCACGAGGTCGGGATAGCGACGGATCGGCGAGGTGAAGTGCGCGTAGTGCTCGAGCGCGAGCCCGAAGTGACCAATGTTGCCGGGCTGGTACACCGCCTGCGGCATGGTGCGAATCACGGCCGTCGAGATGAGTCCGGCGTCGGGACGGTCGCCGATCTTCTGCAGCAGGTCGCGCAGGTGGTCCGGCGTGACCTCGTCGGGGGCCGGTAGCCACAACCCGAACTCGCGCAGGAACGTGCGCAGGGTCTCAAGCCGGTCAATTTCCGGCAGGCCGTGCACGCGGTAGAGCGTCGGGACTTTGTAGCGGTCGAGGAACCGCGCGGCCGCGACGTTGGCCGCAATCATGCATTCCTCGATCAGGCGATGCGCGTCGTTGCGCGGGTATTCGACCAGCGCCGCGACCTTGCCCTGCTCGTCGAACTTGAGCTTGAGTTCCGGCGTGTCGAGTTCGAGCGCACCACGCCCCGACCGCGCGCGGATGAACGATTTGTACGCGCCGTGCAACGCCAGCAGCCGCTCGCGCAGTCGCTCGAGCTTCGGCGCGTGCTTCGCGGCAGGCTTCTCCAGGAACTCGCCCACGTCGCGGTAAGTGAGTCGCGCCACAGAGCGCATCACGCCTTCGAAAAAGCGGGAACGCGTGATGCGCCCGTCGTCGCCAACGCGCAGCTCGCAGCAGAGGCACAGCCGGTCTTCGTCGGGCTTGAGCGAGCACAGCCCGTTCGACAGCGCTTCGGGCAGCATCGGCAGCACACGGTTCGGGAAGTACACCGAGGTGCCGCGCTGGCGAGCTTCAACGTCGAGCGGGCTGCCCGGTCGCACGTAGTGCGCGACGTCTGCAATGGCGACGATGACGCGCCAGCCGCCGCCCTTGCGTTCGCACCAGACCGCATCGTCGAAATCCCGCGCGTCCTCGCCGTCGATCGTGACGAGTTCCATGTCGCGCAGGTCTTCACGACCGGCGATGGCGTCCTGCGGAATACGGGCACCGAAGGCTTCGGCCTCGGCTACGACGGCCGCCGGGAACTCACAAGGCAGGCTGTGCGAGTGAATGGCGATCTCGGTTTCCATGCCGGGCGCACCATGGTCGCCGAGAATCCTGGCGACGCGACCGACCGGGCCCGACGTGCGTGAAGGCTGGTGGGTCAGCTCGACCATCACGATCTGGCCGTCCATAGCCGCGCCGAGTTGCTGGCTCGGGACCAGCACACGATGCGGGATACGCGGGTTGTCGGGAGTCAGGTAGGCCACGCCTGCTTCGATGTGCAGGCGGCCGACCACTTCCTTCGTGCGGCGCTCGAGCACTTCGACGATCGTGCCCTGCGCCTTGCCACGATAGCGCGTCGCCTCGATGCGCACGGCGAGTCGATCGCCGTGCATGACTTCGCGCATCTGCACCGCGGGCAGGTAGATGGCGGCTGAGCCGTCATCGGGCAGCAGCTGCCCGTCGCCATTGCGCGCGCCTTGCACCGTGCCGACGACCAGGCCGGCAATCTGTTCGCGCAGGCAATACTGGCCGCGTCGATTCAGCATGACCTCGCCGCGCTTCACCAGTTGCGCCAGATCCTGCTCGGCCTGCACCGCGCCGGCCGGACCGAACTCCGCCGCGACTTCGTCGAGACGCAGCGGCCGGGCCGCCTTGCGCAGGACGTTAATGACCGCGGATTCAGGGGATTGGGGCGCGCGCGCGGCAGCTCGGCTGCGCGGTTGCGTCGCGTTGTCGCGCGGGGCCTTGGCCGAACCGCGCCTGTTTCTTTCTCTACGCATCGTTCCTTACATTGACAGTCCGGGGGGCCGCCAGTAAATTGCGCCACCTTCCAGCACGGCCCCCGGGGCCCTGCCGCGACCTAAGCCCAGGTGGCGGAATTGGTAGACGCACTAGTTTCAGGTACTAGCGGGTAACACCGTGGAGGTTCGAGTCCTCTCCTGGGCACCATTCTGAAACGGGGACACCCCCTGTTTCGCGCCGATCGCGGGAGCCAGGCTCCCGGAACCTGCCTTACTTTAGCACTCCCCCGCCTCAACTACCTGTTCCTGTTGGTCTTTCGGCCGCGCGACCCGGCGCTTGCGGCGACTACAATGGCGCGCCCGCCCCGGGCTGATGCGCGCACCGCCATGACCTACACGACCCTCGATTACACGGTGACCGACCGTGTCCTCACGCTCACGCTCAACCGCCCCGACCGCCTGAACGCGTTCACGGTCACGATGGCCGACGAACTCGAGCACGCCTTCCGTCGTGCCAGCGCGGACGACCTGGTTGGAGCAATCGTCGTGACGGGTGCAGGACGTGCGTTCTGCGCGGGTATGGACCTGGCCACGACCGGCAACGTCTTCGGACTCGACGAAACGCAGCATCCCACCCTCGCGGACATGCACGACAAGCTCGAGGATCCCGCGATCCTGCGCGGCGTGCGCGACACGGGTGGGCGGGTCGTGCTGGCGATTTACGACTGCATGAAACCAGTCATCGGCGCGATCAACGGCGCCGCGGTTGGCATTGGCGCCACCATGACGTTGCCCATGGACATCCGGCTCGCCGCCGACGGTGCGAGGATCGGCTTCGTCTTCGGACGCCTCGGGATCGTGCCGGAAGCGTGCTCGAGCTGGTTCCTGCCGCGACTCGTCGGCATCCCACAGGCGCTGGAATGGGTCTACTCGGCCGAACCTTTCGACGCCGCTGAAGGCGTTCGTGCCGGGCTACTCAAGGCCGTAGTGCCGGGCGACCAGCTGCTGGCTGAAGCACGCAAGCTCGCGCACAGGTTCATCGACAACCGCTCCCCGGTGGCAGCAGCACTGGCGCGCCAGATGATTTATCGCAATGGCGCGCAGCCGCACCCGCTTGAGGCGCACCGCGTCGATTCGCTCGCGATGTGGCACCTGAGCCAGCACGACGGGGCCGAGGGCGTGCGCGCGTTCCTCGAGAAGCGGACACCGCAGTTCACGTCCAGGGTGTCGTCCGACCTGCCGGACTTCGTGGCGGAGTGGATGAAGCGATGATCGACGTGCGCGTTGCAGGTCGCCACTGCTCCTGCGGCGGATCCGGGGCCTTTCCAAGGCGCGGGAGACGTGCCGAATCCGCCGCATAGCTCGATCGCGCGCGTATCTGCCTTGCCTAGCGCGCCGCGTGGCGCTTCACCACCAGCCGGTGTGCGTGCAGCAGCGGCTCGGTGTACCCGGACGGCTGCTTCGTGCCGAGGAACACGAGGTCGCACGCCGCCTTGAACGCCTCGCCGTCGTAACCCGGAGACATCGGACGGTAGAGCGGATCGCCCGCGTTCTGCTGGTCGACCACCGCCGCCATGCGCTGCATCACGTCCAGCACCTGCTCGCGCGACACGATGCCGTGGTGCAGCCAGTTGGCGATGTGCTGCGACGAGATGCGGCAGGTCGCGCGGTCTTCCATCAGGCCGACGTTGTTGATGTCCGGCACCTTCGAGCAACCGACGCCCTGGTCGATCCAGCGCACGACATAGCCGAGGATGCCCTGCGCGTTGTTCTCGATCTCGGCGTTGATTTCGACTGCCGACCAGCTTGTGTCCGACGCGAGCGGAATCGTGAGGATGCCCGTCAGTCGATCGGCACGCCCTTCCCTGGCCAGCTCCGCCTGTCGCGCCTTCACGTCATACGCGTGATAGTGCGTGGCATGCAGCGTCGCCGCCGTCGGGCTCGGCACCCAGGCGCACGTCGCGCCCGCCTGCAGGTGACCGATCTTCTGCTCGAGCATGCCGTGCATCAGGTCCGGCATGGCCCACATGCCCTTGCCGACCTGCGCCTTGCCCGGCAAGCCGCACGCCAGACCGATGTCGACGTTCGACAACTCATACGACGTGATCCAGACCTGCTTCTTCATGTCGGCCTTGCGCACCATCGCACCGGCTTCCATCGACGTGTGGATTTCGTCACCCGTGCGATCGAGGAACCCGGTGTTGATGAACGCAACGCGCGATTTTGCCGCGCGGATGCATTCCTTCAGGTTGACCGTCGTGCGGCGCTCCTCGTCCATGATGCCGAGCTTCACGGTGTAGCGCGGCACGCCGAGCACCTGCTCGACGTGCGTGAAGATCGCATCGGCAAACGCGACTTCCTCGGGCCCGTGCATCTTCGGCTTCACGATGTAGACCGAGCCGTGCGTCGAGTTGCGCACGCCAGCGGTTTTGCGCAGGTCGACCATGGCGATCAGCACGGTGCACATCGCATCGAGCAGGCCTTCGTAGGCCTCATTGCCGTCGCGATCGAGCACGGCCGGATTGGTCATGAGGTGGCCGACGTTACGGACCAGCATCAGCGAGCGGCCCTTCAGCGCGAGCGGTCTGCCGTCGGGCGCAACGTAGCAGCGATCGGGGTTCATGACGCGATCGAACGCTTTGCCGCCCTTCTCCACCTTTTCCACGAGATCGCCACGCATCAGGCCGAGCCAGTTGCGGTACGCGTGCGCCTTGTCCTCGGCGTCGACCGCGGCGACGGAATCCTCGCAGTCCATGATCGTCGTGATCGCCGCTTCGAGGTAGACGTCGGCCACGCCCGCGGCATCGGCCTTGCCAATGCGGTTCGCGCGGTCGACATGGATTTCGACGTGCAGGCTGTGCTGCCGCAGCAGGATGGCGCTGGGTGCGGCGGCGTCCCCCGCGTGGCCCGCGAACAGTGCTGGGTTCGCCAGGGTCGTGGCGCCCTGCGCAGTGTCGATCTGCAACTGCCCACCCACGACGCGATAGAACGTCGCGTCGGCATGACTGCCAGCAGCGAGCGGCGCGACGGCATCGAGGAATTTCTTCGCCCACGCGATCACGCGCGCGCCACGCTCTGCGCTGTAACCTCCGGCCGGCGGGAGGTCGCCCATGGCGTCCGTGCCGTACAGCGCGTCGTACAGGCTGCCCCAGCGTGCATTCGCCGCATTGAGCGCATAGCGCGCGTTCATGACGGGCACGACCAGCTGCGGCCCCGGCATGCTGGCGATCTCGGGATCGACGTGGGTCGTGTCGATCTCGAAATCAGGTCCTTCGGGGACGAGGTAGCCGATCTCGGTCAGGAAGTCCTTGTAGGCCGCCGCGTCGATCGGTTGGCCGCGATGCACGCGGTGCCAGGCATCGATCTGCGCCTGCAGGTCGTCGCGCTTCGCAAGCAGTGCCCGGTTCTTCGGGCCGAAGTCGTGCACCAGGTCCGCAAGACCCTTCCAGAACGTGTCCGAAGCGACGCCGGTGAGCGGCAGCGCCTCGTTCTCGATCATGTCGTGGAGCGGGCGCGCGACTTTAAGGCCGAACTTGTCGATGCGGGCGATCATGGGCGTGCTCCCGGGTCGCGGCCCCCCTTCTTTTGGGCCGCGCGACCGGGGGCCCCCCCCGGGCGGCGGCGACCGCCAGATAGGGTCCGGTTCGCGTGGCCCCCCCCGGGCGGGCCGGCCCCCCCCGCCCCCCCCCCCCCCCCCCCCCCCCTGTCTTTCTGTTTCCCCCTCCCCCCCCCCGCCCCCCCCCCCCCGCCCCCCTACAACGAGCGCGAGATCAGTTCCTTCATCACTTCGTTCGTGCCGCCGTAAATGCGCTGCACGCGCGAGTCCGCGAACATGCGGCACACCATGTACTCGTTCATGTAGCCGTAGCCGCCGAACAGCTGCTGGCATTCGTCGATGACTTTCTGCTGCATGTCGGTCACCCACCACTTGGCCATCGCCGCAGTCTCAGTGTCGAGTTCACCCTTGACCAGCTGTTCGATGCAACGGTCGATGAACACCCGCGCCACACGGGTATGGGTTGCCGCTTCGGCGAGCTTGAACTTCGTGTTCTGAAAGGCCGCGACCGGCTGGCCGAAGACCTGCCGCTCGTTGACGTACTTGATCGTCTCCTCGAGCGCGCCCTCCATCGCCGCCACGCCGGCGACGGCGATCAGCAACCGCTCGTATGGCAGGTCGCCCATCAGCTGGTGCATGCCCTTGCCTTCCTGCTGCAGCAGGCAGTCGACGGGCACGCGAACGTCCTCGAAAAACAGTTCGGCCGTGTCCTGCGCCTGGAAACCCATCTTGTCGAGCACGCGGCCGACACGATAGCCCTTGAGGCCCTCCGTCTCGACCATCACGATCGAAAGTCCGCGACTTCGATCGTTGGGATCGGTCCGCACGACCAGCATCAGCAGCCCGGCGCTGCCGCCGTTGGTGATGAAAATCTTGGAACCGTTGATCACGTAGTGATCGCCGTCGCGCACCGCGCGCGTGCGGATGCCCTTGAGGTCCGACCCCGCGCCCGGTTCGGTCATCGCGATCGCGCCGATGAGCTCGCCGCGCGCCATGCGCGGCAACCAGCGCTGCTTCTGCTCTTCGGTGCCGTAATTGAGCACGTAGTGCGCCGCGATGCTGTGCACGCCCTGGCCGAAGCCGGAAATGCCACGCCGGTTGAGTTCCTCGTACAGCAGCGTTTCGTGACGGAAATCGCCACCGCCGCCACCGTATTCCGCGGGCACGTCCATCAGCAGGAATCCGGCCGCACCGATCTTGCGCCACGACTCCTTGTCCACGCGATGCTCCGCCCGCCACTTCGCGTCCAGCGGCAGCATCTCGGCGTCGACGTACCGGGAAATCGCCTCACGCAGCATGCGGAGGTCGTCGTCCATCCAGGGGGATTCGTAGGGTTTCATGGGAAGTGGAGGAAGGGGAGGAAGGGGAGGAAGGGGAGGAAGGGCGGGAAGGGTCCGGAGGCGTCGGCGGAAAGCACTTCTGCAGACTCGTACGACGGATATCCACGGATACTAGGTCGGGACGATGGATTCCGGCATAGGGATTAGTTGCAGGTACAGAAGTTGTCCGTGCTGACTCCACCGAACCTTCCTGCCCTTCCTGCCCTTCCTGCCCTTCCTGCCCTTCCTGCCCTTCCTGCCCTTCCTGCCCTTCCTGCCCTTCCCGCCCTTCCTGCCCTTCTCAGTCGTAGGGATGCCGCAACACGATCGTCTGCGCCCGATCCGGGCCGGTCGACACGATGTCGATCGGCACGCCGGCGAGTTCTTCCATGCGCGCAAGGTAACTGCGCGCGGTGGCCGGCAGCTTCGAGAATTCGGTGACGCCGTGCGTCGGCTCGGTCCAGCCCTTGTGCTCTTCGTACACCGGCACGCATTCCGAGAAACGGTGCGGCAGCAGCGGCGGCTCGTCGCGGATTTCGCCGTCGATCCGGTAGCCGGTGCAGATGCGCAGCGTGTCGAGGCCGTCGAGGACGTCGAGCTTCGTCACGCCCAGGCTCGACAGGCTGTTGTGCATGACCGCACGCCGCATGGCCACCGCATCGAACCAGCCGCAGCGGCGCGGACGGCCCGTGACGGCGCCGAACTCGTGCCCGACGCGGGAGAGATGCTCGCCCGTCTCGTCGAACAGTTCGGTCGGGAACGGCCCCGCGCCCACGCGCGTGGTGTAGGCCTTCACGATGCCCAGTACGGCATTGATGTCACGCGGGCCGAGGCCCGTGCCGACAGCCGCTTCACCGGCGATGGTGTTCGAGGACGTGACGAACGGGTACGTGCCGACGTCGACGTCCAGCAGCGCGCCCTGCGCGCCTTCGAACATCAGGTTCGTGCCGCGCTTGATCTCGTTGCGCAACAGCACGCTCACGTCCGCCAGCAGCGGCTCGATGCGCTCGGCCTGGGCCACGAGCTCGTCCAGCGTGCGCTGGAAATCGACGGTCTCGGCGCTGAAATAGCGACTCAGCACGAAGTTGTGGAAGTCGAGGATCTCACCGAGCCTGGCCGCGAGGCGATCACGCTGCATGAGATCCGCAAGCCGCACGGCACGGCGCGCAACCTTGTCTTCATACGCGGGACCGATGCCGCGACCGGTGGTGCCGATCGCGTTGACGCCTTGCGCGCGCTCACGCGCGCGGTCGAGCGCGATGTGCGAGGGCAGGATCACCGCGCAATTCGGGCTGATCTTGAGGCGGTCGTACACCTGGATGCCGCGCTGGACGAGCATGTCCGCTTCGCGGAACAGGGCTTCGAGCGAGACCACGACCCCGTTGCCGATCACGCACTGCACGCCCGTGTGCAGGATGCCGGAGGGAATCAGCGACAGGACCGTCTTGGCGCCATCGATGACGAGGGTGTGGCCCGCGTTGTGGCCGCCCTGGAAACGCGCGACCGCGCCGACCCGCTCGGTGAGCAGGTCCACGATCTTGCCCTTGCCTTCGTCACCCCACTGGGCGCCGATGACGACGAGATTCTTGGACATTTGGAAGTGACTGGTGACTGCTGATTGGTGACTAGTGCCCGCAGGGCGGTCAACCGCCCCCGCGCACCAGGAAGAGCACGACGCAACCTGCAATCATGCTGCCCAGGCCGATCCGGCGCAATATGCGGTCGTCCAGCTGCGACATCGTGAGCAGGGCGCGCTTGGCGGCGCCCGGATTCAGGAAGGGCAGGACGCCTTCCAGCACCAGGTACAGGGCGAAGGCCGCCCACAGGTCGTTCCAGTTCATCGACGCGAGCGGGGTTGCCGGGCGCTGCGGTCAGCGCCCGGATTGCTTCAGGTAGTCAAAGAATTCGCCGTCGGGAGCGATCACGAGCACGTCGCCCTGCTTGCCCAGCGACCGGCGGTACGCCTGCATCGAGCGGTGGAACGCGAAGAACTCGGGGTTCGCGCCGTACGCCTTGCCGTAGATGTCCGCCGCCGCCGCGTCGCCCTGGCCCTTGATGATCTCGGCCTCGCGGTAGGCGTTGGCCAGGATCTCGGTGCGCTGTCGATCCGCCTCGGCGCGCGTCCGTTCCGACACCGCGGAACCTTCGGCTCGCAGCTGCGCCGCCTGGCGTGCGAAGTCCTGCCGCATGCGGTTGAACACCGACTCGCTGACCTCTTCCGGCAATTCGATGTTCTTCACGCGCACGTCGACCAGCGCGATGCCGAGGTTGCTGACGTTCTTGCCGGCAATCTCGAGCACTTCGCCGAGGAACTCGCTGCGGTCCGCCGCCACGACCTGCTGGATGGTGCGGCGTGCGATGACGGTCTTGATGCCGTCCTTGATGATTTCACCGAGCCGACGGTTCGCGACTTCCTCGCTGCCACCCGAGGTGGACGTGTAGAAGCGCGAGACGTCGCTGATGCGCCACTTCACGAAGAAGTTGATGCGCAGGATCTTGCCTTCGCTGGTCAGGAACTGTTCGGCTGGGTAATCCTCGGTGAGGATCCGCCGGTCGAACTTGACCACGTTGTTCACGAACGGCGTCAGGAAATGCAGGCCGGGCTTGTAGTCGGCGCGCACGATCTCGCCGAAGCGGAACTTGAGCGCAAGCTCGGTTTCACGCACGGTGAACGCCGCCATCGAGAACAGCAGCAAGGCGGCGCCAACCACGATCAACGGCAGGTAACCACGGTTTGGCATCAGCGTGACCCCCGCTCGCGGCTCGCCTCGGGCACAACTTCGATCGGTGCGGCTTCAGTTTCAGCCCGAGGCTGGACGGTGTCAGGCACCTGGCGCTGCTCGTCGAGCGTCAGCGTGCGGGTGCGGCCCTCGGTGAGCTTGTCGAGCGGCAGGTAGATCATGTTGCCCGTGCCTTTGGTGTCGACCAGCACCTTGTTGGTGTTGCCCAGGACCACTTCCAGGGTCTCGAAGTACAGGCGTTGACGCGTGACGCCGGGCGCGCGCAGATAGCTCGCCAGGAGCTGCGAGAAGCGCTGCGCTTCACCTTCGGCGTCGGCGACGATGCGTGCCTTATAGGCCGCTGCGTCCTCGGATTGGCGTGCTGCCGAGCCTTTGGCTTTCGGCAGGATGTCGTTGGCGTAGGCCTGCGCCTCCAGGGCGAGGCGTTCGCGGTCTTCGCGTGCCTTGATGGCGTCGCGCTGCGAACTCTGGACCTGCTCCGGCACGCTGACGCCCTGCAGGTTGACCGTCGTCACTTCGATGCCGGTCTTGTACGCATCGAGCGTGCGCTGGATCAGTTCCTTGGTCCTGGCCGTGATTTCCTGACGGCCCTGCTCCAGCACGAAGTCGAGCTGGCTGCGACCGACGATCTCGCGGATGGCGCTTTCGGCGACTTCCTTCAGCGTCTGTTCCGGATCGCGCACGTTGAACGCGAACGCCACCGGCTCGGCACGCCGGTACTGCACGGCGATGTTGATGTCGACGAGGTTCTCATCCGACGTCAGCATGCGCGTCTGGTCGGTCACGCCTTCTACAGTCTCGACGTTGATGATCTGACGCGCCTCGACGGGCCACGGAATGTGCCAGCGCAGGCCAGGTTCAGTCGCTGCGACGAACCGGCCGAAACGCGTGACCACGCCACGTTCGGCGGCGTCGACCACGTAGAAGCCGGTCAGCGCCCAGACACCGACCAGCACCAGCGCGACCGTGCTGAAGCCGAAACCGCGCATGGCATTGCCGCCACCGCCGAAGGCGCCGCCGCCGTCTTCACGGCCGCCGTCGTCACCACCACCTTTGCCCCCGAACATCTGGGAAAGTTTGCGTTGCAAGTTGCGCAGGGCCTCGTCGAGATCGGCCGCTCCCTTGTCGGGGCGGTTGCCCCAGGGATTGCGATTCTTGCCCGGGTCGTTCCAGGCCATGGGTGGGAGTGCTCCGGATGCTGGGTTGTTCAGGGGTCTAAAGGCGAATCCCAGGCGCTGCTTGCGGGTGTCGGCCGTCATGCCGCACCCCGGGTCGCCGAAGATTCGTTGGATTGTAGAAACCGCCCCTCGTCGGCACAAGGTGCGTTTGCCGTCGGCAGCTCGATCCCGTCGTCACGGCAGATGCGTTCGAGGTCCTGCCGGCGGAGGCTGATCTCGACCTCGACGACGCCGTCCGCCAGCGTCTTGTGCGAAATGACCGCTCCCGCCGCGAAGAGTCGGGCCCTGGCGCGCCCGGCCCGCGGCGGGATGCGCAGGGTACACCGGCAGAGGTCGGCGCCGAGCGCTTGATGCAGCGCTTGCAGCAGCAGGTCGAGTCCCAGGCCACTGTGCGCCGACAGCCAGACCCGGTCGATACGACCGTCTGCGCCGGTTTCCGACCGCGGCGGTTCGCCCGTGCGGTCGATCTTGTTGTACACCGCGATCTGCCGCACGCCCTGCGCGCCGATCGACTCGAGCACTTCGTCGACCTGCGCGATGCGGTCGTTGCGTTCGGGATCGGACGCATCGATGACGTGCAGCAGCAGGTCGGCTTCGCGGGCTTCCTGCAGCGTCGAGCGGAATGCGGCGACCAGTTCGTGCGGCAGGTCGCGCACGAATCCGACGGTATCGGCGAGCGCCGTCTCGAGGCCCGGCGCCAGGTGCAGGCGGCGCACCGTCGGATCGAGCGTGGCGAACAACTGGTCGGCTGCATACGCGTCGGAGCGCGTGAGGCGATTGAACAGGGTCGACTTGCCGGCGTTGGTGTAACCGACCAGCGCGATCGTCGGCACTTCCTGCCGCTTGCGTTCCTGCCGCGTGGTTTCACGCTGCTGCAGCACTTTCTCGATGCGATCGTTGAGGGTCTTGATGCGCTTGCCGATCAGGCGGCGGTCGGTTTCGAGCTGGGTTTCGCCGGGGCCGCGCAGGCCGATGCCGCCGCCGCGCTGGCGCTCCAGATGGGTCCATCCGCGCACAAGGCGCGTGGACATGTGCTGCAGCTGCGCCAGTTCGACCTGCAACTTGCCTTCGAACGTGCGCGCGCGTTGCGCAAAGATGTCGAGGATCAGGCCGCTGCGGTCGAGCACGCGGCACTGCAGTTCCTTTTCGAGATTGCGTTCCTGGCTGGGACTCAGCGCGCCGTCGATGACGACGAGATCGGCGGCGAGCGCTGCGACGCGCGCGCGCAGTTCCTCGACCTTGCCGGACCCGATCAGGAAGCGGGGATCGGCGGACTTGCGGGTGGGCGCCAGCACGTCGAGCACCTGCGCGCCGGCCGAACGCGCGAGCGCGCCGAATTCCTCGACGCGATCGGGTTCAGGGGCTCGACCGAGCCCCACACAGACCAGGATCGCGCGTTCGCCGCTGGCCGGCCTTTCGAACAATGCTCCCTGCCCTCGCCTGGTCCGGCTCAGCCCGCGGGGGCGTCCTCGAGCGGCGGCAGGTCGTCATCGCCCGCCGGCAGGCGCACGTTGCGGGCCGGCACGATCGTCGAGATTGCGTGCTTGTAGACCATCTGGCTCACGCTGTTGCGCAGCAGGACCACGAACTGGTCGAACGAATCGATCTGGCCCTGCAGCTTGATGCCGTTGACCAGATAGATGGAAACAGGGATGCGCTCTTTGCGCAGAGCATTCAAGAAAGGATCCTGCAGGGACTGGCCCTTGGCCATTGTTATTGTCTCCTTATTTTCTCTGGTGCCGTTCGTTCCTGCACAGCTTCTTCCGTGAAACGGCCCGCCTGGATGCCCCAGGCTCCCAGCAAGAACGGGGCCAGTCTAGCACAGGGGTTTCGCGCCAATTTTTCCGGCCGCGCTGGACACAGCGTCGTATATCGGGACGAGATCCCGTTCTGCAAGGGACGGCAACCAGGTAATGGCCGGATCGCCACGGAGCCACGTCAGCTGGCGCTTGGCCAGATTGCGGGTCGCCTGCCGGGCGGCCGCCACGGCCTCCTCCAGGCCGCACTCGCCAGCGAGATACTGCCAGATCTGGCGGTAGCCGACGGCCCGCAGGCTGGGCAGGTCCGGGTCCAGGTCGCCCCGGGCCTGCAGCGCCCTGACCTCGTCCACCAGCCCGGCCGCGACCATCTGGTCGAACCGCTCATTGATCCGGACGTACAGCTCCGGCCGCGACACGGGCATCAGGGCGAACCGCGCGAGGCGGACCGCCGGGGGCTCAGACTGCTGCTGCAGGTCTGACAGACGCTCGCCGGTGAGCTGCAGGACTTCGAGCGCCCGCTGGATCCGCTGGGCATCCGCCGGTTGAATCCGGCTCGCCGCGACCGGGTCGCGCTCGGCGAGTTCGGCATGCATGGCGGGCCAGCCAGTCGCTTGCGCGACCAGGTCCAGGGCGGCGCGCACCTGCGGGTCGGCTGCGGGCAAGGGCGCGAGCCCGTGGGTCAGCGCGCGGTAGTACAGCATCGTGCCGCCAACCAGCAGGGGTACCCGGCCGCGGGCGCGAATTTCAGCGATGCACTGCAGGGCGTCGCGCAGGAATCGTCCAGCGGAATACGGATCCGACGGATCGCAGATGTCGATGAGGTGATGCGGCACGGCCGCGCGCTCGGCCGCCGACGGCTTCGACGTGCCGATGTCCATGCCGCGGTAGACCAGCGCCGAATCCACGCTGACGATCTCCAGCGGAAAGCGCCGGGCCAGCTGCAAAGCGAGAGCGGTCTTGCCCGTGCACGTCGGCCCCATGAGACCGACGGCGTCGGGGGCTTCGTCGGTGGCATTGGCGGGAGTATTCACCTGCCGCGCAGGAACAGCCGGTCGAGGTCGTCCATGCTGACGAACGACCAGGTGGGACGCCCGTGCACGCACTGATCACTGCGTACGGTCTGCTCCATTTCCCGGAGCAGCGCATTCATCTCGGGCACGGTCAGCCGGCGGTTGGCGCGGACAGCCTGGTGACACGCCATGGTGCCAAGCGCCCGGTCGAATGCCGCCGTCGTCGCGGCCCTGCCCTGCTCACGCAGGTCCGCAATCATGTCCTTGAGCAAGGTGGCCGGATCGATGTTGGGCAGCAATGCCGGCGTCGATCGCACCAGCACGCACGCAGGCCCGCTGCGATCGATGTCGAGGCCAACGCTTGCGAACAACCCGGCCTGCGATTCCGCCTCATCCGCGTCGGCGACCGACACCTGGACCGCGATCGGCAACAGCAGCGGCTGCGCGGGCAAGCGGTCGGAGTGCATCGAGGCCTTCAGCCGCTCGTACGTGGTGCGCTCGTGCGCGGCATGCATGTCGACCAGGACGAGGCCGCCTTGCGCCTGCGCGAGGATGTAGACGCCGTGCAACTGCGCGATGGCGTAGCCCAGAGGATGTTCGGCGGCGGGTGCGGCGGCGTCCGCTGCTGCGACCTCGCGCACCCCCGTCAACGCGAGCATGGCAGGTCCGTCGCGGAGACCTGCTGCCCCGCCGCCGAAGAGGGGTCAGGGGATAGGGGATAGGGGTTAGTCGGAAAGCCGCTGCGCGCCAGCGACCAGTCGGCACGTGCGGCGGGAATCGCAGCGGCGGCAGACTGGGTCGGTCGCGTTTCGGCCAGCGCGCGCTCGAGCGTGCGAAACAGGAAATCGTGGATCAGGCCCGGCTCGCGGAATCGCACCTCGAGTTTCTGCGGGTGCGCGTTCACGTCGACGCGTGGGGGATCCATCTCGAGGAACAGCACGTACGCGGGATGGCGGCCATGGAACAGGACGTCGCGATACGCGAGCCGCACCGCGCTCGCGATGAGCTTGTCGCGCAGCGGCCGGCCGTTGAGAAAGAAGTACTGCTGGTCGGCCTGGCTGCGTGCATACGTCGGCAGGCAGAACCAGCCGTGCAGCCGCAGACCTGACCCTTCGTAATCGAGTTTCATCGCGTTGGCGATGAAGTCATCGCCAAGCATCGCTGCTACTCGCGCGTCACGCGCGCGCTCGTCGCGGGCCGGCGGATGATCGGCGAGTACCTTGCGCGACGACGAGAGCCGGAATCCCACGTCGAAACGACTCAGCGCGAGCCGCTCGACGAGCCGCTCGATCTGCGCCAGCTCCGTGCGCTCGGAGCGCAGGAACTTGCGCCGCGCGGGCACGTTGAAGAACAGGTCGCGAACCTCGACCGTCGTGCCCGGTGGATGCGGGTGCGGCGCCGGTCCCGTCAGGGCGCCGTCGACTGCAGCGACCATGTGCGCCGTTTCGGCTGCGCGCGGGCGCGAGATCATCCGCATGCGCGCAACGGACGCAATGCTCGGCAAGGCCTCGCCGCGAAAGCCCAGCGTGCGCACCGCCTCGAGATCGTCGATGCTGCCGATCTTGCTGGTGGCATGGCGGGCGAGTGCCAGCAGCAACTCGTCCGCAGCGATACCCATACCGTCGTCCCGCACACGACACAGTTCAGCGCCGCCCTTCTCGACCTCGATGTCGATCGCCAGTGCACCCGCGTCGAGGCTGTTCTCGACCAGTTCCTTGATCACGGAGGCCGGGCGCTCGACCACCTCGCCGGCAGCGATCTGGTGAACGAGTTGCTCGGGCAGGACCCGGATCGTCATGGCGGACAACGGAGTCATGGCGGCTCACGCCGGGTGCGCGAGCATAGCAAAGCTCAGGGATTCAGCGTCCTGCGACAGCCTTGCCGGCGTCCGCCATCCCGCCCCGCTGCGCTGCCACGATGGCAGCGAGTTTCGAGCCGGGCGGCGGGTTGTCGTACCAGTAGTTGCGCACGCCCGTCCGCACCGCCGCGGCAATCCGCGCCTGGTGATTAGCATCACGCAAGCGACGCTCGTCTGCCGCGTTGGAAATAAAAGCCGTCTCGACCAGCATCGACGGAATGTCCGGCGACTTCAGCACGATGAAACCCGCGTGCCGGACACGCGGCGTGCCATGCGTATTGCCCACGCCACGCAGCGCAGTCAGGACGCTGTCGGCCGCTTCGACGCTGTCGCTGATCGATTCCTTCTGCGTGACGTCGAGCAGCACCGACGCCAGCACGTCGTCGCTCTCGTCGAGCGAGACGCCGCCCTTCAGGTCGGCTGCGTTTTCGGTATCCGCCAGCCACTTCGCCGCCTCGTCGCTGGCGCCACGCAGCGACAACACGTAGACCGACGAACCGCTCACGGCACGGTTCTGCACGGAATCCGCGTGAATCGAGACGAACATGTCGGCGCCGAGCTGGCGTGCCTTGCGCGTGCGGCCACCCAGGGTGATGAAGTAGTCGCCTTCCCGGATCAGGACGGCTTTCATGCCATCCTCCGCATTGATTTCCGCCGCGAGCTTGCGCGCGATCGCGAGCGTGACGTCTTTCTCGCGAGTACCGCCACGGCCGATCGCGCCAGGATCCTGTCCGCCGTGACCCGCGTCGATGGCGATGACCAGGTCGCGGCCCTTGACGGCGGGACTCGCCACCTTCGTCGGCAACGGAGTCGGCTCGGTAACCTTCGGCACCGCGGGCGCAGCCACTGCGCGCGATGTGTCGGCGACCATGGCGAGCACTTCGTTGCCCGCAGGCGAAGTGCGAGCAGCATTCATCGGCGCAGCGACCACCACTGGCGAGCCGGGCAGTTCGACGACCAGGCGATGCCCGGCGCTGCCGTCAGGACCGACCACGAAGCTGCGCGGCTTCAGCGCCCCGGTCACGTCGAGGACGAAACGCAAGCCCTGCCCTTGCTGCGGACCCGAACGCAACGCCTTCACCGGGCCCTGTCCCGGCGGCAGCGACTCGCTCGCAGGCAGTATCGTGTTGGCGAGATCGACGACGATACGGTCGGGTTCGTCGAGCGCAAAGACGTCGTACTCGACGGGCGCAGACAATTCGATGACGAGTCGCGTGCCTTCGGGACCGGACCACAACCGGACGTCGGTGACGCGCGCGGAGCTCGCCCACGCTGGCAACCAGGCCAACCACAGCACCAGCCAGGCGAGTTGCAGAGCGGTCGAGCGGGGTCCCCGGGTCAGCATGGCGCGTAATCTACCGCGCCGATGCCAGATATTTCAATAAAATTATAAGGATACGGGATGTTTATCAGGTGCCATCAGAGCCGTCCAAGCACGGCCTGCCCCGCCGGTGAATGCGCCACGGCTACGAGCGTGCGGGCCTCTGGGCCGGCGTAGTCCAACGTCAGGGCCAGATCAGCTGTGTTCAGCCTGCCCTCCGCTTTCTCCGGCCACTCGACCAGCAGTACCGAGCCCGCTCCCCGCAGGTCACGGAGACCCAGGTCGTCGAGTTCGTCCGGGTGACGCAGCCGATACAGGTCGCAGTGCGTAATGTCGCGTCCCTGCAACCGGTACGGTTCAAGCAACGTATACGTGGGACTTCGAACCGGACCGACGTGTCCCAGCTCTGCCAGCAACCCGCCCACCAGCGTCGTCTTGCCGGCGCCCAGGTCGCCGGAGAGCGTGACCAGCAACGACTGGTCCGCGGGCGACGCAAGCAACGCCCGCGCGAGACGGGCACCAAACGCGCGCATTGCGTCCGCACCCTGGGCGACGTGTTCGATCGTCACCTGGGATTCACGCAAGCGCGCACCTGCTCGATGACTTCGGTTGCGAGCATGCCGCGTTCACCCGTCATCGCTGCGCGATCGCCGGCGCAGGCGTGCACGAACACCCCGGCCCTCGCCGCCAGCGCGAGATCGCCGCACTGCGCGGCGATGCCCGCAATTACTCCCGTAAGAACATCGCCCATGCCGGCAACGGCCATGCCCGGGTTGCCACGATCGCAGAGCCAGCCTTCGTGCGCCTGCACCTGCACGATCGTGCCCGCGCCCTTCAGCACGATCACTCCGCCGTAACGCTGCTGCAAGGCGGCGGCGGCTGCCAACCGATCACGCTGGATGTCGTCCGCCGTGACGCCCAGCATGCGCGCCGCTTCGCCAGGGTGCGGTGTCAGCACCCAGTGCTCGCACCTGCGCGGATTGAGCGCCAGCAGGTTGAGGGCGTCGGCATCGACGACGACAGGCTTTTGCGCAGCGAGCGCCGAGTCGAAAATTTCCATTGCCCACGGCGACTGGCCGAGTCCGGGCCCGAGAGCGAGCACTGTCGCACGCTCGAGCCCACGTTCCATCGCGCTGGCACCGTCGACGGCGAGCGACATCAATTCAGGGCGTGAGACGAGCGCTCCCAGGCTCTGCGGGTGCGCTGCTACGGTGACGAGGCCCGCGCCCGCACGCAGCGCCGCTGCTGCCGCGAGGTTTACGGCCCCACCCATGCCCGCGTCACCGCCGATCACGAGCACGTGGCCGTGACGCCCCTTGTGCGCCGTGCGCCCGCGCACGGGCAGCGCAGCTTGCACGACGGACTCGTCCAGCAGATTCAACGTGGGTTGCGACCCTTCGTAGGTACCCAACGGCACCTCGAGGTCGTCAAACACGATCTGGCCCGCGTGGTCCGGTCCCGCACCGAGATAGCAGCCCACCTTGCGCCCGATGAACGTGACCGTGAGATCGGCGCGCACGGCACAACCCAGCACGTGTCCGCTGTCGGCCTGCAGCCCGGACGGAATGTCGACCGCGACGACGGGACGACTCGCCGCATTGATGGCGTGGATGCAGGCCGCCGCCAGGGCGGTGACTTCGCGGGTGAGCCCCGTGCCGAAGATCGCATCGACGATGACATCGCCCGTTCGAACGAATTCAGGATGCCAGCGCTCGAGTTGCCCGCCTGCCGCGACGAATTCGTCGTGCGCGCGCAGCGCGTCTCCCGCCAGGCTGGACGGATCCGCGATGGCAACGACGTGAACCCTGAGCCCCTGCGCACGGGCAATGCGGGCAACCACGTAACCGTCGCCGCCGTTGTTGCCCGGCCCGCACAGCACGACGATAGAACGTGTCTCCGGCCAGCGCTGACGCAGCGCGTTGAGAGTCGCGTGACCCGCGCGCGTCATGAGTTCGTAGCCCGGAAGATCGAAGCGCTCGATCGCTCGACGATCGAGTTCGCGCACTGCGGCGGCGGAGAAAAGCCCGGCGGGGAGCGGGTGCATTCCGCGATTATACTGCCAGCCTTCCCGCCCGGTCCGTGCCGTCCCATGCAACCCTCAATGCAACCCGTTGTGTCGCTCGCGCAATCGATCAAGGAATGGGGTCGTGAACTCGGCTTCCAGAAAGTCGGCATTGCCGGTGTCGACCTGGCCGCGGACGAGCAGCGGCTGGCGGCGTGGTTGGCGCAAGGGCGTCACGGCACGATGCAGTACATGGAACGGCACGGCACCCGGCGCACGCGACCGGCCGAACTGATCCCCGGCACGATTCGCGTCGTGAGCGCGCGCATGGATTACCGGGTCGAAGCCACGGACCCCGACGTCGTGCTGAACGACCCCCTGCTGGGTTACGTGTCCCGCTACGCGCTCGGTCGCGATTACCACAAAGTGCTGCGTCACCGTCTCGCGCAACTGGCTGCGCGCATCGCCGCCGCCACGGGCACTGCGGGCTTCCGTGCCTTCACGGACAGCGCGCCGGTGCTGGAGAAGGCGTTGGCCCGTGACGCCGGACTCGGCTGGATCGGCAAGCACACCAACCTGCTCGACCGTCACGATGGCTCGTGGTTCTTCCTCGGTGAGATCTACACCGACTTGCCGCTGCCGATCGATGCGCCGGTGAGTTCGCACTGCGGCTCGTGCACGGCGTGCATCGACGTGTGTCCGACGCAGGCGATCGTCGCGCCCTACGAACTCGACGCGCGGCGTTGCATCTCGTACCTGACGATCGAGCACGACGGTCCAATCCCGGAGAAATTTCGCACCGCGATGGGCAACCGCATCTACGGCTGCGACGATTGCCAGCTCGTGTGCCCCTGGAACCGGTACGCCAGGGTCACGGCCGAACCCGATTTCCGGACGCGGCACGGACTCGACGCACCAAGCCTGGTCGAGTTGTTTGGCTGGAGCGAAGAGCAGTTTCTCGCGCGCACCGAAGGCAGCGCGATTCGACGCATTGGTTACGAGCGGTGGCTACGCAACGTCGCGGTTGCGCTCGGTAATGCGCCGGCGACGCCGGAAGTCGTCGCCGCACTCGCAGCACGCGTTGACGACCCGAGCGAGTTGGTGCGCGAGCATGTCCGCTGGGCACTGCGTGCCCAACGGAGGTGATCGGGGTCAAAGGTGCAGCCGAAATCTAAAAGTCTGGCCTCTGCCCTTCCTGCCCTTCCCGCCCTTCCTAGCCTTCCTGCCCCTTCCTGCCCTTCCTGCCCCTTCCCCTCCCCTATCCCCTCCGCGGAGCGGCGCACTGGATGTTATCGATCAACCGCGCCCTGCCGATGCGGCCCGCCGCGAGCACCACGACGTGCACGTCGTTTGCCGTCGGGATCGCGAGACGATCCACGGTGCGAACTTCGAAGTACTCCGGGCGGAATCCCGCTTGCGCCAGCTCGTCGAGCCCTGTGGCCTGCATGCCTGCGTAATCCATGTCGCCCGCCTCGAGCCGGCGCCGCGCCTTGTCGAGCGCGCGATACATGGCCGGCGCTGCCGCCCGCTCTGTCACGGACAGGTAGCGGTTGCGCGAACTGAGCGCGAGCCCGTCGTCCGCACGCACCGTGGGCGCGCCGACGATCTTCACCGGCAGGTTCAGGTCTTCGACGACGCGACGGATCACCGTGAGCTGCTGGAAATCCTTTTCGCCGAAGATCGCAACGTCCGGCTGGACCAGGCACAGCAGCTTGACGACCACGGTCGCGACCCCCTGGAAATGCCCCGGGCGGAACACGCCGCAGAGAATGTCCGTGAGCCCGGGCACATCGACGACGGTGCTGCCGACGCTGCCCGAGGGATACATTTCTTCGACGGTCGGGTGGAAGAGTGCATCGACGCCGTATTCGCCCAGCAGGTTGGAATCGTCGTCCGGCGTGCGCGGGTACGCGCTGAAATCCTCGGACGGCCCGAACTGCATCGGGTTGACGAAGATGCTGGAGATGACGCGCCTGCCGTGCAGGTGCGCAGCCGACATGAGGCTCGCATGTCCCATGTGCAGGTTGCCCATGGTGGGCACGAACGCGATGCTCTCGCGCGCGAGCCGCCAGCGCGTGACGGTTGCGCGGAGCTCCGCGATCCGCGTGATCGTTTGCATCGGTCGGGCAGTCCCTGGTGGCGTTGGTGCTGACGTGCTTAGAAACAATGCTCGGGCGCGGGGTATGCCCGGCTTTTCACGGCCTCGCCGTAAGCCCGGATCGCCGCCAGCGGGCTGTCGCGGCCCTGCTGAAAGTTCTGCACGAACCTGGGCTTGCGTCCCGGCGTGATGTCCAGCACGTCGTAGAGCACGAGGATCTGGCCGTCGGTGTCAGGACCGGCGCCGATTCCAATGACCGGCACGTGCAATTCCGCCGTGATCTCCTTGCCGAGGTGCGACGGGATGCACTCAAGCAGCACGACGTCCGCGCCGGAGTCCTGCAGCAGCTTGGCGTCGCGGCGCATCTGCTCTGCCGCCGCCTCCTCGCGCCCCTGCACGCGGAACCCGCCCGTCTTGTGCACCGACTGCGGCCGCAGGCCGAGGTGCGCGCAGACCGCGATGTCGTGACTGGCGAGGAACTCGACGATCTCCGCCTGTCCGGCGCCGCCCTCGAGCTTCACCATCTTGGCGCCGCCTTCCTGCATCAGGCGCACGGCGTTCTTCAGCGCCTCGTCCTTCGACGTGTAGGTCATGAACGGCATGTCGGCCATCAGGAACGGCCGGACCAGGCCCTTCGCAACCGCGCGGCAGTGATAGATGACGTCGTTGAGCGTCACCGGCACGGTCGTGTCGTAGCCCTGGATCACCATGCCGAGCGAATCACCGACGAGCACGACGTCGAGATCGGCCGCATCGACGAGGGCCGCGTAACTGGCGTCGTAACAGGTGATGCAGGAGATCTTTTCGCCCTGCTCTTTCATGCGGCCCAGCGAGGCCACGGTGACGGGCGGACGCGCCGAATCCCGCAGTTGCAATTGGGTGTACATAGGGCCGCCTCGTACGAGGCCGCAAGGATGACGGAGCGGCCCCGAAACATCAACGCCGGCGAGCGCCGGGGGCTACAGCAAGTTCTTGAGCGGATTGAAGTAGTGGCGGCCCTTGCGGGGCCGGACGATCTCGGCCAGCAGGGCCTGGTAGTCCGCCTCGTTGCCGATCGGATCGATCTCCGCGGCGTTGACGATCAGCACCGGGGCTGCGTCGTACTCGAGGAAGAACCGCGCGTAGCCTTCGGTGAGTCGCTCGAGGTACCGGCGCTCGATCTGCTGTTCGTATTCGATGCCGCGGCGCGCGATGCGCTCGAGCAGCACGTCGACCGGGGCCTGCAGGTAGACGATCAGGTCGGGTGACGGCGCGTCGATCGCGAGCCGCTCGTAGACCTGCTCGTACAGCGCGAACTCCTCGTCGTCGAGCGTGAGCCGCGCAAACAGCCGGTCTTTCTCCAGCATGTAGTCGGCGACGCGCACGCTTTCGAACAGGTCCGACTGGCGCAGGTCCTGCAACTGCCGCGAGCGCTGGAACAGGAAGTACAGCTGCGTCTGGAACGCGGCCGCGCGCGGATTGCGGTAGAAGCGTTCGAGGAACGGGTTCTCGGTGTCCTGCTCCAGCACCAGTTCGCTGCCGAAGCTCCGGCCGAGGCGGCGCACGAGGCTGGTCTTGCCTACGCCGATCGGGCCTTCGATCACGACGTAGCGGTGCGGCGTCGGCACGACAGGCTCGGCAACGTCGTCGTCGCCGGGAATGCGGTCGAAAGTCATGCGTCAATCCGTTCCAGGGCAGGCGGGGCGAGGCGTTGCAGCAATTCGTCCACTCTACCAACGCCCGGCACGTCGAGGCATGGGCTGATCTCGGCCAGGGGCACGAGCACGAAGTCGCGTTCGGCGATACCGGGATGCGGCAAGGTCAACGCGGCTTCGCTGCAGCGGGTTTGACCGTACACGAGCAGGTCGAGATCGATGAGGCGCGGCCCCCAGCGCACGACCGGGACTTCGCGCCCGAGCCGGGTTTCGAGCGTTTTCAATTCGCGCAGCAGCGTGGCTGGATCGAGTTGCGTCAGCAGCGCGGCGGCAGCGTTGACGAAATCGGGCTGTTCGACCGGCCCCATGGGACGCGAGCGATAGGCGGAAGAACGCAGCATGAGCCGCGTCCCGGGCAGGGCCGCCAGTGCCGCGAACGCGCGTGCGACCTGGCGCACGGGTTCCGCGAGGTTACTGCCGAGCGCGACGTACGCCGGCACCCAGCGCGGCTTCGGGGACGCGGCGGGTGGAGGCGCAAGGCCTGCGGTCACGGCGTTGGTGCCGGACCGGACGGCTTGCGACGACGGCGCGGACGCCGCCGCCGGCGCGAGGCCGCGCTCTTGGTGGCGTCGCCCTGCTCAGACACCGGACGGTTCTCGACCATCGCGAGACGATCCTCGTCCGAGGCGTCCTGCAGGTCGGTCCACCACTGGGCCAGTTCCGGATCGGCTTCCCCGGACTCGGCGCGCAGCAGCAGGAAATCGTACGCCGCGCGGAACCGCGGATGCTCGAGCAGGCGCAGCGCACGGCGACCCGAGCGCCGCTCGAACCGTGTCTGCAGCATGATCAGTTCGCGCATCGGCAGCGAGAAACGCTTCGGCAACGCGATGCGTTGCAACTGGCGTCCAATGACCTTGTCGCTGGCGTCGAGCAGTCGCTGCGGATCGTCCGGCAGCGGACCGTCAGGCGTGCCCAGCGCGCGCAGGATGGCGGGCCACAGCAGCACGGCGAACAGGAACGTCGGCGTCACCGATTTGTCGTCGTGGACACGATCGTCCGTGCCTTCGAGGCCGAGCTGCACCAGGCGGGCACCGGCGGACTCCGGGGCGGCTTCGAGCGCAGCGGCGACGTCCGGCATCAGGTGGGGCAACAACTCGAGGCGGATCAGCCATTCGAGCGAGGCTTCGGCATGTCCCGACAGCATCAGCTTCAGCGTTTCGTCGAACAGACGTGCCGCCGGCATGCGGTCGAGCATGTAGGCGAGTTCGCCGATCGGAGCTTCGGTGCCCGGGTGCAGTGTGAAGTTGAGCTTCGCGGCGAAGCGCGCTGCGCGGAGCATCCGCACCGGGTCCTCGCGATAGCGCGTCGCCGGATCGCCGATCAAGCGCAGGATGCGGTTACGCGCGTCTTCGACGCCCCCCACGTAATCCCAGATCGAGTAGTCCTCGATGTTGTAGTAGAGCGCGTTGGCCGTGAAGTCGCGGCGCCACACGTCCTCTTCGATCGTGCCGTACAGGTTGTCGCGCAGGATGCGGCCGTGCTCGTCGATCGCGCGGTGCTCGACCTCGTCGACGCCGTGGTCCTCGTCGATCTCGGTGTGCGCGGCGCGGAACGTCGCGACTTCGATGATCTCGTGGCCGAAACGCACGTGCGCCAGGTGAAAACGCCGCCCGATCAGGCGGCAGTTGCGGAAGGTCCGGCGAACGTCGTCTGGATGCGCATCGGTCGCGATGTCGAAGTCTTTCGGCTGCACGTTGAGCAGCAGGTCGCGCACGGCTCCGCCCACCAGGAAGCCCTGGTAACCGGAGTCTTTGAGGCGATAAAGCACCTTGAGCGCGGCCGGCGAGATGTTCGAGCGCGACACCGGATGGTCCGCGCGCGCGTAGATCGTCGGTTGGGGTGGACCCGCGGGGGCCTCGGCAGCCGCTGCGGCTTTGGCATCGCGCGACCGGAAGAGTTTAGTGAACGAAAACAAGGGCAGGGAGCTTCTGCTGGACCGTGGAAAACAGCCGGGTATAATACGCGGCTTCGTCAGGACCCGGTTAGTCCAAACCGGTCCGGCTCACGCTCCCATCGTCTAGAGGCCCAGGACACAGCCCTCTCAAGGCTGGTACGAGGGTTCGAATCCCTCTGGGAGCGCCATTTAATCAATGGGTTACGAAAATGTAACCGGAAGTTAAGTTCTGGTTAGGTAAGTTCTCGGTAGCTATTGGCCTATAGCGTAAATGCGTGCACTGACTCACGCCCGAAAGGAACTGGAAGGCGCTCGGCGAGCACTGGAGTCGCTTCGAGCTGCTCGAGACCTTGAGGCGATCGATCAGCATTGGGTCAGCTTTTTGCGTCATCTCGAACGCACTTGGTTTTAGGCTTGCACCCAACTCAAGGTCAGCTCGAAGTTCCAAGGCTGGCCCACGCGAGGCAACATCGAGCAGCTGCGCTCGAAAGACCCCCTGTTGGTGCCCGGTCATGCTGCATTTCTGCCGCGTTCGCCCAGAAAGAGAAACCCCGGCGCGGGGCCGGGGTCTCGTAGTCAAACGAGTCTGCGACTGACCCTATTTGAGTTTGAAGTTCGCCACGTGAACGGTGGCGTCGATCAATTTGACGATCAGTTGTCGACAGGTGCCAGCCCAAGCCTTGTCCGTCTTCCAGACGTAGTGATACTGACCTGCGCCAGCGGCGTAGGACAGGCTGCTCGAACCGGCCGTGACTGTCTCCTCGACAGTGTCCAACGGTGCCGAGGAACCACAGCCAATTTTTTGCGACTTCGGATAACCCACGGCGAGGATGGCCAGACCCTGATTACCGCCCAGGCTGAACTTCACCGGGATGGCACTCCCTGCCTTGGCCGCGTTCAGCGTCGGGAGGTTATCGACGGGGCTGAAGAAACCGGCGAACGGATACACCACGACATAGGACCGTGAGCCACCAGGGCTGACCGACGATGCCGTCCCGGCATCAGAATCCACCGCATCGGCGATCCCGTCGCCGTCCGCATCCCCGGCCTGCCCGGACTGGCGGTCGTGGACGTAGATGTCGAATTCGGCGTTAGTGTCATCAGGGACAAGGTTTGAGGCGTAGGAGGCGAAGACAATGACGCTGCCGTCCGTGCTGATCGCTTGATAAAAGCTTCCCTCGTCTCCTTGCCCACCGCTCGAATCGACGCTGACGCGCTCAGTGACGCCGGTCTGGCGGTCGTGGACGAAGATGTCAGATACGGCATTGGTGTCATCTACGACGAGGTTGGCAGCCCAGGAATTGAAAGCGACGAACCGTCCGTCGAGGCTAAGGGAAGGATCAGCGCTGTCGGCATCGGCCGGCGTACCGCTCGAATCGACGCTGACGCGCTCAGTGACGCCGGTCTGGCGGTCGTGGACGAAGATATCACCGAAGCCTTCGATGTCTCCCGCTACGAGGTTGTCGGCGTACGAGTAAAAGACTACCAAACGCCCATCCGCGCTGATTGAGTCTGGGGTGACCTGGGCCTGGAAGCTGAGCGAGTTGCCTTGCGCACCATTCGAGTCAATGCTGATTCGATCGGTCGTACCAGTCTGTCGGTCATGAACGAAAACATCATCAGCGTTGTTGGTGTCGCCCGTTACAAGGTTTGAGGCAAGTGAATCAAAGGCAACGAATCGACCATCGGGGGTAATCGAGGGTCGAACGCTGTGCGAGCTACCCTGCCCACCGCTTGAATCAACACTGACGCGCTCGGTCGTGCCAGTCTGCCGGTCGTGGACGAAGACATCGTCTCTTTCGTTTGTGTCCCCACGACGAGATTGGACGCTGATGAGGAGAACGCCACGTAGCGTCCGTCCGCACTGATCGAGGGATTAAGACTGTTCGCGTTACCCTCCGTGCCACTCGAATCCACGCTGACCCGCTCGGTCGTGCCAGTCTGCCGGTCGCGGACGAATACATCGACGCAACCCCCACAGCTGGTTGAAGCACCGTTGGTATCATCCGCCACAAGGTTTGAGGCATACGAATTGAAAGCAACGAAACGGCCGTCCACGCTGATTGAGGACACCCCACTTACAGAATTTCCTTGTTCCCCGTTCGAATTGACGCTGATGCGCTCAGTCGTGCCGGTCTGCCGGTCATACAAGAAAGCGTCGTAGGCATTATTGGTATCACCCGGCACGAGATTTGAGGCGAGCGAATAGTAAGAAACAAACCGCCCATCTGAGCTGATTGAGGGGAAGCCGCTTTCACTGTTGCCCTGCCCACCGCTCGAATCGACGCTGACGCGCTCAGTGGTCCCCGCCGCTGAGGCGCTAGCGGCGACCCCCAAAAAAGCAGCTATGCCGGCGCTTGCGACCAACCTCTGTAGGAAGCCCGATGAAACCAAATGACCTGCACGCATGTGTCAATCCCCCTCGTCACGTCGGGACGTTTATGACGACTGTGGAACGTTGGATGAAGGCGGCAGGTCCTATTTCCTTGGACTGCCGTTTCTAGTAGTAGTGATTACACCTAGTACGCCCATTTTCGTCGGGAGTCATCAACTATCTGGGCGACACTGGCTCGCCGCGTTGCACCAACTGACGATGTTTTCGCTAGCCGCCTTGTGTATCGCGCCCTGAGCCTTCACGGACTTTACGCTCACGAGCATTATCGACCTCGGCAGCATCGCCGGACTCCATGAACACGACCACCAGCTCGCGGCCTACTGCCCTCGCTGCGATGCGTGGCGTGTGTTACCGCTTGGAAAGTGGGTTGCACAAGGCAAGGGATCGCTACGCTGCGGATTCCACGCGAGTCGGCCGCTGATTCCAGCGCATGCCGGGCCGGCGTTCCACGCCATGCCGGGCCGAGGGTGACAGGACGTTGCTACTCTCGTTCAGTCATTGATGTTCGTCAACGGGCCTTGGCGGTCCTGGCCGCCAAGGCGGTCTTCTGCTTGCGCATGGACTCGCCCTTGAGCGTGAGCCGATAGCTGTTGTGGATCAGTCGGTCGAGGATCGCATCGGCGATCGTCGGGTCCTGCAGGTACGCGTGCCACTGCTCGACCGGGATCTGGCTGGTGATCAGCGTCGAGCGTCGGTCGTAGCGATCGTCGAGGATCTCGAGCAGGTCGCGCCGCACGGAGTCAGCGAGCGGCGCGAGCCCGAAGTCGTCGATGATGAGCAGGTCCGCCTTCGCGATCTGGCGCAACAGCGTGCTCTTGTTCTGCAGCGCGGCGTAGCGGGCGAGTTCGTCGATCAGACGCGGGATGCGGAAGAACCGCACGCTGTAATCGGCGCGGCAGGCGGCATGACCGACGGCGCAGCCGATGTAGCTCTTGCCGACGCCGGTCGGGCCGGTGATGAGCACGTTCAAGTGCTCGGCGATCCAGCCGAGATCGGTCACTTGGGCGAGCGCGCTGCGGTCGAGTCCGCGCGGCGCCCTGAGGTCCAGATCCTCGAGCGCCGCGGCCTGCGTGAGCTTCGCCCAGCGTAGTCGCTGTCGCAGCCGGCAGGACTGGCGCTCGACGAGCTCGTGCTGGATCAGCAGTGCCAGGCGCTCGTCGAACGTGAGCTCGTTCGAGGCCTGGGTCGTGAGCTGCTGCTCGAGCGCGGCGGCCATGCCGCGCAGGCGCAGCTCGTGCAGTTGGTGAAGCAGTGGTTGGGTCAGCATCGGGATCCTCTCAGGTGAAGTAACGGGCCCCGCGCACGTTGTCGTGCGCGGGCGTGGGCGATGACTCGGGCGCCGGCGCGGGCGGTGCCACGATGAGCGCGCGGATGGCGCGGTAGCTGTAAGTCCTGAGCTCGACGGCGTGCGTGCAGGCCTGCTCGAGCGCGCCGGTACTAAAGTCGTGGGCGAGGCGCAGGATGCCTAATGAGGTGCGCAGCGCCTCGTCGGGGTGCGTGCGTCGATGCACCTGCTCGCGCAGTACCGTGGCGGTCGCCGGCCCGATCGCCTCGGCGCGTTCGAGCAGGCGCTCGTGGTTCAACTCGATGACGGCCCGATGGCGCTCGGGTCGATGCGCTGGGTCGGTGTTGAAGCGACGCGGGCCGTCCTGGCGCAGGTGCGTGGCGACCGGCTGGCCGCGGTAGAACACCTCGACCATGTGCCGCGTCAGGCGCAGATCCACCGTCTTGCCGATCAGGCGGTACGGCACCGAGTAGTACCGGCGTTCGACCTCGACGTGATAGTCGAGGTGCACCTTGGCCTTCTTCCAGGTCGCGTACTGGAAGCGCTGCGCTGGCAACGGCTTGAGCGCCGGTCGATCGAGCTCGAGGTAGCGGCTGCGCCGTGTGCCGTCCTCGCGCGAGAGCGGGCGGTCGTTGTAGCGTTCGAGCGCGGCCCACAGGGCGGCGTTGAGCTCGGCCAGGCTGAAGAACGTGCAGTGGCGCAGCGGCGCGAGGATCCAGCGCTCGATGCCCTGCACGGCGACCTCGACCTTGGCCTTGTCGCGCGGCTTGCGCACCCGCGACGGCAGCACCGCCACACCGTAGTGCGCGGCGAAGTCCTGGTAGCTCGGGTTGAGGTCGGGCTCGTAACGACAGGCGCGGGCAACGCCGCTTCGCAAGTTGTCGATCACGATCACCTGCGTCACGCCGCCGAAGTACTCGAACGCACGCACGTGTGCGCCGAGCCAGTCGGCGACCGTCTGTGTCAGAGTCGCCTCGAGGTAGGTGAAGCTGCTCGCGCCGAGCGCGGCGACGAAGATCTGCGCCGTCTGCACCTCGCCGCTTGCGCGGTCGACGATGCTCATCGTGAGCCCGGCGTAATCGACGAACAGCTTGTCGCCCGGAGCGTGCTCGAAGCGCATCACCGGATCCTGCCGGCCACGCCAGGCGTCGTAGTCGCGGCAGAACGCGCTGTACTGGCAGCCGTCGGGGTGGCGCGCGCGGTACTCCTGCCACAGCAGCATCCGCGTCACGCCCTTGCGGGCGAGCTCGGCGTGGACCGTGGCGAAGTCCGGCGTCGGGTAGCGTGCCGGTGTCGGCGCGTGCGGATAAAGGTGCGCCGCCAGCGCCTCCTCGTCACACTCCGGCGGCAACGGCCAGGCGATGCCGGCGGCGCGTGCCCGGCGCAAGCACTCCTGCACCGTCGAACGCGCCGAGCCGATCGCTGCGGCGATCTCCCGATCACTCAGTCGTGCCTCGGCCTTGAGCCGCAGCACCTCACGAATCTTGCGCACGGACAACCTCGCTTGAGCCACCGTCGACCTCCCCGGGGAATACCCCGAAGCGGTCACGGTAGCGGGTTGTCCTGTCGCCCCTCAGCCGGCCCGGCTTAACGTGGAACGGTGGCCCGGCATGCCGTGGAATGCCGGCCCGGCATCACGTGGAATCGTGGCCCGACATGCCGTGGAATCCGCACTACGCCTGCCTCTGAGGGTGCGCTGCCGTGACTGCGGCGAGGTTGGGCAGCTGCAGGTTCGCCCGCCGATGCCCTCCTGGTCGAACTCGAACGGATGGATACAGTTGGCCCGATAGGGCGTGTCATACAAATGTATGCGCTTTGTCGGACGCTATTCTCGGGCGTGGGATTGACGACACACAGACAGGCGGTTAAACGGTCGAATAAGAACTACGACGGCAGGGAGGATTCGTCATGCGCCAATTTCTAGCGGCTCTGTTCCTGTGCTTCACCGTCGCGGCGCCGGCCACCGCCGCGAACGTGACCATCGCTTACTCGTTCATCCAAAACAATGCGTACGACGGACTCAACAGCACCGCCGACGATCGCACCGGTACCGCTTTCGGAGCCTCCACGCTAGAGGTTAACTCCAATGGCAAGAAACCGGTGCCTCAACGTTCCGCGATAACGATCTTTGGGTTCAAGCCACTTCGTTCAAGGTCTCTGGCCTAGAGTGAGTTAGCGATCGCGCCGCCTAGCGGCCGACCTGAGGCCCGGAGAGAAATCCTCGGGCCTCTTTCGTTAAAGCTCACGCTCCGCCCGCTCGCGTTCCAGCTGGCCGTACCTGCGCCACGACTGCTGCAGTTCGTGCTCGGCCTTGACCTGCCCTTCAACATCGACCGTCGCAACCGCCTTCTGCCGGGCTGCCTCGAGCTGGGCCGCTCGTGTCAGCAGTGCGCGCTGCTCCGGGTTCACCATCTCAGTTCGCCACGCCTTCGAAGTCGTGCAGGTCCAGCAGGTCGTGGACGCTGACGTGTTTGTAGCTGCAATGCTAACCGGATGAGCCTGCTGCGGTGCTACCGTCGCTCGATGATCGACCGTCCGGACAATGCACGCCCGCCAACATGAACTGCACGCCTACTGCTGCTCCCATTCCTCTCAGGATGCGCTGCCGGGACTGTCGCGAGATCGGACCCCCGGGCGATGCATGAGGCGATCTCGGTAACCGGGACCGGCGATGCCCTGCTCACGCGCCAGCAACTCTCACAGACCTGATCTGGTCGTTTCACTTGACTGCCCAATGACTAGCCGGTGTTGGCCAACGCAGCATGTGCCGCCACCGGAGCCTCGCGCAACCGGACGGATGGCTTGCCTTCAGCCGCAGCGAAATCGTAAAGGCAATGGCCCGTCGCCGGTCGAGGATTAGTCCCCGGGCTTGGTTCGCCAACAGGTCATCGATATCCCTGCCGCAACGATGCCGCCGCGCCCTAGGGACCGTCGCTGTGCACTTCTGCTGGTTTCACCGAGTAAAGCGAAACCCCGGCACGGCGCCGGGGTTCCTACTTCAACTTCCTGTGCGGGCTGGGGCGATAGGGTTGCTCCTGATCTACCGGACGACTACTTTCTGCCAGCCCAGCCACCGGACGGCCAGGAGAACTTCGCGATTTCGGGCTATAGGAAATGGGTGAGGTATCAATCGGTAATGCGGCCAGCTTGGTGAGTGGCTCAGCTAAGTGCGTGACGTGCGTCCGCAACCCGATAGGATATTCTGGCATCCGGTCACGCATGCCTGGTTCACCAGGACGCTACCCTTTCCAGGATGTGTCCGATGCATTGGACCCCGGCCGGCAAACGGCGAAGAGTATCGAGCGAATGATCGACGACTGGCGAAAACTCCTGTCTTTCTTCTCGGCCGGAGAAAAGCGCCAGATCCTGCTGCTGCTGCTCAGCACGACCGTCAGCGGACTGGTGCAAGCCATCGGGGTCGCGTCCATCATGCCGTTCATCGCCGTCGTCGCCAATCCGGACCTGGTCGTGGAGAACCACTACCTGTCCTGGGCCTACGGCGCCCTCGGGTTTACCAGCACGAATGCCTTCCTGAAATTCCTCGGACTGGCCGCATTCGGCATGCTGCTGGCGACCAATCTCCTCGTAGGCATCAACGCGTGGCTGACTTTCCGGGTCTGCCACCTCGGCGAATACAACCTGGCGCGCCGGCTCATGAGCAGGTACCTGGCGCGTCCCTACCTTTTCCTCCTGCAGCGGAACTCGTCGGAACTCGTCAAGATGGTGGTGGCCGAGATCGACCGGGTGGCCATCGGCACGCTGATGGCGGGCATCAACGTATTTTCGGATGCCGTCACGACCCTCTTCATCGTCCTGCTGCTGGTGGTGATCCAGCCATGGGTCATGACTGTCACACTGGTCGTGCTCGCGGTGGCGTACCTGCTGATCTACCTGTTGATCATGCCCAAGGTCACGCGGCTCGGAACGGAGTTCGCGACCTTGAACACCGAGATCTACAAGAACGCCCATGAGGCGCTCGGCGCAGCCAAGGCAATCAAGGTGCTCGGACGCGAGGCGCATTTCGTGGAGCGTTTCTCGAGGCCGCTGCTGCACTCGTCCAGGAATGCCATTACCTACAGCACCCTGGACATCGTCCCGGCCCAGAGCCTCGAACTGGTCGCTTTCGGCGGACTCGTTTTCGCAACGGTCTACCTGATCGGAGATACGGGGGACGCAGGCGAGATACTGCCCGTGATTGCGATGCTCGCTTATGCCGCGTACCGACTCATCCCGGCGCTGCAAGGGCTCTTCGATGGAATCGAGGCCATCCGTTACAAGACAGCGGCGCTCGACGGCCTGTGGCAGGACTACTCCGATCCGGGCACGGAGCCAGCAATCGCGACGGGCGACGCCATGGTTCCGCGTCACTCGATCAAACTCGAGAACATCTCATTCCGCTATCCGGACAGCCGCCAGGACACGCTGTCCGGGTTGAGCCTGACGATTCCGGCGGGACGGGCACTGTGCCTGGCAGGCCCGACGGGTGCCGGCAAGTCGACGACCGTGGACCTGCTGCTCGGACTCCTGTCGCCGTCGGCCGGCGGGATCACGGTGGACGGCACTCTGGTGACGCCAGGCAACGTGCGTGCCTGGCGAGACAACATCGGGTACGTGCCGCAGGTCATCTACCTGATCGACGATACGATCGCCAGCAACATCGCGCTTGGCATGGAACCAGGTGACATCGACTACGCCAGGCTCGAACGGGCCGCACGGATTGCGGAGCTGCATGATTTCGTCGTCAACGAACTCGACGCCGCGTACCAGACCGTCGTCGGCGAGCGCGGCGCCAGGCTGAGCGGAGGCCAGCGGCAGAGAATCGGCATTGCCAGGGCGCTCTATCGCGACCCGGACGTGTTGATCCTGGACGAGGCGACCAACGAACTGGACCTCGCCACGGAGGCGAAGATCCTGGCTTCACTGCGAGCGCTCGGGGGCAGGACGATCATCTTCGTGTCGCACAAGCCATCCGTCGCGACGTTCTGCGACGAGGTGGTCGTGCTGGAAGTCGGGCTCATCGCGGCACAAGGCAGCTACGAAGAACTCACGGCCCCCGGCAGCCGGCACCGCGCCCTGCTACAGGAAACCTGACGATCAGGTCCTGGCCATGAAGATTCGCAGGGGCTCGCCCGCCAGTCGGTCGCGCAGGTAGTCCAGCAAGGCGTAGATGAAGAGGATGATCCCGGACATCTCGAGGAATTCCTCGGCCGCGACGAGGAGCGAGTAAGACAGGTCTTCCATTTCCCCGTGCAGTGAAAAGTACCATCCGCCGACGGACTCCAATCCGAGGGCACCCGCAAGATAGAGGCTGCCGGCGCCGATGAACAGCCCGCGTGTTCGCGCGGTCAGCGACCACACGAACCGCAGGTACAGCACGCCGATGACCAGCACCGCCAACCCGTAGGGGATCACCCACGCGAAGTACAACGGCCCCGCGACGGGCAGCAGATCACGAACCGGCTCGATCAGCAGTTCATGCAACGCGGCATCCTCGTCGATCGCCATGAAGGCGAAGATGATGACCAGCCATCTCCAGTGGGCCGCATGGCGATCGGCGGTCGACTGGCTGGTGATGATGGCCAGCAGGACCGCGCTCGTCACGAGTATGAACGCGGAAAAAACGTCGGCACGTTGTTCTCGACGTTCATGTCGAAGGAATCGACCAGGCCGAAGACCTGCTGGTGGTGGAAGACGTGACTCGCGACCGCTCCGGTGACGTGAGCGATGAGCAGCGCGATCGCTATCAGCAGCAGCGACAGGGCAAACCTGCCGGGCTCTATGCGGATTTCCATCGGGCGTTGCCCTCCTCCGACCTGCATTGAATCGGCGCGCAGCTTCAGCGCCTGCAGTAGGCTGCGGCGGCCTGCGCCTCGCCGCTCAGGTCCACGAGTTCGATCCCCGGCGTTGCGCGCGCCGCGTCGAGTGCTTCCGGACTCGGCGGCTGCAACGAGTACAGCTTGATCGCTCGCAGACCGGTGGTCGAGTAAACCTGTTCGACACGCACGACATCAGCGGGTCGAATGGGTTCGGTGCCCAGAAAGACCTTGCCGACGAGATCCTGGCGGCACCGGGCAATCAGTGCGTGATGGGACAGGAAACTGAGGTTGCCCTGCCCCAGGTTTGTGGGCAGGAAGAACAGTGTGTCCCGGCTCCAACCATCGTAGACCTGGCCACCCCAGCGCCGCTTCAGCTGGAAGATGCCGTCCGACAACAGCGGCCGGCTGCCGCAATAGTCAGCCTCATGATAGCCACCTTCGAACGCGTACAGGAGGCCGAAGTAGTACAGCGCCGGAAACACTCCCTGCGATTGCTGCCCGAATTCCCCGCCGGACGTCCCCGTCCACAGCGACTGCAGGCTCTGCCGGTTACCGAACAGGACCTGCCCTGCCACCACCTCTCCATCGCGCAGGATCTGCATCAACGCGCCGCTCTCGGCACAATATCGTACCCTCCACTCCGGCTCGATGTAGGCAGCCCCTCCAAAGCGATTGGTCAGGTGCGGCACGTACATCTCGTCATAGAAGCGGCGGATTGCCTCCTCGTCGTGGACGATCCGGTAGTCCAGGCCGTGCTTGCGGACCTTGCGCAGGTCCTCTCCCCTGGCCGAGCTGCGCAATTGCGCCAGTACGCCGTCCCAGGTTTCCGGCAGCTGCAGTTTCTGGTTCACCCACGCAGGAGCTTCGAGCATGCCGCGGCCCGCCAGCACGCGGTGATAGGGCCAGGGCAGATCTGCGGTGACAAGGTCAACCTTGTTGCGATAGCCGTCCACCCACCTCCGCGCCTGCCATGCATTCAGGTGTCGATGCTCCTCCACGACTCGGTATTCCCTGAAGAGCAGCCCGAGCACGTACTCCAGGTGGTTGCCCGATCCGAAATAGAGCGTAGTCAGCGGCACGCCAGAATACTTCTCCGCACCGGAGATGAGCAGCGCGCTCGCTTGCCGAGTCATGGCGGATTCCAGGTATTCTCGCAGCTCCGCGTAGCGTCGCTCCATGCCGGCGCGCACGCGTGCGAGCCCAGCCGGCTGGCCGACCATGGCGGGACGGGTCGCGGAACGCGGCTCCGGCAGCGCCGTGCTCGCGGCACGAACCTGTTTCGATCCTTTGGAATTCACCATGACTCCGTCTACAGCGAGATGCTCACAGGCCACGGCCAGGGCAGTCGTGAACGGACGCACAGTTCGCGTACCTGTCCAGCGACGTTGCCCAGCGCTGCATCTGCCCGCGCCACGACCGCTCGCAGCTGGAATCCGGCAGGTCGGGTGGTTCTTGTGACACAGGTCAACGAGGGACGAACTGCGCATGTCAGAATTCCGTTCCATGCGGCGCACGCCATCACGCCTTCCACGATGAGATACATAGAAGTCAGGCGTCTCTCCGCGATGGACCGCGCAACCGTCGTCGCCGTGGAGCGTCGGGTATACAGCCCCGAATATCAAGAGCCGGAGCACCTGATAGAAGCCCGCCTGCGTTATGAAGACGAACACTACGGATCGCTGAACCTCGGGCTGTTTGTTGACGACAAGCTGGTGGGCTATGTCCTTGCCTATCTGGACGACGGCGCGGAGATCCTGGGACAGGCGATCGGGGACAATGTTTACGTGGCGGACATGGCGGTTCTGCCAGGCTATCAGCGCCACCTTATCAGCCTCGTCACCGCATTCGCCCGCGAGGTCCGCCTCGAGTATCCCGGACTGCCGATCGTCGCCCATGCGATCCAGGAGACCGGCAGGATGTGGAGGCGACACCAAACGGTCTTTCGCAGGCTTGGTTTCGAGTTGGCTGCCAAACTCAGTGATGAAACTGCGCGAGCCGGTCAAGCCGCGCCGCTGGTCGTATGGGAGCCGCTCGCTGCAGGGCACCGCGCGGGTCGCAAGCAACCCGCCGATTCGTCCCATTCGGGTGAACGTTTCCAGTCGTCGTCGGGCAAGGCACTTCGAACAAGCCTGGTCACTGACGAGGACGGTCTCCTCAGCCTCCAGGAGCAATGGCAGAGCATCGAGCAGGCCGTTCCAGGACTGACTGTGTTTCAGACGCACCGCTACCAGGCGGCATGGGTGCGGAGCTTCGCGGTCGATCTCAAGCTCATGATCGTCTGCATCCACGACGACAATGAGATGATCGGCATTGCGCCGTTTCAGGTTTCGCTGCTACGGATGCACGGCAAGGTGCAACGACAGCTTACTTTCCTCGGGGCACCGTGGCAGGTCGACCGGCCGGCCTTTCTGTTCAGTCGCGATGCGCGCGACTGCGCCGAAGCCGTCGCCCACGCACTGCTGGCGCGACGCGACCAGTGGGACGTCATCTGGTTTCACGAACAGGATGCATCCGACCCCGCGCTCGAGACGTTCTGCGCCACGCTGTCCAGTCACAAGGTGCTGCACGGCAGGGTCCCGAGTTCGCATTGTCCGTACCTGACCTTCGATGGCACCTGGGCGCAGCTGCTGGCGACGAAGTCGCAGAAGTTCCGCAAGAACCTGAAGATGGCCCGCAGGAAACTGCAGGGTGCGGGGCAGCTCGAATACGCGAGTCATGCCGGTGACGAAACGCGCTTGCAGCAACTCTTCGGCGAGTACGAGGTGCTCGAAAGCCGCGGCTGGAAAGCCCGCAAAGGGGTGGGCGTGTCGCAGAGCGTGGAACACCTGCGATTCTACCGGCATTTGATCCACGCCTTCGGCGACAGCGGACAGTTCGTCTTTCGCTGCCTGCGCGTGGATGGCCACCTGGTGGCGGCGACCTTCGGCTTGACGCACGCGCGCAGGTTCTATTCCCTGCACATCGCTCATGACGCGGCCTATTCTGGCTGCTCGCCGGGCACTTTCCTCGAGTCGCTCGAGCTCGAGGATTGCTTTCAGGCCAAGTTGGAGGAGTACGATTTTCTCGGCGGTTTCCTCAAGAACAAGGTCCGCTGGGCGACGCACAACAGGGACACCGTCGAGGTGCACCTGTATCAGCGACAGGCACGTCTCGTCGCCGCGTACCTGTACTTCTTCGTCTTCAAGCCGCGCCTGAAACGACTCCTGTCGCGATTCGGCATCCGCCTGCCGACCAGGGCCCGCACCGACAGGGTGGACGACGAAGCTTGACCAGCCCCGACGGATTCAAGGCGTCGCGTGGTCGGGGCGCGCCTCGTACACGCAAGGCTGTCCATCGCGAAAGTTCACGAATTTCGCCCCATTGAGGCTCGCGACGAGTGCGGGAGACCAGCGTTGGACCCACAGCCCGATGGTCCGCTGCGGAAAGCGTGTTGACCGGACGTTCGCGCCAAAGCGGCTCTTGTAGCGCACCACGCCGTCCGCAAGGCTGGGCCGGGAATGTCCCATGATGACGCGGCTGGCCCCGTTCGCGGCACCCCACTCGATGCTGCGCGCGTCGAGGACTTCGCTCGCGCCCGCCCGTGGCGGTACCGAGGAAGAACCGAACCACCCCAGATGCAATGTCTCGCCGCGCTGCTGGAGCAACATGCCCGCGATCCAGTCCCCGGCGGCCGTCAGCATGGCCAGCGTCATCCCTCGACTGACGGCGAGGAACTGCTCTTCGTCCACGACGACCGCACCCGTGCCGAAACGCGCCATGACGTAAGGGCGATACAGATTGGCGTAGAAGTGCCTGATGTCGTTCAGGTCCGTTGAGAAGCAGTGTTCGAACGCATTGCGCCGGGAGTGACGCCTGACTTCCTTCAGTATCGGTGCGGACAATATGAACGGCGATTGGGTGGTAACGAGCAGTTCCTGGGATACCCACGCAGGCATCCGCAGTTGTGTGCCTGCCGGAAGGCAAGCCTGCCAGGCACGGGGCACTTCCATCGCCGCGAGGTCCGCGCCCGCACACAGCCGGCGGAACGTGTTGCCGCGTAACTCGAGCGGGCTGCCGAGGCTGCCGACGACCGTCCGCTCCTCGACTTCAAGCAGCGCACCGGCCACGAAGTCTGCCGTCGACGGCGTGCCGGCGCAGAGTATTGCAATCGGATCAGCCGACCCCGGCAGTCTTCCAACGAGGCGTTGCACCGGCAGCACGATGGGTGCGACCAGCGAGGCGATCGTCTTGACATGTCTCCATGGCATCAAGAGGCACTGAGCGATCGGTCAACGCAGGGCTTGCGGCGTCGATACAGTGGGCACTTCAATCGTGCGCGTGGTGGCGGGCGACCGGTGCGAGATCGCTGCCTGCAAGATCTCACGGTACCGCCCCACGATGTTGGGCCAGGTCAGCCGGGCTGCGCGCTGCTGCGCGCGTACTGACAGGTCACGCACGAGTCGCGGATCGCACATGAGACGGTCGAGCGCCTCACGGATGCCCTGCGGGTCGCCCTTGGGCACGACGAGACCCGCATCACCGACTACCTCGGCGCAGCCCTCGGCGTTGGTGGTGACAATGGCGCACCCTGCGTCCATCGCCTCGAGCAACACCATCGGGAAGTTCTCCTGGATCGATGGAAACACCAGGATCTGCGAAGACTCGTACAGGGACCGCAGGGTCTCGCGGTTGACGAAGCCGAAGAATTGCACGTTCGGTGCGATGTTGCGCGCCTGTGCCTCGAGCTGGGCCCTGAATGGGCCGTCACCGGCAATGACGAACTCCCAATCGCCGCCCACGCCAGCGACGGCGTCGATGAAATGCTGGACGCCCTTGCGCGGGAACATCCGCGCGACGACCAGTACCCGGTTGCGCCGCACGGTCCCGAGGCCCGGGTGCGGGCGATGTCCATTCGGCACGATCGAAACTGGAACCGTGCAACCCTGCTCCCGCATCAACTCAGCAAGGTAACGCGACGGCGAGGTCACCGACGAGGCGCCCTCGACGATCCGTCGCCAGGCGGGCTTCAACATCTGGTGCATCAGGCCGAACCGGTCGGGGTTGTAACCCGGGACGTCGGAACCGTGGGCGGTCAGGACATACGGCACATTGAAGCGCTCGGACAATGCACGAGCCAACGGTCCCGACGGCAGGATGAAGTGTGTATGAATGACATCCGGCTTGATGGCACGGATCAACTGCGCACCGCGCCGGTAGGTGGGCAGGAGGGTCGTGAGCAACTCGGCTGCGGTCGTGTAATGACGATGCCGCCGGACGCAGGCTGTCCGGTGTACGACCACACCTTCGACCGTTTCCTCCGCCGGCAGCGCCTTCATCCCCGAGGTCAGCACGGTCACGTCGTCGCCCATGCGGACCAGTTCCTCGTTGACCGCCGCGGCGACATTGCTGCCGCCGCCACCGATCGGGGGGTACTCGTAGGTAAGGGACAGGATCTTCAAGCTGGGCTCCGTGCGAGTGACCGGATCGGGCGGAACTTCGTGCCCGCTGGGCCACGATGTATCGTTCCAATCCTCATCCGAACCTCCGAGTTGGTGCCGAGGACGGACACGAGTTCGCGGCGAACAGTCGAGCAGGCTTGCTCGCCGCCGTCAGGCGCCATGTCGAGCGTCACATCCATGGTCAAGTCGGCATGCTGCAGGACCTCGAACGCCCTCAGGCCAGGCACCTGCTCGAGCAGGACGTCGATGCGATAGGGAGAAACCAGGCCGCCGCCCGGCAGCGCGATGCAATCCAGCGACCGTCCGGCGAACTCCACGACCGGGCGCCCGGCAAGCTGCGGGTCGCGCCGGACGAGGTCCCCGGTGTCGTAACGGATCCAGGGCGACGTGCGCTCGGCAAGGTCGGTGACGACCAGGCGCTCAACCGACGGCTCGCCGGCGATGGGGAAGAACTCGAGGATCAGGCTGGACCGAGCCGGCGTGAATTGCGGATTCCCGGGAGTACGGTAAGCAACCAGGCCGAGCTCGGACAGGCCATAGAAATCGGCGACGGGCGCGCCAAATCCCCGCTCCAGATTTGCGCGGCGCTGTCGCGTCAACTGCTCCGCCGTCGAGATGACGAGGCGCGGGCCGACCGGTCGCGGCGTCCGCTGAGTGCGTTGCGCAGCCAGCAGTTCCAGCGTCGAGAGCGGGCCGTACAGCACGTCCGGTTGCAGCGCATCGAGACGCGACGCGATCGTTGCCGTGTCGTCGCCGATGCTTGCGTAAGACCAGCGCGCGACCGTCGGCCACTTCGCAGACCGCCTGCTCGTGAGCAGCAGGCAACGCTGTCCCGGTCGGTACCCACACGCGAGCAGCGCACGCAGGAAGGCCCAGCGGCGCCGCAGTTGGGCCGCGCGGTCCTTGAAGACCGACAGGGGCTCGCCGCTCGAGCCGCTCGAAAGCTCCTCGGCAAGGTGAAAGTCACGGCGCTTGCCGTGAATCCTGTCTGCGGGACGGGACGCCCGGAGGGCCGTCTTGTCGAGCCACGGCAAGCAGTGGAAATCTCCCGCGACCTGCGGGTGATCGACGTCGATGCCTGACGCTGCCCACAGGCGGCGATAGAGCGGTACGTGTCGACCTGCATCGGATATCAGGCGTTGGAGTCGCGCGCTCGCCGCAGGCTGCGACGCCGCAAGTGATGCGCGCGGATTCATTACACGCAGTGCGTCACGCATCTACCACCTCCGGCGTCCGCCCTGGCAAGCCTGCAAAGGCGGCCTCGAGCGTGCGTCGCCGTACGGCAGTTCCAAGCAACTCGGCGCGATGCCGCAGGTCGTCCTGTCCGCCGAGCGCCGCTTCGGCGGCGGCAATCATTTCCCGCGCACCCCACCGATCGGGGAAATCGTCCAGCGGCAGCAGGCCCGTGGCCATGCCGAGTTGGTCGAACAGTCCCCGGAACTTGTCGTTGTAGGACAGCCCCACGAGCGGAACACCCATGCCGGCCCCAAGGATGAGCGGGTGCATTCTCGACGAGATGATCAGCGACGCGTGGCCCAGGACGGCCTTGTACAACTGGGGGTCGGCGATTCGCGCCATGCGGACGCTGACGTCGCTCAGCCGACTTGCCAGCGCTTCGCACACGGCATCGTCTCCTTCGTGCGCGACGTTGTAGCTCGGCAGCAGCAGGACCGCTGCCTCGAGCCGCTTGGCCAGGTGCGTGAGGCCGTCCACGAGTACGTCGAGCAGCAATTCAAAACGCCGCTCATCCCGCGCGATGCCGATGCCCGCACTGGTCTTGACGACGTTGGGGACGAATCCGCCGCGGCTGTGAAACCAACGCCGGGCTGCGACGACAATGAGGGGGCGTCCGGGCATGACATCGAGGCTACGCAGCAGGTCGATCGCGTCTCCACGTGGCGCCGCTTCCAGCATGAACGCCGGATCGGGCACGACGTCGATCGAGCGCGAAGTGCAGGCTGCCAGCGCTGCCTGCGCGAATCGATCGCGCACGGAAACTGTCGTCAACGCAGCGCAGGCGACTCGTGCGGCAGCTCGGCTCTCGACGTGCCACAACGGCCCCGCACCGATCGAATGACCCGCAATGCGCGGATTCAGGCTTTTCAGCAGCGAGATGCGTGCCGCCCAATACGGCATCTTGGCGCGACTGTCGTCGTCCTGGAACAGTCCGCCACCGGCAACGAGAATGCGGTCGGCGGCGACTGCGGCGCGGCACAACCCGGCAATTCCGGATGCGCCACGAGGGATCATCCGGGTAACGCCGGGAATCCGTGGGCCCGTGCTGCGACTGCCGACGATGGAGACTTCAGCGCACGGGTCATGCGACACGATGCATTGACTCAGTGCCGAGACGATGGCGCGGTCGCCGACATTGTGGTCAGCGTCACCTCCCAACAGCAAGATCCGCAGCCCCGTTCTCGGCATGTTCGCCTGGTTCCTATGGGCCGGCCTTCCAGCCCCACCGGACTCGAAGCGGATCGATGCCTTGCCGGACCCTCATGAGACACAGATGCTAGCCGTCACGCGATGATCGGCTGCGGACCTCCATCACAGTTTCTGCAACGCTCGTGCACGGATAACTGCGAGGCGATCCACATTAAGTGTAAAACTTAACTTATTGATAGATAGACGATTTTTCTCACGCCATGCTTTGAATGCGCGAGTTTCGGTGTGAGTCGAATGTGCGGCGCAAGATCCGTGCAGTCGGACCTGTTCCGCAAGCTCGCCCTGCCCTGTTTCTCCGCTGCCAGATCCGCGAATGAAGGCTACGACTATGCGTCGCACGTGCGTGGAGGCCGCCTACGAGCGATCCTCGCTGAACGCGCTCTACGAGAAGGTGGACGAACTTACGGATCTCGAGCTCGATGAGCTTCGCGCACGACTGCGGGAAATGCGATGCAGCACGACGAACACTGCGGACAGCGTGCGGCGCATGGTGGGAGTGGCAGGACGACCATTGCCCAGCGCAACTGATCATCCGCCGAGCTTGATCCCCTCCTTCTCGTCGATCGACCGCTCACGGTGGATCAGGATCCACTCCGCGTGTTCCTCGAGGGCGGCGTCTCCGAGGACCTTGAGGATACGGCGCCTGTCGGCGTCGTTGTCGGCGCCACCGATGCGCCGGCGCGCGTTGCGGAAGATGCGGTACATGAACTCGTACTGCTTGATCAGTTCGGCCTCGGCCGTGGTTTTCGCGTACGACTGCCGCACGCCCACCATCAGCATGACGATGCCCATCAGGTAGACGACCGGGGTCCGCACTTCGTCCGATAGCGCCGAACCAACGAACAGCAATGTCGTGAGCGCGATGATCGTGGTCCAGATCCCGAGCCGCCCGATGCGCAACGTGGAGTCGTGCTCGACGATGCGCTGGGCGGACTTCTTGCGGTAATAACCGAGCTGGCCGGACTTGTCGTCGCCGATCCACTCCTGCACCGCGAACTGCACCCCCTGCGGCTCGAGGTTTGGCGCCACGTCGCACTCCATGCCGGCGACGCGCATGACGTTGCGGATCCAGCCGAGTTCTGTGTCCTGCATCTGCAGGAAGTTGTCGTGCGCGTATTTTGAAACGCTGCCGCTGGTGACGCCGGCGGCGGCCCAGTAGAACTGAACCCGCAGGCCTTCCGCCAGCGTACGGTAGTCCAGGTACTTGCGTTGCCAGCTGCCGCGCACGGCCAGCGCGTTGTTCAGAACGGCGAACAGCATCAGTGAGATGATGCCGCCGATCATCATCGGCGTGGACAGCAGGTCGGTGTACGTCAGGTAGCCCACGGCGGTCAGAAAGGCCGCCACGTGCCCCCCCTGCAGCGTCTTCACGACCTTCTTCTGATAATGGATAGCCAGCCAGTCGGCCGCGCAGAACGCCTGGTTGATGTCCCAGAGGCCGCCCGGCAGCGTGGCCACCTGCTCAGCACTGAGCAGCGAGTAGCGTTCCTTGTCGATCGCGGCGGCGTGGTTCTGCGCTTCGCGGCTGAACTCGTTGGTGTACTCGAACACCTTGCGGTGCCGCGCCGAAATCTTGTCGGTCCGTGGATTTTCCTCGTCCGTCGTGAACCATGCCGTGTCGAAAGGCTTGAGTCCCGGCGCGGGCTCGCCGTCGGGTCGATCGCGCGAACAGACGATGTGATAAACGAGGTCGCTCTCGTCCTCGGTCAGGTTGAGCTTGCTCGAGGTCACGCGCGGAGTGTAGCCGGCCATCACGTCGTGGTGATGGAACTGGATCGTCGCCGCCGTCACAGAATGCGGCGAATTCGCGGCGGGACTCGGCCATGAAATCCTGTTCGTACAGCGCGCGCGGCATCGGCAGGACGACGCTGAGCGGCATGCCGAGCTTGAGCGCCTCTTCCGCCACCAGTCGGTCCGCGCCGTCGGCCAGCGAGGACATCACGACGATGATGCGGCTGGGGTACTCGTAGCGCAGGCTGAACAGGCAGTCGCGTACGCGGGACCGTATGACCGGGATTTCGTCGGCAACGAGGTCGCGATGGCCCGTCACGGCCACGATGAAAGGAACGGCGTAGCTGCGCGCGCCCGTCCGGCGGTCCGGACCGGCGGTGAAGGGAGTCTCAGCGGGCGCTGCGTACTCGGGTGCGGTCGCCATGCGCGGGGATGATACCCATCCACCGGGGATCGCGCGTCCATTGTTGCGGCTGCGGGACGACGCTGACATATTTTCTGTCGACGCTAACGGAAAATCGTCGCAAGCCTGCCCAGTGATTCCCAGCCCAGATAGAGGGTAACCAGCCACGCCATCAGACCCAGCACCGCCAGGTAACGCGGATAGTCGTAGCCGCCCATGACATCGGGCCGACGGGCCGCCACCCACAACAGGACGGCAATGCCAATCGGCAGGATCAGGCCATTGAAAGCGCCTGCGAACACCAGCAGTGGCACGGGTGCCGCACCCGCCACGAGATACACCGTCGCCGACAGGCCGACGAATGCCACCACCAGCAGGTTCCGGCGTCGGGCCAAGCGCTCCGACGCGCCGACGAGGAACGACACCGACGTGTAGGACGCACCGATGACCGAGGTAATCGCCGCAGCCCACAGGATCATGCCGAACACGCGCCTGCCGGCGCCACCAGCCGCTGCCTCGAAGGCAGACGCGGCCGGGTTGGACGGATCCAGCCGCACGCCCGCCGCAACGACGCCGAGCACTGCAAGAAACAACAGGACACGCATCAGGCCGGTCACCAGCACGCCGATGACGGAAGCCCTGGAAATCTCGGCCACACGGTCCGGACCGCACACACCGGCGTCGAGCAGCCGATGCGCGCCGGCATAGGTGATGTAGCCTCCGACCGTGCCGCCAACGAGCGTCATGATCGCGAGGAAGTCGACGCGTTCGGGCAGCACGGCGTTGCGCAGCGCGGCGCCGACCGGAGGATGTGAGACGAAGGCAACGTACGCCGTCATCGCGATCATAACGAAGCCGAGCACGACGACGATCCGGTCCATCGCGACCCCGGCTCGACGCGACAGAAAGACTGCAATCGCCAGCAAGGCCGAGACCGCCCCGCCCCACTTCGGGTCGAACCCCAGCAGCGCCTCGAGCCCGAGCCCGGCACCCGCGACATTGCCGACGTTGAAGACGAAGCCGCCCAGCACCACAAAGAACGTGAGCACATGTCCGAGACCCGGAGCGACATGGTTGCCGAGTTCCTGCGCCCGCAATCCCGACACGCCGATCACGCGCCAGACGTTCAACTGCAGCGCGACGTCGATGAAGATCGAGACCAGGATCGCAAAGGCGAAGGCCGCGCCGAGCTGCGCCGTAAATTGAGTCGTCTGGGTAATGAACCCCGGACCGATGGCGCTGGTGGCCATCAGGAACATGGCGCCGTACAGGCGCTTGTCGATGCGGCGGCCGGTCACGCGTTTGCCCATGCCGGGCAGGTGCCTTCAGGAACAAAGCCCGTGCTGCGAGCCACGGGCTTTGTCCGGCCGCAGTTTAAGGTACTGGCTTGTAGGGAATGACCTTGACCCGCAGCGTGAACGCAATGTTTTCGCCGCGCATCAGGTGATCGCCGTTGTAGTTTTGATCAGCGATCACCGTGTATCTGGCCGCATTGACGAGCCAGAGGAACTGCCTTACGTGGATCAACGCCCCTGCAGGATTGCCCTGGTCGAGCCGATAGATCGCGAGCGCGATCAATGCATCCATCGCCGTGGACACAACGGGTCGCAGGGATCCTACCAACCTTGCATTCGCAATCGACTTTCGCAGCAGCGTGAGCTTGTAGCGGGTCAACTTGACGAACTGCTCGTAGTTCTGCTGCGGGTCGTTTGCGTAGTCGTATGCAGCAGCTCTGAAATCGATGTGCATGCCGACCACAAAGTAGGAAGCACCCCGGACCTTCGCAACGGTACTGCCGCAACCGTTCGTGGCTTCGGTCGCCGCGCCAACATATTCGGACGGCCCCGTTGTAGCGTTTTCAAGCATGTTGGCGGGGTTCGTCGATTGCCACACGACCACGTCCTGGAACTGCGGGTCAGGGGCGTAATCCGTATTCACCGCCAGGTTGCCGAGGATCGGGGCAAAGCACTTGTAGGCGTTGTCGGGCAGTACCGTGTCCGTCTTGTTCTCGACGAGTACAGCACCCTTCAAGATCGAGAGATCCTCGGAGTCCACCTTGACAACGACAAACTTGGGCGAACCGCACAAATACGCCGGAATCCTCAGCTGCGCATCGGACCCGAATGCAGCGACATCCGTGAACAACGTCAGCGGCCCCGGGCTTAACCTGCACTTTCCGTCGAGGTCGACGCGCGGATCCGTGAACTCGTAGGCCGTGAACTTGATCGTGTCCGTCGATGTGAATGATCCCGTCGGGAATACCAGCGTCTGACCGTCGATGGTCTGGCAATCGAGCCCGGTGCAAGCCGCCGCACGCGGGACGTCATACTCGACGATGAAGCCACCTATCGTGCCCGGAGCGGATCCCTCGTCGTTCCAAGCATGGAGATCGTCAGCGTACCGACCGACCGTCAGATGGTCCTCGCCACCGCCATTATTGTTTGGCTCGTTATCGGCCCAATTGGTGTAGTCCGGATTGCCGTTTGAGCCGGAAAAAGGCCCTTCGCTATTTGCCCAGCGCCACCCGCCGGCCGGTTCATTCACGACCGAATCCTGGTACCCACCCACCCAGACCTGGCTTTGCAGAGCCGGATCCGCAGTCAGCGCAGGGATCAGCAATTGATCAACCACCCACTGATTTTCGCTGAACGACGTGATGGTCGCGAGGTGCCCCGTGGCGCCGCCGACACTGATGTTGTCGGCGCAATCCGCCGCGTCGACCCAGGAAATTCCGCTCGCCTTGTAGACTTCGAAAACATGTCCGGTCGCGTCATTGATGTCCGTGTACACCATCACCTGGGTGCCAGGGCACGCGGCGTGCACCGACCCCATCGCAAACAACGCGGTCATTCCGACAAACAAACCGATTCCCTTGTTCACTTTTCTACTCCTGCGTGCGCGCAAGGCCAGGGACCGTTGCGGTGATTTTTTTCTTGCGATGAGTCGAAAGGCGACCCTTCGGCTCGGCTTGCCGGCTGCGCCGCAAGGCCAGCCCCGAAGCAAGCGTGGTTGATTTGTGAAACGTATCACAAATCAATTGCAAGTATGGTCGCTATCAGGCCCGGCGGATTATGTCAACCGAAAAGGCCAGACGCCCCGCGGTTGTCGGCAAGTCGTCCGGCGTGACGCCGGATTCCTAACGGTTTTTATTGCCCTGCAGCATGGCGGTTTGATTTGGCGCCGCCTGCTCACCGCTCCGCTTGCGGTGGTACTCCCCGACCCATCGGGCTGCGTTGTCCACAAAAAACGGCAACGCTCCTGCATCGGCACGCAGTGCGGCCAACCCCTCAATCAACAACCTGGCGCCCTGCGCGGTTGCCCCAGACCTACCAGTGCTGCCCCTTCGGTACTGGTGGCGGCCGCCGTGCGCCAGTGGGCCGCCCCAGTGCCGGCAGGCAAATCGCCCGGGCTTCCGCCGCGGCTGACCGCGCCTCCTCGAAACGCCCGGTCTCGACCAGCAGACTGGCGAGCAGCGTCAGCGTACCGGCGACGTCCGTGTGTTCATTGCCGAGCAGCTTTCTGCGCATCTGCAGCGCCTCGAGCAGCAGAGGCTCGGCCGACACGTAATCACCAGCTTGCATCAGCCACATCGCCTGGTTGCCCATGCCGCGGGCAATGGACGGATGCTCGGACCCGACCGTGCGCCGGTACATGTCGAGCGATTGCTGCATCATCCTGCGGGCACCCTCGGCATCGCCCTTGTCGTGCAGCACGAATGCCAGGTTGTTCAGCGCGGCAGCAATGTCCGGGTGATCGTCACCGAGCAGCTTGTGCTGCATGGCGATGGCCTGGCGGTACATCGACGCCGCTTCGTCGTATTTCTTCTGGTCGGTCAATGCGTACGCGATGTTATTGAGGCCCAGTGCGATTTCCGGGTGCGTATCGCCCAGCAGGACACGTTTCATCTGCAACGCTTCCCGGTACAGCGTCTCGGACTCGCGATACTCGCCCATGTCGCTCAGCACCACGCCGAGATTGCTCAGCGCCTCGGCCAGGTCCGTGTGCGGCTCCTTGTGCAGTCCCCTCTGCAACTCAACAGCCAGGCGCATCGTCGGCAGGGCTTCGTCATATTTGCCCTGGTTGTAGAGGTTCATCGCCAGGCCTTCGAGGCTCTTGGCCACCTCGATGGTGTTGCTGCCAATCAGCTTGCGCCGCATCGCCAGCGCCTGCCGAAACAACGGGTCCGCGGCCTCGTTCTCGCCCTTGCGGAAGAGGAGATCGGCCAGCTGGTACTGGCTGCGCGCAATGTCGACGTGCTCGGGTCCGAGCTGCTTCTGTCGCAGGTCCAGCGCCTTGCGGTACATCAACTCCGCCTTGTCATACTCCGCCGTCAGCGTCAGCACCCCGCCGAGCTTTTCTGCCGATTGCGCCACCTCGAGGCTGTCCGCACCGTAAAGTTCGAGTCGCTTCTGCAGTGAGCTGTCGAGCAGCGACGCAGCCGGAGGGTAAAGCGCCAGGCTCGTGTACACCGTCCCCATGGTCTCCATCAGCGTGGCCTGGATCGCCGGCTGCGTGACCAGTTCCGACTTGATGCGCTGCGAGCCCTTGTCGAGGATCTCGCGCGCGGTGATGGAGTTGCCGCGTGCCTCGTTCGGGTCGGAGACGGCGAACAGGCCGACGAGAAAGTTCGTGGTCTGCCGGGCGGTTTCGGCTTCGGTCTCCGCGCGGACACGCTCGCGCTCGGCCTGGTTGCGGGCGATCCAGGCAGCGGCGGCCAGGCCCGACGTGATCGTCATGCCGACGACGGACGCCGTGACCAGCGCCACCATGCGTCGATGCCGCCGGTGGGCCTCGCGCTGCTTCAATTCGTCCAGGCCAACGCCGAGCATCCCGGCGACGAGCTTCAGCCGGACGTCCTGCTTGCTGTCTTTTTTTGGCCGGGCGTCGGCGGCGATCGGCTCACCGCGAGTCTCGGAGAGCTGCCCGTTCTCTCCCATCTTGTAGATCAACGCGTTGGGGAAACACTCCTGGTCGGCAGTGGCAGCCGCCGCGGAAGCGCCCGGCTCGCCGGCCACGATCAGGCAGAAAATCCGATGCTCGCGGCCCAGGCGCTTGAAGGCGAGGATTTCCTCGTTCACCCAGCGCGACTTTGCGGCGGCCGGCGAACAGATGACTACCTGAAACGCGGACTGCTCCAGCGCTCGAGTCAGGGTCTCTCCGAGATTCGTGGCCGTCGCAAGTTCGTCGCGGTCGCGGAACACCGGCGCGAATCGCTCGGGAACGGGACCATACGCTGTCTTCGTGCCGATGAGATGCTTCGGCACGCGGTAGGTCTCGAGCGACTTGTGCAGCCACTTGGCCCAGTGTTCGTCGCTGTGGCTGTAGCTGATGAAAGCGCGGTACTTGAATTCGAAATCCATTCGTCGCGCTCCAGACGTACAGCGTGCAGGATAGTCGCCCGGCCTGCCGGGTTCTGTCAAAACGCCGTTCGCCCCTTACCCGACTCCCTTTTTGTCATGCGCCTGATTTACGGCGACCATACGCCTCGGAATCCACATCACTGCAGACAGGAAATTCGTTGACAGCCCTCTTACGATGCTACGCACGATGCTCCGCAGCACTGGCGTTGCTGGCGATCGCCTCTTGCGGATCGGATCAGGGTTCATCCCCTCCGGATGCGTCGCTGGCAGTGGCAACGATATCGAACCGGGCCCTGACCCGCGCTTTGGGTGGCGAACCCGCAACTCTGGACCCCCGTCTGGCCGAAGACAACGCCGCGCTGGCGCTCTTGCAGGATCTCTACGAGGGCCTGACAGCCGAAGCCGCTGACGGCAACATCATCCCCGGAGCGGCGCAATCGTGGAGCGTGTCGGAAGACGGCCGCACCTGGACCTTCAGGTTGCGTGAGAACCTGCGCTGGTCGGACGGTACTCCGCTGACCGCCGCGCAGTTCGTCGCCGGCCTGGATGCAGCGAGGGTCGAGGGGTCGCAGGCGCCCTATTCCGCGCTACTGCACGAGGTCACATACACCCGCGCAACTGATTCCCGGACCGTCGTGCTCGAAGTGACTCGTGCTGTGCCCTACCTTCCTGCCGTGCTGGCGCTACCCGTCGCTGCACCGCAGCACCTCGCGACCAGCGCTGGGGCATCAATCATCGGCAACGGCCCTTACCGGCTGCTCCGGCGTCGTCCTGGCGAGAAGATCGAACTTGAGCGCAATCCCCACTATCACTCCGCGGGTGCGGTGGCGATTGAACGCGTGACCTACCTGACACTCGAGGACCTCAACACCGAACTAAACCTCTACCGCTCGGGCGAGCTCGACGTCACGAGTGAAGTGCCGAACACGCAGGTCAGCTGGCTGCAGCAGAACCTTCCCGGTGAACTGCACATTGCACCGTACCTGAGCACGTATGGCTTCGCGTTCAACCTTGCGCGCATGCGTGACCGGGATGCGCGCGTGGCGCTATCTATGGCAGTCGATCGCGGGCAGATCACCCGGCAAGTGACCGGCGCGGACGAGCAACCCGCCTACGGTTGGGTTCCCGCAGGCGTTCCCGGCTATACGCCCGCGCAGTTCACGTGGGCCGCGCTTCCCGGCGTCGAGCGCATCGAGGAGGCGCGGCGGCTGTGGCACGCAGCACGAGGACGCCATGCCGCGCCCGATCGTCTGCTGCTGTGCACGGATGCAAGCGCCAATCACCGGCGCACTGCAATCGCCTTGGCCGACCAATGGCGCGCGGCGCTCGATGTCGAGGTGGAAGTGCTCGAGATGGAGTGGAAGGCGTACCTCGCGCTGCGCGAGAACCCGGGTGGCTGCGACCTGCTCCGGTTCGGCTGGTCCGCCGACTTCATCGACGCCGAAGCGTTCCTCGCCCTGTTCGAATCCGGACACGCGCAGAATGTTCCGGGATACAGGAGCGCCCGCTACGACGCGCTGCTGGCGGAATCGCGCCTTGCGCGGGACGCCGCGCAGCGTACGGCGTCCATGGTTCTGGCCGAACGGTTGCTCCTCGCGGACTCGCCGGTCATCCCCGTATTTCACCGGGTCTCGAAACTGCTCGCCAAGCCGGACGTCGAGGGGGTCGCGGTCAGTCCGCTCGGCCACCTGGCGACACGGCACCTGCGCTTCACGACGAAAAAATAGGGCGGGAGGTTTACGCCATCCCGCCCAAGGGGTGGACCGAGAGGTCCGGGGTTCTGTCAGTCGGTCGAGTTACGGATTGGCCGCCGTGATCGCGGCTGCAATCGCCTGCACTTCTGCGGTCGTCAGTGCCGAGAGCGATCCCATGCCGCCCTTGTTGCCGTCGATCGCGGCCTGGATCCTCGCTGCATCACGCGCGTTGCGGCTGAAGATCGGCTGGATCGCGCCGTGACAGCTCTGGCACTTCGCCGTGTAGAGGGACGCGCCGTCGATGGACGAAGGCGGCGTGGTCGGCGCCTGGGCCGTGATCACAATGCTGGCCGACGCCGAAAGGGAACCGTCGCTCACGGTCAACGTCGCGGTGTACGCACCTGCGACATCGGCTACGAAGCTCGGCTGGCTGCTCGTGGCGCTGGACAAGCTCGCGCTGCTGCCGCCCGGGACCTGCAGCACCCACGCATACGTGAGCGCAGCGCCTTCCGGATCCGTGCTCGCGGTGCCGTTGAGCGTGACCGTGGCAGCCGTCGTGACATTGCGCGACGTGCCTGCATTGGCGAACGGCGCCTGGTTGCCGCCGCTAGGCGGCGTCACCGGCGGTGTCACTGGCGGGGTGACGACACCACCGCCCTCACGCTCGATCTCCGCCTCGTCGGCGAGCAGGGACGTGCCGTTCCAGCTGCCGTCGACTTCGACGGTCTGGCCGACCGCGCGCGCAAGAAACTCGCTTGCCGAGATACGGGTGTCTTCGTCCTCGTACTCCGTGCCCGGCAACAACTCCACGCTGACGCCCAGCACCTTGAGGCTCGTCGACGCGATATCGGTCGCCGGACCGCGCAACTCGACCTCGTCTTCGGGATCGTCACGCTCGAGCCGGGTCGCGATCAGCCGGCCGGTGCCGGCCGGATCGACATAGCCGCCGACTTCCACCCAGTCGCCGACGCGCAGGTCGGCGAGGTTGAAGAAGTGATCGTCGCTCTCGTGGTCTTCCTTCAACGTCGTATTCGAAACCACGACCGTGATGCCCAGCGCGCGGAAACTGCCGCCACCGGCGTCAACGATCTCGACCATGGCCGCAAGACGGGCCGTCGACTGCCGCTTGAACGCGACCTTCGCCGCGAGGAGCGCGTTGGATGCATCGAACTTGCCCTCGGCTTCCACCTTCACGTTGAGCTGAAGGTCGGCCGCGGTGCCATTGACGAAGGCCGTCGCTGCGTTCGTCACGACCTTCTGGCCGGCGACGTCGAAGTCCGTCGCGGAGCCGAACCGGGTGACGAGTCCCTCGACTTCGCTGTCGTCGCCGCTGCGGCCGTCAGAATTATGGCCCTCTCGTTCCACCTTCGTGGCGCGCAAGGCGCCGTCGGCCAGGAACGACGTTCCCTTGACCTCGACGAGGTTGCCGGCTGCAACGCCCGCCGAGCCGAAATCTTCGAGCGTCGCCGCCGAGTAGTCGACGACGAGCGTGCCGACGTTGAAGCGCTTCTGGCCGGTATCGAGGTTGCTGACCAGGCCGGTCACTTCGACCTCGATCTCGCCCGCTCTTGCCTTCTCGATGCGGGTCGCGCGCGCCGAGCCACCCGTAGCGGCGAAGCCGTGCACCTCGATTACGTCGCCGACGGTGATTCCCGCCAGCGTTCGAGTCGGGATCGAATCGTCGAACATCGTCTCGTTGTCAACGATGATCACCTGCCCGGCGATCGTTAGCGTGCCCGCTGCTGCGTCGACTGCCTGCACGGCGCCCTGGATCAGGTGATCCTGCTGGATGGACTTCGCGCGCGCGACGCCCTGCGCATCGACCTCAGCCGTCAGGCGGATGACCTCACCCACTTTCAGCTCGCCGGCCGTGGCCGGCTTGTCCTCGATGCTGACCTGCGCCGAGTCCGTGTCGTAACGCACGCCATTGACGATGACGCTGCCGAAACCGGCGATTGCGCCCGTGACAAACGTGGTCGTGGTCGTGCCGGTCGCAGGCGGCGGGTTAGAGGTCGCGCCGTCGTCGGTCGAACCTCCCCCGCCACCGCACCCGGCAACCAGCAGGGCCACTGCCGTCATTCCTAGAACGTTCTTCTGCACTGACTTCATCTCACACCTCTGCACAGCTCGGTACTGATCGGTATCGGACCCGTCATTGCAGGCCCGTCTTTACCCCGGAACTCCGGTCAGTCCTCGAGTTCGGCCCTCGTGGCCAGCACGACGTTGCCCACCAGCGTGCCGCGCGCCTTGACCTGGCGGCCCGGGGCCGCCTGAAAGAACGCCGCGGCGCTGATGGTCACGCCATTGATATCCCTGAATTCGGTATTGCCATCGGTCGTGACGGCGACGCCGCCAACCGTGAAATTCGGCGCGGCCACGTTCTGGGCGACACCCTCGAGCTGGACTTCGCCCTGGTTGTCGTCGCGTTCGAGCTTGGTCGCAAGCAGCCCGCTACCGTCGTTGTAGGCGTCGACTTCCACGTAGTCGCCGACGGCGATGCTGGCGAGGCTGAACTGCTGCACGTCGGCGCCGCTATGGTCCTCGAAGCGCGTGAGAGAGTTCACGCGGATCGTGACGCCGAAGACCACCAGGCTGTTCCCTGCCGCGTTCACCGAGTCCACGCGACCTGAGAACTCCGTGTCGCTGCGGCGGTGGAACTGCACCTTGGTCGCGACGATGACGCCCGACGCGTTGAAGCGGCCCTCGACCTCGACGGGCACGTCGAGTGCAAGGTTCGACGCCGTGCCGCCTTCATAAGCGGTCGACGCAGTCGTCGTGACGTGCTGCCCGGCAACCGAGAAATCGGTCGCGGACACGAAACTCGTGATCAGGCCTTCATAGTCCGCCTGTTCGTCGGCGTTACCCGCGGCACCACCGCTTTCCTTCTCGATGCGGGTCGCAACCAGCACGCCATTGACATCGACGGTGCCAAAGGCCTCGACGCGGTCGCCATTCGCCGGCTGCCCGCTGGCGAATCCGTTCAGCTGCGCACCCGCATACGAGACCGTCAGCTGGTCGAGCGCAAAGCTGCGTGCGTTCGTGTCGAGCGAGCCGATCGTGCCCTTCACTTCGACGCTCGACTGCACGGTCTTGCGTTCGATGCGCGTCGCCTCGATGACGCCCGTGGTCGCCACTTGTCCGCTCACTTCCATGCGGTCCCCTACGGCAACGCCCTCGAGGCTGCGCGGCGAGATGCTGTCGTCGAAGGACGTCTGCGTGCCGACCTGGACCGTGCGTCCGAGCACGACCATCCGGGAACTTGCGAGGTCGATGCTCTGCACTGGACCTTCGACTTCGTCGTCGAAGATGACGCGCGTTGCCGTGCCGTTGAGGCCGTCCTGGTCGAGGCGACCTTCGATACGCACGACCTGGCCGACACGCAGGTCGGATTCGCTGCCGGGATTGTCGTCGAGCGTGATGGTGGCGCCCGTGGTCACGTAGTGCACGCCATTGACGTGCACGCTGCCAAAGCCAGTGATGGAACCCGTAGCCGTGACGATGCCGCCGCGATCGATGCCCGCGGTGACGTCGCCCGAGCTGCCTCCGCCGCCGCAGGCAGCGATCAGGATCGCAACACCCAACGTCGTCCAGCGTCGCACCGCTTTGCCAGCATGCATCATGATTCTTCTCCGACCATCCGTTCCTGAATTGCAAAGACCCCTACGCCCAATCGCAGCGTGGCGACCGGCGCCCCATCGACCTGTTGCGCTTCATGCGCGCTCAGCCATTCGTCGCAGCGTTCCAGGAACGCCTGGCCTTCGCGCTCCATGAACGCGCGGAAGGCCGGAAGCTGGCGCGGATCGACGTGGCGGTTCTGGGCGCGACCCTCGAAGCGGGGCGGCTCCGTGGCATCACGCGTGAGGTTGTGTTCGACGGTCGTCGCGAGGTCGGCGATCACCGCGCCCGCACGCTCGACGGCCTGCCCGTCCATGGCCCGCGGCATGTAGAAGCGGCGCAGCGCGCGATAGCAACCGTCCTGCGTACGCTCGATCGAGTTCGAACGCACGAGTTCCTTGATCAGTGCCGTCACCGGGATGTCGCCCGCGTAGCGACGCACGAGTTGTTCGAAGGTCGCTCCGTCGCCCTTGGCCTCCAGCGCACGCGGCCTGCCGACCTCATCGATGAACTCGGCGTCGAGGTGCCAGCCCGCCAGCACGCGGCTCGCGTGGTTGAGATCGTCCTCGGCCCGCACGTCCTCGGTCGGAGTCTCCACCCCGGAATCGCGATAGCGACGCACCTCACGCCGAGTCATGCCCGTCAGCAGCGCGATGCGCGACACGTTGGTGGGGCGGCCGCGCAAACCGAATTCCTCGGCCGCGACACTGACGAAGACGCCGCGCGAAAGCTCAGCGAATTCCTTCCAGGTGACACCAGATTTCAACAACCAGCGCGCGATCGGCCGCAACCAGCGCAGGCTGGCCGTGACGATGGAACGCTGAAGCTGAATTACCATATGTGGGACACTATGTCCCATATACAGATATTCTGCAACCCCGAAATTGACCGGAAGGGGACCCTGGCTGGAACTGCGCTGCGGGTCACAGCTTTGCCAGCCGCGCCACGTCAGGCCCCTCGTTGCCCGCTAGACTCCGACCACAAGGACGGGGTGCGGGCACGATGTCGACGACGGACAGGCGCGTGGAGGAGTTGCTCGATCGCTGGCTGGCGAGCGTCGAGCTGCACCTGCGTTACCTGCAACTGGATGACGCCGCCTATGCGCGGGCTGAAGCCTGGCCGAAGCACCAGCGACCGAATGCTCTGGTCCTGAACCTTGCCCGCACCCGCCTGCTGGAATTGAAGGCACACATCAGCGAGCGCCGCGATGCCGGCGATGCAAAATTCGCCGAGTCGCTCGAACTGATGGCGTTCCTGACCAGCCTGCTCGGCACGGAACACATCGAGCGCTTCATCCCACTGGCAACGGGCAAGGCGCGCGATTCGGGCATGTCCGCAACGGTGGAGCAACCACGGCTTCGTGCCGTAACCAGGGCCGCCCCGAATCATGGCAGCACGGGCGCCGCGACCACCTCAGCGAAAGTCGCGCAGACGAGCGCGACCCACAAGTCTTCCACCGGATCACACAAGCGGCCGACACGGTCTCGTTCGACCCCGGTAGCAGCACCCGTGCCGCAGCCCGCCGCTCGTCCCGCAGCCGCCCCGGCGTCGCAATCCACGCCCCCGCCTACGGACGCGATGACACAGCAGGTGATCGCCGACGCAGTCCGCATGCTCGAGTGGGGCCGCGAATGGCCGGCGCTCGCAGGCCTGATCGCCCGCATGGCCGATCGCCCGTCCGAGACCGAGATCTGGAAAATCCTGCGCGCGTATCGCGCCGACATCCTCGCCACGTCGCATCGTACGGGTTGATTGCCAGCATTGGCATCGTGACACCGTCACGCGGCCTGCGGTACCTTCGCGGTCCCCCGAGTACCGCCGCTTGAAGGAGCGCATCACCCATGAAGTGTTCCCGTCCGTTCGCAATCGCCCTGCTCACGACCACGTGCCTGTTCGTCGGTGCCGTGCAGGCCGACAGCCCGCCGTCGAAAGGCGAGCAGGCGCTCAAGTACCGCAAGTCGCTGTACCAGGTGATGGCCTGGAACTTTGGTCCGATGGGCGCGATGGCCCAGGGCAAGGCACCTTACGACGCCGCCGAATTCGCCAGGCGTGCCGACCGCGTCGCGCTGATCGCACCGATGCTGAGCGAAGGCTTCCCGGCCGAAACACGGAACCTGCCGCACTCGGAACTTAAGCCCGCGATGTGGGCCAACCGCGCGGACTTTGACGCGAAGATGAAAGACCTCGTCGAGCGCAGCGCCACGCTGGCCGCCGTGGCGAAAACGGGCGATTTTGCCAAGAGCAAGTCGGCGTTTTTCGACACGGCCAACGCCTGCAAGGCGTGCCACGACAAGTACAAGAACGAGTGAGCGATCTGCGGCGGAACGGGCTGCGTCCTGGAACTCGCCGCTACGCTTGACGGGTCGCTTCCTATCAGAAGTAGACGTTGACCGAAGCCTCTGGCGCCGCGCGGATCGCGAGCGTCAGGGCGACGATCAAAGCCACCACGATGACGAGAGCGAGTCCGCCGCGTGAGGCACGAATGCCCTCGACTCCTGCCTTGCGGCCCGTCCAGAACGCGCGCACCAGGCCAAGCCGTCGTCGCCCGTCGTACCACGCGATGGCGGCGAGGTGCATGGCGATCAGCACAATCAGGGCTGTGGAATTGAGGTCGTGCAGGCCGGTGAGGCGGTTGCTGGTTTCCTGCGTTACCCAGCCATAGAAAGGTCCGGCGTTCGCGATCTCATCATTGGCGAACAGTCCCGTGCCCGTCTGCAGCGCCAGCGACGCCAGGAACACCAGCACGCTGACCGCGCCGACGGGATTGTGGCCCGCTTTCGGGTACGGCTGCCGGCCTCGCAGGTGTTCGATCACCGCGCGCGGCCCGCGCAGGAATGACGAGAACCGTGAATACCGCGGACCCACGAAACCCCAGGCGAGCCGGAATCCGATCAGTACGGCAGCGACATAGCCGCAACGGCGATGCCAGTCGAACCACTCCATCCCCGCGTAGTGCGTCGCGAACGAACCAGCGACGGCCAGCACGAGCGCCCAGTGAAACACGCGCAGCGGCCAGTCCCAGACCAGCGCTGTCGCAGTTGCCGGACCGTCAGCAGGACTCAAAGTCATCGTCACCTCATTCGTCGCTGGACAGCGAACGGATTCCATCCTGGAACACCGTGACTCGCGCTGCAATTTCGCCTACCGTTGCGACCCACGCAAGCCGGTCACGCAGGCTGCAATCGTTTTTCCTGCCGAATGCTGACTGCAATGCAAAGCCGAGACAGCGACTCCTCGACCTCCGCTGATGAACTGCCGCCGGCTGGGCTGCTGCGACGATTCGCGGCGATGGTCTACGACGGCCTGCTGGTCCTGGCGGTGCTGATGATCGTCACCGCGTGCTTCCTGCCGTTTACCGGCGGCGAGGCCGTGACGTGGGATCGCGCGCCCCTGCTGGTCCTGACGTACTGGGCGTCGCTCGTCGCCGCTATCCTTGCGTACTTCGGCTTGCCCTGGACCCAGCGCGGGCAGACGCTGGGCATGACGACGTGGCGGTTGCGCGTGCAGCGCGACGACGGGTTCCTGCTGACGTGGCGGGACGTGGCCGTGCGACTGGGCGCGAGCATCCTCTCGTGGCTGCCGGCGGGTCTCGGCTGGGTGTGGGCGTTGTTCGATCGTGACCGCCGCACCTGGCATGACCTGCTTTCGCGGTCGCGGGTCGTTGTGCTGCCTAAGCGTCGGAAGGCGGGGAAGTGACGGGCGTTCGATTCGGTTGATTGTCCGAATCGCGGAAAGGCAGACACGCGATTCGGACAATCAACCGAATCAAACGCTCGACACGCCGCGCCTGAGCGAGCCGTTCGGCGCACCGAACGACTCGCACGGCGCAAGCAGACTCACGCAAGAAAGACGGCGCTCCAATTCGACGGCCGCGCACACCCATCGAGACAAACCAAGGGTTGCGGCGCGATCGCTGACGCCACTATTTGGGTTCATCGTTTGTGCCAATGGCACATCGCGTTCGATTCCAGGCACCTCGTCGAAGCCACTGCGACGTGCAAATTTTCGGTCTGCCGAAAATTTACTCAGGCGCGGTCTATCAGGTGTTCGTTCCGGGTCTTCTTCGGGCGAGCGTGTCTGCCTTTCCGCTCGCCCGAAGAAGACCCGGAACGGGCACCCTGCTTCCGCGCTTGCCTGAAAAATCGGTGGGACCGATAAAGTCGCACAAACACACCGCATCGAAGCGGCAGCTGCGGAATCAAACCGCGACTCAGCGGTTACGCCAGAGGAGCGTCCCCGTCACCACGCCGAGCAACGCCGTCGGCAGCCAGCCCACCACCCACGGCGGCAGGCTGAACAACTCCCCGCTGCTCTCGAGCGTCTGGCTCAGCAGCACGAATCCCGCGCCGATCAGCACGCCGATCACGGTGCGCGCGCCCTGCCCCGAATTGCGCAGCGACCCCACGCAGAACGGCAGCGCCAGCATGATCACCAGCATCACGGCGCCGAACCGCGCGAGGCGTGACCAGTAGGCTGCCTCGAACTGATCCGACTGCAGTTCGTTGCGCTGCAAGTGCGCGATGTAATCGCGCAGGTCACGCAATCCCATCGAGTCGGGGTCCGCGATGGCAAGACCGAGGAATTCCGACGACAGCGACGTGCGCACGTCGTGCTCGCCTGCGCGATCCACGGTGGCTGTCAGCGAATCCGGCGCAAACGAGGTGCCGACGTATTTCTCCAGCCGCCAGACCTTGTCACCCTTGACGCTCGCCGACTCGGCGCGACCGACGCTCAAGAGCCGGCGTTCGCGATCGACCTGGAACACCTTGATGCCGCCAAAGCGCGTACTGGCGGACTGCTGGTCGACGCTGATGATGGTATCGCCGTCACGCACCCACGTCGCGCGGTTGCCCGCCAGGGCGAACTCGTCGAACTTGGCAAAGACCTTGAGTTGCCGGGCGTATTGCCCGAGCGGTGGAGCGACGTATTCACCGATGACGAACATCAACGACGACAGGATCAGGCCGGCCATGCCGAGCCACAGGCAGAAACGCAGCGTCGTCACGCCCGCGGAGCGCATGACGATGAGTTCACTGCCGCGCGCCAGGTTGCCGAGACCGAGCAGCGAGCCAATCAGCGCGGCCACGGGCAACAACTGGAACAGGTAGCTCGGCAGGTTCAAGGCGACGAACAGCAGTGCCCGCGTAGCCGTGTAGTTGCCGACACCGATGTCGTCCTGCTGGCCGATGAACATGAACAGTGCGCCGAGCGCGAGCAGCACGATCATGACCAGCGCGGTATAACCGAGCACGGTGCGGATGATGTAACGACCGAGAACACCCATCACGATCACGCGACCTCAGCCTGTCGCCGCGGCGCCGGCTGGACGCCGTCGCCAGCGCAGGCGCCAGGCTTTGCCGGGGTGGATTTCACTCCATAGCAGCCACGCGGCGAGCGCGAGCGGCAGGAGATGGACCCACCAGAGGCCGAGTTGCCCGCCCGCCGAATCCTTCTGGATCCAGACGCGCACCGCCGCCAGCAGGTTCGAATACAGGAAGTACGCGAGCACGGCGTACGCGACACGGGCGAACCGCCCCTGGCGCGGGCGCAGGCGGGCAAGCGGCACCGCGAGCACCATCAACACGAGCGCCATGACAGGTACCGCCGTGCGCCACGCGAACTCGGCGCGATCCTTTGGATCGTCCGACGACCGCAGCGTCGCCGTGCTCTTCGTCTCGATCCGGTTCCTGCCCGCCTTCGCCTCCGGCAGGCGCACCGGAATTCCGTGCTCGCGGAATTCCACGATGCGCCAGTTCGGTGTGCCAGGCACGCCTTCGTAACGGCGCCCGTCGTACAGGATGAACAGCTGCTCGGGCTGGCCTGCGCCGCGTTGCACTGCGCGTTCGGCCATCGCAACCTCGACCTTGTCGCCGACACTGCGCTGCACGAACACGCCGTACAGTTCTCCAGTCTTTTCGACGCGCTCGGCGTAGAACACGGCATCGCCGCCGGCGAAGCTGCGGAATCGTCCCGGCGTGAGCGCGCCGAACTGCGCAGCCCGCGTCGCCTCGAGACGCACGTCGTTCGACTTGACCCAGGCAGCCGGCACGATGCGGTAGGACAGCACGGCGAGCAGTGCCGCCACGACTACCGCCAGCAGCGCAATCGGCCGGTAAATTCGCAACGGCCCGACCCCACAAGCCGTCATCGCAGTCATCTCGCTCTCGTGATACAGGCGGCCGAGCGCCAGCACGATCCCGAGGAACAGGCCGATGGGAACGAGCACGGTGAGGTACTGCAGCGTGGTGAGGCCGATCAGCGTCAGCACGATGCTGGCGGGAAACCCGTTCGCTGCCGCCTGGCCGAGCACCCGCGCAAACTGGTTGGAGAGCAGCACAATCAGCAGCACGCCAGTGACCGCGACGAAGGTCACGGTCACTTCGCGCAGCAGATAGCGGTCCAGGCGATTGAGCAAAGTTCGCGGGCCTCGGCGGGAATCGGTAAACTCGCGCGCTCAGTTTAACGGGCGTACCGGTCGCCGGGTACAAAGTCGACCCCCGCCGGAAGCCTTAAGGATAAAGGACTGACCCATGCGCCTGTTCGTCGCAACTGCCGCCGCCCACCGCCAGAAGACCGATTGCGCCATCGTCGGCCTGCATGAAGGCGGCGGCGGGCTCACGGGTGCGGCCGCGGCACTCGATTCCGCGCTGGCAGGACGCCTCGGCCGGTTGATCAAGCGCGGCGACGTGCATGGCAAGACCGGCGAACTGCGCCTCATCGATACGGAAGGCGCCGCCTGCGAACGCATCCTGGTGGTCGGACTCGGCAAGAAGGGCGCCTTTGGCCGCAAGCAGTACCGCAAGGCGCTGCTGGCCGCGCTTGGCGCGATCGCCCGGACGGGCGCCCGAGACGCCGTAAGTTACCTCGCGGAATCGGTCGCTGAGCCCGACGCCTATTACGACGCCCGCCTCGCCGCCGAGGCGGTGGGCGCTGCGCTCTACCGTGTCCCCGCCATCCGCAGTGCGCGCAAGCCAGCGGATCCCGCATTGAAGTCGTTCGGCATCGCCATCGCCGACGCCGGCCAGAAGTCGGCCTCGCAACGCGGCCTGGACCATGGCCAGGCGATTGCCGCGGGCTCCGCCCTGACGCGCGATCTCGCCAACCTCCCGGCCAACGTCTGCACGCCGGGCCACCTCGCGCAGCAGGCGAAGGAACTCGCCCGGTCGTACAAGTCGGTGCGGACGCAGGTGCTCGAAGAACGCGACCTGAAGCGGCTCAAGATGGGTTCGTTCCTGTCCGTCACCAACGGCACCGACGAGCCGGCCAAGCTGATCGTCATGCGCTACGACGGCGGTCGCGCGGGTCAGGCACCCGTCGCGCTGGTCGGCAAGGGCGTCACGTTCGACAGCGGCGGCATCTCGCTGAAGCAGCCGCCGGGCATGGACGAAATGAAGTTCGACATGACGGGCGCTGCCAGCGTCTTCGGCGCGATCAAGGCCGCGGCCGAGATGGGACTCAAGCTGAACGTCATCGGCATCGTGCCGGCCTGCGAAAACATGCCGAGCGGCCGCGCGACGAAGCCGGGCGACATCGTCCGCAGCATGTCGGGCCAGACGATCGAAGTAATCAATACCGACGCTGAAGGTCGCCTGATCCTGTGCGATGCACTCACTTACGCGCGCCGCTTCAAGCCGGCGGCGGTCGTCGACATCGCGACGCTCACGGGCGCCTGCGTGATCGCACTCGGCGCGCACATGAGCGCCGTCATGAGCAACGATGACGAACTCGCGGGCGAACTCACCGCAGCCGGGCTGCGCGCGGAAGACCGTTGCTGGCACATGCCGATGGCCGAGGAATACCACGAGCAGCTCAAGAGCAATTTCGCGGACTTCGCCAATGCCTGCGGTCGCGACGGCGGCGCCATTACGGCCGCGTGCTTCCTCGCCAAGTTCACCGACGGCCTGCACTGGGCCCACCTGGACATTGCGGGCACGGCGTACCTGACAGGATCGCACAAGGGCAGCACCGGACGCCCGGTGCCCCTGCTGATGGACTTCCTGCTCGGCCGGGCATGATGCCGCGCCGCATGCACCGTGGGCGCGACTAAAGTCGATTTCTACACCCTGGGCGAGCCCGACCGCCGGGCTCGTCTTGTCACGGCGTGCCGGCTCGCCGAAAAGGCTTACGATCAGGGCCTGCGCGTGGCCGTCCGCACCGCCAGTGCGGCGGAAACCGCGGAATTCGACGAGTTGCTGTGGACCTTCGCCGACCGCAGCTTCGTGCCGCACGTGGTCTGGCCGACGGAGCCGGACGTGGTCGCGGCCACTCCGGTCGTGGTGGGCAGCTCCAGCCTGCCCGCGAGTCACCGCGACGTGCTGATCAACCTCGCGCCCGATGCACCCGCAGACTTTTCCGCCTATGCTCGAATCTGCGAAGTGGTCGGCGGCGACGAAGACGCAAAAAAAGCGGGCCGCCACCGCTGGCGAACGTACCGTGACGCGGGCTGCGCCCCCGAGGCGCATCCGCTCTGACCGAGGCTCCGCTGCACCATGAACAACCTGCCCACCGACCAGATCCCCGTCCTGACGGACATCGTCGAACCGAACATCGGTTCAGCCTCGGCCTTCATCAACGACACCAGCCGGTTCCTGGGCGAGCTCGAATCGCACCTGGCGGCCGTGGTCCACGAGCATGCCGACGAACTGGTCCATAACGCGCTGCGCGAAATGGAGGCACTGCTGCTCGAACAGGTCTCGGATCGCCTCAAGGCCGAGCTGCCACGGCTGATCTCGCGGGTCATCGCCGAGCATTTCAGAGGGCCGGGTCTCTCGAACTGAGACGGGCAACCGCGGGACTGCCGCTATAATCGACGGTTCGAGCACGAGGCCGTCGATGGACAAGAGCTACTCTCCCCGAGATATCGAATCCCGCATCTACGCTGCCTGGGAAGCGGCCGGCTGGTTTGCGCCCGTCGGTGACGGCACACCCTACTGCATCGTCATTCCGCCGCCCAACGTCACGGGCACGCTGCACATGGGCCACGCTTTCCAGCACACGCTGATGGACGTGCTCACCCGGCTGCATCGCATGGACGGCGATCGCACCCTCTGGCAACCGGGCACCGACCACGCGGGCATTGCGACGCAGATGGTCGTCGAGCGCCAGCTCGCCGCCGATGGCAGGACGCGCCACGACCTGGGCCGCGAGAAATTCGTCGAGCGCGTGTGGCAGTGGAAAGAGGAATCGGGCGGCACGATCACGCGCCAGATGCGCCGGCTCGGCAATTCGGTCGACTGGTCGCGCGACCGCTTCACGATGGACGCAGGCCTCTCCGAGGCCGTGCTCGAAGTCTTCGTGCGCCTGCACGAGGACGGGCTGATCTATCGCGGCAAACGTCTCGTGAACTGGGACCCGGTGCTGCACACGGCGCTGTCCGACCTCGAAGTGATCGCGGAGCCCGAAGCCGGCAACCTGTGGCATTTGCGCTATCCGCTCGCGGACGGCAGCGGCCACCTGATCGTCGCGACGACCCGTCCGGAGACGATGCTCGGTGACACGGCCGTCGCCGTGAACCCCGCGGACGAACGCTACCAGCACCTCGTCGGCCAGCAGGTCCGGTTGCCGCTCACCGGTCGCCTGGTGCCGATCATCGCCGACGACTACTGCGATCCGGCGTTCGGCAGCGGCTGCGTCAAGATCACGCCGGCGCACGACTTCAACGACTACGAAATCGGCAAGCGTCACTCGCTGCCGATGATCAACATCCTCACGGCCGATGCGGCGCTGAACGACGACGTGCCGCCGCAGTACCGGGGCCTCGATCGCTTCGAGGCGCGCCAGCGCGTAGTCACGGACCTTGCAGCCGCCGGATTGCTCGAAAAAGTCGACCCGCACACCCTGCCCGTGCCACGCGGCGACCGCAGCGGCGCAGTGCTGGAGCCGTGGCTCACCGACCAGTGGTACGTGCGCATCGCGCCGTTGGCGCAGCCTGCGATCGCCGCGGTCGAGGATGGCCGCATCCGCTTCGTCCCGGACAACTGGTCCAAGACGTATTTCCAGTGGATGCGCAACATCCAGGACTGGTGCATCAGTCGCCAGCTCTGGTGGGGCCATCGCATCCCTGCGTGGTACGACGACGACGGCAACATCTTCGTCGCGCGCAGCGAGGCGGAGGCGCAGGTCGCCGCCACCCGGCAGCACGGCAAACCGATCATCCTGCGCCAGGACGAGGACGTGCTCGACACGTGGTTCAGTTCGGCGCTGTGGCCGTTCTCGACGCTCGGCTGGCCGCAGCAGACGCGGAACTCGCGGTCTTCTACCCGACGTCGGTGCTGGTCACGGGCTTCGACATCATCTTCTTCTGGGTCGCCCGGATGATCATGATGGGCCTCAAGTTCCGCGAGGACGTACCCTTCCGCGAGGTCTACATCACCGGGCTCATCCGCGACGAGCACGGCAACAAGATGTCGAAGTCGAAGGGCAACATCATCGACCCGCTCGACCTCATCGACGGCATCGACCTGGAGAGCCTGGTCGCCAAGCGGACCACCGGCCTGATGCAGCCGCAGATGAAGAACGCGATCGAGAAGGCGACGCGCAAGCAGTTCCCGCAGGGCATCCCCTCCTTCGGCACCGACGCGCTGCGCTTCACCTTCGCGGCGCTCGCCACGATGGGTCGCGACATCCGCTTCGACCTCGGCCGGGTCGAGGGCTACCGCAATTTCTGCAACAAGCTGTGGAACGCGGCGCGCTACGTGCTCATGAACACCGAGGAGCACGCGGCGGATATCGCGGGCGGCCCGTGCGAGTACTCGGTCGCGGACCGCTGGATCCGCGGCCGCCTCGGTGTCGCCGTGGCCAGCGTGCGTTCCAGTCTCGCGGCCTATCGCTTCGACCTCGCCGCGCAGGCGATGTACGAATTCGTCTGGTACGAATTCTGTGACTGGTACCTGGAGCTGTCGAAGCCCGTGCTGCAGGCCGCGGACGCCGACCCCGCCGCACGGCGTGGCACGCGTCGCACGCTGCTCGAGGTCCTCGAAGGCACGCTGCGCATGCTGCATCCGCTGATGCCTTTCATCACCGAAGAGATCTGGCAGAAGGTCGGATCGCTCGCCGGCCGCACGGGTCGAACGATCATGCAGCAGCCTTACCCGACGGCTGCTGAATTTGCGCCGGACGCGGCTGCAGAACGCGACATCGCGGCCCTGCAGGCCGTCGTGCTCGGCATCCGCCAGATCCGCGGCGAACTCGACGTGCCGCATTCGCGTGCGACGCCGGTGTACGTGCGCAGCGACAAGGCCGGCGATGCCGCTGCGATCGGTGCGCTGGCTGCGACGATCCGCAGGATCGCGAACCTGGAGTCGATCGAGCTCGTGCAGTCCGAGGCGCACCTGCCGCCCTGTGCGATCGCGATCAGTGCCGGCCGCACCATTCTCGCTCCGTTCGACCGCCTCATCGACGACGTTTCGGCCGAACTGGCCCGGCTCGAGAAACGCAGGTCGAGGACGCAGCAGGAGCGCGACAAGTGCGCCGCCAAGCTTGCCAATGCGAACTTCGTCGCCAATGCGCCGGAGAGCGTCGTCATGCAGGAACGTGACCGCATCGCCGAGTTCGAGCGCCAGCTCGACCAGCTGGACGAGCAGATGCGACGCCTGGCGGCGCTCGCAACGCCGGCGGGAGGCTGACATGTCGATTGCCATCGAACCGGCCGCAACCACCGAGCCGTCGCTGAATGCGCTGATCGATGCGGCCGTGGCGGGCCTCAACGAGATCATCCTCGGCAAGGAAACGCAGGTTCGCCTGTGCCTGGCGTGCCTGTTCGCCCGGGGACACCTGCTGATCGAGGATATCCCCGGGGTCGGCAAGACCACGCTGGCCCACGCCCTCGCCCGCTCGCTGGGGCTCTCGTACCAGCGCATTCAGTTCACGAGCGACCTGCTGCCGGCCGACATCATCGGCGTGTCGGTGTTCGAAGCCGACACCGGGCAATTCCGTTTCCATCGCGGGCCCGTCTTTGCGCAGCTCGTGCTGGCGGACGAAGTGAACCGGGCAACGCCCAAGGCGCAGAGCGCGCTACTCGAGGCAATGGAGGAACACCAGGTCACGGCCGACGGCCAGACCTATCCGCTGACGGAACCGTTCTTCGTCATCGCGACGCAGAACCCCTCGTACCAGGTCGGCACTTATCCATTGCCGGAGTCGCAGCTCGACCGCTTCCTGATGCGCATCGAACTCGGTTATCCGGCGGCATCGCTCGAGCGGCAATTGCTGCTCGGCCGCGACCGGCGCGACCTGCTCGACGAACTGGCGATTGCGATCACGCCGCAGCAGCTGTTGCGCCTGCAGGGCGCCGTGCCGCAGGTGCACGCGTCCGCCGCGCTGCTCGACTACGTGCAGGCGGTGGCGCGCTACACGAGACAGGCCCCGGAGTTCGAGGCCGGACTCTCGCCACGTGCGGTGATCGCCCTGCTGCGAGCCGCGCAGGCCTGGGCTTTCATGCACGGTCACGAAGGCGTGCTGCCGGAGGACGTGCAGGCCGTGCTGCCCTCCGTCGTCGGCCACCGCCTCGCGGCACGTGACGACGCCCGTTTCCGCGACGCCGGCGAGATCGGTCAACACGTGCTGGCGGCCGTCGCCGTTCCCTGAGCGCGATGCGCCGGCTGCTGCGGGACCTGCGGGCACGTATCGAACGGCGCGCGCACGCGTGGATCCGGCGCCGGCAGGGTGCTGACACGGATCCCGTCGAACTGCGGCGCCAGCGCATCTACATCCTGCCCACCCGGCTCGGCGTCGCGTACGGCGCCATGCTCTGCGCGATGCTGCTCGGCGGCATGAACTACAACAACAACCTGGGACTCGGCTTCACGTTCCTGCTCGTGAGCCTCGGCCTCGTGACCATGCATCACACGCACGGCACGCTGGCCGGAGTGCAACTGCGCCTGCTCGAGGCGGTACCCGGATTCGTGGGCAGCGATGTCCGGTTTCGCGTGCTGCTCGAACATTCGTCGAACGTCGCCCGACCCGCCCTCGAGATCGGCTTCACCAGGGAGGAACCGGGCAGCGTGACGGCCGACCTGCCACCCCGGGGTTCGAGCGAGGCGACACTGGTCCTGGCCGCACAGCGCCGCGGCCGCGTCGCACTCGAGCGCTTCGTCGTCTCGACCAGCCACCCGTTCGGCCTGTTTCGCGCCTGGGCCGTCGTGCATCCGGCGTATTCGGCGATCGCCTGGCCCAGGCCCGCGGAGCGCGCGCTGAATCCGCCGCTCACCGCGACGGACACCGGCGGCGCGCAATCAGGGGCCATCGGTGCCGAAGACTTTGCCGGCTTGCGGCCGTTCCAGGCCGGCGACTCGCTGCGGCGCGTGGCCTGGAAAGCCTATGCGCGCGGTCAGGGGCTGTACACCAAGCAGTTCGCGGGCACCGACGTCGTCTCGCACGTCTTCGATTACGAAAGTCTGGCGGGGCTCCCCGCGGAGTCGCGGCTGGAGCAACTCTGCCGCTGGGTGCTGGACGCCCAGGAGCATGGCGAGGCTTTCGCCCTGCGCCTTCCAGGCACGTCCATCGAGACCAACGTCGGCCCGGCCCACCGCGAACGTTGCCTGAACGCGCTCGCATTGTTCGAAGCGAGGGAAACTGCGCGTGCGTGAGCCGAACGCACCGTCGCGGCTCCGTGGACTGGACTGGGTGCTGGCCGCACTCGCCGCCGCCGTGGGGCCCCACGTGCCCGACCTGCCGGCGTGGGTCACGCTGCTGCTGCTCGCCGTGTGCGCGTGGCGCTGGACGGCCGACCTGCGGAGCTGGGCGCTCGCGCCTCTCACCCTTCGCGTCATCGTGGTGCTGGTGTCGACCGCAGGGATTTTCGGGACGTACCGCACGCTGAACGGCATCGAGGCCGGGACGGCCTTCCTCGTGCTGATGGCGGCCGCCAAGCTGCTCGAGACGCGCACGTCCCGCGATCTGACCGTCGTCGTATTCATCGGCTGGTTCCTGCTCTACGCCGCGCTGCTGCGGGAACAGTCACTGTCGCAACTGCCCTGGCTGCTTGGCAGCGCGTTCCTCACGGCGGTCGCGCTCATGCGCGTGCACGCCCCTTCGGCGCAGGCACCGGCACGCCACATCGCGCGGCGAACGCTGCAGCTGCTGCTGCAGGCCGTGCCGCTCGCCTTGCTGATGTTCCTGCTGTTTCCACGCCTGCCCGGGCCGTTCTGGGGCGTCGATTCGCGCAGCGAAGCGCGAACCGGTCTCGACGACGAGATGACGCCGGGTGACGTCTCCGACCTGAGTGCATCCGGCGAAGTCGCTTTCCGCGCCCGGTTCTCCGGCGCCACGCCGCCGCCCGAACAGCGCTACTGGCGCGGTCCCGTGCTGCACGAATTCGACGGGCGCAGCTGGCGGCGGCCAAGCGCACAGGCGTTTCCCCAGCCGCAGGTCACGTTCCGCGGACCTGCCATCCGTTACCAGGTCACGCTGCAACCGCACGCCCGACGCTGGGTGCTGGCGCTCGACCTGCCGTCGGCGTGGCCGGAACGCGAGATCACGCAGTCGTTCGACCTGACGCTGCTGTCGGCACGCCCCATCAACAACGTGGCCGCCTTTGACCTCACCTCGCATACGAATTTCACGGCCGGTGCATCGCTGGCGGAATCGATGCGACGCAAGGATCTTGCGCTGCCGCGCGACGGCACCAATGCGCGCAGCGTGGCGCTCGGACGCGAACTCGCGGCTCGCCACGCCGGCGACCCACGCGCCGTCGTGAGCGAGATGCTTGCCATGTTCCGCCAGCAGCCGTTCGAATACACCATGCAGCCGCCGCGGCTCGCCGACAACGCGGTCGACGAATTCCTGTTCGACACGCGCAAGGGCTTCTGCGAGCACTACGCCTCGGCGTTCACGGTCGTCATGCGTGCGGCCGGCGTCCCGGCGCGCGTCGTCACCGGGTACCAGGGCGGCGAGTTCAATCCGTTCGGCGGTTACCTGATCGTGCGGCAGTCCGATGCGCACGCATGGTCCGAGGTCTGGATCGAAGGCCGCGGCTGGATGCGTGTCGACCCGACCGCCGCGGTAGCTCCCGAGCGCATCCAGGGCAGCCTGATCGATGCGGTCGCCGATGATGAACCCGTTCCCGGCAGGCTGCGCGACGCGAGCCCGATCTGGATGCGGATCGAACTGGGATGGGACGCAGTCAACGACTTCTGGAACCAGCGCGTCGTACGCTTTGACGCGCAGTCGCAGTTCCAACTGCTCGATCGACTCGGAGTGGACGATCCCGACTGGCGCGCGCTCGGGTTAGGGCTGGCCGGCAGCCTCGCCGCGTTTTTCCTGGTGTTGTCGACTTATCTCGCGTGGCGTTACCGGCCACCCCGCGGGACTGGCCCGGCCGGCTGCACGACGTCGTCGTCGCGCGCCTGCGCAAGCGCGGACTGACGCCGGGCCCCGCCGAAGGTCCCGTCGCGTTCATCGAGCGCGCCGAACTTGACTTTCCCGACCTGGCGCGGACGTTGGCTGACATCCGGAAACTCTATGCCGCGTTGCGGTACGGACCCGACCCCCGCACGGACGACCTGCAGCGCCTCAAGCACGCGGTGAACTCCCTGCGGGTTTGACGCCCCGGAGGCGCAGGGAGCATGGCCTCGGGTATGCTGCGTCCATCTGAGGGGGAACCGACGATGGCAGTGACCGACAAGAAGTTCGAGGCAGCCGCGAACGACATCAAGAAACTCACCAAGCGTCCCGACGACGAAGACATGCTGCGGTTGTACGCGATGTACAAGCAGGGCTCCGAGGGCGACGTCCAGGGCGAGCGCCCTGGCGCTTTCTCGTTCGTCGACCGCGCCAAGTACGACGCGTGGGCGAAGCTCAAGGGCACCGACCAGGCGAAGGCACGCGAGAGTTACGTCAAGCTCGTCGAGCGGCTGAAGAAGACCTACGGCTGAACCGGACGTGAGCGCCGCGATCGCTGCCATCCTGGCGGTCGCCCTCGCGGTGCTCGCGGGCCTGCTGGTGCCACCCCTGCTGCGTCGGCGCCGGCGGCGACTCGCCTTCAGCCAGGCCTTGCCCGAACCGATGCGTGCCGCCATCACGCGCAACGTTCCAATCTCGCGAGCACTGCCGCCGGACCTTGCCCGCCGGCTCGAAGGGCTCGTCATTGCCTTCCTTGCCGAGAAGCAGTTCGTCGGTTGCAACGGGCTTGCGATCACCGATGAGATCCGCGCGACGATCGCCGCGCAGGCGTGCCTGCTGCTGCTCGGTCGGCTCGGACTGTACGACGAACTGCGATCGATTCTGGTGTACCCCGGCGCGTTCTGGGTCGAAGACGAAGTGCACGACGACGATGGGCTGGTGACACGGCGTCGCCGCGAACTCTCCGGCGAAGCCTGGGACTCGCACCGGATCATCCTGTCGTGGGAAGACATCGAAGAGGCCGCACGCCAGCCGGCGGACGGCTACAACGTGGTGCTGCACGAGTTCGCGCATTACCTGGATGCAGAAGGACGCGGTCTCGCGCCTCGCCCGCCTTCGCACAAGAGCGCCTCCAGTGACAGGGCGCGGCCCATCGACGCCTGGCATAAAGGTCTGGTTGCCGAATACGAAGCACTCTGCGACACCGTCAATCGCGGTGAACCGACGTTTCTCGATCCCTACGCGGCCGAGGACGAGATCGAGTTCTTCGCGGTGGCCAGCGAGGAATTCATCGAGTGCTCCGGGGACTTGCGGACAGCGCATCCGCGCCTGTATTCATTGCTGCGCGAGTTCTACGGTATCGATCCTGTCGCCTGGTCGGTGAGGGCGTTCGTTCCGGGTCGTCCACCGGCGAGCGGAAAGGCAGACACGCTCGCCGGGGGACGACCCGGAACGAACGCCTGATCGACCGCGCCTGTGCGAATTCCCGTCAAAGCACGAGAATTCGCACGGCGCACGCAACGTCGACGCATTCATATCGCATGGCCGTCTGCCTATGATCCGCAACCGGCAACGTCCAGGGCTCAGTCATCAAATCGTGCTGATGGAGCACCGTCTGATGCGTACCGCACTGGGCGGTCACTCATTTCACCCTGAACACGCCTCCAACAAGACGGATCTGGCGCGCTCGAAGGCTACGGGCCGCGTTGTCAGCTTTCTGCGCGAGATCGTCTACGTACACCGACAAGCTCAAAGGCGCCTGCGGGGCGCATTCCAGAGTTCCACTGGCGACAAGCGTTGCTCAGGGTCCAATTTAGCTGCACGTACGGCGGCCAGGATTCTAGTCTCAATGTCGTTCGCCGAGTAGTGTGCTTCGAGGCCAATCATCGAGAGCTCCTCTGTTGGCCGGACGGGAACGTACGGCAACGTCTGCCTCTACCCCATTCAGGTTACCGGACCAGCATACGATGCGGCGACAAAGCCAATCAGGACGCCAGCACAGGTCTACTGCGTGCGGGTTGCGTCGGCCCGCGCGCTGCGCGCCGCGATCGTCAGCATCCAGCCGCCGCTGATGAACAGCAGCAGGATCGAGAGAATTGACAGGCGTTGATCGTGCGTGACCGCGGCAGTCACGCCGACCAGGATCGGCCCGACGATCGCCGAGGCCTTGCCCATCATGTTGTAGAAGCCGAAGAACTCGGACGACTTGCCCTCCGGCACCAGGCGCCCGTAGTAACTGCGGCTCAGGGACTGGATGCCGCCCTGCACCAGTCCGATCACGACGGCGAGCACGAAGAAGTCGGAAACGTCGTCGACGAAATACGCGAAACACGTGGCCGCGATGTAGACGGCCAGCGCGATGAAGATGCCGTTGAGCGCGCCAATCCGGCGCCCGAGCCAGCCGTAGGCGAGCGCCGCGGGGAAGCCCACGAACTGAGTCAGCAGCAACGCCTTGATCAGGCCGCCCTGGTCCAGGCCCAGCGACATCCCGTAGTCGATCGCCATCTTGATGATCGTGTTCACGCCATCGATGTACAGGACGTACGCGATCAGGAACAGCATCAGTGACTTGTACCGGCGGATCTCGCCGAGCGTCGTGCGCAGCTCGGCGAAGCCGAGTCGGACCGCCGCGCCGGCACTGACAGGCGCCTTCGTCGCCGCCTTCTCGCGCACGAAGAACACCAGTGGCAGCGCGAATACGAACCACCAGATCCCCGTCATGACGAACGACACGCGCACTGCCTCACCCGCATCGGCCAGCCCGAAAATCGCGGGTTGCAGGGTCATGAACACGTTCAGGGCGAACAGCAGTCCACCGCCGAGGTAGCCCAGCGCATAGCCGAATCCCGAGACGACGTCGTATTCGTCGGGCTCGGCTACGTGCAGCAGCAGCGAATCGTTGCAGACGATGCCGCCCCAGAAACCGAGCGAAGCCACGACGTAGAGCGCGGCAGCCCCCAGCCAGTGGCCTTGCGCGACCAGGGCGAGCCCGGCCGTGGCGGCGGCGCCCAGCACGGTGCACAGCAACAGCAGTCGTACGCGCGAACTGCTGCGGTCGGCGATCGCGCCGAGTACGGGTGCCAGCAGCGCGACGATCAGGCTCGCGATGCCGCTGGTGACGCCGAGCCGGAAGGTGCTCTCGGTGGCGACGACGCCCGCGTTCCAGTACTGCTTGAAAAAAACGGGGAAGAAGCCCGCCATCACGGTCGTCGCAAACGCGGAATTGGCCCAGTCGTAGAACGCCCAGGACAGGACCGGCCGGCGACGCAGGACGGCCTTGCTGGTCACTCCTCGCTCACGCCGCGCTCGCCAGGTGTTCGCGCGTTTCGCGGAAGGTGACGCCGGGCCAGCGCTCGAGCGTCAGCTGCAGGTTGACGCGTGTCGGTGCGAGATAGACCAGCGCACCGGAATGATCGAGCGCGAGGTTGTCGTAGGCCTTGTCGCGGAACTCCGCGAGCTTCTTCGGGTCCTGGCAGTACACCCAGCGCGCAGTGTAGACACTGATGGCGTCCCAGCTGGCCTGCACCGAGTATTCGTCCTGCAGGCGGAACGCGACGACGTCGAACTGCAGCTGGCCGACCGCGCCGAGGATCAGGTCGTTGTTGCGCAGCGGCCGGAACAGCTGCGTGGCGCCCTCCTCGCACAACTGGTCGAGGCCCTTCTGCAGCGCCTTCATGCGCAGCGGGTCCCGCAGCACCACGCGACGGAACAGTTCCGGCGCGAAGTTCGGGATGCCCGTGAACATGATCTTTTCGCCTTCCGTGAGCGTGTCGCCGATGTTGATCGTGCCGTGGTTGTGCAGGCCGATGATGTCGCCGGCGTAGGCCTCGTCGGTGTGCTGCCGGTCGGCCGCGAGGAACGTCACGGCGTCGCCGACGCGGATCTCCTTGCCGTGGCGCACGTGGAAGAGCCGCATGCCCTTGCGGTAGCGACCCGAGCAGATGCGCATGAACGCGATGCGGTCGCGATGACCCGGATCCATGTTCGCCTGGATCTTGAAGACGAAACCCGCGAGCGCGTCCTCGTGCGGGTCGACCTCGCGCGTCGTCGTCTCGCGCGCCTGGGGAGCCGGCGCGATCTCGACGAACGCGGACAGCAGCTCGGTCACGCCGAAGTTGTTGATCGCGGAGCCGAAGAACACCGGCGTCTGGCGGCCTGCGCGGTATTCCTCGAGATCGAACGTGTGCGACGCGCCCCGCACCAGTTCGACTTCGTCGCGGTACGCCTGCGCGCGGTCACCCAGGAATTCAGAGGCTTCCGGGCTGTCGAGCCCCTCGATGATTTCGTTGGTGCCCGCGCGGCCCTTCTCGCCCGCCTGGTAGGCGTAGATGCGGTCTTCGAGCAGGTGATAGATGCCGGCCAGGGCGCGGCCCATGCCGATCGGCCAGGTGACCGGGGCGCAGGTGATCTTCAGCACACGCTCGATTTCGTCGAGCAGCTCCGTCGGCTCGCGGCCTTCACGGTCGAGCTTGTTGATGAACGTCATGATCGGCGTGTCGCGCAGCCGGCAGACCTCCATCAGCTTGATGGTTCGCTCTTCGACGCCCTTCGCGCAGTCGATGACCATGAGCGCCGAGTCGACCGCCGTGAGCGTGCGGTAAGTGTCCTCGGAGAAGTCTTCGTGACCCGGCGTGTCGAGCAGGTTGACCATGCGCCCCTGGTAGGGAAACTGCATGACGCTCGAGGTCACGGAAATGCCGCGCTGCTGTTCGAGCGCCATCCAGTCGGAGGTCGCGTGGCGCGTGGCTTTGCGACCCTTGACGGTGCCGGCAAGCTGGATCGCGCCCCCGAACAGCAGCAGCTTTTCGGTGAGCGTGGTCTTGCCGGCGTCGGGGTGCGAGATGATGGCGAAGGTGCGGCGACGCGCCACTTCGTCGAGCGGTTGATTCATCCGCCGGATTTTACCGGCAATGACAGCTTGAGGACCAACGCATCCTCGCGACCGACCTCGGCCTGGTAATAACCGCGCCGGCGGCCGACCTCGACGAACCCCAGCGACTGGTACAGCGCGATCGCGTGCGGATTCGACGGCCGCACCTCGAGGAACACGTCCTGCATGCCCGCCTGGACCGAGCGCTCGATCAGCAGCAGCAGCATGCGGCGGCCGATGCCGCGGCCGCGGACGGGTCCTGCAACGCAGAGATTGAGCACGTGCGCCTCGCCCGCGCCCATGGCCACGACGCCGTAAGCCACGATTTCACCCGCACTTTCCGCCACGCGGCAGAGGTAGCCGACGCGCAGGCAGTCGCGGAAGATGCTGTCGCTCCAGGGGAACGGATACGAGGACCGCTCGACCGCACCGACGCCCGCCACGTCGAAAGGTGTCATCGCGCGAAACCGCACGAGGTTCCCGGCATCGGGCTCGGGCGTGACCTCGGCCGAACTCACGCCCGGCCGCCGCAGGCTGACTCCTGCTCGAGCCGCCCGAACAGCTGCCTGGCGTGCAGGAGATCCTGCCAGGATTTGCGCTTTTCGCCGGGACTGCGCAGCAGGTAGGCCGGGTGATAAGTCACGACCACCGGCCACGCTTGCGCGCCGAAAGAGTGCACCTTGCCGCGCAGCTTGGCGATGGGCGTCTCCGTGGCCAGCAGGTTCTGGGCCGCGATGCGCCCCACCGCGATCACCAGCGTCGGATTGACCAGGGCGACCTGCCGTTCCAGGTAACGACGGCAGCGGGCCACCTCACCCGGCTTCGGATCACGATTGTCGGGCGGACGGCACTTGAGCACGTTGGCGATGAACACGTCCTCCCGGCGCAGGCCGAGCGCGCGAATCATCGACGTCAGCAACTGCCCGGCACGGCCGACGAACGGCTCACCCTGCCTGTCTTCCTCGGCACCCGGCGCTTCACCGATGAACATCCAGCGTGCCTGGCGGTTGCCGACGCCGAAAACCGTCTGCGTGCGCGTAGCATGCAGGTCACACAGCTGGCACCCGGCGACGGCGGCCCGCAATTCGTCCCAACCGAGGTTCGCCGCAATGTCCGGATGGAGCGCCTTCTCGTCTGTGCGAGCCAGGGCCCCCCCCGCCCGGCCCCCCGCCCCCCCCCCCCCGGCCCCCCGGCCCCGTTGCTCCCCCCCCCCCTCGTCCTGCCACGGCGGCGAACTGCGCGGCACGTAGACGTCCACGCCGAGCGCCTGCAGGTACGCCGCCTGGCGGGCATCCACCATCCGCTCAGCCTCCCTTTTCGGGCGCGTGCGGCGGCCGCGGCGCAGCCTGCGCCACGCCCACCACAAGGGGCCGGAACTGGCGTAGACCGCAAACAACGCGAACAGCATCTCCGGCGGACTGGATCCAACCAGCACGAACCCGAGCGGCACCAGCACGGTGAAGGCGACCGGGATGCGCATGCGTGGGTCGAGGTCCTTGCCGCTCAGGTAACGGAAGCGGCTGACCATCAGGCTGCCCGCGATCAGCGCCACCGCGAAAGCGAGAATCAGGTCGCGCAGCCCCTCGCGCTGCAGTGACTCAAGCATCCAGACGAAGCCCGCGAGCACGGCCGCACCCGACGGGCTCGGCAGGCCCTCGAAAAAACGCTTGTCGGCCGTGTCGACCTTGGTGTTGAAACGCGCGAGCCGGATGGCGACGCAGGCGGCATAGAAGAACGTCGCGATCCAGCCGAGTCGTCCCCAGAGAAAGCCGTACTCGGCGATGCGGGCCACGCCCCACTGGTACGCCACGACGGCCGGCGCCAGGCCGAAGGCCACCATGTCCGAGAGGCTGTCGAACTGCGCGCCGAAGTCGCTCTGCGTATTGGTCCAGCGCGCGATGCGGCCGTCGAGCCCGTCGCAGACCATGGCGATGAAGATCGCCATGCCGGCACGGTCGAAATTGCCGTCCGTCGCAGCCACGATCGCGTAGAAACCCGAGAACAGGACCGCAGTCGTGAACAGGTTGGGCAGCAAGTACACGCCGCGGCTGCGCGGACGCGGTGGAACGACGCCCGTCGCGGGAGATTCAGTCGTCATGGATGGCGCCACCTGGCGGGTGTAAGCGGCCTCCATGATAGGTAGCGCGACGTGTTCGCACAACGCAGCCGTGCAAGGCGCCCCGCTCGCGCCGGGAAGTGCGGCCCGCTCTGGTACCATTGACGCGTTTTTTCTGCTGCCCGGACGCGAAATGCGACTCTCGACCTACCCCGTGACGACCCTGCGCGACGTTCCCGCCGATGCCGAGGTGGTGAGCCACCAGCTCATGCTGCGGGCCAGCCTGATCCGTCGCCTCGCGGGCGGCATGTACACCTGGTTGCCAATCGGCCTGCGGGTGCTGCGCAAGGTCGAGAACATCGTTCGTGAGGAAATGAACCGCGCCGGTGCGTTCGAAGTGCTGATGCCGACCATGCAGCCCGCCGAGTTGTGGGTCGAATCCGGCCGCTGGGACAGGTTCGGGCCGGAGCTGCTGCGCATCAAGGACCGGCACGACCGCTCGTTCTGCTACGGCCCGACGCACGAAGAAGTGATCACGGACATCGCGCGTCGGGAACTGAAGAGCTACCGCCAGCTGCCGGTCAATTTTTACCAGATCCAGACCAAGTTCCGCGACGAGATCCGCCCGCGCTTCGGCGTGATGCGTGCACGCGAATTCACGATGAAGGACGCGTACTCGTTCCACCTCGATGACGCCTCGCTCGAGGAGGGATACCAGGCCATGTACCGCGCGTACACGGCCATCTTCGAGCGCCTGCAGCTGAAGTTCCGCGCGGTCCGCGCGGATACGGGCAGCATCGGCGGCAGCGCGTCGCAGGAATTCCACGTGCTGGCCGATTCGGGCGAGGACGCAATCGCGTTCTCCGATGGCGACGATTACGCCGCGAACCTGGAAATGGCTGAAGCACTGGCGCCTGCGACGCCGCGGGGCGCAGCGACTGCGACCCTGCAGAAAGTCGCGACGCCGAAAGTCCGCACGATCGACGAGCTGACGAAATTCCTCGGCGTCACGGCCGACAGGTGCGCGAAGACGCTGCTGGTCGAGGGCGACCAGGGTGGCGCCGTCGCGATGATCGTCCGCGGCGACCACGAACTGAATGCCGTGAAGGCGCAGAAGCTGCCGGGCGTGGCGTCGCCGTTACGCATGGCGAGCGTCGAAGCGGTCCTCGCGACGGCCGGCTGCGAACCCGGCTTCATCGGACCCGTGGGATTGAAGTGCAAGGTCTACGTGGACCGCTCGGCGGCCCACCTGTCGGACTTCGTCTGCGGCGCCAACGAGCGCGACATGCACTTCACCTGCGTGAACTGGGGCCGCGACCTGCCCGAAGGCGAAATCGTCGATCTCCGCAACGTGATCGCCGGCGACCCGAGCCCGACCGGCAAGGGCACGCTCGGCATCGCGCGGGGCATCGAAGTCGGCCACATCTTCCAGCTGGGCCGCAAGTACAGCGAAGCCATGAATGCCACCGTGCTCGACGAGCAGGGCAAGTCCGTCGCCATGGCGATGGGGTGTTATGGCATCGGTGTGACACGCGTCGTAGCGGCGGCCATCGAACAGAATCACGATGAGCGCGGCATCCTCTGGCCGGAACCCATCGCGCCCTTCGACGTGTCCATCATCCCGATCAACCTGCAAAAATCCGCCCGCGTCCAGGCAGCGACCGAGGCGTTGTACGCGGAGTTGACTGCGGCCGGTTTCGAGGTCGTGCTCGACGATCGCGACGCGCGGCCCGGCGTGAAGTTTGCCGACGACGAGCTCATCGGCATTCCGCACCGCATCGTCATCGGCGACAAGGGCCTCGAACGCGGCGTGCTCGAATACAAGCGCCGCCGTGACGGCCTCGCGGCCGACGTGCCGCTGGCCGAAGTGGCGGCCTTCCTGCGCGAAAAGCGGAGCAACCCGCACCCCTGAGCCTGCATGCGCCGCACGTCGACTGTCGCCCTGCTGTTGTTCGCCGCGTGCGCCCTGCCCTGGGCCGTCGCCCGCGCCGATCGCCAGATGGACCCTGAACTGCGCGGCGTCGTCGCGGCGGCGATCGAACCCACGCGCTGTTTCGACGACAAGTACGAGCAGGCGGTGTGGTTCGCAACGATGGAGCCGCGCCTGACGCGCTACGTCGACAACGACCGGGAGCGAGAGCAGATACTGCACGCCGTCCACTGCGAGGCGAAGCGCGTCAACATTCCGCCTGAACTCGTGCTCGCCGTGATGGACGTCGAAAGCCGCTTCGACCGCTACGCGGTCTCGTCCGCCGGCGCCGTGGGCCTGATGCAGGTCATGCCCTTCTGGCCGCGCGAACTCGGCATGACCAACGATCAGCTCGTGCGCATACCGGACAACGTCCGCATGGGCACGACCATCCTCGGCTACTACCTGCGCAAGGAACGCGGCAATTACCAGCGGGCGCTGCAGCGCTACAACGGCAGCCTGGGCCGGCCGCACTACTCGGACCTGGTGATCGACCGGTTGGCGTCGCGCTGGACCGTCGCGAACTGACCCGGAAGTGCGCGTCAGGACGTGCGAAACGCCTGCGGCCAGGGTTGGACTGATTCCACGGCGAGATTTTCAATGTCCACCGCGCTGACGCTCGAGCGGGCGGGGCCTTGCCAGAGCCAGTGCGCAGAGCGCGTCGACGGCGGCAGGTGCGCCACAGGCGAGAACTTCGACTCGTCCATCGGGCAGGTTGCGCGCATGCCCGGTGACGCCCAGCGATTCGGCACGGATACGGGTGCTGGCACGGTAGAACACGCCCTGGACGCGACCGGCGACGAAGCAGCGACGTGCGATCAAGGCGGCTGCGAGGCCTTTGCGGTTTCGGCGAGGCTGCGGGCTTCGACGGCCCTGGTGCGGGCGAGCTCCGCTTCGTCGCGGGCGCTGCGGTAATCACCGCGCCGCAGGTGGCTTTCCGCGCTCTTCAGCAATTGCTTGGCCTCGCCCAGGACTTCAGGAGCGACGGCGGTGGCGCCTGCGCGCTCCGCGGCGCGAACCGCCTGCCGGGCATTGCTCATCTCCTGCACCGGTGCACCGGCACAACCGCTCGCGACCGCCCCGGAAAGCAGTGCAAAGCCCAGCAGGAGCGGCAGAAGGATGCGCGGCAAGCGGAAACAGCCTTGTAAGAAAAGGCAGGACGCGGGTGACCGTAACAAGCGGTCCCTGTACCGTCAAGGCTCGCCGACCTAGAATCCGGCGCGCCACATGCCGGACGAAATGAGTCGTCCAGACCCACGGGCGGCTGCAACCATGACCGAAGTGCTCGTTCTCTACTACTCCAGGCACGGCGCCACGGCCGAAGTGGCTCGTCACGTCGTGCGCGGCATCGAATCGGTCGCCGGCGTCTCGGCCCGGTTGCGCACGGTTCCGCCCGTTTCGCCGACCACTGCAGCCACCGACGCAGCCGTGCCCGAATCCGGACCGCCGTACGCAACGCACGACGATCTGACGGCGTGTGACGGCCTGGCGCTCGGCAGCCCGACCCGCTTCGGCAACATGGCAGCACCGCTCAAGCACTTCCTGGACGGAACCAGCGCGCTCTGGTTGAACGGCGCGCTTGACCGCAAACCCGCGGCAGTCTTCAGTTCGACGTCGTCCATGCACGGCGGGCAGGAATCCACGTTACTGACGATGATGGTCCCGTTGCTGCACCACGGCATGTACATCGTCGGCCTGCCCTTCACCGCGCCTGCACTGAACCGCACCCGCACGGGGGGCTCGCCTTATGGAGCGACGCATCTCGTAGTGCAGGGCGCTGCCCAGCCAAAGCTGAGTGACGACGAGCGCGAGCTCGCGCAACTGCTGGGCCGGCGACTCGCTGAACTGGCCGTTGCGGCAGGTGCGGTGCGCCGTGGCTGACGCACTCTCGACGAACGCCACTGGACCGGGTCGCGCGCGCGGTGCTGCACTGACGCTGTTGGCGCTGCTCGCCGTCGCCTCGCTGCTGGCCGCCTGCCAGGGTGAACGCAGTGCCGTGTCGCTCGGGTTGCTGGTGTTGCTCCTGGTAACACCTCTCGCAATCGCCGTGCCGGGCATGCTCGCGCGCAACCGACGCACATTTGCCTGGGCCACGCTTTGTGTCACGCCCCACTTCATTTATGCGTTGACCGAGCTGGTCGCCAACCCGTCGATCCGCGTGCTCGCGGCGTCGATCCTGGTGTTGAGTCTGGCGCTGGTGGTGGCGTTGGCGCGTCGCGGTGCCTGACAGGGCGGGGGGGGTAATCGCGCCGCGATCGTGCGGTCGCGGTCCGTCCCCTCGGCCCCCCGCCGATGATCTCGATACCGATGCAGAGCCGGATGAAGGCCCTCAACCGGATCGCACCAGCGTGCCGATCTTGCCGAGCCGGGCCAGCACCGCAACCGAGTTGTTGCAGGTAGGCACGCCCGCAAGGGCGGCCCCAGCGCCCCGCCACCAGTACGCCGACGGCATACAGCGCAGGCTCGGCCGGGATCTGGGCACCGCGGCGATGGAGGCGGCGATGGTGCCGCGCCCGGTCGAGAGCGGAAACGTGATCGGGAAGAAGCTGCGCTGCACGATCTCGGCGTCCGACAGCATCGCGGCGTCGTGCGCCGCGACCGCGTGCACGTCGTCGTCCTCGGTGTGGTGCAGCATGCGCCACGCCGTCGCGGCCACCAGCAGCCCCCCGCCAATGCGCACGACGGGCAGCGAAATGCCGAACAGCGTCAGCACGTAGGTGCCGATGAGCATCGACCCCACCAGCACGAACCAGGCGTTGACCGCGACCTGGCGCGCGAGCTTGCCGGCGATGGCACGGTTGGCGCCGACGGTCGCCGCGAACACGGGCGCGCTGCTGAGCGGATTGATGATCGGCAGCAGAGTCACCGGGACGAGGATCAAGCCCCGCAGGAAGAATTCCAGGACCGAGTCCACGCGACCTCCGCCAGTGCGATGCAACGACGCGCGAGTGTAGACCAACCGGCCGGCGACCCGGGTGCACCCGGGGCCCCACGACCCGCGATTGGTGAGAGCCACCGGAGTTAGCCACTCCAATCCGACTATCCCCTGACCCCCTACCCCCACCCCTTCTCGAATGCGTTCCGCAGGAACGGCACCGTCAGCTTGCGCTGCGCCGCAAGCGATGCTTCGTCGAGTTGGTCGAGCACGGCAAACAGCGAATGCAGGTCGCGCGGCAGGCGGTGCACGAGGTACAGCGCCGCCTCCTCCGACAACTCGAGCCCACGACTGGCTGCGCGCAGGCGCAATGCCTCGCACTGCCCTGCCTCGTCGAGTTCGACGAGTTGATGCACGTCGGCAGCCAGCAGGCGTGAGCGCAGGTCAGGCAGCGTGAAGGGCAAGCCAGCGGGTGGAGCATTGCTGGCAACGACGAGCCGGCCCGTGCCGTCCTGCAACAGCGTGTGCAGCCGAAAGATCGCCGCGTTCCACTCCGCGTCCGCAGCGACGGTATCCAGCCCGTCGAGGCAGACGAGCGCCAGCGTGTCGCACCCTTCGAGCATGGCGCTGGAAGGCGTCAGCGCCAGATCGACGTAAGCCGCGGCTTCGTCACGCTCGCCGGCAGCCGCGCATGCGGCCTGCAGCAGATGCGATTTGCCGGTGCCTGCGCGGCCCCACAACCAGACGACGAGCGGTGCGGCCGGACGCGAGCCCTGCAATACGGCGCACGCCTGCGCGTTCTCGCCCACGACGAAGCTCGCGAAGCGAGCGGTTTCGCGCAACCGCATGCGCAGGGGCAACTGCTCCATCATGGCCGGCGACAACCGCTCAGTGCCGTTGTGGCGAGCGTTCGCGCACGACTGCCTGCGCGCGGCGCACGTAGATCAGCGTGTAATCGATGCCGCTCACGCACGTGGAAAACAGCACGAACGCACCGAGCGTGAGCACGGCCCATTGCGGCGGCCACTGGTAAGCGGCAGCGGCGACGACGGCGAGGCAATAGACGATCTGCGCCAGCGTGTTGATCTTGCTCGCGATGGTCGGATCGCCGTTGACCGGGCCGAACAGCAGCTTGTAGGTGATGGCGCCGAAAGTGATCACGAGGTCGCGCAGCAGGACGAGTCCCGTCAGCAACCAGGGCACGTCGCCGTTCACGCTCAGGCAGATGAACACCGTCAGCAGCAGCAGCTTGTCGGCGAGCGGATCGAGAAACTTGCCGAGCTTGCTGGTCCAGCCAAAACGCTTGGCGAGGAAGCCGTCGAGTCCGTCCGTCGACGCAGCCACCGCAAACAGCAGCATCACGTCGGCGTAACGCTCCTGCAGGATCCAGTGCGCGACCGGGTACACCATCAGGATGCGCAGGACGCACAGCAGGTTAGGCAGGTGTCGCAGGCTCATGGCTGCCAGACGAAATCCGGCGCCTCCTGCGTGGCCGTCGCCGGTTCGGTGCGCGGAGCCGGCGTGAGTCGCCCGTCCAGCGCAAAGATTCGTCGCAGCAGCTCGAGGTCGCCGCGGACGCCAAGTTCGAACAGTGCCGTGCTGCCTGACAATTCGCGTAACGACACGCTCCGCACGAGGCTCAGGCCGTCAAAATAGGTTGTCAGGGCGGCATAGGGGCGCACTCCCTCCAGTCCGCCGATCCGCACGGACACTGTGCTGAGTCCGCGAGTGGAACCCGGCGCGTAGCGCGCTGCCAGGGTGTCCGCCGCGAGGTCCAGACCCGACGCGGGACCGCCTTGCCCGCGTGCGGACTGGCTGGCGTGCCCGAAGGTCCAGTCATACCCGCCCGCCCGCGCCGTTCCCACCAGCACCGCCCCTGCAACGCCTGCACTGATCGCACGCGTTCGCGCCGCGCCTGCATCGACGGCCTCGGCGGGCCAGGTCACCGGCACGCCCCGCACCTGCGCTGCCCGTTCGACTTCCAGTCTCTCCGGCGGCCGCTCTGCCGCGGTTACAGCCCTGGCGCCGCCCGCGATCGCGGGGACGAACAGCAGCACGGTGGTCGTGGGCCGCTCCGAGGGCCACAACGGCAAACCGGCTTGCTGCAGCAGTTGCTCCATGGCACGGCCATCGAAGCCGACCTTGAGCATCCGGTCGGTGGTGGTCGAATACTGCTGGACGTAGCGGGTGGGGTCCGCCGCCGCCGCGGCAATGGCCGCAGCATCCCCGGCGTCCCGTCGGCCCGAAGCACGCACCGCCGCGATCTTGAGAGCCTCGCCGAAGGCGGCGGCCCGGTCGGCCTCAGCCGTACTCTTCAGCGGCACCGCGGCCTGGTACAGCGCCACGTCACCCCAGGCAAGGGGTGACGCCAGCAACAACAGGCAGAGCAGCCCGCGCGCGAGCTTGCGCGCCGGTCCCTCGGTGACGACGTTGGTGCGGTGGTCGATCATGTGATGGAGGAAGTCGGCGCCGCCGGCCGGTGTGTAAAATACCACAGCCTCGAGCCAGACCCGGGGCGCCACCCCCCGGGAGCGTGAGAAAAATGGCCGAGAGCCCGACCAGCAGCACCACCTATCGCGACGCCGGCGTCGACATCGAAGCGGGCGACGCGCTCGTGGACCGGATCAAGCCCGCCGTGAAGCGTTCGATGCGCCGCGAAGTGCTGGGCGGCATCGGCGGCTTCGGCGCGCTGGTCGAAGTGCCGCTGGACCGCTACAAGAGGCCCGTCATGGTCTCGGGCACCGATGGCGTGGGCACCAAGCTCCGGCTCGCGATCGAGACTGGCCGCCACGACACGATCGGCATCGACCTGGTCGCGATGTGCGTCAATGACGTCGTCGTGCAGGGCGCGGAACCCCTCTTTTTCCTCGACTACTTCGCGACCGGCAAGCTCGACGTCGACACGGCAGAGCGTGTGATCAAGGGCATCGTCGAAGGCTGCCTGCAGGCCGGGTGCGCACTGGTGGGCGGTGAAACCGCCGAAATGCCGGGCATGTACGAAGGCGAGGACTACGACTTGGCGGGCTTCTGTGTCGGTCTCGTCGAAAAGGACCAGATCATCGACGGCACCCGGACGCGTGCGGGTGACGCGATCATCGGCCTCGCCTCCTCGGGCGCGCATTCGAACGGTTATTCATTGGTCCGGCGACTGCTCGCGCTGAGCGGCGCCGGCCCCACGACGCAACTCGACGGCAAGCTGCTGTACGACCTGCTGCTCGAACCCACGCGCATCTACGTGAAGTCGGTGCTGCAGCTGCTGCAGCAGTCGGTGCCGGTGCACAACATCGCGCACATCACGGGCGGCGGCCCGACCGGCAACATTCCGCGCGTCATGCCGGCCGGACTCGAGGCCGTGATCGATGCCCGGCTGTGGCCGCGTCCCGTCGTCTTCGACTGGCTGCAGCGCGTCGGCAACATCGCCCGCGACGAGATGTATCGCACCTTCAATTGCGGCCTGGGCATGACGATCTGCGTGCCCGCGGGCGAAGCCGATCGCGCGCTCGGAATCCTGCGCGCCTGCGGCGAAACGGCAGCGGTGATCGGCGCCGTCCGTTCCGGCAGCCGCGAGGTCGTCATCGTCGAATGACGGCCACAACTCCGCTGCTGCGCGTCGTCGTGCTGGTGTCGGGGCGCGGCAGCAATCTCAGGCCATCGCCGCACGCGCCGATGCGGGCGAGTTGCCCGTGCGTATCGAGGCCGTCGTCAGCGACCGCGTGGACGCCGGCGCGCTCGATTGGGCCCGGGCGCGGGGCATCGCCACGTCCGTGCTGTCGCCCCGTGACTTCCCCGATCGCGAGGCTTACGGCCGCGCCCTCGGCGACATCGTGGAGTCGCATGCGCCGCAACTGGTGGTGCTCGCCGGCTTCATGCGCATCCTGAGCGACGAGTTCGTGCTGCGTTTCTCGGGCCGCATGCTCAACATTCATCCTTCCCTGCTGCCGCGATACGCCGGTCTGCACACGCACCGCCGCGCGCTCGCGGCGGGCGATCGTGAACACGGGGCCAGCGTGCATTTCGTCACGCCCGAACTCGACGGCGGTCCGGTGGTCTTACAGGCCAGGGTCCCCATCCTGCCGGGTGACGACGAGGACTCGCTCGCCGCGCGCGTCCTGCGCGAAGAGCATGTGATCTACCCGCGCTGCGTCGGCTGGTTTGCGGCGGGTCGCCTCGCCATGCGTGACGGGGCGGCCTGGCTGGATGGCAAGCGGCTCGACGCGCCGGTGGTGTGCGGCTGCGAAACGAAGGAAGGTGCGTGATGCGGCTGGAATCGACTTGGCGCGCCCAGATCGCCGCGGTCGCCGGAGCGTGGCTGCTGGCCGCGCCAGGCATCGCCCTAGGCGATCAGGCAATTACGCCCGCAGGCCTCCAGCCTTACACCGCCCGCTACCAGGTCAGCTACCGTGGCCTGAACGGCGGCGAGATCGAATCGAGCTTCCAGCACGGCACTGCGGCAGGCTTGTGGCAGTATGAAACCCGGGTGTTCCCGACCCTGCTCGCGCGTGTCGCAATCAGTTCGCAGGCGCACGAACGGAGCGTGATCCAGGTGAACCCGGCCGGCATTCGCCCGCTGTCGTTCAACTTCAACGACGGCTCGAACAGTTCGGAAAAAGACGTCCGGCTGGACTTCGACTGGAACGCACTCACCGTAACCGGCACTTTCGAAGGCAGGCCCGTGTCATTGCCACTCACGCCGGGAACTCACGACACGTCGTCCGTGCAGGCGGCAATGATTCTCGAACTGCTGGCTGGCCGGAAGCCGCAGGGCTTCAAGATCATCACCGGCGGCAAGTTGCGCGAGTACCGCTACTGGCCGGAGGGCACGCAGCAGGTCATGACGCCTTACGGGCAGGTCGAAGCCGAGGTCTGGGCGAGCCAGCGCACTGGCTCGAACCGCGTCACGAAAACGTGGCACGCGGAGTCGCTCGGCTACGTGCCGGTGCAGGCGATCCAGTACCGGAAGGGCAAGCCGGAGGTGCAGATGAAGCTGGTGAAGTTGACGAAGGGTTAGGAAGGGGAGGAAGGACAGGACGGGAAGGACAGGAAGGGAAGGACAGGAAGCGTAGGAAGGGAGGAAGTGCTTCAGCCCTTCCTGTCCTTCCTCTCCTTCCTCTCCTTCCTGTCCTTCCTGTCCTTCCTGTCCTTCCTGCCCTTCCGCCGCAGGCTACGCCTTCGGCAGCGTCACGCCCCGCTGCCCCTGGTACTTCCCGCCTCGATCCTTGTACGAGGTCTCGCAGACTTCGTCGGATTCGAAGAACAGCATCTGGGCCACACCCTCGTTGGCGTAGATCTTCGCGGGCAGCGTCGTCGTGTTCGAGAATTCGAGCGTCACGTGCCCTTCCCATTCGGGTTCGAGCGGCGTCACGTTGACGATGATCCCGCAGCGCGCATACGTCGACTTGCCGAGGCACACCGTCAGCACGCTGCGCGGGATGCGGAAATACTCGACGGTGCGCGCGAGCGCGAACGAGTTCGGCGGGATGATGCAGACCGGGCCGTCGAAATCGACGAACGAGCCGTGGTCGAAGTCTTTCGGGTCCACGATCGTCGAGTTGATGTTGGTGAAGATCTTGAATTCGGCCGCGCAACGCACGTCGTAACCGTAGCTCGAAGTGCCGTACGAGACGATGCGCTGGCCGTCGACGACGCGAACCTGGCCGGGCTCGAAGGGCTCGATCATGCCGTGGTCTGCGGCCATGCGCCGGATCCAGCGGTCCGATTTGATGCTCACGACTTGATGCTCACGGTCAGGTGTCCTCGACGGTGATCGTGGGAAAGCCCGCCGCGCCGAGCGCAGCGACGGAAAGCCTAGCCGCCGTGCGGCGGGCGGTGTCGAGGTAGGCAATGCCGATGCGGCTGCGGGGCTCCGCCACCACGGTCGGACGGCCGCCGTCCGTCTCTTCGCGGATTCGGATGTCGAGCGGCAACTGGCCGAGCAGGCTGACGCCGTACTGCTCGGCCATGCGCACGCCACCGCCGCTGCCGAAGATCGGCTCTTCGTGACCGCAGTTGGAACACACGTGCGTGCTCATGTTTTCGACGATGCCGAGCACCGGCACGTTCACCTTCTGGAACATCCGCAGACCCTTGCGGGCATCGAGCAACGCGATGTCCTGCGGCGTGGTCACCACCACGGCGCCGCTCACCGGGACGCGCTGCGACAGCGTCAGCTGGATGTCCCCGGTGCCCGGAGGCATGTCGACGATGAGGTAGTCGAGTTCGCCCCAGTCGGTGTCGTTGAGCAACTGCTGCAGGGCCTGCGTGACCATCGGGCCGCGCCAGACCATCGGCTGCTCTTCCTCGATCAGGAAACCGATCGACATGACCTTGATGCCGTGCGCCGCGAGCGGCTGCAGGCGCTTGCCGTCGTGGCTGACCGGCCTTTCGCCCTGCAGACCCATCATGCGCGGCTGGCTGGGTCCGTAGATGTCGGCGTCGAGGAGCCCGACCCGAGCCCCATCGAGGGCCAGGGCCAGCGCCAGGTTTACCGCAGTAGTGGACTTGCCGACCCCGCCCTTGCCGGAAGCCACGGCGATCACGTTGCGGATGCCGGGCAGCGGCTGCAGCTGGCCCTGGGCGACGTGGGCCGCGACCTGCCAGCCAACGGTCACGGTGGCGTCCCCGAGTCCGGGAGCCTGGCGCAAGAGTGCCTGGAGTTCGGCGGCGAGCGTTCGGGCGTACCCTCCGGCCGGGAAGCCGAGTTCGACCTCCACCAGGGGCCGGTCGGCCTCGAACCGGACGGACTTCACAGCTTTGGCCGCGCCAAGAGGCATCCCCAGATAGGGTTCGACATAATTCGCGACCAAGAGGCGGGCCCGGGCGAGTCGTTCGTCCTGCATTCGGGAATCCATCAAGACAGTGGAGGCGGCATGCGCCGGCGGACGGGGATTGTAGCGGAAACAGGCCGAGTACAGCTCCGGGTCGGCAGCCCGCGGGGCTCCGGGTTCGCGTGGCATAATGCGCCGACATTCGCCCCACTGGTGGCGACGGAGCGACGTGCAACCGTATTCACCGGACGGAAAAACCGTCCCCGCCCGTGACGAGCAGATGATCCACTTACGTCGCCCATGAGCTTTTTCACGAACCTGCGCGCTGACCGCTTGATCGCCGAGATCAAGGCGGCCGACGACAGCGACGGTCACAAGTCGTCGCTGGAGAAGCTCGTGCGTCTCGGCGCGTCGGCGATACCCCGCATCCTCGACGCGCTGGCGAGCGCCGACAACCGGGAAACCGCCGGCTTCGTCGCGGTGCTGACGGCCTTGCTCGACAACAAGTCGTTCCCGGCCGTTGCCAGCGGTCTCACGCAAGGCAACCAGCGCACCGTTGCCGGGGCGGCGACCGCACTGTCCAATTCGCGCAATTACCCGGCCAACCTGCTGTTCGGCCTCCTCGACCAGCCGGCGATGCCGAAGGGCACGGTCGTCGGCATCCTCACCGCCCAGAAGTCGCGCCTCAATGCGCGCGAAGTACTGCAGCGCGCGTACAACCAGGACGCGGCCGAAAAAGCGGCCATGTTCCGCATCGTCTCGGAGCTCGCCGACGCGAGCATCGTCCCGGAACTGCTGAGCCGACTCGAGGGCAAGGACCCGATCGCGCGCACGCACATCATCAACATCCTGGCGCGCTTCAATAAGCGCGACGTCGCAGCGTCGCTGCAGCGACAGCTGAAGGACACCAACAAGTTCGTGCGGCAGGCCGTGCTGAACGCGCTGGCCGGCTTCGAAGGCAACGTCGACGTCGGGCTGCTGTGCGAAGTCCTGCGCGACCCGGACGTCGAGACGCAGCAGAAGGCGATCGATGCCGTCGTGCGGGCCAATCACCCCGAAACGATGCGGCACCTGATCGCCGTGCTGCGGGATGAAGACGAGAATGCCCGTCGGGCCGCGGTCGAGGTGCTGAACGAGATCGGCACGGTGGCGCACGTGAAGGAGTTGCTGCAGTCGATCAAGGACGACGACTGGTGGGTGCGCAGTCGCGCTGCGGACGCGCTCGCCAAGATCGGCGGCCCACGCGTGATCGAAGCGGCGCTGGAGCTGATCCGCGACCAGGACGAGGACATCCGTCGGGCCGCGATCGAAATCCTGAACCAGACCAAGGACGAACGCGCCATTGGTTTCCTGATCGAAGCCACCCGCGACAGCGACTGGTGGGTGCGCGAGCGCGCAGTGGACGCGCTGGCTGAAATCGGCAGCCCCCGCGCCCTGCCCTCGCTGCTGGAACTGCTCCGCACTGGCGACGAGCGATCGCTGCCGACCGTGGCCCGCGCCATCGGCAAACTCGGCGATCCGGCCGTGATCCCCCGGCTGATGCCGCTGCTCGCCAGCCCTTCCAAGGAAGCACGGCTCGAGATCATTACGGCGCTTGCGCGCCTGGTGGACGACAACTCCGCCGACGCCGTGCGTGCGCGGCTCGAATCCTTCAGCGCGGAATCGGCCGATCCGACGGTGAGCCACGCGGCGATGCGTGCCGTCGAGGACATGGACGCGCGTTTCTCGACGGGCGTGCGCGACGCACAGCAGGGAGCGGCCCGCATGGTCGAACCCTCGCGGACGTTACTCGCCGAAAAAACGGACTTCGAAGGGCTTGCGCGCGAGGCTGCGCCGGCACAGCGCCTCGACATCTCCGCCCTCAAGCCGGGCGACGTGCTCGAAGGTCGCTACAAGTACCTGCAGAAGATCGGCAAGGGCGCATTCGGCACCGTGCTGCTCATGGAAGACACGGTCGTCGACGAACGGCTGGTCCTCAAGTTCCTGAACCCGAACGTCTCGCAGGACGAGGAGATGATGAAGCGGTTCGTGCACGAGCTGCGCTACTCGCGCAAGATCACGCACCGCAACGTCATCCGCATCTATGACTTCCTGTTCATCCGCGGCAATTATGCGATTTCGATGGAGTACTTCCCGTCGCATACGCTGGGCCACGAAATCGGCGACAAGCCGCTCCCGGTCGACAAGGCCGTGCGCTTCGCGATGGACGTCGCCACCGGCATGTCCGTTGCCCACCAGTCGGGCATCATTCACCGCGACCTGAAGCCGGCCAACGTCCTGATCGACGACACGGGCCTGCTCAAGATCGTGGACTTCGGCGTGGCTGCCGCGCAGCATCAGGGCGACACCCAGCTCACCAAGACCGGTTATGTGATCGGGTCGCCGAAATACATGGCGCCCGAGCAGATCCTGGGCAAGAAGGTCGACGAACGCGCCGATGTCTACTCGCTCGGCGTGATCCTGTATGAGATGCTGACGGGCGAGCCGCCCTACCACCGCGGCGATCACATGGCGGTCATGTACCAGCACGTCCAGGGCAAGGCGAAGCCACCGATCGAAGTGAACCCGAACATTCCGCCGGGCCTGTCCGAAATCGTCACCAAGGCGATGACCGTGGACAAGGCACGGCGCTTCCAGACCATGGACGAGCTGCGTTCCGCGCTCGAACGTTACCTCTGAGGCTGACTTGGCGCGCATCGACGCATTCCTGAAACTCGGCGCCTCGCAAGGCTGCTCGGACGTCCACCTCGCGGTCGGCGTGCCGCCGATGCTGCGCATGAACGGCGAACTGCTGCCGATCAAGTTCCGCAACCTCGCCGAGGCCGAACTCGAAACCTACGTCACGGAGATCCTGACGCCCGCGCACCAGGAGCAGTTCAGGAGGGGCCGCGACGTCGACTTCTCGTACGTCTCCGAGGACAACACCCGATTCCGCGTCAACGTCTTCCACAAGGACACGGGCGTCGGCGCGGTGTTCCGCACCATCCCGAACGACGTGCCGTCGCTCGATTCGCTGAACCTCCCGCCGGTGGTCAAGAAGTTCTGTGATTTCCACCAGGGCATGGTGCTGGTCACGGGCTCCACCGGCACGGGCAAGTCGACGACGCTGGCAGCGATGATCGACCACCTGAACCGGACGCGCCGGCTCAACATCATCAGCCTCGAGGACCCGATCGAGTTCGTCCACCGTAGCAAGCAATCGCAGGTGATCCAGCGCGAACTGCACACGCATCTGCCCTCCTTTGCCGAGGGCGTGCGGGCCGCCATGCGCGAGGACCCCGACGTGATCCTGGTCGGCGAACTGCGCGACGCGGAGACGGTGCGCTGGGCGATGACGGCGGCGGAAACCGGGCACCTCGTGCTCGGCACGCTGCACACGACCAGCGCGGTCAAGACGATCGATCGCATCGTCGACGCGCTGCCCGCGGAGGAACGCGAGCAGACCAAGAGCTTCCTGTCGCAGAGCCTGCTCGGGGTCGTCACCCAGTTCCTGGTACGCACGCCGGACCTGCGCGCGCGCAAGGCGATCTGCGAGGTGATGGTGATGAACCGGGCGATTGGCAAGCTGATCACGTCCGAGCAGTCGCACATGATTCCCTCGCAGGTGCAGACGGGTCGCGAAGCAGGCATGCAGACGCTCGACCAGGCGCTGCTCGCTGCCGTCCAGTCTCGCGAAGTCGACCCGGAAGACGCGTTCAGCTATGCCATCGACAAGAAGCCGTTCGCCCGTTACGTTCCCGAGGGCACGGCGATCCTCAAGGCCGACGTGACGCAGGGACTCTGATGTCCACCGAAACCACGACACAGGTCGCCAGTCCTGAAACGCCGCAGCACACGCCGCGACGCATCGATGAATTCCTGCTGGAAGTGGTCAGGCGCGGCGGCTCCGACCTGCATTTCGTCGCCGGCGACCCGCCGCGCATCCGCTACAACGGCGAGCTGCAGTCGCTGCGCGATGCGCCACTCGAGAAGCAGTTGGTGCACGACACGATCATGGACTTCATCACGCGCCGCGCGCTGCAGCAGCTCGAGGAAAAAGACGGTGCCGATTTTGCTTATTCCATCCCGGGCGTCTCGCGTTTCCGCGTCAACGTGTTCAGGCACATCGGCGGGCTCGGCGCCGTGCTGCGAGCGATCCCGTCGAAGGCGCTGACGCTCGAACAGCTCAACATGCCGCCGGCCGTGCGCAGCCTGTGCCGCGTCAACAACGGCCTGATCCTCGTGACCGGCAAGACCGGCTCCGGCAAGTCGACGACGCTGGCCGCGATGATCGACGACATCAACGCACGCGAGAAAGGCCACATCCTCACGATCGAGGACCCGATCGAATTCGTCCATCCGCGCAAGAACTGCCTGGTGAGCCAGCGCGAAGTCGGCCTGCACAGTCCGGGGTTTGCCGAGGCCCTGCACTCGGCCCTGCGCGAGGATCCGGACATCGTGCTGGTCGGCGAGTTGCGCGACCTCGAGACGATGAGCATCGCGGTCACGGCGGCCGAGATGGGCATCCTCGTGATGGGCACCCTGCACACCAACGGCGCCGCGCCCACCGTGGACCGCATCGTCAACGCCTTCCCCGCCGACAAGCAGAGTCACGTGCGGACCATGCTGTCTACCTCGCTGCGCGGCGTGATCTCGCAGCAGCTGATCCTGCGCGCGGACAAGCGCGGGCGGGTCGCCGCGCTCGAGATCCTCATCAACACGCCGGCAGTCTCCAACCTGATCCGCCAAGGCAAGCTCGACCAGCTCGAGAACGCGATGCAGAGCGGCGGCGCCCATGGCATGCGCGTCATGGACTCGGCGATCAAGGAATTGTTCGACAAGGGCGTGATCAGCGGCCGGGCGGCGTACGAAAAGGCCATGAACAAGCCGCAGTTCGAACAGTTCAAGGACATGGGTTGAACGGGGCCTCGGCATCGCGCTAGCGACTGCGCTTCGGCGGGACGCCGTAAGTCGACTGCCCTCAGCCTGCGCATTGCTCGGAGTCTCGGTACGTCCTCCGCGCCTTGGAAAGGCAGACACGCGGCGCGGAGGACGTACCGAGACTCCGAGCAATGCGCCGACAGCGCAGCGGCAGCAGACGCTGCTGTGGCGACATGCGCCGTGCGAGCGCTCGCCCATGGCGAGTGCGAACTCAGGCGCGGACGTCCAGGCGGTGGATTTGGTACCTCTCCTGCGCCGCGTGTCTGCCTTTCCAAGGCGCAGGAGAGGTACCAAATCCGCCGCAGGGCCCATCGCTCCACGGTTTGGCGCCTGACTGGCATAATTACAGGTCCATCGTCCCGGGACCCTGCCGCCCCAATGACCGCCCCCGCCAAGCGCACCCTGCTCGTCACCAGCGCGTTGCCGTATGCCAACGGCGCGCCGCACCTGGGGCACATCGTCGAATACGTCCAGACCGACATCTGGGTGCGGTTCCAGCGCATGCGCGGCCACGACTGCCTGTTCATCTGGGCGAGCGACGCGCACGGCACGCCGATCATGCTCAAGGCCCGGCAGGAAGGCATCACGCCCGAGCAGCTGATCGAGCGCGTCGGTGCCGAACAGCGCCGCGACTTCGGCGAGTTCGACATCTCGTACGACAACTTCCACACCACGCACTCGGACGAGAATCGCGAGGTCACCTACGAAATCTATCGCCGACTCGTCGCGGGTGGCCACATCCGGCGCGAGACGATCGTGCAGGCGTACGACGAGCAGGCCAAGATGTTCCTGCCCGACCGCTACGTGCGCGGCACGTGCCCGAGGTGCGGCGCGCTCGACCAGTACGGCGACAGCTGCGAGGTCTGCGGCGCCACCTACACGCCGGCCGACCTGCTGCATGCCGTTTCGGTGGTGAGCGGCACGGCGCCCGTGCAGAAGCAGTCGGAGCACCTGTTCTTCAAGCTCGGCGACTTCGAGCCGATGCTGCGTGCCTGGACGAGCGGCGACCGCCTGCAGTCCGCCGTCACAGCCAAGCTCGACGAGTGGTTCAGCGCGGGCCTGCGCGACTGGGACATTTCGCGCGACGAGCCGTATTTCGGCTTCGGGATCCCGGGCGAAACCGGCAAGTACTTCTACGTCTGGCTCGACGCGCCCATCGGTTACCTCTCGAGCCTGCTGCAGTACTGCCGCCGTACCGGGCGGGATTTCGACCGGTACTGGCAACCGGACAGCGACGCAGAGGTGTATCACTTCATCGGCAAGGACATCGTGTATTTCCACACGCTGTTCTGGCCGGCCGTGCTGGTGGGAGCGGGTTACCGGCCACCGACGTCGGTGTTCGCGCACGGCTTCCTGACCGTCAACGGACTGAAGATGTCGAAATCGCGCGGCACGCTGATCTCCGCGCGCACCTGGCTCGATCACCTGCCGGCGGAATACCTGCGCTATTACTTCGCTTCACGCCTCGGCGACGGCGTCGAAGATCTCGACCTCAACCTTGACGACTTCGTGGCCAAGGTGAATTCCGACGTCGTCGGCAAGCTCGTCAACATCGCAAGCCGGTGTGCGGGGTTCATTACGCGGGGCTCGGCCGGCAGGCTGGCCTCCACGCTCGCAGATGCGGCCCTGCAGGGCGAATTCGCTGCGGCCGGCGAACGCGTCGCCGCGCTGTACGAAGGTCGTGATCTCGCTGGCGCGATGCGTGAAATCATGTCGCTCACCGATCGTGCAAACCTCTACATCGACCAGCAGAAGCCCTGGCTCATGGCGAAAGATCCGGCGCGTGCCGCCGAAGTGCAGGCCGTCTGCACGCAAGGCATCAACCTGTTCCGCGTGCTCGCGGTGTACCTGAAGCCCGTCATGCCGAGGCTCGCTGCGGGCGCAGAGAAATTTTTCGGATTGCCCTCGCAGAACTGGGCCGACGCAGCCACGCCACTTCTCGACACGGCGATCAACGCCTACGAGCCGCTGGCAACGCGGGTCGACCCGGCCGCGGTCAAGGCGCTGCTCGCTGCCTCGGCCGAGAGCCTGAAGCCCGTCAGCGCGCCGGAGGCGGCTGCCACGACTGTTCCAGTGGTCACGGCAAAGTCTGCGGCGAAACCGGCAAAAGTCGCCGCGACGTCTGCGGCAAAGTCCGCCGAACTCGTCGCTCCGCCCGCGGAGCTGTCGATCGACGACTTCATGAAGGTCGACCTGCGTATCGCGCGCATCGACTCGGCCGAACTCGTCGACGGTGCGGACAAGCTGCTCAGGCTTGGCGTCGATCTCGGCGAACTCGGCCAGCGGCAGATCTTCGCGGGCATTCGCTCAGCCTACGAACCCGCGCAGCTCGTCGGTCGACTGACGGTCGTGGTGGCCAATCTCGCGCCGCGCAAGATGCGCTTCGGGCTCTCCGAAGGCATGGTGCTCGCGGCCGGGCCCGGCGGACAGGAGATTTTCCTGCTCTCCCCCGATGCGGGCGCGACGCCCGGCATGAAGGTGAAGTGACACCGGCGACGAGGAGCCCATGACCGAGCTGCTGCTGCTCGCGCTCGGAGCGAGCCTGGTCAACAACTTCGTCCTGTCGAACTTCCTCGGGCTCTGCCCGTTCATCGGCGTGAGCCGCCGCTTCGAGGCCGCGGTCGGCATGGCCCTCGCGACCCTGTTCGTGCTCACCCTCGCCTCGGGCCTGAGCTTCGCCCTGTGGCAGTGGGTACTGGTGCCGCTGGGTCTCGAGTACCTGCGCACGCTGGTCTTCATCCTGCTGATCGCAGGAGTCGTGCAGTTTGCCGAGATCATGGTGCGGGCGACGAGCCCTCTCCTGCACCAGTTACTCGGCATTTTCCTGCCGCTGATCACGACCAACTGCGCCGTGCTGGGCGTGGCGCTGTTGAACGTCGATCGCCAGCACGGCTTGCTCGAGTCGCTCGTCTTCGGTGCGAGCGCCGGCGCCGGCTTCGGACTGGCGCTGTTGCTGTTCACGGCGCTGCGCGAACGCCTGGACACGGCCGACGTGCCGCGAGCCTTCCGCGGCGCGCCCGTGGCGCTGGTGACGGCGGGCCTGATGGCGCTCGCCTTCATGGGTTTCGCCGGGCTGGGCGCACGGTGAACGCCGGCGCGATCCTCATCGCAGTGCTGGTGGCAGCGACACTCGCCGTCACGCTCGGCGTCGCGCTCGGCTGGGCAGCCGCGCGCATCGAACCCAACGCCGACTCGCTGGTGGAGCGCATCGACGCGCTGCTGCCGCAGACGCAGTGCGGTCAATGCCGCTACCCGGGTTGCCGGCCCTACGCAGCCGCCATCGCAAGCAGTGCGGCGGAAATCGATCGCTGCCCGCCAGGCGGGGAGGCAACGGTACGCGCGCTCGCCGAGTTACTTGATCGTGCGCTGCGCCCGCTCGATCCCGAGTTCGGCGTGCCGAAGCCCGCGCAGGTGGCATGGATCGACGAGGCCAGGTGCATCGGTTGCGCGCGCTGCCTGCCCGCCTGCCCGGTCGATGCCATCGTCGGCACATCCCGGCAGATGCACACGGTGATCACGCGGCAATGCACGGGCTGCGAGCTCTGCCTGCCGCCCTGCCCCGTCGACTGCATCGAACTGCGCCCCGCCCCGGCCGTGTCGCGGCGCTATTCCCAGCCGCGTGCGGCGTGATGGCAGCCCGCCCCACATTCCCCGCCGGCCTCGCGCTCGACGCGCACAAGCAGCAGGCGTGCGGCACACCGATCGTCGAACTGCCACTGCCCCCGCAAGTGGTGCTCGCGCTCGATCAAGGCACGGGGTACAGCGCCGAACCCGTCGTAACGGTGGGAGAAGCCGTGGCCGCGGGCACGCTCGTCGCCCACGCAGGCCACCCGTACGCATCCGCCGTGCACGCGTCGCTCGCCGGCATCGTCGTCGCGATCGAGACACGCGAGGCCGCTGTCCCGAGCGGTCGCAGCGTCTGTATCGTGATCGACGGCAACGCCTCGAACCGGATCGACGACAGCGTCCGCCCCGTCGCCGACCTCGCTGCGCTCAGTCCGGACGAACTCGTCCAGCGCTTGCGCGACGCGGGTATCGCCGGCCTCGGCGGCGCGGGCTTTCCGACCGCGACCAAGCTGGCCTATGCACGCAACCTCGGTGCGCACACGCTCGTGCTGAACGGCGCGGAATGCGAACCATGGATCTGCTGTGACGACGCACTGATGCGCTCCGCCGCGGACGACGTCGTGCTCGGCGCGCTCATCCTGCGACGCGCTGCCAGCGCCGAGCGTTGCGTCATCGCGATCGAGGATGACAAGCCCGCAGCCATTGCAGCCGTGACCAGCGCGATCGAGCGCCTGCGTGACGAAGCCCTGACGCTCGCAGTGGTTCCCGCGGTGTATCCACAAGGCGCCGAGCGCCAGCTGATCACGGCGGTCGTCGGCGTCGAAGTGCCCGCGGGCGGCCTGCCGGCAGACGCGGGCGTGGTCTGCCAGAACGTGGCGACCGCAGCGGCCGTCGCGCACTGGGCCACGCGTGGAGAGCCCATGCTCTCTCGCGTCGTGACCGTCACCGGCAGCGGTGTCGAACACCCTGGCAACGTCCGCGCCCCGATCGGCGCACCGCTCGCGGCGCTCATCGCAGCGTCCGGCGGTTACCGAGATACGCCGCTGCGCCTGATTGCCGGCGGCAGCATGACCGGTCGTGCCTTGCCATCTGACGAGGTCGGACTCACCAAGTCGATGAACTGCATCTTCGTCGCGACGCGGGACGACATCGGTTCAAGGCTCGAGGCCGTCGAGGTGCCGTGCATCCGCTGCGGCGACTGTGCCGGCGTGTGCCCCGCCGGACTGCTGCCGCAGCAACTGCTCCGGGCGGCGCACGCGGACGCGCACGACACGTTGCGCCAGCTCGGCTTGAGCGACTGCATCGATTGCGGCCTGTGCGATTACGTCTGTCCAAGCCAGATTCTGCTCGCCGATCGCTTTCGTGACGCGAGGCGTCGCCTGCAGGAGGCCGCAGCGATGGCGCAGAAGGCGGCGGATGCGCGGGAACGTCACGGACTGCGCAAGCGCCGGCAGCAGGAAGCCGCGACCGCCGAACAGCAGACCTTCGAAAGCGTCCGTGATCGCGCGCGGCGACCGGACGACGATTCCGCAGGCGACTCGAACTGACATGCGCTTCGATACCTCGCCCGCGCCGCATGTCATCGCCGGTTACACCGTGCCGCGCGTCATGTTCCAAGTGCTGTTCGCACTGCTGCCCGCAGGCATGGCTCACGTCGTGCTGTTCGGCCCCGGGTTGCTGCTGCAACTGGCCGTCGCATGCGTCACGGCTCTGCTCGCTGAGGCCGCGGCGCTGCGGTGGCGCGGGCGTGACGCAGCACCTGCACTCAAGGATGGCAGCGTGCTGGTCACCGCGTTCCTGCTGGCATTCTCGATCCCACCGCTGCTGCCGTGGTGGCTCGGTGCGCTCGGCACGGCGCTGGCCGTCCTGCTCGGCAAGCACGTCTTCGGCGGACTCGGCCAGAATCCATTCAATCCTGCGATGGTGGGTTACGCGATCCTGCTCGTGTCGTTCCCCGCGGAGATGACACGCTGGCCCGTGCCGATGGACGTCGAAGGCTCTCGCTCCTGGTCCGAGCTCGCGCGGATGTCGGTGGCGAGCTTTTACGGCGCGGACCTGACCACACACTGGGATGGGTACACCGGAGCGACCGCACTCGACTCGATTCGCAGCGGGCTCGACCTGCGCTACACGCTGCCTGAACTGCTGGCGCGCGGGGACATTGCCGGGACGCTCGGCGCACGCGGCTTTGCCTGGATCAATCTCGCGGCGCTCGCAGGAGGCCTGTACCTGATGCTCCGCAGGATCGTGCGCTGGCACATCCCCGTGGCCGTGCTCGGCGGCCTGCTCGTGCCGTCCTTCATCGCGCACGGCCTGGATTCCGGAAACGCGCTGGGTCCGGCGATGCAGGCATTCTCCGGCGCCACGATGCTGACTGCGTTTTTCATCGCAACGGACCCCGTTTCGGCAGCGACCAGCGATCGCGGACGCTTGTGGTATGGAGCCGGAATCGGGCTGCTCGCCTGGATCATTCGCACCTGGGGCGGCTATCCGGACGGCTTTGCATTCGCCGTGCTGCTGATGAACCTCGCCGTGCCATTCATCGACCGCTACACCGTCCCCAGGATCTATGGCCGGCAACCCTGAGCCGCCTGCGCGCCGCAGCGTTCGCGCCGCCATCGTGCTGGCGGCCGCGGCGATCGCAGCCTTCGGTCTCGTGGCCGTCGTCCACGAAGCCACGCGCGACCGGATCGCCGCGACGGCACGCGCGCGCGAACTTGCCCGCTTCGACCATGTGCTCGGCGGACTGCCGCACGACAACGACCTGCTCGCCGACACCGTGACGTTGCGCGATCCAGAGCTGCTCGGCACGACGGAAGCCGTCACCGCGTACCGTGCCCGGTTCCACGGCCAACCGGTCGCGGTCGTGCTCGAACCCGTCGCGCCGGATGGTTACTCAGGCGCAATCCGCCTGCTGATCGCAGTCGCGCCCGATGGGACGGTTCTCGGTGTACGCACCGTGAGTCACCACGAGACTCCCGGACTGGGCGATTTCATCGACGCAGCCAGGTCGGATTGGATGCAGCGATTCACCGGCAGGTCGCTGGGCAATCCCGCAGCGACGCGCTGGCGTGTCCGCAAGGACGGCGGCGATTTCGACCAGTACACGGGCGCCACGATCACCTCGCGCGCGGTGGTCGGGACCGTCGGCCGCACGCTGGAGTTTTTCGCCCGTCATCGCGATGAGTTACTGGGCAACGAGTTGCCGGGCGACGAGTTGCTGGCCACCCCGGCTACAATTCAGCCATGACGCCTGCCGCCATCCTCCGCGCCGGTTTCCGCGACCAGAATCCGGGGCTCGTGCAACTGCTCGGGCTGTGTCCGCTGCTGGCGGTCACCACGTCGCTCGGCAGCGGCCTCGGGCTCGGACTGGCGACCCTGGCGGTGCTGATCGCCAGCAACGGCCTGGTCGCTCTGGTGGGTCGGTCGTTACCCGCCGAGATTCGTATCGCGGTGTTCGTCCTGCTGATCGCCGCGCTGGTCACGGCGGTCGAACTCGCGCTCGCGGCCTGGCTGCCCGGGCTGCACGCCGCTCTCGGTATCTTCCTGCCGCTCATCGTCACCAACTGCCTGGTGCTGGCACGTGCGGAAGCTTTCGCCTCACGACAGCCCGTTGGCAACGCGCTGCTGGATGGCTTCGCGATGGGCGGCGGCTTCCTGGTCGTGCTGGTCGCGCTGGGCAGTGTGCGCGAAGTGCTCGGCCGCGGCAGCCTGGGCGGCGACCTGCACGCGTTGCTCGGTACCGGTGGGCCGTCGTCCGGGTTGCACCTGATCAGCGAGCAGCACGGGTTCCTGCTCGCGCTGCTGCCGCCTGGCGCCTTCATCCTGCTCGGACTCGGCCTGGCCTGGCGCCAGGCGCGGCAGGCAGCCGCGACATGAAGCCGGCGCAGGTTCGCGAGCTCTTCGAGCGGCTGCAGGCGTTGAATCCACATCCGGTCACCGAACTCGAGCATGCCACGCCGTTCGAACTGTTGATCGCGGTGATCCTTTCGGCGCAGGCCACCGACAAGAGTGTGAACGTCGCGACGCGCAAATTGTTCCCGGTCGCGAACACGCCGGAACGGATCATCGCGCTGGGCGCTGAGGGGTTGACGTCCTGCGTGAAGACGATCGGTCTCTACCCTGGCAAGGTGAAAAACATCCTCGCCACTTGCCGGTTACTGATCGAGCGCCATGGCGGAGCCGTGCCCGCGGATCGGGAGGCCCTCGAGGAGCTGCCGGGCGTGGGACGCAAGACGGCGAACGTCGTGCTCAACAGTGCCTTCCGCCTGCCGACGATGCCCGTGGACACGCACATCTTCCGTGTCGCGAATCGCCTGGGCCTGGCCCACGGCGACACACCGCGCGCCGTCGAGGACGGCCTGCTCCGGGTCATTCCCGCGGAGTACCTGCTCAACGCGCATCACTGGCTGCTGCTGCATGGCCGCTATGTCTGCAAGGCACGCAAACCCGAGTGTCCGCGCTGCCCGCTGGCCGATTTGTGCGCGTTCGAGGACAAGACGTTGCCGCCGGCAACCGCCCTGCCTTTGGCAAAGCCTGGGAAGCCGTCGCCCGCGGCGAGAGGCAGCCACTGATGCCGTTCTTCCACGACCAGGGCCGTTCGTCGCTGCGGCGCATGTACCTCGAGGCCTGGCACAAGCACCGGGCGTCGCTGCCAGTCGAGCCGGTCGAGGACCAGATCATCCGCGTCGTCGCGCTGCATCCGGAGTACGCGCAACTGCTCGAGTCGGGACCGGCAGCACTCGAACGTGATTACACCCCGGAGGATGGCCAGACAAATCCGTTCCTGCACATGGGACTGCATCTCGCCATCCGTGAACAGGTTGCAACGGATCGACCGGCCGGCATCGCCGTCGTCCACCGCTCACTGACCGCCAGGCTCGGCGACGTGCACGACGCCGAGCACGCCATGATCGAACGTCTCGGCGAGGCGCTGTGGAACGCACAACGTGTGGGATTGCCGCCGGACGAGGCACACTACCTGGAGTCGTTGCGCAAACTCCTGTAACGCGCAGGTTATTTGCTGGCGGTGGTGCGCTGCGGCAGATAAAGGTCGGTGAGCGTGCCGTCGAACGCCTCGGCGGCCATGGCCACCGTTTCGGACAGCGTCGGATGCGGATGGATCGTGAGGCCGACGTCGGCCGCATCCGCGCCCATCTCGATCGCCAGCACCACCTCACTGATCAGGTCGCCGGCGCTGGTGCCGACGATGCCGCCACCGATGACGCGATGCGTCTGCGGATCGAACAGCAGCTTGGTGAAGCCTTCGTCGCGGCCGTTGGCCAGCGAGCGTCCGCTCGCCGCCCAAGGGAACACCGCCTTCTCGAAGGCGATGCCCTTCGCTTTCGCCTCGGTCTCCGTGAGGCCGGCCCAGGCGACCTCGGGATCGGTATAGGCAACCGACGGGATCGCGCGCGCATCGAAGAAGCGCTTGTGGCCGGCAATGACTTCCGCCGCCACCTTGGCTTCGTGCGTGGCCTTGTGCGCGAACATCGGCTGTCCGACGACGTCGCCGATGGCGAAGATGTGTGACACGTTCGTGCGCTGCTGCCGGTCGACGGGGATGTAGCCGCGGTCATTGACCACGATGCCCGCGGCTTCGCATTGCAGGCGCTTGCCATTCGGCGTGCGGCCGACCGCAATGAGCACCCTGTCGTACATTTGCGGCCCAGTGGCTTTCTCGCCTTCGAACGTGACCCGAAGGCCCTCGCCGAGCGCCTCGATGCCGGTGATCCTGGTGCGCAGCATCACGGTCTCGTACCGGGTCGAGATGCGCTTTTCGAGCGGACGCACGAGGTCGCGATCGCAGCCGGGCATCAGGCCGTCCGTCAGTTCGACGACACCGACCTTCACACCGAGGGCGGCGTACACCGTCGCCATCTCGAGCCCGATGATGCCGCCGCCCACGACGAGCATGCGCCGTGGCAGGTCGAGTTCGAGTGCGCCGGTGGAGTCGATGATGCGCGGATCGTCGGGCAGGCCTGGCAACCGCAACGACTCGGATCCCGCGGCGATGACGCAGTGCGCGAAAGTCACGCGCTGGTCGCTACCGTCGTCGCCAGTCACGTTGACGGCATGGGTGTCGGCAAACACCGCGACGCCACGGATGACGGTGACCTTGCGCTGCCTGGCCAGGCCGGTGAGGCCCGTCGTCAGGCGCCCCACCACCTTGTTCTTCCAGTCGCGCAGCCTGGCTGCGTCGATCGTCGGGGCACCGAACTCGATGCCATGCGCGGCCATCGCATCCGCCTCCTCGATGACCTTCGCCGCATGCAGCAGCGCCTTGGACGGAATGCAGCCGACGTTGAGGCACACGCCGCCCAGCGTCGGCCAGCGCTCGACCAGCGCCACCTTGAGGCCGAGATCCGCCGCACGAAACGCCGCGGTGTATCCCCCGGGGCCCGCACCGATGACGAGCACGTCGTAATCGAAACTGGCCGGCAAGGGCGACGGCGCAACCACAGGTATCGAGTCCGGCGCTGCAGCGTCATTCTCCGCCGGCACGCTGGCCTTGAGCGGCTCGATCGGGACGGTGTCGAGGTACGGTTCGCCACCGTAGGGCTCGCTCTGGCGCGGTGTCGCCTGTGCCGGAGCCGCGGCCATCGGCGCCCTCGCCTTTCTCCGCCACGATCTCGCCGGGTCCTTCGAGTTCGAGCACGGCTGTGCCCGTCGACACCTTGTCGCCCGCCGCCACGAGGATTCGCGACACCTTGCCAGCGGCCGTCGCGGGCACGTCCATGGTCGCTTTCTCGCTTTCGAGCGTGAGCAGCGCCTGCTCCTTCTCGACCTGGTCACCGACCTTGACCAGCAGCTCGAGCACGGTGACTTCGCCCGGTGTACCCAGGTCCGGCAGGCGCACTTCGAACGTTGACGCCGCCGGGAGCCGTGCGCCAGTCATGGAATCGCCCGCAGCAGGCCGTCCACGTTGTTCAACGCTGCCGCCAGGAACGAAGTGAAGCGGACGGCTGCCGCGCCGTCGATGACGCGGTGATCGTACGAAAGCGACAGCGGCATCATCAGGCGCGGCACGAAACTGCCGTCCCGGTAGACCGGTTTGTGCACTGAGCGCGACACGCCGAGGATCGCCACTTCGGGTGCATTGATGATCGGGGTGAAAGCCGTGCCGCCGATCCCACCCAGGCTGGAAATCGTGAAGCAGCCGCCCTGCATTTCGGCGGCGGAGAGCTTGCCGGCACGGGCTTTTTCGCTGAGCTCCGCGAGGTCACGCGCAAGTTCGAAAACGTCCTTGCGATCGGCATCGCGCAAGACCGGCACCACGAGGCCATTGGGGGTATCGGCTGCGAAGCCGATGTGCACGTATTTCTTGTAGACGAGTTCGCCGGCATCCGCGTCGAGCGATGCGCAGAATTGCGGAAACTGCTGCAGGGCCTGCACGCAGGCGCGGATCACGAACGCGAGCGGCGTCAACTTGAGACCGCGTTCCGTCGCCTGCGGCTTCAGGCTGGCGCGAACCTGCTCCAGCTCGGTGATGTCGGCCTCGTCGAACTGCGTCACGTGCGGCAGGTTCACCCAGCTTGCATGCAACCGCGGCCCCGAAATCTTCTGGATCCTCGTCAACGGCCTGCGCTCGACCGGCCCGAACGCCGCGAAGTCAACGACGGGCACGCGGGGCAGCGCCGCAGCGCCCGGAGTCGCAACGCCGCCGGACGACAGGATGCGCTTCACGTAGGCCTTCACGTCGACGTCGGTGATGCGGCCCTTGTCGCCCGTGCCCTGGACCTTCGTCAGGTCGACGCCCAGCTCGCGTGCGAGCTTGCGGATCGAAGGACTCGCGTGCGCCCGAGCGAATCCTGGCTCGTCAATGCCAGCTCGCGCCTGCGTCTTTGCGCTGCCTCTCCTGCCGCAGCGGCGCGGCAGGCTGCGGTGCGGGGCTTGCCAGTGACCTCACCGGCCTCTGCCGACCGCCCGCCGCAGTTGGAGGGGGAGGAGCGGGAGCGACAGCAGACGCGGTAGCCTCGACGACGGCAATGACGTCGCCCTGCGACACTCGCGCGCCACGTTGGACCATCACCTCCTTGATCGTGCCCGCGGTCGTGGACGGAACGTCCATGGTCGCCTTCTCGGTCTCGAGCGTGATCAGCGTGCTTTCAAGGGCAACGCTGTCGCCCGCCTTCACGCTGACTTCGATGACTTCGACGTCCTTGTAGTTGCCGATATCCGGGACGCGGATTTCGATGAGCCCGTTGCTTGCCACGCTGTTCACCCCGTGCTCAGACCGTCACCGGGTTCGGCTTTTCGGGGTCGATCCCGAACTGCTCGATCGCACTCAGCACCGTCGCGCGGTCGAGCTTGCCTTCGTCCGCCAGCAACTTGAGCGCAGCCAGCACGATGTAGCGGTGGTCGACCTCGAAGAAGCCGCGCAGGGCTGCGCGCGAATCGCTGCGGCCGTAGCCGTCCGTGCCCAGCACGTGGAACGTGCCCGGCACCCACTGGCGGATCTGGTCGGCCACGAGCCGCATGTAGTCGGTCGCCGCGACGAATGGACCCTGCTGCTCGCCCAGCACCTCCTGCACGTAAGGCACCCGCGGCGGCTGCTCCGAATGCAGCAGGTTCCAGCGCTCGGCATCGAGTGCCTCGCGTCGCAGTTCGGAGAAGCTCGTCACGCTGAAGACGTCGGCTGGAACGCCAAAATCCTGCTCCAGCACCTCGGCGGCCCGGATCACCTCGCGCAGGATGGTGCCCGCTCCGAGCAGGTTGGCGCGCACCTTGCCTTTGCCGCCGCGCTTGAGCAGGTACATGCCCTTGAGGATGCCCGCCTCCGCACCCTGCGGCAGCGCCGGTTGCACGTAGGTCTCGTTCATGCAGGTGATGTAATAGAAGATCGACTCGCGCTCCGCATACATGCGGCGCAGCCCGTCCCACACGATCACCGCGAGTTCGTACGCATACGCCGGGTCGTACGCACGGCAGTTGGGCACCGTCGTCGCGACCAGCTGGCTGTGGCCGTCCTGGTGCTGCAGGCCTTCGCCCGCCAGCGTCGTGCGGCCTGCCGTGGCGCCCAGCAGGAAGCCACGCGCCTGCATGTCGCCCGCGGCCCAGATGAAGTCGCCGATGCGCTGGAAGCCGAACATCGAGTAGTAGATGTAGAACGGCACCATGTTGACGCCGTGGTTCGCGTAGGCGGTGCCCGCCGCGATCCAGCTGCACATCGCGCCACCTTCGTTGATGCCTTCCTCGAGGATCTGGCCCTTCTTGTCCTCGCGGTAGTACAGCAGCTGGTCCGCATCCTGCGGCGTGTAGAGCTGGCCCATCGAGGAGTAGATGCCGATCTGCCGGAACAGGCCTTCCATGCCGAAGGTGCGCGCTTCATCGGGCACGATCGGCACGATGTTCTTGCCGATGTTCTTGTCCTTCAGCAGCGACGTCAGGATGCGCACGAACGCCATGGTGGTGGAGATCTCGCGATCGCCCGAGGACTCGAGCAGCGGCCTTGAACGCTTCGAGCGCCGGCGTCCTGAGCGGCGGCGCGCGGTCACTGCGCTGCGGCAGGTAGCCGCCGAGGGCCTTGCGCTGGCCCTGCAGGTACTTGAGTTCTTCGCTGTTCTCCGCCGGTCGGAAGTACGGCAGGCTCGCGATGTCTGCGTCCGATACCGGGATGTTGAAGCGGTCGCGGAATTCGCGCAGCGCAGCGTCGTCGAGCTTCTTCTGCTGGTGCGTGATGTTCTGCGCTTCGCCGCCGGTGCGGCCGAGACCGAACCCCTTCACCGTCTTGGCGAGGATGACCGTCGGCTGGCCCGTGTGCTTGATGGCCGCCTGGTAGGCGTTAAAGACCTTGCGCGCGTCGTGACCGCCGCGGTTCAGGTGCCAGATGTCCTCGTCGGACATATTGGCGACCATTTCCTTCAGTTCCGGATCCTTGCCGAAGAAATGCTCGCGCGTGTAGGCGCCGCCCTTGGCCTTGAAGTTCTGGTATTCGCCGTCGACGCACTCCATCATCAGCCGGCGCAGCAGCCCCTTGGTGTCCTGTTGCAGCAGCGGATCCCAGCGGCGACCCCACAGCACCTTGATGACATTCCAGCCGGCGCCGAGGAAGGCGGCTTCCAGTTCCTGGATGATCTTGCCGTTGCCGCGCACGGGTCCGTCGAGCCGCTGCAGGTTGCAGTTGATGACGAACACCAGGTTGTCGAGCTTCTCTCGCACCGGCATCGTGATCGCGCCGAGCGACTCCGGCTCGTCCATTTCGCCGTCGCCGAGGAAAGCCCAGACCTTGCGATCGCTCACCGGCACGATGCCGCGGTGCTCGATGTAGCGGATGAAGCGCGCCTGGTAGATGGCCATCATCGGGCCGAGGCCCATCGACACCGTCGGGAACTGCCAGAAGTCCGGCATCAGCCAGGGATGCGGATACGACGAAAGGCCGCCACCGCCCACTTCGTGGCGGAAGCGGTTCAGCTGGTCCTCGGTCAGGCGGCCTTCGAGGTACGCGCGCGCATAGATGCCGGGCGCCGAGTGGCCCTGGATGAAGACCATGTCGCCGGGATGCTGCTCGCTCGGCCCGCGCCAGAAGTGATTGAAGCCGACTTCGTACAGCGTCGCCGCCGATGCGTAGCTCGCCAGGTGCCCACCGAACTCCGAGCTCTGCCGGTTGGCATGCACGACCATGGCCATCGCGTTCCAGCGCAGGTAGGCCTCGATGCGTCGCTCGAGCGCGCGATCGCCGGGGTACTCGAGCTCCTGCCCGGTCGAAATGGTGTTGACGTAGGCCGTGTTCGGCTTGAACGGCAGGTACGCACCGGAACGGCGCGTGAAATCAATGATGCGCTCGAGCAGGTAGTGTGCCCGCTCGGATCCCTGCGTCTTCAGCACGGAATCGATGGATTCCAGCCACTCGCGCGTTTCGGCGGGATCGGCGTCGTCGATCTTGGACGTTTCGAACATCAGTCAAAGTCTCCATCCGTGTCGGAAACGCGACGCCAGCCGCTGGGCGGTAATGATTTGCCCGGCACGGCCTGTTAGCATGCCGCCGCGCCGGAGCGCGCGTAATCGGCTCGCGCGCTGCACGCAGAATGCGTCCGGCAATGATCCGGTCCGGGCCGATCAGGGTCAAGGTTTTCCCCATGCAAGCAGTGATTCCGCCCGAACTGAAAATCGACGTGTCGGTGCAACCGCTCGTCCTGTCGGACGCGACCCTGTCGCGTGCCGACGGCGCGGTTGTCCTGCTCGAAAAGAAGGCCGGGCTGGTCCAGGCGGTCGACCAGCTGCCACAGGCCGCCGTGTGGCGAAAACTGCTGCGGGCGCATCAGCGCAGTGGCCAGGAATCGCCGATCCTCGTGACGCGACTGTCAAATCGCAGCCAGACCCTCGTCGTCGTCGGCTTCGTGAAACCCGGCGCAACGGGTTTCGAGCGGCTGGACCTCGCCGGCAAGCTGGCGCGAGAGGTGCTCAAGCCCGGCGTGACACGCCTGCACATCCATGCCAACGAATTCACGGCGCCCGGCGAACGGGCTGCCGCGCTGGAAGCCGTGCTGGCTGCCGTACTTGCTCACGCGGCCCCGATGCCCGAGCAGAAATCGAAGCCCACGGTTGCGCACGATCTCGCGCACGTCCACATCGCCGATCGGCACTCGGCGCTTTACGACCGCAGCCGCGCCATCGCAGCGGGCAATCACCTCGCGCGCTGGCTGGCAACTTTGCCACCCAACGTGCTCGACTCGATTGGCTATCGTGCCGCGCTGCAGAAACTCGCGCGCCGCGAAGGCTGGTCGTTCAGGTTTTACGGCATCGGCCAGCTCGAGAAGCTGGGTGCCGGCGCGTTCCTCGCCGTCGCCCGCGCCAACCCGCACCGTGGCGCGGGCATCGTGCGGCTCGGCTATCGGCCAAAGCGATCGCGCCCCACGGGGGCAAGCAGGGGCGCGACCGGGATTGCGCTCGTCGGCAAGGGCATCTGCTTCGACACGGGCGGCATCAACCTCAAGCCGCATCGCGGCATGTACACGATGCATGGCGACATGCAGGGCAGCTCCGTCGCGGTCGGCTCGCTGCTCGCGCTGACACGGCTCGAAGCGCCGTATCCGATCGACTGCTGGCTCGCGATCACCGAGAACCAGATCGGTCCGAATGCGTTCCGCCCGCAGGAAATCGTGCGCGCGCTCAACGGGGTGACCATCCAGGTCGTGCACAGCGACGCCGAGGGCCGCATGGTGCTGGCGGACACGCTGACGCTCGCCTCGCGCGAAAAACCGCGTTTCGTGCTCGATTTCGCGACGCTGACCGGCGCCTGCGTCAATGCCCTGACCGATCGCTACGCAGGCGCGTTCACCAACCGCGCGGGCCTGCACGACTGGCTGCAACAGGCCGGACGCCGCAGCGGTGAGCGCGTCTGGTGCTTCCCGATGGACGAAGATTTCGATACGGAGCTCGAGTGTCCCGGCGCTGATGTCCTGCAGTGCACGCTCGACAGCAAGGGCGACCACATCCTGGCCTCACGCTTCCTCAGCCGGTTCGTCGAGACGACTGTGCCCTGGGTGCACGTCGACCTCGCTCCGTCTGAAAGAAAGGGTGGACTCGCCCACGTGCCGACCGAGATGACAGGCTTCGGGGTGCGCTACGCCGTGCACCTGCTCAGCGATGCCGCAGAACTGGACCGGCAGTTGCGGTCCCTGCCGTGAACCCTACCCTGCAAACGCTGACGTTGCGCCGGCCCGACGACTGGCACCTGCACGTGCGCGACGGCGCGCAACTCGAGGCCGTGGTGCCCTTCACTGCGAGGCAATTCGGCCGCGCGCTGGTGATGCCGAACCTGCAGCCGCCGATGACGACCACGGACGCGCTGGCGGGGTACCGCGCGCGCATCGTGGCAGCCGTCCCGGCCGGCCTGGCGTTCGAACCACAGATGACGCTGTACCTGACCGACAGCACCTCGCCCGACGAGATTCGCAGGGCGCAAGCCAGCGGTTTCGTCGTCGGCGCCAAGCTGTACCCGGCGGGTGCCACGACGCATTCCGACGCCGGCGTGACCGCGATCGACAAAGTGTGGCCCGCGCTCGAAGCCATGGCCGAACACGGGCTCGTGCTGCAGGTGCACGGCGAAGTGACTGCGGGCGACGTCGACGTCTTCGACCGCGAGCAGGTCTTCATCGACCGTGTGCTGAGCCGCGTCGTCGAACGCGTACCGCGCCTGAAGGTGGTGTTCGAGCACATCACGACGCGCATCGCCGCGGAATTCGTGCAAAGTGCGCGCGCCGGCGTCGCCGCCACGATCACGCCGCAGCACCTGCTGTTGAATCGCAACGCGCTGTTCGCAGGCGGCATCCGCCCGCACCACTACTGCCTGCCCGTGCTCAAGCGCGAACGGGATCGCGAAGCCTTGCTCGCGGCCGCGACCAGCGACGACCCGCGATTCTTCCTCGGTACCGACAGCGCGCCGCATGCCCGGCACACCAAGGAAAACGCCTGTGGCTGCGCGGGCATTTTCTCGGCGCATGCGGCCCTCGAGTTGTATGCCGAAGCCTTCGAAAGCGCGGGCAAACTCGACCGTCTCGAGGCTTTCGCGTCCGAGCGCGGGGCTGATTTCTACGGCATACCCCGTAACACCGGCACGCTCACCCTGCGCAAGGAATCCTGGAACGTGCCGGACAGCTACGCTTTCGGGCCGGCGAACGAAAGCCTGGTGCCTTTCCGCGCCGGCGCCACACTCGCATGGCGCATGCTGGACCCGGCATGACCGAAGACTTCGAATCGTACGAGTTCGTCGAACCGCGGATCGCCGACCGGTTCCGGGGCTTCCTGCCCATCGTGGTCGACGTCGAGACCGGCGGTTTCAATCACCAGACCGATGCGCTGCTCGAAATCGCCGCGGTGATGATCGAGATGACGCCGATGGGCGAACTGCGCCCGGGAGCGACGCACCGTTTTCACGTGCAGCCGTTTCATGGCTCACGCATGGATCCGGCTTCACTCGCGGTGAACGGCATCGATCCGCATCACCCGTTGCGGCCGGCGCTGCCCGAGAAGGAAGTGCTGACGCAGCTGTTCCGCGAGATCCGCAAGGAAGTTCGCGAGCGTGAGTGCACGCGCGCCGTGCTGGTCGGGCACAACGCGTCGTTCGACCTCAATTTCCTCAATGCGGCGATTGCGCGCACGGACATCAAGCGCAACCCGTTCCACCCGTTCTCGAGCTTCGACACGGCGACGCTCGGTGGCGTAGCCTTCGGCCAGACTGTCCTGTCACGGGCGATTGCGGCCGCGGGCCTCGAGTGGGACCCGAATGCCGCGCACTCGGCAATTTACGATGCGGAGCGTACGGCTGCGCTCTTCTGCATCATCTGCAACAAGTTCCGCAGCCTGTACGAAGATGCGTGCGAACGCGCGCCGCAGCTCGCCCGGCCCGAGCCGCCCCAGGCCGACGACGAGGTCGTGTAATCGTCGGATGCGCCCGTGCGGTCAGGCTGTCTTGACCGTGGCGCCCGCTTCGGTCAGCAGCTGCTGCAGCTCGCCCTTCTGGAACATCTCGGTCAGGATGTCTGCGCCACCCAGCAGTTCGCCTTTCACGTAGACCTGCGGGTACGTTGGCCAGTTCGAGTAACGCTTGAGCGCATCGCGCAGTTCCGGGTCTTCGAAGATGTTCACGTACGCGAACTCCGCCCCACAGGCCTCCAGCGTGCGCACGGCCGAGGCCGAGAATCCGCACTGCGGAAAGTCCGGGGTACCCTTCATGTAGAGCACGACCGGGTTCGACTTGAGCTGTTCCTGGATCCGCTGAGTAACGTCCACGTCCTTACCTCTCGGCCGCAAGACGCAGCCAGTTCGCCGGCTCACATGCCGACCTCACAAATGACATCAGAACGCAGCCGGCGTTCCATCCGCCACGAACTCGCTCAGTTCGCGGGGCGGGACTTGCCGTTGCGACCTCCTGCTGACGGACACGCTCCAGGCGCGCGATGACCTGCCATTGCTCGGCAGCGCTCATCCGACCCCACCGTGCGATTTCATCCAGCGTGCGGCCGCACCCGCTGCAAGTTCGGGCGGCATCGAGCACGCAGATGTTCAAACACGGTGAAGCTGGTGCAACCTGGGACATGAAGCCTCCTGCGCCTGCTGCGCAGGACGTTGAATTATGAAGGTCTGTCGCCTATTCTTCAAACTCATTCCAGGATGCCATGGGAGCGGTAAGCTCCGGTATCAAAAAGATTTTTCCCGAGGAATCCGTACCCATGAACCCACTGACCACCGTTCGCGGAGCCATTACGGCCGGTTTCGCGGCGGCCATCGTGCTGAGCCTGCTCATCGCCCCGACCACGTTCCACGAGCTGGGCCTGGCCCGCTGGCTGCACATCCTGACCGGCATCACCTGGATCGGACTGCTCTATTACTTCAACCTGGTGCAGATTCCCGGCCTCGCCGCTGCCGCAGCGGACAAGGGCGGCCCGGGCGGTGCCGGCATCAGCAAATACATCGCGCCGGCAGCGCTGTTCTGGTTCCGCTGGGCCGCGCTCGCCACCTGGCTCACGGGTGCCTGGTACCTCGCGCGTTCGGGCAACTTCCACGGCTCGTTCGCGCTCGGGATGCTGAGCGACCCGGTCAACTACTACCAGCTCGTGATCGGCATCGGCGCCTGGCTCGGCACCATCATGCTGTTCAATGTCTGGGTGCTGATCTGGCCCAACCAGAAGAAGGTTCTCGGCATCGTGGCCGCCACGGATGAAGAAAAGGCCGCTGCGCGCAAGACGGCCATGCTCGCCTCGCGCACGAACTTCGTGCTCTCGATCCCGATGCTGCTGTGCATGGGTTCGGCAACGCACGGCCTGCCGTTCTGATCGGGACTGGTCACAGGCCGCGCTCCCACGACCCGGACGCGGCCCTGGTCCTGCCTGCGGACCTCCAGCAGACCGTCGCCGCTGCGCTCAAGGAAGACGTCGGCAGCGGCGATCTCACGGCCGCGCTGGTGCCGGCCAGTCGCATGGGGCAAGCAAAGGTGATCACGCGGGAAGCCGCGGTGGTCGCGGGCCGGCCGTACGTCGACGAAGTCTTCCGTCAGGTAGATCCTGCGGTCGTCGTTGAATGGCACGTAAGCGACGGCGATGCCGTGGAACCGGGCCAGCTGCTGTATCGACTTTCCGGCCCGGCCCGCTCATTGCTGACCGGCGAACGTACCGCGCTCAATTTCCTGCAGGTGCTGTCGGCGACGGCGACGGCCACACGACGCCATGCCGACGTCCTGCGCGGACTGCCGTGCCGCGTACTCGACACGCGCAAGACCTTGCCTTGCCTGCGCAACGCGCAGAAGTACGCCGTGCGCTGTGGCGGTGGCGTCAACCATCGCGTGGGTCTGTACGACGGCATCCTGGTGAAGGAAAACCACATCCTGGCGGCTGGCTCGATCGGTGCCGCAGTGGCGGCAGCCAAGGCATCGCCCGCGAAGGTGATGATCGAAGTGGAAGTCGAGTCGCTCGACGAACTGCGCCAGGCGCTCGACGCCGGTGCCGACATGGCGCTGCTCGACGAGTTCTCGCTCGCGGACCTGTGGGCGGCGGTCGCACTCAATCGCTCGCATCCGCGTGGGCCGATCAAGCTCGAGGCGTCCGGGAACGTCACGCTCGAGACGATGCGGGCGGTTGGCGAGACCGGCGTGGATTTCATCTCGGTCGGTTCGCTGACGAAGCACGTGCGGGCCGTCGACCTGTCGATGCGGTTCGAGTACGCGGATTAGACGATCACGTCGCGTCGGACCCGCCGTGAGCAACAGCGGCTGGCTCCGAAGTCTTTCTGGCGAGCGGAAAGGCAGATACGCTCGCCAGAAAGACTTCGGAGCCAACCGCTTGCGATGCGGCGCCTGAGAAACTCTGCCGGCAACCGCCGGACGTCGACTTACTTCCCGTCCCGATCAGAGTCCCCGGGCATCACGCGTTCAATCGCATCGCTAACGTGCTGCCACGCGTCGCGGGTGGCGTCCTTGGCGCTGGCCCACGACAATTGTGAACCGCCCTTGGCCCGCTCCCATTCACGCTCCAGTTCCAGCTCGGCCTGTTCGAACGAGTGATCTCCGAGCCGCGCATAGGAATCGACCCCGAAACGATAGGCTGGCCCGTAGTCCTCGAAGCTCGAGCCGCCCTTCACGTACGGTCGGCTGGAGAAATTATCGCGCCAGTAGCCTTCCTCGGCGGCCGTGTCGATCGCATCGGCGATGCCGCTGCCAGCGAGGCCGCCCGCCACGGCACCGATCGCTGCGCCCACTACCGCGCCGACGGGACCCGCGATCGAGCCTGCCAATGCGCCAACCGCGACGCCGCCGGCCGCCGCGCCGAGCCCGGTTCCGGCCGGCTGCTCGCCAAACGGACCTGACTTCGGAGCTCCGCCCGAAGTCCCGTCCCGTTCGGGTTCCAGATTGCTGCTGGTCATCGCTGTCTCCAGTCGGTGTTCCGAATGATGAAGTCACCATCGACCGCCCGGTGCCTGTCTGTCTGTGCGATGGGGTACACAGTGAGCTTCGGATGTGCGGCGGAAGCACCAGTTCGCCGGTTCCGCCTGCCATCGGTGTTGCGGGATTATTCGGATGCTGGCAGCGGCTCCCCCCAACGCGGAGCACGCCACCCGGTCGCTCGGTCGATGCGTCGCCCCCGCGATCACGGCGATCGTCTCCAGGAGGCGGATCGTCACGACTGCGCTCGCCCGGGCGTATTGCCTGATCGAGCCGAACGACGCATCCACGATCTCAGGGAACGTAACGGCTGGCAGCGTACCCCGATCCGTCGCGTGATCCGGCGTACCCGATGGGGGCGACCCCAATGTTCGGTAGGGAACGGACAACATCCTGTCTATAAGAGTATCCCGGTGATCCCAGTCACGCCGTCGCCGTCGCTGCGCTGGTGGTTCCGAAGCAGTTCGCCGGCGGCGGCTTCACCGCACTCAAGGAAGCCGCACGAATGAACACGACCACCGAAAGATCCCTCGCCACTGTGCTCGGTGTCGCCCCTGCACTGCTGATGCCTGTCAGTGCCGCGATGGCTGACAACACGCCGATGGGTGGCGAGATGATGGACAACGGAAGCATGAACGGCCACATGTACGGCTTCAATAGTGCGTGGCTGATCGCGCTCGTCGTCGTCGTGCTGGGCGTCGTACTGGTCGCGATCCTGCGCAAGAGCAGGTGAGTTCGGTCGTCATGACCACCGTAGGCTGTCGATCCTCTAACCCATCCGATTTCGAAGGAATCCCAACATGAAGACCTCAATCCTGATCGCCGCGATCGCCGCTTGTGCCCTCTCTGCTCCCATCGCATCGGCTCAGGACAAGGCTGCGACGGATAAGCCAGCCATGGGCAGGGACATGGGGCAGCAGATGTCTCAGATGCAGCAGAACATGACGGCAATGCAGGCGCAGATGGACCAGATCCGCGCAACCACCGATTTGACGGAACGCCGGAAGCTGATGCAGGCGCACATGCAGGCCATGCAGGACAACATGACCGCGATGAGCGGGATGGGCGGGATGGGCGGGATGGGCGGCCCGATGATGAAGGGCGGCGGCCAGGCTGGTGGCATGACCATGGGCGACGGCAAGCCAATGGCCGGCGGAGACATGATGCAGCGCCACCAGATGATGGAAAACCGTATGAGCATGATGCAGATGATGATGGAACAGATGCTGCAGCATCAGCAGGCGATGGAGTCCATGCCCGCGAAATAGGGTCCGCCGATGACCGCACGCCCTTCTGACGCGAGTCGCGCATCCGGCGGTGCTCACGCACACTGCCACGAGCCCAATGCCGCGCGTGCCGCGGAACACGGCAAAGGCGAGGCCGCGATTGATCCGGTGTGCGGGATGACGGTGGCCACCGATTCCCCGCATCACGCCGGCCATGCCGGGCAGGAATACCGATTCTGCTCTGCCGGCTGCCGCAGCAAGTTCGTCGCGGACCCCACCCGCTACCTGCAGTCGGATCTCGCCGCCGACGAGACGGCGCCCGCCGGCACGCAGTACACCTGCCCGATGCATCCGCAGATCGTGCGCGACGCGCCCGGCGCGTGCCCGATCTGCGGCATGGCACTAGAGCCAATGATGCCGACGCTGGACGACGACGAGAGCCCGGAGCTCGCCGACTTCCGTCGTCGCTTCTGGTGGACCCTGCCGCTCTCACTCGTCGTGCTGGCACTGGCGATGTTCGGGCATCGCACGACCCTGCTCACGGCGACCACGCGCACCTGGATCGAATTGGCGCTCACCGCACCGGTGGTTCTGTGGGCCGCGTGGCCGTTCTTCTTGCGCTGGGCACGATCGATCGCTCATCGCAGCCCGAACATGTGGACCCTGATCGGCACCGGCGTCGGGGCCGCCTTCGCGTACAGCGTCGTTGCGACCGTGGCGCCGGGGCTGTTCCCGGACTCGTTCCGTGAACACGGGCGGGTGGGGGTGTATTTCGAAGCCGCGGCGATCATCGTTTCACTGACACTGCTCGGGCAAATGCTGGAGTTGAAGGCGCGCTCGAGTACCTCTGCGGCGCTGAAGGCGCTGCTTGGGCTCGTGCCAAAGACGGCGCGGCGTCTCGGCGCGGGGGATGCGGAAGAGGATATTCCGCTGACTCATGTGCACGTCGGCGACCGCCTGCGCGTGCGCCCGGGCGAGAAGGTGCCGGTCGACGGCACGGTGCTGGAGGGCCATTCCAGCGTCGACGAATCGATGCTCACCGGCGAGCTGATCCCGGTGGAGAAGACCCCGGGTGACAAGGTCATCGGCGCCACGATCAACGGCAACGGCGCACTGGTCATGCGGGCCGACAAGATCGGTTCGGAGACGGTCCTGGCGCAGATCGTGCAACTCGTTGCGCAGGCCCAGCGATCCCGGGAGCCGATGCAGCGACTGGCCGACAAGGTGAGCCTCTGGTTCGTGCTCGCGGTCATGGTTGCTGCGCTCGCGACCTTCGTCGTGTGGGGCCTGTTCGGCCCTGATCCGTCATGGACCTATGCGGTGGTCAATGGGGTTGCCGTGCTGATCATCGCCTGTCCCTGTGCACTTGGTCTCGCCACGCCCATGACGATCATGGTGGCCAGCGGTCGCGCGGCGCAGGCCGGCGTCCTGTTCCGCGACGCCGAAGCCATAGAGCGGCTGCGCACAATCGATACCTTGATCGTGGACAAGACCGGCACGCTGACGCAGGGCCGACCGGCTTTTCGCGAGGTGATCGGACAAGATCCGGAGTCGGCAGAAGAAGTGCTGCGGCTCGCGGCAAGCCTCGAGCAGGGGAGCGAGCACCCGCTCGCCGATGCTATCGTCGCCGAGGCGAAGCGGCGCACCCTCACGCTGTCCAAGGCCGATGAGTTCGAGTCGGTCACGGGTCGCGGCGTCCGTGGCCGCGTCGAAGGCCACGCCATTGCGCTCGGCAATGCTGCGCTGATGCGGGAGGTAGGTGCGGATCTCGGCACGCTGGCGGACGCTGCAGAGGGCCTGCGCTCCGATGGAGCGACCGCGATGTTCCTCGCGGTCGACGGGCGCGCGACGGGCCTGATCGCCGTGGCGGATCCGATCAAGGACGGAACGGCCGCTGCGATCAAGGCATTGCACGCGACCGGCCTGCGTGTGGCGATGGCCACCGGCGACAGTCGCACAACGGCTGACGCGGTCGCGCGCCGGCTCGGCATCGACGAGGTGCACGGTGAGGTGCAGCCCAAAGACAAGGCCGCCCTCGTCCAGCGGCTGAGAGCCGAAGGGCGCCACGTCGCCATGGCGGGAGACGGCATCAATGACGCGCCGGCGCTTGCGGCGGCGGATGTTGGCATCGCCATGGGAACGGGCACGGATGTCGCCATGTCCAGCGCCCAGGTCACGCTGGTCAAGGGCGACCTGCGCGGCATTGCACGCGCCCGGGAGATCTCGCGTGCCGCGGTCCGGAACATGAAGCAGAATCTCGCCTTTGCGTTCCTCTACAACGCGTTGGGCGTGCCGGTGGCCGCAGGCGTGCTTTATCCGATGTTCGGCCTGCTGCTGAGCCCCATGATCGCCGCGCTGGCGATGAGCCTGTCCTCGGTATCAGTCGTCGGCAATGCATTGCGGTTGCGCAACGTGTCGCTGCATAGCGACTAGCCGCGCGGAGTGGTCTTCGCTGCCGGATGTGCCTGCCGCGTCGTTACGGCCCCGGAGGATGACCTGCCTAGGTCGTACCCTGCAAGCGTGCACGCACTGCAGCCACGAACGCGGGCATGCCCGCGTCTCTCTTCTTCGCAATCGCCTTGACGTGCGGATTCTCGCCCAGCAGTTGCAGCAGCGTCCTGGCAGCCGGCAGGTCCCCGAGCAGGTCCAGTCCAAACAGCTGCTTGCCGACGGTAGTCGCGAGGTCGACGCTGTACAGGAAGACGATATCGGCCAACGTGAAGGTGTCGCCCGCGACGTACGGCGCGAAGCGGGCGTGTCGCTTGAGCGTGGCAAAACCCGCCAGCAGGTCTTCACGCGCCTTGCTCTTGATCGCCGCGGGCACTGAACCGCCGAAGAACGCTTCAGCAAAGCAGGTGCGCGCCGGCAACTCGATGTAAAGCTCGATTTCCTTCACCAACGCGCGAACGGTGGCCCGCGCCTGCGGGTCTTCCGGCAACAGTCTTCTGGCCGGCCCGATGTCCTCGAGATAGTCGAGGATCGCATCTGCTTCGTTGATGAAGCCCTGGGGCGTGCCGAGAAAAGGCACCTTGCCGCGCGGACTCCTGGCGAGAAATTCCGGCGTCTGCTCCGGAAAGGTCAGCACGTACTCGAAGGGTAATCCCTTCTCGAGCAGGGCGAGTTCCACCATGTTCGTGTAGTTGCTGACGGGGAATCCGTAGAGCTTGAGCATCGGCGAGTCCTCGTGTCGTGCTGGGGGCTCGATTCAGGTTGCCGCGCCACGGGGCGCGTACGGTACCCCGAACCGGCAATCATTGGCGAGTCCGGCGGCTTCCGCTCATCCTCGGGATCGCCATCAACGTCTGCTCAGAGCGTCTCGTGCCCGGCCGCTCCCTGCGCCGTGCGCAGTCTTCGGCCACGAAGACGCAGCTCAGGCGCCGCGTATCACAAACGACTGATTCGGAGCCTTCCCCCGAGCGCGTGTCTGCCTTTCCAAGCTCGGGGGAAGGCCCCGGATCGGTCGCCTGCCTCAAGTGCGTGTCAGCCTTTCCGCTCGCCGCAAAGACCACGGACGCGACAGCCCCGTCGGCTCGTCCTGAGAATCCACTTCGACCGGAATATGCAGCAGGCGCAGAACGCGCCAGGAACGACGGCCATCAGCCGTTGGCGGCGATCTTGAGAATGCGCGTAGGCGCCGAGATGCCGTAGCCCTGCGCGTAGTCGACGCCGAGCGACCTGAGCATGTTGATGATTTCTTCGTTCTCGGCGAACTCCGCGATCGTCTGCTTGCCCGTCAGGTGACCGATCTCGTTGATCGACCGCACCATTTCCCGATCGATCGGGTCGCGCAGGATTTCCTTGACGAAGCTGCCGTCGATCTTCAGGAAGTCGACCGGGAAGTGCTTCAGGTAACCGAACGACGACAGGCCCGTGCCGAAATCGTCGAGCGCAAACTTGCAGCCCTGCTCTTCCTTGAGCGCCGCGATGAAGCGGTTGGCCTGCGAGAAGCTGGCAATCGCCGCCGTCTCCGTGATCTCGAAGCAGATCTTGGTGCCGTCGATGCCGCTGTTCTTCAGCAGCTTCTGCACGAACGGCAGGAAGTCCGCGTCGCCCAGGCTCTGGCCGGAGAGGTTGATCGAGCACAGCGCCAGGCGCTCACGCTCATCCGCCTCGGAAACCAGCCAGCGCAGCGCGTGCTCGACCACCCAGCGGTCGATCTGCGGCGTGATGCCGTAGCGCTCGGCCGCGTTGATGAAGTTGTCGGGCGCGACGATCTTGCCGGTCTCGTCCCGCATGCGCAGCAGCAGTTCGTAGTGCGCGCCCGGCTCGTGCTTCTGCAGCGGCTGGATCGTCATCCGGAACAGCTCGAAGCGCGACTCCTCCAGCGCGTTGTTGATGCGCGCGGCCCACTGCATTTCGCGGCGGCGGCGCATGAGGTCGATGTCGTTGTCCTGGAAGCTGAAGACCCGGTTGCGTCCGCCCTCCTTCGCCGCCTGGCAGGCACTGTCGGCCGACGACAGCACCGTCGCCACGTCTTCGCTGTCGCCGGTGATCGGCACCACGCCGATGCTGCAACCGAGGCGGAACGTGCGCTCTTCCCAGACGAACTTGTAGTTGCGCATGGTCTCGCGCAGCTGCTCGGCCATCACCAGCGCGTCGTCGAGCGAGCAGCTCTCGAGCAGCACGCCGAACTCGTCGCCGCCCAGGCGCGCGAGCGTGTCGCGCCAGCGGATCTTGGTCTTGAGCAGCGCGCCCACCTGCCCGAGCAGCGCGTCGCCCGCGCTGTGGCCGCAGGTGTCGTTGATGATCTTGAACTGGTCGACGTCGAGGTGGCAGAGCGCGTACTGCGTCTCGCGCGCCTTGGCACTGCGCAGCGAGCGCTCGAGGCGGGCCTCGAACTCGCGGCGGTTGACCAGGCCCGTCAGGATGTCGTGGCTCGCGTGGTAGGAGAGCTTGCGATTGAGTTCGCGGCTTTCGCTGACGTCGTGGAACACCAGCACGCCGCCGCAGACCGCGCCCGAACCGTCGCGGATCGGCGAGGCGGTGCTCTCGATGTACATCTCGTTGCCGTCGCGCTTGATCAGCAGCGTCGGACGCACCGACTTGATGGCGCGGGCGCGACGGATCGCCACGGAGAGCGGGTTCTCGAGGGGCTCGCAGGTTTCCTCGTGGAAGCCGCGGAAGATTTCGTCGACGCCCTTGCCCTGTGCCTCCTCGAACTTCCAGCCGGTGAGTTCCTCGGCGGTGGGATTCAGGTACTCGACGATCATGTGCCCGTCGGTGGTGATCACGCCGTCACCGATCGACTGCAGCGTGATCTGCGCGCTCTCCTTTTCCTTGAACAGCGCGTCTTCGTAGAGCTTGCGCTCGGTGATGTCGAATTCGACGCAGACCAGGCGGCGCAGGCGGCCGGAGGCGTCGACGCGCGCCTGGGCGCGGCTCACGACCCAGCGCCAGTCGCCCTTGACGTGCCGCATGCGATGCACGCTTTCGAACATCGGCGTCTTGCCGGCGATGTGGTCGCGGATCATCGCCTGGACGCGCGCGAGGTCGTCCGGATGCACGAGACGACGCCAGTCCGGCGTGACGTCCACGTCGTGCTCGTCGTAGCCCAGCATCTTCCGCCAGCGCGGCGAGTAGTAGACGGTGTTGTTCTCGACGTCGAAGTCCCACATGCCGTCATTGGCGGCTGGCAGCGACAGTGCGTTGCGTTCCTCGAGCCTGCCCAGGTAACGCTGCACGCGCAGGCGTTCGAGGCCGGTGGCGAAACTCGAGCCGACCAGCTTGAGCATCAGGTGCAGGTTGGCGTCCCAGCCATCCTTGCGCGGCTGCGACGAGAACAGCGCAATGAACCCGTTGACGCGGCCGTTCAGCGACAGCCCGCAGACGAGGGCCGCGCGCACGTTGAATTCAGCCAGTCGCGCCGCATCGACTGCGTGCTCCCGGCGGGGGTGGAGCGTGTCGCGGATTTCGGCGACGCGCAGGTGCTCGAGCTTGCCGTTCAGCACCGGCAATCGCTCAACCGCATCGCCCTTCATGACCTGCGGATCGAACGGCGTGACCAGCCCGGTCGCCGCGGCCACCCGCTCGATGATCTTGCGCTCACCGTCGAGCAGCGCGATGCAGATGGCGTCCACGCCGGTCGCTTCACGCAGTGCGTCGAGGTTGCGCTTGACGCAGTTGTCCCCGGCCTCGCTGGTGAGGCCGACGAAGTCGACGGCCACCTTGGTGACGAGAACGTCGAGACCGACAGTGGGGTGCTCGCCGTTGCCGAAGACGAACTGTGTGGCCAGGAAATCTGCCGTTTCCTGTTCCTCGGTTTCGATCGGCGGGGGTTGCGACGACATCGCGCTATCCGGTCTCCCTGGCGCGAACGCGGTCGCAGATTGAATGACGACGACGCGACCGACGTAGACGCGGGCCGAATTCTGCCACAAAGCCCTAGGAACTCAAGCTAAGGCGCTGAATTTATTGACGCATTCGGAGGAATATAGAGCCGGGCCCGACGCAGGTCGCCACGCGCGACGCACGCGGGATCGGCCTTGCCACTGGTCACGAGGAACCAATGCTGCCGATTTGCGTGGCCGAGCTCCTCTGCCTGCATGCCCTTGAAACACATCTCGAGCGTCTGCTGGTGCACGAGCAGCGCGCGCCCGGGCTTGGCGGCAAACCAGGCTGCGGCGTCCGCCGCCTCGGCGTCCCTTTCCTGCCAGCGGGCATGGCCGAAGTTGATGCTGGGTCGGCGCAATTGCAGCAGGTACTGCTCCTTCGCATCGACGAGACCGAGTTCCGCGATGCCAGCGGAGGCCAGCTCGACCTTCGCCATGAACGCCCTGCCCGACCGCGCGTCGTCGATGCGCGGATAAACCAGTATGCCGGCCGTTGCAAGAATTGCTGCGAGCGTGCCGCCGTAGGCGAGCCAGCCGTCGCGCACCCCGAACAGCGCGAGCGCGATGAAGCTCACGCCGCCCGCCACGGCGAGCGGCAGCAGCGGAGCCACGCCGTAGTCACGAACGAGCCGCGCACTGGCCTGGCCATCGACCGCGAAATACACGGCGCCCAGCACCGCGCCTGCGGCCAGGATCACGGCAAGAATGAACGCAAGCTTGCGCGTCCGTGGCAAACGCAGGATTTCGGGCAGCCAGGTGGCCCCCGCCATCACGAGGGCGGGCACGGCGGGCAGCACGTACACGCCGCGCTTGCCCGAACTCAGCGAGAAAAACAGCACGACCAGCACGACCCACGCGAGCAGCACGGCGACGAACGTGTCGCGCGAACCGGACCGAAGTGCCACACGCCACCGCGGCCACAACCAGGGCAGCAGCGCGGTCAGCGGCAGCCACAGCAGCGGGATGACGTTGACGAGGTAGAACCAGAACGGCTCGTGGTGGTGCCATGCGCCGGCATAGCGCGTGACCGTCTGCTTGAACAGGATCTCGTTGCGGTAGGCGAGCAGTTCGCCTCCTGCTGACGTGACCAGCATCATCGGCACGAACCACAACGCAATTGCGCCGAGGAAGAAGACCGGTCCGAGCCACCAGCACGAGTCGCGACGCGGCACCGTCGTCGGCCACTGTCGCGCCGCGAGCACGACGAACGGAATCAACAGCAGCAGCGGCAGGAAACCCACACCCTTGGTGATGACACCGATGCCCGCCGCAAACCAGCCGACATAGAACCAGCCGATGCCCGGACCTGCGAACAGGTGACGCAGCAACCCATACAAGCTCAGCGTGGTGAAGAAGCACAGCACGCCATCGATCTGTGCCTGCCGGAACTGCCACACGAACTGGAACGTGAGCAGCAGCACGAGGCCGCCGGCGAGCGCGACCTCGCGGCCGCGGACTCGACGCAGCAGATCGTAGACCAGCAGGACGGACCCGATGCCCGCGAGCAGCGACGGCAGCAGGAAGCCCAGCCGCAGGGACCCGGTCAGCGCCATCGCCGCGGCCATCAGCCAGAAAAACACCGGGGGCTTGTCGGCGTAGAGATCGCCACCGACGCGCGGAAACATCCAGTCGCCGGAGCGCTGCATGTCCTGCGCGACCAGCGCAAAGCGCGGCTCATCGGCCGGCCAGGGGTCACGCAGGCCGAGGCCGGTCGCCATCAGCAGCAGCGCCAGCCCGATCAGCCAGAGCAAGTCGACGGTGACGTCGCGGGGCGAGTTCGCTCCCGGCCGCAGCCAGCGGTCGAGCAGCGAGGTCGACGCGCCGCTGGCGCCGGCCAACATCAGCGTTCCTCGCGGATAGTGACCCGCGGCGACGCGCGGCTGATCAGCCACCGCAGACCCCACAGGTCAACGATGCCGACCCAGAGCCGGTTATTGAGGCCATACTTCGACGTGCCACGCGTGCGCTCGCGATGGTTCACGGGCAGCGAGATGACCTCGTACCCTTCGCGCTGGAACAGGGCGGGCATGAAGCGGTGCATGTTCCTGAAACGCGGCATGTGCATGAACACGTCGCGGTCGAACACCTTGATGCCGCACCCCGTGTCCGGCGTGCCGTCCTTGAGGATCCAGGCGCGCACTCCATTGGCGACGCGCGACGAGAAGCGGCGCAGCCACGTGTCGCGGCGCATGGTGCGGTTGCCCATCACCAGCTTGAGTCCCGGCGACGCAGACTGCATCAGCGCGTCGAGCAGGCGCGGAAAATCAGCCGGGTCGTTCTGGCCATCGCCGTCGAGCGTAGCGATCCAGCGGCCACGAGCATGACGAACGCCGGTGGCCACCGCGGCGCTCTGGCCCGAGCGCGCCACGTGCTGCAGCAAGCGTATTTCCGGCATACCCTGTGCGCGCGCCGCGAGCACCATCTCGCCGGTCTTGTCCGTGCTGCCGTCGTCCACGAAGATCTGCTCGAACGAGTACCTGCCGGCCAATGCGGCATGAATTTCCCGGGCCAGCGGCAGGACGTTCTCTTCCTCGTTGCAGACGGGTATGACGACGGAGACGTCGGGCATCGATGCCGGGGACGGGTGGGTGGTCACGGTCGAATGCGCCCTGCCGTTGTGGTTTGTGCGGCCGCCGCCTGCGGGGGCCGTCCGGTAGTATAAGCGCTCCCCCGATCCGGGGCCGCCAAGGCTCCCACGACCCTCCCCTTGAAAGACCGTCTCGCACATTCCCGTCCGCACGAATCGGAAAGTCGCCGGCTCGGCTGGGCCCTGGCGATCACTGCGTCGTTCATGGCGCTCGAAGTCGCCGGCGGACTGATCTCGGGGTCGCTCGCCCTGCTGGCCGACGCCGGCCACATGCTGACCGACACCGCCGCGCTGGCGCTGGCCTGGATTGCAGCCCGGCTCACGCTGCGTCCGACCGACCCGCGCCGCTCGTACGGTTACCACCGTGCGCAGGTGCTGGCAGCGTTCGTGAATGCGCTGGCGCTGTTCGTCGTCGTCGCGTGGATCGTCGTCGAAGCCGCGGATCGACTGGCGACGCCGCGCCCCATCGAGGGCGGGACGATGCTCGGGGTTGCGCTGGCCGGACTGGTCGCCAACGTCTCTGTGTACACGATCCTGCGCCGGGGCAACCAGGACAACCTGAACGTGTCCGCGGCCCGCCTGCACGTGATGGGCGACCTGCTGGGCTCGATCGGCGCGCTGCTCGCGGCAGGAATCATCCTGACCACCGGCTGGACCCCGATCGACCCGATCCTGTCCGTGCTCGTCGCCATCCTGATCCTGCGCAGCGCCTGGTCGCTGCTGCGCAAGTCGACCAGCATCCTGATGGAAGAAACGCCGGATTCAGTCGATCCCGATGCGCTGCGGAAGGAACTGATGGCGAATGTGCCCGGCGTGCGTGACGTCCATGACGTGCACTGCTGGTCGCTCACCTCGGGGCAGACCATGCTCACGCTGCACGTAGGGCTCGTTGCTGGCGCCAATGGCGGGCTCGTGCTGCGCGAAGCCAAGCGCGTGATCGCGGAAAAGTTCGCAATCGACCATTCAGCCCTGCAGCTCGAGCAGGCAGAATGCCCGGATGAAGTCTGACGGCCGCAGCGCCGCTCCCGCAGCATGACCCAGCAACCCGACGACCCGGCGGCGGCCGACGACGAGCCGTCGACCACTGAGTCCGCGCCGCTCAAGAACACGCTTTATCGCAAAGTCACTCGTGGCCAGCGCAAGCTGACGCGGGGGCGGCTGCTGGTGTACCGCGTTGCCGTGGTAATCGCGTGGTGGGCCGTGCGCGCCCTCTGGGCGAGTTGTCGCGTCACGCACGTCGCCGGCAGGGAAACCGCCGCCGCGGCCATTCGCGACCTGAAGTCGCTGATCCCGGTGTACTGGCACCAGCACATGCTGTTCGGCGCGCGCGCCCTGCTCGACCTGCGCAGCGCCGGACTCAAGGTGGGTTTCCTCGTGAGCCCGTCGGTCGATGGCACCGGGCCCGCGATGCTCGTGCAGAAAGTCGGCGCCCACGTCATCCGCGGCTCGTCGACCCACACCGGTGCGCGCGCGCTGCGCGATTACTACGAGACCATCGTCAAGCAACAGATTTCGCCCGCGATCACACCCGATGGACCGCGCGGGCCGCTGCACGAATTCAAGCCGGGCGCGATCATGCTGTCGCAGATCACGGGCAAGCCGATCCTGCCGATCGCGGTCGCGCATTCGTGCAAGGTCACGTTTCGCACCTGGGATTCGTTCGAGTTACCGCTGCCCTTCAGCCGTATCGCGATCGTCTATGGCGAGCCCGTCAAGGTAAGCCGCGCCATGGATGCCGCCGCGCTCGCCGGCTGGCAGCAGAAGATGGCTGAACGCTTAATCGATCTGCGCCGCCAGGCCGAAGCTGCGCTCGAGCAGGGCTGACGTCCCGGCATCGTCCAGTTCCAGGGACGCGATGATCGGCGTCAGCTTCTGCCGGGCGGCAACGTGACCGATGACGTCGGACACGTGCTCCAGCGCCTGCAATTCGTAGCGCTGGCTCCGCACGACCGCATGCTCCAGCCGATCTGCGAGCGCTACCTCACCCTCTGCGCGCAGCCCAAGTCCCGCCGCTTTCAACGCCGCTTCGATGGCGGTCCAGCGCTGCAACTTCGCAACTGTCGCGGACTCTGCTGGATCGGGTCGATCCTCGATGTCGATGCCGCAGTCAGTGTCGGCACAGACGATGCAGGTCACGGCCGAACTCGAGTGCGAGATGCTGAAATACGGGCCGCCGGCCAGCCGCGGCTTGCCTGCGGGTGGAAACGTGAAAGCCTGCGGCGGAAATTCCTTTTGGGTCACGCGGGCCGCCCCCACCAGGACGAGACCCAGGCCAGCCAGGCTGGCTCGCCGGGCTTCTGGCTCGCGCCGCTCGAGCTCGAGGCGCTGCGCGTAAGGTAATGCCTGCAACAGTGGCTCCTGCCACGACGGGCAGGACAGCGGCGGTCGCAAGCGTGCGTGAAGTATAATGGCGTCGGTCATCGTGCCCGGGAAAGAAGGACTTTTTGCCATGGGTGCCGTGTGACCCATCCCTGCCGCCAGTGAACACCCGTCGACCGCAAATCACCAGTGCGACCGCGCCGCCCGCGGCGTTGCAGTCGCACGAACTCGGCAGCACCGACGAAACCATTGCCGTCCTGCGCCGCACGTTCGATGAGCTCGGCGATCCCTTTCGCATCCACGTGCCCAGCCGCGGCGCCTCGACCTGGGTCGCCAGCCACCCGGACGACGTCAAGCACGTCCTGGTGACCAACCACCGCAATTACACCAAGGGCGTCGGCATCGACCGGGTCAGGCTGCTGCTCGGCAACGGCATCATGACCAGCGAAGGGGAGTTCTGGCGCCGGCAGCGCCGGATGATGCAGCCCGCTTTTCACCGCCGCGTCGTCGAGCGCTTCGCTGCGATCGTGCGCGAGGAGAACGAATCGCTCGGTGCAGGATGGAGCGATGCCGCTCGCGGCACCGGCGACGTCAACGTTACGCTGTCGGTCAGCCGGCTCGCGCTGCGCGTCATCCTGCGTGCGCTCTTCGATGACGACCTGGCGCAACTGGTGCCCGATCTCGACCGCAACCCGTTCGCCGCCATCCTGCAGGACGCGCGCCGTGATACGCGCTTTGCCTACCAGTTCCGCCAGCTGGCGCGCGACGTGCGGGCGCTGGTCGCCGTCCGGCGCGGACGGCAACAGGAGCGATTCGACCTGCTGCAGTTGTTGCTCGAAGCCAGGGATGCAGATACGGGCGAGGTGATGAGCGACGCTGAAGTCGTCGACGAGGTCATGACGCTCGTCGTCGCCGGTCACGAAACGACGGCGAGCACGCTCAACTGGACGTGGTTGCTGCTGGCCACGCACCCCGACGTTGCCATGCGCGTTGCCGATGAACAGCGCGCCGTGGGCGACCTCGGTCACGCGAGCTACGCCGACCTGATCCGCCTGCCTTACACGCGGCAGGTCGTGGACGAATCGATGCGCCTGTACCCGCCTGGCTGGCTGCTGACCCGCCGCAGCATCGGGCCAGACACGCTGGGTGGCCACGCCGTGCTGCCCGGCACCGACGTCTTTATCAGTCCCTACCTCGTGCATCGGCATCCACGACACTGGCGTCTGCCCGAGACGTTCGATCCTGGTCATTTCGACCCCCCGCAGGTCGAAGCACGCCATGCATTCGCGTACATTCCGTTTGCGGCCGGGCCGCGCCACTGCATCGGGCAGAACTTCTCGCTCTACGAGATCCTGCTGCACTTCAACTTTGCGGTGCGCCGGTTTCGACTGACCGATCCGCAGCCCGTGCAACCTCCCCTCGAGGCGCGCATCAACCTGCGGACGGTTAGTGACGTTCACATGAGAATACAGCAGCGATGATCAAGTACCAGACGCTCCCGGACATGCTCGACGACCGCGCGCGCGGCGACGGCGCGATCGTTTATCTCGAGGGCGAAGGGGCCGAGAAAGCGCTCAAGCTCACGGAACTGCGGCGCCGGGCGCTGGGCATCCTGTTTCACCTGCAGCGTGTCGGCGCGAAGCCGGGCGACCACCTGATCCTGCACGTGGCGAGCAACGAGCAGTTCATCGACGCGTACTGGGCCTGTCTTTACGGCGGCATCGTGCCGGTGCCGGTCGCCGTCGGCATCAGCGACGAGCACAAGCACAAGCTGCTGCGCATCGCGAAGCAGCTCGGGCAACCGTACCTCTATACCGACAGGAAGCTCCGCGACCGCCTCGCGACGTATGCCGCCACGCTTGGCGAGCCCGACACCTGGACTGTGCTCGAGCCACGGACGTTCCTGATCGACGCGCTCGACGACATTGCGCGACCCGGCTCACGCGCAGACCTGGACCCGGACCAGACTGCGTTCATCCAGTTCTCGTCGGGTTCGACCAGCGAACCCAAGGGCGTGGTGCTCACCCACCGCAACATCCTGACGAACGCGGAGGGTGCGACGCAGGCGGCGGGTTTCAGCGAACAGGACGTCTCGCTCAGCTGGATGCCGCTCACGCACGACATGGGCCTGATCGGCTTCCACCTCATGATGATGTACGCGGGCGTGCGGCAGCACCTGATGCCCACCGACCTGTTCGTGCGCCGCGCCCTGCTCTGGCTCAAGTGGTTGTCCGCCAGGCGCGTCACCATCACGTGTTCGCCGAACTTCGGCTACCGCCACTGCCTCAAGGCACTTGGCGACAAGACGCTCGAGGATCACGACCTGTCGTCGGTGCGCCTGATCTTCAACGGCGCCGAACCGATTTCCGTCGAACTCGCCGAGGAGTTCCTCGACCGGCTCGCACCGTACGGCCTCCGCCGCACCTCGATGTTCCCCGTGTACGGACTCGCGGAAGCGTCGCTCGCCGTGAGCTTCCCGCCGCCGGGCACGCTGTACCGTTGCATCACGGTCGATCGACGCTCACTGGGCGTCGGCTCGCCGGCGCGACATGTCGTCGCCGCCGATCCTACGGCGCTCAAGCTCATGTGCGAGGGCAAGCCGATTCCCTACACACGCGTGAAATTGCTGGACGATGCTGGAATGGAAGTCCCGGCAGGGACGGTGGGCCACCTGCTGATGCAGGGGGACAACGTCACGCGCGGTTACTTCCAGAACCCGGAAGCGAACGCGGCCGCGATCACCGCCGATGGGTGGCTGCGCACGGGTGACCTTGCGCTGGAACACGAAGGCAACCTGTACGTCACGGGCCGTTCCAAGGAAATCATCTTCGTCAACGGCCAGAACTATTACCCGCACGACCTCGAAGCCGTGCTGCAGACCGAGCCCGGCCTCGAACTTGGCAAGGTGGTCGCTGCCGGCGCGCGGGCGGCCGAGTCACCCACCGACGAACTGGTGCTGTTCGTGCTGCACCGGAGCGACATGACCGACTTCATCCCGCTCGCAACGAAGGCGATGCACCCGGTCGCGCATCGGGCGTGGAAGTCGCGCGCGTGGTGCCGATGAAGCGCATCCCGAAAACGACGAGCGGCAAGCTGCAGCGCAACGCGCTGGCCAGGTCGTATGAAGACGGCGAATTCGCGGCGGAACTGGCGGAATTCGACCAGGCGTGGGCGACGCTGCACGGCCAGGGTCGCGCGGCGAAGGGTCGGGTCGAGGCACAGCTCAAGGCGATCGTCGACGACGCCATGCCCGGCAAGCACGTGGACATCGACGACAACCTGTTCGACGTCGGCGCCAGCTCGCTCACGCTGATCCAGATCCACGAGAAAATCGACGAGGCCTACCCGGGCGCGGTCGACCTCACCGAGCTGTTCGATTTCCCGACGATTTCGCTGCTGGCGCAGCGGTTGGAGTCGAAGATAGGAAGGTAGAGGAAGGGGGAGGGAGGAAGGGGGGGGGAGGGAGGGAGGGGAGGGAGGGGGCCCCCCCTGGGCCTGTGGATTTTTGGGAGGCACCCTGCGACGACGGCCCGGAGTCAGTAGCCGAGCAGCGCGGGATGCTGAGCGTCCCTGAGCTGACGGTTCCGGCCGAGTTTCTCGACCAACTGGTCCAGGGTCCGATGACCCAGGGCGAGGTCGAGGCTGTCTGCCGGTCGTTGAAGAAGGCCGTGATCGAACGAGCCGGCCAGCACCGCGCTATGCGCCGGCCGAGCGACAACCCGCAACGGCACGACCGGCAAGACGGTCCTGACCGACGACGGCCCGGTGCGCATCGAGGTGCCGCGGGACCGTGCCGGCAGCTTCGAGCCGCTGATCATCCCCAAGCACGAGCGTCGCTTCACTGGCTTCGATGAGAAGATCGTGGCGATGTACGCCCGCGGCATGACCGTGCGCGAGATCCAGGGATTTCTGGCCGAGATGTACGCCACGGAGGTGTCGCCGGAGTTCATCAGCAAGGTCACTGACGAGGTGATGGCCGAGGTGACGGCCTGGCAGAGCCGCCCGCTCGAGCCGATGTACCCGGTGGTGTTCTTCGACGCGCTGCGGGTGAAGATCCGCGACGACGCGGTGGTACGCAACAAGGCGGTGTACCTGGCGCTCGGCGTGCTGCCCGACGGCGGCCGCGACGTGCTGGGGATCTGGATCGAGCAGACCGAGGGTGCCAAGTTCTGGCTGAAGGTATTCAACGACCTCAAGACCCGCGGCGTGAACGACATCCTGATCGCCGTGGTCGACGGCCTGAAGGGCCTCGCCGAAGCCATCGAGGTCGCCTTCCCAGCCACCACGGTGCAGACCTGCATCGTGCACCTGATCCGCAACAGCCTCGATTACGCGAGCTGGAGGGATCGCAAGGCCGTGGCGGTGGCGCTGCCTCCGATCTACGCCGCCGTCAGCGCCACGGCGGCGGCCGCGGCGCTGGATGGCTTTGCCGCAGGCCCCTGGGGAGCCAGGTACTCGACCATCGTGCAGTCCTGGCGCCGGGCCTGGGAGCACGTGATCCCGTTCTTCGCCTTCCCGCCCGAGGTGCGCCGCGTGATCTACACGACCAACGTGATCGAGAGCCTGCACCTGCAGTTGCGCAAGATCATCAAGACCCGCGGCCACTTCCCGAGCGATGAGGCCGCGACCCAGCTGCTGTGGCTGGCGCTTCGAAATATCCTCGCCGGCAAGGTAAAGTCGACCCGGGAGTGGAAGGTGGCGATGAATCAGTTTGCCGTGATGTAGGGTGATCGATTCACGAGCATCAGTGCGTGAAACCCGCCTCACACAGAATTTTGCCAGCCCCGACGGAAGGACCGGAAGGACCGGAAGGACCGGAAGGATCGATTCCGAATCCTTCCTCCCCTCACTTCCCCACCCTCCCTTACCTTCCCCTTCCCCTTCCTTCCCCTTCTTCCCTTCCTTCAACGCCTTCCACCGCCTGTGCGACCACCACCAGCCGGCCGGGTCAGCCGTGATGTCGCGCTCGAGCACACGCGCATACCGTTCGGTGGGAACGCCTGACGCCGGCTTCTCGCCCGTCACCGTCAACGGCTTGAACTCGATTTCATACCTGCCGCGCGCGCAGCGCCGCATCGAAACGTAAACGATCTGCGCGCGCAGCAGTCGCGCCATCCGCTCCGGTCCCTTGAAGAACGCGGTGTCCTGGTGCAGGAACGTCGTCCAGTGACGCTCGGGACTGGTGCGCGGCACCTGATCCGCGACCAGGCCAAGCGCGCGCGCATCGCGGATCGCGCCGAGTTCCTGCCGGATGGACTTCGACGACAGCATTCGCGCGCCGAACTTCGAGCGGATCGAGAGGAAATACCGTTCGACCCGCGCGTTGCCCATCGGCTTGTAGATGGCGATCAAGCCGGAGCCGAGTTCGAGCGAGATGCGCAGCAGCATCCATTCGAAGTTGCACTGGTGGCCGCCAAGCAGCACGAGCTTGACCGGTGCGGCCAGCAGGCCGGCGGGGTCCAGCAGCTGCACTCGCGCGCGCAATTCCTCGGCGCCCATGACGCGCGCGTAATCGAATTCGGCCATGATTTCCGCTTGCCGCGTGACGAAATCGTTGCGGATGCGTTCGCGTCCGGCATCGCTCGTGTCGGGAAACGAACGGCGGAGATTCTGGCGGATGGTTCCGCGCCGCAGCCCGAAGAGTCGATAGCCCAGGAAAAACAGCAGCCAGGAACAGGCATAGCGCAGCCGCAGGCCGAACGAGTCGCGCGTCGATGTCGATGCTGTAGCTGACGCCATCGGCTCACCCATAGAGCGGCTTCTCGCGCTTCCAGCGGTTGTAGGCCCAGAAATACAGTTCCGGATACTGCCGCACATGCTGCTCGAGCGCCTGGGTATAGGCCGTCAGGATCTCGTCCGGCTCCGCCCGCGCGCCCGCACGCGACAGCTCGATGAAGCGCACGACGTAATGGCCACGGCGTTCGCGGTGCATCGCCGCGAGGTACACCGAGTAACCCAGCCTGGCACCGATCCAGCCTGGTCCGCGGAAGAACGAAGTCTGCTGACCCAGGAACTCGATCCAGGTCTGCTGCTCGCTCTGCGCCGGCGGCGACTGGTCGGCAAGCATGGCCAGCAGCCGCACCTTGCCCCGCCTTTCCAGCAGGTAAGGCACGAGGTCCCCGGCCTTCACCATGGTGCAGCCGGAGCGCTCGCGCATTCGCCGCAGCACGCCATCGACACTTTCGCGACGGGTCGGCTTGTAGGCTGCGGTCAGCGGCTCGTTGAATCCGTTGGAACACCGCAGCAGCAGCCATTCCCAGTTGGCGTGGTGCGATGACAGGATCAGGGCGCGACCGGGTGTGGCGTGCAGGCAATCCTGCACCAGCTGCGGGTTTTCGAACCGGACACGGTCCGCGAGGGCAGCCGGATCGAGCCAGCGCTGCGCGAGGACTTCTGGCCGCCAGTTGACCCAGGTGGCTGTAGAAACCAGCCTCGACGCCCCGACGGCGGGACGCGTCGAGTTCCGGCAGGCAGCGTGCCAGGTGGCGGCGGACCAGCTCGCGGCGCCAGCCAAAGACGCGCAGCAGCACGGCCACGAACCCCATGGCCGCGTACAGGACTGCAAGCGACGCGGACTGGAGCAGGGTTTTCACGGGAAAAATGGTGCCGACTCGCGGATTCGAACCGCGGACCTACTGATTACGAATCAGTTGCTCTACCAACTGAGCTAAGTCGGCTCTGCGCAGACCCCTCCGGCTCGGAGGGGCGCGCATTATAAGGATTCGACCCTGCGGGTGGAAGCCGGACTCAGCTGGCCCGCGGGCGGACCCGGATCACGACCTCGATCCCGTCGATCTCGGTGCCCGGCGGCAGCGTGGGCATTCGCTCCAGGATCAGCTCGTCGGGGCGGATGTCCCGCATTTCGCCCGTTTCGACGTTCTGAAAGTGATGATGCGGCGTCATCGCCGAGTCGTAGACGCAGCGCTCCGGATCCAGGTGAATCTGGCGCACCAGCCCGTGATCCACGAACAACTTGAGCGTGTTGTAGACCGTGGCCTTGGACACACGGCTCGGGAACTGGCGCAGGGTCGTGAGCAACTGCTCGGCCGTGAGGTGCACGGGACCCGCGAGCAGGACCTCGGCAACCTTGACGCGTTGCTGGGTGGGGCGAATGCCATGTCGTTCGAGAAGACTGCTGACTTCGTTCACGGGACTGGTCCGGGAGTCAGAAAAAGTGGACTGATTATAAAGGCCGAGACCCGTCCGGCCTGAATCCGCATAAACCCCTGCCTTTTGCGGCAAGACCGCATTTCGGCACGCACTTAGCCTGTGCCCTCGCCTGGCGGCGGCGGGTCGCCGGGTCCACCTCCCCCCGGAAATGTCGCCATGGAACGCAAGCGCCGTTACCGCCCGGTCCGCCGGTGGCAGGGTTACACGTTGATCGAGTTGATCCTGGCGCTGGGGCTGGTAGTCACGACCCTCGCCTGGGGCTTGCCGTCCTTTGGCGCGCTGGCCCGTGACGCCGCCCGCACCCGGGAAGTCAACCAGTTTGCGCAGGCTGTGTACCTGGCGCGCAGCGAAGCGATCAAACGCAACGGGGTCGTGAGCCTGTGCCCCAGCCGCAACGGCATCACGTGCTCTCCGAGCGCGCAGTGGACTACCGGATGGCTGGTCTTCGTCAACCTGGACCACGACTCCCCGGCGGCACGCGATGCCGACGAGCCCTTGCTGCGTGTCTACGAACCGTGGGACGCGGGTCACATTACGTCCAATCGCAGCACCTTATCCTTCCGTCCATTCGGGCAGATGGGGGTCACCGCGACCGTCACGTTCTGCGACGACCGCGGCTCACGTGCCGCGCGCGCGGTGATCATCAGCCAGACCGGACGGCCGCGGATTTCCAGCCGCAGCGCGTCGGGCGGGTCCCTGGTCTGCACTTAGTCAAATCGCTCGCCGCTCGTCGTTGGCGGCGGACCGCTCGTCGGGGCACGGTTTCACGGAGAGAGCAGCGGCCTATGCTTCCGCTCAAGATGCACGCAAAGCAACCGGGTTTCACCCTGATCGAACTACTGTTCGCCATCACCCTGCTGGCGGTGCTCGCGGGCATTGGCCTGCCTAACCTGCAGGAGTTCGTCCGCAACAGTCGGATGTCCGCGTCCGCGAACGACATCATCTCGGACTTCAACTTCGCCCGCTCCGAGGCCGTCAAGCGCAGGGTTCCGATTACCCTGTGCAAGTCGCAGAACGGGGCGACGTGCGACGCTGACGATACCGACCCCTTCAATCGATGGATCATCTTCGTCGACGACGAGGATCCGGCGATCGTCGCGGCGACCGACGGCAACGGCGAGATCGACGGCGCCGAGGTGATCCTGCGGGATCGCGAGCTGCCGGAAAGCATCACGGTCGTCACGGACGCCGACGAGATCCGCGCGATTTTCCTGCCGACCGGCTTCCCTGTAATCGAGACGGAGAACGTCAACCGTTTTGTGCTGTGTGATGTGCGCGGCGACGTGGTCAGCGCCGGCGGCGACTCCGCTGCGCGCGCAATCGAGGTCCTGCCGACCGGGCGGCCGTCCGTGTTCCGCACCGAGGCTACGGTCACCGCATTTGGAGGCTGCCCATGACCCGCAATCGCGCCGGTTCAGCCGCATTGCGTCGCAATCGGGGGTTCACGCTGGTCGAGGCGATGGTCGCCCTGATCGTCCTGTCGGTCGGCCTGCTCGGCATCGCCGCGCTCTACGTCGAAACCCTGCGCGCCAACCGCACGTCGCTTTACCGCACGCAGGCCGTGAACATGGCCACCGATATCGGGGACCGTATGCGGTCCAACCGCAATCCCGCTGCTGCCTACGCGTGTGGCAGCCCCTGCGACCCGACGGCGGGCGGCAACGCCATCGCCATCGCAGACCTCACCGACTGGATGAACCAGATTGCGGTGCAATTGCCCGGAGGCAGTGCGGCTGTGACCTATACCGCGCCAACGGCGACGACGCCCACTTCGTACGTCGTCGACGTGAGCTGGGACGAACTCGGCCAGGACGATCCAGTGACTTACCAGCTGCGGATCGAGATCTGAGGACGCTGCCGTGATTGCAAGCACAATTCGAATGCGCCAGATCGGCGTGAGCCTCATCGAACTCATGGTGGCGATGGTGATCGGGTTGTTCCTGATCCTCGGCGCGGTCACGGTGTTCAGCCAGAGCCGCAGCACCTATCGCACTGCCGAGAGCGTCGCGCGCCTGCAGGAAGTCGGCCGGCTCGCCATGGACGTGGTCGAGACCGACGTCCGCATGGCGAACTTCTGGGGCATGAGCAACCACGCGGACTACATCGACAATCGCACGCCGATCGGGCAGCCGCCGCCCGCTGCACTCGACGCCACCCAGCAGGCGAACGCTGCGGTTTGTGGCACGACCTCCGCGCCAAGCAACTATTTCGTGCTCAACCTGGACGAGTACGTCGGCGGCTCGAACAACTCCTATGCGCTGACCTGTGCGGCGAACAATTACCTGGCCGGCACCGACACGCTGTGGATACGTCGCGCGAACACGACGCAGCCTGCCGCCCTGGACTCGACCCGCATCTACCTGCAGACCAGCCGGATCCGGGGCACGCTTTTCGTGCCCGCCTGCACGGATCCCACCGACCAGGGCTGCATTCCGGCGGACTACCTGCCGCCCGCTTCACAGTCCCGCGAACTCGAGGCACATGTTTACTACGTGTCGTCGCGCTCGACCAACCGCAACGACGTGCCGTCGCTCCGCCGCAAGCGGTTCGCCAACGCTAGCGGCGCCCCGGGTAACGCCTTCGTCGACGAGGAGATCGTCCCGGGCGTCGAAGACCTGCAGGTGCGCCTGGGCGTCGACACGAACGGCGACACGAACATCGACCAGTACGTGAACCCGGGTGCCGTGCCGGCGAATGGCGTCGTGGTCTCGGCGACGATCTGGCTGCGCATCCGCGCGGAAGAACGCGAAATTGGTTACGTCAACGATACCCCCTTCCAGTACGCCGACATGGGCGCCGCGGTTACGCCAGACGACAACTACCGGCGCATCCTCCTCACCAAGACGATCCACATCCGGAACACACGCGCATGACGACCTGCCAACGCCCGCCGCTCCATCCGGCTGGCCCGCACGGCGAAGCGGGCGCAGCGCTCGTCGTCGGACTCATCCTGCTGCTCGTGCTGACGCTACTGGCCATCTCCGGCATGACCACCGCCTCGCTCGAGCTGCTGATGGCAGGTAACGCACAGTACCAGGAGCGCTCGTTCCAGGCCGCCGATGCCGGCATCGAGCAGGCGCTCGCTGCCGGCATCTATGACACCAATGTACCGGTCGGCGCCTATGACAACCTGGCGGCCATCCGTCCGGTGCCGACGCGCGGGACGGGGCAGCCGATTGGGAATTGCCCGGAGGTCGATGACCCGACCGACGCGCAACAGTGCGAGTACTTCATGCGTTTCGACCTCCAGTCCGGCCAGACACCCGTCCCCAGCGGCGGCTACAGCATCGGCACGGGCTTCGAGGCATATCACTTCGTCGTCGACAGTTTCGGCACGTCGGATCGCGGCGCGCAGTCGGAACATCGACAGAGCTTCTACGTCGTCGGACCGAGCGGCGGCTGACCACCGCACCGCCACCGGAGAGAAACAACATGTTCAAGAAGACGCTGCTTGCAATCATCGCCGTGTGCGGCGTAGCCCCGACAGCCTGGAGCCAGGCCACGCTGATCTCGTATGAGACCGGCGTCGAAGCGAGCACGGAATTCGTCAGTGTGCCGGGTTCGGCCTACGGCCCGTGGAGTTTGCACCCTGTGCGGGTTGCGAATCGATCGTCCTGCGGCTCGACGACAAGAGTCAGTACTTCGTCGGCAAGCAAGCGGTGCCGCTGGCCACCTTGCGCAAGTACGCGGCGCGGGGCGCCAGTCACCTCGACGTCTACTACGAGACGAAGAGCCGTCATGTCACGCGCCTGATCCTGCGTACGCAGCTCGACCCGGCCGATGTGCCCGCGAAACAGTCACCCAGGGCGCCGCAAGGCGGCGCCAACGAATCGAGGACCAAGTCATGACGACTTCCGGGGATGCGATCGCTGGCCACGCTGGCCGCTGCCGCGGCCGTCGTACTGCTGGCCAACACACCTGCCAGCGCGGATGACACGGAGTTGTTCGTCGGCGCGGCCGTCGCCGCGGCCCCGTCACGGCCCAACATCCTGTTCGTCATGGACACGTCGGGCAGCATGGACACCAACGTGACTACCCAGGTGTCCTTCAACCCGACTGATACCTACAGCGGTTCGTGCCGGACGGACCGGGTGTACTGGTCGAAAGACAACCGGCCGCCGAACTGCGGCACCGACCAATACGTGGCCGCGACTGCATTCACCTGCAGCGCGGCCCAGCCGAACCTGGACTTCGTCCGGCATTTCGTACGTCGCGAAAGCCGCGCGCTGGCGGTCGAACCGAAATCGGTGGGATGCGCTCTCGGGCGGCGACAACACCAGCTGGATCGAGTGCCAGGCGGATGCCGGCATCCATGGCCAGACCGCTGCGTCCTCGAAAAAGTACGCTGCAGACGGTTCGACCAACGGTCCGTGGTCCAGCAATTCCGCCAATAAGATCGACTGGGCCCGCGGCAGGCCCATCACATTCTATTCCGGCAACTACCTCAACTGGAAGGCGAGTCCGACAATCACGCGCAGCCGCCTCGAGATCATGCAGGAAGTGCTGACCACGCTGCTGACCAACCTCGACGACAACGTCAACGTCGGCCTGATGCGCTACAGCAACGACACGGGCAACGACAACGACGCCGCGGCGCAAGGCGGCATGGTCGTGAAGGAGATGGGCAAGATCGAGGACAACCGCGCGGCGATGACGACCGAGATCAACTCCTGGAATGCCGCTGGCTGGACGCCAGTCTCGGAGACGCTCTACGAAGCCACTCAGTACTACCGGGGCGACAAGGTGTACTTTGGCGGTGGCGCGAACGCGACGACCTACCCCAGCGTATTCAGCAAGTCGGACAAATTCACGAGCACGCCCAACGGCGACACGCCAAGCGTCACCGCTGCCCGGAATGCGTCTGACAAGACCCTGTATGACTCGCCGGCGGACCAGGACTGCCAGAAGAACTACATAGTCTTCCTGACTGACGGCTTGCCGACGGCGGACAACGAGGCGAACGCGCGCATCGAGGCCCTGCCCGGCTTCGCCACGATCAACGGCCGTGCCACGTGCGACGGCACCGAAAGCAACGGCAAGTGCACGGACGACCTCTCCAAGTGGCTGCATGAAGCAGACCTGCGCGCGGACCGGCCGGGTGTGCAGAACGTCACCAGCTACTGGATCGGCTTCGGCGATGACGTGGCGTCAGGCACGGCGTTCCTGGAAAAGGTTGCGCAGCGCGGCGGCGGCAAGTACTACTCGGCCGCCGACTCGGCCGAACTGACCGAGGCCTTCTCGGAGATCATCTCCAAGATCCTCGAGCAGACGACGACGTTCACGTCGCCGACGGTGGCCGTGAACGCATTCAACCGCACCCAGAACCTGAACTACCTGTACATGTCGGTGTTCAAGCCAGCCACCTCCTACCGCTGGCTCGGCAACATCAAGAAGTACCGGGTCACGCAGGATGGTGAAATCCGCGATGTGAACGACAATGCGGCGGTCGACCCAAACAACGGCTTCTTCGAGAACGGCTCGCAGAGCTACTGGTCGGACATGGCGGATGGTGCCGACGCCGAGATGGGCGGCGCGGCGGGTGAACTGAAGGGCCCGGCGACCCGCAAGATCTACAGCGACCTGACCGTCAACTCGGGCGCGCTGACCGAGGACCTTTCCGAGTTGAAGGACACGGACAACCTGACGCTCGCCAACCTGTTGCTGCTCGGCGTCGTGTCGAACGTGGCGGTGTCGGGCCGGCCGGCTGTCGGCGACCTCGTGGACTGGGCGTATGGTCATGACGTCCTGGATGAGAACGGCAACAACGATTCCACGGAAGCCCGCAAGGACATGGGCGATCCGCTGCACTCGCGTCCGTCAACGGTTATCTATGGCGGGCCGGCGGACGATCCGGACCTCACCCTCTACGCGACGACGAACGACGGCTACCTCCAGGCCGTCAATGCGCAGACGGGCGAGGAACTCTGGGCCTTCGTGCCGCGCGTCATGCTCGACCGCATCGAGGAGCTGTACACCAATGACGACGTGACTTCACGCGTGTACGGCCTGGACGGCGCGGTAAGGGTGGTCCGGCTCGACCGCGACGGCGACGGCACGATCGAGCCCGCTGGCTCGGACATCGACGGTACCGACGGCATTGAAGAGAATGAGAAAGACAAGGTATTCCTGTACTTCGGCATGCGTCGCGGCGGCTCCTATTACTTCGGGCTCGACGTGACGGTACGCACCGCGCCGAAGCTGTTGTGGGTCCTCGGGCCGTCCGACTTGCCGGGCGTCGGCCAGACCTGGTCCACACCCACGGTCGCGCGGGTCAACGTCAACCGCACCTGGACCAGCGGTAACCCCGACAAGATGGTGCTCGTATTCGGCGGCGGCTACGACGTCGCCCAGGACACGGTCGGCTACGTGGAGGATAGCGTGGGCAACCGTATTTTCATGGTGGACGCCATCACCGGCAGCCTGATCTGGCGCGCGGGCCCGACAGCGGACACCGGCGCGCAGCTGTCGCTGGACAAGATGACGAATTCCATACCCGGCGACGTGCGCATGCTCGACCTGTCGGGCGACGGTTTCGCCGACCGCATGTACGCCGCGGACATGGGCGGGCGCGTCTGGCGCTTCGACATCCGCAACGGCCAGGCCGCGGCCGACCTGGCCTGGGGCGGGGTCTTTGCCTCGCTCGGCAACGGTGATCTCGCGGTCAAGACCGACGCGACAAAGAATCGCCGCTTCTTCTATGCCCCGGATGTCTCGCTGATGAAGACTGGTACGACCAACTTCATCAACGTTGGCATCGGCTCGGGTCACCGCGAAAAGCCGATCACGGACGTGACGGTAGTCAATCGCTTCTACAGCCTGCGCGACTTTAACGTGTTCTCGCAGGTGCCGAACACCCAGTACAAGGCCACCTGCGGCACGACGGAGACCTCACCGTGCCACCAGATCATCACCGATGGTGACACGCGACTGGTCGACGTGAGCACGGACATCAACCCGACGATTCCGGCGGGCGGAGTTGGCTGGCGCATGAACCTGCAGGATGCGGGTGAGAAGGTCCTCGCGGAATCGCGCACGTTCCAGAACCGCATCTACTTCACGACGTATTCTCCGGAAGAGCGCGAATACAATCCGGAGTTCTGCGTCGCGACCGTCGGCCTGAACCGGCTCTACATCGTGGACGCGGCGACCGGCAAGCCGGTCGTGAACTTCGCCAGCCCAACTTCACCGCCGGACGACATCTCTGACCGGTTCAAGGAACTGGCCCAGGGCAGCATCGCGCCGGAAGCGATCTTCGTCTTCCCGACCCCCGACGACGATCCGGACAATCCGAACCCGCCGGCGGTTCCGCCGATCTGCCTGGTCGGCCTGGAAAGCTGCGGCACCGGACTCACCAACCCGCCGGTGCGGACCTACTGGGAACAGCGTGGCTCGAACTGAGAAGGCGAGTGACGCCGGCCCCGTCCGGCGTCACTGCCAGAGTCCCTGAAGGAGCGAACCGATGCTGAACAAGATGCGAGGCGTGACCCTGATCGAGCTGGTGATCGTGGTGGCGATCGTCGCGCTGCTGGCCACCATCGCGATCCCGAGCTACCGCCAGTTCGTGCTGCGGTCCCATCGGGCTGAAGCCAAGTCGGCCCTGCTTAACCTGGCGGCCGCGCAGGAAAAGTTCTATCTGCAGAACAACACGTACTCAGACGCGCTCGCCGCCGCGCCACCGGACGGACTGGGTCTGCTGGCGACGACCGAAGGCGGCTACTACACGATTGCGATCGACGACGCCGATGCGGAAACCTTCACGGCCACGGCCACGGCGGCAGCTGGCCAGGCTGACGACACAGACTGCGCCACGTTCACGATCGATCAGGCAGGTGTGCGCACCGCGACCTCGGACAGCTGCTGGTAACCCGCCTGGCAGGCACAAGCCGCCGCTCCGCAGGCTCAGCCGTCCCCGTTGTCGCGGTCGGTCGCGGCCGCCCGCAATTCCCGCGGCAGCGCGAACACGACGTGCTCCGCCCGCCCTTCGATCTCGGTCGCGCCCTGCCCGCCCCACTCCTTGAGACGTGCCACGACTCGCTGCACGAGCAGTTCGGGCGCTGAAGCGCCTGCCGTGACGCCCACCGCCTGCTTACCCTCGAACCACTCGGCACGCAGGTTCTCAGGACCGTCCACGAGGTAGCCCGGCATGCCTGCCTTTTCGGCAATCTCACGCAGTCGATTGGAATTCGAACTCGTGGCCGATCCGACCACGACCATCACGTCGCAGTCCGCGACCAGCTTTTTCACTGCGTCCTGGCGGTTCTGCGTCGCGTAGCAGATGTCTTCCTTGCGCGGCGTCGCCAGCGTCGGGAACTTGGCCTGCAGCGCTTCGAGCACGTCCGCCGTGTCGTCCACCGAAAGCGTCGTCTGCGTGACGACGCCTACCCGGGCAGGATCGCGCACGTTCAGCTGCCGCACGTCGTCGACGTCCTCGACCAGGCAGATACGCCCGCCCCTGGACGCATCGAACTGGCCCATCGTCCCTTCGACTTCCGGGTGGCCCTCGTGGCCGATCAGGATCACGTCGCGGCCATCGCGGCCGTAACGTGAGACCTCCATGTGCACCTTGGTGACCAGCGGGCACGTGGCGTCGAACACGCGCAGCTCCCGCCGCCTGGCTTCGGCCTGCACCGCCTTCGAAACGCCGTGGGCGCTGAAGATGACCGTGGCGCCGTCGGGCACCTCGTCGAGTTCCTCGACGAACACGGCGCCCAGACCGCGCAGCCGGTCGACGACGAACTTGTTGTGCACCACCTCGTGCCGCACGTAGATCGGCGCGCCGAAGAGTTCGAGCGCGCGCTCGACGATGTCGATCGCCCGGTCGACGCCGGCGCAGAAGCCCCGGGGGTTGGCCAGGATGATCCTCACGAGCCCGCACCCCGCCCTCGTGCTCGCGGAAGGCGTCCAGGATCATCAACGCCGCGCCGATCGTAATCGCGCTGTCGGCGATGTTGAACGCGGGGAAGTACGAACCGCCCCAGTGCGCGTGGATGAAGTCGATAACGAAACCGTGCGCGATGCGATCGATCACGTTGCCGATCGCGCCGCCGACGATCAGCGCCAGCGCCAGCGGCAGGAACTTCTCGCCGCGCGGCAGCCGCCAGAGCCACGCGATGAGCACGGCGCAAACGACGAATCCAAGCGTGATGAAGAACCCGCGTTGCCAGCCGGACGCGTCGGCGAGGATGCTGAACGCGGCGCCGGTGTTGTGCAGCAGCGTGAAGTCGAGCACCGGCAGGACTTCGACACGATCGTAAAGCTCGAGGAAACGCGTGACCAGGAACTTGGTCGCCTGGTCCAGCGCAACGACGAACAGCGACAGCCACAGCCAGGCTGCAGGGTGCGTGCGCTGCATGCGCAAGGCAGTGAGCGTCGCGAGGCCGATCGCCGCGTGCGAGCCCTTCCCGGACGCTGGCGGCGGAGTGGGTGTCGTCGAAGGGTTCATCGCGTCATTGTCCTTCTCAGACGTACTGGCGGATCTCGCCCGGGCCGTCGAGATTGACCACGCAGCGGCCACACAGTTCCGGGTGGGTAGTCACGGTACCGACGTCCGGCCGCCTGTGCCAGCAACGGGCGCATTTCTGCGACTCGGAGCGCTGCACGTGCAGCCACAACCCGCTCTTGCCTTCGCCGTCCGTCGCCAGTGCCTCGGGCGCCCGCGTATCGGCATCCGCCACGCGCGCCTCCGACGTGATCAGCACGAACCGCAGTTCATCGCCAAGCGGCTTCAGCGCAGAGGTCCACGCGGGCGTGCCGTACAGCGTCACCTCGGCATCGAGCGGCGCACCGATCTGCTCGGCCACGCGCAGGCGCTCGAGCTCACGCAGCACGGCGGCACGAGCTTCCAGTACTTTCGGCCAGTCGATCGCCTGCGCCACGCCGTCGGTCGCGGGGAGGTCAGCCCAGGTCGTGAAGAACACCGATTCCGCGCGCTCGCCCGGCATGAAGCGCCAGATCTCCTCGGCCGTGAACGACAGGATCGGCGCCAGCCAGCGCACCATCGCCTCGGCGATCCAGTACATCGCCGTCTGCGCCGAACGGCGCGCCGGGCCGGACGCCGGCGTCGTGTAGAGGCGATCCTTGAGCACGTCGAGGTAGAAGCCGCCAAGGTCGACCACGCAGAAATTGTGCAGCTTCTGGTAGATGACGTGGAACTCGTAGCTGCGATAGGCGGCGACGACTTCGTGCTGCAGCTCGCGAGTGCGGGCAATTGCCCAGCGGTCGAGCGCGAGCATCTGGTCCACCGGTACCGCATCGCGCGCGGGATCGAACCCGGCAAGATTGCCGAGCAGGAAGCGCACGGTGTTGCGTACGCGGCGGTACGAATCCGACGTGCGCTTCAGGATCTCGTCCGAGACGCTGATCTCGTTGGCATAGTCGGTGGCCGCCACCCACAGGCGCAGCACGTCGGCGCCGAGCGTGCTCATCACCTTCTGCGGCAACACGGTGTTGCCGAGCGACTTCGACATCTTGCGGCCCTTCTCGTCCACGGTGAAGCCGTGGGTGAGCACGCCCTTGTAGGGCGCGTGGCCTTTCTGCGCGACCGAGGTCAGCAGCGAGCTGTGGAACCAGCCGCGGTGCTGGTCCGAGCCCTCGAGGTAGAGGTCGGCGGGCGACAGGATTTCCGGCCGGCTCTGCGACACGCAATGGTGCGAAACGCCCGAGTCGACCCAGACATCCATGATGTCGGTGACCTTCTCGTAGCTTGACGCGTCGGCGCCGAGGAGCGTCGCCGGATCGAGATCGAACCAGGCATCGATGCCGTCCTGCGCGACGAGCCCGGCGACCTGGTCCACGAGCTCGGGCGTGCGCGGATGCAGCTCGCCCGTTTCCTTGTGCGTGAACAGCGACAGCGGCACGCCCCACATGCGCTGGCGCGAGATGCACCAGTCGGGACGGCCGGCGATCATGCTGTAGATGCGCTGCTCGCCCCAGCCCGGGGTCCACTCGACCTTGCCGATCTCGGTGAGCGCCGCGGCGCGCAGGCCTGCGCGTTCCATGCTGATGAACCACTGCGGCGTCGCGCGGAAGATCACCGGCGTCTTGTGGCGCCAGCAATGCGGGTAGCTGTGCTGGAACGCCTCGTGGTGCAGCAGCGCATCGCGCTCCGCGCAGCACCTCGACGACATGCTTGTTGGCGTCGAAGACCTTCTCGCCGGCAAAGATCGGCGTGGTCGGCAGGAAACGCCCGTCACCGCCGACAGGATTGTCGACCGCGAGGCCGTACGTCTTGCCGACGACGAAGTCTTCCTGGCCGTGGCCCGGCGCGGTGTGCACGGCACCGGTGCCGCTTTCGAGCGTCACGTGATCACCGAGGATCACGGGCACGACTCGATCGTAGAACGGATGGCGCAGCTGCAGGAGCTCGAGAGCCAGGCCCTTGATCCGCGCAAGTTCACGCGACGCAGCGACTTCGGCGCGCTGCAGCACCGATGGCGCAAGCTCCGACGCGACGATCAGCAGCTCTTCGCCGGCACCGGCATCGATGGCGAGCAGCGAGTAGTCAAACTCCGCATGCACCGCCACGGCCTGGTTGGCCGGCAGGGTCCACGGCGTGGTCGTCCAGATGACGACACTCGCGCGACCCGACGGCAGGCTCACGCCAGCACGCCGCGCGAGATCAGCGCCATCGACGACTTCGAAGCGGACGTCGATCGACGGCGACGTGCGTTCTTCGTACTCGACCTCGGCCTCGGCGAGTGCCGAGCGGCAGTCGAGGCACCAGTGCACGGGCTTGTAGCCCTTGTACAGGTGACCATTGCGGATGATCTGGGCGAACGCGCGCAACTGCTCGGCTTCGTAGCGCGGCGCCAGCGTGAGGTACGGATTGAACCAGTCGCCCATGACGCCGAGCCGGATGAAGTCATTGCGCTGGACGTCGACCTGCTGCATCGCGAATTCGCGGCACGCCTGGCGGAACGCCCTGGCGTCGAGCTGCTTCATTTCGCGGCCGCGCACCTTCTCGACCGCGTGCTCGATCGGCAGGCCGTGGCAGTCCCAGCCCGGCACGTACGGCGCGTCGTAGCCGTCGAGCGTGCGCGACTTGACGATGATGTCCTTCAGGATCTTGTTGACCGCGTGGCCGATGTGGATCGCGCCGTTCGCGTACGGAGGGCCGTCATGCAGGATGAACTTCGGCCGGTCCTTCGCGATGACGCGCAGCTTCTCGTACGTGCGGTGCTCGTCCCACCACGCCAGCATGTCCGGCTCGCGGCGGGCGAGATCGGCCTTCATCGGGAACGCCGTTTCGGGCAGGTTTACGGTGTTCTTGTAGTCAGCCATGGGCGGGGACTTCGGAGCGAATCGCGCACGTCGGCACGGAACAGGAAATAGTGAGGCAATTCATGGTTTTAATCCAGCCATGCCAGCGCAGCAAGCGGCGGGCTCAAGCCAGCAGCGGGATTTCGGCGAGGGCGGCCCGGGCACGGGCCGAATCGACGCCCATCTGGACGACCAGCGCGTCCAGCGACTCGAATTTTTCTTCAGCCCTGAGCCAGCGCAGGAAGTCGACGCTGAGGTATTCGCCGTAGAGGTCACCCTCGTAATCGAACAGGTGCACCTCGAGCAAGGGATCGGTGCCATTGACCGTAGGGCGCGTGCCCAGGCTCACCACCGCGGGGTGGTCCTGCAGACCGGCGCCGCTGACGCGCACCGCCAGGATGCCCCACAGGGGCACCACCTTCCGGTGCAGCGCGAGATTGGCCGTGGGATAGCCGAGCGTGCGACCAAGCTGCACGCCGCGCCGCACGCGACCCGTCATGCGATACGGCCGGCCGAGCAGGTGGGCGGCACGTGCCATGTCGTTGCGGCCGAGTGCCTCGCGCACGAGTGAGCTGCTTACGCGCTCGCCCGCGACGAGAAACTCGCCCACCTCCTCGACCGAGAAGCCGTGCCGCTCACCGGCAGCACGCAACGAATCGATGTTGCCCTCGCGTTTGCGCGCGTAGTGAAAGTCGTGGCCCACCACCATGTGCCGCACGCCGAGACCTGCCACCAGCAGCTGCTGTTCGAATTCCACGGCGCTGAAGTTGCGCATGCGCGCGTCGAAACGCAGCACGACGACGCGGTCGACCCCGTAGAGCGCGAGCGCCTCGAGCTTCTCGCGCAATCGCATCAGGCGCGCGGGCGCGGCCGCGCCCTCGAAGAATTCGCGTGGAGTCGGCTCGAACGTGACTACGGTGACCGGCACGCCGAGTTCATCGGCCTTGCGCCGCGTGGCCTCGAGCATGTGCTGGTGGCCGCGATGCACGCCGTCGTAATTGCCGATGGTCGCGACGCAGCCGCGGTGCTCGGGACGCAGGTTGTGCAGCCCGCGGATCAATTCGAGCGGACGGCTCACGACGTCGTGCCGTCGGACCGCGGCGGGACCACGATCTTCTGGTGCCGCAGGTCTCCCAGGCGCATGCCGAGCAGGTACAGCGTGCCGAAATAGATGCCTGCGCCGCCAGCGACCAGCACACCCATCCAGCCGACGCGATGCCAGGCGTTCATCTCGAGCCAGTGCCGGGTGTCGCCCGCGACGACCCACAGGAAGACGCCCATGAGCACGTTGCCGGCCAGGATCTGCACCAGCGTCCGGCCCCAGCCCCTGGAGTGGTGCAGCACGTGCTGCCTGCGCAACCCGCGGTAAAGCATCGTCGCGTTGAACCACGCGCCGATGCCGGTATTGAGCGCGAGCAGCGCGTGCAGACCAGGCTTGTCCGGATGCAGGAACGCGAGCGGCAGCACGACGCCCACGTTGAGGCTGATGCTGAGAACCAGTGACTGCACGCCGATCTTCACGGGCGTCCTCGTGTCCTGCCGCGCGAAAAAGCCGGGCGCCAGCACCTTCACCATGCTGAATCCCATCAAGCCGATGGAATACGCCATCAGCGCGAGCGTGGACATGTGCACGTCCTGCTCGTCGAACTTGCCGTAGTGGAAGATCACGACGGTCAACGGCCCGGCGAGGATCAGCAACGCGACCGTCGCGGGCATCACGACGATGGTCGTGAGCTTCACGGCCCAGTCGAGCGTCGACGCGAATCGCTCGGGCGATTGCGCGGCATGATGCGCGGCCAGCCCCGGCAGGATCACGGTGGCGAGCGCGATGCTGAACACGCCGAGCGGAAATTCGACCAGGCGATCCGCGTAATACAGCCACGCGATGCTGCCCGTGGCGAGGAACGACGCGATCAGCGTGTCGAGCAGCAAGGCCACTTGCGACACCGACGAACCGAAGATCGCGGGCAGCATGAGCCGGCCGATCCGCTTCACTCCCTCGTGGTCCCAGCGCCAGCGCGGTCGTCGCAACAGGCCGAGCTTGAGCATGAACGGCAGCTGGAACCCGAGCTGCACCAGACCCGACACGAACACGCCAATGGCCAGCACGACGCCGGGCTGCGCGAAATGCGGCGCAATGAAGGCGGCGAACACGATCATGACCAGGTTCATGAGCGTGGACGTCGTCGCAGGCACGGCGAACTTGCCGTAGCTGTTCAGCACGCCGCCCGCGAGCGCCGCCAGCGAGACGAAGAGAATGTAGGGGAAGGTCCAGCGCAGCATGTCGACCGTGAGGTCGAAGCGATCGCCGTCTGCACGGAAGCCCGGCGCGAACAGCAGCACCAGCAGCGGCGCGGCGACGATGCCGACGACGGTGATCACGGACAGGAACCAAGCCATCGTGCCCATCGCCCCGTCGATCAGCTCGCGGACTTCGTCGTGCTGGCGCTGGACCTTGTACTCGGAGACGACCGGCACGAACGCCTGCGAGAACGCGCCCTCGGCAAACAGCCGCCGCATGAAATTGGGAATCTTGAATGCGACCAGGAACGCGTCCATGAGCAGGCCGGCCCCGAACATCCGGGAATAGACCATGTCCCGCAGCAGGCCGGTCACGCGCGAAATGAGCGTGAAGGCGCCGACGATCGAGGTGCTGCGGAAGAAGCCGCCGCCGCTCAAGGGAGGGTCACAGTCGGGGACATGGGCCGCGGATGATACTAGGAAGGGGAGGAAGGGGAGGAAGGGGAGGAAGGACAGGAAGGACAGGAAGGTAAGGAAGTCGGTCCGCTTCTTCCGCTTCCTTAACTTCCTGTCCTTCCTGTCCTTCCTCCCCTTCCTGTCCTTCCTCCCCTATTCTCTCCTTGACCTTCCGGCCCTCGATCGCCAAAATACGCGGCTCTTTTATCCCGATTACCCGATAGTTGGCGGTCCCCCGGGTGGGCACGCCGGCCGCAGGAGCTGAAGTCAGTGGCGAACATCAAGTCCGCAGAAAAGCGCGCCAAGCAGGACGTGAAACGTCGCGCCCACAACATGGCCGCCCGCTCGCGTCTGCGCACGTCGATCAAGAAGGTCCTGGCTGCGATCGGCGCCGGCGACAAGGCCGAGGCCACCGTCGCGTTCAAGCAGGCCCAGCCCGTGATCGACACGATGGTGACCAAGGGCATCATCCACGCCAACAAGGCGGCTCGTCACAAGAGCGAGCTGAACGCCAAGATCAAGGCCCTGGGCGCGGCTGCCAAGTAAGGCCGCAGTTCGTCGCGGCTCCAGCGCCGCGGCCTGATCGTTACGAAGAAGCCGGCTCGCAGCCGGCTTTTTCTTTTTCAGCACGCAACCCGCGCAGGCGGCATTGGGCCGGGTGCCGGCACGGCAACACCGGGTTACTGCGCGTCGGGGAGTTCGATTCCGGAAAGCCGGATTTCCTCGAGCCGCCGCATGATGTCGAAGCACATCTGCTGTGTGCCCTGCCGGGTGATACCGGAGATGCGGTAGACCGGACCTTTCCAGCGCAGGCGACGCACGATCTCCTTGCAGCGCTTCTCGGCTTCCGCCGGGGGTAGCAGGTCCATCTTGTTGAGCACGAGCCAGCGCTCGCGCGCGGCGAGCTCGGGACTGAACTTCTTGAGCTCGCGTGCGATGGCGCGCGCATCGACGACCGGATCTGCCGCCGGATCCGGCGGCGCGATGTCCACGAGGTGCAGCAGCAGGCGCGTGCGCTGCAGATGCTTCAGGAAGCGGATACCGAGACCCGCCCCCTCCGCCGCACCTTCGATCACGCCCGGAATGTCGGCCATGACGAAGCTCTGGTGCTCGCCCACATAGACGACGCCCAGGTTCGGGTGCAGCGTCGTGAACGGATAGTCCGCAATCTTCGGCTTGGCCGACGACACCACGCTGATCAGGGTGGACTTGCCCGCGTTCGGCAGGCCGAGCAGGCCGACGTCGGCGAGCAGCTTGAGCTCGATCCGCAACTCGCGCTTCTCGCCCGGATTGCCCGGCGTCGCCTTGCGCGGCGTGCGGTTCGTGCTGCTCTTGAAGCGCTGGTTGCCCATGCCGCCCTCGCCGCCTTTCGCGACCAGGATGCGGTCGCCATCGGCAGCGAGGTCGCCGAGCGTTTCCTCGGTATCGACGTCGTAGACCACCGTGCCGACAGGCACGAAGACTTCCGTGTCGGCTCCACCGCGGCCGCTGCAGTCCGCGCTGCCGCCCGACTCGCCGTTCACGGCCTTGAAAGTGCGCATGTGGCGGAAGTCGGCGAGCGTGTTCAGCCCGGCTTTCGCGACCAGGTAAACGTGGCCGCCATCCCCGCCGTCACCGCCGTCCGGCCCGCCGAAAGGCATGAATTTCTCGCGACGAAAGCTGACCATGCCGCGGCCGCCGTTGCCGGCCTGCACCTTGATCGTGGCTTCGTCGACGAATTTCATTTGCGGGGTTAGTGGTCAGGGGATGGGGGATAGTCGGAAACAAGAAGGCCCCGGGGATACCGGGGCCTCTCGTTAGCTTTCACTCAGCAGGATCAGAGTCCTCATCCGCGCGTTGCGCGGCCGCGCCCGCAAGCGGGAGCGGCGAGGATCAGCCCTTGCTGGGCTCGATGCTGACGTGCACGCGCTGGGCCACGCCCTTGCGCTTGAACTGCACGGTGCCATCTGTAAGCGCGAACAGCGTGTGGTCCGTGCCGACGCCAACGTTGTCGCCCGCACGGTACAGCGTGCCGCGCTGACGCACGAGGATGTTGCCGGCAATGACGTTCTCGCCGCCGAACTTCTTGAGGCCGAGGCGCTTGCTCTCGGATTCGCGGCCGTTCTTGGTTGAACCGCCTGCCTTTTTATGTGCCATTGCAGAGGACTCCGAAGGATGTTTGCAGCGCCAGGCTCAGGCCTGGATGCCGGTGATCTTGACGTCGGTGTAGAACTGGCGGTGCGTGCCCTGGCGCAGGTAGTGCTTGCGCCGGCGGAACTTCACGATCGCCTTCTTCTCGCCCTTGCCGTGCTTGTGCACGACGCCCGAAACCTTGCTGCCCGCGACCAGCGGGGCGCCGACCTTGACGTCCGCGCCGCTGCCAACCAGCAGGACTTCGTCGAATTCGACGGTGGCGCCGAGTTCGGCCGCCAGTTTCTCGATGCGCACCACGTCGCCTTCGGCGACGCGATACTGCTTGCCGCCCGTCGCAATGACCGCGTACATGAGCCTTACTCCAAACCTTGACGTAGGGGGCCGGGGGCCCCCGGCAGAAAGACGCGGGATTTTAGGGGATCGACCCGCCTGAATCAAGCGCTTAGGGGGTTATCTCCATTCCCTTGGCGCGGGGCGATGGGTACCATGCCGGGTTTCCCATAAGAACACCTTCCGGACGGCTTGTCGCGAGAATGCAACTCGAAGAGATCCGGGCGCTGGTCATGGAAGACCTGCAACGCGTCGACCAGACCATCGTGCAGCGGCTGGCCAGCGATATCGTGCTGGTCAATCAGGTTTCCCAGTACATCATCGGTGCGGGCGGCAAGCGGCTGCGCCCGCTGAGCGTGGTGTTGGCAGCCCGTGCCTGCGGCCACCAGGGCCGGAAACACGTCCCCGCCGCCGCCATCATCGAATTCATCCACACCGCCACCCTGCTCCACGACGACGTCGTGGACGGCTCCGACCTGCGCCGCGGCCGCAACACGGCCAACCAGGTCTTCGGCAACGAGGCGAGCGTGCTGGTGGGCGATTACCTGTATTCCCGCTCGTTCCAGATGATGGTCGAGCTGGGCGACCTGCGCATCCAGGAAGTGATGGCGAATGCGACCAACACCATCGCCGAGGGCGAGGTGCTGCAGCTAATGAACGCGCACGACCCGGAGACGACCGAACAGCGGTACCTCGAGGTCATCTACCGCAAGACGGCGAAGCTGTTCGAAGCGGGCGCGCAGATGGCCGCCATCGTGTCCGGCTCGCCGCACGAGATCGAGCAGTCGATGGTCGACTACGGGCGCCATCTCGGCACGGCCTTCCAGCTCGTCGACGACGTGCTCGACTACAAGGCCACGGCTGAAGAACTGGGCAAGAACCTGGGTGACGACCTGGCGGAGGGCAAGCCGACCCTGCCGGTCATTTATGCGCTGGCCCATGCCCCAGCGGCCGAAGCCGTCAGATTGCGTGAGGCCATCGAAACGGGCGGCATCGACGACCTCGACCAGATTACCCGCCTGATCGAGACCTCGGGCGGGCTCGAGTACACGGCCGGCATGGCCCGGCGGGAGAAGGAACTGGCGGTCGAGGCGCTCGGCAGGCTGCCGGCCTCGAAATTCCGCGATGCCCTGGTGACCCTGGCGGATTTTGCGGTCGCACGCACGTACTGAGGCGACCGGGGCGAGCGCGGAACACCGTATGCAATTGAATCAGGGCCGCTCCTTCAGTAGACTGCGCGGCTCTCAGCGGGGCCTGCCCCGCCGCCCTCGCCTCCTGTCGGCTACCCGAGCCGGACATCTTCTGAAGGCCTGCGGCGCACTGGATTCGGGATGTAGCTCAGCCTGGTAGAGCACTACGTTCGGGACGTAGGAGTCGAAGGTTCAAATCCTTTCATCCCGACCACACAACACTTCTTCGGTCAAATCAACGGGTTACGAAGTTGCACCTGACGATCAGGCGACACTGTGGTGCCCCGCCGTGAACCCGACTCCCGGCCCCCTTATCTCTTTCGCCCCCTCAGTATGTCGGAATTCGCCACGTAGGGCGACCCCCGCGCCTATGGAGCCCCCCCTGCCTTCCTTGAGGTTCTGCCGGCGCGGGGCGGCCGGCAGTCCACACCCGATGGTTCGTGAAGGCGGCCGGCACCGGTCCCCCCTGTTGATCAGCAGGTCGTCTTCGGTTTGGGCTGAAGTCGGTTGCGCCGGTCAGAGAAGTCGAGAATGTTGTAGCGATGTTCCTCGAACCCCCGGGCCTCTGCCTCCCTCGACGGCGGCCCTCGCCAGTGACATTGCCGTAATAGCGGGACCACACCGTGTGGCTCCCATTCGACTTCGTATGGCACTGATCTACCTCTGCCAGGCACCAGTCTTGACTACCGCGCGCGCTTTGCCCCGCCGAGCTCCACTGCGAGTTGATAGATGCGGGTCGAGTCCTTCGTAGAAGGAACTCACCGGCAGACGCTCGTTGAGGCCGTGCGCATACATCTCGGACGGCTTGAGAACAGGCCGGAGCTCGCAAACGTCGGGATGCCTGCGGTGCGATAGACCTTGCCGTCGGTGCCCCCAGATTCGAGATAAGGCACGATCGGGACGCCCGGGTACTTTTCATGTACTGCACGCGTGATGGCTTGCATCACGTCGGGCCGCATTTCGGACACCGGACTCGCTTCCGGAGTGTCGAGGGTAGTCACCTGCACGCCGGCGTCGGCAATCGCCGCCACGAGCGCGTCACGCACGGCCTCGACGGGAACACCGGAAGATGCGGCAGTTGACGGTGGCCGCCGCCTTCTGCGGCAAGGCGTTCTCGGCATGTCCCGCATCGAGCATCGTCATCACGCAGGTCGTACGCGTCGTGCCCACGAACCCGGCGACCTCGACAGCTTTCCGCCGCGGCCGCATCGGCCGGATCGGCGGCGAACTTCGGCAACGCTTCGCCGACCTCGCCCCGCCTGGGCCTGCCCCACGGCGCCCGAGGTAGGCCCGGGTCAGGTCGTTGGCCATCACCGGGAAGTGGTACGCCTCGACCTTGAGCATCGCGCGCGCCAGCTGGTAGATCGCATTGTCCGCGCGGGGGCGCGAACTGTGGCCGCCTTCATTGGTGACCGTCAGTGCAAAGGAGGCATAGGTCTTTTCGGCTCCCTGCACCAGGTAGATGAGTGGCTTGCCGGTCGAATCGTCCAGCAGGCCGCCGCCGGCGTCCGTGTTGATGGCGAACTCGGCGTTGGCCACCCACGGATGGTCCGCGATGAGCTTGGTCGTCAACATGCCCGTTTCTTCATCGCCGACGAAAGCGAAGACGAGATCGCGCGCCGGCACCAGCTTCTCGCCGTGCAGGCGCAGGATCGTGGACATCAACGCGGCAACCCCCGCCTTGTTGTCGGTGGTGCCGCGACCGTAGAACACGCCGTTCTCCTCGAGCAGCGTGAAAGGACTGCGTTCCCAGTCCTCCGGGCGGGCGTCGACGACGTCCATGTGCGCCGAGAACAGGATCGGCCGGCCGCGCTCCCGCCCCGGCACGCGCACGAGCATCGCCTGCGCCTCGCCGGAATCAAGTGTCGCGATGTCGGCGGCCGGGACACCCGCTTCTGTCAGTACGCCCTTAAGGTAGGCGACCATCGCCGGAACCTGTTTCTGGCCCTCGGCCGTCCGGAACCCGATGCTGCGCGAGTAGATCTCGCGGGCCTGTGCCTCGTGCGCCTGCGTGTCCGCCACGACGGGCATCGATGTCAACGCCATGGCTACCAACGCCAGGATCAATCGTCATTGCTCACCCCGATTCGTGAAGCCGGCGAGCATACCTGAGAAGGCGCGGAAAAAGCCGGAAGAACCTCCGTTCCTAGGTGTTAGGCAGGTCCTGACAACCGTGTTCTGCGACGCGCGATGTGCCACTTGCCTGCGCCGTCCAGCTTCAGCACGTGCACGAGAGAATGCCGCGTCGCTGCTCACCAGTCTTCCAACCTGGCGCACCTGGACCGCCCCGGTCAGGTTCCAGGTCTTGAACGACGGCGATCGACGGGCGCCAGCACGCGCACCGTCATTCCCCTCGCTGCGCAAGGTCGTCTGTCGCATGCCGATTCCGTGCAGCGCCACGCATGCGCGCGATCTCGGCTTGCGCCGCCCCAGCGCATGCCAATCACGTTCACGAAATCTGCGTCGTCGGCATAGAGATCCTGCAGGTGCCCCAGCGTCGGGCGTTCCAGATCGTGACGAACGCCGCCCGCGAGGCGCGACCGACGATCTGACGCTCGTCGCGATTCATGGTTGACTCCCGGTTGAAGTGACGATAGCAGCAGTTCCCGCGGCAACACTGCTGGAAACAACATCCCTTCACTCTTATACGCGCTTCGGTAGACGGTGCGCAGCTCGGCTGGACCCGGGGATCCAGGCGGGCTGCAGCCCGACAGGCCGAGGCCCCGGCTCAGGGATTCGAGGCCCAGCCGCGAGGTATTCGTCGTAGGTGCCGGTGAAATCGGTGACGCTGCCGCTCGGGCTTCGGCTCGAGCGTGCGCGGTTGGTCAGCCCGCCCACGAACTCCGGCGATCGTGGGACACGAAGATCAGCGCGTGCCCGCGGTACTTCCAGCCTGATCTGCAAAGACTCGATCGTTTCCATGTCCATGTGGTTGGTCGGCTCGTCCATCAGCATCACGTTGGGCCGCGTCAGCATCATCTTCCTGTTGCACATCACGCGGCCCTTCTCGCCGCCCGACAGCACCTCACCTGCTTCTTGGTCTCGTCACCGGAGAATGGCAGGCGTCCCAGCGTGGCGCGCACGATCTGCTCGTCGTCGGCCTTTGCCGGTCCAGGTGGACATCCAGGTGGAGCAGGTCGGTCTTCTGTTCGAACTCCGCGCTTCGGGTCCTGCGGCATGTAGCCGACCTGTGCGTTCTCCACCCAGGTGATCGTTCCGCCGTCGGCGTCAGGTCGCCGGGCGAGACAGCGCATCTGCTGCCGTTCCTGTTGATGCCGTTCGGGCCGATGATCGCTACATGTTGCTCAGCTTCGATCGTGAACTTGAGGTTGGTGAAGCGTCCTGTCGGCGCTCGGGCACCGAACGTCAGGGCCGCCGACCGTCACTGCTGAACGGTAGAGCGGGCGCCTGCTCGAAGCGGATGTACGGTTCTGCCGCGACGAGGGCCGGATCTCTTCGATCTTGATCTTCTCGAGCTGCGGTTGCGCGACGTGGCCTGCGGCGCCTTCGAGGCGCTACGAGAAGCGGCGCACGAATTCTGCAGGTCCGAGATCTGGGCCTGGCCTTGGCGTTCGACGCCCGACGCGCTGGCGCGATGCCTGCACCGACGCGAGCATGAAATCGTCGTAGTT
>JADIZR010000002.1 GCA_016704655.1 Pseudomonadota bacterium | reverse complement strand
GGAGATTCTGTTATCGGAGCTGGAAACGTAGAAGATAAAGGCGTCGACATTGAGCATTATCGCCGGTTCGCTTTCTGCGCCCGCTACGCAGGAACGTCGCTTTGGGCGATTCTGTATGGCAGACGTAGCACCTTGGGCTCGATAGGCATATGCGTCGCGTTGTTCTTGTTCCAACCGAGCCTTTGAATTAGTCATCGACTCGCGGAATGCCGTAGAAGCGGTAGTCGCCGAGGGCACGACTGTTCCAGCCGGTAACCCAACGATGCGGCGCATGGGGCAGAGGTAGCAGTGATATGAGAAAGTGATTGGCACTATCGGGGCCACTATCGGCTTACTGGACTCGCCTGTGTACAGGCGCAGTGTCCGACTATTATCTTGTCCGTCGAGTACACGCACACTGTAAGGCAAGCCGAGTTGCGGGACTCGATCCTTCTGTCGGCGGGCGACACCGCTAAATGTGCGGAATTGCTGGATATGCCGGACTAGACCAACCGGACATTTTGCGCCGAATGGCCGACTCGATGATTCACCGCGGTCCAGACGACTGCGGAGTCTGGTGGGATTCGGCGGAAGGGGTCGGACTCGCGCATCGCCGTTTGTCCATCATCGATCTATCTAGTGCCGGCCACCAACCAATGTCGATTGATGACGGCGATTTGTGCATCGCCTATAACGGAGAGGTCCATAACTTTCAAGACCATCGCCGCCGACTCGAGACCCAGGAATCCCGTTCCGTAGTCGCACGGACACAGAAGTCGTTCTGCGCATGTATCAGGAGCGCGGTCTAGATGTGTTCAATCACTTGAACGGGATGTATGCCTTTGCGCTGTGGGGACCGCCCAAGACGAAGGTTGCTGCTAGCGAGAGATCACGCGGGAGTCAAACCGCTATTTTACGTCGTGCAGGGGCAGACAATTTACTTCGCCTCGAAATTAAGGCACTGCTATCGGTACCCGCCATTTCGAATTCACTCAATATGGGAGCGCTCGCGAACTACCTGACTTTTCTCTGGGTGCCAGGTGAAGAGACGCTGGTGAGTGGTGTTCTGAAGTTGGAGCCGGGCCACTACCTGCTCTGGGAGCAGGGTCGAGTAACCGTCAAGCCCTGGTTCGAACTGTCGTATGAACCGGAGCATGGACGGACCGAGGCGCGGTGGGTGGATGAGGTGAAGTCGACGGTACTCGGCGCGACCCGGAGGCAGTTGGTGGCGGACGTGCCGCTCGGCGCGTTCCTGTCCGGCGGTCTCGACTCGTCCAGCCTTGTGGCAAGCATGCGGCAAGTATTCCCGACCGGCCGATTCGCGCATACACCACCCGATCAAAGGCTGGTGACATCGCAACTGAGCAGGGCGCTGACGACTATCCTTACGCCCTGCGTGTAGCAGACGCTCTCGGCGTGAGTTGAAGACCGTGGACGTGGAACCCGACGTCACACAGCTCTTGCCGCGAATGGTGTACCACCTGGACGAGCCAGACGCGGACCCAGCTGTGTTTCCGACGTACTTGATTTCAAAGCTGGCCCGCGAAGACGGAACGACCGTACTCCTTTCCGGCACCGGCGGCGACGAGATGTTCTTTGGGTATCGAAGTCACCGTGCCTTCAAGTTGGCTGGCCAGTTGGGTGCGCTGGCTCCGGCACTAGGCACGGTATGCCGTACTGCCACCGCACTATTTGCTCCGATTCTCGGCAGCCAGCACCGAATGTCGCGTCGCCTCGGCAAGCTCGCCCGTGGACTCTCGGCACCGGACCGAACCTCCAGGCACCTGGCGATGGTCGATTGGTCGAGTCCGGAGGAACGACGCACGTTACTTGGTGAACTCGCTGTCGGCGAATCGGAACGTGCCAAGCGTGCTGGCTTCGGTCACTACGAACAATTGTTCAAAGGCCGTGGTGATCTGAATTTCCACTGCACTTGCTGATAAACACGTTCTTGGCAGCCCACAACTTTCTCTACACCGACAAGGCGAGCATGGCAGCGTCGCTGGAGGTTCGCGTGCCGTTCATGGACGTGGAAGTCATGCGTTTGGCAGCGCGCATCCCGGAGGGCTTTAAGCTGCACGGGTCAACGACAAAGTATGTTTTGAAGAGGGCGATGGAGTCGCTTCTGCCGGCAGACGTCATATATCGCCCCAAGACAGGCTTTGGAGTCCCCCTACGACGTTGGATTCGAAAGGACTTGCGCCCACTAGTTCAGGCGTTGCTGGGGCTGATACGCTGCGTCGGCGTGGATTGTTCGATCCGCATGCGGTGGCTCGGATAATCGCAGATAACGAAGCTGGACGAGCGGACCATGCGTACTTGATTTACGCGTTGCTCACGCTGGAGATCTGGATGCAGACGTTCGTCGATCACCGGGCAAGGTGCTTGACAACGTGACTGGAATCACGCAGAGCCAGCGGTGATGTTGCGACAGACGTTGTTGTATGCACGTACGCTGCGACACCTCAGGGCGAGTCAGGTCGCTGCGCGTTGCTTTCGCGGCGTCTCATTCCGAGACGCGCACCGGCACACGGTACAGAATTCGCTGGCTTCAGCGGCCTCCAAACCACTGTGCCCGTTCTTGCTTCCCCTACAGTCCCAGTCGCTTCATCCGGCAATCTCACGTTTCTGAATCAGCCGCGAGCATTCAGTCCGCAATCGCCCGACTGGTTCGCTGCTGACATGCCGAAGCTGTGGCGTTACAACCTTCACTATTTCGACTACCTGCATTGGCCATCGTATTCGCTCGCAGATAAGGCAGCACTGATCGACGATTGACGATGTGCGTTGTGCCAGGACAGGGTGACGGTTGGGAGCCGTACCCTTTGTCGTTGAGGGTCGTCAATTGGCTCAAGTTCCTGACGAATCTGCCGCCTGGGGCGGCGCTACGGTCGTGGCTCGACAGTCTGCTAATCCAACTGGCCAGGCTTCGTGGCGACATCGAACACCACTTGCTCGCTAATCATCTGTTGAAGAATGCGAGGCACTTGTATTCGGTGGGGTTGCGTTTGACGGGATTGCCGCGACCAATTGGTTGAAGTGCGGCATCGATATTCTGTGTGCCGAGACCGATGAGCAGATCCTGTCGGACGGGGCATTTTGAGCGCAGTCCAATGTATCACTGCATCGTCCTTGAGGACTATCTGGATGTCGTCAACGTACTTGCCGCACGACGTGGTCAAGTGCCGGCACAAGACTTGGAACGAATTGTCGCCGCAGCTTGGCGGGCCACGGATTTCCTTATGGCAATCCGCGGCGGGAATGATGAGTTTCTTATTCAACGATGCCGCCTACGGCATTTCGGCGCCGACGAACAATTTGCTTTGCTATGCCGAAACGGTGCTCGCGTCGGTCGGAGTGGGCGCGGGCAAAACGTGCGCCAATCAGAATGAACCGAGGCGGGTATGTCTGCCGGAGTCAGGCTATTTCGGTTACAGGCATTTTGGCGACAGTCTGATCTTGATTGCGGACCGATCGGCCCGGATTATCAGCCGGGCCATGCACACTGCGACACATTGAGCTTCGAACTTTGCGTAGACGGGCAACGAGTCGTCGTTGATAGCGGAGTCCACGATTATGACGTGGGACCGCAGCGCGCTTACGATCGATCGACGGGTGCGCACAATACCGTGATGGTCGACGGTGTGGAGCAGTCGGAGATATGGGGCTTTCGCGTCGCGCGCCGCGCTCGACCACTCTTCGCGGAACTCAGTGAATGGAGCAACGGCGAGCTTCGATTCCAGGGTTCACACGACGGATATCACAGGATTCGGGGGCGGGTCCGTCATGAGCGGGAGTTTTCATTCAACAGACGGGTCGCTGGGAGATTCGCGATCGTCTCACCGGGCGTAGAGAACACAGGGTTCAGAGCTTCGTGCACTTCCATCCGAGTTGTGAGGTTAAGCCGCTGTCGGGCAACGCGTGGCGAATCTTCTGTTCAGACGAACTTTCACTGAGGTTTTCGCCATATGGGGCAGTGTTCGTCTGGTTGACGGTTGGTACTGTCCCGAGTTTGGTAATCGCATTCAAAACAAGGTGTTGGTCATCGAGATGGACGGGGAGCCTGCCAATAGAATGTGGCTACGTACTGGAGCGGATGCCCAAGGATGACGCATGAAGGTTCTGTTCCTAACGCATTACTTCCCGCCGGAGGTCAACGCGCCAGCCAGTCGGACGTATGAGCACTGTCGCGTGTGGGTGGAACACGGTCACGAGGTATCGGTGTTGACCTGCGCGCCAAATCATCCCGCCGGCAAGGTCTACCTGGGTTATCGCAATCGACTGTGGCAGGCCGAAACGATTGGGGTGTGCGTGCAACGGATGGACATTGCTCGCGGCCAATCGAGGAGTCGTCTGGCGGTCGGCCAACTATTTCTCCTATGGTGATGGCGATCATTCGCTCGCCCTTTCTGTCGCGTACGGATGTCGTGATCTCCATATCACCCCAGTTCTTCTGCGGCCTCGCCGGGTACTTTGTAAGTCGGCTCAAGCGGGCACCTTGGATACTGGAAATTCGCGATCTATGGCCGGAGTCAATCGTGACGGTCGGCGCCATGAAACCCAGTCGTGCTACTCGCTTTCTGGAGTGGCTCGAGGGGTTCGCGTACCGCAAGGCGGATCGCATCGTCAGCGTCACGGACTCGTTCGTCGAGCGTATCGCGGCGAAGTGTGGCGACCCGGCGAAGATCGTGGTGATCAAGAACGGGGTGGACCTGGAGTTTTTTCAACCGGGCGTGGATGGTGGTGTGCTGGCTCGGAAGATCGGCGTAGACGGTCGTTTCGTGGCTGCGTACGTTGGGACGCATGGGATGGCGCATGGCCTCGATGTGGTCTTGCGCGCCGCTGAACGACTGAGGCACCGCAAAGACATCGTCTTTGTCATGGTGGGGGACGGGGCGGAGCAGGAGCGACTGCTGGCCCGAAAGACGCAGTTGGGACTCGACAACGTGCTCATGCTGGGTCAGCTACCTAAGGACCAGATGCCGCAGGTGTGGGCCCTCACGGATGTCAGCCTGGTGCTGTTGAGAAACCAGCCCCTTTTCGAATCGGTGTTGCCATCGAAAGTGTTTGAGGCGATGGGCATGGCCAAGCCAATCGTCCTGGGGGTTCGTGGGGAGAGCCAGCGCCTTGTCGAGGCGAGCGGAGCAGGGCTCTGCATAGAGCCCGAGAATGCGGAGCAACTGGCCGATACAGTTGCTTCGCTTGCGGACGATCGAAATCGAGGCCGTGAGATGGGCGCGTCGGGGCGGCGTTATGTCGCACAGAATTTTGACCGTCGCGCGCTTGCAGGAGAATACGAGATATTGTTCGCCAGCCTGAAGGCGTAGCGGATCCGTGTGGCCGACAAAGCGCGCGTTGGTTATGCTCGCAGGCAAATGCCCGACAGCATCTGTTAGCCATGACGGTTATCAGCGCCGATCAACCTGTCACGTTGGTTTATCGGAGTTCCCTGCTTTGGAACGCTTTGCTGGCAATAGCGCTGGCGGGAATCTGGCTCCTCTCAGGCCCGGCACTGCGCAACATGGTTTCGACCTGGAGCGGCAGCCCCGAGTTCAGCCACGCTGCGCTGATACCGCTGATCTCGGCTTTCCTGGTCTGGCAGCAGAAGGACGAACTGGAGCGGAGACAATTCTCAGGCTCATGGGCTGGCGTAGCGCTTGCTCTGTTCGGGGCCTGCTTGCCGTGGTCGCTGGCGTATTGGCATCGCTTTTCCAGTCTCGCAGTACGGCGCGGTGGTCGCCTTCTACGGCGTCGTCCTGGCAGGTGTTGGGTTGAGAGTCTTCCGTCGGCTGTGGGCGCCGCTGTTCATCCTGCTGCTGATGGTGCCGCTGCCGGACTTCCTGCTGAACAACCTCTCGGCGGAAATGCAGCTGATCTCCTCGGCGATCGGCGTCTGGTTCATGCGGCTCTTCGGCGTCAGCGTGTACCTCGAGGGCAACGTCATCGATCTTGGCGGCTACCAGCTCCAGGTGGCCGAGGCTTGCGACGGCCTGCGCTACCTGTTTCCGCTGATGACGCTCGGCTTCATCATGGCCTATTTCTTCAAGGCCGCGCTGTGGAAGCGGGTGCTGCTCTTCCTCTCCAGCATCCCGATCACGATCCTGATGAACAGCCTGCGCGTGGGCATGATCGGCATCATGGTCGAGCATTGGGGCATCGGCATGGCCGAGGGTTTCCTGCATGAATTCCAGGGCTGGGCGGTGTTCATGCTGAGCGCCGGTGTGATGCTGCTCGAGATGATCGTGCTGGCGCGCATCGGCAAGGACCGTCGTCCCTGGCGAGAGGTGTTCGGCCTGGAGTTCCCGGCGCCGACCCCCAAGGACGCCCGACCGTGCGCCGGCCCACGCCCCCGAGCCTCGTCTCGGCTAGTCTTATGCTGGTACTCATGGCGGGCGTGTCCCTCGCGTTGCCCGAGCGCACCGAGGTGGTCCCATCCCGCAAGGCGTTCGTGGACTTTCCGCTGGTCGCCGGCCCTTGGGTAGGCCTCAAGACGGCGCTCGAAAAGATTTATCTCGATGAACTCAAGCTCGATGACTACCTGATGGCAGATTTCCATGGCGCGTCGGGCACGCCGGTCAACTTGTACGTCGCCTGGTACGACTCGCAGCAAGCCGGTCGCTCGGCGCATTCACCGCGCTGCCTGCGCCGGGCGGTGGATGGCAGATCAAGAGTCTCGAGCAGGTGCCGGTGGCCGATGTCGCAATCGGCGGACAGCCGCTGCGCGTCAACCGCGCGCTGATCCAGTACGGCTCGCAGCGCCAGCTGGTGTACTACTGGTTCCAGCAGCGGGGCCGCGTGATCACCAACGAATACCTGGTCAAGTGGTATCTGTTCTGGGATTCTCTCACCCGCAACCGCTCGGACGGCGCGCTGGTGCGTCTCACGGTGCCGGTCCCGGAGGGCGCGGTCGAGGCTCAGGCCGACCGGCAGCTCGCGCAGTTTGCTCGCGACGTGGTGCCGATGCTGGAGGACTACGTGCCTCGCTGAGGCGCGCAATTAACTACGGATGGATCTCCTGCTCGCCTTCATCCTCGCCATGGCGCTGACCATGGCCCTGATTCCCGCACTCATGCGGCGAGCCGGGTCGATGCACGTTCTCGATGCGCCGGCAGAGCGCAAGGTGCACGCGCGCCCGATGCCGCGCGTGGGCGGCATCGCGATGGCGGTTGGCGTGGCGGTTCCACTGCTGCTCTGGCTCGACCTCGATCGGCTCACGGCGGCCTATCTCGCCTCGGCGCTCATCGTGCTGCTGTTCGGCGTTTGGGATGATCGGGTCACGCTTTCGCCCGGCATTAAGTTCCTCGGCCAGCTGATTGCCGTGCACATCGTCGTGCTGGTGGGTGGCGTCGAGATCCATTCCCTGACGTTTGCCTCGCGAGTCGAACTGCCGGCGATCATTGCCGCGCCGCTGACGGCGTTGTTCCTGCTCGGCGTCACCAACGCCATCAATCTCTCGGACGGGCTCGATGGGCTGGCCGGCGGGACCACCTTCCTCTGCTGCGTGGCGATTGCGTTGTTGAGCTTCGGCACGGACCTCGCGTTCGTCTCCACCGTCGCCGTTGTCGTCATGGGTAGCCTGCTGGGCTTCCTGCGCTACAACAGCTTATCCGGCCCGGGTGTTCATGGGCGACGGCGGCAGCCAGTTTCTGGGCTTCACGGTTGGCGTGCTGGCGGTACTGCTGACCCAGAACGAGGCGTTGCCCTTCAGCGCGGCGCTGCCGCTGCTGCTGCTGGGCCTGCCGATCCTGGACACGCTGACGGTGATCACGATTCGCCTGCGCGAGGGGCGTTCACCGTTCTCCGCCGACAAGAATCACCTGCACCATCGGTTGCTTGGTCGCGGTTTCGAACACTTCGAAGCCGTGGCCGTGATCTACCTGCTGCAAGGCGTGTTGTTCCTGCTGGCGTGGCAGCTGCGCTTTCACTCCGACGTCGCCATCCTCGCGGTGTTCGTGGGGTTCGCGGCGACGCTATTGCTGGCGCTGTTCGCTGCTGAGCGTCGCGGTTGGCAATGGCACGGACTCGGCGAGTTCCGGCTCGGCACGACACGGGTCGGCGAGATCCTGCTGCGGCTGAAGCAGCCGCGGCGCATGCCGCGCTGGACGGCGATCGTGGAGATGGGTTGCATCCTGCTGTATTTCGCCGGCGTGGCGATTGCGGTGGGGCCGGTTGGGCGGGACATCGGCTGGCTTGCGGTGGCCCTGTGCACGGTGCTCGGGCTCGCAATCCTGCAGCGCTCGGAGTTGCCGGGCATCGCGGCGGTCACTCAGGGCGCCCTCTATGTCGCCGTGGTGATGGCCGTGTACCTCGACCACGTCGCGGCCGATCTGCCCGAGCTATTCGAGTACGCCAAGCTGGCGATCTTCCCGGTGCTCACGCTGGCGGTAGTGCTGCGGCTGCGCCTGTCGCGCGAGCGTCGCTTCGAGGTGACGCCGCTCGACCTGCTGGTGATCTTTGTCGCACTGGCATTGCCCAACCTGCCGGGATTGCGCGGTGCACCGAGCAACCTCGGTCTCAGCGTCGCCAAGCTCGTGGTGCTGTTCTATGCGCTCGAGATGTTGGCAGGCCACTCGGCGCGGACCAAGGCGTGGCTTTGGCGGAGCGGGGCGGTGTTTCTCGCAGTGGTGTTGGCGGTGCGGGGGCTGGTGCGGGGCCTATAGCCGCCCGTCCGTTTCGTCGCGCTGGAACACGTGCTTGACGTCGTACAGCACGTGCTTGCGGCGGCCCAGGCGTCGAACGCCCTTCGCCCCCATCTGGCGGAAGTCGTCGTGCGGCACGGCCATGACGATCGCGTCGTACGTGCCGGGCACGAGCCGTCGCTTCAGTTCGATGCCGTACTCGTGGCGAGTCTCCGCCGCATCGGCCCACGGATCGTGCACGTCGACCTTCGCGCCGACCTTCTCCAGCTCGCGTACCACGTCGACCACCTTGCTGTTGCGCACGTCGGGACAGTTCTCCTTGAACGTGATGCCCAGCATCAGGATGCGCGAGCCGCAGACGGCCTGCCGACTGCGGATCATCAGCGTCACCACCTGCTGCGCCACGTACATTGCCATGTTGTCGTTGATGCGGCGCCCGGCCAGGATCATCTCGGGGTGGTAGCCGATCGCCTGGGCCTTGTGCGTGAGGTAGTAGGGGTCCACGCCGATGCAATGCCCGCCCACGAGTCCTGGCCGGAACGGCAGGAAGTTCCACTTGCTGCCCGCCGCTTCGAGCACTTCCTGGGTATCGAGCCCCATCCGGTTGAAGATCAGTGCCAGCTCGTTGATCAAAGCGATGTTGACGTCGCGCTGCGTGTTCTCGATCACCTTGGCGGCCTCGGCCACGCGGATGCTCGACGCCTGGTGCGTGCCTGCCGTGACGATCGAGCGATAGAGTGCGTCCACGAAGCGGGCGGAATCCGGCGTTGAGCCGGACGTGACCTTGCGGATCGTCGGCAGACGGTGCTGCTTGTCGCCGGGATTGATGCGCTCGGGGCTGTAGCCCACGCAGAAGTCGCGATTGAAGTGCAGGCCGGAAACGCGTTCGAGGATCGGCACGCACACTTCCTCGGTGCAGCCCGGATAGACGGTGGACTCGTACACGACGACGTCGCCGCGCTTCAGCAACTTGCCGACCGCTTCGCTGGCGCCGACGAGCGGTGTCAGGTCGGGGCGCTTGTACTCGTCGATCGGCGTCGGCACGGTGACGATGAACGCGCGGCAGTCCTTGAGGTCGTCGAGGTCCGCGGTGAACGAGAGCCTGGTCGCCGCGGCGAGATCCGCCTTGTCGACCTCGCGGGTGCTGTCGCGGCCCTGGCGCAGTTCGCGAACGCGGGCAGGCTTGATGTCGTAGCCGACGGTGGCGTATCGACGGCCGAATTCGACGGCGAGCGGCAGGCCGACGTAGCCCAGGCCGATCACGCCGATCTTCAGGTTGCGGAGGTTGAGTTTGCGCATGCGCGAGCTGATGACGCTTTTTTTGCTTGTGGGAGGCATGACTTTAGCAGTATCGCGCTGCGGGTTACCTCGACACTGCGGCGCGAGGACAGAATGGCGTGCGGAGTTATGACGCTCGCCTGGTGTCATACAAATGTAGTCGCTTTGTCAGTCGCCAATTTCGCGCGACCGATTGACGCCCAGCCTGTCTGGGCGTAGACGCATCAATAATCAGGACAACGTTGGAGGGGGGATTCGTCATGAGTAACCCGTCAAGTCAGGTGGCGCTGCTATCCGCGCTGGTGCTTGGGGTCAACGCGTTGCTGGTCGCGGTGCCCGCCGATGCCGTTACCGCCACCGTCTGGGGACAGGAGTGGCAGACCAACAGCGACGCGACCGTGATCGACTCGTCGCACATCGTGCTGACGCCGGAATGCACAGGACCAGGTCGGCTCCGCCTGGGTCACGACGTCGCTTGTGGTCACCGACAGCTCGGCATTCAGCGCCAGCTTCGAATTCAGGATCTCCGGCTCGGACGACGATTGGGGGTCCGGCGACGGCATGGCTTTCGTCATTCACGGAAATGACGCAGACGCCATCGGTCTTGGTGGCGGCGACCTTGGGTATGGCGGGCCTGGCATCGCCTCCGGCACCGACAACCTGCTGGCCGTCGAGTTCGACACGTGGGATTGCTGCGGGGGACCCCACGGCGCCCCATGTCGCCATCCACCTCGACGGCGAAGACGTCTGGAGTGGCGGGCAATCGGCGTCCGCATCATCACCGTATACGTTGGTGCGCAGCGGCGTTGGCCAGACATCCAACCTGTTCGCGTGGGTCGACTTCAACCCAGGCAACACGACGCTCAGCGTCTTCCTGAGCGACAGCAACGTGAAGCCCGGTACGGCACTGGTCTCCTTCATTGTCGGGTCGGGCCTGGCGACGTTCATCGGCGAAAACATCAGGTTCGGATTCACGGCGGGTACCGGTTCAGCCAGCAGTCTGCACGAGGTATTCGACTTTTCGACGACCCCCGTGCCTTTGCCTGCTGCGGCGTGGCTGCTGCTCTCGGGTCTCGCGGGACTTGGCTTCGTCGGAAGACGGCGAACCATGGCCTGAAGTCGACTGAATACGATTTAAGGAACCCCGCTTCGGCGGGGTTCATTTTGTAGCGAGTCTCATTTGTGACGTAGCAGTCGAGTCGCGTGTCACATGTAGTATCGTTTCCTCGCCACAGGGAGGACGCGATTGGCCATGGCTTCGAGAACAATGATGCAACGTGGATTAGCCGGCCTTCTGCTGCTGACGTTGATCGCACTCACGACTGCGTGCGGCGGCGCCGATGCGCGCAAGGAACGCTACCTCGCCAAGGGCCAGGAGCTCATGGCCGCTGGCAACTACGAGAAGGCGCGTCTCGAGTTCCGCAACGCAATCCAGATCGATCCGAAGGACGCCACCGCGCGCGTGCGCGCAGGCGAAGCGGCGGAAAGGCTCGGCAACTACACCGAGGCGGCGCAGATGTACCAGTCGGCGGTCGCGGCCGACGAGAAAAGCGCGCTCGCGCGGGCGCGGCTCGGTCGAATGCTGGCGCTGGCGGGATTGCCGGATCGCGCGATCGAGGTCATCGCACCTGCGCTCGTGACGACGCCGGAAGACGCCGAACTGCTCACGGTGCGTGCCGCTGCGACCATGCTCAAGGGAGATCTTGCCGCCGCGCGCACGGACGCCGAGCGCGCCGTGCAGCTCGACCCCGCGAGCGAGGAGGCGGTGGCCGTGCTGGCCGCGTTGCTGCGCCGGGCAGGCGAGGGACGAGAAGCCGTCGGGCTGCTCAGCAAGTCCGTTGAGGCTGCGCCGAAGTCGGTGGACCTGCGCCTCGTGCTTGCGCAGCTGCTCGTGGACCAGCAGCGCAACGCGGATGCACAGAAGCAGCTCGAGGAAATCATCCGGCTCGAGCCCGGCAACCTCGTGCACCGCTACCGGCTGGCGCAGCTGCACTTGTTCTCGAAGAACGTCGACGGCGCCGAGGCGACGCTGCGTCAGGCAGTGGCGGCCAATCCCGACAGCGTCGAGGCGCAACTCGCGCTGGCCAGTCTGCTCGCGGCACAGCGTTCGTTCGAGGCGGCCGACAAGGAACTCATCGCCGCCCGCAGGAAGGAGCCCGACAACCTGCCGCTGCTCGTCGGCATCGGTGAGTTCTACGATCAGGGCGGCCACGCGGCCAAGGCCGAGGCCGTCTACCGTGAGGTCATCGACAAGGATGGCACCGGTCCGCAGGGTCTCACCGCGCGCAACCGCATCGCGATGGCTAAGCTGCGCGCGGGCAAGCCGGACGAAGCGCGGAAGCTGGTCGAGGAAGTGCTCGCCGAGAACCCGCGCGACGCCGATGCGCTGGTGATGCGCGCCGATCTTGCGCTCGCCAAGGGTGACACCAACGGTGCCGTCACCGACCTGCGTGCGGTGTTGCGCGACCAGCCGAACTCCGTGCCGATCCGCCGTGCGCTGGCCCGGGCGCACCTGAAGGCGGGCGACGCTACCCTCGCCGAAGAAACTCTGCGCTCCGCGGTGCAGGCGAGCCCGCGCGATCTGCTGGCGCGGCTCGACCTCGCGCAATTGCTGCTGCAGCAGGGCAAGCCCGAGGCGGCGCTGCCGGTGATCGAGCAGCTGGTCAAGGACGAGCCCAACAACATTGCCGCGCTCGAGGCGCTGTACCGCGTGCAGGCGGGGGCGAAGGATCTCGAAGCAGCGCTCAAGACCGCCAATGCGATCCAGGCGCTGCAGCCCAAGCTGCCGCTGGGTTACTACCTTGCGGGCCTGGTGCAGCAGGGGCAGCAGAATTCCACCGAGGCTGCCGACAGTTTCGCGGCCGCGGCATCGCTCGCGCCGACGGACTGGCAGGCCTACCGCGGTCAGGCCGGTGCGGAGCTCGCGCAAGGCAACATCGAGGCGGCCATTTCGATATTTCGCCAGGGCATCGCCGCGACCAGGGGTGCCGCGCCGCTGGTGATCGACCTGGCCACGCTGCTCGAGCAGCAGGGGCGCCCGGAGGAGGCGATCGCTGAGTACGAGGCAATGCTCGCGGCCAACCCGACCAGCGAGATCGCCGCGAACAACCTCGCCATGCTGCTCGCCACGTATCGCAAGGACGACAAGAGCCTCGCACGGGCGGAAGAACTGGCCGGGAGATTTGCGAAGTCGCCGAACCCCGCGTTCCTCGATACTTACGGCTGGGTGCTCTATGCGCGCGGCAAGTACGCCGAGGCGGTGCCGGTGCTGGCCGCGGCCGTCAAGAAAGCATCCGAGGCGCAGGTGCTGCAGTACCACCTCGGCATGGCGCAGTTGCAGGCCGGCGATCGATCGGCGGCACGCGCGAGCCTCGAACTGGCGGTGAAAGGTGATGCGCGCTATCCCGGTGTCGAGGAAGCGCGCGCGGCGCTCGCGAATCTCAAGAAGGCCGGATAGCCGGGGTTGAAGGGTGACCCGTCGCGGGCGCGATTGCATTTGTCATAATGCAACCAAGTGTCATACAAAGCGGTGCGTTTTGTCGGTCGTTTTTTTGTTTGAAAACAAGACATTTACGCTCGCTACCCATGGCGGATTGCTGCTCGTCGATGTAACGTGACACGTCTAAATTTAAGAAGACCTGCATTGCCGGGTCGTCGACTAGGTCCGTGGCGACGGACCAGGGGAGTAGCCACATGGAACGTCCTGCTCGACAAGCTTGTCGCAGCGTGATCGCTTCGGTCGCGTTGATGGCGATGTCGTCGACGGCGATGGCGGCGGCGGTTAACGGTGTTTTCCGCGGCTTCAATGGTTCGTTCCCGTCGGAAATTTCGCCAGGCACCGCGACACAGACGGGCGTGCAAGGCTTTGCGGGCCTTGGTCCGATCGGCAACCAGTTCGGCGGCAACTTCCTGCGCAGCGAGACCGGCAACGTCGTGACGCTCACGCTAACTGCACTTCCCGCGCATACGGCGTTGAGCATCGGGTTCCTGTTCGCCGCGATCGACTCACTGGACGGCACAGGCACCTACCCGCAGGGTGACTTCTTCAGCGTAATTGTCGACGGCACCACGATCTTCAACGAATCGTTTGCCAATGCCTTGCCGACCCAGGTCCAGAGTTACGTACCACCGGCAGGAGTCGAACTGGCTGGACATCTCGACCTTGGTTTTAGCGGGCCCGGAGCTTTTACACGGACAGTGCGGCAACCTGGGCGCGGCGATCTTCGGCAATCTCGCGCACACCGCATCGACGGTGACCATCCAGTTTGTCTCAGGCGTGGGCATCCAGCGATCACCGGGCCGTAACCTGACGGTCCGTCCGTGCCACTGCCGGCCGCGGCGTGGCTGTTGCTCTCCGGTCTGGTCGGGTTCGCGGCGCTCGGTCGCAGGCGTCCGGCAGCGGCCGTCTGAGAATTACCTGGCAAGTACAATGAACAAGTTGACGCGTTTATCGGCTCTCGCTGCCTTCGCAGTCGGCTTGGGCCTCGCGGGCCCCGCTCAAGCGGCTCTGGTCTCCATCACGGGTGGAACCGCTACCGGCAGCCTTCCGTCCGGCAACAGCGTGCTCGTCCCCGCAGGCATCACGTTTGCGGGCGGCAACATCATCAGGAACGGGACGCTGAGAATCGGCGAAGACGACGTGACGCTCACGCTGTATTTCGTCGGCAGCGAGTCGGGCTGGAACGACCAGATTCGCCTCGGTAACACCGCAGGCCCGGCCCTCTACCACACAGAAAGTTTCGGTGCGGCCGGTGGTCTTAACCCCACCCCGGACACGGCAATCGGCTCGGTGACGCAGGATCACGGGCGTGCCAACCTCAGGTTCTATTGGACCAACCCGAATCCGGACAAGCTGCTCGTGAAGAACGGTTACTGGCCACCCCTGATCAGCGGTCAGGGTCGTGCCAGCCTGGCGTTCGCCTACCTGAACGAGTTTGACCAGATCGTGTCGACTCCGACCAACCGAATCCTGGTGCTGCTCGATGATGCTTTTTCGCATCCCGTCGATCGCGACTACGACGACTATGTCGCAATCCTGGTGGCCTCGACACCGGTGCCGCTGCCGGCGGCTGCATGGCTGCTGGGATCGGGCCTGCTGGGGCTGCTGGGCTTCGCTCGACGCCGCAAGGCCGCGTAGGCCGGCCTACCCGGGCTGATTTCCTGATCGTTGCCGATGTTGGACTGCGGAGGTGCTCACCTGCGCGGTTCACCGCATGCTGCCTCCGGCAACTTGCGAAATAGGTGAGCGTCCCCTATTTTCTTCGCCAAGCAGAGGACAACATGACTCGAGCATGGATACTGGCACTGACGGTGGTCCTCGGCTTCTGGGCCGGATTCGCCGAGGCACAGGCTCAGGAGCAGCTTCCGGCGGCCGGCGCCACGCCGTCTGCAAATTACATCATCGGTCCCGGCGACACGCTGAAGGTGTTTGTCTGGAGCCATGCGGACCTCTCGGTAGTGGTGCCGGTGCGTCCCGACGGCCGCATCTCCACGCCGCTGGTCGAGGACATGCAGGCCTCCGGCAAGACTTCCACCCAGCTCGCGCGCGACATCGAAGGCGTGCTGCAGGAGTATGTGCGCACACCCACGGTGAGCGTCATCGTGGAGCAGTTCGTCGGTGCCTTCAGCGAGAGCGTCCGGGTGGTCGGGCAGGCGGTGAAGCCGCAGGCATTGGGGTACCGTGAGGGCATGACGCTGCTCGACGCCATGATCGCCGTTGGCGGCCTCGCCGAGTACGCGGCGGGCAACCGGGCCAAGGTCATCCGCCGGTCGGGCGACAAGCAGACCGAAATCAAGGTGCGCCTGGACGACTTGTTGAACGACGGCGACGTGCGGCAGAACATGCCGCTGCAACCGGGCGACATCGTCATCATCCCCGAGTCGCGTTTCTAGATGGGTCAGTCGGCGTTGCGGCTTGCGATCCGGTCGGCGCTGCTTCTCGCGGGCGCGTTCGCGGCCGCGGGCGCTACGGCCGAGACTCGCGTCGAACCGCGTATCGGCGTCGGCGGGGTCTACGTCTCAAACGTAACGCTGGCACCGAGCGGCCAGGAGGACGACGACTGGGTCGCCGAACTCAAGCCCGGCATCTCGATCATGCACGACAGCTCGATGCTCAAGCTGGATCTCGACTACGACCTGCAGGCGCTCTTTTACGCGGACAACGGCGACTACGACGACCAGTTCAGCAATTTCCTCGGCAGCGGCGTCGTCGAGCTGGTGCCGGATCGGCTGTTCATCGACCTCGATGGCCGCTACGAGCAGCGCGACGTCGATCCCGCCGGTCCGGCCGCGACCTCCAACCTGTTCCGCAGCGGCAACCGCACCGACCTCGGCAGCTGGCAGGTGAGTCCCTGGTACCGGCAACCGTTCGGTGACGTGGCAGAAGGCAGGCTGCGCTACACGTATGGGCAGTACAACTTCAGGAATTCCGATGCGGGCGCGCAACCCGTGCCGGGCAGCAACCTGCAGGACAGCAGCCAGCAGCGCGTGGACGTCGGTCTCGGCTCGCCGGAGGACGCCAAGGGCTGGATCTGGCGCCTCGATTACCTCAACAGTAACGTCGACTACGACCTCGCGGACGACTACAAGTACGCGCGTGCAGGCGCGGAGGTCGGCATGCCGGTGGGCGCGCGCAATCACATCGTGCTGGCCGCCGGCGGGGAGTCCGACTTCGAGAACGGCCAGGACGCTGGCGGACTCAACGGCACCTGGTGGAACGTGGGCTGGCGCTGGCGGCCCACGAACCGGCAGAGCCTCGAAGCGCGCGTCGGCGACCGCTTCTGGGGCAACGACTACCTGTTCCGATGGGCGCGCAAAGGCTCTCGCGGCGACTTGTCGCTGGAGTACATCGAGCAGCCAGTAACGTTCGGCGCAATCGAGTTCGGTGAGTCAGGCGGCGGAACCATCAGCGCCGACCGCATCGTCTCGCAGGCGTACTTGAGCAAGCGTCTCTCCGGCACCATGACCTATGCCGCCGCGCACAGCGACTGGCGTGTGCAGGTGTACTGGGACCAGCGCGACTACCTGCGCAGTGCGCAGGCGGCCGCCAGCTTCAGCAAGGACGAAGAATATGCCGGCATCAGGGCCGGCACCCGCTGGCAGGCGTCGGCGCGAACCCGCATCGATTTCGACGTCGACTGGTATTCACGCAACCTGGCGCAGGGTGATGTGGACACCGTCGAACTCAGCGTGGCGCTGGTGCGCCAGCTCACGCCGCAACTCGAGGCGCGACTCGCCGGCAGCTGGAACGATCAGAACGCCGATACGGCATCGCTGCGAGAGTTCGAGGCCGCCACTGCGTTCCTCGGGATCGTCTGGCGCCGCTAGATAATCGGGGAGCGTCCCCTATTTCCTGTTTTCAGGCCGCGCGCTTGCCGCGCGTCGCGTCGGACTCCGACCGTTGCTGCACCTGGTCCCGCAGGAATCCATTCGCCGGCTTCCACTCGACCGACTCGAGCTTGCGGCGCAGCGCTTCGCTATCGCCATCGTCGACGAGGCGGGCCTTGGTGGGCACCTTGAGGCTGTGGTCACCGAACAAGCTGAAGATCATCCGGCCCACTCCCTGGCGAACTCGCCGATGTGTGAAGCATGTCACACGCGGGTCGTCCGCTTGGGGGGTTGGTGACATAAGCGACGCCGAGATCGCAAGGAAATTCTAGCGCAGCAGTTCGGGTACGCCCCGGCCAGCCATTAGCGCATTGCGGGATCATAACAAATTGATATAATGGCTCGTATATGATTCCTTAAGCGATTTAAAGGATTATGTGTGAGCTATTATGACTACCAAGCTCCCCCTCCCGCTGCCTGCGCGACGTGCTGTGGCCAAGCTCGGGGATGATCTCTCCCGATCCCGTCGGCGACGCCAGCTCACCCAGGTTTCGCTCGCCGAGCGCAGTGGTGTGAGTCCCGCGACCATCAAGCGACTGGAAAGCGGCGATACCCGCGTCTCGCTCGAAGCCCTCGCCCGCGTCCTGTACGTTCTGGGTGAACTGCCGCGACTCGAGCGACTGTTGGACACGGCCGCGGACGAACTCGGGCTCATGCTCATGGACCAGGCACTGCCAAAGCGCGTCCGTCCGCGCCAACGCTCGGGTGCGTTGTGAGCGCCAGGGTTCAGACACAACAGGCGGAACTCTGCCTCGGGCGCACACCGATCGAGGTTGGCGACCTGCAGTTCGTGCGTGACGGACGGCGTGAGTACTCGAGCTTCGCCTACCGGCCGGAATGGCTTGGCCACCGCGAGTGTTTCCAGGTCTCCCCGGATCTGCCGCTCGCCACTGGACGAGTGACCCGGCGCGCGCCGTCCGCGGACGATTCCCCGTTTCCCTTTGCGCTCGCCGACACCGAGCCCGACGCCTGGGGCAAGCGCATCATCGATCGCGCGCACGCCAGGCGCCGACGCGACGACCCCGCGCTCCGTCCACTCACGCGCTTCGACTACCTGGCGGCCGTCGACGACGAGAGCCGCGTAGGCGCGCTGCGCCTGCGAGATGCCGACGGTGAGTTCCTTCGCAACTCGCGCGAGCATCGCACCCCGCAGCTGCTCGACCTGTCGCCGATCTATGCCGCCGCGCGTCGCGTCGAGGAGGGCAATGAGAATGCGCAGGATCTGCAGTACCTGCAGGGCAAAGCCACTTCGCTCGGCGGCCTGCGTCCCAAGTGCACCGTGCGCGACGCCGATGGGCAACTGGCGATCGGGAAGTTCCCGAGCATTGGTGACAGCCGCTCCATCCCGCGCGGCGAAGTTCTTGCGCTCAAGCTCGCCCAGCTGGTGGGGATCGATGCGGCGGAGGCTCGCATCGAGATCGTCGACGACGTGCCGATCGCTGTCATACGCCGATTTGATCGCGCCGCCGACGGCGGGCGCCGGCCCTACCTCTCTGGCGGCTCGCTCCTGCAAGCTCAGCGGCACGAAGACCGTGCCTACTCCGAGATTGCCGATGCTCTCCGTCAGGTCGGTGCGGAACCGACGCTGGACGTGCAGCAGCTATGGCGACGAATTCTCTTCAACCTGCTCATCACCAACACTGACGACCACCTGTGGAACCTCGGCCTGCTGCACGTCGGCCAGGACAAATGGCGGCTCGCGCCTGCGTTCGACCTCAATCCGTTCCCCGAGCGTGTCCGTGAATCGAAGACCTGGCTGTCCGAGGATACCGGTCCCGTCACCTCGCTCGAGATGCTGCTCGACTACAGCGAGTACTTCGCGCTCGCGCGGTCAGAGGCGCGGGCCGAGGCGGCCTCGATGGCCGCCAAGCTCAAACAGTGGCGAAAGGTGGCCACGTCCAGGGACGTCGGACTGACCGAGAGGGAGATCGCCGCGTTCGAACCGGCGTTCGAGCATGAGGCGGCAGAGGCGGCGCGCATGATCGCAAGTTGAATTGCGCGAATGTCGCTCGTCCATGACCGGCCTTCGGTAAAGCGACTTTGATGGTTATCGACACCTAAAACAATACGAATACCATTGATATTCGTACCATTGAGTGATAAAGATGACTTATCGAATCGCTACATAATACGAATATGGACCCAATTCGCTGGATCTGGCAAGCACCGAGCTGGCCCCGCCTGACCTTTGATGCCGCCCGGCTGGCGCGTCCGTTGGCCCTCGCCCGGCAGGAATCGGGCGCGCTGTTTGGCAAGGCGGAGGTCATCGGGCTCGAGGAGCAGGCCGGGCTCGAGCATGAGGTCTGGTCCCACGAGGCCGTCGCCACTGCGGCCATCGAAGGCGAGGTCATCGACCTGGCGGCCGTTCGCTCGTCGGTGGCCCGTCGCCTCGGGCTCGCGCGCCAGGGTCCGGCGGTGCCGCGCAACGTCGAGGGCCTGCTCGACGTGATGGAGAACGCGGCCGACGATTGGGAGCAACCACTGACGCGCGAGCGCCTGTGTGCCTGGCAGGCGGCGTTGTTTCCCGGCGGTTCGAGTCTCCGCAACCTCGTAATTGGCGAGTACCGCAGTAGTGACGATCCGATGCAGATCGTCAGCGGTCCGCACGGGCGCGAGATCGTGCACTACCAGGCAGTCGCTAGCGCGGCGGTGCGCGCCGAAATGCACGCGTTCCTCGAGTGGTTCAACCGCACGGTCGACCTCGATGGCTTGCTGCGCGCAGGCGTCGCGCATGTGTGGTTCGAATCGATTCATCCTTTCGACGATGGCAACGGTCGCATCGGTCGCGCCGTCGTCGACATTGCGCTTGCGCAGGACGCCCGCCGCTCGAGCCGGCTGCTGGGAATTTCGTCCGCCATGCGCCAGCGGCAGGCGGCGTACTACGACGCGCTCAACGTCGCCCAGCGCGGCGACGGTGAGGTGACGCCCTGGCTGGAATGGTTTCTCGATACCTACACCGAAGCTTGCCGCACGAGCGCGAAGTTGATCGACGAGGCGCTTGCACGCGCTCGCTTCTGGACCGATCACCGTGCCGTGCCGTTGAACGAGATGCAGCGGCGGGTGCTCTGCAGGATGCTCGACGCCGGGCCCGGCCGTTTCGACGGCGGACTGACCGCGCGCAAGTACACGGTGATCACCGGCACCACCCGGGTCACGGCGTCGCGCCACATCGCCGACCTGCTCGAGAAGGGCCTGATCGTCCGTGCCGCAGGGCCGAGTGGGCGCTCGACTCGTTACGACCTCGCGCTTCCTGGATGGGAGTGGCGGCCGCCGATGAAGCGACGCGCGGCGGCGGAGTGATTGGTCGCGTGACGCGAGGTTGCTTTACGCCGCTTTGCGTCGTGCGATGAAGCCGAGTCCGGCGAGCCCCGACAGCACAGCCATGCGGCCGCAGGAAGCGGGACAGGCGCGAACGCTCCGACCGGACCGGTCATCTGGGCTGTCTGGTTAGAGCACTTGCCATCGCTGCCCGTGCAGGTATCCGCAAGGAAGTAGTACCTGCGCCGGTATCCGCCGCGACACCACCCAATGCAAAGGAGGCCGCCGTCAGCCCGTCGAGCGTCAGTTGGAAATCGAGGTCCGCCGACACGCTGTCGTTATCACCCTCAAAATCCAAACCGTATTGCTGGGCGCCCATGCCGTCGGTGTTCAGGTTGGTCAGCGGACTGCCACTGATCGGGGTCCAGTTCGTCGACGTCACCAGAGACAGAATCGGCGTACTGCCCGCCAGCGCTGGATCGAGCGTGTAACTGAAAGTGGCCAAACCTGTGCGTACCCAGGTGTGGTTGGGTGCCAGGTCTACATTGACGGCGACGACGCCCGTGCTCACGTCCGTCACGGTCACGATGCCGAAGCTATTGCCGTACTGCGTTGAGCAGGTTGCGCTGTCGTTGCAGTCGCTGAGCTGATACTGAACCGTCGCACCTTGTGTCGCTGTGATCCCCAGCGACAGTGTCAAGACGGCTCCAAGAGCGGAGAATTTCTTGCTTGTCATGATTGCCATATGGCGACCTCTCTACGAGACTCGATCTCTTGCGTATTCAGCGTAGTCCCGCGCCAGGATCGGCTCATCCGGTGAAATCGCGCGCACGCTAGCAGAAAATGTATAGCGCGCGAGCGTTGCGCTCGAGCGCTCTGTCAGTGTTTGACAATAGTGAGTGCGAAGGCTCGTCTACTGATGGTTGCTTACACGCGCCGCGATTTCTGCGGCGCCACTACTTGCGGCAGACTTTAAAATATGCATACAATATGCATATGGAGATCGAGTGGGATCCTGACAAAGCGACGTCAAATCTGACGAAGCATGGGGTCAGCTTCGACGAGGCCGCGACGGCCTTACTTGATCCAAGTGCGCTCGCCCAGGAAGATCCAGCGGCTGAATCTGAATCCCGCTGGGTACTGATAGGAATGACCGCAAAGGCCCGTCTGCTGACGGTTGTTTACACGCTTCGTCCGGATGATCGGCTTCGCCTCATTTCGGCACGCAAGGCCACGCGTAAGGAGGCTTCCTGCTATGCGTAAGCAGTACGACTTTTCAAAAGCTAAGCGGGCGAAAGACGTGCCGCACCTTGCAAAGCTTCAAGCCGAAGCCAAGGGCAAGACCCGCATTACCATGATGCTGGATAACGATCTCCTGGTTACCTTTCGCGCGAAGGCCGAAGCGGAAGGTATCGGCTATCAGACGCTGATCAATCGGACGTTGCGCCATGCCTTTGGTTCGGCGCCCGTCGACGAAGCAACTCTGCGGCGTGTCCTGCGGGAAGAACTGAGTACAGGCTGAAGTTCGTGGTGTGCGTCGGGCAGCGATTCCTACACGCGCCGGATCCACTGCTCGACATCCGAGTTCAGCAGCTCCCACAGGCGCATCACGAAAATCGCGCCGAAGTACAGGGCCATTGAGTTCGTCATCATCCGGGTGATGCCGTTCGCCAGCGCGCCCCGACTTCTGCGGCGTCGCTGCTCGACCGGATAAGAGCTTCCCATGGAGGCGGCCCCTCATCTTCTTGTTCTGCCTTGGAAGCTACGCCGGCGCGCACAGAGGTGGCGGCCGTATTGACATAAGCCGTCGTCGATTTCACTGTCGTTCCATGCCGACATCGGCGGGTGGGCCGGCGCTGTAGCTTTCCGCGCACGAAGCCCATAACGAAAATGCCCGCAACTTACGTTGCGGGCATCGTCTTCGTCGAACCCTTGAATCGCGAGTGTCTTTGATCAGACTGACAGGCGGGGTCCCTGGAGTTGGTGGCACCACTCGTCGCGCCGCGGTGATCTGGAGATAGCAGCTGACTTGTTATCAGCGCTGCGTCCCGCGTGGTGCCGGTTCGGTTCGTTGAGTCCTTAAATCACACTGGGACCTGCGTCACAACGCTTTATAGACATAACGCGTGACAATTTCGTTGCCGCTGCATTACGTCACGTGCACCTTCATGGCGCACGACCTACGAATGCTCACTCATTCAGTGAGCGCGTCAGGAAAATTACGACGCACGTCACAGAAAATGCAATCGGCGTCCGCGATGTGACGCAGTTCTCGGTACACTGAGCAAATGGGAAACCAGGGAAAAGTTCAGCGCGTCATCCGGGAGCTGGTGGCTACACTTGTGGAAGAGGTTGGCGCCGACGAAGCGGCCCAGCTGCTCGAGATGGCGGCGGGCAAATTGCGCGGCGCGGGTCGCAGCCACAAACAGGCGACGGCACACGAAGAGCGGTCGGCGTCGGCCCGGCCACGGGTTGTCGCCAACCGCTGACCAGGACGTCGGAGGAACTCCGGCCCTGCCATCTCACTCAATCAGGATGTCGTGATTGGCTTACTCAAGGCATTGAGTAAAAGTACTCAATACTTTGAGCACACGACAGGCTGCCTTCCAACGCCCTCAAGCTGCCACCCTGGCCGAGCGGCTCGTTGAGCCGCGCCGGTTCCTGCAGGTGGTGGCAGGTCCGTAAGCGCTCTATCAAGCGCGTCGGCGTTTCGCGGCGGCGTGTGCTATGCAGTTGACCAGGTTGATAGACGCCATCATCACGATTTAGTCTGATTCCTGCTCGACATTTCCCGACTCGTTCATCGCGAGATGGCACTCAAGCAGGATGTTGAGCAGGAACTCGACGCTGTGCTCGCCCGCCCCGAGCCTGGCTTGCGCGACACAGGATGCAAGCAGGTTCGGCTGCTGGACGTGTATCTCGTCAATCAGCGTCACCTTCCGGGGCAGGTCCATGGACTGCATTTTGCGCAGCGCCGTGGCGACGTGCTCGCCGCAGGCACTCCTGCACCGTCGACCTCCCCGGGGAATACCCCGAAGCGGTCAGGGTAGCGGGTTGTCCTGTCGCCCCTCAGCCGGCCCGGCATCACGTGGAATCGCGGCTCGACATGCCGTGGAATCCGCAGGCGTGGGGTGATGGCTTTGCCGGCAGGAGAACCGAATTGTCACATATATCGTCAACTCGCTTTCAGCCGATCATCGAACTAGCATTCAGCCGACGCTTGAACTTGCATACTGCCGACCGCCGGACGCTTCATCCTCACGGGGTCAGCCAACGTCCTGCTCGTGCCGCAGCTCGCGGATTCCCTCGCTGGACGCATGGAGATTCTTCGCCTCCATCCGCTCGCGCAGACGGAGATTGCGGAAACCCGACCTCAGTTCATCGATCGTCTGTTGCGCGGACAGTTCAAGACCTCCCTGCACGAGCGACTGGGCGGCGAGTTGGCCAGGCGCATCGCTTCTGGAGGATATCCCGCTGCGCTGGCGCGGCGCGCTGATGCACGTCGCCGAGCCTGGTATCGGGACTACGTGGACACGCAGATTCAGCGCGACGTACGGGACTTGAGTCGCCTGCGTTCCCTCGACACGCTGCCAAAGCTGATCGGACTGGTAGCGGCGTATACCGCGCGTCTGATCAACGTTGCGGACCTTGCTGCGCCTTTCGAACTGACGCGCCAGACAATCCACGATCACATCACGCTGCTCGAACGCGTCTTCCTGCTGGACCGGCTGCCGTCGTGGCATAGCAATCACATGAGTCGCTTGGTCAAGCGTCCCAAACTGCACATCGGCGACACGGGAGTCGCCTGCGCCCTGCTGGGACTCGATGCCGCCCGGTTGGATGCCGATCGATCCGTGTTCGGCCCGATGCTTGAAACATTCGTTCTGCAGGAGTTGAAGCGCCAGGCCAGCGGGAGGCAGGACCCCTTGGCGTTCCATCACTTTCGAGACCGAGACGACTACGAGGTCGACATCGTTCTGGAGGAAGGTGGCGCCCGGCTGGCCGGCGTCGAAGTGAAGGCTGCAGCTTCGGTGAGCGAGGCGGACCTGCGCGGACTGCGGAGGCTGCGCGCCGCCGCCGGAAAACACTTCGTTGCTGGCGTAGTCCTGTACGACGGCGAGGCGACGATAGCTTTTGGCGATGGACTTTTCGCAGTTCCGGTCCGGGCACTCTGGGAGTAGCTCGGATGACAGCAACGCCCCACATGTGATCTCCGCGGACGCCCCCGGAAGCTATTCGATATTCTGGATCTGCTCCCGCATCTGCTCGATCAGGACTTTCATGTCCACGGCAGCGCGGGTGGTGTCGGCGTCCTGCGACTTCGATGAGAGCGTGTTGGCCTCGCGGTTGAATTCCTGCATCAGGAAATCCAGCCGGCGGCCCGCGGGCTCTTTGGCATCGAGGATCTGCAGCGTCTCCGTGACGTGACTGCCGAGCCGATCGAGTTCTTCGGCGAAGTCCATCTTGTACGCCAGCAGCACGAGCTCCTGCTCGAGGCGCGCGGGATCGACGGACCCGCCAAGCTGTGTGATGCGTTCACCAACGCGCTCACGGATACGGGCGGCGATCTCCGGCAGCCGCTCGTGCAACTGCGCCACCGTCTGCTGCAGTGACTGGCAGCGGCCGAGCAGCATCTCGCGCAGGCGTCCGCCTTCGCGCGCCCGCGCTTCGTTCAGTTCGCGCACCGTCTCGTGCAGCAGCTCGAGTGCGGCCGTCTGCACGGGCGCCAGGTCTTTTTCGGGCTCGCGGATCACGCCGGGCCAGCGCAGCAGCTCGAGCGGGCTCACCGCCGCCAGCGAGGAGTCGGTCATGCTGGCCACGTCGCGCGCGGTGCGTGCCAGCTGGTCGACGAGCGCGCGGTTGATCTCCAATGTGCCGGTCTGCGCCGGCTGTCCGCGCAGGTACAGGCCGACGTCGACCTTGCCCCGGCGCAGCGCAGCGGACACGGCTTGCCGGGCGTCGCCTTCGAGGCCGCGCAGGTCTTCGGGCAGGCGCAGGGACAGCTCGAGATAGCGGTGATTGACCGAGCGGATTTCGCACGCGAGGGTGCCCCAGGGGCCCTGGCGTTCGCGCCGCGCGAAGCCGGTCATGCTGCGGATCATCGGGCCTCGAGGGTGGGGGCAAATCGAATCTGCACGAGGTAGCGCTATCTGTAAGCGACGCTAAGTGCTATAAATCGCAGGCAATTCTACATGACAACGGGCGTGCCGGAGCGACCCTTGCAGATCGAGCACGCAGACCTGAGCCTCATCGGGCATCGCGAAGAAAACCAGGACAGAGTCGCCATTGCGGACGCCGACGGCACCGTGATGCTCGCGGTCGTGGACGGCATGGGCGGCCATGCCGATGGTGCGCGCGCCGCCGAAGTGGCCATGCGCGCGATGCTCAGCGAATTCTGGGAAATGAGCCGGACGTTGTTCGACCCGGAGGGGTTCCTGCACCTCACTGTGCGTCGCGCACACGAAGCGGTCGTCGCCCTCGGCCAGGGCCTGCCCCCGGAAATCCGTCCGCGCGCCACGTGCGCGCTGTGCCTGGTGCAGGGCTCGAGCGCGTACTGGGCGCACGTCGGCGACAGCCGCATCTACCAGCTGCGCCACGGCAAGGTGTTCGATCGCACGCGCGATCACAGCCACGTCGAACTGCTGGTGCGGGCGGGCCGCATCACCGAGCACCAGGCGCAGGGGCATCCCATGCGCAACTACGTCGAATGCTGCATCGGCGGCGATCCGGTCCTGCCGGAGATGACGTTGAGCGGCCGCCGCGCCCTGGCGCCGGGCGACGTGCTCATGCTCTGTTCCGACGGCCTGTGGTCGGGGCTCGGGGACGAACCGCTCGCTTCGCTCAGCACCAGCCCCGGCGATCAACTGCGCGAAGCGCTGGTTGCGCTCGGCGAGCGGGCCGTTTCCAATTCCGCGCCCTACGCGGACAATACGTCGGCTGCTGCCATCCGCTGGCTCGGCCCGTGAAGAAGTGAAGAAGTGAAGAAGTGAGGAAGTGAGGAAGTGAGGAAGTGAAGAAGTGAGGAAGTAAGTAGTGATTAGTGAATAGTAGGAGTTGCGGTGGAAGCTCCGACTAATCACTACTCACTAGTCACTACTCACTACCCCACTTCCTCACTTCTTCACTTCTTCACTTCCCCACTTCCCCACTTCCCCACTTCCTCACTTCCCCACTTCCCGGAGCCTTCCTTGAGACCAAGTGGCCGAGCGCCAGACCAGCTGCGTCCTGTCCGCATCACGCGCGGGTTTACCCGGCACGCGGAAGGTTCCGTGCTGGTCGAATTCGGCGACACGCGGGTGCTCGTCACGGCCACCGTCGAAGAAGGCGTGCCCGGGTTCCTGCGCGGCAAGGGCGAGGGCTGGATCACCGCCGAGTACGGCATGCTGCCGCGCGCGACCCACACCCGCAGCGCGCGTGAAGCGGCGCGTGGCAAGCAAGGCGGCCGTACCCTCGAAATCCAGCGACTGATCGGACGCTCGTTGCGCGCTGTGGTCGACATGCGCGCACTCGGTGAGCGCACCGTCACGCTCGATTGCGACGTGCTGCAGGCCGATGGCGGCACGCGCACCGCATCGATCACGGGGGCCTACGTCGCGCTTGCCGATGCCATGAGCACGCTCGTGCGGCGGCGCTCGCTCACGGCGAGCCCGTTGCACGGACAGGTCGCCGCGGTCTCGGTCGGCATCGTGCGTGGCGAACCGGTCGTCGACCTCGACTACCTCGAGGATTCGTCGGCCGAGACGGACATGAACGTCGTCATGAACAACGGCGGCGGCTTCGTGGAGGTGCAGGGCACCGCCGAAGGCCACGCCTTCCGCCGGCACGAGCTCGACCAGTTGCTCGACCTGGCGGCGAACTCGTGCCAGCAGCTCTTCGCCGTGCAGATCGAAGCGCTGCAGGCCACGCTCGCGGTGGTTCCGGAAGGAGCGCCGCGAGGCAAGGCACGCTGACGCCTCGTGAGCATTCCTGCGCGACTCGTCCTGGCCACCGGCAACGCCGGCAAGCTGCTCGAGATGCGCGAGATCCTCGCGCCGTGGCAGGCCGACGTGCGCTCGCTCGCGGAGTTCACAGCGGAGTCGGCGGATGAAACCGGCCTGACCTTCGTCGAGAACGCGCTGCTGAAGGCGCGTTTTGCCGCGCGCGCCTCCGGGCTGCCGGCCATCGCCGACGATTCCGGTCTCGAAGTCGACGCACTGCACGGCGCACCGGGGATCTACTCGGCCCGGTATGCGGGTCCCGCGTGCGACGATGCGGCCAACAACGCGAAGCTGTTGCGCGACCTCGAGTCGATCGCAGAACACGCACGCACCGCGCGCTATCGCTGTGCGATGGTCTACCTGCGCTGGCCTGCAGACCCGTCGCCCGTGATCGCGCAGGCCGCCTGGGAAGGCCGCATCGGCCGGGTGGCCCGCGGCACCGGCGGCTTCGGTTACGACCCGCTGTTCCTCGTGGGGGACGGCGCGCGCACCGCGGCCGAATTCCCGCCCGCCGACAAGAACCTGCAGAGTCATCGCGGCCAGGCGCTGCGCGGCCTGGTCGCCGCCCTCGCGTCCGGCGCACGATGATCGCAGCGTGATGATCGACGCGCGACAGATCCCGCTGGCGCTGTACGTGCACCTGCCGTGGTGCGTGCGCAAGTGTCCGTACTGCGATTTCAACTCGCACGCAGTCCCTGCGGGCGGCATTGCCGAGCAAGCCTACGTCACGGCGCTGCAACGCGACCTCGAGCACGCGACAACGGGCGCGGCGGGGCGCGAGATCGTCTCCGTGTTCTTTGGCGGGGGCACGCCCAGCCTGTTCAGCCCGGCGGCCATCGGGCGCGTGCTGGGGCACGCCCGCACGTTGCTGCCGTTCGCGGCCGACGTCGAGATAACCCTCGAAGCGAATCCCGGCACGGTCGAGCACGGTCGGTTCAGCGAGTACGCGGCGGCCGGCGTCAATCGCGTGTCGTTGGGTGCGCAGAGTTTCGACGACGAGCGGCTCGCCATCCTGGGCCGCATTCATGGGGCGAACGACACCGCACGCGCGGTGGACGAGCTACGCGCCGCCGGCATCGACAACTTCAACCTCGACCTGATGTACGCCTTGCCGGGCCAGGACCTGCGCTGCGCCCTGGCGGACCTCGAGCGTGCGATCGAACTGGGCCCCACCCATCTTTCGCACTACCAGCTCACGCTGGAGCCGGACACGCCGTTTGCCAAGCGACCGCCGCCGCGACTGCCCGACGACGAGCTGGCGTGGACGATGCAGCTCGAGTGCCAGGCGCGACTGGCCGCTGCGGGTTTCGAGCAGTACGAAGTCTCGGGGTATGCGCAGCCTGGACGGCGCTGCCGCCACAATCTCGTCTACTGGGAATACGGCGACTACCTCGGCGTGGGCGCCGGCGCGCACGGCAAGCTCACGTCGGTCACCACGGGCGAGATCGAACGCACCGTTCGCGTGCGCCATCCCGCGGCCTATCTTGCGGCCGCTTCGCCACAGGAGCGAATGGCCGAGGTGCGCACGGTGCCGGACTCCGACCTGCCGTTCGAGTTCATGCTCAATGCGCTGCGACTGGTCGCGGGCTTCACCGAACAGCAGTTCGAAGGGCGGACTGGACTGCCCAGCGCCGCGTTGCAGGGGCCGATCGAGCGAGCCGCAGCCCGCGGATTGCTCGAGCGGCAGGCCGATCGCTGGCAACCCACCGCGCGGGGCCGCCAGTTTCTGAACGACCTGCAGGAGCTGTTTCTTCCGGCCTGACAGAGATTTAGCTGCGTTCGGGTGAGCAAACCCCAGGGCCGCTGACCGACGACGGCTGCAAATGGGCTTGCATGACGACATCGAATGGAGTACCCGAAATCCAGTTATGCACAACGGCGGGGAGGAGGGCGAACTTTCGGCGGGTTACGGCCTGTAGCGAAAGTGAAACCTTAGGCGACAGACGTAACTAATTGATATAGATAGATAAATAGGCCTGATCAATTTTTGATCAATGCAGAAATTGCCGCATCTCACACGGCGGAAGGTCCGTAGTCAGACCATTCATCCACACAGTTATCCACAGCTTTTGTGGATAACATAGGTTAAATCGACCCCGACGTTTCGATCGAGAACCGGTCCAGCGGCAAAATCCGGCGTCGGCGCGATGTCGCTTGTCGATTCCGGGGCGCGTCCCTATAATTCGCGCCCCTCTTTTGCACCTGCCTGGAAGCTGCGCCATGAAAGCCGCGATCCATCCGAACTACAAGGCGATCAACGTCACCTGCAGCTGCGGCAACACGTTCGAGACGCGTTCCACGCTGGGCAACGACCTGCAGATCGAAGTCTGCTCGAACTGCCACCCGTTCTACACCGGCAAGCAGAAGATGGTGGACACGGGTGGCCGCGTCGACCGTTTCCGCAAGAAGTACGCGACGGGCGCTGCCAAGGCCTGAAGATATCGTCCACCCGGCGTCACGTCCGGAGTTGCTATCGATCGCGGGGCGCCTCAGGGCGCCCCGTTGCGTTTGGGGAGGTGTCCTGCCGCACGGAACTTTCGGCCCCCCGCGGCGCACTCTAGACTCAGGACCCGTTGCTCCGGAGCGAACCATGCCGATTTCGCCGCGCCTGAAGCCCGCTGCCCTCGCCCTCGCGGCGCTGGGAGTGCTTGCCGTACTGGGCGGCTGTGCCACGAATCCCGTCACGGGCGGCACCGACATCGTGACGATGAGCGAGGCGCAGGAGATCGAGCTCGGGCGCAAGATGCACCCGCAGATCCTGCAGCAGTACGGCCGCTTCGACGACGAACAGCTGCAGCAGTACGTGAGCGAGGTCGGCCAGCGCATCGCCGCGAAAAGCCATCGCCCGAACCTGCAATACACCTTCACCGTGCTCGACGGCGACGAGGTCAACGCGTTCGCGCTGCCCGGCGGCTACATCTACATCACCCGCGGCATCATGGCCTACCTCAACTCCGAGGCCGAGCTGGCGGCGGTCATCGGTCACGAGATCGGTCACGTCACGGCGCGCCATTCCGTGAAGCAGCAGGCGGGCGCCACGGCGGCAGGCGTCGGTGCCATGGTGGTCGGGATCCTGACCGGCAGCGGTGACCTCGCCAACGTCGCCAACATGGCCGGCGGCGCGCTCATCAGCGGCTATGGCCGCGACATGGAGCTGCAGGCCGACGAACTCGGTGCGGAGTACCTGAACCGCATCGGCTACGAGCCCGAGGCGATGATCGACGTCGTCCGCCTGCTGAAGAACCAGGAAATGCTCGAGGTGCAGATGGCGCGGCAGGAGAACCGCAAGCCCCGCGTGTATCACGGCGTGTTTGCCTCGCACCCGGACAACGACACGCGCCTGCAGGAGGTGGTCAAGGCCGCCGGCAAGGTGCAGAACGCCGACGACCGGCCGCCGAACCGCGACCTTTACCTCTCCCACATCAACGGCTTGCCCATGGGCGACAGCCGGGCACAGGGCGTCGTGCGCGGCTCGCGCTTCTATCACGCCGACCTCGGCATCACGCTGGCGTTCCCGACCGGCTGGATCGTCGACAACCAGCGCACCAAGGTGGTGGCCTACACGGCGGCGAAGGACGCCGTCATGGTGGTGTCGGCCGAGGCGCCGCCCCCCGGCATGGCGCCGAGGGAATTCCTGGGACGGAAGCTGCAGGGCGTCTCGACGACCGAGGCTGCGCCCCTGCAGGTGAACAACCTGGACGGTTACCGGGCCGTGGTGCGCAGCACGACCCTGCCCTGGGGCAACCAGGGGCCGGCGAACGTGGCCGTGGTCTACTACAACAACCTCGCCTACCTCTTCGAGGGCTACACGCGCCAGGCGGCGGGGTTGTCCAGCTTCGAGCCGGTGTTCCTGTCGAGCGTGAAGACGTTCCGGCGTCTCAAGGACAACGAGTTCACGGCCGCCGAACCCGACCGTATCCGGGTCATCCAGGCCAATAATCAGACGAACATCGAGCAATTGGCGCGAAAATCGCCGATCAAGAAATACCCGGCTGAACGGCTGCGGCTGCTGAACGACCTCTATCCGGACAAGGAACCGACCCCGGGCCAGAAGCTCAAGATCGTGGAATAGTCCGATCTTGAACAAACTTTGCTGCCGTGCAAACCTGACTGGCCAACCCCGTGTTGTCGGGGCGCGAGTGTCGATACGGGGTTTGCACAAGATGAGCAGCAAGAAATACGAACTGGTCAACACCGAGACCGGTAAGAAGTCCGTCCTCGAGGCGCGCAGCGGGACCGTCGGCCCGGACTGCGTCAACATCGGCAGCCTTAACAAGGACCACGGGGTCTTCACGTTCGACCCGGGCTTCATGGCCACGGCGGCGTGCGAGAGCAAGATCACCTACATCGACGGCGACAACGGGGTCCTGCTGTACCGGGGCTACCCGATCGAGCAGCTCGCGGCGAAATCCAATTTCCTCGAGACGGCGTACCTGCTGCTCCACGGCGACCTGCCGGTCAGCAGCCAGTTCGAGCAGTTCGACCGCTCGATCCGCTACCACACCATGCTCAACGAATCGCTGCTGCGGTTCTTCAACGGCTTTCACTACAACGCGCACCCGATGGCGATGGTGTCCGCGGTGGTCTCGTCGATGGCGGCGTTCTACCACGACTCCATGGACAACAATAACCCGCGCCACCGCGAGATCTTCGCGCACCGCATCCTGGCCAAGATCCCCACGGTCTCGGCCGCTGCGTTCAAGCACATGCTCGGCCAGCCGTTCGTCTACCCGCGCAACGACCTCGACTACTGCGCGAACATGCTGAACATGTTCTTCGCCGTGCCGGCCGAGGACTACGTGGTCGACCCGATGGCGGCCGAGGCGCTCGACCTGCTGCTGATGCTGCACGCGGACCACGAGCAGAACGCCAGCACGTCCACCGTGCGGCTCGCCGGCAGCACGGGCACGAATCCGTATGCGGCGATTTCCGCGGGCGTCTCCGCGCTCTGGGGTCCCGCGCACGGCGGCGCCAACGAAGCCGTGTTGCAGATGCTCGAGGACATCGGCACCGTCGACAACATCGAGAAGTTCCTGGCGCGCGTGAAGAACAAGGACGGCAACACGCGGCTCATGGGTTTCGGTCACCGCGTCTACAAGAATTTCGACCCGCGCGCGAAGATCATCCGCGAGATGTGCCACAAGGTGCTGTCGCGCCTCGGCCAGAACGACAACCCGCTGTTCGAGCTGGCGCTGCGCCTGGAAGAGATCGCGCTGAAGGACGAGTACTTCATCGCCCGCAAGCTCTATCCCAACGTCGACTTCTACTCCGGCGTCATCTACAGCGCGCTCGGCATTCCGCGCTCGATGTTCACGGTGATGTTCGCCATTGCCCGCACGGCGGGCTGGGTGGCGCACTGGCAGGAGATGATTGGGGATCCGGCCATGAAGATCGGGCGGCCGCGCCAGCTTTACACCGGGCCGACGCAGCGGGATTACGTCGACGTCGATAAGCGCGGCTGAGTTTTCGGGCGCGCGGAAAGGCGTTCATGCGCTGAGTGCAGGCGGTCGATCCAGTCGTTCTTCCCGAGCTTGGAAAGGCAGACACGCGCTCGGGAAGAACGACTGGATCGACCGCCTGATCGGCGGCGCCTGTGCTTGTTTTCGGCGCGCCGAAAACATCGCACGGCGCACGTAGCCGGCGCGACGACATCACATGGCGCGTGCAGCCGGCCCGAAAACATCGCACGGCGCATGTAGCTGGACGGCGAGAACTCAGCGCCCCGGTGCCGACGTAAACCACGGATCCAACGTGACGGTGTGTTCCGCTGCCCCGGGAACCTGAAGGTTCCCGGCGTCGACCCGCCTTGCACCCGGCTCCGGGCTGCTGGGTGCCCTGGTTGTTATGATAGAAACAACGATTGTTTCTATAAAAACACTCGTACTATACTTGGCGTACGGGAGGGATGTCATGGGCGCCAAAGCGCATACACCTGTCGAACCGGTCGTCGCGGACGATCGCGGCGCACTTGCACGCATGGTCATGCAGCTGCTCGAGCACTGGCAGCTCAGCACCGAGGATCAGGCGGCGCTGCTTGGCCTGGCCGCCAGCAATCGGGCCGCGTTAGGCCGTTATCGACGCGGCGAGGCCATCGGCAGCAGCCGTGACCAGCTCGAGCGGGTCGGGCACCTGCTCGGCATCCACAAGAGCCTGCGGCTCCTGTTTCCGCAGAATCTCGACCTTGCCTACCGCTGGGTGACCACGCGCAACCGCGCATTCGACAACCGCACTCCCGTCGAAGTGATCAAGGAGCAGGGGTTCGCCGGGCTGCTGATCGTGCGCGGCTACCTCGATCGGGCGCGCGGTCGATAGGTTTCGCCGCCTGTGCGCGAGTTCTTTTCGAGCCTGACGGTCGTCGATACGCACCACGACGTCCGCCGCAACATCGTCTCGCTGCGCGAATCGCGCAACCTCTTCGACGACCTGAGCGCAGACCCGGCAGAACAGGCGGTTGCGCAGCAGGTCGAGAGCGCGGTGAAGCCGCTGCACTACCACTCGCCGACCCCGGTGATTCACCGCCCGTTTGAGGAGGTCGAGTGGTTCAACGCCATCGGCTGGCCCTTTCAACACTGGCAGAGCAGTCGCTACTCCGACGGCAGCTTCGGTGTCTGGTACGGCGCCGACAGCGTGGCGGCGACCGTCTACGAGACGGCCTGTCACTGGTACCGCGGCCTGCTGCTCGACGCGGAGGGTTACGCGGACGAGGCGGTGGCCATCGAGCGCAAGGTCTACACCGTAGCCTGCGATGCGCTTCTGCTCGACCTGCGACCACGCGTCGCGGAATTCCCGGCGCTGCTGCACAAGACCGACTACGCGTTCACGCAGCAGGTGGGCGCGCGACTGCGGCGTGAGGGCCATCCTGGGCTCCTTTCGCTGTCGGCGCGCCATGCCGAGGGTCTCAACTACGTCATCTTCAACCCGGCGACGTTGTCCAACCCGCGCGTCAACTGCATGCTCACCTATCGTCTCAAGGGTGAGCACGTCGTCGTCGAGAAGCGGCCCGGCGTGACCTGGCGCAAGATCGCTGTCGCCGACCTCTGAGCTGCGGGCGATCGAGCTGGTCGTTCTTCTCGGGCGCGGAAAGGCAGACAGGCGCGGGTTGCAGGCGGCCGACCCGTTCTTCTTTCTGCAACGCGGAAAGGCAGACACGCGTTGCAGAAAGAAGAACGGATCGACCGCCTGATCGGCGGCGCCTGTGCTCGTTTTCGGCGCGCCGAAAACATCGCACGGCGCATGTAGCCGGCGCGACGACATCACATTGCGCACGCAGCGAACCGGCAAGCGTTGCGCGGTGCCTGCAGCGAAACGGCGACCGCCCAGCGCCCTATCCCCCGACGTACGCAACGCAACGCATCGCATCGTGACGGTGCGCTCCGGTTCCGGGGCTACTCGTAACCGGTTACCTGCGCCGTGCGACGTTCGCGGGCTTCCCCGCGAACGAGCTCAGGCGCCGGCTCACAAGCGGTCGGTCCAATGCCTGTCCCCGAGCGCGTGTCTGCCTTTCCAAGCTCGGGGAACGGTACCGGATCGGCCGCCTGTAACCAGCACGTATCTGCCTTTCCGCGATCCGGACCAGGTACCCGATCGGAAGCCCTGCCCTCACCATGCCTGTGCACATTCACGAATTGCCGCCCGCACTGCGCGGGAGCACTCTGAAGTCGTGTCCCGCAGCGGGAGATCCACATGAGTCACATCCGCATCATCGTCGCCGATCAGGCCGAAGCGATTTTCTACGACCTCAGTTCGCTCAAGGCACACCCCGTCGAAGTGGCCCGGATGTCGGATCCGGCGGCCCACCTGCACGACCGGGACTTCTCCAGTGACCGGCCCGGGCGATCGTATGAGAGCTTCGGGAAGGCGCGTCACGCCATCGCACGTGAGAACGATCCGCGGCGCCGCGAGGCCGTGAAATTCGCGAAAGAGATCGCGACCAGGCTGGACCAGGACAGGCGCAAGAAAGAGTACGAGCAGCTGATCGTCGTCGCCGCGGCACCGTTCCGCAGCCTGCTGCGCACCGAATTCTCGGCCGACACGACGGCGTGCATCGTGCACGAGGTGCCGAAGGATCTGGTGCACAGTCCGGTCGAGGTCCTGTGCGAACACCTGCCGACGACAGCGCAGGAACTGAAGTCCGCCTGATCAGCTCGCGGTTCGTGGCAGTTGATCGAAGCATCGTGGTCAAAGCTGCGCTCCGACGCTCGCAACGCTACGCGCGCCGTGCGACGTCCGCGGGTTTTCCCGCGAACGAGCCCAGGCGCTGTCTCGCAAGAGGCCGATCCAGGGTCTTTCCCCGAGCGCGTATCTGCCTTTCCAAGCTCGGGGAAAGACCCTGGATCGGCCTCTTGTAACCAGCGCGTATCTGCCTTTCCAAGCTCGCGTAACGACCCCGGACCGGCCGCCCGCTTCACACCAGCGCAGCGACCTCGGCTGCAGTCGCGCGCCGCATCGGCTTGCCATCGACCGGGCTCGAGGGCGACTGCCGGATGCCGTCCAGCGGGAAAACCACCGCGTCGATCGTCTGGTGGCCCGCGACGAAGCGGAACGCGGGGAAGGAGACTGTGCGGTCGCGCTCGAAGCGGAGCCGGCGCTCGAGCGTTTCGTGCGGCACGCCGCGTTCCTCGAGCCGGATCGAGACGGCTTCGGCGGACTCCGAGAACAGGTGCAGGTGGATGTCGGAGTGCGCCGAGGCGGTGCCGGTGAGCACTGGCCCGACCAGGCGAGGGTCGAACTCCGCCATCAGGCGCATGGCCTGCAGGGCTGAGCGCCGTAGATCCGCTATTTCGTCCTGGTGCCGGCCACCCGCAAACAGCCGCCGCCGCGCGAACAGCGCCGCCTCGATTTCGGTATTGCGCGGCAGGATCGCCGCGTCCACGACGCCGAGCCGTGCAGCCGCCTTGCGCTTGGCGAACAGGAAATCGTCGATGCCCTGTTCGGCCATCACCCGCGCGGCTTCCTCGGCCACCGCCTGACGCAACATTTCTGCGCGAGGGTTGGGTCTCTGTCGACTCATGTGCCTCCGAGCATACCGAATCACGACGCACCGGCAATGGGCGGTGCGCAGGTTGCTGCCTTCAACCGGAGGCCGACGTCAGAAGATGGATTCGTCACTCGCAGAGGGCTCTATCGTTTCCGCACCTACGCCGTCGTCACCGAAGCCACCCATGCCGGGCTGCGGCGCATATTGCTCGAGGAACGTTTCGAACAGCGCGCCAGGCGCGCCAGCACGCGTCGGCGCACCGCTTTCCCGCGAGACCCACGCGCGCACCACGCCCGGCGGTTCGGGCTGCCGGTGCTCCGGCTTGTCGCGCAGCGCTTCCTCCATGAAATAGATCCACATCGGCAGGGCGGTCTTGCCGCCTTCCTCGTTCTCGCCGAGCGAACGCTCCTGGTCGAAGCCGAGCCAGACCGCGGCGGCGACATCCGCGTTGAAGCCGACGAACCACGTGTCGCGTCGGTCGCTGGTCGTGCCGGTCTTGCCCGCGATGTCCTTGCGCTTGAGCGCGACCGCCGCCCGCTGGGCCGTGCCGCGCTGGATCACGTCCGTCATCATGTCCGTCATCACGTACGCATTGGCCGGGCTGATCGCCTGGGGAGCGCGCGCCTCGACGCCCGCATTTGCGGCGGCCCCAGGGTCTGCGGACGTCACGCCGGCGCTGGCCGGCACGTGGTCCGGTACGGCAGCGAGGTCTGCGGCGACCGCCGCTGCCGACTCGTCTGCGACTACCCCCGCTGCAGATTCCTCCGCGGCTAACGCCGCCGCAGACTCGCCTGCCGCTTCGAAATCGCACAGTCCGCAGGCCCTGGGCGGCGCGGCCTGGAAGAGTTCGTTGCCGTCCGAGTCCTGCACCGACTGGATGAAATACGGCGTCACCAGCGCGCCGCCGTTGGCGAACACCGCGAAGCCACGCGCCATCTCGAGCGGAGTGACCTGCCCGGTGCCGAGCGCCAGCGTGAGATTTGCCGGCAGCGATTGCGGGCCGAAGCCGAATTTCGCCAAGTGCTGCAGCGCGAAGCCGATGCCGGCGCCGCGCAACAGCCGGATCGAAACCAGGTTGCGCGAGCGGACCAGGCCCTCGCGCATCGGCGTCGGGCCGTAGAACTTGCGGGTGATGTTCTGCGGCCGCCATTCCTCGCCGCCTTCCGCGCCACCGCCGCCGGGCAGCACGATCGGGGCGTCATTCACCAGGGTCGCCGGGGTAAAGCCCCGTTCCAGCGCGGCGGAGTACAGGAACGGTTTGAACGCGGAGCCGGGCTGCCGCTGCGCCTGTACCACGCGGTTGTACTTGCTCGAACCGAAATCGAAGCCGCCGACCAGCGCGATGATGGCGCCGTCATTCGGATCGAGCGCTACCAGCGCGCCGGACACGGCAGGCACCTGGCCCAGCCGGTACCCGGATTCGGGCAGCGGCTCGACGTAGACCACGTCGCCGGCCGCGAGTACGTCGCCTGCGGTCTTCGGGTTGGGACCGAACGCGCCCTTGAGGGGATCGAGCACCGGGCGCGCCCAGGACATGCCGTCCCAGTCGAGGGTGATTGCCGAGCGATCGCGCAGGATCAGCTCGGCGCTGCGATCGGCCACGGCCGTGACGACCGCCGGCCAGAGGCTGCCGCGCCGCGGATGGCGCTTGAACACCCGGTTCAGCGTGTCGGCATCGCCGAGTTGCGCCGGGTCGATCCGCTCGAGCGGGCCGCGATACCCATGCCGGCGCTCGTACTCGAGGATCGTGCGCCAGGTGGCGGCATTCGCGGCTTGCTGCAGGCGACTGTCGAGGGTCGTGAAGGCCTGGTAGCCGGCCGTGAGCGCGTCCGCGCCGTGCTGGCGGACCATCTCGGCGCGGACCATCTCGGCCACGTACGGCGCGTCGATCTCGATGATCGGCCCGTGCAGGCGGCTGGAAATGGGCTCGTTGAGCGCTGCGTCGTGCCGGGCCTGGTCGATCTTGCCAAGCGCCAGCATGCGGCGGAGCACGTAGGCCCGGCGATCGTGTGCCCGCTCGACGCTCGCGACCGGGTTGTCCAGCGAGGGCGACCGCGGCAGGCCGGCGATCAGCGCTGCCTCGGCGAGGGTCAGCTCGTGCGCCGGCTTGTCGAAGTACACCTCGGACGCGGCACCGATGCCGTAGGCACGCTGCCCGAGGAAGATCCGGTTCAGGTACAGCGTCAGGATTTCCTGCTTCGAGAATTCACGCTCGAGCCGTATCGCCAGGAACACTTCCTTCAGCTTGCGCCGCACGGTCTTCTCCGACGTCAGCACGGTATTGCGCGCGAGCTGCATCGTGATCGTGCCGCCGCCCTCGCGCACGCCGCCCGCGCTCACGTTCGCGGCCAGCGCGCGGACCAGGCTCTGCCAGTCGACCCCGGGGTGCGTGAAAAAACGCGCGTCTTCCGCCGCGAGAAACGCATCGATGACGACGGCGGGGATCTCGTCGAAGGCCACCGGGATGCGGCGCTGCTCGCCGATCTGCGCCAGCAGCTTGCCGTCGCGCGTATAGACCCGCAGCGGCAGCTGGGACTTCACGTCGCGCAGCGAGGCGGCGTCTGGAATGTCCGGGGCCAGGTACTGATAAGCCCCCGCGAATCCCATGCACACCAGCACCAGCACCGACAGGGCGAAGGCCAGCAGCGCGCCGAGAATTCTCGTCATGGACTTGCGACTCATTGCCAAAACTGCGAACCGTTCCTTGCTGCGCCCGAGGCGCCTGTGCATAGTAGCCGCCGACACCAAGGCAAACTCGTCGAAAGGCGGGGGCGCAACGCCACCGGCCCTGAGGGGTAGCCCAAGTCGGCGGGATTGTCGGTTTTTCGCCACGAAGCCCGCAGGGAGCGACGCGGATGTTGGTTTTTGTTAGCCCTCGCACAATTCTATTAGGCCAAACCCTGATATATAGTGGCGAGGGGGCTTTGAAACTGCCACACGATCGCGGCGCAACCTCTTGAACTAGAAAGGATCAACCGTGCTGTTCCAGCGCAGGTTCCGACCGGTCATAGGACTCGACATCACGACGTCCTCGATCAAGCTGATCGAGCTGACCCGCAGCGGCGATTCGTACCGAGTCGAATCGTATGCTGCCGAGCCGTCGCCGCCGAATGCCATCAACGAAAAGGCCATCGTCGACGCCCAGGCCGTCGGCGAAGCCGTGCGCCGCGCCGTGAAGCGTGCTGGCGCCCGCAGCAGGGAATGCGCCGTGGCGGTAAGCGGCGACGCCGCGATCACCAAGGTGATCCAGATGCCTCGCAACCTGCGCGCCAACGAACTCGAGGCGCAGGTCGAGATGCAGGCCGACCAGTACATTCCCTTCCCGATGGAAGAAGTCAGCTACGACTTCGAAGTGATCGGTCCCTCGGAAAAAGACCCTGAAATGCTCGACGTCCTGCTCGTGGCCACGCGCTCCGAGAACGTCGAACAGCGCCAGGCGGCCGTGCAGGCCGCCGGCCTCACTGCACGCATCGTCGACGTCGAGGCGTTCGCGCTCGAAAACGCCTGCCGCCTGCTGACGCACCAGATGCCGGACGGCGGGATGGAACGCAGCATCGCCGTCGTCGACTTCGGCGCGAGCAGCACCACGTTCTCGGTGCTGCGCGACACCAAGGTGGCCTACACCCGCGACTTCTCTTTCGGCGGCCAGCAGCTCACCGAAGAGATCATGCGCACCTACGGCCTCTCGATGGAGGAAGCCGGGCGCGCCAAGAAGGAAGGCGGCCTGCCGGCCAACTACCAGTCCGAAGTGCTCGACCCCTTCATCGACGACATGTGCCAGCAGGTAAGCCGCTCGCTGCAGTTCTACCTGGCGGCCGGCGCGGGACGCGTGCAGCCGGAGCAGATCCTGATCTGCGGCGGCTGCGCCAACATCCCGGGCGTCGCCGACGTGATCACGAGCCGGGTGGGCATCCCGGCCGAGCGGGGCGACCCGCTGGGCCAGATGAAGATTTCAACTCGTGCCCTTGCACAGGGCGTGAAGAAGGACGCGACGGCATTGCTCACCGCCTGCGGCCTGGCGCTCAGGAGCTTTGACTGATGCCAAGAATCAACCTGCTGCCGTGGCGTGAGGCCGAGCGCAAGCGCAAGCGCCAGGAATTCCTGCTGTCGCTCGGCGCGGCAGCAGCCACGGCGGGCCTGGTCGTGCTGCTCGGTCACTTCCAGATGACTTCCGCGATCCAGCATCAGCACGATCGCAACGACTACCTGACTCAGGAAATCGCCGCGCTCGACAAGCAGATCGAGGAAATCAACGGCCTCGACGCGCAGAAGCGCAGCCTGCTGGCGCGCATGGAAATCATCGAGACGCTGCAGCGCAGCCGTCCCGAGATCGTGCACGTCTTCGACGAACTCGTGCGCGTCCTGCCGGAGGGCGTCTACCTGACCTACCTGAGGCAGTCGGGCGCCCGCTTCGAGCTGCGCGGGGTCGCGCAGTCCAGCACGCGCGTCTCCTCGTTCATGCGCAACATCGACGCTTCGCAGTGGCTCGCCGACCCGACCCTGCAGATCGTCGAGACCCGCGCCAAGGACTCGGCCGGTGGCGCTTCGTTCACGCTGTTCGCGACTCAGCGGCGCCAGGCTTCGGCCGAGGACGCCCTGGTCGCGGCGCCTGCCGGCAAGGCCAAGAAGAAGGCGGCCGCCAAATGAACCAGCTGAAGGCCCTGTTCGAACAGCTGCGCAACCTCGACCCGAACGATCCGGGGCGCTGGCCGCTCGGCGTCCGCATCGGCACGGCGGTGCTGCTGTTCCTCGTCGCCGCCGCCGGCGGTTACTACTTCCTGGTCTGGAAGAGCAAGCGGCCGTTGCTGCTGGAGGCACGGGCGTCGGAAGGCCAGCTGCTGGAATCGCTGACCACCAAGGCCAAGCGCGCCGCGAACCTGGATGCCTACCGCGTCCAGCTCGCCGAAATGGAAAAATCCTTCGGCGCGATGCTGCGGCAGCTGCCGAACAAGACCGAAGTGCCGAACCTGCTGGTCGACATCTCGCAGACCGGCCTCGCGGCGGGACTCGAGGAGAAGCTGTTCCAGCCGCAGGGCGAGGTCAAGAAGGACTTCTACGCCGAGCTGCCGATCAGCATCCGCCTGACGGGCGGTTATCACGAGATGGGCAGGTTCGCGAGCGGCATCGCTGCGCTGCCCCGCATCGTGACCCTGCACGACATCGAGATCACCCCGGCCAGCGGCAAGACCGCGATGGACCCGGCCGAGCTCACTTTCAACGTCACCGCGAAGACCTATCGCTACCTCGACGAAGAGGAGCAGGCCCCGACGGAGTCGAAAGACGAAAAAGGCAAGGCCAAGAAGGACCGCAAGGGCAAGAAGAAGCCTGCTGCGGGCGAGGCATGACCATGAGCACGACGGTGAAGACACGGTCGTCCGTCTCGCGGCTCGCGCTGCTCGCGTCGTCGATCGCACTGCTGCTCGCGGGCTGCGGCAACGACATGGACGAGCTGCAGGCCAGGGTCGACGAGATCAAGAACGCACCGGGAACCGGCGTCGAGCCGCTGCCCGAGGTGAAGCCGTACGAGACGTTCAACTACGCCGCGGTCGACCAGCGCTCGCCGTTCGAGCCGGGCCTTTCCGCCCTGTCGAACGCGCCGAACGCGATTCGCCCGGACCAGAACCGGCCGCGCGAGTTCCTCGAGCAGTTCTCGCTCGACACGCTGCGCATGGTCGGCACGGTACGACTGAAGGGTAAGCTGTTCGGCCTGGTTCAGACCAAGGACGGACTGGTGCACCGGGTGCTGGCTGGCAACCACCTGGGACAGAGCGATGGCCGCATCACGGCCATCGATGAAGGCAAGATCTCGCTCACCGAGATCGTTCCTGACGGCATGGGTGGCTTCATCGAGCGCCCGGCTGCACTTGCGCTGAGCGAATGATCTGCAAGGAGATCCGAGAATGACCGCTGCATCGTCGCACGTGAACCATCGCCGCCCGGAGGCTGGCCGCCTGCATCGGCCCTTCCGCGCCGCGGCGCTCGTCGCGTTGGCCGGGGCACTCGCATTCGCCGCGCAGGTCGCGCTTGCGCAGGTGCCCACCCGGCTTACCAAGGTCGAGCTGCAGCCGCAGCCTGGCAACCAGCTCGAGGTGAAGCTCGTGCTGGATGGCCCGGCGCCGCAGCCGGTGGCCTTCACCATCGACAACCCGGCGCGTCTCGCCGTGGACCTGCCGGGCACGGCAGTCGCGCTCGAATCGCGTCGCATCGACGTGAAGTCCGGTGGCGTCGACTCGATCGTCGCGGCCGAAGCTTCGGGCCGCACGCGCGTCGTCTTCAACCTCGACTCCCTGCAGCCGTATTCGACGCGCACCGAAGGCAACAACGTCTTCGTTTCGCTCGGACGCTCGGCCGGCAACGAGGCCGCGGCCGCAACGGTCAGCACCGCGACGCCTGCCTCGGCGGCGCCTGGCGCGTTCGCGATCGAAAAGGTCGATTTCCGCCGCGGCACCGACGGCGCCGGCCGCATCATCGTCCGCACCAGCGATCCGCGCGTGCAGGCCAGCGTCAGGCAGGAAGGCGGTCGCACGGTCGTGGATTTCCCGCGCACCAGCGTCGCGCCCGAAGCCGCGCGCCGCTACGACGTCGTCGATTTCGCGACGCCCGTCAATTCATTCGACGTGACCAGCACGCCGAACGGCGCCCGCATCGTCGTCAACGCCACGGGCGAGTACGAGCAGCTGGGCTACCAGAGCGATCGCGAATACGTGCTCGAACTGCGCCAGCGGACCAAGGCGGCTGCGCTCGCCGATCCGGGCAAAAAGGAATACCGCGGCGAGCGCCTGACGCTCAACTTCCAGGACATCGAGACGCGCGCGGTGCTGCAGCTGCTCGCCGAGACCAGCGGCCAGAACATCGTGGTCAGCGACACGGTCCAGGGCAACGTCACGCTGCGCCTGCAGAACGTGCCGTGGGACCAGGCGCTCGACATCGTCATGCGCACCAAGGGCCTCGACAAGCGCCAGGAAGGCAACGTGATCTACGTCGCCCCGGCCGAGGAACTCGCCGCGCGCGAGAAGCAGCTGCTCGAGTCGCAGAAGTCGCTCACCGAGCTGGCGCCGGTGCGCACGGAATACCTGCAGGTCAACTACGCGAAGGCTTCGGATCTCGCGTCGCTGATCCAGTCGCAGGGCAAGGGCTCTCTGCTCTCCGAGCGCGGCAGCCTCGCGATCGACGAGCGCACCAACACGCTGCTGCTGCAGGATACGGCCGACCGCCTGGCCGACATCCGCCGCATGGTGCAGACGCTCGACATTCCGGTGAAGCAGGTGTTGATCGAGGCGCGCATCGTCATCGTCAACGACGACTTCAGCCGCGAGCTGGGCGTGCGCTTCGGCGGCGCGTTCGTCGGCAACTACGGCAGCAACGACGGCCTGATGTACGTCAGCAACAGCGGCCTCAACTCTGCCGACGGCTCGCGCGGCCCGATCATTTCCCCGAACGGTCCGGGTGGCGTCGGCGTCGACGGCAATGCTGTTGCCACGGGGCTGGATCGCTACCTGGTCAACCTGCCGATCGCCAATCCGGCCGGCCGCATTGCCATGACGCTGCTCGACTCCGACTACGTGGTCGACCTCGAGATCACGGCCGCGCAGCGCGAAGGCCGCGGTGAAGTGGTCTCCGCTCCGCGCGTCATCACCGCCAACGGCAAGGAAGCGGTGATCGAGCAGGGCACCGAGATCCCGTACCAGGAATCGGCCTCGAGCGGCGCCACGACGACGCAGTTCAAGAAGGCCGTGCTGTCGCTCAAGGTCACCCCGCAGATCACCCCGGACGATCGCGTGATCCTGGACCTGACGGTGTCCAAGGACAGCGTCGGCCAGATCCTGCCGAGCGCGACCGGCGGCAGCGTGCCGAGCATCGACACGCGCGAGATCACGACCCAGGTGCTGGTCAACGACGGCCAGACCGTGGTCCTCGGCGGCATCCTCGAGACCGAGCGCCGCGACACCGTCAACAAGGTGCCGTTCCTCGGCGACGTGCCGGGCCTCGGCTGGCTGTTCCGCAGCAAGGGCAAGACCGACAACAAGGACGAGCTCCTGATCTTCGTGACGCCGAAGATCCTGCGCGAGGGCGCCGAGATCTACTGACGCGCCCGCCCTCGGGTGCGAGAATGCGCGGCCGCAGTGATCCTGCGGCCGCACTTCTTGCGGGGGTCCAGAACGCCGATGCACCGCCGCGCATGAATGTCTTCCTCGTCGGCCCGATGGGCTCGGGCAAGAGCGCGGTCGGCCGGCAGCTGGCACAGCGGCTCGACCTCGACTTCATCGACAGCGACGCCGCAATCGAGGCCCGCACGGGCGTCGACATCGCCTACATCTTCGAGCGCGAAGGCGAGGCCGGCTTCCGCAGCCGCGAGGCCGAGGTCATCGACGCGCTCAGCCGCCGCGAAGGGGTGCTGGTCTCGACGGGCGGCGGAGCCATCCTCGACGCCGGTACCCGCGAGCGCCTGCGCGCCCGGGGTCGCGTCGTGTATCTTCGGACGTCCGTGGACCAGCAACTCGCCCGCACCCGGCGCAGCAATGACCGGCCGCTCCTCAACAACGACGACCCGCGCGGCACGCTCGAGCGCCTGTTCGAACAGCGCGCGCCCCTCTACACCGAGGTCGCCGAGATCGTCGTCGACACGGACGGCCGCAAGGTGAAGGCGGTGGTCGACCAGATCTGTCACCAGCTCGGGGTCGAACCATGACGGGCCAAGCCTCGCAGACGCTGCAGATCGACCTCGGCGAACGCAGCTACCCGATCGTGATCGGCGCGGGCCTGCTCGACGACGCAGCCCTCGTCACCAGTCACGTGACGGCACGCGACGTCCTCGTCGTCACCAACGAAACGGTCGGCCCGCTGTACGCCGCGAGCTTGCTCGCGGGCCTCGTCGGCAAGCGCGTGCGCACGCTCGAACTGCCCGATGGCGAGCAGTACAAGACGCTGGCCGTGCTCGAGCGCGTGTTCGACGCGCTGATCGAAGCGCGCCTGAACCGCGATGCCTGCGTGATTGCGCTCGGTGGCGGCGTGGTCGGCGACATGGCCGGGTTCGCGGCCGCCTGTTACCAGCGCGGTATCGACTTCGTGCAGGTGCCGACGACGCTGCTCGCCCAGGTCGACTCGGCCGTGGGCGGCAAGACGGGCGTCAATCACCCTGGTGGCAAGAACCTGATCGGCGCGTTTCACCAGCCGCGCGCAGTGCTGTCGGATCTCGACACGCTGCGGTCCCTGCCGCCGCGTGAATTGCGGGCGGGACTCGCCGAAGTGATCAAGTACGGCCTGGTCGACGACGCCGATTTTCTCGCGTGGATCGAGGCCAGCGTCGAACCGCTGCTCGCGCTCGACCTGGACGCGCTGGCCCACGCGGTGCGGCGGTCGTGCGAGATCAAGGCGCGGATCGTCGCGGCCGATGAACGCGAACACGGCCAGCGCGCGCTGCTCAACCTGGGCCACACCTTCGGCCACGCCATCGAGACGGCGGCCGGCTACGGCGAATGGCTGCACGGCGAGGCCGTGGCGCTCGGCATGCTGCTCGCGGCGGATCTCTCGCAGCGGCTCGGCTATCTCGGCACGGCCGACGTTACCCGCGTGCGTGAGTTGTTGCGCCGCGCCGGATTGCCGACCGCAGCGCCGGCCATCGGTGCCGCCACGGCCCTCGACCTGATGGGCATGGACAAGAAGGTGCTGCAGGGGCGCATCCGGCTCGTGCTGCTGCGCCAGCTCGGCGCCGGCGTCGTCACGGGCGACTATCCGGCCGAGGCGCTGCAGGCAACGCTGCGCGGCCACTTCGAGGCGGCCGCATGAGCGGGCCGGACGGCAGCCACGTGCCAGGCAGCGACGACGACACGGTCCTCGCGGTCTACGCGCAGCGTTCGACGGCCTCGCGCGGCCGGCGCTTCGCCGAGCCACCGCCGCGTCATCGCACCGAGTACCAGCGCGATCGCGACCGCATCGTGCATTCGACGGCGTTCCGCCGGCTCGTCTACAAGACGCAGGTCTTCGTCAATCACGAAGGCGACCTGTACCGCACGCGGCTCACGCATTCACTCGAAGTGGCGCAGATCGCGCGCAGCGTGGCGCGGGCACTCGGCTTGAACGAGCCGCTGGCGGAGGCGATCTGCCTCGCGCACGATCTCGGCCACACCCCGTTCGGTCACGCCGGGCAGGACGCGCTCAACGCGTGCATGCGCGATTTTGGCGGCTTCGAGCACAACCTGCAGTCGCTGCGGGTGGTGGACGAGCTGGAGGAGCGCTACGCCGAATTCCCGGGCCTGAACCTCACCTTCGAAGTGCGCGAGGGCATCCTCAAGCACTGCTCGGCGGCCAACGCCCGCCAGCTCGGCGAACTCGGCGAGCGGTTCCTGCAGCGGCTGCAGCCCGGCCTCGAGGCGCAACTGGCGAACCTTGCGGACGAGGTCGCCTACAACAACCACGACGTCGACGACGGCATTCGTGCCGGGCTGATCACGATCGAGGACCTGTGCGGCTGTCGCATGTTCGGTCGCCAGTTCGAATTCGTGCGTGGGCAGTACCCGCAACTCGGCGGACGGCGCCTCGTGCACGAAGTCGTGCGCCGCATGATCGACTACACGGTCAATGACCTCGTCGATGCGTCCAGGGCCTCGCTCGCGAGCGCGGCACCGCGGAGCGTGGACGAGGTGCGGTCGCTTGCGCAGCCGCTGCTCCTGTTCAGCGATGGCGTGCGCGAGGAGCACCTCGAACTCAAGCGCTACCTGCGCGAGCACCTCTACAAGCACTTCCGCGTGCTGCGCATGACGACCAAGGCGCAGCGGGTGGTGCGCGAGTTGTTCGATGCGATGTTCGGCGAGATCAACCTGATGCCGACCGAGCACCAGGACGCCGCCCGCAGGCTCGAAGCCGTCGACGGCGAATCCGGCCGCGCGCGTGCCGTCGCCGATTACATCGCGGGCATGACCGACCGCTTCGCCATCCTCGAGCACCGCCGGCTGTTCAATCCCGCCGAGCGGACCTGACTGCCGTGCGGGCAGGCCCGGACGCCCGGCCGGGGCCCGTCTGGTAGCATTCGCGGGCTTGCTCCGGAGTGCCGCCTTGACCCCCAAGAACATCCCCAACCGGGAACGCCTCATCTTCGCCATGGACGTCGCCGACCCGCAGGCGGCGCGCCAGCTCGTCGAGCAGCTCGGCGATGCCGTCGTCTTCTACAAGATCGGGCTCGAGCTGTTCATGTCCGGCGGCTACTTCGAATTGCTCGACTGGATGGTCGCGCGTGGCAAGAAGATCTTCGTCGACCTCAAGTTCTTCGACGTGCCTGCCACGGTCGCCGCGGCGGTCAGGCAGCTGAGTGGCCGGGGCGTCACGTTCGCGACGATCCACGGTAACCAGGCCATCATGGAGGCCGCAGCGGCCGCCAAGGGCGACGTCAAGATCCTCGCGGTGACCGTGCTCACGAGCCTCGACCGCGGCGACCTCGATGACCTCGGGTTCACCGTCGACGTCGAGAAGCTGGTGCTCTCGCGTGCCCGGCGCGCGCTCGAAGCCGGGTGCGACGGCGTGGTGTCCTCGGGGCTGGAAGCACCGATGCTGCGCGAGTTCATCGATCACCGCCTGCTGGTCGTCACGCCGGGCATTCGTCCGGTCGAGAACAAGCCGGTGGACGACCAGAAGCGCACGGTCGACGTCGCGCAGGCCTTTGCCAACGGCGCCGACTACATCGTCGTCGGCCGCCCGATCCGCGATGCCGCCGATCCGCGTGCTGCGGCCGAAGCCATCCAGCAAACCATTGCCCGGTCCCTCGCCGGAGCAAGCGCATGAGCGCACCGCTGCAGAACGACCTGCTGCTGCGCGCCCTGCTGCGCCAGCCGACACCCCGCACACCGGTGTGGATGATGCGGCAGGCCGGACGCTACCTGCCGGAGTACCGTGCCACGCGCGCCAAGGCGGGCAGCTTCCTGCAGCTGTGCATGAACCCCGAGCTGGCCTGCGAAGTGACGCTGCAGCCGCTCGACCGTTACCGGCTCGACGCGGCGATCCTGTTTTCGGACATCCTGACCGTGCCGCACGCGATGAACGTCGGCCTCTCGTTCGAGACTGGCGAAGGCCCGAAGATCGCACGGCCAGTGCGCACGTCCGCCGACATCGACCGGCTGCCGATTCCGGATCCGGAAGGCGAACTGCGGTACGTGATGGATGCGGTCCGCACGATCCGCCGCGAACTCAACGGCCGTGTGCCCCTGATCGGTTTCTCGGGCAGCCCGTGGACCGTGGGCACGTACATGGTCGAAGGCGGCAGCAGCAGGAACTTCGAGCACATCAAGGGCATGCTCTACGGCGCGCCGCAGGAACTGCACCGGCTGCTCGACATCATCACGCGCGCGACGATCGCCTACCTCAACGGCCAGATTGCCGCGGGCGCGCAGGCGGTCATGGTGTTCGATACCTGGGGTGGCGCGCTTACGCCCCGTGATTACCGCGAGTTCTCGCTGCGCTACATGCAGCGGATCGTCGACGGCGTCACGCGCGAAGCCGACGGGCGCCGCGTGCCGGTCATCCTCTACACCAAAGGTGGCGGCGGCTGGCTGGCCGAGATGGCGGCCACGGGTTGCGACGCGCTCGGCGTCGACTGGACGACCGACCTGGCCGCTGCGCGCCGCAGCGTGCAGGACAAGGTTGCGCTGCAGGGCAATCTCGATCCGAGCGTGCTCTATGCCCCGCCGGAGCGAATCCGCGAGCAGGTGGGTCACGTGCTGGCCAGCTACGGCCACGGCCCGGGCCACGTGTTCAACCTCGGTCACGGCATCCATCCGGAGGTGAAGCCCGAGCACGCGCTGGCCATGATCGAAGCTGTGCACGAACTTTCACCGCGTTATCACGCGGAGTAGTGATTAGTGAATAGTGAATAGTGATTAGTCGGAAAGATCGTCGCGGTGACCCACGTTGGCGCCAGGTCAAAACACTCGGGCTAACCGCTGATCACTACTCACTACTCACTAATCACTAATCACTAATCACTACTCACTACTCACTACTCACTACTCACTAATCACTTCCCATGGACATCAACAAGATCAGCATCGGCGCCGACCCGCCCAGCGACATCAACGTCCTGATCGAGATTCCGCAGGGCGGCGTGCCGGTCAAGTACGAGCTCGACAAGGAATCCGGGGCGCTGCGCGTCGACCGCTTCCTCAACACCGCGATGTTCTATCCCGGCAATTACGGCTTCATCCCGCACACGCTCTCGGGCGACGGCGATCCGGTCGACGTGATCGTGGTGGTGCCGAGCCCGGTGGTGGCGGGCGCGATCGTGCGGGTGCGCCCGGTCGGCGCGCTGCTGATGAAGGACGAAGCGGGCGACGACGAGAAAGTCATCGCGGTGCCGGTGGACAAGCTCCACCCGTTCTACTCCGGCGTGAAGTCGTACAAGGACCTGCCGGTCACGCTCATCGACCAGATCGCGCACTTCTTCCAGCACTACAAGGACCTGGAGAAGGGCAAGTGGGTGACGATCGTGAACTGGGTCGGCACCGAGCGCGCCGAGAAGATGATCATCGAGGGCATTCACCGCGCGGCGAGCGCGGGCGATGACGTGGCGGCGCACTACGTCGCGCAGCACTCGATGGCGGCCGCGTCGCGGCGTTCCAGGAAAAAGCCGTAGCCGACGGGGACTAACAGGGTCGGCCATTGATCAGCTCGACTTGACGTTTCACAGGCAACGTCAAGTCGAGCTGCACAATCATCGACTCGTCAGACTGGCCAGCCCGACATCGAGTGTCGCCGGCATCGAGGCAGTCGCCGCCGCGAAGCGTTCGAACCAGGCGAGTTTCGCCGGCCGTGCCAAAGCCTTCAGTCGCACCTCCATCGAGGCGGCGGTACTCCGATTCTCGAACCACACGACTGCTGCCAGGGCCTGCGGACGATTAGCGCGCGTGAACGCGGCTCCCTTGCCCGTCCGATGAACTTCGAATCGCTCGTGCGGCGTCGGGCTGATGCCGATGTAGCTCCTGCCGCCCGCGCAGTGGAGCAGATACACGGCCCAGGGCTTTGCGGCGGAGACAGCCCCTGCGTCCGTGTCGGCAGATTCCTCGCCGACCGTACCGTCGTCAGCGCTTGCGCCCACGGTTGCCCTTTGCCGCGTCGGTACCGAGCACCTGGTCGATCGTCACCAGGTCCACCAGTCCGAGCGCGCCATACAACGCAGGAATGATCTTTGCCGGCGGGTGTTTCCTGCGCAGTGCCGCCACTTTGACGGTGCCCGCACGGTACGCGGGCAGGTACATGCGCCCCAGCAGCGGGTGACGGCCCCAGGCGCCCGACAGCTTGTCGGCGCGCTCGTCGGAGCAGAGGAATTCGTTGCGCAGCACGCCGCGCACCTTGTCCTGCGGCCAGCGCTTTTCCCACGTCAGGAACGACGACTGATTCTTGGCGTCGTCCTGCAGCAGCGCGAGCAGGGTGCCGATCTGCAGGTCGACGTCGGGCAGTTCGTCGATCTCCGTGACGCGGAACGCCATCAGGATCGCGTTGTTGGCGATGCCTTCCGACAGCGCTGCGCCGCGCGTGTTCATCGTCAGCACCGTCGACTCGAAGCCCAGCTTGCGGCGCGCATGCAGCGCCTGGATCCAGGCGAAGTTGGTCACGTGGCCGGGCACGACCTCGTGCGACACCAGCTGCATGAATTCGGGCACCGAGATCTCGAGCGCCGCGTTGATCTCGTAGGTCGCCTCGTACTGTGGCGAGCCGTCACGATTGCGCGCGCGACCGAGGTAATTCATCGAGCCTGAAAACCAGGCGTTCTCGATCGCGAGGAACCGGATGTTGGCGCGCGGCACGTCACGCAGCGCCCTGGGCAGGTAAGGAACGATGTGTCGCGCCGCACCGGCGTCGAACTGCGCGATGCACGCATCGGCCAGCATGGCGATCGATTTCTTCGGCACCCTGCGCTCGTGGCGCCAGGCGTCGACGGCGGCGAGCAGCTTCGCTCGCGTGGCTGATCTGTAGCCCTGCCGGGCGAGCAACTCCGCAATGCGCTCACGCTTGGCGACCGGATCGGAAGGCGTCGGTGCCGAACCGGTCGACGCCGTTACGCAACGCTCGTACGGCACGGCTGCGCCACGCTCGAGACGTTCCTGCACCAGGTCCCACATCACGCCCAGGCATTCGCACAGGCCCTGCAGGTACGCGCCGCGTAACCGGCCAACGCGGCCTGCCGCTGCATTCAGCTCGCCGATCGCGGCGGGAATGTCGATGGCCCGCAGGTACGCATCGACGGCTGCTGCGTCGATCTTCTGGCCGGCCACGCCGCCGCTCCGTCGGAGCTTTGCCGCCGCTGGATGTTGGTAGGCTCGCGGCAGTGGCTCATTGGAAAACCAGGAGTCGGCGATGAAGCGACCGGTGCCCGACGGGTTCATGACGTCGCCGCCCCACAGCGTGTCGATGCCGATGATCGCCGTGGCCGTGGCCTGCGCCAGCGCGGCGCCCGCTTGCGGTTCAAGTGACATGGTCGTGTCCTTCCGGGTTCAGCGCCTCTTCGGGGCGAACGCCTGCATCGTCAGGTCCCTGACGAGCTGCGTCGCCTTCGGATTCGGCAGTCCGTAGCGGGCAAAAAGTGCCAGGTGGCTGCGCATCGCGATCATCGCTCCGGAGGGAGCGTCGGCGCTCTTGCAGCATTGCTTCAGTCGCGCGTTCAGGTCCGTTGCCACCGCGGCAAGCGGGCGCTTGCGTTCATCTTCACCGTAGTCCGTCGGTTTCGACAGTCCCCACTCGGCGGCCGTTGCGGCAATGTGATCGAGCCAGTGCTTTGAGTGCGTCATGCGTTCGGGTGTTGCGCGTCTTGCCGGCTAATGCGCCGGCAACAGCAGTTTGCCACCTGCCACCAGCAGTACCACTGAAAGTGCCAGGATCAGGCCACGTCGCGGCAGGCGCTCCAGTCCCAGGGCTGTGCCCACCCAGCCTCCGGCCAGGACGGTCACGGCGAGCAAAGGCATTGCCGTGGGCAGCGAGTGGGCGGTCCACTGCACGCCGATCAGGCCGGCCAGCGAATTCAGGCAAATGAAGGGTGCGGCGAGCCCTGCCGCGCCCCGCGGGCCGGCCCAGCCTGCGAACAGCAGCAGCGGGCTGAGAAAGATGCCGCCGCCGGTGCCGGTGAGTCCCGACAGCAGGCCGATGGCCGCACCGCTGCCAACCGCGGCAGGCAGTGGAATCTGCACGTTTCTCTCCGCAAGCGACGATTCACCGCCGCGTGCGCGCCAGATCAGGATGACGGCTGAGCACAGCAGCACGACACCCACCATCGCACGGTAACCCGGCACGGGGACCTCGATCCGGCCGCCGAAGTAGGCCAGCGGCACGGACGCGAGCGCGAACGGCAGCAGCTGGTCCCAGCGGGTCCAGCCGGCGCGCCAGAAGCGGTAGGTCGTCAGCGTCGCAACGATCAGGTTGAGCGCGAGCGCGGTGGGTCGCATGGTGGCGGGCGCCACGCCAAGCAATGCCATCGTCGCCAGGTAACCCGATGCGCCGGCGTGTCCCACGGTGCTGTAAAGGGCCGCGAGGCAGAAGAACGCCACGGCAAGGATCAGTACTTCTGCTGTCATCACGTGCAGTTTATCGACTCCTGGTTGACGCCGTCGTCCAGCAGCAATTCCTAACGCCGTCCTAACACCCGACTGCCTAAGCTGGTCTTCGTCACTGGAGGTCAGGCCATGGAAATCACCGTTCTGCTGCTGACGCTGACTTTGTGCGGCACGACGTGGGGCTTGTTCCGGCTGTGCGGCCGTCTGCGGGGGCAGTCATGACTCCCGTGGACATGATCGGCCTGCTGCTGGCCGTCGGGCTGGTCGTCTATCTCCTGGTCGCTCTCCTGTACCCGGAGAAATTCCAGTGACCGGCCAGGGTCTGCTGCAACTGGCACTGTACGTCGTCGTGCTGGTGGCGCTGGTGAAGCCGCTCGGCGCTTACATGGCTGCCGTCTTCCGGGGCGAGCGCACATTCCTGTCGCCACTGCTCGGACCCGTCGAGCGGTTGATCTATCGCATCTCCGGCGTGGATCCAGCGCACGAATCGGACTGGACGCGATACGCGTTCGACGCCCTGCTGGTGAACCTGCTGGGTTTCATCGCCGTGTATGCGTTGCAGCGCCTGCAGGGCGTGCTGCCCCTCAACCCGCAAGGGCTGGGCGCGATATCGCCCGACTCGTCGTTCAACACGGCCGTCAGCTTTGCGACGAACACCAACTGGCAGGGTTACGTCGGCGAAGCGACCATGAGCTACCTGACGCAGATGCTGGGCCTCGCCGTGCAGAATTTCCTGTCGGCGGCGACGGGCATTGCGGTGTTGATCGCGTTGATCCGCGGCTTCGTTCGCCGCGAGGCGGGCCAGATCGGCAACTTCTGGGTCGATTTCACGCGCAGCACGCTACATGTGCTGTTGCCCCTGTCCTTCATCCTGGCCGTCGTGCTCGCCTCGCAGGGCGTCGTGCAGTCCTTCGCGCCGTACCAGCAGGTGACCCTGGTCGAACCCGTGGTCATGCAGGAACAGACCGTCACCGAGCAGACGCTGCCGCTCGGCCCGGCCGCGAGCCAGGTCGCGATCAAGCAACTCGGCACCAACGGTGGTGGGTTCTTCAACGTCAACTCGGCGCACCCCTTCGAAAACCCGACGCCGTTGTCGAATTTCCTCGAGATGCTGGCCATCCTGCTGATCCCGGCCGCCCTCTGCTACACGTTCGGCCGCATGGTCAACGACCAGCGGCAGGGCTGGGCATTGCTGGCAGCCATGCTGGTGATCTTCGTGCCCCTGCTGGTCGGCGCATTCGCGGCCGAGCAGGCGGGAAATCCCCGCTTCGATGCGCTCGGTGTGGACCAGGCGGCCTCCGCGATGCAGCCCGGCGGCAACATGGAGGGCAAAGAGACGCGTTTTGGCATCGCCAATTCCGCGCTCTGGGCGACGGCTACGACTGCCGCCTCGAACGGGTCCGTCAACTCCATGCACGATTCGTTCACGCCGCTTGGCGGGTTGGCGCCGATGTGGCTCATGCAGCTCGGTGAAGTCGTCTTCGGCGGCGTTGGCAGCGGACTCTACGGCATGTTGATGTTCGCCGTCATCGCGGTGTTCATCGCCGGGCTGATGGTCGGGCGCACGCCCGAATACCTCGGCAAGAAGATCGAGGCCTACGAGGTGAAGATGGCCGCGATCGTGCTGCTCGTGCCGTGCCTCGCCGTCCTGCTGGGCACCGCCGTGGCCGTCATGGTGCCGGCAGCCACCGCGAGTGTCGCCAATCCCGGCACGCACGGGTTCTCGGAGATCCTGTATGCGTTCTCGTCCGCCGGCAACAACAACGGCAGTGCTTTCGCAGGTCTTGCGGCCAACACACCCTTCTACAATTTCGCGCTCGGCATCGCGATGTGGGTGTCGCGCTACTGGCTGATGATTCCGGTCCTGGCGATCGCCGGCAGCCTGGCCGCCAAGCGCGCTACGGCTATCACGGCGGGCACCTTGCCCACACACACACCACTTTTCGTCGCCTTGCTGGTGACCACTGTGCTGCTGGTGGGAGCACTCACGTTCCTGCCCGCGCTCGCGCTCGGGCCGATCGTGGAACACCTCCAGCTTCATGGGAGCCACTGAGATGACTGCGACGCATGCCGGTACCACCGCGCTGAGTCGACCGATTGTCCTGCAGGGGATCCGCGATTCCTTCGCCAAGCTCGACCCGCGCGTGCAGGTCCGCAATCCGGTGATGTTCGTGGTCTTCGTGGGCAGCCTCTTCACGACCGTGCTGGGCGCTGCTGCCGCGCTCGGGATGGCGCCGAACGCCGGGCGACCCGGGTTTGTGCTGCTGATCTCGGCGTGGTTGTGGCTGACGGTGCTGTTCGCGAACTTCGCTGAGGCGGTGGCCGAAGGTCGCGGCAAGGCGCAGGCCGCGGCCCTGCGTTCCACGCGCAAGGAAGTGCAGGCGAAGAAGCTCAAGGGCCGGCGCGCGGAAGGCGGCCACACCCTGGTCCAGGCGTCCTCGCTGCGGCGTGACGATGTCGTGCTGGTCGAAGCTCTTGATGTCATTCCCGCGGACGGCGAGGTCATCGACGGCGTGGCGTCGGTGGACGAAAGCGCCATCACCGGCGAATCGGCGCCGGTGCTGCGTGAATCCGGCGGGGATTTCTGCTCGGTGACCGGCGGCACGCGCGTGCTGTCCGACTGGCTGGTGGTACGTGTCACCAGCAACCCGGGCGAGGCATTCCTCGACCGCATGATCGCGATGGTGGAGGGCGCCAGGCGCGGCAAGACGCCGAACGAGATCGCGCTGTCGATCCTGCTGTCGTTCCTGACGCTGGTGTTCCTGCTCGCCACCGTCACGCTGGCACCATTTTCCAGGTTTGCGGTCGCGAGCTCGGGTGTCGGCACCGCCGTCACCGCGGTGGTGCTCGTGGCGCTGCTGGTCTGCCTGATCCCCACGACCATCGGCGGCCTGCTGTCCGCCATCGGCATCGCGGGCATGGACCGCATGGTGCGCTCCAACGTGATCGCGACTTCCGGTCGTGCGGTGGAGGCGGCCGGCGACGTCGACGTGCTGCTGCTCGACAAGACCGGCACGATCACGCTCGGGGACCGGCAGGCAGCGGCCTTCCATGCTGCGCCGGGCGTGACGGAGCAGGAACTGGCCGACGCGGCGCAACTCGCTTCGCTCGCGGACGAGACGCCGGAAGGACGCTCCATCGTCGTGCTGGCCAAGCAACAGTTCCAGCTCCGCGGCCGCGACCTGGCCGGCACGATGCATGAATTCCACAAGTTTTCGGCGCAGACCCGCATGAGCGGCGTGGACCTGGAAGGACGCAGGCTGCGCAAGGGCGCGGCCGATGCAGTGCGCAGATTCGTCGAGGCGGAAGGCGGTGCGTGGGCGGTTGCAGTGACGCAGCAGGTCGAGACCGTGGCGCGCGGCGGTGCGACGCCGCTCGTGGTCGCCGACGGCAAACGCGTGCTCGGCGTGATCGAACTGCGCGACATCGTCAAGGGCGGCATCCGCGAGCGCTTCGTCGAGCTGCGGCAGATGGGCATCAAGACCGTCATGGTTACCGGAGACAACCGGTTGACCGCGGCCGCGATTGCCGCGGAGGCCGGCGTCGACGATTTTCTCGCCGAGGCCACCCCGGAGACCAAGCTCGCTCTCATCCGGCGTTACCAGGGCGAAGGTCACCTGGTCGCCATGTGCGGCGACGGCACCAACGATGCGCCGGCACTGGCCCAGGCGGACGTCGCGGTGGCCATGAACACGGGCACGCAGGCGGCGAAAGAAGCCGGCAACATGGTGGACCTCGACTCGAATCCCACCAAGCTGATCGAGGTGGTGGACGTCGGCAAGCAGTTGCTGGTGACGCGCGGCGCGCTCACGACGTTCTCGATCGCGAACGACGTGGCCAAGTACTTCGCCATTATTCCGGCAGCCTTTGCGGCGACGTATCCGCAGCTCGACGCGTTCAACCTGATGCGTCTGGCGAGTCCGGAGAGCGCCATTCTCGCGGCCGTGATTTTCAACGCGCTCATCATCGTGGTGCTGGTCCCGCTCGCACTGCGCGGCGTGAAGACCCGCGCGGTATCCGCCGCGCACCTGTTGCGCCGCAATCTGCTCGTCTTCGGGCTCGGCGGGCTCGTGGTGCCGTTCATCGGCATCAAGCTGATCGACGTGCTGCTGGCGGCCACCGGCTGGATATGAGGACGACACGATGATCCGTGAACTTCGCGTTGCGACGATCGTGTTCCTGCAGTTGACCGTCGTGACGGGCGTGGTCTATCCGGGACTCGTGACACTGGTCGCCGCGGTGGCGTTTCCCACGCAGGCCAGCGGCAGTCTCGTCAGGGTGGATGGCAAGCTCGTCGGCTCGCGCCTGATCGGGCAGTCATTCTCTTCGCCGCGGCATTTCTGGGGCCGGCCGTCGGCCACGGGCCCGGCGCCGAACAATGGAGCCGTGTCGTCCGGCTCGAACCAGGGTCCCCTCAATCCGGCGTTGGCGTTGGCCGTCGAGAGGCGTATTGCCGCACTGCGCGCGGCCGATCCGGACAACACGCGACCGGTGCCGGTGGACCTGGTGACCGCGTCAGGCAGCGGCCTCGACCCCCAGATCTCCGTCGCCGCTGCCGAATTCCAGGTGCCGCGCGTGGCTCGAGAGCGAGGGCTGCCTGAAGCGAAGGTACGCGAGCTTGTCCGGGCCGCCACCGCAGGCCGCACGCTGGGTGTCCTGGGTGAACCGCGCGTGAACGTGCTCGAGCTGAACCTCGCGCTCGACGCAGAACGATAGCCGATAATCGCAGCATGGCAGACGATCGCCCCGACCCGGACCGACTGCTCGCACAGGTGCAGGCGGAGGAAGCGCGGGCGAGTCGCGGGCGGCTGCGGGTCTTCTTCGGGGCTGCGGCGGGAGTCGGCAAGACCTACGCGATGCTCGAGGCGGCGCTCGCGGCCAGGGCGGCGGGGACCGACGTCGTGGTTGGTTACGTCGAGCCGCACGGCCGTCGCGAGACCGAGCGCATGCTCGAGACGCTGGAGAACCTGCCGCTGCAGGCGGTCCGCTATCGCGGCATGGTGCGCCAGGAATTCAACCTCGACGCCGCGCTGAGGCGTCACCCCGGGATCCTGCTGGTCGATGAGCTGGCGCACTCGAACCTGGTCGACGGCGAGCCGCCGCCGCGGCATTCCAAGCGCTGGCAGGACATTGCGGAACTCTGCGACGCCGGCATCAATGTGTGGACGACGCTCAACGTCCAGCACCTCGAAAGTCTCAACGACCTGATCGCGCAGATTACGGGCGTCCGTCAGCGCGAGACGGTCCCGGACCACGTGCTCGACGAGGCCGACGAGATCGAGTTGATCGACCTGCCCCCGGACGACCTGCTGCAGCGGCTGCAGCAGGGCAAGGTCTACGTGTCCGACCAGGTCGGCACGGCGGTCGAACGCTTCTTCCGCAAGCCCAACCTGATGGCACTGCGTGAACTCGCGCTGCGCAAGACGGCAGATCGTGTCGATGCGGCGGCACGGGCGCAGGGCCTCGCGGGATCGCCATCGCGCGCCTACCTGGCCCGCGACCGGCTGCTGGTCGCCATCGGTCCCGACGCGCAGGCCGAGCAACTCGTGCGCACCGGCAAGCGGATCGCCGACGCGCTCGACGCCGAGTGGACGGCCGTCTACGTGGAGACGCCCGCGTTGCTGCGCCTCTCCGATGCAGACCGTGACCGGCGCGTCGACATACTGCGCATGGCTGAGTCGCTGGGTGCAGGCACAGTGACGCTGGATGGCACGACGGCCGCCACGGCCTTGATCGAATACGCGCGCACACGCGGTGCGACCCGCGTGCTGGTCGGCGAGCCGAAGCGTCGCAGCTGGCAGGCGCTGTTGCGGCCCTCGACGGCGACGGAGCTCGTGCGGCGCGCAAAGGGCTTCGACGTGCTGGTGGTTGCACGGCAGGGGGAAGAAGAGGCGACCGGGCGGGCCAAGCCCCGCCTGGACTTGTCGCGCGAAGTGCCCTGGTCGCGCTACGGCTGGGCGGTGGCGATCACTGTGGCCTGCACGGGCATCGCCTTCCTGATGGACCCGGCGTTTTCCGAGACCAACGTCGCCATGATCTACGTGCTCGGCGCGACCATCGCGGGGCTTCGACTCGGTCGTGGGCCCGGGACCCTGACCGCCATCGCCAGCGTTGCGGCTTTCGATTTCTTCTTCGTGCCGCCACGGATGACGCTGCAGGTGCACGATGCGCAGTACCTGATCACCTTTCTGGTGATGCTGGCCGTCACGCTTACCATCGGCAACCTGATGGCCAACGTGCGGCAGCAGAATCGCGTCGCCGGCGCGCGTGAGCGGCGCACTGCCCTGTTGTACGCCATGAGCCGCGAATTGGCAGGCACGCGCGGCAGCGACAACATGGCGCGAGTGGCCGTCCGGCACGTCGCCGAAGTCTTCGATGCGAGCGCCGTCGTGCTTACGCCCGACTCGCACGGGCGCCTGCAGTATCCGGCCGGCAGTTGCGTCGAGAGCTCGTTCCGTGGCGCGGATCTCTCGGTGGCGCAGTGGGTTTTTGATCATGGTCAGCGCGCCGGTCTCGGCACCGACACGCTGCCCGCCGCGCCCGCCGTTTACCTGCCCTTGCGCGGTGCGCGGTGCGCACTTGGCGTGCTCGGGGTACTGCCGACGAACCGACGGCGCGTCCTGTTGCCAGAGCAACGGCACCTGCTCGAGACGTTCGCCGGACAGATTGCGCTGGCCTGGGAACGAGCTGCGCTGGGTGAAGAGGCAGCGAGGTCGCGCATTGCGGCGGAGAGCGAGAGCCTGCGCAACACGCTGCTCGCGTCGATCTCGCACGACCTGCGCACGCCCTTGTCGGTGATTGCGGGCGCGGCCAGCACACTGGTCCGCCACGGTGCGACATTGGAGCCGGCGGCGCGGAAGTCCCTCGCGCTGTCGATCGAGGAACAGGCACAGGAGATGTCCAACCTCATCTCGAATGTGCTGGACCTGATGCGCCTCGAGTCGGGTCGTGTCGAACTGCGGTGCGACATGCACTCCGTCGAGGACCTCGTCGGAACAGCCCTCCATCGCCTGGAGCCGCGGCTGCAGCATCATCCTGTTGCGATCGAATTGCCCGATGACCTGCCTGCCGTGAGCGTTGATCCGGTGCTCGTGTCGCAGGTGCTGGCCAACCTGCTCGACAATGCGACGAAGTACACGCCGGTGGGAACGCGCATCCGCATCACCGCCGTGGCGGACGCCCCGATGGTGCGCGTCGTGGTCGAGGATGAAGGTCCAGGACTGCCCCCCGGCGATCCACGGGCGCTGTTCGAGAAGTTCCAGCGCGGGCACCAGGAAAGCCCGGTCGTCGGCGCCGGTCTCGGCCTCGCCATCTGCAGTGCCATCGTGAGCGCACACGGCGGCGAAATCACGGCGGGGCACGGCACGCACGGGGGTGCCAGGTTCGAGTTCACGCTGCCCGTCGCGATGGCGACGCCATGACGCAGGCGATGCACCTGATCCTGGTCATCGAGGACGAGCCAGGCATCCGCGCGGTATTGCGCATCCTGCTGGAGGCGGAGAACTACCGGGTCATCGAGGCAGGCAGCGCGGAACGCGGCGAGATCGAGGCGCGCACGCACAAGCCCGACCTGTTGCTGGTCGATCTTGGGTTGCCGGACGACGATGGCCTGGCGCTGATTCGTCGTGTCCGGGCGTGGTCGCCTGTGCCGGTGGTCGTGCTGTCGGCGCGCACGATGGAGTCCCAGAAAGTTGCGGCGCTGGACGCGGGTGCCGACGACTACGTGACGAAGCCATTCAGCGCGGCCGAGTTGCTGGCACGCGTACGGGCCGGGCTGCGCCGAGCGTCGCGTGGCGCGGATACCCTGCCGCTGCTCTCGCTCGGCGAGACCTGCATCGACCTGACCCGTCGTGTTGCGCGCGGACCGGGCGGCACGGTGCACCTGACCCCGCTGGAGTACCGAGTACTCGACTGCCTCGCGCGCCATTCCGGGATGATCGTCACTGCGCGACAGTTGCTGCGCGAGGTCTGGGGTCCGGACCGTGTCGGGGACTCCGGCGCGCTGCGTGTATGCGTCAAAGGGTTGCGCGACAAGCTCGAGCCCGATCCGCGGCGCCCGCAGTTCCTGGTGACTGAAGCGGGAATCGGCTACCGGTTGCGACCAGGAGACCTGGACGAAGAATGACGGCAGGACTCAGGCCACGATCCGCCTTACATCGACCGCGCCCGTGAAGGTCTCGTCGCCGAGCGTCAGGTAAATCGTTCGATCCGAGATGGCCAGGTCGAAATCCATGCGCCGGTCCAGGCGCTCGACGAATGCCGCGAGCAGGTCCCGATCCACTACGCAGACGCGCAACGCATCGGCACGGTGAATTCGCTCGCCAGCGAGCTTTGCCAGCAGTTGATCCGGGTCCCGATGCACGTACACGGCCACGTTCGGTGCCGCCTTCGCTGCCTTGTGCAGCCGGGCCGCATCCGGGGCGCCGATGTCGATCCAGGTTTGCAGCACGCCGGTCAGGTCGCGCACGCTGATCGCCGGCTCATCCGGATCGGAGAGGCCCTTCGAAAACGCGATGCCCTCGGCGTACTCGAGGCAGTAGGCGAACAGGCGGGTGACGAGGTACTCGGCGGTCTCGGACGGATGACGTGCGACCCGCAGCGTCAGCGTTTCGTAGACGCCCCGATCGGCATCGGCCAGGCGCACCTCGAACACGTACATCGTTGCGCCCAGCGCCACAAATCACCTCAATGTCGATCCTGCTGCAACGTACATCAGCGCCGGTGATCGAGCGGCACGACCGAATCGCTCGCCTAACTGAGAGTGAAGCGCTTCACGCCCGCTTTGCGCGCCGCTTTGGCGAGATCCGCGTCCAGGGTGGCAAGCGGCAGTCCAGCTCGCAGCGCAAGCTCGAGGTACGAGGCGTCGTAGGCTGACAAATGGTAGCGTCGCGCGAGGTCCAGGGTGCTGCCCAGTGCCTGCGCGCAGGTTGCGCCGTCGGTACGTATCGGCGCGTTCGAGAGCATTTCTAGAAATGCCTTGCTTTGTGCCTCCGCGAGCAGACTTTTCGCTTCGGCGCGTGCGATGACGTTTGACACCTCGAGAGCCCACGTTACCGGCACTTCGGCGTGGCGATCCGCGTGCTTCAATGCTTCCAGGGCGCCCTGCGCGTAGGCACGGTCGGCTGGCTTCGAGTCGCCCAACAGCCAGGCCATGGTGACGGAGGCGTCGAGCACAAAGTTCACTCGCGGCCTTCCTCGATGAGCGACTTGATGCTCGGCTTGCGGCCTGGCTGGACCGGATTGTCACGCAGGAAGGCCTGGAATTTCTCGATGGCCGCCCGTGCGTCCGGCGCCCGGGCGGTCTCGCTCGGCACGAGGTCCGCAATCGCTGCGCCACGGTTGGTGATGGTGAAGCGCTTGCCAGCCTTCACCTGCCGCAGCAGCTCGGGAAGCCGCGTCTTCGCGTCGTAGGCGCCGATTTCGGTCTTCATGGTGGCGGTTCCTCAGTGAGCGACTAGTCTATCAACTGGTCTATTCCACCACAACTTCGACGATCTAACGCTCTGGCCCTCGGTGCAGTGTCAGTGACCGTGCGGCGCGACGACCGGTGCAGCAGCTACCGATTCTGTCGGTCGTGGCTTCAACGAATCCTTCAGCTCGCGCCGCAGGATCTTGCCGACGTTGGTCTTCGGCAGTTCATCCATGAAGTAAACGCGCTTCGGCACCTTGTAGCCCGTCAGCTGCTTGCGGCTGTGCTCGATCAGCGCTTCTTCCGTCAGCGACGGATCCTTGCGCACGACGAACAGCGCGACCACTTCGCCCGCGCGCTCGTCCGGCTGTGCCACCGCAGCCACCTCCAGCACACCCGGATGCGTCACGGCGACGCCTTCCACTTCGTTCGGGTACACGTTGAAGCCCGACACGAGGATCATGTCCTTCTTGCGGTCTTCGATGTAAACGAAACCCCTCGCGTCCATGTAGCCGATATCGCCCGTGCGCAGCACCTGGCCCGGCAACATGACTTTCTCAGTCTCGTCTGGACGGTTCCAGTAGCAGCGCATCACCTGCGGGCCTTCCACGCAGATCTCGCCGGACTGGCCCTGCGGCAACGCATTGCCGTCGTCGTCGCGGATGGTGATGATCGTCGACGAGATCGGCAGGCCGATCGAGCCGTTGAAGTCGTCGCCCGGCCGGTTGATGCACGCGGCGGGCGAGGTTTCGGTGAGGCCCCAGGCCTGCGTCAGCACGTTGCCCGTCACTGCCTTCCAGCGTTCGGCCACGGCCTGCTGCACGGCCATGCCGCCGCCAAGGCTCACGCGCAGGCCGCTGAAATCCAGGCTGTCGAAGCCCTTCGTGTGCAGCAACGCATTGAAGAGCGTGTTGACGCCCGCGAAGAACGAGAAGCGGTACCGTGACAGTTCCTTGACGAAGGCGGCGAAGTCGCGCGGGTTCGGAATCAGGATGTTGTGCGCGCCGAGCTTGATCATCGTCAGGCTGTTCGCCGTCAGCGCGAAGATGTGGTACAGCGGCAGCGCCGTGATCGCGATCAGCGCTTCGCCGGGATCGAGCTGCGGACGGATCCATGCCTCGGACTGCAGGACGTTGGCGATGAGGTTGCGGTGCGTGAGTACGGCACCTTTCGACACGCCCGTGGTGCCGCCGGTGTACTGCAGGAACGCGATGTCCTCGTGTTCGAGCTCGACGCGCTCCAGGTTCTCGTAGCGACCCTTGCTCAACGCTTCCGTCAGGCTCACCGCGCCGGGCAGGCTGTACTCCGGCACCTGCTTCTTCACGTGGCGCAACACGAAGTTGACCAGCAGCGATTTCGGGAAGGCGAGCAGGTCGCCGACGCCCGTGACGATCACGGTGTCGAGGTGCACGTCGTGCTGCACCTCGGCCAGCGTGTGCGCGAAGTTCTCCAGGATCAGGATCGCCCGCGCGCCGGAATCGTGCAGCTGGTGCTGCAGTTCGCGCGGCGTGTACATCGGGTTGGTGTTGACGATCGTGAGGCCCGCCCGGAAGGCGCCGAGGATCGCGACGGGGTACTGCAGCACGTTCGGCAGCATCAGCGCGATGCGGTCACCCTTGCGCAGCCGGGCGACCCGCTGCAGGTACGCCGCGAAGCGACTGGCGAGCACGTCGAGGTCGCCGTAGGTCAGGGTGCGGTCCATGCAGGTAAAGCACGGCCGGTCGCGATGCTGCGCGATGGCCTGCTCGATCAGCTCGCGCAGCGAGCGGTACTCGGACGGGTTGATTTCGGCCGGCACGCCGGCCGGGTAATGCTGCAGCCAGATCTTTTCCAAGACGGGTCCCCTGGTGGTTGCGCCCGCAGTGGTGGCCGCGGTCAGCGTCATCCGGTCTATATAACAGCGCAGCGACCCGAAAACACCGGCTCGTGATGCGCAGAAATCGGTAGCGGCTACTTCCGGGCCAGCAGCGGTTGCAGGTGCGGCCAGACCTCGTCCAGCAACTGGGGCTGGGCGGCCGCGGTGGGATGGATGCCGTCTTCCTGGAAGAGCGCCTCGTCGGGGGCCACGTTCGCGAGCAGAAAAGGCACGCTCGGCAGCTTGTATTGGCGCGCCAGGTCGCCATACAGGCCGTAGAAGTCGCGGGTGTAGGCGGGACCATAGTTGGGCGGGATCTTCATGCCGACCAGCAGGACTTTCGCCCCTGCCTGCTGCGAATTGCGGATGATGGCTTCGAAGTTGCGGCGAATGTCGGCGACGGGGAGGCCCCGCAGTCCGTCGTTGCCGCCCAGTTCCACGATGACGATCGCCGGCCGGTGCGTGGCCAGGGCCCGGGGCAGCCGGGCCAGTGCGCCGCCGGTGGTCTCGCCGCTCGAACTGGCGTTGACGACGCGGTGACCGTACCCTTTGGCGCGCAACCGGGACTGCAGCAGGGCCACCCAGCCCTGCTCGACCCGGATTCCGTAACCCGCGCTGAGGCTGTCGCCCAGGACCAGGATGGTGGGGGCGGCCGCCGGCGCATCCGTCGCACGGGCGGGCAGGGACCCGCCGCAGACGAGCAGGACGAGGCACAGGACACGAATGGCAGCGAGCGAAAAGCAGGCTTTGATGAACGACACGACGGTGGTGCTGGCAGCGGAAGGGCTGGGCAAGCAGGTTAGCAGTCCCGAGGGAACGCTGGCCATTCTGTCGGACGTGTCGCTGTCGATCCGGCGCGGCGAATCGGTCGCGATCATCGGTGCGTCGGGCGCCGGCAAGTCGACGCTGCTCGCCCTGCTCGCGGGCCTCGACGAACCGACCTCGGGCCGTGCATTGCTGTCGGGCAGCGACCTGACGCAGCTCGACGAGGACGGTCGCGCAGCGGCGCGGGCCAACCACGTCGGCTTCGTCTTCCAGTCTTTCCACCTGGTGCCGTCGCTAACGGCCCTCGAGAACGTGATGCTGCCGCTCGAACTTGCGCGTCGGCCCGATGCGCGCGCCGCTGCACGCGAAGTGCTCGGTCGCGTGGGCCTGGCCGAACGCGTCGGTCACTATCCGCGGCAATTGTCGGGCGGCGAGCAGCAGCGCGTCGCCATCGCGCGCGCGTTCGTGCGTGAACCGGACGTGCTCTTCGCCGACGAGCCGACCGGCAACCTGGACGCCGCAACGGGCGAAAAGATCATGGACCTGCTGTTCGGGCTCAACCGCGCGACGCAGGCGACGCTCGTGCTCGTGACCCACGACCGGCAGCTGGCTGCGCGCTGCGACCGCATCGTCCGTCTCGAGGCCGGGCGCGTCGTCCCGGGTTGAACTGCAGATGCCTTCGCTCACCTTCGCACTGCGCAATCTGTTGCGGGACTTAAAGTCCGGCGAACTCGCCGTGCTCGTGCTCGCGCTGCTGGTGGCGGTCGCCTCGCTGACGGCGGTCGGATTTTTCACCAGCCGTATCGGCCTGGCGGTCGAGCGGCAGGCTGGTGAAGTGCTGGCCGCCGACCTGCGTCTCGAGTCCGCGCGACCCATTGCAGACGCCTACGCGGCGGAAGCGGCCCGGAGGGGCCTGCGCTCAGCGCGCCTCGAGTCGATGCCGAGCGTGGTGTTTTTCGGCCAGGAATCGTCCCTGATCGCGCTGCGTGCCGTCGGCGCAGGCTATCCGTTGCGCGGTCGCCTGAAGACGGCGGACCAGCCCTTTGGCGCTGGCGTGGTCACCGACGACATTCCCGCGCCGGGCGAGGCATGGGCCGACTCGCGGTTGCTCGCGAAGCTCGGTGCGCAGGTGGGCGCGAGCCTCACGGTCGGCGCGCACACCGTCCGGGTCACGCGGGTGCTGGACTATCGCCCCGACCAGGGCAGCGGCTTCGCCGATCTCGCGGCGACACTGCTGATCAACCGCGCCGATCTGCCGGCCACCCAACTGGTGCAGCCCGGCAGTCGCGTGAGCCGGGCCGTGCTGTTTGCCGGCGAGCCCGCACCGGTCGACGACTTCCGCGAGTGGCTCGAGGCGGGCAAGCAACGCGGTGAGCGGGTGCGGTCGATTGCCGACGCCAGCCCGCAGATTCGCGCCTCGGCCGATCGCGCGGGACGGTTTCTTTCGCTCACGAGCCTGGTGAGCGTACTGCTCTCGGCCATCGCGGTGGCGATGGCGGCGCAGCGTTACGCGCGTCGTCACCTCGACACCGTGGCGCTGATGAAGTGCATGGGCGCGCCGCAGCGGTTCGTGCTGACACAGACGGTGGTCCAGCTGGTCGCGATCGCCGTCGTGACCGCCGTCGCCGGCACGGCGATCGGTTACGTCGCGCAATCCGGCATCGCCTGGCTGCTGCGCGACCTGCTGCGCGGCGACCTGCCGCCGCCCTCGGCCGATGCGTTCCTGCTGGGTGTCGTCACCGCGGTCGTCGTGCTCGTCGGGTTCGCGCTGCCGCCGCTGCTGCGCCTGAAGCGTGTGCCCCCTGCCCGTGTCCTGCGCCGCGATCTCGAACCACCGCCGCTGCGCTACACGGTCGTCTACGGCCTGGCGATCGGTGCCGTGCTCGCGCTGCTGTACTGGATCGTGCGCGATCCGCAGCTCGTGGGCTACGTGGCAGGCGGTCTCGGCGCGACGTTCCTGCTGCTCGCCGTCGCCGGCTGGGTGCTGGTGAGATTGCTGGCGCCGCTGCGCAGCGGTGTGGGCGTGGCCTGGCGCTACGGCCTCGCGAACATCGCACGACGTGGCCGCGACAGCATCGTGCAGATCGTGGCCTTCGGCCTCGGCTTCATGGTGCTGCTGCTGCTCGCACTGGTGCGTGACGACCTGCTGCGGGACTGGCAGCGCAGCCTGCCGACCGATGCACCCAACTACTTCATGATCAACATCCGCCCCGACGAGGGCGCGGGCGTCGAGCAGTTCCTCGCGCAAGCCGGGCTGCCGGCGACGGAACTCGTGCCGATGCTGCGGGCGCGTCTCAGCGCCGTCAACGGCACGCCGGTCGAGAAAATCACGTTCCAGGGTGAGCGCGCGAACGAATTCGTCGAGCGCGAGGCCAACCTCACGTGGTCCGCAGAGCTCTCGCCCGGCAACAGGATCGTCGCGGGCGAGTGGTGGCCGCCGGCAAGGGACGGCGCGCCGCAGATTTCGGTCGAGGTCGACTACGCCGAGCGCCTGGGCCTGAAGCTCGGCGACACGCTGACGTACGACATCGCGGGTGAGGCCGTCACCGGCAGGATCACGAGCCTGCGTGAAGTCCGCTGGGACACGTTCAAGCCGAATTTTTTCGTCGTGTTCTCGCCCGGCGTGCTCGAAAGCGCGACCGGCACGCTCATCACCAGCGTGCACGTCGAGCCGCAGCAGCGGCCGCTGCTGGTCGACCTGGTGCGGCAATTCCCCGAGGTCACCCTCATCGACATCGAGGCCCTGCTCGGGCAGGTGCGCGACGTGATGAACAAGGCGAGCCTCGCGGTGCAGTACGTGTTCCTGTTCACGCTGGCGGCAGGGCTCATGGTGCTGCTCGCAGCGGTGCAGTCGACGCGCGACGAGCGGCGCTACGAAAGCGCGATGCTGCGCACGCTCGGTGCGAGCCGCAGCGTGGTGTTCCAGGGCGTGGCCGCCGAATTCATCGTGCTCGGCGCGCTCGCCGGGTTGCTCGCCGCAGCGGGCGCGACCGCGGTCGGTTACCTGCTGGCGAAGCAGGTCTTCGACCTGCAGTACTCGCCCGATCCGCGCGTGTGGCTGGTCGGCATCGTCGGTGGCGCGGTGCTGGTGGGCACGGCTGGCATCCTGGCGGCGCGTTCAGTTGTCTCGCACCCGCCGATGCAGGCGCTGCGGGCGGATTTCTAGGCCCAGGCGCAAGTCAGCGCGGATCGGTGACTAGCAACCGTACCCAGCCCACATCGACGCGATCACCGCGCCACGTATAGCCCTGCAGGCGCAGGCGGTACTCGCCAGGACCGAACGCCGAACTGTTGAGCGACAACCGCAGTTCCTTGTTGGAATCCGGGGTCAGGCGTTCGGCGACCAGCACCCGGCCGTGATCGACCTTGTCCACGATCACGGCGAAGGTCAGGAATGGCGAGTAGCCCACGGCCAGACGCAGCTCGAGCAGTTGCGGCGGCTCGGGCCAGTCCAGCGTCAAGTCCGGCGCACCGGACCAGCTGCGGGGATTAGGCGTGATGCGCAACGAGCGCACGCTGTTGATCGCCCGCAGCGTCAGGGTCTGTTCGCGTTCGGCAGCCGCACGTGCTGCTTCGCGATCACGCGATGCATTCATCATCGAGGTAACGGCCAGCACCGCCAAGGCGATGCACGCGACGGTCAGGCCCGCGACGAAGGGCCTGGTCTGCCACCACGCGAGTTCCGATGGCTCGGCGTAGTCGAACTCGTCGGTGCGGTCGTCGGAATCGCTGGCCGGCGCACCGCCCGCAGGCGGAGGCAGCTCCAGCTCGGCCTGGGTCAGGAACTTGCGCCAGTGCGGCGGGGGCTTGCGGACTGCCTTTCTTCTGCCTTTCCTGCCCGACGGCCGTCCGCTTGAACTCATCCCGGTTTCGCCCTCTGTTTTGCCCTGCGCTCGCTCGCCTCGAACTCGAACGGGTCCGCCGTGCCGGCAAACAGCCGTTCCATCGCCCGTCGTTCGCGGGCTCGCACCGTGCCGAGGAATTCCGTTGCGCCGTGCATCGCCTCGAACGCATCGAGGCCGCGCTCGAGGAATTCCTGCAGCAAGCCGAATCCGGCCGCGTGGGCCGGGCTGCGCGCCAGCCGGACGAGTCCGCGGATGATCGGTTTGCGGACTACGCCGTCGAGATATTCGCCGATTTTGCTGGTGAGCGCGATCTGTCGCTCGCGGTCCGCACGCCGGCCGGCACCGCGATAGGCCTCGGCATACCGCGCCACGGTGATGCCGCCCGGGGGCAGCGAGCGCGCCACTTCCGCATCGAGTTCCTGTGACAACGTCTCGAGCTGCACGGCGAGGCACAGCGCTTCGAGGCCCTCGCGCGGCAGCAGCCGCTCCATGGCCCGCTGCACCTTGATCATGTCGGTGTCGCGGCGGCGCGCGTCCGTGCCGTACAGCTCGTTGAAGAAGAACTCGACCGCAAGCCGGTAGCGCGGATTGGCGTGCAGGTCGTCATGCGACCGCAGGAGCCGTTTCGACTGCCACTTCTGCAGTCGCAGCAGCTGCCTGCGGAGGCGCGGGTCGCCCGCGAACACGTCGCGCAATGCCTGGTTGCGCTCGAGCAGGCGCCCGAGCGTGCCGCGATCCTCCGGCGGGGCGCCGATTTCGATGCCGAGGAGCTTCAAGACGTCAGTCCGGTCTGTCTGCGACGGCGTGCTCGAGCCGGTCGAGCGTGCGGTGCAGCGCGCCGGTCACGGGCAGCTGGCGACGCTTGCGCTCCTGCACGGCGCGCAGGAACGTGCGCCGGCGATCTTCGAGCACGTCGAGCCGCAGCGTGATGCCGTGCCGCTGCAGCAGCGGCTTGAGGCCGTCGGCCTGCTGCAGCAGGTCGTAGCGTGTGCGTTGATACGAATGCTCGGCCAGCCGCCGGCGATCCGCATAGCGGAACATGTTCTGAAAGAACAGCTCGCCGTCGCCGTGGTCGGGCTCGAACAGCAGGACGTCGGCGTGCGGATAGCGCTGCTTGTAGCTCTTGAAGCCAGCCTGCATGCGCGACTGTATCAGCGAACGAAACGTCTGGCTCAGCACCGTCGGCAGCCCCCCGTGCGTAAGGTCGTGCTCGTCGGGCGGGAAGCCGTGCGGTGGCCGCGGGGCGCTCGACGCATCGAACGCCACGAGCGGATTGACGCAGATGATGAAGTCCGCGTCCGCATCGAGCAGGATCGAGGCGTTCATCGTCCGCAGCAGCGCGCCGTCGGCATAAACGCGGCCGTCGATCGCCACGGGTGGATAGAGGCCGGGCAGCGCGGTGCTCGCCTGGATCGCGCGCGAGATGGGGATGTGATCGAACCCAGGCTCGCCGAAGCGCACGGAATGTCCGGTGTTGAGTTCGGTCGCGACGATATAGAGCTTCGGCGCTAGCTTGCGGAAGTCGTTGGTGCGGCCCTCCAACGAGAACAGCCGGGCCATCACGCGCTCGAGCGGGCGGTTGTCGCAGATGCCCGTGGGCAGCAATCGACCGAGAGGATCGATGATTTCAGCCCAATTTTTGCCTGGATCCCGCAGGTACTCGCGCGCGATGCTGGCGAGGATGCCTGGCGCCCCCGCGATGCGCCGGGCGTACTCCCGGAACGCGGGCATCAGGAACAGCGCCGGCGAGAACTTCATCTCGTTCGATGCGTTGTGGATGAAGACGAGCCCCATGTCGGCCGTGTCGAAGCCGTTCGCGAGTCCGGCCGCGATCATCGCGCCCGAACTCACGCCGACATACAGCTCGAGGTCCGTCAGCTGGAAGCCGTCGAACGCTTCCTGGATCGCGTGCAGGCACCCGACCTCGTAGAACGCGCCGAGCGGTCCGCCGCCGGCGAGCGCGAGCCCGAAGCGTCCATGGCTTGCTCTTTTTCGTCCAGTCGCCGGTTGCAGGTCGAGCATTGCCGGAACTCCGTCCGTCGCCAGTGCTGGCGGGATCAGCCCGCGGTCTTGCTGCGCTTCGCCGGCGCGCGACGCGGCGCTGCCGCGGCCTTGCGCTTGCCGCGCCGGGCAGCTTTTTTCGGCTTCGCAGCGAGCTGCCGCTCGACGATCCTGCTCACGCTGTCGTTGAGTTCGCTGACGCGGCGGGTCAGCGCGCGGATTTCCTCGGCCGTCGGCACGCCCAGCTGGTGCATCGCACGCTGCACGCGGCTCTGGAACAGCGCTTCGAGGTTGACCCAGGTTTCCTGCGCCTGTTCACGCGCGCCGCCGACGCGCGATTGCATCGTCTCCTGCGCAGTCTCGAACGCGTCGCGCACTCGGCGCCCGATGTTGGAACCGGCAGTCTTGCGGGTGCGTGAACGGGAGGTGGCCATGACGAAACTCCTGGTGGGGCACTTCCGGAGGGACTGCCGCAAGGTGAATTGTGGGGAATCCCGGGCGCTTGCTGCAGTGTGTCAAACCGCAGTCTACGTATTTCCCGCGGGCTGCGCCGCCCGTTTCCTGCGTCGCGGCTTGCGCTGCTGCAGGCCGAGCACGCCCACGGTCGTCGCCAGCAGCAGTTGCTCGAATTCCGGGCCCAGTCGCTCGACCAGCTGCGCCGGTTCGGCGATGCACGCGCGGTCCGCGATCAGCCCGAAGAACACTTTGCCGGCGTACGAGAGGATGCTGACCCCGACGCCGATCGACCCGCTTTGCGGCACCCAGAAATGCATCTCCGCGATGCGCTGTCCGCACAGGTACAGCGGCGCCTGCGGTCCCGGCACGTTCGACGCCACGAGCGAGCCCTTGCGGCTGAAAAGTTCGATGGCGGGACCCTGCACGAGGTTCGGCATCACGCCGAGCAGCCCGAGCACCGTGAGCGTGAGTGGCGGCTGCTGCGACCCTTTCAGGTCCCGCATGGTGTCGTGCATCGTGTACACGCGCTGCAGCGGATTGACGACGCCGACGGGCAGCGCGACGAACAGCAGTCCGAACTTGTTGCCGAGCGTCGACGCCTCGTCGGCCTCGCGCAGGTTCACCGGCACCGACGCGCGCAGCACGACGTCCGTGGTCTCGAATCCTTCCGCGCGCAGGTACGCCCCGAGCGCGCCGGCCACCGTGGACATCAGCACGTCGTTGACGGTGCAGCCGAGCGCCCGGCTCACGGTCCTGACCTCCTGCAGGTCGAGCGGCTCCGACCAGGACACTCGCTTCTCGCCACTCAAGGGTGCCCGCAGGGGCGACACGGGGTCGTCGGGCAGCGCGACGACGCGCGCGAATTCGCCGACCATGCCCCTGGCCTGGAGCGCGACCGCGGCGGCGGTCTCCGGATGAAACAGCTTGTGCACGCCCGTCTCGAGCAGTCGCGCGCCTTCGGCCAGGACGCTTTCGACGATGTCGCCCGCGGGTTGGGTCAGCTGGCTGATCCAGTCGAGCAGTTGCAACGGGTCCGCAGCGCCTCTGCGTCGTCTGCGCGGTGCGGCGTGCGATTCCGCCGCGTGCGCTCCGGCAAGCGCGGGGCCGGCATCCTGTTCGGTCAATGACAGCAGCACCCGGATCATCGCGATGCCGTCCGCGTAGCAGTGGTGCAACCGCAGTACCCACGCGCTGCCCGTGCCGTAGTGCTCGACGAAATGCAGCTGCCACAGCGGCCGCGCCGGGTCGAACCGCTGGCTGGCCAGCCTCGCCGCGAGCGCCTGCAGTTCGTGGCGCCCGCCCTTGCCCGGGAGTCCGGTCACGACGAAATGCGCGTCCAGGTCGAAACTGGAGTCTTCGATCCAGGAGGCGCCGAGGGGATCGGTCTCGACGCGTTTGCGGAAGCGCGGGAAGCAGAGCAGCCGGGTCTCGAGGACCCGCCGCAGGTCCCCCGCAGGCACCGGCGTGGCCGTGGTCATGACGCTGACGATCATCATGGTGCTGGCAGGCCCGTCCATGCGCAGCCAGGCGGTATCCACGGCGGACATCCGTTCGTGCTGCCCACCCGCCGCCGCCGCCCGTTTCCTGCTCGCCATGCCGCCCCCGCTGGCCTGCCCGAACCCGGCCGGCCACACCGGCATCTTAGCCAATGCCGGGGCCGCGCCACGTTGACCTGAGTACGTACGATCCCTAAGGTAGTCCGACAATATCAGGGGGCTCCACGGATGACTTACTTCGTGACCGGCGCGACCGGCTTCATCGGTCGTTATCTCGTCCAATCACTGCTGCAGAAGGGCAAGGGCACGATCTACGTGCTGGTTCGCCCGAAGTCGATCGGCAAGCTCGACGAGCTGCGCGAGTTCTGGGGCAAGGACAGCCTCAAGCGCGTGGTGCCGATCAAGGGCGACCTCGGCCTGCCGAGGCTCGGCGTTGCCAGGGGCGACCTGACGAAGCTCAAGGGGAAGGTGAAGCATTTCTATCACCTGGGCGCCGTGTACGACCTCGAAGCCAGCGCCGAGGCGATGGAGAAGGCGAACATCACCGGCACCAGGGGTGCGCTGGAGTTCGCCGAGACGGTCAACGCCGGCTGCTTCCACCTGGTGAGTTCGATCGCGGCCGCAGGTCTGTACCGCGGCACGTTCACCGAGGACATGTTCGAGGAAGCGGAAGAACTCGATCATCCGTATCACCGCACCAAGCACGACTCCGAGGCGATGGTGCGCGCGAACGGCCGCATCCCGTTTCGCATTTACCGCCCGGGCGCGGTGCTCGGTCACTCGCAGACCGGCTTCATCGACAAGATCGACGGGCCGTACTATTTCTTCAAGGCGCTGCAGCGGCTGCGCGAGTCCTGGCCGCGCTGGATTCCGCTGGTCGGCATCGAAGGCGGCTACATCAACGTCGTGCCGGTCGACTTCGTGGTCGATGCGCTGGTGCACCTCTCGCACCAGCCGAAGCTCGACGGTCGCTGCTTCCACCTCACCGATCCGAAGGTCCGCCGCGTCGGCGAGATACTGAACGTCTTCGCGCGTGCGGCCCACGCGCCCGAGATGGCGTTCCGCCTCGATCCGAAAGTGTTCGCGATGGTGCCTGAATCGGTGACGCAGTCGGTCGAGCGCAGCAAGCCGATCCAGAACGTGTTCAACCAGTTGCTGCGCGACCTGCAGGTGCCGCGTTCGGTGCTGCAGTTCATCAACTACCCGACGCGCTTCGATTCGACCGCGACGCAGAAGATTCTCGACAAGGCCAAGATCCGCGTGCCGGCGCTCGAGGACTACGCCTGGCGCCTGTGGGACTACTGGGAACGCCATCTCGACCCCGATCTCTCGATCGACCGCAGCCTCAAGGGCGCGGTGAAGGGCAAGGTCGTGATGATCACCGGCGGTTCGTCCGGCATCGGCGAGGCGGCGGCGATCCGCATCGCGGACGCGGGCGGCAAGGTGATCGTCGTCGCGCGCGACGAGGAGAAGCTGGCCGAGGTGCGCAAGAAGATCACGGACGCCGGCGGCTTCGTCAGGACGTACTCGTGCGACATCACGGAATACGCGGCCAACGACAAGCTGGCGAAGGACGTGCTGAAGGAATTCGGCCACGTCGACGTGCTGATCAACAACGCGGGCCGTTCGATCCGCCGTTCGCTCGCGTTGTCGTACGACCGCTTCCACGACTTCGAGCGCACGATGCAGCTGAACTACTTCGCGTGCGTGCGTCTGACGATGAACCTGTTGCCGTCGATGACGGCGCGCAAGGACGGGCACGTCATCAACGTGTCGTCGATCGGCGTGCTGACGAATGCGCCGCGGTTTTCCGCATACGTCGCGTCGAAGGCGGCGCTCGAGTCGTTCGCCCGCTGCGCGGCGTCCGAGTTCCACGACGAGAACGTGCACTTCACGATCATCAACATGCCGCTCGTGCGCACGCCGATGATCGCGCCGACGAAGCTGTACGAGGAAATGCCGACGATCATTTCGCCGGACGAGGCGGCGGACATGATCGCGGATGCGATCATCCGCAAGCCGCAGCGCATCGCGACGCGCCTTGGCGTCATCTCCGAGATCATGCATCTCGTCATGCCGAAGATGTCCGAGGTCGTCATGAATTCGGCTTACCGCATGTTCCCGGATTCCGCTGCCGCGCTGGGCAAGCGCGAAGGCGAGGAGCAGCGGCCGGCGACCCGCGAAGCGATGATCTTTGCGTCCCTGATGCGGGGCATTCACTGGTAAAATGAAGGCGCAGCCGCGGCGTTTCCGCGGTTGCGCTCGTGGCCGGATAACCCCGGCTGGAGGCTTGCCGGGGCCGCACCACCCGGATGGGTGGCGCGGACCTGTGACGCAGCGCGTTAAATGGCGGCAACGGATGGCCATTCCCGCGCGAATTCAGTCCTAATGGAGCTTCCGCACGGCGCTGGCCGGGGTCAAGCTTCCGTGCCATCGACTCCGGCAGCGTGAGGATGCGCCGGTCGTTGCGAGCGAAAGGAACCCAGGGAAGACGCAATGAAAATCGCCGTGATCGCCTTGTTACTGCTCGCAGTGCTGGGTTTTGTCGCCTTGTCGCGCCGGCGCGCCGCCGTGCGTAAGGCTGAGGCCGCTGCGCAGGCCCGTTCCCGGTCCGCCCGCAAGGCCCGGGTGCCGACCGTCTCCAGCAACGTCATGGGCGTGACCGCTTCGCAGACGATCGAACCGCTGCGCCCCGGAGTACGCGACGACGACTACATCGACGACCGCTGAGCCCTGCCGGCGTCACCCTGACGACAGGTGACGCAGGACCCCTGCAGAATTTTCCCAGTTGCGGCCGTCGAACGGTTCGACCGCCAGGGTTCGAGCGCGGCACGTAGAACGACTTGACCCCGCACCTGCGACAGAAAAGGGCGCGCGGGTGCGTCGACTTCGAAGCGGACGGCACCGCAATGGCAGCCACCGCGGTGGGTGACGAGGTCGGGGATCGCAGCGTTCGTGCCGTCACCTTACACCTCGTCGCCGCCGGCCCACTATTTGCAGGTAATCACCTATTTGGGTGATTCATTTGCGCGAATGATGTGGTCTATTAGGACCATAAGGCAGTTCGCTGCCAGCGCAAAACATTCTCATCTCATGGCGAACCGAAGTGGCAGCCCGACTAGCCGGCGCGCGCGCGGCGACTGGCGCCGTTGGCCCGGGCACTCCAGCGCGAGCCGTCAGTTCACAGGTCAATGGGGGTCGCGCGGTGCCAGGGAAGGTGCCGCGCGGCTCTCTCCCGCGCCCCGCAGCGACGGGATTCACGACGCTGACCCGGGCGATCCTGGACAAGCTCGATCGGGGTGTCGTGCTGCTCGACGTCAATGGCAAGGTGCTCGATGCGAACGCGATCGGGCGTGCCGTCCTCGCGAAAGGCAACGGCCTCATGCTGCGCAAGGACCGGCTCGCGTTCACCGATGGCGAGACCGACGGCCAGTTCGACCTTTTGCTCACGGCTAATGGCGATGCCGGGGCCGCAGGCAAGGCTGCCAGGAAGTCGGGCGCGAAGGCAGACCCGCCCGCCAGCAAACCGGCGCGCGTCGTCGTGGCGAAGACCAAGCGTCCCGGGGCTGTCGCACGCCAGCTGTATGCCGGCCTGTCGGTCGAGGAGACGGCGGTCCGGCTCGGGCTCTCGCTCAACACCGTCCGCTCGCACCTGAAGCAGATCTTCTTCAAGTGCGAAGTGCAGTCCCAGGTCGAACTGATGCACACGCTGGCACTCGGTCCGCAGAGCTTCTGACAACCGTTTCCGCCCGGCCCTCACGGCCCGCGCAGGGTCCGTAACGCCCCGCGTTCGACCGAGATCACCGTCGGGGTTCGCCCGACGAACTGGCCGTCCGCCTCGATGCCTGCCACCGGTTCCGCCGTGATGCACACCCTGGTCACCAGCCGGTGCTGCACCAGGGGGTCGCGCAGCAGGTTGCCCAGGTACAGCCTGGCGAGCTTCGGCAGCGCACGCAGCAGGCCGACGTCGTCGATCGTCACCAGATCGAAGGCACCGTCGTCCTGCCGCGCGTCAGGTGCGACGTGCATGCGTCCGCCGCAGTACCGGCCGTTGGCAACGAATACCAGCAGCAACCGGCGGGCAGCAGCTTCGCGCTCGTCGTCCGCGGTCAGCCGGAACGCCGGCGAGCGATACCGCGCGAGTTCGCGCAGGGCGCCGGCCAGGTACGCGAATTTCGAGGGAGTCCGGGCGGGCATCCGCTCGATGACGTGGGCGTCGAATCCTGCGCCAGCCACGTTGATGAACCAGCAGGTCCTGGCCGGCGTCGTGCCAGACGCCGGAAATTCGATGCGGCCGACGTCGTGCGACACCGCGTAGTCCCGGCGGATGACCGCCGCGAGCGCTGCCGGATCGCTGGGTAAGGCGAGCGATCGCGACCAGTCGTTGCCGGTGCCGAGCGGCAGCGGGACGAGTGTGGGAATGCGCGGTGGATCCGGGGATGCGAGGGCACCGTGCGCGCGCTGCGCCGTCATCAGGCCGTTGACGACGTCGTGCACCGAGCCGTCGCCACCTGCGACGAGAAAGCGTGCGCGACCTTGCTGCCAGGCGGCGGCCGCGATGCGCGAACCATCGCCGGGGCCGGTCGTCCATGCGACGTCGTGGGTGACTCCAGCCTGTCGCAGCGCCTGTTCCATCGCGCTCCACGCACGCGCGTCGCGCCGCGACCGGCCGGCCACGGGATTGACGATGACCAGCCAGGGGGAAAGGACAAGGAATCGGCGGCGCGGCTGCCGGCGTGCTCGGATGCGACCGGGCAGGCTGCAGCTGCGGTCAACGCACGCGACTCAGCGCACCGGCGCCGTGCAGTGGGATTCGATGAATTCCTGCTGCGTCTTGAGCTGGTCGCGCGTCGGCCGGCGGCCCGGCTCGAGCATGTCGGCGAGCTTGTTGCGCGCGTCGACGCAGATGTCGCCCTTCGAGACGCGCAGCCTGGCCGCCATGTCTTCCTGCTCGCGGCGCACGACCGGATCCTTGCTGCAGTTCTGGTCCGCGGTCTGCTGCAACCGGCTGAACTCCGCCGGGTCGACGGCCTGGCCGCCCCTGGCCAGGCGATCGATCGACTCGAGCGCGACCACGCATTCGCGGTTGCGCAGCGACGTCACCATGTCGTTGCGACGCGAGACCTGCTCGGCACTGGCCGCCGTGGTGCGGGTGCCGGTCGCTGCACTGGCGGTGCTGTAGCTGGCACGCCTGGACGACGTGGAAGTGGCATTGCCGGTGCTCGCCAGCACGACGCGCTCGTACTTCGTGCCGGCGGGCGGCTTCGCGGAGGAGAGGTGCGTGATGCCGGACGCGTCTACCCACTTGTAGACCGACGAGGCCGAGGCGCCGCTCGCAACGCAGAGCAGGCACGCGGCCACGGCTGTCGTGGCAATGCCCGTGGCTCGGCGGCGCAGGTCCGGGATGGACATCGGCATGGGTGGGATTCTACGGTCCAGGGCGGTCCTGCCAAGTGACGTGCGTCATGATCCGGTGATTGCAGCTGGCGCGGGAGCGGGCGTGGAGCATCAGGCGTAGCGCTTGAGGATGCTCGCGAGCCCCGCCGCACCCGGGTGCAGCTGCTCGTAAGGCACCTGGTTCAGCGGCACGTCGGTCGTATGCAGCATCTCGTGCATGTCGGGATCGTGGCCCGGCGACAGGAAGATCAGGCCGGTCACGTGCTCGCCCTGACGCAGCCTGGTGCGCAGGTACTCGAAGGCCTTGCCGCGGTGGTTCGGATCGTAATCCTTGTCGAGCTTGCGCAGGCGCAGCTGGCTGCCGTCGTGCATCTGCACCGGCAGCACTTCACCCGCGCCGTAGGACGCCGTGATCTCCGTGCGCGCCGGGATGTAATCGGTGTGCACGGCCTCGTGGTAATGCTCGCGCGTGAACTCGTAGCTCTTGGTCGAGCCGACGTGGTCGTTGAACGTGACGCACGGCGAGATCACGTCGATCATCGCGAAGCCCTTGTGCATCAGGCCCGCCTTGATCAGCGGCACCAGCTGCTCGCGGTCGCCCGAGAAACTGCGCGCGATGAAGCTGCCGCCGAGGCTGAGCGCGGCGAGGCAGGGATCGACGGGCGCCTGCCGGTTTTCCTCGCCTTTCTTCGACCGGGTGCCGATGTCCGCGGACGCGGAGAACTGGCCCTTGGTGAGGCCATAGACGCCGTTGTTCTCGCAGATGTACAGCATGTTCACGTTGCGGCGGATCGCATGCGCGAACTGGCCGAAACCGATCGACAGCGAGTCGCCGTCGCCGGAGACGCCGATGTAGTGCAGGTCCTTGTTGGCGGCGTTCGCGCCGGCCGCGATCGACGGCATGCGGCCGTGCACGCTGTTGAAACCGTGCGCGCCGCTGGCGAAATAGGCCGTGGTCTTCGACGAGCAGCCGATGCCCGAGAGCTTCGCGAGCTGCTCGGGGCGCAGGTTCAGCTCCCAGATCGCCTGGGTGATCGAGGACGTGACCGAGTCGTGGCCGCAGCCCGCGCAGAGCGTCGACATCGCGCCTTCGTAGTCGCGGCGCGTCAGGCCGAGCTGGTTCTGCGGCAGGTCCGGGTGGCGGACTTTCGGTTTGTTGATGAAAGACATGGGAAGTGAGTAGTGAGTAGTGAGTAGTGATTAGTGAGTAGTGAGTAGTGAGTAGTGAGTAGTGAGTAGTGAGTAGTGAGTAGTGATTAGTGATTAGTGAGTAGTGATTAGTGAGTAATAAGTAGCGTCAAGCACTGCACCTTCCATCACTAATCACTAATCACTAATCACTATTCACTACTCACTATTCACTAAGTCGCGGCAGCAACCTGCGCGCGTCGCTCGTCGCCCAGTTCCGCGGCCACGGCCTCGACGATCTCCTTCGAGGTCATCGGCAGGCCGCCGTAGTGCAGGATCGAGTACAGCTTCGACTTCGGCACGTCGGTCTCCAGTGTCAGCAGCGACTTCAGCTGCGCGTCCCGGTTCTGCTCGACCACGAAGATCTTCGTGTGCGACGCCATGAAGGCCTCGACTTCCTTCGTGAACGGGAACGCCTTGATGCGCATGTAGTCGATCGGGATACCGCGCTTCGCGAGGATGTCGCGCGCCTCGGTCACGGCGCCGCGGCTGCTGCCGATGGCGACCAGGCCGATGTCGCTGGTGCCGGTGGCTTCGATGACCGGCGCCGGCACGAGCGTCCGCGCGCGCTTGAACTTGCGCAGCAGCCGCTCCATCACCACCTGGTACTCAGCCGAATCCTCGGTGTAACCGCCGTACTGGTTGTGGCCCGAGCCACGCGTGAAGTACGCGCCTTTCGGTGAGACGCCGGGCAGCGTGCGGGCCGGGATGCCGTCGTCGTCCTTGTCCAGGTAACGATGGAACTTCGGCAGCGCCTCGATCTCTTCCTTGGTCAGCACCTTGCCGCGGTCCGGACGGTACGCGTCGTCCCACTTGAGCTCGGGGCACATCCAGTCGTTCATGCCGATGTCGAGGTCCGACATGACGAACACCGGGGTCTGCAGGCGCTCGGCGAGGTCGAAGGCCTGCACCATCATGTAGAAGCATTCTTCCGGGTTCGACGGGAACAGCAGCACGTGCTTGGTGTCGCCGTGCGAGGCGTACGCGCACATCAGGATGTCGCACTGCTGCGTGCGGGTCGGCATGCCGGTGGACGGGCCGACGCGCTGCACGTCGACGATCACGGCGGGCACTTCCGCGTAATACGCAAGGCCGATGAACTCGCTCATCAGCGAGATGCCGGGTCCGCTGGTCGCGGTGAACGCCCGGGCGCCATTCCAGTTGGCGCCGAGCACCATGCCGATCGCGGCGAGCTCATCCTCGGCCTGGATGACCGCGTAGCGGCTTGCCCCGGTTTCCGGGTCGACCCGCAGCTTCGAGCAGAACGACTTGAACGCGTCCATCAGCGACGTGGACGGTGTGATCGGGTACCACGGTCCGACGGTGGCGCCGGCATACACCGCGCCGAGGCCGGCGGCCGTGTTGCCGTCGATCATGACGCTGCCCCGGGTCTTGTCCATGCGCTGCACGCGCAGGGGCAACGGACAGGGCAGGTGCTGCTTCGCGTAGTCGTAGCCGAGCTGCACGGCCTTCATGTTGGCTTCGACCAGCGCCGGCTTCTTCGAGTAGCTCTCGGTGAGCAGCTGGCGGATGACCTCGACGTCGATCTCGAGCAGGGCGGCGAGCAGGCCGAGATACACGACGTTCTTCATCAGGATGCGGTTGCGCACGCCGACGAAGTTCTCGTTGCAGATTTTCGCGAGCGGCGCGCCGAGGATCGTGATGTCGTCGCGCGCGAGCACCGCGGCGCGGGGCCAGGTCGAGTCGTAGATCAGGAAGCCGCCGGGGCTGACTTCGCGCACGTCCTTCTGGTACGTCTCGGCGTTCATCGCGACCATGAGGTCGACGCGGCCGGAACGGGCGACGTAGGCGTCCTTGGTGACGCGGATTTCATACCAGGTGGGCAGGCCCTGGATGTTGGACGGGAAGTAGTTCTTCCCCATGACGGGGACGCCCATCCGGAAGATGGACTTCATCAGCATCGTGTTGGCACTGGCCGAGCCGGTGCCGTTCACGTTGGCGAGCTTGATGACGAAGTCGTTTACGCGGTCTTGCGTTGCTGGGGGCTGGGCCATTGGTGGTCGTTCGCGTGGGGCAGGTTGATCTTCGACTTCTGCATGTCCCAGGCCGCCGTCGGGCAGCGCTCGGCGCAGAGTCCGCAGTGCACGCAGAGGTCCTCGTCCTTCACCATCACCCGACCCGTGTGCTTGAGCGGCGCGGAGACGTACAGCGGTTGGTGCGGGTGCTTGCGCGGCGCCTTGAGGCGCTGCGACAGTTCAGCTTCCTCGCCGTTCTGCGTGATCGTGAGGCAGTCGGTCGGGCAGATGTCGATGCAGGCATCGCATTCGATGCAGGCCTTGGCCTCGAACACCGTCTGGATGTCGCAATTGAGGCAGCGCTCGACTTCCTTCGCCGTCTGCTCGGCGTCGAAACCGAGTTCGACCTCGATGCTGATCTTCTTGAAGCGCTCGACCAGGCTCACGTGCGGCACGAGCCGGCGCTCGACCGGGTTGTAGTCGTTCTTGTACGACCACTCGTGCAGGCCCATCTTGCGCGAGGAGAGGTTCAACGTGGGTGGCAGCCGCTCGGTGACCGGCTGACCCATGCAATGGTTGTGGATCGAGATCGCCGCCTGGTGCCCGTGCTCGACGGCCCAGATGATGTTCTTCGGGCCGAACGCGGCGTCGCCGCCGAAGAACACGCCGGGGCGCGTTGACTGGTGCGTCGTCACGTCGACGACCGGCACGTGCCATTGGTCGAACTCGATGCCGAGATCGTTCTCGATCCAGGGGAACGCGTTTTCCTGGCCGATCGCCAGGATCACGTCGTCCGCGGCGATGAACGTCTCGCCGGTGACGCGCTCGGCCGTGATGCGGCCGCGGCCGTCGAAGTCGTAGGCCATCTGCTCGAACAGCATGCCCTTGAGCTTGCCGTCCTCGACCACGAACGCCTTGGGCGAGTGGTTGACGACGATCTCGACGTTTTCGCTTTCGGCGTCCTCGAGTTCCCACTCCGAAGCCTTGAAGAACTGGCGCGGCTTGCGCGCCATGACCTTCACTTCGCGGGCGCCGAGACGCAGCGAGGAGCGGCAGCAGTCCATGGCGGTGTTGCCGACGCCAATGATCAGCACTTTCTCGCCGATCCTGTCGAGGTGCTTGAACGCGACCGACTCGAGCCAGTTGATGCCGATGTGGATGTTGGCGCCACCCTCGGTGCGGCCGGGGAGCTTCAGTTCCTTGCCCTTGGGTGCACCGCTGCCGACGAACACCGCGTCGAAGCCGCCGGTCTCGAGCAGCTGGCGCAGGCTGTCGATGCGCGAGTTGTAGCGGATCTGCGCGCCCATCTGCTCGATGTAGCCGATCTCCTCGGCCAGCACCGTTTCCGGGAGGCGGAACGCCGGGATGTTGGTGCGCATCAGGCCGCCCGGCTTGTCCCACTGCTCGAAGACCACGACTTCGTAGCCGAGCGGCAGCAGGTCGTTGGCGACCGTGAGCGACGCGGGACCGGCGCCGATGCAGGCCACCTTCCTGCCGTTCTTCTGCGCAGGGATCACCGGCAACCGGGACGAGATGTCGTCCTTGTGGTCGGCGGCGACGCGCTTCAGGCGGCAGATCGCGACCGGCTTGTCTTCGACCCGCCCGCGCCGGCAGGCCGGCTCGCAGGGACGGTCGCACACGCGGCCCAGGATGCCCGGGAACACGTTGGACTCACGGTTGACGATGTAGGCGTCTGAGAACTGCCCGAGCGCGATGAGGCGGATGTACTCGGGGACGTCGGTGTGGGCCGGGCAGGCCCATTGGCAGTCCACCACCCGGTGAAAGTAGTCCGGATGGGAGGTATCGGTCGGCGGGACGGTCACGGAGAACCCTGATTTCCTGAGACGGAACGCGACTTTAGCGGTTCTGCGGGGGGGTGCAACACGCATTTCCGTGGGGCCGGCATGCCGCAATGCAGCAACATTTCGGATCGATTCACGTCCCGGGCCCGTTGCGCAAGCGGGCCGTCGGGGTTTAGTTTCAAAACGTGATCCGGATCACTCGAACTAGCGATTAACGCGTATGGCGACGAAACCCGCATCTCGGCTTGATGGCACCCATACAACGGGTCGGTCCGTGCGAACGGTCCCCTCGCCCGAAGTGGCGGTGCTGATGCGGTCCCTGTGGCTGTTTCTGGCTCTCGTCGCGGCGCTCCACCCTGGAACCGTGCGGGCAGATATGGCCTCGGCGACCCTGCAGGTTTCCGCGCAGGTCCTGCCGCACGCCCGACTGCAGACCGACGCAGCTCCGGTTGCGATCACGGCGGCCGACGTCCAGCGTGGCTACCTCGACGTGTCACGCCATTACCAGTTGCAAACCAACGCCCCCGACCGTGTCGTGCTGCAGCTGAATCCGCGGGTCGGCCTGACCGACTCCATCGATGTCGGGGGATTCCAGGCGCCGGTGCGCATGCAGGACTCGAGCCTGGAAATCACGCAGCCGCTGGCGCGTGAGTTCACCTTGAACTACCGGTTGTGGCTGAGTGCCGGCGCGATGCCTGGTGAATACGCGCTGCCGGTGCAGCTCGCCGCGATCGTCCGCTGACTCAGAACGTCAGCGTCAGCACCAGGGTGTCGTTGTAGGTGCCGGGCGCCGCGTCCTGCAGTTGCGGGATGCGGCCATAGACGGTGTGCACGAATGTTTTCGTGCCGTTGCCGACGCCCGGGCCGATGGTCACCGCCCCTGACGCAATCACCGTACCGCCGGTGCCGTTGCCCCAGACCTGGGTGCGGGCCGGATCCGTGAACACGTTGTACCCGAGGCGAGCCGTGCCGGCCGCCAGCTTGCGCGTCGACGGGCTGGTTCCGTTCATGCCGTTGGAGAGCGTCACCGAATAGTTGACGCGCTGAGCGCCGCCTGAGAGGTGCCGGCACGTGACGGTGACCGTGCCCACCGAATCGTCGGGCGACGCGACGACTGGGTCGTACGCTCCGAAATTGACGCTGACGGCGGTGATCGAGCAGTCTGCGGCGGCATGCGCGTTACCTGCGCCGCCGCAAAGCAGCAGGGCGAGCGCAGCCATGAACCGCGCCCGCCGCCGCAGCATCCTGCGGGTCGAATCTGCCGGGGATGCGCGTGTTATCTGCATGACACGTTGCCGAGGTCCGGCACCGGGTCGGTGCCCGCGGGGCGGCGCGCCTCGAACGAACACTGGCCGTCGTTCCAGGACACGCGCACGCGAGTCGCGTTGGCCAGGCCTTCCAGGTACAGCAGCCCGTCGAGCGCGACCGGGAAATTCACGGCGCCGACGCTGGCGCTTGCTCCCGCAGGCACCGGTTCGCCGTTCGCCTGCACGACCCGCAGGGTCACGGCCATGGCTCGTTCGACCGGGAAACGCACCAGCGCACCGCTGCGATACGCGGGTGTCACGCCGATCATCGACTGCGACAGGCTGCCATCCATCGGCACCTGCGTCGGATCGACACTGATCTCGTTGCGCTGATACGGGCGCAGCGCCTCGATCAGCACGCGACCCTGCTTGTCCGTGCGTCCCACCGGCTGGTTGTCTGCGTAGACGGTCAGTCCCGGATAGTCCGCGACCTGCACGACCGCGAAACTTTCGTTCAGTCGCCGCGCCGGCATCAGGCCCGCACCGGTGATCGCGAGGCCGCCGGTGGCGCCGACGCGCACGCCGGAGTCGCCATTACGACGGGAGTAGTCGATGGACGCGATGCCGGCGCGGCCCTGGTAGGCGAGGTAGGCGTCCTGCTCGTCGGACGACGACAGCGACATGCGGTAACCCAGGCCGCTGCCGGCCGGCAGGTCCTGCTGCAGCGTGACGTTACCCTGGAAACCGCCGCCGAAGTCCGCCGGTGCGGACGACTGCTGCAGGGACGTACTGAGCGTGCGGCGGTCACCGAGCGACAGCGTCCACGTCAGCAGCACGTTGGTCTCGCTGTCGGTCGCCGACGTGTGCGACGCATAGAGGCCGAGATACCCGAGGCTGCCGAGCGCCACGGAATAATTGACGCCGACGGTCTCGACGGTCTCGCTGTCGTAGTAGCTCTGCAGGCCGTAGGCGACCTGCGCGTTGCCGTATTCGCCGAAATTGAAGCCCAGGCCCCCGAACGTACGCTGGCGCGGCGTGAACGGCAGTCCGGCCATGCGGGTCTGGACGAACGAGCGACTCGCGTACCGGGTCTGCGCGAAAGCGCTCAATTTCTGCCCGCTGCGCTCGACGCCGATTCCGGTCGTGAAGCCCGCGCCGTCGGCGTCGCCGCCCGTGGCGAGGTGCGCGGTCAGGATCCCGACGTACCCGGCCTGCCAGGCTGCGTCGGCGCCCAGCGCGTAGATGCCGTTGGCCTGCGCCTCGGCGCGCGTCCCCGCGGTCAGCGTGTTGGACAGGCCGCGGCGATACGAAGCCACGCCGATCATGTCGCCGTAGCCGAAGCTGCGAGTGCCGTAGTCCTCGCGCACGCTGCCGAGTTCGACCGAATACTCGGCCAGGTCCTGGCTCAGCAGCGTGGTGCCGGAGTAATACGGCTGGGTCAGCACCTGCTGGCGTCCGAGCGCGTCCGTGATCACGACCTGCAATTGTCCGGCACCGGTCAGGACCGGCAGGCGATCGATCGAGAACGGGCCCGGCGGCACCTGCTCGCTGGCGATCGGCCGGCCGTTGACGAAGACGTCCACGGTGGACGGCACGACGGCCTCGCCCTGGGCGGCGAGCAGCGGCGTCGTCACGAGCATCGGCTGCGCGCTGAAGTTCGTGCCGAACTGCAGGCCGCCGAAACGCACGGCGCGGCCCCACGGGCCCGACGTGGAGATCGAGTCGCCGACGCGCAGCGTCGCCAACTGGTCGGGAAAGTCGTGGGTCCAGGTCGTATCGAGACGGGCGGCATCCGGTCCGTCCTCACCGTAGCGAGCGACCATGGTGTTGGTGAGCACGCCCTGGTTGCCGAAGAACCCGAGTTCCACGAAGCCGCCGCCCTGATTGCGACCGGCTGCCTGTTCGGCTGAGACGTCGTAGTTGACGAAACCGCCCGGACCGGTGCGCGTGGCGCGCGGAGCGTCGACCGCTGTCGTTGCGCGCTGCGTCGGCAGGAACGACTGCGCAGGCAGCGTCACCTGTCCCGTCATCGTCGATTCGTCGAATGCCACCACGGCGCCCATCTCCGGGTCGAGGCGGTAGTAGCGTTCGCCGTTCACGTGCCTGGCGCCGCGCGACGGCGACTTGAGACGCAAGCCGGCGAGGTCTGCGGCGCGCAGCAGCAGCGTGCCGTCGACGTCGCGACGGACGACCAGCGTCGTCGGCGTAGCCTGGGCGTTGATGTGCAGTTCGACGATCGCTTCCGCGAACGGTTCGGGGGTGGCGATCGCCTCGGGACCTTGCGCCGCAAGCGCGGGTGCGCACGCTGCAAGCAGCATTGTCGCGGCGATGCACGAGCGCAGGTGCACAGCTCAATCCGCCGTGAGCGTCAACTCCGTCGCGAACGAGCCTTGATCGGTGGTTCCCTCCAACCGATACGGACCAGCCTTCCCGGGGCTGGCCGTGGACTGCGCATTCGGACGGGTGTTGTTGTTGTCGTCGAATGACCACTGGCGGACCGCACCGGCCAGTACGTAGCTGAGCGCCGGCTGTTCGAGCACCGTCGCGGTGCTGTCTGCGGTCTTCAAGACAAAACGCTGGATACGCGCGTGGGCCCCGCCGTCATTACGGGCGGTGACGGACAGCCTGCCGTCGTCGTCGCGCGTGGCCGCCCACGTCACCTGCGCTGTGGCAGGAGCGGTCGGCGCCACGAAGACCGGGACGCTCAGCTTGAGCGCAACCTGCAGCCCGGTGAACTCCGGGCTCGCGGCCTGCGGCACTTCCTGGATGATCAGCCGGTACGAAAGCTCGCGCACCGGATCGACGCTGCGACGCAGGGCCACGCGGATCAGTTGCGAACCGCCCGGCTGCAGCGTGAAGACCGCGGGGGAAATCAGCAGGTCGCGGGAAGGGGCCAGGGCATCCTGCCCGCCCTCCTGCGACCACCCCAGTCCCTGGGTCTGCACCACGACCGGCGCGGCTTCCTCGTTCCTGACGGTGAGGGCGGCCGTGCTGGACGTCGCGGTGAAGTCGACGCGCAGCGGCGAGATCGAAAATGATCCCGCCACGGCCGGCGCTGACAACGCGAGGAGCATTGCCAGGCCGGTCACTGCGGGAATGAACTTGCTCGCCAGCACGAATACGACTCAGTACGTAACCGTGACGGTGATCGAGTCGTTGTAGGTACCGGTCGGCGCGCCCTGGTTGAACGCATTGTCCGGCAGCTGCCCGAACACGGTGTGCGTCTGCGTGCTGGCAGCCGCCATGCCCGCGCCCGTGCCAGGGACGGTGCCGGTGCTGTTGGTCCCGTCACCCCAGATCGTAGTCGCTGCCACTGACGTGAACAGGTTGTACTGCAGCTTGTTCGAGCCGCTGCCGCTCAGCAGGCGCTGTGCAAAGGTGCCACCGCCCGTGCTCAGCGACACTGCGTAAGTCGTCAGGTTCGAACAGCGCACCGTGATGTCCGCCGTGCCGGTCTTAGCCGCCGTGCCGTCGTAGCCGCCGAACGCGAGGTCCTGCGCGGCCACGAGGCAGTTCGGGTTGACGACCGCGCTGACGCCGAACGTCGTGGACTTGGTCGCTGCGCCGGCTGCACCCGACGCCACCGCAAGGGCGCTCGCGACCGCGAGCGTCAGAATATTCCTAGCCATGAATCGTCCTTTATGTTGTTAATTCACGACCCGATGTCGTGTGGGGGGCGATTCTTCCCAACTGGACGGACGGAAAGCGTGATGCCCTTCCGTTTTCCATAACTCGATCCGGATTGGTTCCAATCTGGTGCGCCACGCCTCGGGTTAGCGCGGATTCAACAGGCGCCGCTCGTACGTTTGCAGAGTGAAACGTGCGTCAGTTCACGGAAATCCGGCGAGCCGGAATTCCGGGCTGCCGTAATGCACGTAATCCGCCCAGTCGACCGTGGGGATCGCTTCGAGGCGGCGACGCGCGGTGAGCACGGCGTCCCCGAGCCGGTCGCCGGTCAGCAGCGACCCATACAGGGACTGCGAGAACGCGAACGCCGCGTCGTCGCCGACTGGCCAGTGCGTGCCGAGAAAATTCGCGACTCCGCCCGTCAGGAAGGCTTCGGCGATGCCCGTCATCGTGCGGCGCAGGCCGAACTGACGCGTCGGCGACGCGCTCGCCCTGGTGCGCTTGCGCACGCGCGCTGCTTCGCACGCATTGCAGAAGACGAGCGCCGGCAGGTTGCCGAGGCTCGCGAGATCGGCGCCGCGCAGCACTTCCTTGCCGGCGCAGAGCAGGCCACCCTGTTCGGGCTCGCGCGCGTCGAAGAAAGCGTGACCGGCAAAGTGCAGCACGTCGAACGCGCCGGTGCCGAGTGCCGCGACGATGCGCGCCCGGGTCGCATCGCGCCCGGTGAGCACATCGAGCGTGACGGACTTGCGGCCGAGCAACTGCTGCAGCGCCTCGCCTTCCGCCGTCGCGCCCGGCAGGTCCAGGGTTGGATCGACGATCAGCAGGACGCGTAAGGGATCGGATGCGCCGCGATCGTCGCGCCATCTTGCAACGGAGAGCGCGTCGCTCGCATAGCGACGACTGAGGCCCGCGCCCAGCGCGGGATGCGTAGTGCCGACGCGCAGCACTTCCCAGGGCACGCGTGACGCCTCCCGGTCGTGCACGATCACCAGCGGCCGCGCGACCATCGCCTCGAGACCTTCACGGACCGACGCCGGCAGCAACGTGCGTGCGAGTGCGGTGCCGATGCGGGCCAGGTCGCGCGTCGTAGCCATGCCGGTCTCGAGCGGCTCGATGTGCTGCAGCAAGTCCTCGCGGTGCAACGTGACGGCACCGCTCAGCACCGCCGCCTTCGCGCCGGCCGTGAGCAGCGACGAGCGGCACTCGTACGCGTTGCGTCCGGCAGCCGTCATCGCGACGAGAAGATAGGCGGGATCCCCTGCCGCCGCGTTGCGCGAGGAGGCCGTCGCGCGAGCAGGATTCTTCCAGGGCGCGGTGGCGGATGCGTCGACCTCGTCAACCAGCAGGGCAAGGTCAGTGTCCTGCACCCTGGCTGCAATGCCCCGGGCCGCGCGTACCAGCGCGGCGTACTTGCGCGGGTCGATTTCGCAGATCGAGATACGGCGCACGACCTCGTCCGGGTCTGCGTGCTTTACGCCGGCGACGAATCCGCGCAGCTGCTGCTCGAGCGCCATCGCCACGGGCACGCCGGATCCTGCACCGAAGAGCACGGTCGCGAAGTCCTCGACCTGCGTGCGGGCGAGGGTGCGGACGATGTTTTCCGCGACGAACGCCGTTGCCTCGGCGCCGAAGTCGTCAAAATCGCCGAGGCCCGCGCACAGCACGAACTCCGCGAGCAGCCGGCTGCGCGCCACCGGCAGCATGAAGACCTGCCCGAGTTGCGCCGCGAACATGCGCCGCAGCGTGAACTCGCGGATGGCGCCGCCGAGTTCGGCGTCGATGGCTGCGGCGGGACCGGAGGGATCGACGTTGTGGAACACGCCCAGCACCAGCGCGCGCGAGTTGGCGTCGGTGATGCTGCCCCGGACCAGCCGGACTTCGAGCGTGCGTCGGGGCCGCGCCGGGGCGGGCTGCGCTGCGGCGCCCCGCGCAGCGAACGCTCGCTCGAGCGCGGCGGGATGTACCGTGCCGTGGAACTCGGGGGACACGACCGGCTCGAGCAGCCGGCGACGTGCGTCGGGTGACAGGTGTTGCCACTTCACCTTGTGCGGGGCGACGCGACGCAACACCGTTTCGCTCACCTGGCGCACAACCGGGTTGCGACTGCGCGTGGCCGAGGTTGCAAGCCGTCTGGTTGCGCCCGTGCGCAACAGGTCCACCACCGCTGCGATGACGCGCCCGTTGTTGGGCAGGCCACCGTGTTTCTCGCCGACGAACCAGGCGGGTTCACCCGGGCGAACGGCGAGTGCGAGCGGCACCGTGCCGTCGCCCAGCGGCGTCAGGCCGAAATCGAACTCGCTACCGGTCGACGCCAGCGAGGTGACGGTTTCCTGTCGCACGCCCGCGATGACGAGACAGCGATCGTCGCTGCCCGGCCAGCGGGCGCGCTCCTGCCGTGCAGCCAGCAGCTGCTGCGGGTCGGGTCGCAGCGGGTCATCGGGCCAGGACGTCGCGTCGAACAGGTCGGCGCCGCCGGTGAGTCCGGGATCGGGCAGCAGTTCGTGCAGGGCCGGCAGCGTTCGAAACACGATCCGCGCCAGGTCCTCGGCCGTGTGCCGCCGGTCGATGGCCGCGAGCTTGCGCACCGTCGGATAGACGCCGCGCAGTGCGAGCACTGGCGCAAAGGAGCCGTGATTCGGAGCGCCCAGCTGCACGATGCGCGTGATGCGTTCGCTGCGCTGACGGCCGAGCGCCAGGCGCGCGACCACGCCTCCCAGGCTGTGACCGACCAGCATGACCGGCGCGCCGTCGGCCTCGGCCGCGATGCGCTGGTTGAGCGCGTCGGCGAGCGCGCTCACGCTGGCCCGCCAGTCGTACGGGTGCAGCTGCGCATCGAAACCGGCGATCTGCAGCGACAACTTGAGCTTCAGCGTGTTGAGCAGCATCGCGCCGAGCGCGACCAGCCGCGAGCCGGCCGGCAAGGCCAGGCGAGTGAGGTGCCCCGCTGCGATCTCGATCAGGTCGACCCACAGCACGTCGTCGAGCAGCAGTCCGCGCGAGCCGATGCGCGATCCCATCAGTCCCGGCAGTACGTACACGCGAGGTCCGTCGGCGCGTCGCTTCGCCGCCGCCCGGCGCGCGAGCGCACTCAGCTCGCGGTAGCCCTGGTCGCCGAAGAGCGCCGTGAGTTCCGCGCGCCGTTCACCGGTCGCGAGCAGCCGCTCGACCTCCTCGTCGTGGAGTCGATGCACGGGCAGCGCCAGGGTGGAACGACTCAACGACGGCGCCCTTGTCGCATGCGCGCGCGTCAGTGTGCGTGCGGCGGAGCGGTATCCGGCGCGCGCACCTCGACGCTCACGTCGATCCTGCCCGCCTGCTCGAACTGCAGCGTCAGCGGAAACCGCTCACCGGCGACGAGCGGCTGCGGCAGGTTCATCAGCATGAGGTGCGTGCCCTGCGGCGCGAGCGCGACCGACGTGTGTGCCGGCACGTCGACGCCCTCGACCGGACGCATGCGCGCCATGCCATCTACTTCCGATACGACGTGGATCTGCGTCATCGCGGCGCGTGGCGTTGCGGCGCCGACGAGTCGATCGGCTTGCGGTCCTCCGCTCAGGGTGAGGTAGACCGCGGCGACGGCCGTGCCGGGCGGAGTCGCACGCGCCCAGGCGCCGCTCACGGTTACGACCTGCGGCGCAGGCTCGGCTGCGTAAGTCGTCGTGGCCGTGACCAGGAGCGCAAGGGTAAGCAATGCACAGGTCATTCGAGGCTTCATTTTTTCGTGCCGTCCTTCATGGTGCTGCGGATCGTTGCCACGATGCCGTCGATTGCGGGAGTGCGGGTGGTCGACTTGCGCCAGACCGCACCGATCGTGCGACCCGGCGCAGGCCTGGCAAAGGGCTTCACGCGCAGGCCGCGCGCCGTGCCCACGGGCGTTTCGGCAGCCAGCTCGGGCAGCAGCGTGATGCCGTGACCGGCTGCGACCATCTGGCGCAACGTCTCGAGACTCGTCGCCCGGTAATCCTGCTCCTCGCTCACCCGGACCCGGCTGCAGACTTCGAGCGCCTGGTCGCGCAGGCAGTGACCGTCCTCGAGCAGCAGCAGCGTTTCGCCACGCAGGTCTTCCACCTTCACGCGCTCGCGGTCGGCGAGTGCATGCGAGGCGGGCACGGCAAGCATGAAGGGCTCTTCGTACAGCGGCGCGGCTTCGAGGCCGTCCATCGCCACGGGCAGCGCGAGGATGCCGACGTCGATCTCGCCCGCGCGCAACCGCTCGAGCATGTGTTCGGTCTGGTATTCGTACAGCATGAGCTTGAGCCGCGGCAGCTCGCGCCGCAGCCGGCCGACGATGTGCGGCAGCAGGTACGGACCGACGGTGGGAATCAAGGCCAGCTTGAGCGGCCCGGCCAGCGGATCCCGGTCGGTCTTTGCCAGTTCGACGATTGCGTCGGCTTCCTGCAGCAACAGTCGTGCCCGCTGCACGATCTTCACGCCGGTCGCGGTCAGGGCGACGCGCCTGGGTTGCCGTTCGACGAGCGGCACGCCCAGGTAGTCCTCGAGCTTGCGGATCTGTGCCGAGAGGGTCGGCTGGCTGACGAAGCAGCGCTCCGCCGCCTTGCCGAAGTGGCGCTCGTCGGCCAGTGCCACGAGGTACCGGAGGTCGCGCAGGTTCATGTCGAAATAATAGCCGCAGCCTATCGGCCGGTGCAAAGCAATCAGGCCGATGAATCGCCTATACTTGCGCGATGGGTCCCCGCTCCCCGAGGCTTTCGGCCGGCGTCGTGGTCGTTCGCCGTGCAGGCGACGACTGGCTGTACCTGTTGCTGCGCGCCTTCAATCACTGGGATTTCCCGAAGGGCATGGTCGAGGAAGGCGAAGAGCCGCTGGCGGCCGCCATCCGTGAGGTGCGCGAAGAATCCACGATCGAGGACCTGGAGTTCGCGTGGGGCTCGAATTTCACGCAAACGGGGCCCTACAGCGGCGGCAAGGTCGCCCGGTATTACCTCGCGTCCACGTGCACGGCGGACGTGAGCCTGCCGATCAATCCCATGATCGGCCGTGCCGAACACAGTGAGTATCGCTGGGTCGACTTCGACGCGACCCTCGAACTCGTCTCGCCGCGCGTCAAGCCCGTCGTGCGCTGGGCGGCACAGGCGCTCGCCCGCGGCTAGGGAAACTCGGCACAGGTCCGCGGTCAGACGACGCGGCCGCGATGGCCGCCCCGCACGAAATCTTCGACGTTCGCCGCCATTTCATCGAGGCAGCGCTGGCGTGCCTCGCGCGCCGCCCAGGCGACGTGCGGCGTCACGATGAGGTTCGGAATGTCCAGCGCCAGCAGGGGATTGCCGTCCACGGGTGGCTCCTGTGGCAGCACGTCGATGGCGGCGCCGCCGAGCCTGCCCGCGCGCAGTGCGTCGGCCAGCGCCTGGGAGTCGACCAGCGCGCCCCGCGCGGTGTTGACGAGCAGCGCATCGGGCTTCATGCGCGCCAATTGCGGGGCACCGATCAAGCCCTGCGTGTGGGTCGTCAGCGGACAATGCAGGCTGAGTACGTCCACCTGCGACAGCAGTTCGTCGAGGTCGTGCCGGCCGGCTTGTGCTGCGCCGCCCGGACGGTTGGCGATCCACACGTCCATGCCGAGCGCCAGGCTGGCTGCGTGCGCCACGCCCTTGCCGAGCGCGCCATAACCCACGATGCCGAGCTTGCGCCCCGCGAGTTCCCGCACCGGGAAGTCGAGCAGGCAGAACTGGTCGCCGCGTGACCAGGCGCCCGAGCGCACCAGCGCGTCGTATTCGCGCAGGCGCTGCGTCAGCAGCAGCATCGTGCCGAGCACGTGCTGCACCACCGAGGCGGTGCAATAGTCGCGCAGGTTGCAGACGGCGATGCCGCGCTCGCGGGCGGCTTCGAGGTCGACGTTGTTGGTGCCCGTGGCGGCGAGCACGATGAGCTTGAGGTCGGGCGAGGCCGCGATCGTCTCGCGCGTGATGCGCAGCTTGTTCAGCGCGACGACGGTGGCGCCGGCGATGGCCTCCGGCACGGCAGCCTGCGGCGTGTGGTCGCGCAATTCCAGGTCGGGCAGGGCGCGCCGCAACGCGGACGGGTCGAGGTCGCGATTGAAACTGACGGTGGCGTAATCGAGGAAAACGGCTCGCATCGGGCACTCGCTGACCAGCGACGACTGCAAACCGTAGCATTCCCGCACGCGTCGGTCGTCGAAAAAAATCGACGATCGCGCTTTGCCGTGGCACGAGTCCGGTTTTCCGCGATGGCGAGCCTGGCCCGGCACGGTGCACTGTATCCGGGCCGGACGAGCAGTCCGCCAGGAAGATCGCACATCGTTACCCAGCCAGACACGCCGGACGAACTCGAGCCGAGCGTACGACGCATCATTTCGCGCTGGGGGCACGATCCCGGCGCGCTCGTGCAGGTGTTGCGCGAGGTCCAGGAGGAGTGCGGCTACCTGCCGGGCCCCGCGCTCACGCTCGTCGCACGCCTGCTGCGCATCCCCTTTTCACGCGCCAAGGGCGTCGCGAGCTTCTATTCCTTCCTGTCCGACGAGCCGCTCGGCGCGTATCGCGTCCTGTTTTCGGACAACATCACCGACCGCATGGCCGGCAGCGAACCCCTGCTGCAGGCGATGTGCTACCGCCTCTGGGCGGAGCCGGGCAAAGTCTCGGCGGACGGCCTCGTCAGCGTCGCGCGCACGTCGTGCACCGGCATGTGCGACCAGGGACCGGCGCTGCTGGTCAACGGTCGCGCCATCACGTCGCTGACCAGTGAACGTGTCGAGCGCCTCTGCGACCTGATCCTGGCCCGTACGCCGGTCGCAGAGTGGCCCGCAGAGTTTTTCGCCGTGCACGACAACGTGCGCCGTGCGGACATCCTGCTCGGCCACACGCAGCAGCCCGGCGATGCGATACGCGCGGCGCTGCAACGGGGCGCGGCAGGCTGGTCCGAGCACGCGGCCAACGAACGCTCCTGGCGCGAGGCGTACGTGGGCGCCGCGCAGGGACCGATCGCAACCCTCGAGGAGATCAAGCGCTCGAACCTGCGCGGCCGTGGCGGCGCGGGGTTCACCACCGGCATCAAGTGGGAAGCGTGCCGGCAGGCCACGGGCCTGACACGCTACGTGGTCTGCAACGCCGACGAAGGCGAGCCGGGCACGTTCAAGGATCGCGTGCTGCTGACGAGCCATGCCGACCTGGTGTTCGACGGCATGACGGTCGCGGCCTATGCGATCGGCGCCAGCCTGGGGTTTCTCTACCTGCGTGGCGAGTATCGCTACCTGCTCGAGCCGCTCGAGGCGACACTGCAGCGCCGCCGGGCAGCCAACCTGCTCGGCAACGGCATCTGCGGCCAGCCGGGCTTCGATTTCGACATCCGCATCCACGTCGGCGCGGGTTCCTACGTGTGCGGCGAGGAGTCCGCCCTCATCGAGTCGCTCGAGGGCAAGCGCGGCGTGCCGCGCAATCGACCGCCGTATCCCGTCACGAATGGCTACAAGCAGCAGCCGACGATCGTGAACAACGTCGAGACGTTGTGCGCTGCTGCGTTGATTGCCGTACGGGGCGGGGACTGGTACCGCTCGCTCGGCACGCTGAAGTCGTCCGGCACCAAGATTCTCTCGGTCGCAGGCGACGTCGCCCGCCCGGGCCTGTACGAGTACCCGTTCGGCGTGACGCTGCGCCAGGTGCTCGAGGACTGCGGCGCTGCAGACACGCAGGCGATACAGATCAGCGGACCTTCCGGCGTCTGCGTCGATGCCACCGAATTCGGGCGCCGAATTGCCTTCGAGGACCTGCCCACGGCTGGCGCGTTCACCGTGTTCGACGCCAGCCGCGACATGTTCGACGTGGCCCGGAACTACGCGCAGTTCTTTGCGCACGAGAGCTGCGGGTTCTGCACGCCGTGTCGCGTCGGCACCTCGATGCTGGTCGCCTCGATGGACAAGATCCACGCGGGCAACGGCACGCAGCACGACGTTGGCGAAATCGACCGGCTGAACAAGGTGCTGCTGATGTCAGCCCACTGCGGCCTCGGCCACACGGCCTGCAACCCGATCCTCGACACGCTCAAGCGCTTCCGCCCGGCCTACGAGCGCAAGCTGCGCTCGCTCGATTTCGCGCCGGCGTTCGACCTCGACGGCGCGCTGCACCGCGCCCGCAAGATGACCGGCCGTGACGACGCCGACGCGCACCTGGAGGCACAACCGTGAACGCACGGCCGAGCTTTCTCCTCGACGGCGATGAGGTGCCGTTCGAGCCCGGACAGACGGTGATGCAGGCGGCGCTCGCAGCCGGGCGCTACATCCCGCATCTCTGCTATCACCCGGAATTCACGCCGCACGGCAGTTGCAAGCTGTGCACCGCCAGGATCAATGGCCGGCTGATGGCCGCGTGCACGACGCCCGCGGAGACCGCGACCGAGGTCGCAAGCGAAACCGAGGAGTTGAATGACCTGCGGCGCACGCTGGTGCAGATGCTGTTCGCGGAGGGCAATCACTTCTGCCCCTCCTGCGAAAAGAGCGGCAACTGCGTGCTGCAGGCCCTGGGCTACGATCTCGGGGTGATGACCGCTGGCTTCAGGCACTTCTTTCCGGATCGTCCCGTGGATGCCACGCACCCGGAGATCCTGCTCGACTTCAACCGCTGCATCCTTTGCGAACTCTGCGTGCGTGCGGCACGCGAGGTGGACGGCAAGCACGTCTTTTCGCTCGCAGGCCGCGGCCTCGGCAAGCACCTGATCGTGAACGCGGAGTCCGGGCGGCTCGCGGACACCGACGTCAAGGTCACCGACAAGGCTGTCGAGGTCTGCCCGGTGGGCGTGATCCTGCGCAAGCGCGTCGGGTTCGCCACGCCGATCGGCGCGCGCCGCTACGACAAGTCGCCGATCAGCGCGCAGGCGCTCGCCGATGCGCCGCGCCCGCTGGAGCGCAACCGTGAGTGACGTCGCCCGGCGCAAGCTCAAGGTGGCGACGACGTCGCTCGCCGGCTGTTTTGGTTGCCACATGTCGCTGCTCGACATCGACGAACGCCTGTTCCCGCTGCTCGAGCGCATCGAGTTCGATCGCTCGCCATTGACCGACATCAAGCACTGCGGGCCGTGCGACATCGGCATCATCGAGGGCGGCATCTGCAACGCGGAGAACGTGCACGTGCTGCGCGAGTTTCGTGCCAACTGCAAGATCCTGGTGGCCATGGGCGCCTGCGCCGTGACGGGCGGGCTGCCCGCGCAACGCAACCACCTCGACCTCGGCCTGTGCCTGCAGGAGGTGTACCTGACCGATCCCGGCGTGGCCCACGGCATGATCCCCAACGATCCCGAGTTGCCGCTGCCGCTCGACAAGGTGCATCCGCTGCACGAAGTGGTGAAGGTCGATTACTTCATTCCCGGGTGCCCGCCGTCGGGCGACGCCATCTGGAAATTCCTCACCGACCTGATCGAGGGCCGCACGCCGAAGCTCGGCCATGGCCTGATCCACTATGACTGAGCAGGGCCGCCCGCAATGAGCACGCTGCCGCTGGAAACCGCCGCCCACCCTGAGCAGCTGCGCCGCGTGGTGATCGAACCGCTGTCGCGGGTCGAAGGCCACGGCAAGGTCACGCTGCTGCTGGACGAGGACGGCCACGTCGAGCAGGCGCGCCTGCACATCGTGGAATTCCGCGCCTTCGAGAAATTCATCCAGGGTCGGCCGTACTGGGAAGTGCCGGTGACGGTGCAGCGTCTTTGCGGCATCTGCCCGGTGAGCCATCACCTCGCGGCGTGCAAGGCGCTCGATCAGGTGGTCGGCGCGACGACGCTCACGCCCACGGCGGAGAAGATTCGCCGCCTGATGCACTACGGGCAGATCCTGCAGTCGCACGCGCTGCACTTCTTCCATCTCTCGTCGCCGGACCTGCTGTTCGGCTTCGGTTCCGACGTCGCGCGCCGCAACATCGTGGGCGTCGCGGCGGCCTATCCCGACATCGCCCGGCAGGGCGTGCTGCTGCGCAAGTACGGCCAGGAAGTCGTGCGCCACACGGCGGGCAAGCGCATCCATGGCACGGGCTCGGTGCCCGGCGGCGTGAACAAGAGCCTCACGGCCGCCGAGCGCGACGAGCTGCAGAAAGACATCTACCAGATGATCGCGTGGAGCCGCGACGCCGTGCGGCTGGTCAGGCAACTCTTCGAGCAGGACCTCGCGACCTATCGCAGCTTCGGCACGTTCGCGGCGCGGACGTTGAGCCTGGTGCGTGCCGACGGCGCGATGGACCTCTATCACGGCGGCCTGCGCGCGCAGGGCGCGGACGGCGGGATGATCTTCGACCACGTGGACTACGGCCACTACTGGGAGCAGATCTCCGAGGAAGTGAAGGCCTGGTCGTACATGAAGTTCCCGTACCTGCGCGCTCTCGGTCACGAGAACGGCTGGTACCGCGTCGGTCCGCTGACCCGCGTCACCCGCTGCGATTTCATTCCCACGCCGCTCGCCGACCGCGAACGGCGCGAGTTCATGGCGTTTGACGACGGGCGCGCCGCGCTGTCCACGCTCGGTTTTCACTGGGCGCGCATGATCGAGATGCTGCACGCAGCCGAAGCGATCAAGGACCTGCTGCACGACGGCGACCTGCTTGGCACCGATCTCATGACCGGCGGCAAGCGACAGGCGCGCGGCGTGGGCGTGATCGAAGCGCCGCGCGGCACGCTGATTCATCATTACCGCGTGGACGAGAACGACCAGGTCGTGCGCGCGAACCTGATCGTGTCGACGACGCACAACAACCAGGCGATGAACGTGGCGATCAGGGAGGTGGCGCGCCAGTACCTCGACGGGCGCACGCTGACCGAGGGCCTGCTCAATCACATCGAAGTGGCCGTGCGTGCGTTCGATCCCTGCCTGTCCTGCGCGACGCACGCGGTCGGCCGGATGCCGCTGGCGGTGGAGCTGCTCGACGCCGACGGCTCGGTCGCACACTCAATGATGCGCGGATGAGCGTTGCGCCCACGCTGGTGTTTGCCGTGGGCAACCCGAGCCGGGGCGACGATGCCGTGGGTCCGCTGCTGGCGGCACGACTCGAAGCGGCGGACGTGCCGGGCGTCGAGGTGCTGGTCGACTACCAGTGGCAGGTCGAGCACGCGCTCGATCTCGCCGGGCGCGAACGCGTCATTTTCGTCGATGCCTGCGTCGACGCGGAGGCGCCGTTCGTCGAGCGCGAGGTTCGCGCCGACGCCGGATTCGCGCACACCAGCCATGCGCTCGCGCCGGCACAGGTGCTGGAAACGTACCGGCGAGTCACGGGCGCCAGCCCACCGCCGGCGCTGCTGTTCGGCGTGCGTGCCCATCGCTTCGAGCTCGGCGCGGGGCTGTCCCCCAGACACCGAGCGCGCCAGCCAGGCGGCGTGGCCGCGACTGCTGGAACTCTGCCGCCGCTGATTCAGCTCAGGTTCCGGCCAGCACGTCGAGGCGAACCTGCCCGCTCTGCGAAGAGTAGGTGCAGCCGAGGTTGCGCGTTTCGCCCTTCGGCATCCGCACGCGCAGCTGCATGCGGTAACCGCCCGGCATCGCTACGGCTGCGTTCTGCTGCAGGACGCGTCCGCCGCGGCGTTGCACCTCGCTGACGCAGGCCTGCTCGGCCCGGACCTGGCCCGAGCTGCCCGACCCGCCGCTGTTACCGCGCACCTTTTCGAAACTTCCGCGGCAGCCGGCCGTCACCCAGATCACGCCGTTGCGCGTGCCCCACGTCGAGTTCGCGCGGCAGCGTCCGTTGCTGTTGTCCCGCAACAGGCGACCGAAGTAGCCCGCACCGATCGCGCATTCACGGTAAAGACCGCCGTCCGAGTTGCAGTCCAGCGCGTTCGTGCCGCCGCCCCAGCCCCCGCGGGTGACTTCGAATCGGGCGCGGCAGCCATGGGCGACCCAGACGCGATCGCCGCGCTGGCCCCAGCTCTGGCCTTCGATGCAGCGCGCGTCGGACAGCCGCCTCACCAGCACGGCGCGGCCATTCACCGGCAACTGGCACTCGCGGTACTTCTTTTCGACCGAAGCGCAGTTGAACTGCATGCGGTCGTCGCCTTCGTCGTCGTAACCCCAGCCGAAGCCGTAGAGGTTGACGTCGCCGGTGCGCGTTTCGACGAAACACGAGCCGTTCGTGACCTGCCCGCGCTGGTTGCGTACGCGCAGGTCGATCGACCAGCCGTCGTTGAGCTGCTGGAAGTTGCCCGTGTCCAGCACCGTGTAACCCCGTCGGTTGGCTTCGCGCACGCAGTCGCTCTGGGCAGAGCGGGTCTGCGGCGCCGGCGCCTGCTTGAGCGCTGGCTGTTTGACGGGCGCGCGCGCGCTCGGAACGACGCCTTGCTGGGCCCAGCCCGACACCGGTACGACGGTGGCCAATGCCAGCAGCGCGGCCAGGAACGGACGGATGTGTGAGCGCATGGGAACTCTCCGGGCGGTGCAGGGACGTCCAATCGGAACAACGGTCGAGGGACGGTATCGTTGACCGTACGCCAACGGCGGCGCAACCAGCGGCGGCGCCAGCCAAGCGGATCTTTGCGCTGCACCGCCGCACGCGATGACTTCGCCGGGCGTCGATTTCATGCGGCAGTGCACGGAAAAGAACGCATATGAATCAGATAGTTGATTGAGAGTAACTATGCCTCGACCGGGCCCGGCCGTTAAACTACAGGGCTATCGGCCGTAAACCGTGAAGACTGATGGAACCCCTCTGATGCACAACGATACCCCCGCCCGCCCTCCCGAGCATGCGCCAATCAACTGGGTCACCACGATCCTGTTCACGGCATTGCCGCTGGCTGCCGTCACGGTGGTGCCCTGGTATGGCCTCACCCACGGCTACAGCCTCGCGGCCTGGGTCCTGGCGCTCGTGTGCCTCTGGGCATGCGGCATCGCGATTACCGCAGGCTACCACCGCTTGTGGGCTCACCGCGCTTACAGCGCGCACTGGTCGGTGCGCACGTTCCTGATGCTGTTCGGCGCCATGGCGCTGCAGAACAGCATCCTGGTCTGGGCCTCGCAGCACCGCACGCATCACCGCTTCGTCGACGACTGGGACAAGGATCCGTACAGCGCGAAGCGCGGTTTCTGGTTTTCGCACATGGGCTGGATCCTGCGCGACTACCCGAGCGGCAGGAACGATTTTTCCAATGCGCGCGACCTCGAGCGCGATCCCATCGTCCGTTTTCAGCACCGGTTCTACATTCCGCTCACGGTCTTCATGAACCTGGGCGTGCCGCTGCTCGCGGGCTGGGCCGTGGGCGACGTCTGGGGCGTGTTCCTGCTCGCGGGCATCCTGCGTCTCGTGATCAACCACCACTTCACGTGGTTCATCAACTCGCTGGCCCACATGTGGGGCTCGCAGCCGTACACGGACGAGAACACGGCGCGCGACAACCCGGTGCTCGCGTTCCTGACGTACGGCGAGGGCTATCACAACTTTCACCACATCTTCCAGAACGACTACCGCAACGGCGTGAAGTGGTGGCAGTACGACCCGACCAAGTGGCTGATCGCGGGCATGTCGTACGTGGGTCTCGCCAACAACCTGAAGCGCGTGCCGGATCTCTGGATCCAGCGGTCGCAGGTCGCCATGCAGTTCAAGCGCGTCGAACGCGCGCTCGAGGCGCGGCGCAACCGGCCGGGTGACGAGCACGTCGATCGCCTGAAGGCCCGCGTTGCCGAAGAGTACGCGGCGTTCCGCAAGTCGGTCGAGGAATGGGGCAAGGTTCGCGACCAGTGGGTGGCGGACCGCAAGCAGCGCCTGCTGCAACGCTGGGAAGAAACCAACTTCCGCCTGCAGCTGAAGCAGATCGAGCAGGGGCTGCGCCTGCAGCGCCGTCGGCTGCAAGCCATGAGCAAGGCGTCGCTCGCCGCCTGACGCAAGGGGTCAGGGGATAGGGGTTGGGGGTCAGTCGGAACCGATGGCCAGGGGCGGGTGCAATTGCGGTGCGGTCCGCTTCGAGATCGATGCGGATCTTACTGACGTCTACGTGTGCCACTGCTCGATCTGTCGCAGGTCCACGGGCAGCAATGGCATCGCGGTGGTCGTCGTCCCGAACGACAGGCTGCGCTGGGTCCGGGGCGAAGAGCACATCGCAATGTGGAGCAAGCCGAACGCAGACTGGCAGACCTGGTTCTGCAGGGTCTGCGGCTCGCGGGTACCCGGCCGCAACGACGCGACAAGAATGTTCGTGCCAGCAGGTTCACTGACCGAAGGCGGTGACGCGCTCCGGGTGGCCCACCACGTCTGGGTGGGCTCGAAGGCCGCCTGGGACGAAATCGGCGATTCAGGCAAGCAGCACGCGGAGCAGTTTCGCGGCTAGCGTTCCTGGCCTGTGCCGGCCTGCCCTAGAACCTGACTTCGAAACCCGCCTGCACCAGGCGCGGCATGCCCGGGATCAAGCCACGGCTCATGTCGGCCACGTAGAGTTCGTCACCGAGGTTCTTCGCCGCGGCGAAGACGGTGCAGTTGCAGACCGGCAGGTCGTAATTCGCTGTCAGGTTCCACACCGTGGAGGACGGCATTGCGCCGCGCTGCCCGTTCGCGACGATCGCGACGGTATTGAGGTCGTCGGTGTAGGACGAACTGGTGTAGACGCCTTCGAGCGATACTGCGAGTCCAAAGCCGGTGCGCACGCCGACCGTGCCGGCGAGCAGGTGCTCGGGCGCGTACGGCAGGCGGTTGCCGGTCACGCTGACGGTGCCGAAGCCGGCAATGTTGCTGTAACGCTCGCCGACATATTCCGCATCCGCGAGCCAGGTGTAGGCCGCGCGCACGAAGACCTCGACCGGCCATTCGACGAAGCCCGTGCTTGACGCATTGCCTGACAGCTCGAGGCCCTGCTGCAGGGTTTCGCCGGCACTGGTCAGTGTCGCGCCCGAGCCGCCGGCGACGCTGGCCGGCACGATCTGGTTTTCAAAGTCCATGCGGAACAACGTGGCTTCGTACGAGAGCCCGTCCCGCGGACTGGCCCGCACGCCGAGTTCGTAATTCCACGAGAGTTCAGCCTCGAGATCGACGCTGCCGCCCGCGGCCGTCACGATGTCCGCAACGCCCGGGGGCGCAAAGCCGCGGTGCACGCCCGCGAACACCACCGTCTCCGGCAGCACGTCGAAAGTCGCGCCGATGCCGGGAATGACTTCGTCGACGGTCGACTCGCCCGTGGCTCCGGTCAGGTTGTCCGTGCGTTCGTAGTCGACGTGCTCGAATCGTACGCCGGGGGTGACCGTCCAGCGGCCGAAGTCGAAGCGGTTCTGCACGAAAGCCGACAGCGCTTCGACCGTGCGGTCGCTGTCCTCGCGGATGCCGGCATTGCGTCCAGTGCCCGGGTCGCGCGAGGTCGGGCTGTCGCCGTTCGCCTGGATGCGATACTGGTCTTCGACGTGGTAGCGCAGGCCAGCTTCAGTCACGTTGTCGACGCCGAACAGTCCGTGCTCCACTGCCGCGCGCGGTTCGAGTCCGGCCGTCCAGAACTGGCGCAGGCGGCCTTCGTTGCCACACGTCGTCAGCAGGTTGGCCATGCCGGCGCACACCGGATCGCTCGCATCGTTCGGTCGTTGCGCCGAGTTGCTCGATTGCCGCCACCAGTCGCGGTTGAAGTACGTGTAATAGGCGTTGGTGGTGAACGTCACCGCGGGACTCAGCGCGAACCGATGCGTGACCGACGTGCCGAATCGCTGCGCGTCCATCTCGTCGTTGCGGAATGGGTTCTGGTACGGATCCGCCTGCCACTCGGCGAGCGTGAGGCCCGAGTACGTCACCTGCGAGGTTTCGTCGTAATAGCTCGCGCGGATGGTGACCGCCTGCTGCTCGCTCAGTTCGTGCACTGCCTTCAGGTTGATGTCGCCGACTTCGAAGTGCATGTTGTCGCGCGCGCCGTCGGTTTCCTTCCAGGTGCCGTGCGCGATGAAGCCGGTCTGGCCGAAGGTGTCGCCCACCTGACCGTGGATCTCGCGGAAGTCCTTGTTGCCGAACGAGGCGACGAGCCGGCCGGCGCGGTCGCCCGGCACCGGCGGCGTGATGTAGTTGATCACCGCGCCGACCGTGTGCGGTCCGTAGGCGATCTGGCCGGAGCCCTTCAGGACTTCGATGCGCTCGAAGCGCTCGACCGGCGGGTGGTAGTACGTCGCGTTGTCGCCGTACGGGGCATAGGCGATAGGAATGCCGTCTTCGAGCAGCAGCACCTTGCTCGAACGGGTCGGGTTGAGGCCGCGGATGCCCAGATTCGGTCGCAGGCCGAGCCCTTCCTCGTCGCGCGCAAACACCCCGGGCACTTTGCGCAGCGCTTCGTTGATGGTGAAGACGCGGGACTCGGTGAGAATGCCCGCGTCGACGACCGTACCGGAGCCGGGGATCGAGTCGAGGCGGATCCGGTCGCCGATCACGGTGACGACGGGCTCCAGCATGTCGCTGTCGGACACCGCGGCCTCGTCAGCCCCCGCGCGCGTCGAAGCGAGCAGGATTGCGGTCACGGCCAGGCCGAGCAGTGCCGGGCGAGGCGCAAAAAATTGAGCAGCGGGACGCAAGGACGAGGCGACTGGGCGGACAGCGGTGGGCATGGAGGGGTCCAGCGGATTTGATTCGGTGCTGGCCGCGACTTTGCTCAACGCCTCATTAAATGTCAATGCAAATCATTCGTATTCGTATTAAGTAGATGCCGCAACAGGCGGGTTGCATCTGTCTGGACCAGCCTCCAGCGCGTTAGGCTTACGGGCTGTCCCAACGTCCCGAGCCAACGCCATGCCCTCGTTCGATATCGTGTCCGAGCTCCCCATGCACGAAGTGACCAACGCCGTGGACCAGGCCTCCCGCGAGGTCGGCCAGCGGTTCGACTTCAAGGGGACGAATGCCAAGTTTGAATTGAAAGATCATGTCATCACGCTCTCTGCGCCAGCTGACTTTCAATTAAAACAAATGATTGAAATTCTCAAGCTCAAACTCGCCAAGCGCGGCATCGACGTCGCCTGCCTGAAGATCGACGAGCCGGTGGTCACCGGCCAGACGGCGAAGCAGGTCCTCACGCTGCGCGAGGGGATCGAGACCGAGCTTGGCAAGAAGATCCAGCGCCAGATCAAGGATTCGAAACTCAAGGTGCAGGCGGCGCTGCAGGACAAGCAGGTGCGCGTGACCGGCAAGAGCCGGGACGACCTGCAGGATGCGATCGCGCTGGTGAAAAAGGGCGAGTACGAGCTGCCGCTGCAGTTCACCAACTTCAGGGACTGAGTGGCGGCTCCGTCGCGGGCGGTGTCGGCTCGGCCAACGTCGCGTCCGCCTGCAGCAGCTCCTCGATCCAGGTCGCGAATTCGTGTGCCAGCAGGTCGTGCTGCACGCCCGTGGCCGGCCCAGCGAACCCCGTGTGGATCTCGCGCACGCGGCCCGTGCGGTCAATGAAGATCGCCGTCGGATAGGCGAGCACGGCGTCGAGCTGCGGCAACGCGGCTGCGGCTTGCTTCCTGTCGGCTGTACCCGCGATCAATGTCGGGTAGGCGATGCCGTTTGCCGTGCGGAAGCGCTGCACGGCGGCAACGGCACGGTCGAATTCCGCGTGCTGCTCGAACATCAGGCTGACGATCTCCAGGCCTTGCGACCGGTACTTGCGGTCGAGTTGCACCAGCAATCGCGCTTCGTCGTGACTGTTGGGACACCAGCTGCCAGCGAGCGTGACCAGCAGTACCTTGTCCTTGAAACGCGGATCGCCGGACGACACGGTCTGGCCGGCGAGATCCCTGAACGAAAATGAGAAGGGCGTTGCGGGATCACGCAGACGCGTTGCCAGCGCCGCCGCATCGATTGTAGCGTCGGGATTGCGGGTCGCGACGAAGCGCTGCGAGCCGTCGCGGTCCGACCACGTCTCGCCGACGAGCTTGCCGCTGGCGTCGAGCTTCGCTTCGTAGAGCACGACCGCGCCGCCATCGAACCGTGACAGTCGCAACTCCTCGTCATGGGCCTCGCCGGCCAGGAAGCGCTGGTCACCGGTGGGCACCAGCACCGTGCCCGTCACGTCTTCGAATCTCTGATCGAACAGGGCGACGCCGGTGGTCCGCCGCCCGGCGCCGTCCGTGAATGCCACGTCCCACCGTCCGGAGAAGTCCGCGTTGTCCGGCAAAGGTTCGGGGTAGAAGCGCCAGGTGGCACCGAGCTGCGCGGTGAACGGCAGCTGCAGCACCTTGCCGCCTGCGTGGACCAGCGTGACGTCGCCGGTCAGTTCGCCGCCCTTCACCTGCGCGGACAAGGTCGTTTCGTAGCCGGGGAAACGGGCTTGCAGCTGACCCGGAGTGACTTCCACTTCGTCGAGCCGGATCCTTTCATCACCGTTGGTGACGTACAGCACCGTGCCCGGCTCTTCCTGCGCCACATCCAGGCCGAAGGGCACCGTCTTGCTGCCCGGCAGCTCGAGGGTCGCGCGGTAGCTGCCGGCCTGCAGTTCGCGGCTGGCGGGTTTCGAGCAGGCGGCGAGCGCAAGCGCTGCTGCCAGGAGAGCCAGGGCGGGACCACGACACGTCCGGCTTCGACCCGCGACGGGCAGGTTCAATCGGTTCATGCGGCAGGTTCGGCCGAGGGGCCGTCAGACGTCGAGGGCGACGCGGATCTTGTCGACCAGGTCCTCGCCGCCGTGCTCGCGGACGTGCTCGATCACGATCGGTCCGAATTTCTTCGCGGTGTCGATGTCGACGCCCAGTTCTGCGAACGATGCGGCGAGGCCCGCCCAGCGGCCAGCCGATGACTTTCGGCCGCCGAACAACGATCCGATGCCACCGGCGAGCGAGCTCAGGGCACTCGGCGGCGGGGCGTTCTTCAGCAGCTTGTCGGCGCCCGGAACGTCGGCGACGAACGCCTTGAAGTCCGCCGGGCTCAGGTTCTGCTGGCCGGCACGCAGCAGTGCCACGACGCCACCGCGGGCCTGTTCCCTGGAGACACCCAGGTTCTTCGTGATCTTGCGGAGCAGGTCGTCCATCGCTGTCACTCGGGGTGGGGCGAACCGGACCGATTCTACGTCAAGCCGGCTGCCAGACGAGCGCCAGATCGGCCACCTCGGTGTCGGACTTGCGGGCCTTGATCTCGGACTGTTCCACGACGATTGCGCCGGCGTCGAACTTCGATTCGAGCGCTGCAATCTCGTCGGCCAGTTCCGCCTCCAGCGCGGCGTGCTGCTGTTGCAGCGCCGTCAGGTCGGCTTCCGCATGCGCGACGTCGGTCCGCTCCTTGCCGATGCGGCCCACGCTCCTCGCCGCGGACGACGCTTTGCCTAACGCGCTGCTGCGACGGCCGCCGAACAGCGCACCGAGCAGGCTGCCCCCCACGCTGAGCGCGGACGACATCGTCTGCTGGCTCGATTGCTCCTTTTCGCGCACGAGCTTCTGTTCCGCCTTGCGCGCCCGGTCCCCGATCGTGTCGAGCTTCGACGCGTACTTCCGGCGCAGGACATCGACGGCTGCATCGCGCTTCTCGCGCAAGGCCAATGCCAGGCGCGCCCGGAACTCGCTTTCGCTGCCGCCTGGCGCCGAGGTCAGCTTGAGGTCGGGGCACCGCAGGATCGCCAGCGAAGACGTGCGATAAACGTGATCCGCCAGCGACTTGCCGTACTGCGCAAACGCCTTGGCCGCAACGGCGCTGCCGGCGACGTCGGCAAAAGTAGCGTTGGGAGCGGCTGCGTCGAGCAACTGGATGGCGTCCGCATTGCAGACTTCGGCAGCCTCCCAGTCGGGACCCTGCGCGGTCAACGGTGCGAGGTAGTACCAGTTTTCCCAGGCATCGAGTCCGGCCCTGGCGTCGACGAAGTGCGCACGCACGCGTGCGCCGATGCGCGGCTCGTACTCGACGCCCTGGTTGCCTGCTGCGGCCATGAACTTCTCGGGCACGCCCGCCGGGACGATGGGGCGACTGCCCGACGTCGTTGCCCGCGCGCGCTGCGTGGTGACAGCAGCAGGTTCCGTCGCGGGCGCAGGCGGAATGGCCTGCTTCCCTTCTGACGCGGCCAGCCTCGCGATCTCGGCCGAGGTCAGCGGACCGCGCAGGTACGAAAGTGCCCAGCGGGTGCGCAGCAGCACGGGCGCTGCGTCGTGCACGTTGCGCATCAGGAACGTGCGCTGTGGCAGGCTCGACATCGCCGCTTCGAGCTGCGTCTTGTCCATGCCACCGGCCGAATCGCTGCCGAGCAGGCCTTCGATCACGCGGGCCTTGTCGCGCTCCGTCTGCAGGCGGCCGATGAACCAGGTGCCGGCGTTGCCCAGGCCCTTGTAATCGAGGTCGACGGGATTCTGCGTCGCCAGCACCACGCCGAGGCCGAACGCGCGCGCCTGCTTCATCAGCGTCAGCAGTGGCAGCTTGGACGGCGGCATCGCGCTTGGCGGGAAAAAGCCGAACACTTCATCCATGTAGAAGATCGCGCGCAGGCTGGTGGTGCCGGACTGGCGGCGCATCCACGCGACGAGCTCGTTCGCGACCAGCGTCACGACGAACATGCGTTCGGCGTCGTTCAGGTGGGCGATCGAGACGATCGCGATGCGGGGCTTGCCGTTCGCGTCGTACAGCAGCGACTGGATGTCGAGCGCGTCGCCGGCGAGCCAGGCCTCGAACCCGGGCGATGCCAGCAGGCCGTTGATGCGGAGCGCGAGTTCCGTCCGGTCCTTCGCCGGGAAGAAACTCTCGACGTCGAAGACGCCGACGTGGTCGAACGGCGGCTTCTGCACCGACCGGATCAGGGCGGCGAGGTCGAGGCTCTCGCCCTTGCGCCACGCGGCGTCGAGCAAGGCGGACAGCAGGATGAATTCGCGACTGCGGATCGGGTCGGCGTCGACGCCGAGCAGTCCGAGCAAGCCGGCGACGGCGGAGCCGACACGCTCCTTGAACGCGGTGGCGTCGTTCGCGACCCCGGGATCGGGCGCTGCAAAAGAACGGAGGATCGACAGCGGCCGGCCAGCGTTCGAGCCAGGCGTGTAGATGTCCACGACCGCCGCGTCACGCAGGCGCTGAATGCGCTCGCCGTCCTGGCCCCACTCCTCGAGTCCCTTGCGCCAGGTCGTTGCGGTTGCATTGGCGAACTCGTCCACGCTCTGGCCCTTGCGCGCAGCCTCGCCGGCGTCGACCCAGGGCTTGAAGTCTTCCGGCCGCAGTAGCGGAAAGGTCAGCGCGAGGTTGGCGATGTCGCCTTTCGGGTCGATGACGAGGGCGGGAACGCCGTCGATCGCGGCTTCCTCGAGCAGCGACACGCAGAGGCCGGTCTTGCCGCTGCCGGTCATGCCGATGCAGACCGCATGCGTCGTCAGGTCGCGCGAGTCGTACAGCAGTTCGGCGCCAAGTTGCTGCGTGGCCGGGTCGTACTCGCGACCGAGGTAGAAGACGCCGAGTTTCTCGTAGGACGGGAGCGGCATGTCGGTTTCCTTGGGTCCGGGAACGCGCCGTTGGCGGGTGGACACAGCGGATGTTACCGAAATGTCACCGTCGGGCGACTGACGGCGTAACCGCGCGGCCCTAGGATGGCATGAAAACTCCAATCCACTCCGTGGCCTGCGCATGTCCATCGTCCTCGATCAGGTAACCAAGCGGTACCAGGGTGCACCGGTCGTCAACGACGTGTCCCTGAACGTCCGCCAGGGCGAGTTCCTGGTGCTGCTCGGCCCGAGCGGCAGCGGCAAGAGCACGCTGCTGCGTGCCATTGCCGGTCTCACCGAGATCGACCATGGCCGGGTGGCGCTGCACGGCCGCGACGTGACTCACGTGAACTCGCGCGAGCGCCACGTGGGTTTCGTCTTCCAGCACTATGCGTTGTTCCGCCACATGACCATCGGCGACAACATCGAGTTCGCGCTGCGCGTCCGCAAGGTGAAAAGCGCGGAACGACGCGCGCGCCGCAAGGAACTGCTCAAGCTCGTCGCCCTCGAGGGTATGGACGACCGGCTCCCGGCCCAGCTCTCGGGCGGGCAGCAGCAGCGCGTTGCCGTCGCACGGGCGCTCGCGCACCGGCCCGAGGTGCTGTTGATGGACGAGCCGTTCGGCGCGCTCGACGCCAAGATCCGCGAGGAGCTGCGCCGGACCATCCGCCAGATCCAGCGCGAACTGGACATGACGACGATCCTGGTCACCCATGACCAGGAAGAAGCCTTCGCACTCGCCGACCGCATCGGTGTCATGCACCAGGGCCGCCTGCTCGAATGCGGCAAGCCCGACGACCTCTACACGCGCCCGGCCACCCGCTTCGTCTCGACGTTCCTGGGCGCGGCCAACCTGCTGCTCGGCTACCGGACGCCCCGCGGCGTGCGCTTCAGCTCCGCGCCGATGGCGGGTGGCGAGGTGCCGCGGGAAGTGGTCGCGATCCTGCGGCCGGAAGAAGTGGAACTCTGCGCCGACGAACTCGCAATCAAGTCGAATTTCGTCAGCCATGGACAGGTCGAGGAAGTCCTGTTCGGCGGCGCGGTCGAGCGCCTGCGTGTCCGCATGGCCAGCGACGGTCCCGTGCCGGTGGCGCCGGGACGCGAGGGTTCCACCGGCCAGGGCTCCTTGCTCGAGGTGTCGCGCACGCTGCCGGAACAACGCGATTTTCCGGTTGCGGTCGGACAGCGGGTCGCCGTCGGCGCGCGCAGCATCCACGTGCTGCCGACGCCGATCTCGAGCTTCACGGCCGTGGCTGCGAACGAAGCGGCTGCCCGCGAACTCCGCGATTCGCCACTGCTCCTGACTCTCGGCACGCGCATGCAGACGCGTGTCGCGACGCGGATCGGTCGCTTCGAGCGGGCGCCGCCGGGCATGCCCGCGATCGCGACCGGGCCGGATTGCGCGGCGGCAGCGGAGTGGCACCTGACGCACGGCGCCGTGCAGCTGCTCTGCGTGCCGCCCACGGCACCGCTGCCGAACCACGTGGTCATCCACACGCTCGACGCCGAGTCGCGCCGCGCGACGCTCGCGGTCGCGGCGAGTCTGCTGCGCCACGTCGCGGCCGAGGCCATCTACCTGGGTATCCAGCCCGCGGCGTCCGCCGAGTCCGAGCGGGGCGCGCACATGCGCAACCTGCTGGACGCGCGATCGGCCGCGCTCGCTGACCACGGCCTCGACATGCGCACCGAACTGCGGCCAGGCGTCGTCGCGGAAGAACTGCAGAAGGAGCTCGCGGCGTACGAACGCAGCATGCTGGTGCTCGGCACGTCGAACCCGGATGCAATCCAGTGGGACTGGCTCAAGTCGCTGCTCGAGGGGACGCCCGCACGACCCGTGCTGATCGTCAACTCGGCGCGCGCTGAGCCGGCCGCGGACGCCTGAGATGGCCGCTGCCTGGTTCCGCCAGCCCAGCATCCTCCCGGGATTCGGGCTTACGCTCGGGTTCACGACGTTCTTCCTGAGCGCCCTCGTGCTGCTGCCGCTCGCGGCGCTGGTCTTCAAGACCACGTCGCTGACCTGGTCGGAGTTTCTCGACGTGGTACTGGACGAACGCGCGCTGGCGTCCTACCGGCTGAGCTTCGGCGCTGCTTTCATCGCCGCAGCCGTCAACGCCTTCTTCGGCTTCATCGTCGCCTGGTCGCTGGTGCGCTACGATTTTCCGGGGCGCCGCCTGGTCGATGCGCTGATCGACCTGCCCTTCGCGTTGCCCACGGCCGTGTCGGGCATCGCGCTCGCGACGGTCTTCTCGCCGACGGGCTGGCTGGGCGTGCGGCTGCAGCAGCTGTTCGGCGTCCAGGTGGCCTACACGTGGCTCGGCGTCGTCGTCGCGCTGATCCTGATCGGCCTGCCGTTCGTCGTGCGCTCGGTGCAGCCGGCGCTGGTCGAAGCGCAGCGCGACCTCGAGGAGGCCGCTGAAACACTCGGCGCGGGTCCCTTCACGGTGTTCCGCCGCATCATCCTGCCGGCGGTGCTGCCGGCGCTCGTCACGGGCTTTACGATGGCGTTCGCGCGCGGCGTCGGCGAGTACGGCTCGGTGGTGTTCATTTCCGGCAACCTGCCGCTCAAGACCGAGATCACGCCGCTCCTGATCGTGATCAAGCTCGAGCAATTCGACTACAACGGCGCCGCAGCGCTCGGGTTCATGATGCTGCTCGTCTCTTTCCTGATGCTGTTCGCCATCAACCTGGTGCAGTCGTGGAGCCGCCGGCGTCATTCCGGGCCGGTGGACAGTGGCCGCAGGGTCGAGCGGCGCAGGCGCCCCCGTAACCAGAAGGCGGGGGCCTGACATGGCTGGCGCAGCTCCGCGGTTCGAGAAGCGCAGGTATGTGCCGCCAGGCGTGCGTGCCGGACGCCTCGCGCTGATCTCGGTGGCGATCGGTTTCCTGGCCCTGCTGCTGCTGGCGCCGCTCGGGGCCGTGCTCGGGCAGGCGTTCGCGGAGGGCTGGAGCGTCTTCCTCGAGTCGTTCGACAACCCGGACACGCTCGCCGCGATCAAGCTGACGCTGCTCACGGCGGCGATCGTCGTGCCTGTCAACACGCTGTTCGGCATCGCGGCCGCCTGGGCGATCGCCAAGTTCGAGTTCAAGGGCAAGAGCCTGCTGATCACCCTGATCGACCTGCCGTTCGCGATTTCGCCGGTCATCGCGGGCCTGGTGTTCGTCATGCTGTTCGGCGCACACGGCTGGTGGGGCCAGTGGCTGCAGGATCGCGACATCCAGGTCATCTTCGCGGTGCCAGGCATCGTGCTGGCCACCCTGTTCGTGACTTTTCCTTATGTTGCGCGCGAGCTGATTCCGCTCATGCAGCAGCAGGGCAGCGAGGAGGAGGAGGCCGCCATCACGCTCGGCGCCGGTGCCTGGACGACCTTCCTGCGCGTCACGCTGCCGAAGATCCGCTGGGGTCTCATCTACGGGGTGATCCTGTGCAACGCCCGCGCCATGGGCGAGTTCGGCGCGGTGTCCGTCGTGTCGGGCCATATGCGCGGCCTGACGACGACGCTGCCGCTGCAGGTAGAGATCCTCTACAACGAGTACCTGTTCGTGGCAGCCTTCGCGGTGGCGTCCGTGCTCGCGCTGCTGGCGATCGTGACGCTCGTGATCAAGACGCTCGTGGAGTGGCGTGCCGACCGGCGCACAGGCTGATGGACAGAATTCCTGCATTGCTCAAAGACTGGATGGCGAGCCTCAGGCGACTGGCGGCCGGGCCGGCCACGCTCGAGCGCACGCTCACGCTTACGATCGGCGGGCTCGTGCTCGCCGCGATCGTGGTGCTGGCCATCAGCGCCGTCGGCCTGCTGCACAAGCAGGCCGAACAGCAGGCGATCGCCCGGGTCCAGCTCGCCGGCGTTGCCGCGCGCGAGGAACTGCGTCGCCTCAGCGAAGACACGCTCACGACGACGCGCGTGCTGGCGGACCGCCAGCCGTTGCAGAGGCTGATACGCGCGGGCAGTCGCGAGCAGGCCGAGCTGTTCCTGCGACGGACCTGTGGCGCGCTCAATCTCGGCGCCTGCGCCGTCATCGTCGGGCCGAACGTGATCGCAAGCACGGGCCGTAACGTGGCGTGGAACGAGACGCTCGAAGCGACGGCGGACCAGGGCGAACGCTTCATGCTGGCCCCGGCCTGGCAGCCGGAGGGCCTGATCGGCGCCACGGCGCTGGTGCCCAACTTCGTCGAAACCCGCGTCGTCGCGTTGCGCTATTTCGACGCCCGGCTGGCCGTTGCCCTGTCCCAGCAGGCGGGCATGCCGATCCGTCTCGTCCGCCTGTCGAACTGGCTCGACAACGTCGAGCCCGATTTCAAGGAACTGCACTCGACGGCGCTCGCGCGTGCCGAAAGCGTGGCGCGCCGCATCGAGCCGCGCGACCTGTATGCGTCGAGCACCCCGATCTTCGCGTCAACCGGCGAGGGCATCGCGTTGCTCGAGGCGCGCCTGCCAGCGTCCGAGAGCGACTCGGCCGTGGCCGGATTCGTGCGCCGCCTCGGCTGGACGGCCTTCCTGCTGAGCGTCGGTGCCGTCGCTGCTGCGCTGCTGCTGGCGCGGCGCATCGTGCGGCCGCTGCAGTCCGTCGCCGAATCCGCGACCCGCCTCGGGCGGGGCGACTTTTCCGCCTCGATTCCTGTCGCGGGCGGTGGTCCCGAGGTCGTTGCGCTCGCCAAAACCCTCGAGGACATGCGACGCCACCTGGTCGAGCTCACGGCGACCTTGCGCCGGCGCGAGGCCGACGCGCAGGCGATGCTGCGCGGAGTCGTCGAGGGCGTGTATGCCGTCGACTCCAACCGCAACGTGAAATATCTCAACCCGCAGGCGGAGCGCATGCTCGGCGTCGAGTCCGCCACGGCCGTCGGCAGGTTCTGCGGCGACGTGCTCAAGCCCTGCGCCTTGCCGGATGGAACGCGGCCCTGCGACAGCGCGTGCCCGATCGTCGCCTCGCGCGAGCACGGCCAGGCGCAGGCAACGGAGTTCCTCCAGCGCGCGGATGGCGCGAAGCGCACGGTGATCATCACCAGCGCCGGCATGGTCGACGGCCTGCAGGTGCAGGTCATGCGCGACGAGACCGACCTCGAGGCGGCCCGCCGCGCGCGCGACACGATCCTCGCCAACATTTCGCACGAGTTCCGCACGCCGCTTGCCGCGCAGCTCGCGTCGATCGAGCTGCTGCAGGAAAACCTGCACGTGCTGCCGCGTGAGCAGCTCGAGGAACTCGTGACCTCGTTGCGCCGGGGCTCGCTGCGGTTGACGCGGCTGATCGACAACCTGCTCGAGAGCGTGCGCATCGAATCGGGGCAGCTCGCGATCCGCCAGCAGCACCTGCAGCTGCACGACATCGTGCAGGACGCGGTGGAACTCGTGGGCAGCCTGTTCACGCAACGCGGCCAGACGCTCGCGGTGGACGTGCCGGACGCGTTGCCTGCGCTGGTGGGTGACGGGCCGCGCCTGACGCAGGTCTTCGTCAACCTGCTGGCCAACGCCAACAAGTTCGGGCCGGAGGGCAGCACGGTCAGCATTGGCGCGCGACTCGTCGACGGCATGCTGGAAACCAGCGTGGACGATGCCGGTGCCGGTGTTACGGAGAGCGAGCGTGGCTCGATCTTCGAGCGCTTCCATCGTGCGTCTGCAGAAGAGCCGGAGCCGCGCGGTCTCGGCCTGGGACTGTGGATCGTGAAGTCTATCGTGGAACGTCATGGCGGCACGGTGGCGGCCATGCGCGGCGAGGAGGGGCTCACGCGCTTCGTGGTCCGGTTGCCTGCCGGAGGGACGGACGCGTCATGAAGATCCTGGTCGTCGATGACGATCCTGACCTGTTGTCGCTCGTCGGTTTCGCGCTGACGCAGTCAGGTTTCGTCGTCGTCAAGGCGATAGACGTGCCGTCGGCGCTGCAGGTGTTTGCCGCGGAGTCGCCCGACCTCGCGATCCTGGACATCAACCTGCCCGGCGGCAGCGGCTTCGACATCTGCACGGCGATTCGCCGGCAGTCGCGTATCCCCGTGATGATGTTGACGGCGCGCGGCGAGGAGGAAGACCTGGTGCGGGCGCTCGATCTCGGCGCGGACGACTATCTCACCAAGCCGTTCAGTCCGCGCACGCTGCTGGCGCGAGCGCGGGCGCTGCTGCGACGCGCGGGTCTCGAAACGGGCGGTTCAATGACCGTCGGCTCGCTGCGCCTCGACCTGGAAGCGCATCTGCTGCATGTTGGCGCGGCGCAGCCTGTCAAACTGACGAAGCTCGAATCGCGCCTGCTGCAGATCCTGATCGCGAATGCCGGCCACGTCGTCGGCACCGAGCGACTGCTCACGCACGTGTGGGGGCATCGTGGCAGCGGCGACCGGCAGTTGCTCAAGCAGCTGGTGCACCGGTTGCGGCAGAAGATCGAGGAAGATCCGGCGGCGCCGCAGGTGCTGCAGACGGTGGCGGGGGCGGGGTACAGGCTGGAGGAGAAGGGGTAGGAAGGGGAGGAAGGGCGGGAAGGGGAGGAGGCAGGAGACCAGGGATAGGAGGGGAGGGGTAGTCGAGAGGTGCGGTTGTTGCGGAAGGTTCTGCTGCACGCACCGAGGGAAGGCAGAGAAATGTCAGAGCGAGATGAGCTGGAAGTGATGGCGGCGAAGCTGGCAGCGCATCCGGACTATCGGGTGTTGCGGCGGCTGGACACGTCGCGCCAGCGCCCGCCGTTGCCGGGCATGCCGTCAGGCCCGCCGCGATCGTCGACACGGAAACCACCGGGACGGATCCGACGGCCGACAAGGTCATCGAACTCGCGATCGTCGTGGTTGAGTACTGCCACGTCACGGGAACCGTTGGGCGTGTGCTCGAGACTTACGATGCGCTCGAAGATCCGGGCATGCCGATCCCGCCCGCGTCGACGGCCATTCACGGCATTACCGATGCAATGGTCGCGGGCCAGCGCATCGACGACGCGCGCGTCGGTCAGCTGCTCGAGTCCGTCGGCATCGTGATCGCGCACAACGCCGGCTTCGACCGCAAGTTCCTCGAGCCGCGCCTGCCGGTGTTCGCCACGCTGCCGTGGGGCTGTTCGTGGCAGGAAGTGACGTGGAGCGACGCGGGCATCGCCAGTTCCAAGCTCGAGTACCTCGCGTATCGGCACGGCTTCTTCTACGACGGTCACCGCGCCGAAGCCGATTGCCACGCGCTGCTCGAAGTGCTGTCGCAGCCGTTCGGCGCGACAGGAGGCACCGCGCTGAAAGTGCTGCTGGACTCTGCTCGCAACCCATCGTTCCGGTTGTGGGCGAACAACTCGCCGTTCGAGACCAAGGACGTGCTCAAGCAACGCGGGTACTGGTGGGATGCCGGTCGCCGCTGCTGGTTCGTCGAAGTGCGGTCGCAGGAAGCCGTGCAGGAAGAACTGGCATGGCTGCGCGATACCGTCTATGCCGGCAAGAACGTCGAGCTCGACCTCGACGAATTCGACGCCAGGACGCGGTACGCCGCGCGCGCAGGCCGACGCACGAAGTTGCGGACGAAGTGACCCGGGTTCATCCTTGCGGGCCAGTCACGCAGGAATCTTCGACATGACGGTGAAAGACAGCAACGGCAACCCGCTGGCCGAGGGCGATTCGGTGCAGGTCATCAAGGACCTGAAGGTGAAAGGCTCGTCGGAGACGCTGAAGCGCGGCACGGTGTTCAAGAACATTCGCCTCACCGACGACGAGGAAGCGATCGAATGCGGGCAGGGTCGCAACACCGTCGTCCTTAAGACCTGCTTCCTGAAAAAGGCGGTTCGGTGACAGCGTACTGCGGCAACCGCGCAGCCGCCGCCCCCGGGGATTTCGAACAAGCGCTTGATCGGAATCGCCGCCGTGACACTGTGGCTGGCCACGGGCATCGCCCGCGCCGCGGGAGTCACCGCCGACCTGTGGTGGTCGGTGCCGCAATCGCGACGCTGATCCGGCCCGTCCGGGAGGCCACGCACTTGCCGCGCGCGACCGCATCGTGGCGGTCGGCAGCGATGCCGAGATTCGCTCTTCGTTGGACCCGCCACGCGCCGCCTCGAGGCCGGCGGACGCCGGGTCGTGCCGGGGTTCATCGAGGGCCACGGTCACTTCATGTCGCTCGGCGAGTCGCTCGGCACGCTCGACTTGCGCGGTGCGCAGCGCTGGGAGGACATCGTTGCGCAGGTCAAGGAGGCGGCGGCCACCGCCGCACCGGGCACGTGGATCGTCGGCCGTGGCTGGCACCAGGAGAAATGGCGCGGGTTGCCCGACGACGCGGTGGGCGGCGTGCCGACCAATGTGGCACTGAACGCCGTGGCACCGCGTAATCCCGTGGCGCTCGAGCACGCGAGCGGCCACGGCGTGATCGTGAACGCGGCGGCGCTGGCGCTGGCCGGCATCGACGCCAAGGCGACCGATCCCACCGGTGGACAGGTCGTGCGGGATGCGAAAGGCACGCCGACCGGTTGGCTGGTCGATACGGCCGCCGATCCGGTGTTCGCGGCACAGCAGCGCGCGCTGGCCGCGTTGCCCGTCGCGGAGCAGCGTCGATTGCAGGTCGAACAGGTGCGCCGGGCCGGGCAGGAAGCGCTCAGCAAGGGCGTCACCACGTTCCACGATGCGGGTGCGTCGTTCGCGACGATCGATCTCTATCGCGAGCTGGCGGCGGCCGGCGAGTTGCCGGTCCGGCTCTACGCAATGGTGGGTGGCGAGAGCGTCGAGCGCCTGGCAAAGGAACTGCCGCGTTACCGGCTGGTCGGGCACGCGAATCACTTCCTGACCGTGCGCGCGATCAAGCGCATGGTGGATGGTGCGCTTGGTTCCCGCAGTGCCTGGCTGCTCGAGCCGTACACGGACGCACCCGACAGTACCGGGCTCGTAGTCGACAGCCTGGAGTCGATCGAGCGCACCGCGGAGCTTGCGGCTGCCAACGGGTACCAGCTGAACACGCATGCGATTGGCGACCGCGCCAATCGCGAGATTCTCGATCTCTACGAGCGCGCGCAGCGTGGGCGTGACGGTCGGGCGCTGCGCTGGCGCATCGAGCACGCGCAGCATCTGCATCCGATCGACGTGCCACGCTTCGCCAGGCTCGGCGTGATTGCCTCGATGCAGGGCGTCCACGCGAGCTCGGACGGACCGTGGGTGCCTAAGCGACTCGGCGAGCCTCGCGCCGGCGAGCGTACCTACGTGTGGCGCTCGTTGATCGATTCCGGCGCGCTGGTGAGCAACGGCACGGACGTGCCGGTTGAGGACATCGACCCGCTGGCGAGCTTCCGCGCCTCGGTCACGCGCGAGATGGTGAACGGCCAGCGCTTTCACCCCGAGCAGAACATGACGCGCCAGGAGGCGCTCGCCAGTTACACCTGGAACAACGCCTACGCCGGCTTCGAGGAAGACCTCAAGGGCAGCCTCGCGCCGGGCAAGCTGGCCGATTTCGTGGTGCTCGATCGCGACATCCTGCGCGTGCCCGACGCCGAGCTCGCCTCGGCGCAGGTGCTGCACACGATACTGGCCGGGCGCGTGGTCTACAGTCGCGCGCCCTAGGAGCCCCGCGCCAGCGGGGACGGCCGCGAGTCTTGCCGAGACGATTGAGGTTGAGCGCAAACAGTCTGTCGACGTGGCGCGGTGTCAGTGCTCGCTCTGGATGAACGGCAGCACCGCTGCGACCGTGCGCGCCGGATCCTCTTCATGGGGCACGTGCCCAAGTGCGTCGAACACGACCAGGCGACTGCCGTGGATGTCGTGCGCAAACCGTTCGCCGAACTCGAGCGGAATCAGGCGGTCCTTGCCGCCCCACAGGATCAGCGTCGGCACCTGGATCTCAGTTACTCGCTCCGCCAGCGAGCCGGGCTTCGTCTGGTCGAACCGGGCCACCAGTGCGGCGCGATTGCCGGCGCGCGAGGCGAGATCGAAGTAGCGATCGACGAGGTCGGGCGTCACCTTGGTCGGGTCGCCGTAGACGTCGCGCAGGCTGCGGTCGACGACACCGCGGGGCAGGACGTCGCGCATGAGCACGTTGAGTAGCGGCGTGCGCGCGATCCGAAAGGCGAGAGGCACGGATTGCGACTGGAACGGGTAGCCGGCCGCGTCGACCAGGATCAGGCGCTCGACGCGCTCTGGATGCAGGACGGCGGTGGCCCACGCGACGTAGCCGCCGAGCGAGTTGCCAGCGAGGATGAAGCGCTGCACGCCAAGCGTGTCGGCCACGGCGAGCACGGTGTCGACGTAGCTCTCGATGGAGTAGACCCCGTCGGGAGAGGGTCCCGTCAGTCCGAAGCCGGGCAGGTCGAAGCGGATCACGCGGCGCTCGCGGGTCAGCTCCCGGGTCCAGCCGTCCCAGGTGTGGAGCGAGGCGCCGGTTCCGTGCAGCAGAACGATTGGCACCGGGTCGTCGCGCGGACCTTCGTCGCGCACGTGCACCTGCATGCCGCGCACCGCGATGAACTGCGACGGCGGCGGCGCCCATTTTGCCTGCAGTGCTGAGACGGGTTGATCCGGCACGCGCCAGGCGATGAAGGCCGCGCCGATCGCACCGGTCACGAGTAGCAGCACTCCAGCGATGATCTTTGTTGCGAGCGTCATGGGCGCGAGGTTCCTTTTCCTGACCTTCCTCCCTTCCTCCCCTTCCTCACCTGTACCCCCGCGCCTGCAACGCGAACAACCCGGCGTAATGCCCGCCGAGTTGCATCAACGCCTCATGGCTGCCGCGCTCGAGAACGCGGCCGCCCTCGATCACGAGGATCTGGTCGGCCATGCGCACCGTCGAAAAGCGATGCGAGATCAGGATCACCATGCGCGAGCGGGCGAGGGCCTGGAACTGTTCGAAGACCTGCGCTTCGGCGCGCGCGTCCATCGCCGCCGTGGGCTCGTCGAGCACGAGGATGTCGGCGTCCTCGCGCATGAACGCGCGTGACAGCGCGACTTTCTGCCACTGGCCGCCCGACAGCTCGCGGCCGTCCTTGAACCACTTGCCGAGTTGCGTCGCGTAGCCGCCCGGCAGCTCCTCGATGAACGGCGCCGCCATGCCGAGCCCGGCCGCTGCGCGCCAGCGTGCTTCGTCCTCGAAGTGAGTGACGTCGCCCGCGCCGATGTTCTCGCCTACCTTGAGCTGGTAGCGCGCGAAGTCCTGGAAGATCACGCCGACGCGTCGCCGCAGCGCTGCCGGCTGCCAGTCGTCGAGATTGGTGCCGTCGAGCAGGATGCGTCCGCTGTCCGGCGTGTAGAGACGCGTCAGCAGCTTGATCAGCGTCGTCTTGCCGGAGCCGTTTTCGCCGACCAGTGCCAGGCTTTCGCCCGGTCGCAGCGTGAAACTCACGTCGCGGACCGCCGGTTCTGTCGCGCCTGGATAAGTGAAGCTGACCTGTTCGAACTGCAGGCCGGTACCCGGCGAGGCGCCCGTTGTCACTGTTCCCGTCGCAGCCGCCACCGGCGTATCGAGGTAGTCGTAGAGCGTCGACAGGTACAGGTTATCTTCGTACATGCCGCCAATCGCAGAGAGGATCGAGGATACGGCCGACTGGCCCTGCCGGAACAGCAGCACGTACATCGTCATCTGGCCGAGCGTGATCTGGCCACGCACCGCGCTCACGGCGACCCACGCGTAGGCTGCGTAGAACGCGCCGGTGCTGACGAGACCCAGGAAAAAGCCCCAGGTGTCGCGGCGGATCGTGAGCGCGCGGTCCTCGCGAAACACCTTCTGGAAAATCTGCCGGTAGCGGTCGAGCAGGCGCGGCCCCAGCTCGAACAGCTTCACTTCCTTGGCGTGGTCTTCACGCGCAATGACCGTCTCCAGGTACATCTGCATGCGCGTCTCGGGTGAGCGCCAGCGGAAGAGACGGAAGGCGTCGCCGGAGAACTTGGCTTCGGCGACGAAAGAAGGCAGGCCCGCGAGCAACAGCACCGCGACGGCCCACGGCGAGAACTGCGCCAGCAGCGTGCCGAAACTGAGCAGCGCAATCGCGTTCTGCACCAGGCCGAAGCTGCTCATCACGAGGGCCAGCGGGCGCGTCGACGCCTCCCGTCGCGCTCGCGTCAGCTTGTCGTAGAACTCCGAGTCCTCGAAATGACGCAGGTCGAGCGTGAGCGCCTTCTCGAGGATCATCTCGTTCACGCGCTGGCCGAGCTGGGCGCGCAGCAGGGACTGGCAGGTCGAAAGCCCGCGCTGCACGGCCGCAAGCGCGGCCACCAGCACGCCTTCGAGCACGACGTAACCGAGCACGGTGGAGAGATCGGTCCCGCCCGAGGCCTGGTGCAGGCCGACCGCCGTCACGACCGCATCGACGATCTTCGCGCCGACGAACGCAATGCCGGCGGGCAGCATGCCGGCCAGCAGCGTGAGCGCAGCCAGCGCTACGGTGAGCGGCTTGCTCGTCGACCAGACCAGTTCGAGCGCATGCCCGGTGTAGTGGAAAACTTCGCCGAGCCCCTTGAGGCTGGCAAAGGCACCTTCCGCGGGGGGCGTGCGTGCGCCCGGGCTCGATGACGTATGCAGTTTACGGCCGGCTACCATGTGCCCGGCAGCTTGCCACAAACGGCGCCTGTGTCACTTGCGCAGGTAGATCCGGTCGAATGCGGCACCCTCTGCAAAATGCGTGGCATTGACTGTCTTCCAGCCGCCGAAGTCGGCGATGGTCAGCATGTGGACGGACGGAAAGGTCGCTGCGTGCCGCGCCGCGACCTCCGGATCGCGTGGCCGGTAATGGTGCTGGGCCGCGATCTCCTGCGCTTCCTGCGAATACAGGTGCTCGACGTAGGCACGCGCGACTGCGACGGTCCCGCGACGGATGGCGACTTTGTCCACCACGGCGACGGGAGGCTCCGCGAGGATGCTGATCGACGGCACGACCGTCTCCAGTTCCTGCTGCTGCAGCCGCTGCGAAGCCATGAAAGCCTCGTTCTCCCACGTGATGATGACGTCCCCGATGCCCCGCTGCGCGAACGTCGTGAGCGAGGCGCGGGCGCCCGTATCGAGCACCGGCACGTTCTTGTAGAGCTTGCCGATGAATTCCGCAGCCGAGACCTCGCTGCCGCCCGGTTGGTGCAGCGCCCACGCCCAGGCGGCCAGGTAGTTCCAGCGCGCGCCGCCCGACGTCCTGGGATTCGGCGTGATGACTTCGACGCCCGGCTTGATCAGGTCGCCCCAGTCACGGATGCCTTTCGGATTGCCCTTGCGCACGAGGAACACGATCGTCGAGGTGTAGGGTGAGCTGTTGTGGGGCAGCCGACCCTGCCAGTTGGCAGGCAGCAGCTTGCCTCTGCTGGCCAGCGCGTCGATGTCATAGGCCAGCGCGAGCGTCACCACGTCGGCCGGCAGGCCATCGACGACCATGCGCGCCTGCTTCCCCGAACCGCCGTGCGACTGCCGGATGGAGACGTCCTCGCCAGTCTGCTTTTTCCAGAACTGCGCGAACTCCTGGTTGTACGCATCGTAGAACTCACGCGTCGGGTCGTAAGACACGTTGAGCAGCGTCACCTCGGCGCGAGCGCCAGGGCTGACCAGGCAACCCAGCAGGGCGGCGACCAACACCAGCCCTGACAGGGAAACGGGAATCTTCATGCGCAGGTCTCCAGGGGGCGACATGGTAACGCGACCGGCAGTGGTGCCGGCGGCAACTCGTCCCTGAGTCGTCGCCGGCGCTGCCTGTCGCGGCCCGTCAGCGGGCGTAGATCCTGTCGAACGTGCCGCCGTCGGCGAAGTGCGTGGCATGGGCCTTCGCCCAGCCGCCGAAGTCGGCGATGGTCACCAGGTTCACCCTGGGGAAGGTGTTCGAGTACTTCGCGGCAACCTCCGGGTCGCGCGGTCGGTAGTAGTGCCTCGCGACGATCTCCTGGCCTTCCTTCGAGTACAGGTACTCGAGGTAGGCGCGGGCTTCGATCGTAGTGCCACGACGGATGGCGACTTTGTCGACGACCGCGACCGGCGGTTCGGCGAGGATGCTGAGCGACGGCACGACGATCTCGAACTTGTCCTTGCCGAGCTGCTTCGTCGCCAGGAACGCTTCGTTCTCCCACGAGATCAGCACATCGCCGATGCCGCGCTGCGCGAACGTCGTGAGTGATCCGCGCGCACCCGTATCGAGCACCGGGACATTCTTGAACAGCTTGCCGACGAACGTTGCGGCCGTCGCGGGACTGCCACCCGGCTGCTTCAGGGCCCAGGCCCACGCGGCCAGGTAGTTCCAGCGCGCGCCACCCGACGTCTTGGGATTCGGCGTGATCACGGCGACGCCGGGCCGCGCGAGATCATTCCAGTCCCTGATCTGCTTCGGGTTGCCCTTGCGCACCAGGAACACGATCGTCGACGTGTACGGCGAGCTGTTGTGCGGCAGCCGGGTCTGCCAGTTGGCCGGCAGCAGCTTGCCCTGCGTGGCGAGCGCGTCGATATCGTAGGCGAGTGCCAGCGTGACGACGTCGGCAGCGAGGCCGTCGATGACCGTGCGCGCCTGCTTGCCCGAGCCGCCGTGCGACTGGCGGATGCTGATGTCCTTGCCGGACTTGGCCTTCCAGTACCGCGCGAAGGCCTTGTTGTAGTCGTCGTACAGTTCGCGCGTCGGATCGTACGACGCGTTGAGCAGGGTCGTCGTTGCCGCGTGCAGGGCGGGGCTCGTCAGCAGCATCACCGCCAGCAATGCGGGGGCCGTGAGCAGCTGCAGGAATCGATGGGTCGACATGGTCCGATCTCCGTTCAGAATCCAAGGGCAAAGCGGGTCAGGAACACGTCCTCGTCCTCGCGGTCTGCACCGTCCGCGGCGCCGCCGTCGAAACTCGTGTGGTCGTAGTTCAGGACCCACTTCAGGTTTTCGTTGAGGTACCAGTTGAGGCCCAGGCCGTAAGCCGTGGCCTGGCTGGCAGCGTTGGCCGGATCCGCGAAAGAGGCCGCACCGCCCACGAAGGCATCATCGTCGGGATCCAGCTCCTGGTAGCGCGCGACCAGCTCGAAGGCTCCCCAGGTAGCGTTGGCCAGGGAGAAGACGTTGTTCGGTTTGAAGCCACGGAAGCTCTCCTCTTCACCGGTCAGGAACCAGGAGGCCTGGACCTGCCAGGCTGTCGTGTCGAGAGTGTCTTCACGCCGACCAGCGGTCGTGGTGCGCGAGACGTCCTGCGACACGGTGGAGTATTCGCCGAGCAACCCGAAGCGGCCGGCGTAGTAGTAGAACTGCGGCGCGAGCCGCGTGCGTTCGCCGTCGGCGAGTGTCGGAGTCGTGCCGGTGCGGTAGCGGAAGAACGTCGACTGTGCTGGTGTACGCAAGACCGGCAGCAGCGGCTGCGCGGTCGTGCCCGTCTGCGACGTGTAGGTGCCGGCGATGCCGACGCCGAGCCCGCGCAAAGCGAAATTCTCGCTGTCGCCGAACGGGTGAGCGAAGACCCGCGCTGCATACTCCTTGTCGTCGTTCAGGTCGACGTCTGCGAACGCTTCGCTGCTGCCGCCGTCGTTCGAGCCGTTCAGCCAGGCGACGGCGTAGCTGAGGCGATCGCCGCCGAAGCCGCCGGCCACCTGCAGCCCGACGTCGCGGTTCGGCGCGAGCTGGGTCGGGAAGCCGCGCGCGACCATGCGGATGTCGCTCGCCGACTGCACGCGTTCGAGGCCGACCGGCACCTTGAACTTGCCGGCTGTGACCTGCACTTGCGGCTTGAACCGCGCCGTGACGTACGCGTCCTGGATGACGGTGCGGCCCTGGCCGAAGTCCGGCGTGATGCGGAAATCGTAGATGCCGCCGAGCGTGCCCTCGACGATCGGGCGCACGCGCGTGGCCTGCCAGGTGTCCTTCAGGCCCTCAGGGTCGTCGCTCCCGAAGAAGCGACCGTCGGTGTGGATCACGCCGCGCAGCTTGATCTGGTTCTGGCTGTCGGCAGACGCGAGGCTGAAGCCGCGCGGACTGGCTTTCACCACCGGCACCGTGGTGGCAGCCGTCTTCGTCGCTTCGTCCTGCACCTCGAGCTTGCGCTCGAGCACCAGCACCTTCTGGCTCAGTTCCTCGATCTTCTGCAGCAGCTCGGCGTTGGTCGGGTCGGCGTGGACGACTGCGGGCAGCAGTGCCGCGGCGATCGCCACTGCCAGTACCCGGCGGGTCGAACTTGCGGGTTGCATCACTCGCTCTCCATGGAAGGGTTGAGCGCGATACTAAGAGTCCGCGGTGACAGGGTCAGTCGCTGGCCGGTTAGAAAACGGTGACAACGTATAACCGCGGAGCCCGACGCGATAACGCGCAAGTGCGGCAAATCCGCCACAACCGCAGCCGCATCGCTGCCGGGCGAACTGCCTCAGCGCAGGGGGACTTCGATTCCGGCCGTGAGCTGTGCCACGTCTGCCTGGGTCGATGCGCCCGCTGCCCGCTCGACCAGGCGGCGCGTGAGGTGCGGCGCGAAGAGCTGGATGAAATCGAGCTGGTATTTGCGCAGCAGGCCGCCGCGCCGGAAACCGATCCACGTCGTGTGCCGGGAACAGGTCGGACGCGTCGATGTGCACCAGGTCGGCGTCGTCCTTCTGTTCGACCGCCATGCTGGCGACGATGCCGACGCCGAGGCCGAGACGCACGTAGGTCTTGATCACGTCGGCATCGCGCGCCGTCAGCACGACGTTCGGCACCAGGCCTTCTTTCGCGAAAATGCCGTGCAGTGACGACGGGCCGGTGAAGCTGAAGACGTACGTCACGATGGGGTACGCCGCCAGCTGCTTCAGCGTCAGCGCTTTCTTCAGGCGCGCCAGCGGATGATTGCGCGGCACGACGACGTGCCGGTGCCAGCGATAGCAGGGCAGCAGCGAATAGCCGTCAAAGAGCGCTTCCGAGCCGGTGGCGATGGCGAAATCGATGCGATCGAGCGCCGCCATCTCCGCGATCTGCTCCGACGTGCCCTGGTGCAGGTGCAGGCGCACCTCCGGATACCGCTCGCGGAACTGCTTGATGACCTCGGGCAGCACGTAGCGTGCCTGCGTGTGCGTGGTCGCGATCGAGAGCGAGCCGCGCTCCTCGTCCTTGAGGTCGTCCGAGAGGCGCTTGATGTTCTGCACCTCGCGCAGAATCTTGACCGCGCGCTCGATGACCTGCTGCCCCGCCGGCGTGACGCGGGTCAGGTTGCGGCCGTCGCGCACGAAGATCTGGAAGCCGAGTTCATCCTCGAGCAGCTTGATCTGCTTGCTCACGCCCGGCTGCGACGTGTGCAGCTTCTCGGCAGCGGCCGTGATGTTGAGCCCGGTCTGGGCCACCGCGGCGAGATAGCGCAACTGGTGCAGTTTCATGCCGGCATTCTATGCGAAAGAGAACGATTCTCCGCTTGAGCGTGCCATGCCATCGCGGCATATCGACAGCACCAATCATCGCTGCCGGACCCGTCATGACGCTCGCCACGCTGTTCAGTCGCACGCCGCAGGGTCTCGAGGCGCCGCTGGTGCGGGTCGAAGTCGACGTCGGGGCAGGCCTGCCCTCCTTCTCGGTGGTCGGGTTGCTCGAAACCGCGGTCAAGGAGAGCAAGGACCGGGTGCGCGCGGCGCTGGCCAATTGCGGCTACGACTTTCCGGCAGGTCGCGTCACGGTCAATCTCGCGCCGGCCGACCTGCCCAAGGAAGGAGGCCGGTTCGACCTGGCCATCGCGGTCGGCATCCTCGTGGCGTCGGAGCGATTGCCGGCGGGGCCGTTCGCGGGCGTCGAACTCTATGGCGAGCTGTCGCTCGGCGGCGAACTGCACGGCACGCGTGGCTTGCTGCCCAGCGCGCTGCAGGCCGCGCGGGTCGGCCACGACCTGATCGTGCCGCTGGCCAATGGCCGCGAAGCGGTACTCGCGCAAGGCACTCGCGTGTTCGTCGCCCCGCATCTGCGGGATGTCTGCCGGCACGCGGCGGGACAGCAGGCGCTGGCGCTTGAAGTGGCGGTCGTCTCACCCGCGCTCGGCGCAGACCCGCACGGTCCCGACCTGGTCGATGTGCGGGGGGCAGGCGGGAGCGCGACGTGCCCTCGAGATTGCGGCCGCTGGCGAGCACAGCCTGCTGCTGATTGGTCCGCCGGGCAGCGGCAAGAGCATGCTGGCGCAGCGGCTGCCCGGGCTGCTGCCGGAACTCGACGAGGACGAAGCCATCGAGACGGCGGCGATCCGTTCCCTGTCGCTGCACGGCTTTCGGCTCGAGGGCTGGCGGCGGCGACCGTTTCGCGCGCCGCATCACACGGCGTCGGCCGTCGCACTCGTCGGCGGCGGCGGGCGCCCGCGACCGGGCGAGATTTCGCTCGCGCACAACGGCGTGCTGTTCCTGGACGAGCTGCCGGAGTTCGATCGCAGCGTGCTCGAGGTGCTGCGCGAACCGCTGGAGAGCGGCCACATCGTGCTGTCGCGGGCGGCGCGACAAGCCGATTACCCGGCGCGGTTCCAGCTGGTGGCCGCGATGAATCCGTGTCCTTGCGGGCACTTCGGCGATGTGCGCGGGCGCTGCCGCTGTCCGCCCGAGCGCATCGCCGCCTATCGCAGCCGGATCTCGGGCCCCTTGCTCGACCGGATCGATCTGCACGTGGAAGTGGGGCGGGTTGCGCTGGAGGAGATCGCCGCGACCGCGCTCCCTGAACGCTCGGCCGCTGTCGCGGCCAGGGTCGCAGAGGCGCGCTTACTGCAGCGACACCGGCAGGCGCGCACCAATGCCCGGCTCGAAGGCAATGACCTCGCCGTCCAGTGCTGCGCGGATCCTGCGGCGCTCGAACTGCTGGCACGCGCAATGCGCCAGCTTGGGCTGTCGGCTCGCGCGTATCACCGGGTGCTGCGCGTCGCGCGCACCATCGCCGATCTTGCAGGCAGGCCCGGAGTCGGCGCCGAGCACGTTGCGGAAGCGATCACGCTGCGCCAGCTCGACCGCCGGAGCGCCAGCTCCGAGCAGGGAGGCGGCGTTTCTGGCTGATCGTTGCACTTAATCGACGCGCCCGGTCCCGGCCCGCGGGGGGAAGATTCACGCAGGGAGCCTGCAGCCGGAGAGTCTCAGCAGGGATCGCGTTGCCATGCCGTTGCACGCACGGAGGCGTCAGGCGATCCGGGTGCAGGCTCCCCCGCGTCAGGGCAACTGGGCCACGTCGGGCGTCACCGCGGTGGCGGAAATCTCGGCCTCGCGCAGCTTTGACTGGATGCCCTGCAGTTCGTCGACCGTGGCGATCGGGCCGATGCGCACGCGGTACCAGGTCTCGTCGTCCACCGAGGCTCGCTGGATCTTCGCCGAGATCCCCACGAGCGCGAGCTGTGCCTGCATCTTCTCGGCTTCCGCCGACCGCTTGAAGGAACCCGCTTGCAGGACCGCGCCGCCGGTCGGCAGCGGCGTCTTCGCAGCGGGCGTCGCGGCCTTGGCAGCCTTGCCCGGCACCTCCACTTCCTGCTTCGGCAGCATGTCGTAGAAGTCGAGCTCAGGCTCAGCCGGCAGGTCCGCGGCGCTCACCGCGCCATCGTCCGACGCCGACTCGGACGCGGGTGACTGGGCGGCGGCTGGCATGGGTTCGGCCGGGCCGGGGGCCTGGTTGCGGCCGTAGAGATGCACGCCGAGCGCAATGACGAGGCCCACCCCGAGACCCGCGCCGAAACCCGCCCAGCCACCGAACGGCGGCTGGCCCGGCACGTGGCGCCGGACATCCTTGTAATCGCGACTGAGCGTGCGGTTGCCGCCACGGGACCCGGCCACTACATGGCCTCCGGTGCCGACACGCCGAGCAGGCACAGGCCGTTGCAGACGAACTGGCGCACGCCGCGGATCAGGGTGATGCGGGCGTCGCGCACGGCCTCGTCGGCCACCAGGAACTGGTGCGCGTTGTAATACGCATGGAAGTCGGTCGCGAGTTCGCGCAGGTAATGCACCAGCGCGTGCGGCGCCCGCGCGAGCGCGGCCATCTCGATCACTTCCGGGTAGCGGCTCATCGTCGCGAGCAACGCCTGCTCGTGCGGCTCGATGAGGCGATCCAGGCTCGCCCGCCCGCGCGCCTCGTCGTGCTCGAAGCCCTTCTCCCGCATCTGTCGCAGCACGCTGCACACGCGTGCGTGCGCGTACTGGATGTAATAGACGGGATTCTCGTTCGACCGCGACGTCGCGAGCTGCATGTCGAAATCGAGGTGCTGTTCGTTGCTGCGGAGCACGTAGAAGAAGCGCGCGGCGTCGTTGCCCACCTCGTGGCGCAGTTCGCGCAGCGTGATGAACTCGCCGGATCGCGTCGACATCTGCACCTTCTCGCCGCCGCGGTACAGCGTGACGAACTGCATCAGCCGCACGTCGAGGCAGTCGCCGGGCTGGCCCATGGCGACGAGACCGGCCCGCACGCGCGCGATGTAGCCGTGGTGATCGGAGCCGAGCACGTCGACGAGTTGCTCGAAACCGCGTTCGCGCTTGTTCAGGTGATAGGCAATGTCGGACGCGAAGTAGGTCTTGATGCCGTTTTCGCGCACGACGACGCGGTCCTTCTCGTCGCCAAAGTCGGTGGCACGAAACCACTCTGCGCCATCCTTCTGGTAGACGACGCCGTTCCTGCGCAGCAGGTCGAGCGCGTGGTCGATGGCGCCGCCGTCTTCGAGGCTGCGCTCGCTGAACCAGCTGTCGTAGCGAACGCCGAACTCCTCGAGGTCGTCGCGAATATCGGCGAGGATGTCGGTGAGAGCGAGGTCGAACGCCTGGCGAAAGCCGGCCGCACCGAGCAGCGACCGGGCGCGCTCGATGACGGCATCGATGTACGTGTCCTTGTCACCTTCAGGTGCGTCCGGCGGCAGGTTGGCGAATACCGTAGCGGCTGGCTGATGCAGCGAGCGTCCCGCGCGCTCGATCAGCTTGCTGGCGATCGGGCGGATGTAATCGCCGCGATAGCCATTGGAGGGGAACGGGAACTGTTCGCCGAAGCTCTCCAGGTACCGCAGCCACACGCTCGCGGCGAGGATCTCCATCTGCCGCCCGGCATCGTTGATGTAGTACTCGCGGTACACGTCGAAGCCGGCAGCGTCGAGCAGGTTCGCGAGCGACGCGCCGAATGCCGCGTGCCGGCCGTGGCCGACGTGCAGCGGCCCCGTGGGATTCGCGGAGACGAACTCCACCATCACTTTCCTGCCGGCGCCGATCGAGGTGCGACCGTAGCGACGGCCGCCGTCGATTACTCGCGCGAGTTCAGCCTGGTAGGCGGCGGGTGCGAGAAAAAAATTGATGAACCCGGGTCCGGCAATCTCGACGCGGGACACGAGCTCGCTGGCCGGCAGCGCCGCGACGAGCGCCTGCGCCAGGTCGCGCGGCTTGCGCTTCGCCGTCCTGGCGAGCTGCAAAGCGACGTTGGTGGCGAAGTCGCCGTGGGCCGAGTCGCGCGTGCGCTCGACGACGATGCCGGTGGCCGACCCGGCCGGACGCAGTTCTTCCGGCAGGGCGCCCAGAGCGTCCTGCACGAGCTTTTCTATCAGGTATTTCAAGGTGTTGCCGTCAACGAGCGGAGGCTGCCGAGAGTCTAGGGAATTCCGGCAGCCGACGCGAGTTCAAATTGGGGCGTTGGCTGCATTAGAACAGCTCCAGCGGATCGACATCGAGTGCCCAACGCACCTTGCGTGCGTCAGGCGCGACCTCGAGCAGCGGCACCCAGCGTGCCAGCAGTCGCTGCAAGGGCGAATGCGTCGCGGCATGCAGCAGCAGCTGCGCGCGGTAATGGCCGGCGCGACGCTCCATCGGCGCAGCCGCCGGGCCGAGCACCTCGACGCCTGCAACGTCGCACGTCGCCAGCAGCTCCTTGGCATGCTCGAGAAATGCGAGCGGTGCTGCGCGTCCCGGCGCTTCGGCACGCAACACGGCGACGCGGGCGAACGGCGGCCAATGCGCCTGCTCGCGCTCGACGAGCGCGGCCGCAGCGAATGCGTCGTAGCCGCCGTGCACCAGTTGCTGCAGCAGCGGATGTTCCGGGTACTCCGTCTGGATCAGCACCTCGCCGGGCTTCTCGGCGCGTCCCGCGCGTCCCGACACCTGCACGATCGTTTGCGCGAGTCGTTCGGCCGCGCGGAAATCCGTGCCGAACAAGCCCTGGTCCGCGTTCAGCACGACCACCAGCGTGACCAGCGGAAAATGGTGACCTTTGGTCAGCATCTGCGTGCCGACCAGCAGCCGCACCTCGCCGCTGTGAACGCGCTCGAGCGTTGCCTCGAGCGAGCCGCGCTTGCGCACGGCATCGCGGTCGATGCGGGCCAGCGCGAATTCGGGGAAGAAGTCGGCCAGCGTTTCTTCGATGCGCTCCGTGCCCTGGCCCACGGGCTTGACCGGCTCGCCGCAATCGGGACAGAGCCCAGGGAGCGGCTGATGCGTGCCGCAGTGATGGCAATCGAGCGAGCGTTCGCGCTGATGCACGGTCAGTCGCGCGTCGCAACGCGGGCAGGGCGCGACCCAGCCGCAGCCTGGGCAGAACAGCGTCGGCGCATAGCCACGGCGGTTCAGGTAGATCAGCACCTGGCCGCCCGCATCGAGGTGGCGGCGGATGCTCAGCAGGGTTGGCGTCGCAAAGCCCTGCGTTTCGGCGTGAGCGCGCAGGTCGATCAGGTGCAGGCTCGGCGGTCGGGCACCCGCCGCTCGATTGGGCAGGTCGAGGCGTTGCGCGCGTCCTGCGCGGATGCGCTCGAGGCTTTCGAGTGACGGCGTCGCCGAACCCAGGACGATGGGGATGCCGTGACGCTGCGCCCGGGCCAGCGCCAGGTCGCGCGCAGAATAGCGGAAGCCATCCTGCTGCTTGTACGACGCGTCGTGCTCTTCGTCGATCACGATCAGCCCGGGGCGCGCGAGCGGTGCGAACACGGCCGACCGCGTACCGATCACCACCGGCGCCGAACCGGCTCGGGCCGCGCGCCAGGCCTGCAGGCGATCGGTGTCGGTAAGCCCTGAATGCAGCACCGCGAGCGGTCCGGGGAATCGTGCCGCGAAACGTGCGACGAGTTGCGGCGTGAGCGAGATCTCCGGCACCAGCACCAGCGCCTGTTCGCCGCGTGCGACCACCGCGGCAATCGCGCGCAGGTAGACCTCGGTCTTGCCGCTGCCGGTCACGCCATGCAGCACGAACGGCGCGAAGTGCCCGTGGGCGGCAACGATCGCGCTGACCGCCGCGTCCTGTTCCGGCGTCAATTGCGGGCCCACTTCGCGTGCAACGGCGTTCGTCAGGGGTTCTGTCGCGACGACGTCTTCGCGCACACGGATCACCCAGCCGCGTTTTTCCAGTTCGCGTACGTGGTCGCGCCAGCGAGTCGACAGCGCGCCAAGTTCCGCCGCGCCGGCCGGGCCGTGGGTTGCCAGGTAGTCGGCAAGCTCGCGCAGTCGGGTGGCGCGGGTGCCGATGGGCTCGGCATCTCCCGTTCGTGCCGCTGCACTCAGCGTCCAGCGCTCGGCGGTGGCCACGGCGTCGGTGCCATTGCGCAGGGCGACCGGGAGCGCGGCCGCGATGACTTCCCCGGGGGGGTGACGGTAGTACTCCGCTGACCAGCGCAGCAGGTCGAGCAGGATCGCGTCGAGCACCGGCACCTCGTCGATGAGCGCGAGCGCACTCTTCAGGCGGGCTTCCGGGACGTCCGAACGCGCGCGCAATTCGACGATGACGCCGACCACCTTGCGCCTCCCGAACGGCACCCAGACCCGTTGGCCCACCTGAAGTTTTTCGGGTTCGACGGACGGCGGCGTGCGGTAGTCGAAAAGGCGCCGCAGGGGGGCGTCGATGGCCACGCCCAGGATCAGGCGGGTCATCGGCAACGGCCCCCCGCAGTTGTCCACAGACGCTGTGGAAAACTCTGTGGATGACGTGCGTGAAGGTCGCCCAGGTGCCGCTTCTGCCGGGGAGTTTTACGCACGGGTCGAAAAATCACCGTTGTAAAGAAACAGTATAAAATTCAATGATTTATTGAGAAATTCCACAGTGGTTCACAGCCTTGTCGCGCAATCCGTTGACCCGGCGCGACTGGCTGTCGGCAGCGGCGCCAGGGGGGTGCACATCTTTATACAGTGCGCCAGGTCAACCATTTGTTCTGCAAGGCGTTATTCGGGAAGGAAGAGGATGGAATCACGGGCAACGCGAGTCTACGACATGCAAGGCTTTGCTAGGCTCGGGGCAGGCGCCGCGCAGGCGGCGGACGCCACATCACGCGCTCTCGGGGAGGATCGACTGGACGCAGCGCAGGTACGCGAGCTTGACCGATTCCTGGCCGGCGTCGAGCGCCGCGCCTTCCGGATCGCGCAGTGCGCGCTGCGCGACACCGACGACGCCCACGACGTGGTGCAGGTTGCGATGCTGCGCCTGGCGCAGAGCTATCGGTCGCGTCCCGTCGCGGAATGGAAGCCGCTGTTCTATCGCATTCTCTACAACGGCATCCGTGACCTGCAGCGGCGTCACGGGCTACGGCGACGGTTCTTCGGCTTGCTGCCCGGCGCGGCGCGCCAGGAAGAGGACGGTGGCGAGGACCCGCTCGAGCGGGTGGCGGATTCCGCACCCGGGCCGTTGCAGCAGCTCGCTGCCAACGAAGCGATGCGGCAACTGGACCGGGCTATGCGTCGTCTGCCGGCGCGACAGCTCGAGGCGTTCTCGTTGCGCTGCCTGGAGGGTCTGGACGTGGCGGCTACCGCTGCCACGATGGACTGCAGCGAAGGCAGCGTGAAGACACATTATTTCCGCGCGTTGCAGGCGCTGCGTGCGGAACTTGCCGAGGTACGACCATGAAAGAGCACCCCGACGACCGCGACGAGGCCGAGCTGGAGCGGCATGCGCGCAACCTGTTCCAGGCCAGTGTCGACGACCTCGATGCGGCCACGCGCTCGCGCTTGCACCGGTCGCGGCAGCAGGCGCTCGACGCGGCTGCAGGTCGCAAACGCACCGGATGGCGCTGGACGGTTTGGGTGCCCGCGGGTGCACTCGCTGCCAGTGTGCTGGCCGCGGCGCTGCTGCTGCGCTCGCCGTCAGAAACGGGCGCACCCGAGCCGGTCGCTGTGATTCCAACGAATGCCGACGCCCCGCAGGATCCACTCGAACTGCTCACCGCGGGCGAGGACCTCGATCTCGCGACCGAGGCGGATCTCGAGTTCTATGCCTGGGTCGAGCTCGCCACGGCTGACGACGGGGTGGGCTGAGATGGCCAGGCGCCGTGCCACCTGCGACGACGGAGCACAAACCATGAAAACTCATTCATCGCTGTTCGCTGTCGCGCTGCTCGCCGCGGCGTGGCTCTGTGCCGCACCGGCAGTCGCGGCCGACGATGCGGCGTCATTCAGTACGGCGCAGCCGGTACCGGGTGTGCCTTGGGCCCAACTCACGCCCGAGCAGCAGACGGTGCTGGAACCGTATCGCGAGCGCTGGAATCAACTTCCGCCAGACCGGCAGCAGGCATTCGCGCGCGGGGCGGATCGCTGGCAGCAGATGACGCCGGAACAACAGCAGCAGGCGCAGCAGCGGTTCCAGCAGTGGCGCCCCGCAGCGCCAGCGGTATCAGCAGTTTCGCGACCTGCCACCGGCAGACCAGCAGCGGCTGCGCGAGGGGTTCCACAAGTACCAGTCGTTGCCGCCCGAGCGGCGCGAACAGCTGCGCGAGCACTGGCAGGACATGACGCCGGAACAGCGGCAGAAGATGCAGGAGCGCTGGCGGCACGCGCCGCCGGAGCAGCGCGAGAAGATGCGCAAGCACATGCAGGAGCGACAGGGGCGCGGCGCGACCTGAGCGCTCTGTTCCACTTCGAAAGTGGCGGGGCGAGCCCGGTCTGTCTGCGGGCCCAGCTTTACAACGCGACGGTTGTCGTTGCCTTCGGCTGCACTTGCACCGGCTTCGACTCGTCCGACCGGCCCTTGAGCCGGATCGTGTAGTTGCCCGGTATCGCGCTGAGCGGCGTTTCGTCGCCCGCGAGTCCTTCTGCGACCACCTGCCCGTTGCCGTCGACGAGTTCCACTGCAGGCTGCAGCGCTCGCGTCAGCGCCTGGTCGAGGCTCGCGGCATCGCGCGCATCGAAATAGAGTCCGCCGCCTGAATCCGACCAGTGCCGGAATGTCGCGGCGAGCTTCTGATCGTCGATCGCGAAGCCGACGATGTTCACGCGCACGGCCGCACCGGCTTTTCTCAGCTTCTCGATCGCGGCCGCCGGATCTCCGCCGCAGGTCTCCTCCCCGTCCGTCAGGAGTATGACGAGTCGCTCGCCGCGGACGCCCCGCAGGTCATCAGCCACTTTGTCGAGCGATGCGCCGATCGGCGTCTTCGCGCCATTCTTCGCCTCGAGCCTGGCGATGGTTGCGGCGACGGCGACGGCATTGAGCGGTCCGAGCGCAATGTCGAGATCTGTCTGGCAGGAATCCACTTCGCGACCGAACACGCGCAACGCAAGCGGTGTCCCTGCGGGTATGCCGGAACTGGTGAGGTGCGTGAGCGTCTTTTTCGCGATGTCGATGCGCCGCTCCTTGCCGATCTTCTGCAGCATGCTGCCCGATGCGTCCAGGATGATCTCGACGGCATTTCCCGCAGCCGGACCCTGGGCCACCGTAACCGCGACAAAGCCCGGCTCCAGCTTCCCCGGCGCGAGCGGCGCCAGGACCTTGGCCGGGTTGCCCTGGGCCGTGTAGCGGTAATTTCCGCTCTCGCCTTCCCGCGCGCCCTTCGGCAGCACGGTGACGTAGTCGTGGACGTTGTTCGGTCCCTGCCACTTGACGGCAAAAGTGCTGCCCGCCACGGCTTCGGCGGGCCCCTCGATCGAGGCACTGATCGGCGTCACCTTGACCGGCGCACGGCCAAGCGTGGCGTAGGACTGCGCCGTGAGATAGCGCAGTTCATAGTCGCCCGGCTCGTCGGGCGCGGTGAGCTGCAACGGACTGCCCTTGGACGTGTAGGCGTAGCGCTCGTACCGGTTCTCCGGAGTCCCGGCCTTCACCAGCGTGACGAAGTCGCGCGCGTTGTCGGGCCCGGTCCACGCGACCGCGAACTTCGCGCCGGCCGCCACCTGCGCCGGTGCCGAGACGGTCGCCGTGACGCCGCCCACGATGATGCGGCGCGTGCCGATCACGGTGTTCTTTTCGCCCAGGAAATACCGCAGTTCATATTCGCCAGCGTCATCCGGCGCCGTCAACGACGCCGGATTGCCTGCCTTCGCGTAGACGTAGCTGACGTACGGCCGCGCGGCATTGCCGATCCCGACGTAGTCGCGCGGGTTGTCTGGCCCCGACCACTTCACCTGGAACTTCGCGCCGGCTGCCACCTGCTCAGGGGCCTCGAGTGTCGCCGCGACGGCGTCGATGCGGATCGGCCGCCGCGCGAGCGTCGGGTACGGCGAAGCCGCACCGAGCACGCGCACTTCGTAGTCGCCCGGCGTCGCAGGCGCAGTCAGCTTGAACGTGCCGGGCTTGCGGACGTACTGGTAGCCGCCGTAGCTCCCCTCGCGGCCGCCCTTCGCCACGATCGTGACGAAGTCCAGGGGATTGCCGGTCCCGCCGACGGTGACGGCCACCTCGGAGCCGACACCGGCGCTGGCCGGCGCGTCGATAGTCGGCTCACCAAGGGCGTCCGCAAACCACGCCAATGCAGCCATCAGCAGGGCCAGTTGTCTCGCGGCCATGGGATGCTCCGTGCTGGACGAAGTCGACCGAAATGACGGGCACCCGCCCCGCGCTGATGCGCGGCATCGGGCCAGTCCGCCGAGGCCGAGTATACGGCGGATCCGGCCGACACCGGGCTTCGTTGATTCCAGCAGCTCCCATCCGCAGCCCGGGCGATCAAGACCGCCGTACGGACAGTAGATCCAGACGATGCGCCAGCCCCTGCCGCGAATTGAGGTCGGCACCGCCCGCGGCCGATCAGCTCTTCAGCGCGACCAGCACCTCATCGAGCATCTTCTTCGCGTCGCCGAACAGCATCCGGTTGTTCTCCTTGTAGAACAGCGGATTGTCGACGCCGGCATAACCCGACGCCATCGAGCGCTTCATCACGATCGAGGTCTTCGACTTCCAGACCTGCAGCACCGGCATGCCGGCGATGGGGCTCGTCGGATCGTCTTCGGCTGCGGGGTTCACGATGTCGTTGGCGCCGATCACCATCGAGACGTCCGTGTTCGGGAAGTCGTCGTTCAGCTCGTCCATCTCGAACACGATGTCGTAGGGCACCTTGGCCTCGGCCAGCAGCACGTTCATGTGGCCCGGCATGCGGCCTGCAACCGGATGGATGCCGAAGCGCACGTTCACGCCTTTCTCGCGCAGGTGCTTCGTGATTTCGTACACGGTGTGCTGCGCCTGGGCGACGGCCATGCCGTAGCCTGGCACGATGATCACGTTCTTCGCGTCGCGCAGCAGCTCTGCGGTCTCGACGGCGCTGATGGCCGTCACTTCGCCGGCGGGCTCTGCACCCGCGGCGGCTGGCGTCGTGCCACCGCCCGTGCCGAAGCCGCCAGCGATGACGCTGATGAAGTTGCGGTTCATCGCGCGGCACATGATGTAGGACAGGATCGCGCCGGACGAGCCGACGAGCGCGCCGACGACGATCAGCAGGTCGTTCGACAGCATGAAGCCCGTCGCCGCCGCCGCCCAGCCCGAGTAGCTGTTGAGCATGGACACCACGACCGGCATGTCGGCACCGCCGATCGCCATCACCATGTGCACGCCGAACAGCAGCGCGATCACCGTCATGACGGCGAGCGGCAGCATCCCCGAGTTGATGTCGTGCGCGTTCAGGAACTGCGCGCCGAACCAGATCACGCCGAGCAGACCGGCGAGGTTGAGCCAGTGCCGGGCGGGCAGCAGCAGCGGTTTGCCGCCGATCTTGCCCGAGAGCTTGCCGAACGCGATCACCGAACCCGAGAACGTGACCGCACCGATCAGGATGCCGATGTAGATCTCGACTTCGTGGATGGTCTTCTCGGCACCGACCAGGACGATCGACGTGTCGACGTAGCTGGCGAAGCCGACGAGACACGCCGCCAGGCCGACGAGGCTGTGCATCAGCGCGACCAGCTCCGGCATCTGCGTCATCTGCACTTTCTTCGCGGCGTACAGGCCGATCGATCCACCCACCAGCAGCGCGCCGACGATGTAAGGGATGCCGGCGAGGGTGACGCGCGGACCGAACACGGTCGCGAGAACGGCAATCGTCATGCCGACGATGCCGTAGAAGTTGCCGCGCCGCGAAGTCTCCGGATTGGAGAGACCACCCAGGCTCAGGATGAACAGGATGGTGGCGGCGATGTAGGCCACCGAGGCTAGATTGGCGGACATGCTTGCGCCCCCTTATTTCCGGAACATCGCAAGCATGCGACGGGTGACGGCGAAGCCGCCGAACATGTTGATCGCGGTGAGCGTGAGCGCTGCGACCGCAAGGCCGAGGATCAGCGCGCCGGGTCGGCCTTCCGTCCCTGCACCGAGCGGCGGCGCCACCTGGACGAGTGCGCCGATCGCGATGATGCTGGAAATGGCGTTGGTCACGCTCATCAGCGGCGTGTGCAACGCGGGCGTGACGTTCCACACCACCATGTAACCGACGAAGCAGGCCAGCACGAAGACGGTGAAGTGCGAAAGGAACGAGGCGGGTGCGAAGGCACCGACCAGCCAGAACAGCAGCGCACCCACGCCGAACATGATCGCCAGGCTCTTCGCCGAGGCGGGTTCGCCGGCGCCGTGGCCATGCCCCGACTTCTTCGCCGGCATTGCAGCGGCCGCGGGCTTTGCCTGCGGTGGCGCGGCCGGCAGCTTGGGCGGTGGCGGCGGCCAGGTGATGGCGCCGTCCTTGACGACGGTCAGGCCGCGGATGGCGTCGTCGTCCATGTTGACGTTGATGACGCCGTCCTTGGTCTTGCACAGCTCCTCGGTCACGCGCAGCAGGTTGGTCGAGTACAGGGTCGAAGCCTGCTTGGCCAGGCGGCTGACGAGATCGGTGTAGCCGATGATGGTGACGCCGTGCCGGACCACGGCCTCGCCGGGAACGGTGAGCTCGCAGTTGCCACCCTGTTCGCCCGCCATGTCGACGATGACGCTGCCCGGCTTCATGCTCTGCACCATCTCGGCGGTGATGAGCTTGGGTGCGGGCTTGCCCGGAATCAGGGCGGTGGTAATGATGATGTCTGCGTCCCTGGCCTGCTTCGAGTACATCTCGCGCTGGGCCTGCTGGAAGCCTTCGCTCATCACCTTGGCGTAGCCGCCACCGCCGGAGCCTTCTTCCTCGTAGTCGACCTTGACGAATTCGCCGCCCAGCGACACGACCTGGTCGGCGACTTCGGCGCGCGTGTCGTTGGCGCGCACGATGGCGCCCAGGTTGGCGGCCGTGCCGATGGCGGCCAGGCCGGCGACACCGGCACCGGCGACGAAGACCTTGGCCGGCGGAATCTTGCCGGCCGCGGTGACCTGGCCGTTGAAGAACCGGCCGAAGGCGTTGGCGGCCTCGATCACGGCGCGGTAGCCGCTGATGCCGGCCATGGAGGTCAGCGCGTCCATCTTCTGTGCGCGGGAGAGCTGGCGCGGCAGCGAGTCGATGGCCAGCACGGTGAGCTTGCGATCGGCCAGCTGCTGCATGAGCTCCTGGTTCTGTGCGGGCCAGATGAAGCTGATGAGCGTCGTGCCCGGCTTCATCAGCGCGATCTCGTCCGCGGTCGGTCCGCGCACCTTGAAGACGATGTCCGCACCGTCCATCAGCTCCGCGGCATTGCCGGAGATCCGCGCGCCTGCGGCCTGGTAGGACTCGTCGCTGAAGTTGGCAGCTGCCCCGGCCCCGCTTTCGACGGTGACCGCGAAGCCGAGCTTGAGCAGCTTCTCGACCACTTCCGGGACGGCGGCAACACGTTTCTCGCCCGCGTAGGTCTCGCGCGGCACGGCGATCGTCAGCGACATGGTTCTGGCATCCTCCCCGTAACCCGGATGCGGCTAAACCGCTGCCGTGAAAGGGATATTCTGGATAGGCAAGGTTGCAAAACAGCCGTGGATTATTGCACAGCAGTGCCGTATCTTCACGGCATGCGCGCGCTTTCGCAGTACGCACTGTCGCAGGAAGTCCTGCGGACGGACGTCTCGGGAATGCCCCTGGAGTGGATCGACTACCGGGATGCGGTCCGGTTGCACTTCATGGGACAGGTCGCCTATGCGTTCGGCCAGACCCTCTTCTCGCTGCGGGGCGGCGTGAACGCGCGCACCGGTGAGCGCACCCTCGTCAAAGTCAGTTCGATCGTGGCGACGATCGGCCACCGCCACAATCCCGGCGACCGGCATCATGGCTACGTGCCGCCGCTGAACAACGAAACGCTGTTCCGCCGCGACGCGTACCTCTGCCTGTACTGCGCGCAGCGCTTCCCCACGGGCCAGCTTTCGCGCGACCACGTCACGCCGATTTCGCGGGGCGGACAGGACACCTGGAACAACGTCGTCACGGCTTGCCGGCGCTGCAACAACCTCAAGGCGTGGCGGACCCCCGAGCAGGCCAAGCTGCAGCTGATCGCAGTGCCGTTTACGCCCAGCTACGCGGAGTACATCTACCTGAAGGGCCGGCGCGTGCTGGCCGACCAGATGGAGTACCTGCTCGCGCACTTTCCGCGGTCGAGTCCGCTGCACGCCCGGCTGCGGCAGGGTGCGGCGGCGCGGAGCTAGGCGGGCGCTCGCGGCAAGCGACTGATCCGGGGCCTTCCCCCGAGCTTGGGATGGCAGACACGTGCTCGCGGCAAGCGACTGATCCGGGGCCTTCCCCCGAGCTTGGAAAGGCAGACACGCGCTCGGGGGAAGGTCCCGGATCAATGGCTTGTAGTAGGCGGCACCTGGGCAAGTTTTCCGCCGAGCCGTAAAACTTGCACGGTGCACGCAGCGCCCACCGGATCCGGCGTCGAGTGCGGCATGAATCGCGCCCGCCGTTTCGCCGCATCGGTTTGCCGCCTTCGGTGATCGTGGCGGCCCTTGGCAGTTATTGCGTGCAGCCATTCCGTTCGCCGGGCTCAGGCCCGAACTAGCACCATCCCCAGTCAACCGCTATCGCCGGCGACTGAGCCAATAAAAAAGGCGCCGATGGCGCCTTTGGTCGTTACAGGTCAGTGACATGGCAGAGTGGCAAACCGGTCTTCCGACTCACCCCTTCCTGCCCTTCCGGGCCTTCCGGGCCTTCCGGGCCTTCCTGCCCTTCCTCACCTAAATACCTTGCCTGGATGGCCTGGGGGAGCAGGGGGAGTGCATCCCAGGCCACCCGGCAAGTTCCGGCGGGTTCATGTGGCGGGGGTAGCAGGGGGAGTGCACCCCAGGGCCACATTGGTGAAGCCGCTGGACGGTTTTGAGACTACGTCTGATGCTGCAGTGCGACAAACGAAGTTTCATCGTGTGATGAATGACCTTTTTTCACCCTCAAGGGATGCAGGCCTTGCGTCACCGTCCGCCGTCCCCCGTTACGCGGGAACCTGGAATTGTTCGATCGACCATTCGACCAGCGCGCGGACTTCCGAACGTTCGAAGTCGCCACGCCGGACCATCAGGTAATACGCCTCATCCCCCTGCAGGTCGAAGCCCGCGATGTGCACCAGCGCGCCACGTTCGAACCAGGGCTGGCAGACGATCGCGGGCACCAGCGCGATCCCGCCATCCCGCTCCGCGGCGCGGGTGACGGCGACCATGTTGTCGAATTCGATCACGCTGCCGAGCCGGCGCAGATCGAGTCCGACCTGGTTGAGCCAGAGATCCCAGACGTCGTTGCGGAAGTTGCGATGCATGATCAGGGTCTGGCCGTCGAACGAGCGGGCGTCCAGCTTGCCGGCCATGGAACGGGCGACTTTCGGCGATGCCGCCGCCACCAGCCGCAAGGGCATCAGACGCACGGACTCGACGTCCACGTCGTCGGGCAGGGTGCCCGCCAGGACGATAGAGACATCCGAGAAACCCGAGTGCTGGCCGGGGCGCGGGTCACGCGTGTCGACCTGGATGTCGATGCCAGGATGGTGGACGTGGAAGTCGGGCAGGCGTGGCGCGAACAGTTCACTGGCGAAGAACGGCGGCATCACGACCGTCAGCTGGCGCCTGGCGCCGGACGTGTTGCGCGTTCGCTCGATGGCCGTGCTCAGGGCACCCAATGCTGGCTCGAGGTCATCCAGCAGTTGCCGGCCAACGGGTGTCAGCACGACGGACCGCGTTCGCCGCTGGAACAGCGCGACGCCGAGTTGTTCTTCGAGTTCCTTGACCTGGTGGCTGACGGCCGAGGGCGTCAGCGACAGGCGGTCTGCCGCATCCTTGAAACTCGAGTGGCGAGCCGCCACGCAAAAAGTTCGCAGCAGCCGTAAAGACGGCGTCCTGAGCTGGGCAACCATGTCCGTTCCATTCGTTCCGCCAGCGACTAGCAACTTGCGTGCCAGTCGTAACGACACAACTGAAAGATAATATAAACAGAGGGATACGGGGTTCCGACAGGCTTCGTCCCGCGCGCGTCGAGCCCCGCACGCACGATTATAGCGCCCGTGGGCCGATCATCTGCACCGAACCGTGCAGCGTTGCGGTCACGGTGCCAGCCGTGCCATCAGCAGCGCGTCGTAATCGACGCCGTCGATATTGATGTAGTTGCGGCAGGTGCCTTCTTCGACAAAGCCGAACCGTCGATAGAGCGCGATGGCCGGGGCGTGGTCCACGCGCACGTTCAGTTCGGCCCGGCGGATCCCGTGTGCCCAGGCCAGTTCGAGCGTGGTTGCAAGCATGCGGCTCCCGATGCCCCGTCTGCGGTAAGCCGCGACGATCCCCATGCCGAGCACGGCGCTGTGGCGCAGGGTGGCGGCAGTTTTCGGTCGCAGGTCGCACCAGCCAATCACCTCGCCTTCGACTACCGCGACCACGTGCACCGCGCCCGCCTTCAGGCTTTCGAGCACGACCCGGCGCGTGCGCGTGAATGACGGCGCCTCGAGCATGGTGAGGTAGCGTCGCTCCTTCGCGATCTTGTCGACGGCCGCGTGAAAACCGGCGAGGTGCGTCCGGCCGATCGGCACGATTTCGATGTTTGCCGCCGCGGATGTGGCCGTCGCGGACCAGGACTCGCTGCTCATGCGCGCATCCTCGCATGGGGACCCTCGCTGCGTCGTCGGGCAGTAACCTGCCAAACGGGTCGCCCGATCTCTTATCCTTTGCACACCATGAATGCACCCCTCAACGACGGCCCCGCGCTTGCGCGCGCGCTGCCGCAGATGCTCTCCGCCGCGGTGATGCCCGCGCCGCCCGTGATCTTTTCCTGCAGGCCGCCCAGGCCGGGCAAGCCGATGTCGCCGTCATGCTGGGGCTCGCGTACTCGTGCCGCACGTTGCAGGATTGGGCTGGGATGAGCGCCTCCGCCGACCGCGTGCTGGCGCTCGATCCGCGCAATGTCCGTGCGCTGGTGATGAAAGGCGACGGTTTCGAGCAGGCGGGGAACACTCGCGCCGCGTCGGTGTACTACCGCGCGGCACTGCGGGCGGCACCGCCTCCGGACAGGGTGTCGCCCGACCTGCTGCAGGAGTTGCGCCGCGTGCAGCAGGCGAGCGAGCAGCACGACAAGCGCTACGACGAGCACATGCGCACGTGGCTCAAGGAGCGTGGCTTCGACGAATCGCAGTCGAATACCCGCGTCGGCCAGTCGCTCGACATCCTGCTCGGCCGCAAGCGCATCCACCTGCAGGAGCCGTACGATATTTCTATTTCCCGCAGCTGCCGCAGAAGCAGTTCTACGACCGCGCGGACTTCCCGTGGCTCGATGCGATCGAAGCCGCGACCGACGCCATCCGCGCGGAATGGCAGGCCGTCGGGACGGGCGACGCCGTCTACCTCTGGCAGAACGGCGAACTGAACGAGGCGAACGCCGCGCTTTGCCCGCAGACCCTGGCTGCGCTCGCCAACGCGCCACTGGCGCGGATCCCCGGCCACTCGCCGTCGGTGCTGTTCTCGCACATGCCGCCAGGTACGCGCATCGCTCCCCGCAACGGACCGACGAATACGCGCCTGCAGGTTCACCTGCCACTGGTCGCACCGGGCCAGTGCCGCTTGCGTGTCGGCAACGACGTGCGCGAGTGGCAGACAGGCCGTGCCTGGGTGTTCGACGATTCGATGGAGCACGCAGCCTGGAACGACAGTGACCAGGCCCGGGTCCTGCTGCAGTTCGACATCGCGCGGCCCGAGCTGACCGCAGACGAGAACCGGTGGGTAGCGACGCTGCTGGAAGGCATCGACGCGTTCCCGGGACAGAAGCTCGACTGGAAGGTCTAGGCCGCGCCGCTCGATGCTCTATCTCGTCGACGCCAGCGTCTTCATCTTCCGCGCCTGGTTCTCGGTGCCCGTCGACGTTGCCGATCGCGACGGCAACCCGGTCAACGCCGTGCTCGGCTTCGCGCGTTTCCTTGCCGAGTTGCTGGAAAAGGAATCCCCGCGGCACATCGCCGTCGCGTTCGACGAAAGTCTCGAGCAGGGGTATCGCAACGAAATCTATCCGGCCTACAAGGCCAACCGCGAACCCGCACCGCTCGAACTGAAGCGGCAGTTCGCGCTGTGCCAGGAAATCTGCGCCGCGCTCGGCGTGGCGCGGTACAGCAGCTCCCCGCTACGAGGCCGACGACATCATCGGGACCCTGGCGACGCGCGCGCGTGCGGCGGGCCTGCCCGTCACGATCGTCAGCCGCGACAAGGACCTGACCCAGCTCCTGTCGTCGGTCGACGTGTACTGGGACGCGGTGGCCGACGTTCGTTATGGTTACGACGACATTGCCGAGCGATTCGGTGTGGTGCCGGAGCGCATGGCCGACTTCCTCGCGCTCATGGGTGACGCGGTGGACAACATCCCGGGCGTGCCGGGCGTGGGCCGCAAGACGGCGCAGACACTGCTCAAGCACTTCCACACGCTAGAGGGCGTGCTCGACAGCATCGACCAGGTCGGCAAGCTCAAGTTCCGCAATGCCACGTTCGTCGCGGAAAGCCTGCGTGAACACCGCGAGACAGCGCTGTTGTCGCGGCGACTGACGGCAATCGCCTGCGACATGCCGCTGCCGATCAGCCGCATGAGCGAGTTGCGGCTCCTGCCGCCCGACCTCGCTACGCTCGACACGTTCTGCGAGACGCAGAATTTCGGCCGGTCGTTGCGCGACCAGGCGCGGCGGCTGCATTCACGGCACGCGGCTTGAGACGACGCACGGCGGCGTCTGAATGGGAATGACCGCCGAGGTCGCTGTCTCCACCTGGCTGTCCCGCAACACCGGCCGTTCGTTCGCGCCGGCCCCTGCCGCGGAGATCGCTGGTGGCAGCGTGCATCGCTGCGTGCGCTGGGCGAGTGGGTCCGGTGACGCCTTCGTCAAGCTCGCAACGGCGGACAGGCTGACAGCACTCGAAGCCGAGGCAGCCGGATTGCAGGCGCTGGCAGAGGTCGACGCGTTGCGTGTGCCTGCCGTGCTGGCCGTTGGCCAGGCGGGAGGCCAAGCGTTGCTAGCGCTCGAGTGGCTCGATCTCGGCGCGCCTGTGGCGAGCGACAGCGCGTTACAGGCCCTGCTGGGTGAACGACTTGCGATGCAGCACCGGGTCACGGCGCCGCGCTGCGGCTGGCATCGCGACAACACCATCGGTGCGACGCCGCAGCTGAACCAGTGGGACGACGATTGGGTGCGCTTCTTTCGTGAGCGGCGGCTGGGCGTGCAACTCGAACTCGCGGCTCGCAACGGACTTGGGACTCGTGGCGTCGAGCGCGGCCGCAAACTCGGTGATCGTTGCGGGGCGTTCTTTTCCAGCTACCGCCCGGTGCCGTCGCTGCTGCACGGCGACCTGTGGGGCGGCAACTGGGGCGTGCTGTCGGGTTCGCGGGAACCGGCGATCTTCGATCCCGCCGTGTACTACGGCGATCGCGAAACAGACATCGCCATGACGCGACTGTTCGGCGGGTTCGGTCCGCGCTTTTACGCTGCGTACCAGGCGACATGGCCGCTCGACCAGGCTGCCGGCACGCGCTGCACGCTCTACAACCTGTATCACGTGCTGAATCACTTCAATCTCTTCGGCGGCGGCTACGGCCGGCAGGCGGAAGGGATGATCGACAGGCTGCTCGCCGAATTGGGTGTTTGAGCAATGGCTTTGTCACCAGATCGTGCGGGTGGCCGGTGGCAGAGCCGACTGACAGTTCGATTTTCGGCCTCAGTGGTAGTCCTCCTCGCGCTGGTGACGCACGGCGAGGATCGACACGTGGGTTGGACCGTCGATCTCGAACAGCGCCACGTATCCGGCGTTGCCGAACGGAATCAGGAGCTCCCGTAGCAGGGGTCGGTCGCCTGGCCAGGCCTTGCGGCAGGAAAACGGTGAGTACTCGAGCAGCTCGACAGAGGTCTCAATGGCGTCCACGGCACGGGCCGCCGCCATCGGATCCTTCTCGATCAGGAACGCCTGCAGGCGCTTCAAGTCCTCCAGCGCCTCGAGCGTGAGACGAACCCGGTAATGGCTCACGACTGCTTGCTGGTCGACCGGCCTTGAGCGAGCTGACGCCTGAGAGACTTCAGTGCGGTGCCGCTCGACACGTAGCGACCCGTGCGTCGCGCCTTCGTCGCGCTTGCAAGACCGCGCGCAACGAATTCCTGCTGCGCCTTGCGGTACTCGATCGTGCGAGTCACGGCGTCGTGAACGAACGACGAGAGTGATTCGCCGGGAGCCAGAACAGCCTCGGCGTCGGCGCGCAGCTCCGGGGAGACCCGCAGTGGCGGCAACGTGCTGGACTTCATGACGAGGTATTCCCAGTAATGCGATGCAATTGCAATGCATCGTAGCCCGACACCAACAGTCCGGCAAGGTCTGCTTTTTTACCCCGGTTCCCGCAGCAGACCCGCATGATCTGGTCCTTGAGCCAAAAAAAACCGGAGCAGGAGGGGGATCCCTGCTCCGGCGTGCGGTCGGCGTCGAGGACTTAATGCATCCGTCCCTGCTGCCTGATATCGGCTGATGCTGCCTCTCGGCCTGTATCAGGCTCGCCCTGGGGGGAGCGGCTCACCTGACGCAGCCATCGTGCACCTCACAGCAGGTCGGTGCTGTGACAGATTCGTTGCTTGCACATTGCAGGTCGTGCACCCCTGGAGAAGTCAGCCGCCTAACCCCCTGTGTGCAGTAGTTAAAGTTTCGCCATGACGTGCCGCACCACCGAGTAATCCTCGAGCGCGTACGCCGAGAGGTCCTTGCCATAGCCGGAGCGCTTCAGGCCGCCGTGCGGCATCTCGCTCACCAGCATGAAGTGCGTGTTGATCCACGTGCAGCCGTACTGCAGGCGTGACGCGACGGTCAGCGCCTTGCCGACGTCCTGGGTCCACACCGACGACGCCAGGCCGTACTCCGAATCGTTGGCCCACTTCACGGCATCGTCCGCGTCCTTGAAGCGCGTGACCGAGACGACGGGGCCGAACACTTCGCGCTGCACGATCTCGTCGTTCTGCCTCGCGTTGGCGATCACCGTCGGCTCGAAGAAGAAGCCGCCGCCTGTGCCGGCATTGCCGCCCGCGGTGATCTCGATGTGTTTCTGCCGACGCGCGCGCTTGACGAAACCTGCGACGCGATCGCGCTGCTCGGCGCTGATCAACGGGCCCATCTCAACGCCCTGCGCCGTCTGCAGCCCGGTCTTGATCGTGCTCACGGCGCTCGAGAGATCCGCGACGAGCCTGTCGTACACCTTCGCCCCCGCATAGATGCGGCAGGCGGCCGTGCAGTCCTGGCCCGCGTTGTAGTAGCCGAACGTGCGCACCCCCTCCACGACGCTCTGGACGTCCGCGTCATCGAAGACGATCACCGGCGCCTTGCCGCCGAGCTCGAGGTGTGTGCGCTTGATGCCGTCCGCGGCCTGCATGAGGATTCTGCCGCCCGTCGCGACGTCGCCGGTCAGCGAAATCATCCGCACCTTCGGGTGCTTCGTGAGCGGCGCGCCGACGCTGCGGCCACGGCCGCAGACGATGTTCACGACGCCCGCGGGGAAAATCTCCGCGAGCAGTTCGCCGAGCTTCAGCGCGGTGAGCGGTGTCTGCTCGGAAGGCTTCAGCACGACGGTGTTGCCCGCGGCGAGCGCCGGACCGAGTTTCCAGGCTGCCATCATCAGCGGGTAATTCCACGGCGCGATCGACGCCACGACGCCGATCGGGTCGCGGCGAATCATGCTGGTGAACCCGGCGAGGTATTCGCCTGCGACGGCTCCCGTCATCGTCCGGCAGGCGCCGGCGAAGAAACGGAATACGTCGGCGATCGCGGGGATCTCGTCGTTGAGAGCGGCCGCCAGCGGCTTGCCGCAATTATGCGATTCCAACTTCGCGAACGCGGCGCCGTCGGCCTCGATGCGGTCCGCCAGTTTCAGCAGCAGGTACGCGCGGTCCTTCGGCGCGGTGCGAGCCCAGCCCTCGAACGCGGCGTCGGCTGCTTTCACCGCCGCGTCAATCTGGGCGCGCGAGGCTTCAGGAACGCGGACCAGCGTCTTGCCGGTGGCCGGGTTCAACACGTCTTCGATCTTGCCTTCGCCTGCGACGAGCTGGCCGTTGATCAGGAGTTTGGTCTGCATGGGTTCGCTCCGGTGCGTGAAGGTGGCGTTCAGTAAGCAGTGATTAGTGATTAGTGATTAGTGATTAGTGAGTAGTGATTAGTGATTAGCCGGAGGAGTCGAGGCGACATCTGGTGCAGCGGCACGTCCGACTACTCACTACTCACTACTCACTAATCACTACTCACTACTCACTTCCTCTCTCATCGGGCCGCGTCAGGTAGTACGCGAGCAGGATCGGAACGAGCGTGACGAGGATCACGACGACCGCGACGACGTTGGTGACGGGCCGCTCGCGCGGCCGGAACAATTCGCTGTAGAACCAGATCGGCAGCGTACGCTGGTGCCCGGCCGTGAACAGCGTCACGATGATTTCGTCGAACGACAGCGCGAAGGCCAGCATGCCGCCCGCCAGCAGCGCCGTGGCAATCTGCGGCAGCAGCACGTAGCGGAAGGTCTGGTGACCGCGCGCGCCGAGGTCCATCGAGGCCTCGACCCAGCTCGGCGGGATGCGGCGCAGGCGCGCGACGACGTTGTTGTAGACGATGACGAGGCAGAACGTCGCGTGACCCGCGACGATGGTCCAGAAGCCGGGCTCCAGTCCGAGTGTCCGTATCCCTGCGAGCAAGGCAAGGCCGGTGAGGATGCCGGGCAGTGCGATCGGCAGCACGAACAGCAGCGTGATCGACTCCTTGCCGCCGAACGTGCGGCGGGCGAGCGCAAATGCTGCCAGCGTGCCGAGAATGATGGCAAGCAGCGTGGCCGCCGAGGCGACCAGCAGCGAGAGCCGCATCGACTCCCAGATGTCGGCGCGGGCGAAGGCCACGTCGAACCAGTGCAGCGTCAACCCGGGCGGCGGGAACTGGTACGTGCGGTCCTCAGTAGTGAAGGCATACAGCGCGATCACCCAGACCGGTGCGTGCAGGAACACCAGGCCGGCGGTCGCCATCACCCTGGTGAAGAGCGAAGGGCGTTCCCACGACGGGCGACGCGGTCGTTCAGAGCGCATCGAACGCTCCCAGGCGTTTCGCCAGCATCAGGTACAGGCCGATCAGCACGATCGGCACCACCGAGAACGCGGCCGCGAGCGGGAGGTTGCCGGCGGTGCCCTGCTGCTGGTAAACCATCATGCCGATGAAGTAGCCCGGCGCGCCGACCACGCTCGGAATGATGTAGTCGCCAAGCGTGAGCGAGAACGTGAAGATCGAACCCGCGGCGAGTCCGGGCAGTGCGAGCGGCAGCACGACGTTGCGGAACGTCTGGCCCGGCCTGGCGCCGAGATCGGCCGAGGCCTGCAGCAGCGACGCGGGCACGCGCTCGAGGGCCGCCGCGAGCGGCAGGATCATGAACGGCAGCCACATGTAGACGAACACGATGAACATGCCGATGTACGACGAGGCCAGCGACGGTCCGCCGACGACCGGCACCGCCAGCGCCTGGTCCAGCGCACCCATGAGGCCGAGGTGCTCGAAGCCCCAGCTCGCGATGCCCTGCCTGGCGAGGATCAAGCGCCATGCATAGACCTTGACGAGGTAACTGGTCCACATCGGCAGCATCACGCCGACATAGAACAGCGCCTTGGTCCGCGGCCCCGCGTAGCGCGCCATGTACAGCGCCACCGGAAACGCAATGACCGCTGCAGTCAGGGTGACGGCGACCGCCATCAGCAGCGTGCGCACGATGATGTCGATGTGCGCGGGTTGCGTGAGCAGCTGCCGGTACGTCGCGAGCGTGAACTCCGGCACGATGCGGGCCGTGAACTCGTCGATCGCATAGAAGCTTTGCAGCAGCAGCGTCAACAGCGACCCGAGGTAGACGATGCCGAGCCAGAGCAGCGGCGGGGCGAGCAGTAGCGCGAAGTAGAACGCCTGGCGACCCTGCAGCGAAAACTCCGCTCGACCGGCCATGGTCAGTCCCGCAATGGGACGGCGTGACCGGGCCGCCAGGCAAGACGCACGCGCGAGCCCGTCGTGAAGCCCTGAACACCGCCGCCAGCGGACTCGGAACGCGCCACGGCCAGCGTCGTGCGCTCGTCCACCTGCACGCGCAAGCGGCTGCTCGCGCCGTGATAGAGCACGTCGACGATCTCGCCGGCGCACTGGACGTACCCGTCCGCAGCCGGCTCACCCGCCGCGAGCAGGTCGATCAGTTCGGGACGGATCGCAAAGGCGCGGTCCTGACCGGTCAGCTTCTGCGCGGCTGCACGCTCGACCACGTTGGCGCTGCCGACGAAACTCGCGACGAAAGCGGTTTGCGGCCGGTTGTAGAGTTCGCGCGGCGTGTCGAGCTGCTCGATGCGGCCCTGGCTGAACACGGCGACGCGATCCGCCATGCTCAATGCCTCGCCCTGGTCGTGCGTGACGAACACGAACGTGATGCCCAGGCGCTGCTGCAGGCCTTTGAGCTCCACCTGCATTTCCTCGCGCAGCTTGAGGTCGAGCGCGCCGAGCGGCTCATCGAGCAGCAGCACCTGCGGGCGGTTGATCAGGGCGCGCGCCAGCGCCACGCGCTGACGCTGGCCACCGGAGAGCTGGTGCGGTCGACGCGCGCCGAACTCGCCGAGTCGCACGAGATCGAGCATGTCCCCGGCCTGTCGCGCGCGCTCGGCGCGGGCAATGCCGCGCACCCGCAGTCCGTACGCGACGTTCTCCGCCACGGTCATGTGCGGAAACAGCGCGTAATCCTGGAATACCGTGTTGACGTTGCGTGCGAACGGCGGCGTGTTCGTCACGTCCGCGCCGTCGAGCAGGATGGCGCCGCTGTCCGGCTGGTCGAAGCCCGCGATCAGGCGCAGGCACGTGGTCTTGCCCGAACCCGAGGGGCCGAGCAGGGCGAAGAATTCGCCGGGTGCGATCGTCAGCGAGACGGAATCGAGCGCAACGACGGAGCCGAAGGCGCGGCGTGTCGCGCGCAGTTCGATCGCGGGAGTCATGTCGACTGTGGGTCCGGCGCGCGGCATCCCCCGTGGAGTGCCGCGCGCTCGCGACCTGTACCTCCGGTCAGCGGCCGCCCATGACCGCGACGTAATCCGTCGCCCAGCGGCTGTAAGGCACGCACGTGCCCGTGCTGCACGCGGCTTCCGGCGTGCGCCAGAAGTGGATCTTGTCGAAGTTGTCGAAGCCGTTGGTGGCGCAACCCGTGTCGGTCAGCAGCGCATTGCCCTTGCATGCGGCTGGCACCGCTGGCACCGAGCCGAACCAGGCAGCGACGTCGCCCTGCACCTTGGCGTTCAGCGACCACTCCATCCACTTGTAAGCGCAGTTCGGATGCTTTGCGTTCGCGGCGAGCATGGTCGTGTCGGCCCAGCCCGTCGCGCCTTCGTCCGGTACGACGCTGGCGATCGGCTGCTGGTTCGCGACCAGCGTATTGACCTGGAACGGCCACGAACCCGACACCACCACGCCCTCATTCGTGAAGTCCTGCACGGCGACGTTCGCGTCGTGCCAGTAGCGGTGGACCAGCGGATGCTGCTTGCGCAGCAGCCCCAGCACGGCGGCGTACTGCTCCTCGTTGAGCTCGTACGGGTCCTTGATGCCGAGCTCCGGCTTCTTCGCCATCAGGTACAGCGCGGCGTCGGCAAGGTAAATCGGGCCGTCGTAGGCCTGCAGGCGGCCCTTGTTGCTCTTGCCGTCGCCGAGCTTCTGTTCTTCGAATACGACCGACCAGGACTTCGGCGCGGTCGGGAATGCCTTGGTGTTGTACATCAGCACGTTCGGGCCCCACTGATAGGGCGTGCCGTAGTTCTTGCCGTCGACGAAATGCCAGGCGCCCTGCTTGAGGCGCTCGTCCACGTTGGCAAAGCTCGGAACGCGCGCGAGGTCGATCGGCTGCACGGTGCCGCCGCGGATCAGGCGCAGCGACGCGTCGCCGGAAGCCGTGACGAGGTCGTAACCGCCCTGCGTCATCAGCGAAACCATTTCGTCCGACGTGCCGGCCGTCTTGATGTTGACCTTGCAACCGGTGTCCTGCTCGAACGGGGTCACCCAGTCGTAATTCTTGTCGGTCTCGCCGCGTTCGATGTAGCCGGGCCAGGCGACGATGTCGACCTGGCCTTCGAGGGCTTCCGCTGCCGTCGCTGCCGCTGGAGCGACAGCGTCCGTGGCAGCCTGTTCCTCTTTCTTCTGACATCCGGCGAGCGCGAGCCCGACGGCGAGTGCCAGCACCAGGCGCGCAGCAACCGCATTGGAACGCAATGACATAGGGTACCCCCGTTACGTTTGGTTATGGAGCCGCTGCCAGCTTCCGCAGCGAGCAGGAATTCTATGCCCGTTTTCCCTGCGCCGCCTGCCAAGTGGCGCCTGCTGCGTCAGCGCGCGGCGCGCAGTGCCAGGTCGAATTCGACCCGCACCCCGTCGTCGAGCCACTCGGTGCCGCGCCAGTCACCCTGACCCACGCCGAACTCGAGGCGACGGACGTTCGCCGAGCCGATCATGCGCGCCGCGCTCCCGGACGGTGCGGCCGGGTCGAAGCGGAACTGGACGCGAACGTCCCGCGTGACGTCCCGCAGCGTCAGTTTGCCCGTGGCCTCGAAGCGGCCGTCACCCAACGACCGGATCCCGGTGCTGGCGAACGTGCCCGTGGGCCAGCGCGTGGTCTGGAAAAAATCGCTGCCCTGCAATGCCGTATCGCGATCGGTGTCGCCGGTACGGGCACCGAGCAGGTCGACGACGACCAGCAGGCTGGAATGGGCGAGATCGGCGGGATCGAACCGGATCGTTGCGTCGAAGCGTTCGAAGCGGCCTGCAAATTCGCCGCCCGCGAGCCGGGGGTGAAACGTCAGCTGGCTGCGCGCGGGATCGACCGTCCATGCCGTTGCCGCCGCCGCGTCCGGTGCTGCGGGCCCCAGGGCGAGGGCCGCCAGCAGCGCCATGACGCCTGCGCGGTGGCGCGGGTTCACGCCTATGGCCGGGAGAACGGCGACATGCGCCGGAGCACGCTGTCCTTCAGCACGAAGTGGTGGTACAGGGCCGCGAGGATGTGCACAACCGCCACCGCGAGCAGCAGGAAGAAGAGCGTCTCGTGCACTTCTTCCAGTGCTTCTTGCAGGTCGTGGTTCTCGGCGACCAGCGCGGGGAACTGGAACCAGCCGAAGAGGGTCACCGGGTAATTGGCGGCCGACGACATGGCCCAGCCGGAAATCGGCTGGGCGAGCACCAGCAGGTAGAGCAGGCCGTGGCCGGCCGCCGCGGCCTTGCGCTGCCACGGTTCGCCGATGGGGCCGGGCATGCCGCGGTTGATGATCTTCCAGCCGATGCGCGCCAGGGTCAGCAGCAGGACCAGCATGCCGAGCGACTTGTGCCAGTCCATGAGCTGGAGCCGCTCGAGTCCCTTGGGCAATTCTTCGGCAGCTTCCGCGATGAAGTACTGCGGCACGATCAACAGCACGATGGCCCAGTGCAGGAACCTGGCGAGACTGCCGTAGGCTTCCGCGGTATTGCGCAGGGGCATGGAGCGACTTCCTGTGGGATGATCTTTGCATGGTAGCAAACGCGCGGGACGGCACAGTACGCGCAAGCCGATGCGCCGCTCTCGTGGCGCTCGCAATGCTGGCCAGTTGTCGTTCGACCACGACACCACCAACGCCACCCGCGAATGCCTCGCAGTCGCAGTCCATGGCTGCCGCAGCGACGACGACGGGTGCAGTCACGCGCAGGTTGCAGATCGACCCCGAACGGACCGTCGTCACCGTCATCGTGCGCCGGGCCGGCCCGCTCGCAAAGCTGGGCCACGACCACGTGATCACATCGGCGGACGAGGCTGGTTCAGTCTGGCTCGGCAGCACACCGGCGGACTCGTCGTTCGAGCTGACCTTGCCGGTCGACCGTTTCGACGTGGATCTGCCGGCAGCGCGTGCCGCGGCGGGCGTTGAGTTCGCCGCGCCGGTTCCGGACGACGCGCGGACCGGCACGCGTCACAATCTGCTGCGCGCCGAGGTGCTCGACAAAGAACATTTTCCCACCATCACGCTGCGTACCTCGGCGGCGTCCGGTGCCTGGCCGCAACCCATCGTGCGCGTGGCCGTGACGCTGAAGGGGGTCGAGCGCGAGCACGAGATTCCGGTCGTGGTCGAGCGCGATGCCGACGGCCTGACCGCGCGGGGCGAGTTGCGGTTGAATCAGACCGATTTCGGCATCACGCCGTTCTCGGTCGCTGGTGGCGCCATTCGGGTCGCTGACACGCTCGAGATCCGCTTTGAGATTGCCGCTGCGTCGTCCGGCGCGATCACCCTGCCGCGAGTTCCTTGAGCAACAGCAGTTGCGTGCCTTCCGGTGCCTCGAGCATCGCTGCTCCGAGCGCCTGTAGTTCACGCGGCAGGCGCTGCGCGAAGCGATGGCCCTGGTCGCGCAGGCTGGCGATTCGTTCCGGCATCGCCGCGTCGGTGAACACCAGCACCGGCGCCTGCAGGTCGATCGCGTAGAGCCCGATATTGAGATCGCGGCTGGCGGCGACGGCTCTGGCGAACGGCTCGCGGGCCGGCTCGAACGCAACGAACCCCAGGCGTTCCCAGAACGCGCCTGCGGCGACAAGATCCAGCGTTGCGAGCGCAAATTCCTCGAAATAGCCCAAGGTGCTCGAATGCGCCGGCGACAGCGCAGGCGGCGAGAACGTCCGCGCCTCGAGCAGCCTCAACGGCTGGCCTGAGGGGTCGCGCAACAGCGCCCGATGCATCGAAACATCGTCGAGACGCGCGTCGTCGATGCTCACGCCGAGTGCGGCGAGCGCATCGAGACGCTCGCGCAGCGACGGTGCGACCCAGGTCGGCAGCGGGCTCGCGATGTCCGCTCGATGCAGGCCGAGACTGAGGCGACCGTCCGTGACCACGGCATACGGATGCGGCCACGCTTCACCGACCGACGCCTGCACGAAGCCGAGCGACTCGTAGAACGCGAGGGACTCCGCGACGTCGGTCGCCGCGAGGCTGATTTCGAGAAAACGTCCGAGCGGCATGAGCGGCCGAACGGAGTGCGCCGTCAGCGCTGCGCGCCGCGGGCCAGCGCGCGTTCGCGCTGTGCGGCCAGCGCCGCGTCGTCGGGACGTTCGGCGCCGAGCCCGGGCCAGCCGCCCGCGTGCTGCAGCACGACGTCCTCCATCACGTCGACGTGCGCCGGGCTCGAGTTCAGGCACGGCACATAGTCGAACGCCTCACCGCCCTGCCCGAGGAACAGGTCGCGGTTCTGCATGCTGATTTCCTCGAGCGTCTCGAGACAGTCGGTCGCGAAGCCAGGGCAGACGACCGTGACGCGCTTTGGACCCGACTTCGCGAAGTCCTGCAGCATCCCGTCCACGTACGGCTTCAGCCATTCCTCGCGGCCGAACCGCGACTGGAATCCCAGCGACCATTCGTCCTCGGCCAGGCCGAGCCGCTGCGCGATGCGGCGGGCCGTGCCGAGGCAGAAGCAGTGGTAGGGATCGCCGGCGAGGAAATAGCGCTTCGGGATGGAGTGGAAGGAGAACAGCAGGTGCTTGCGACCATGGGTTTCCCAGTGCTTCGCGATGCTGTCCGCCACGCCGCGCAGGTACGACTCGCGCTCCCAGTACTGGTTGACGAAACGCAGCTCCGGCATCCAGCGCCACTGCGACAGCTCGCGCGTGACGTACTCGAAGATGCTGCCGGTCGTCGTCGAGGAATACTGCGGGTAGAGCGGCAGTACCAGCAGTCGCTGCACGTTCTGCTCGCGGAATCGTTCGAGCACCGACCGAATCGACGGCTGGCCGTACGTCATCGCGAGTTCGACCATGACGTCGTCGCCGCAGCGTTGCTGCAACCGGGCGGCGAGGCCTGCGGTCAACTTGCGCGATTCGACCAGGAGCGGCGAGCCGTCCGGCGTCCAGATCTTCTGGTAGGCGTGGGCACTGCGCCTCGGGCGCGTGCGCAGGATGACGCCGTGCAGGACCAGCCACCAGAGCAGGCGCGGCGCCTCGATGACGCGCGGGTCCCAGAGGAATTCGGCCAGGTACTTCCGCACCGAGCGGGGCGAAGGATCCGCGGGCGTGCCCAGGTTCACGAGCATGACGCCGACGCGCGGGCGCGAACCGTGGACGAAATCTGGGGTGCCGAGAAAGGTCATGCTGGAAATCGCGAGACGGGCCGGGCGGCAAACGATATCACGGCGACCGATTGCTGCCGCGTGGAAGCCACGGTTTCCGCCACCATGACACCTTCAGGTGACCCTTGGCTGGGTTTCCATGCGGGGCGAAAGCCGCAGCACGACCAGCTGGAAGCAGGCCGCGCCGGCGCAGAACAGGAGCATCGGCAACGCGGTCGCGGCTCCCACCAGGCCCATGGCCTGCACGCAGACCGCCGAAACGAACTGGTTCAGGAAGCCGAGGGTGCTCGAACCCACGCCGGTCGCATGGGGCGGGGCGAGGCTCACAGCGATGGCCGTGAGGTGAGGCATGAACAGGCCCTGGCCGAAATAGAGGACGGCCATCGGCACGAAGATCCACAGCGGGTGCTGGAACCCCAGCGCCGCGAACACGAGCGCGCCGAGGGCGGCCGCCAGCTGCAGGCTTACGCCAAAGGCGATCATCCAGTGCTGGCCGCGAGCCGAAAACCGACCGACGGCCCAGTTGCCGGCGACGTAGCCCAACGCGATGAGCGGGTAGTACAAGCCGTATTCCGTGGCCGGGCGGCCCATCGCCGTCACCATCACGTACGGCGCGAGCGATATGAACACCACGAACATCGAATAGGCGGCCGATGACTGCAGCACGCAGCTGAGGTAGCTGGGTTTCGCGAGCAGCGATCGGGCCACGCGCGCCATCTCGCGCACGGCCGGCGGTTGCCTGGTCGCGGGGCGCGTCTCCGGCAGGTGCTTCCAGGTGAGCCAGGCCACCGCGGCAGCCATGGCGACCTGGGCGACGAAGACCGATCGCCAGCCGAACCACGCAGTCAGGAAACCACCGATCACGGGTGCCGATGCGCTCGAAACGACGGCGAAGATGGCGAGCTGCGCGAGCATGCGCGCCATGCTGTCCGGGTAGAGGTCGCTCACGATCGTGCGCGAGACGGCAATGCCGGTGGCCGTGCCGAACGCAAGCACGCCGCGGCCGGCGATCAGCCAGGCCAGGCTTGGCGCGAACAGGCAGACGACCGAACCCGCCGCCATCAGGCCGACGCCGGCCAGGATCGCCTGGCGCCGCCCGTAGCGGTCTGCGAACGGGCCCCAGAACAACATGCCGACCGCAAACGTCAGCAGTGCGATCGAGAACGTGGCCTGCACTTGCGCGACGGTCGAGCCGAAGTACTCGCGGACGATCGGCAGCGCCGGCAGGTAGAGGTTGGTCGCGACCGACCCGATCGTGACGATGAACGCCAGCAGGTAGATGAGCGACCGCTGGTTCAACCCTCGATGCCGCCGATGCAGAGGTACTTGAGCTCGGTGTAGTCGAGGATGCCGTACTTCGAGCCCTCGCGGCCGAAGCCCGATTCCTTGACGCCGCCGAACGGCGCGACCTCGGTCGAGATGATGCCCGTGTTGAGGCCCACGATGCCGTACTCGAGCGCTTCGGCGACGCGCAGTGAGCGCGCCAGGTCACGCGTGTAGAAATAGGAGGCCAGGCCGAACTCGGTGTCGTTGGCCATGCGGACGGCTTCCTTCTCGTCCTTGAACGCGAAGATGGGCGCGACCGGGCCGAAGGTTTCCTCGCGCGCGACCATCATCGTCGGCTTCACGCCCGTGATGATCGTCGGCTCGAAGAACGTGCCGCCCAGCGCGTGACGCTTGCCGCCGAGGACGATCTTGCCGCCCTTGGCCAGCGCATCCGCGACGTGCTCCTCCACCTTCGCCACGGCGTTGTCGTCGATCAGCGGGCCCTGTTCCGTTGCGCCCTGCAGGCCGTCGCCGATCCGCAGCTTGCGCACGGCCTCGACCAGCTTCGCCACGAATGCGTCGTAGACGCCTTCCTGCACCAGCAGGCGGTTGGCGCAGACGCAGGTCTGTCCAGTGTTGCGGTACTTGCTCGCGATCGCGCCCTGCACGGCCAGGTCGAGGTCGGCGTCGTCGAAGACGATGAACGGCGCGTTGCCGCCGAGCTCGAGCGAGAGCTTCTTGAGGGTACCGGCGCACTGCACCATCAGCTGCTTGCCGATCTCGGTCGAGCCGGTGAAGGTGACCTTGCGGACGATCGGGTTCGAGGTCATCTCGCCGCCGATGGCGGTGGCCGAGCCGGTCACGACGCTGAAGACGCCCGGCGGAATGCCGGCACGATGCGCCAGTTCGGCCATGGCGAGCGCGGAGTAGGGAGTCTGCATCGCCGGCTTGCAGACGAAGGTGCAACCTGCGGCAAGTGCCGGGCCCGCCTTGCGCGTGATCATCGCCGCCGGGAAATTCCAGGGCGTGATGGCCGCGACGACGCCGACCGGCTGGCGCAGCACGAAGATGCGCTTGTCGGGCTGATGGCCCGGGATGACGTCGCCGTAGACGCGCTTGGCCTCCTCCGCGAACCACTCGATGAACGAGGCCGCGTAGGTGATCTCGCCCCTGGCTTCGGCGAGCGGCTTGCCCTGCTCGGCGGTCATCAGCGTGGCGAGATCGTCGGCGTTGGCCAGCATCAGGTCGTGCCAGCGGCGCAGCAGCGTGGCGCGGTCCTTGGCCGTGCGCGCGGCCCAGGCGGGGAAGGCGGCGGCGGCGGCCTCGATCGCCGCGCGCGTTTCGTCGGCGCCCATGAAAGGCACCGTGCCGAGCACCGCACCCGTCGCCGGGTTGGTGACCGGCTTGCTGCCGCCGGCGCGCGCGTCCAGCCACTGGCCGTCGATGTAGCACTGCTGCCGCAGCAGGGTGGGATCCTTGAGATTCAGCGTCATGAGCGTTCTCTCTCCAGTCTTCCTCGCCCATGCCATGGGCGAGGATTGTGTTGGGTACCGCGGGGGCGCTGCGCGCCCCGCGTTGCGGATTGTTGCTTGCGGGAAGGGGTGCAAGGATATCAGGGAGGCATTGCCCGGGGTGAGGATCGGGCCGCGCGGAGTTACCCTTGGCGTCCTCAAGGCAATGTCGGGGACGCTCCATGCTCGTCGGAAACAGCACGCGCCGTGTCGCCATCGTCGGCGGCGCCCGGATCCCGTTCGTGCGCTCGATGGGCGCGTACGCGGAATGCAGCAACCAGCAGATGCTGACTGCCGCGCTGCAGGCGCTGGCGGACAAGTATCGGCTTGCCGGTGAGCGCCTGGGCGACGTGGGCGCCGGGGCGGTGCTGAAGAGTCCACGCGATTTCAACCTGACGCGTGAATCGGTCCTCGGCACGACGCTCGACGCGCACACACCGGCTTTCGACCTGCAGCGTGCCTGTGGCACGAGCCTCGAAACGGCGATCCTGCTGGGCTTGAAAATCGCGGCCGGCCAGATCGACAGCGCGATTGCGGCAGGCGTCGACACGGCGAGCGACGCCCCGATCGGCATCAACGAGAACCTGCGCCGCATCCTGTTGCGCAGCGCACGGGGCCGGTCGCTGGGCCAGCGGCTCGCACCCTGGGCCGCGTTGCGACCGGGTCATTGGCGGCCCAGCTTTCCCGCGGTTGCCGAGCCGCGCACCGGACTGAACATGGGACAGAGCTGCGAGCTGATGGCGCGCCGCTGGGGCATCCGGCGCGAGGCGCAGGATGAACTCGCGCTCGCCAGCCATCAACGTGCCGCCGCTGCGTACGATGCCGGTTTCTTCGACGACCTCGTCTTCGAATTCAAGGGTGTGCAGCGCGACGACAACCTGCGGCGCGACACGTCGCTGGCCAGGCTGGCCACGCTTAAGCCCGCGTTTCCGGTCGATGGCAGCGCCACGCTGACCGCAGGCAATTCGACGCCGATGACGGACGGCGCCGCTGCGGTGCTGCTGGCGAGTGGAGACTGGGCCCGTGCCCGGGGACTGCCGGTGCAGGCCTACCTGACGTTCGGCAAGGTGGCGGCCGTCGATTTCCTGCGGGACGAAGGGCTGCTGATGGCGCCGGCCTATGCCGTGCCGCGCATGCTGGACGACGCAGGCCTCGCGCTGCAGGACTTCGATTTCTACGAGATTCACGAAGCGTTCGCAGCGCAGGTGCTGTGCACGCTGGCGGCATGGGAGTCGGCGGAGTTCTGCCGGGACAGGCTCGGTCGCGAGCGACCGCTAGGCTCGATCGATCGTGCCAGGCTCAACGTGAATGGCAGCAGCCTCGCCGTGGGCCATCCGTTTGCAGCGACGGGGGCGCGCATCGTCGCGACGCTCGCCAAGCTGATCGATCAGCGTGGCGGCGGCCGCGGGCTCATCTCGATCTGCACGGCCGGTGGCATGGGCGTCACCGCGATCGTCGAACGCTGAAGCCCCTATAATCGCCGACCCGTTGCCGGCATGGATCCGTACTGATGACTCTCCGCCCCCACGCCTCGATCCTCGTGCTCGCCGTGGCCCTGGCCTTGCAGGGCTGTGTCTCGGCGCCCCCGTCCCCGACCGCCACGCAGGCGCCGGATGCGCAGTTGCCGGCGAAGGCGAGCCGACACCAGGCAGCGGCTCGATGCGCTGTTCGAGAATTATTTCGAGGACAACCTGCGCGCCAACCCCCTGCTCGCGACGTACATCGGCGACCATCGCTACGACGATTTGCTGCCGAACTCGATCGGTCCGCAGTACCGGGCAGCCGCGCACGCGATGAACCAGAAGTACCTCGCGGCGATCCGCGCGCTCAACCCGGATTCGCTCGCGCCAGCGGACCGCATCTCGTACGACATCTTCCTGTACGAGCGGGAACGGGAAGCGCGGGGTGAACGGTTTCCGTTTCATCTGCTGCCGATCAACCAGGCCGGCGGCCTGCTCACCGTGATGCCCGCACTGGGTTCGGGCACCAACGCGCAGCCGTTCGAGACGGTCGAGGACTACGAACGCTGGTTGCAGCGGTTGGACGGGCTGGTCGTCTGGATGGACCAGGCGATCGTCAACCTGCGGGAGGGCGCGGCCAAGGGTGTGGTGCAACCGCGTGCGGTCATGGAAAAGGTGCTCGTTCAGCTGGACACGATGGTCGTGCCGCAGGCGCAGGACAGCCAGTACTACGCGCCGATCCAGCGGTTGCCGGCGAGTTTCTCCGCGGCCGATCGTGAGCGAATCACAGCCGAGTACACGGGTATGCTCGACGGCAAGCTGCTGCCGGCCTACCAGCGACTGCGTGATTTCGTGCGCGACGACTACCTGCCGCAATCGCGCAGCAGCGTGGCGTGGACGGCGTTGCCTGACGGGCAGGCGTGGTACGACTACTACGTGCAGGAGCACACCACCACGAAACTGACGCCCGACGAGATTCACGCGCTGGGCCACAGCGAGGTGAAGCGCATCCTGGGCGAAATGGACGAGGTCCGGCGACAGGTCGGGTTCAAGGGCGACCTCGAGGCGTTCTTCACGTTCCTCGAAACCGATCCGCAGTTCTATTTCTCTCAGGGCCCGGACTTGCTCGACGGGTACCGCGCGCTCAAGACGCGGATCGACGCTGCGTTGCCAAAGCTGTTCTCGGTGTTGCCGCGGGCGGACTACGAAGTGCGCGAGGTCGAGGCGTTCCGCGCGCAGTCCGCAGCGGGCGCGTATTACCAGCAGCCCTCGGCGGACGGCTCGCGTCCCGGCGTGTTCTACGTCAACACCTACAACCTGAAGGCGCAGCCGAAGTTCGGCATGGAAACGCTGTCGCTGCACGAAGCGTCGCCGGGGCACCACTTCCAGGTGTCGATCCAGCAGGAACTCGAAGGCGTGCCGCGATTCCGCCGCTTCGGCGGCGACTACACGGCCTACGTCGAGGGCTGGGCGCTCTACGCGGAGTCGCTCGGGCCGGAACTCGGCCTCTTCACCGATCCTTACCAGTGGTACGGCCGCCTGAACGACGAGCAGCTGCGTGCAATGCGCCTGGTCGTCGACACCGGGTTGCACGCCAAGGGCTGGACACGCGAACAGGCGATCAAGTTCATGCTCGACAACTCGACGATGGCCGAGTCGGACGTCGTTTCCGAGGTCGAACGCTACATCGCCTGGCCCGGCCAGGCGCTCGGCTACAAGGTCGGGGACCTGCGGATCCAGGGTTTGCGCCACAAGGCGGAGCAGGCGCTCGGGCCGAAGTTCGACCTCCGCGACTTCCACCGTGAAGTCCTGAGCGACGGCGCCGTGCCGCTGGACGTGCTCGCAGCGAAGGTCGACCGCTGGATCGCGGCTCACCGCTGAAGTCGCAACGAATGCTGCGAGACCATTTCACGCTGCCGTTGCTGGTCGCCACGCTGGTCTTGACGGCGTGCGATTTCGCGCCGGAGGCGACGACGCGAGCCGAGGAAAAGCCTTCGGAATTGTCTGCTCCATTGCGCGCGTCAAACGCTGACGCGGCAGAGCTGTATCGCGTCGTCGAAACCTATTTCGACCAGTACCTTGCGCTGAACCCCATTCGTGCCAGCGAGCTCGGCGACCACCGGTTCGACGATCGCTTCGGCGACTACGTCAGCATGAGCTGGATGGCGGATTCGCTCGGTATCGAACAGGAATCGCTCGAGAAGCTGGCGGCGATCGACCCGAAGCAGCTCGCCGGCGAGGACCTCGTCACCTACGCGGCCTTCAAGCGCCAGCGCGAGCTGGGCATCGGCGGCTACCGGTATCCGAGCGAACTGCTGCCGGTCAACTCGTTCGCGAACTGGCCGGGGGTCTTCGCACAGCTCGGTTCCGGCAAGGGCGCGCATCCGTTCCGGACGACGCGCGATTACGACAACTTTCTCGCGCGCATGGACGGCTTCGTCGCCTGGGTGGACCAGGCCATCAACAACCTGCGTGCCGGCGTCACCAAGGGCGTGGTGCTGCCGCAGGACGTAGTCGAGCGCACGCTGCCGCAGCTCGAGGCGTTCGGCCGGCTCGAGGATCCGCGGCAGACCGTGTTCTGGCAGCCGCTGCTGAATTTCCCGGCCGGGCCGAGCGTTGACGACCGCCGTCGCCTGCTGCAGGCCTACGACGAAAAGCTGCGGACGAAGGTATTGCCCGCGTATCGGCGCCTGCACGATTACCTGGCCCAGGAATACCTGCCCAGGGCGCGCGCCACCGTGTCGTGGTCGGACCTGCCGAGCGGGGACCTCTGGTATGCGTACCTCGTGCGGTACTACACCTCGACGAACATGACGCCCGAGCAGGTGCATGAGCTCGGGCTGCGCGAGGTGGCGCGGCTGCGTGCAAGCCTCGCGGGCCTGCAGGGAGCGCTTGGCATCGCGGGTGAGCCGCGAGCCGTGTTCGATGCGCTGCGTGCGGACCCGCGGTTCCAGTTCGGCGATGCCCAGTCGATGCTCGCGGGTTATGCAGCGCTGCACGATCGCGTCGACGCGCGATTGCCCGCGTTGTTCCTGCGCCGGCCGCAGGCGACTTTCGCAGTCCGGCCGGTCGAAGGCTTTCGTGCGGCCTCTGCCACAGCGGCGTCGTACTCACCGCAGAGTGCCGCGGGCGCACATGCCGGCGTCCTGTACGTGAACACCAGCGAACTCGCATCGCGCCCGTCCTATGCGATGGACGCCCTGTACCTGGGCGAGGCCGTGCCCGGTCGCTTCTACCTGGCGGCGATCGCGCAGGAGACGCCCGATCTGCCGCGATTCCGCCGCTTCGGCGACGACGCGGCATTGGTCGCGGGCTGGGCCCTGTACGCGCAATCGCTCGGAACGGAACTGGGGCTGTATGCCGATCCGTACAGCCAGTTCGGCGCGCTGAACGTGGAACTGTGGCGTGCGGCGGCCCTCGTCGTCGACACGGGCCTGCATGCGCAGGGCTGGAGCCGCCAGCGTGCGGGCGATTTCCTGCGTGAGAACACGGCGCTCGGCGAGGCGGACATTGCTGCTGAAGTCGATCGCTACGTCGCCTGTCCCGGCCAGGCGCTTGCCGACAAGATCGGGCAGCTCAAGATTCTCGAGCTGCGCCGACGCGCCGAGCAGCGGCTTGGCGAACGCTTCGACCTGCGCGAATTCCACGAACAGGTCATCGGCAGCGGAATACTGCCTTTGTCCGTGCTCGAGTCCAGGATCAATCGCTGGATCGACGCGCGCCGTTGAGCCGCGCGTGGCGTTGCCTCAGTAGCCGTAGCCGTCGGTGCGGATGTCGTCGAGCTCGTCGCCCACGAAGCGCAGCTTGCGCAGCAACTTGTTCGAGCCGAAGTTGTAGGTCCACACTTCGACTGGCATGTCGATGACGCCTGGGCCGTAGTACTCGTAGCGGTTGTAACCGTAACCGTACTCGTAGCGGGGCGCGCGTCGGATCACGCCCTGGAAACTGATGCTCGACGGTTCGCCGCACAAGGCGCGAACCTTGTCCTTGCCGTCGCTGACGGTGACGAGCTTGCTGCCGCAGCGCATGGAGTCCTCGGCGCGCGCGGGTGCCGCTCCCAGCGTGCCAAAGACCACGGCCGCAACGACGAGGACTCTCAGGTAGCGCACGCTGCAAGCATAGCCGTTGACCGCGGGCGGCGCTCGCTGCAGAGTCCCCCGAAATTCCATAACGTATTGACTTTATTAAGCAAAATAACATTCAAGAGGCGTTTCCAGGGACCACGGCCGGGTCTGCGACCGGCCAGTCGCGATACACGCTGACCAGCGATCGACGTCTATCGTCATGCCCCGCGCGTGGCCGGGACCCGCGGGCCGTTCTGCTAACCTACCCGGCCTCGTACTGGCGGCTGAGCCCACGATGTCCCTCGACCGAGCCTTCGAAAAACGCCTCGCCGGCGTCATCAACGCCCGCGCGCGTGGCGTGCTGCAGGGTGGACTCAAGGGTGTGGAGCGGGAATCCCTGCGGGTGACGCCGACGGGACAGATCTCGAAGGCGCCGCATCCGCGGGCGCTGGGCTCGGCGCTCACCAACGAGCACGTCACGACGGATTACTCCGAAGCGCTGATCGAAGTGGTTACGCCGCCGTTCGCCCACACCTGGGAACTGGTGCAGTACCTCGCCGACCTGCATCACTTCGTCTACACGAACCTGCCTGACGACGAGCTGCTCTGGGCCACCAGCATGCCGTGCGCCATCAAGGGCGAGGCCAGCATTCCGATCGCGCAGTTCGGCTCGTCGAACGTCGGGCGCATGAAAACCGTGTACCGCGAAGGTCTCGGCCACCGCTACGGCCGCGTGATGCAGGCCATCGCGGGCGTGCACTTCAACTACTCGTTCCCGGAGCACTTCTGGCCGGTGCTGGCAGACGTGCTGCGGCCCAGGGACTCCGGGCAGGCCTTCCGCTCCGAGTCTTACTTTTCGCTGCTGCGCAATTACCGGCGGCACGGCTGGATCGTGCTGTACCTGTTCGGGAATTCCCCGGCGCTGTGCCCGTCGTTCCTGCAGGGGCGCAAGGTCGACGGTCTCGAGCCGCTGGAGCCGGGCAGCCTGTACGCTCCGTACGCGACCTCGCTGCGCATGAGCGACCTCGGCTACCGCAACAAGAGCCAGGCGGGGCTCAACGTCTCGGTCAACAGCCTCGATCAGTACGTGCGTGACCTGACGGCCGCGATCAGCACGCCGAATCCAGATTACGAAAAGATCGGCGTGAAGGTGGACGACGAGTACCGCCAGTTGAACGCCAACATCCTGCAGATCGAGAACGAGTACTACAGCTTCATCCGTCCGAAGCGCGTGACCCAGAGCGGTGAGCGTCCGACCAGGGCGCTGCAGCGCGCCGGCGTGCAGTACGTCGAGATGCGCTCGCTCGATGCCAGCATCTTCGACCCGGTGGGCGTCAACCAGAACAAGCTGCGGTTCCTCGAGGCATTCGCGGCTTTTTGTGTCCTGCGCGACAGCCACCCGATCGAGAACTCGGAGCAGGACGAACTCGACGGCAACCACGCCATCGTGGCGCGCGAAGGCCGCCGGCCCGGCCTGCTGCTGCGGCGCGCTGGTCGCGAGGTCAGGTTGAGTGACTGGGCCGCGGAAATCATCGATTCCATGCGCGGTCTCTGCGAACTGCTGGACGAAGGCGACGCGCAGCGTCCCTACCTCACCGCACTGGAACTGCAGGAGGAAAAAATCCACGACGTCACGCGGACTCCGGCGGCGCGTTCGTTGCACGAAATGCGCACGAACGAGGAATCGTTTTTCCATTTTGCGCTGCGCATGTCAAAGGTTCACCAGTCCTACTTCAAGGACCTGCTGCCCCCGAACTCGTCCAGGCAGGAAGAGTTTGCCGCCGAGGCGGCCGAGTCGATCGACCAGCAGGCGCGGATCGAAGCGTCGGACACGGTTTCCTTCGACGAATATCTCGCCCGCTTTTTCGCGGCGTGAACAGCGCGGAGTCAGAGAATTCCGGTCGTCATCCGGCCCTGCGCATCGATCGAGCCGCGCAGCATGCCACGAGAGTTGAAAGGCAGCGCGAGCGTGCCGTCGCGGCCGACGACGATCACGCCGCCTTCGCCCCCCATCTGCTGCAGCTGCCCGTGGACCACGATGTCCGCGGCTTCACGTACGCTCTTGCCCGCGTAACGGATCAGCGACGCGATCTCGTGCGCGACCGTCGCGCGGATGAAGTATTCGCCGTGCCCCGTCGCGGAGACGGCGCAGCAGTCGTTGGCCGCGTACGTGCCCGCGCCGATCACCGGTGAATCGCCGACCCTGCCCCAGCGCTTGGCCGTCATGCCGCCTGTGGACGTCGCCGCGGCCAGGTCGCCCGCGGCGTCGAGCGCCACGGCGCCGACGGTTCCCATCAGGGATTCGCGGAAACTGCCTGCGCTCGCATCGAGCGCGGCCGCCAGCTCGCGCTGCCGCCGCTCCGTGACGAAATAGCGGTTCGCCACGGGTTCGAGCCCCTGTTCGAGGGCGAATTCCTCGGCGCCCTGGCCGGACAGCATCACGTGCGGCGACACATCCATCACCAGACGGGCGAGGCCGATCGGGCTCTTCACGTGGCGCAGGCCGGTCACCGCACCTGCACGCAGGTCGCGTCCCTCCATCAGCGACGCGTCGAGTTCGCAGATCCCGTTGGCCGCGATGACGGCACCGCGGCCGGCATTGAAGAGCGGGTTGTCTTCGAGCACCTGCACCGCGGCGACAACGGCATCGAGACTCGGGCCGCCCGCCTCCAGGATGCGTTGCCCGGCGCGCAGCGCCTGCTCCAGTCCAGTGCGGTAGGCGGCTTCCCGTTCGGGCGTGAGTTCGGCGGGCGGGATGTCCCCCGCGCCGCCGTGGACGGCGATCGCTGGCATGGCTATGACTTCGCGGCAGGTCGTTCGAAGAAAACGAACCATACCAGAGCGCCGCGCCACGTATTATTTTGGACCGATGCGAAACCACCGCAAGATCAAGACCCTGCTCGTCGCCAATCGCGGCGAAATCTCCATCCGGGTGATGCGCGCCGCGCACGAGCTCGGCATCAAGACCGTCTCGATCTACTCGCAGGAAGACCGCTTCTCGCTGCACCGCATGAAGGCGGACGAGGCCTACCTGGTCGGTGAAGGCAAGGGTCCGGTCGAGGCCTACCTCGGCATCGACGACATCGTGCGCGTGGCACTTGAATGCGGCGCCGACGCGATCCACCCGGGCTACGGGTTCCTGTCCGAGAACCCCACGTTCGCCGAGGCCTGCGCGAACGCGGGCCTGGTGTTCATCGGACCGACGCCCGCAATCATGCGTCGCCTCGGTAACAAGGTAACCGCGCGCGACCTCGCGACTTCGGCGGGCGTTCCCGTGATGCCGGCAACGCCACCGTTGCCGTCGGACGCTGCGAAGGTGCTCGACCTGGCCGCGCAGGTCGGCTATCCGGTGATGCTCAAAGCCAGCTGGGGCGGCGGTGGTCGCGGCATGCGCGCGATCGACGACGCCTCGCAACTGCTCGAGATGGTCGCAGTCGCACGGCGCGAAGCAAAGGCCGCGTTCGGCAACGACGAGGTCTACCTGGAAAAGCTGGTGCGGCGCGCGCGTCACGTCGAAGTGCAGATCCTCGGCGACACGCACGGCAACCTGGTGCACCTCTACGAGCGCGACTGCACTGTGCAGCGTCGCAACCAGAAAGTCGTCGAGCGAGCACCGTCCGTTTTCCTGGACGACGCGCAGCGACTCGAACTCTGCGAGTTGGGGCTGCGCATCGGGCGCGCGGTCGGCTACCTCAATGCGGGCACGGTCGAGTTCCTGCAGGACGCAGACACGGGACAGTTCTATTTCATCGAGGTCAATCCGCGCATTCAGGTCGAGCACACGGTGACCGAAGTGGTCACCGGCATCGACATTGTCAAGGCGCAGATCCGGATCGCGGAAGGCGCCGCAATCGGGACGCCCGCGAGTGGCGTGCCAGTGCAGGCGGATATCCGCATTGCCGGCCACGCGATGCAGTGCCGCGTCACGACCGAAGACCCCGAGAACAGTTTCATCCCGGACTACGGCCGCATCACCGCTTATCGCAGCCCGGCGGGTTTCGGCATCCGTCTCGATGCAGGCACGGCGTACTCAGGCGCGTTCATCACCCGTTCGTACGACTCGCTGCTGGTGAAGGTGACCGCATGGTCGCCGTCGTCCGACGAGACGATCGCGCGCATGGACCGCGCGCTGAAAGAGTTCCGGGTACGCGGCGTCAGCACGAACCTGCGCTTCCTCGAGCAGCTGATCACGCACGAGCACTTCCGTGACGGCTCATACACCACCAGGTTCATCGACCAGACGCCGGAGCTGTTCCGCTATCCGCGCAAGCGCGACCGCGCGACGCGATTGCTGCGCTTCGTCGCGGACGTGATCGTCAACGGTAACCCCGAGGTGATCGGCCGCGTCCGTCCAACCCGCATCGTGGACGCGCGTCCGCCGAAGTTGCCCGTCAGTACGCCACGGCCTGGCACGAAGCAGCGGCTCGACGAGCTGGGCGCGGGGAAGTTCTCGCGGTGGATGCTCGAGCAGCCGCGGGTGCTGTTCACCGACACGACGTTCCGTGACGCCCATCAGTCGCTGCTGGCGACGCGGTTTCGCACCCGCGACCTGGTAGCCATCGCGCCAGCTTACGCGCGGCTCGCACCGGACCTGTTTTCCGTCGAATGCTGGGGCGGTGCGACCTTCGACGTCGCGATGCGCTTCCTGCGCGAATGCCCGTGGGACCGCCTGATCGCGTTCCGCGCGGCGATGCCGAACCTGCTGCTGCAGATGCTGCTGCGATCCGCCAACGCTGTCGGTTACACGAACTATCCCGACAACGTCGTGCGCTACTTCGTGCAGCAGGCCGCGAAGAACGGCGTCGACGTGTTCCGCGTCTTCGATTCGCTGAACTGGGTCGACAACATGCGCGTCGCGATGGACGCGGTTGGCGAGTCCGGCAAGCTCTGCGAGGCCGCCATCTGCTACACGGGCAACCTCAGCGATCCGCGCCAGACCAAGTACGACCTCAAATACTACGTCGCGATGGCGAAGCAGCTGGAGCAGGCGGGCGCCCATATTCTGGGCATCAAGGACATGGCGGGCCTGTGCCAGCCGCGGGCCGCGCACACCCTGGTCAAGGCACTCAAGGACGAGATCGGGATTCCTGTGCACTTCCACACGCATGACACCAGCGGCATCGCAGCCGCCAGCGTGCTCGCGGCGATCGACGCCGGTTGCGATGCGGTGGACGGCGCACTCGACGCAATGAGTGGACTGACGTCGCAGCCTAACCTGGGTTCGATCGTCGAAGCGTTGCGCCACGGGCCGCGGGATTCCGGGCTCGACCCCGATAGGCTGAGGGTGCTCTCCAACTACTGGGAGCAGGTGCGTCACGGCTACGCGGCCTTCGAGAGCGACATGCGTTCCGGCGCTTCCGAGGTGTACGTGCACGGCATGCCCGGCGGCCAGTACACGAACCTGCGCGAACAGGCCCGCGCGCTCGGGATCGACGACACCCGCTGGCATGAAGTGGCGCGCGCCTACGCCCAGGTCAACGAGATGTTCGGCGACATCGTGAAGGTCACGCCGTCGTCGAAGGTCGTGGGCGACATGGCGATCATGATGGTGACCAGTGGTCTCACCGCCGAGGATGTCGCCGATCCGGCGACCGCCGTCGCATTTCCGGAGTCCGTCGTCGCGCTCTTCCGTGGCGATATCGGGCAGCCGGTCGGCGGCTTCCCGCGCGAGCTGCAGAAAAAAATTCTCGGCAACGAACAGCCCTCGACCTCACGCCCGGGAGAGCACCTGGCGCCGGTCGATCTCGTGCAGGCGCGCGCGCAGGTCCAGGACAAAATGCCGCGCGCGATTACCGACCACGAGTTCGCGTCGTGGCTGATGTATCCGCAAGTGTTCTCCCGCTACATGGCGGATCGCACGCATTTCGGCGACGTGAGCGTGCTGCCGACGCGCGCCTTCTTCTACGGCCTGGAAACGGGCGAAGAGATCACGATCGATCTCGAGAAGGGCAAGCACCTGATCGTCCGGTACGTCGCGACCAGCGACGTGCACGACGACGGCACGCGCACCGTGTTCTTCGAACTGAACGGACAACCGCGGTCGGTCAAGGTGCAGGATCGGGGCCAGGTCGCGAAGCGTCCGCCGCGCCGCAAGGCCGAGCTCGATCACCCGGACGAGGTCGGCGCGCCGATGCCGGGCACGATCGCCACGGTCAACGTGTTGACCGGTCACGCCGTGGCGCGCGGCGACGTGCTCGTGACGATCGAAGCGATGAAGATGGAAACGAGCGTGCGCGCCGAACGCGACGGCGTGATCGCTGAAATCATCGCGCGTCCGGGCCAGCAGGTGGATGCCAAGGACCTGTTGCTGGTCCTGAAGCCCGCGGCAACCTGATGGTCACGCCAGGCGCGTGACGGAACGTCGCAACGGGCCGATACTGGGCCAAGGTCAATGGTCGCGAAGAGGAGATTGCGCATGACACCGAACGTCGGGGGAATGGACCGGACACTGCGCATCGTCGTGGGTCTGGCCTTGCTGTCGCTGTTTTTCCTGCTGGAAGGCAACGCGCGCTACTGGGGCCTGATCGGCATCGTGCCGATCCTGACGGGCACGTTCCGCTGGTGCCCGGCGTACCTGCCTTTCGGTATCAGCACCTGTTCGACGAAAAAGAGCTGATCCTTATCCGACGAACCCCTAACCCCTAACCCCGGCGTTAGCCCCCAGCCAGCGCCGCAACGTGGCAGCATCCATCGCGCCGGCCTGCCGCGCCACTTCCTTGCCGTCCCTGAACACCATCAGGGTTGGAATGCTGCGAATGCCGTAGCGCGCGCCGATGTCCTGGGCCTCGTCCGTGTTGAGCTTGGCGAACCGGGCCGCGGGTTCGGTCTCGGCCGCGACCCGCTCGAAGACCGGCGCCATCGACCGGCAGGGGCCGCACCACGGCGCCCAGAAGTCGACGACCACCGGGACGCCGGATTGCGCGACGTGGCGGTCAAAATTGCCGGCGGTCAGCGTGACGGGATGTCCCTGGAACAGCGCTTCGTGACAACGCGGGCACTTTGGCTGATCCCGCATCCGTGCCGTCGGGATGCGGACGATCCCGTCGCAACGCTGGCAGACGACCTGGGTGGTCGCAGGGGCGGCTCTGGCAGTGGTCATGTCGATCCCTTCGCTGGTGGCCTCGACCGCCTCTATGGGGCCGGTCGGGCTGGAAGCAAGCGCAACTCGCCGTCCGCGGGCCTTGCATCGGGGGGTCCCCGCCTCCACATCAGCGGGGCCACGACCGCCGGAGGCAACGCCGTCCATGCGATTCAAGGATTACTACGCAGTCATGGGTGTGCCGCGGGGCGCGACCCAGGATGAGATCAAGCGCGCCTACCGCAAGCTCGCGCGCAAGTTCCATCCCGACGTCAGCAAGGAGAAGGACGCCGAGGAGCGGTTCAAGGAGCTGCAGGAGGCGCACGAAGTCCTCAAGGACGCGGAAAAGCGCGCGGCCTACGACCAGCTCGGAGCCGACTGGCGGCAGGGTCAGGAATTCCGTCCGCCGCCCGACTGGGGCAAAGGCTTCGAGTTCACGCCGGGGCGCGGCGAACGGGGTGGTCGCGCAGCCGGTCCCGGCGCGGACTTCAGTGACTTCTTTTCCGAGTTGTTCGGAGCGCGCAGCCCGTTCGGTGGCGCACACGGTTTCGAATCGGCTGGCCGCGGCGGTGCAGGGCGCGGCTTTGCGGCTGCTGGCCAGGACCACGTCGCCCGCGTCGAGATCGACCTCGAGGACGCGTACCGCGGTGGAACGCGCACGCTCGAACTGCGCACGCCCGAGATCACTCCGGACGGCCACGTCACGTCGAAGCCGCGCACCCTGCGCGTATCGATCCCTGCGGGTGTCGTCGAGGGGCAGCAGATCCGGCTCGCGGGGCAGGGCAGCGCGGGCATGGGCGGTGGTCCAGCCGGTGACCTGTACCTTGAGGTGAATTTGCGACCGCACCCGCTGTTCAAGCTCGAGGGCCGCGACGTGACGGTGCAGTTGCCGGTCGCGCCGTGGGAAGCCGCATTGGGCGAATCGGTCTCGGTGCCCACGCTCGGCGGCCCCGTCGAAATGAAGCTGCCGGCTGGCGCGCGTGCAGGACAGCGACTGCGACTACGCGGCCGCGGCTTGCCCGGCCCGACGCCGGGTGACCAGTACGTCACGCTGGTGATCATGCTGCCGCCCGACAGCCCGCAGGCGCGTGATTTCTTCGCACGCATGAAGCAGGACCTGTCCTTCGACCCGCGGGCCGGGCTCACTGCCAGCGCGAGGGCGTCCGCATGAGCAGCCGCAATGACGAAGTGCTGTGCGCGCAATTCTTCGACGACGACGACTGCCTGCGCATAGACGAAATCTGCAGCCGTCTGCGCGTCGAGCAGCAGTGGATCGTCGAAATGGTCGAGCTCGGTGCGCTCGATCCGCGCGGTGGGCTCGAACCCTCCGGCTGGGCGTTTCCGCGGCGGCAGCTGCCGCGCGCGCTGGCGCTGACGCGGCTGGTGACGGACCTCGGCGTGAACCTTGCCGGCGCTGCGATCATTCTCGACCTTGTCGAAGAACGTCGCCGGCTGCTGTCGCAGCTGCGCAGCAGGGGATAGGGGAAATAGGGGACGCTCACCTATTACTGCAGTAATAGGTGAGCGTCCCCTATTTCCCCTATCCCCTAGTGAATCGCTGCGCCCAGCAGCGAGCCAATGAGCCACGTTGCGACGCCCGCGCCGCCGCCGATCAGCACCATGCGCAGCCCGCCCGCGAGTGCGCTGCGGCCTGTGAACAGGCTGAGTGCAGAGCCGACCCCGAACAACGCAATGCCCGCGGTGATTGCGGCGATCGTGACCGATCGCTGCAGCGGCAAGCCGAACAGGAACGGCAGCAGCGGAATGATCGCGCCGAGCGAGAAGGCGAGGAACGAGTAGATCGCGGCGCCCCACGGTGAGCCGAGATCGTCCGGATTGAGGCCGAGTTCTTCACGCGCCAGCGCGTCGAGCGCGTTCGCTTCGTTCTTCACCAGCTCGCGGGTCACGCGGCGTGCCTCCTCGAGCTGCATGCCGCGCGCCTGGTAGATCAAGGCGAGTTCCTCGGCTTCCTCTTCCGGGTATTCCCGCAGTTCGTCGCGCTCGAGCCCGATCTGGTACTCGAACATCTCGCGCTGCGAACGCATCGACACGTATTCACCCGCGGCCATCGAAAGAGCACCCGCAAGCAATCCCGCCACGCCGCTGGTCAGCACGAAATCGGCGCCTGCCGCCGCGCCCGCAACGCCCATGATCAGGCTGGTGTTGGAGACGAGACCGTCGTTGACGCCGAAGACCGCGGCCCGGAGGTTGCCGCCGCCGTGGCCTTTGTGCCGCGCGCCCACTTCCTTCACCGAGGTGGGCATCAGGTGGCCTGCGAGCGAGCGCTGCGAATCGTAGACCGAGAGACCGCGCACCTTCATCGCAGCGAGCATGTGACGCACTCGCCGCGGGCCGAACGCGCGCGCGAGCCCTGCGGTGATGTGTGCGCGCGCGGACGGCGCAAAGGCGGGTGGCGCAGGCTGCCCGGCACTAGCGAGCCATTTTTCGGCCTGGAAGTCGGCAGCGGCGGCGAGCGCGCGAAACAGCTCTGCAATCTTCGCGTCGGGTTCACAGGCAGCCAGCGCGCGATAGAGCCACGCGGACTGCTTTTCTTCGTGCCAGCTGTCGAGGGAACTCATGGGCGAGGCGCCCGCGAAATCAAGCGGGCATCACGCCGCCGCCCTGCCCGCGGATCAGCTTCTGCACCTGTTTCAGGATGGCGACGTTCACGTACGGTTTTTCGATGAAATCCGTGGCGCCTTCGCGCATCGCCGCGACCGCGGTGGGAACGTCCGATTCGTCGGCGAGCAGGATCACGGGCACGTCGTTGCCGTTGCTGCGCAACCGTCGCAGCAGTTCCAGGCCGGACATGCCGGGCAGGAGCAGGTCGACGATGAGACACGCCAGGCTCCGCGACGAGCCCGAAAGCAGGTACGACTCCGCAGTGTCGAAGCCCACGACGTCGACGCCGACGGGCTGCAGCAGCGTCTTCAAGGCAGCGCGTGCAAGCGGGTCGGAATCGATGAGGCCGACGACCGGTGGCGCCTCCTGCGCGGCAGAGATGGCGGGTGACATGGGGAAATGCGCGACCAGCGAGCCCGCGCTGCTCACGAGGAGCCGCGGTGACGAAATGGCGGGGCGGAAGGCGCTGCGTGACCGGGTCGCATGCAGCGGAGTTTTCATGGCTGCCCGGTCCACGGCAATTGCGGGTTTATACGTAAATACGAGTGGTTCGCAACGCCTATTGCGCTGCAACAGCGATTTACTCCTCGGCCCGTTCGACCTCGAGCACCATGCGGACCAGGTGGGCCAGCGAATGCGCTTCCATCTTTTCCATCACGCGCGCGCGGTGAATTTCCACGGTGCGCTGGCTCAGGTTGAGGTCGCCCGCGATCACCTTGTTGGCCTTGCCGGCGACCACGAGGTCAAGCACTTCTTTCTCGCGCGGCGTCAGCGATTCCAACCGCTTTCGAATCATGTTGCGCTCGGCCAGCATGCGGCGGCTGCCGGCATCCTTTTCCAGCGCCTGGTTGATGCGGTCGAGCAGGTCCTGGTCGCGGAACGGCTTCTGGATGAAATCGACCGCGCCGGCCTGCATCGCTTCGACCGCCATCGGCACGTCGCCGTGGCCGGTGATGAAGATGATCGGCAGGATCGAGTGGCGCTCGTTGAGTTTCACCTGCAGTTCGAGCCCGCTCATGCCAGGCATGCGGATGTCGAGCACCAGGCAGCCCGGACGGTCGTCACGGTCGGCGTCGAGGAATTCCTGCCCGGATTCGAACACTTCGACCGGCAGGCCGACCGACTTGAGCAGCATCCGTAGCGAGTCGCGGACGGCTGTGTCGTCGTCGACCACGAACACCGTGGGCTTGATTTCCTTGATCACTCGGAACTACTCCCCTTTGGATGCCAACGTCACCGGCGCTGCCGGCAGCGTGAAATGAAATCGCGCGCCGGTTCCCTCGTTGGGAGTGTGCCACAGGCGTCCGCCGTGGGCGCGCACGATCGAGCGGCTGATGGCGAGGCCGAGGCCGGTGCCGCCCGATTTCGTCGTAAAAAACGGGTTGAACAGGTGCTCGGCGGCTTCGGGCGCCAGGCCGCTGCCGTGGTCCGCCACGATGATCTCGATCTCGCCTTCCGCTGACTGGCGCGAGCTGAGCAGGACCTCGCGGCGCGTTTCGGGCGCTTCCGACATCGCGTCGATCGCGTTGCGGACGAGGTTCAGCACGACCTGCTGCAGCTGGATCGGATCGGCGTAGACCGTCGGCAGCGACGGCTCGGCGTCGATCCGCAACCGGACGTTGTGCAGCCGGGCGTCGGTCTCGGCGAGCGTGCGCAGGTCCTCGAGCAGGCGATTGCAGTCGACGGGCTCGCGCTTCACCTCGCGGTTCTTGACGAAATTGCGCAGGCGCCGGATGACCTCGCCCGCCCGCAGTGCCTGCGTATTGATCTGCGCGAGCGCCTCGAGCACGTCGGCGTCGTCGCGGTTCGGCGAACGCATGAAGCGCTGGCACGCCTGCGCATACGTCGCGATCGCGGTCAGCGGCTGGTTGATCTCATGGGCGAGGCCCGCGGCCATTTCGCCCATCGTCGACAGCCGGCTGAAATGCGTGAGGCGTTCCTGCAGCTGCCGGGCCTCGTCCTCCGTCGCGCGACGATCGGACACGTCGTGGATCGTGCCGATGTGCTTGAGCGGTCTGCCCTGCGCGTCGCGCGTGACCTGCGCGATGTGGTGCAGGTACCGCGTCGTGCCGTCCTCGAGCACGACGCAGTACTCGCAGTCGAACGCGTTCGTGGGCGCTTGCAGTTCGCGGCACGCCTGGTCGAATTTCTCGCGGTCGCCCGGGTGCACCCAGCGCTCGAGCAACGTCGTGAGCGGAAGCGCAATTTCGGCAGCGTCGATGCCGAGAATGCGGCAGAGCTGCGGCGAGTAGTAGTCGGGCTCGGACCGGTCGAGGTGGACGACGTAGTTGCCGAGATTCGCGAGTTCCTGCGCCAGCCGCAGTTCGGATTCGCTGCGTCGCAGGCGCTCGTCGGCGAGCTTGCGCGGCGTGATGTCGTGGATGAAGCCGATGAAGCGCGGCGGCTCGACGCCCTGCACCTTGCCGACTGCGAGCTCGCACGGAAAGACCGAGCCGTCCTTGCGTCGCGCCTTCACTTCGCGGCCTACCCCGATGATCCTGGCTGCGCCGGTCTGCTCGTAACGTCGCATGTACGCGTCGTGGTCGGAGCGGTAGGGCTCGGGCATCAGCACTTCGACCTTCTGGCCGATAACCTCCGCCGCGGTGTAACCGAAGATCCGCTCCGCGGAGAGGCTGAACTGTTCGATCCGGCCGCGATGATCGATGACGATGATCGCGTCGACCGCCGCGTCCAGCAGCGACCGGAACTCGAGCTCGGCCTCGTTCGAGCCTCGGGGCGCGGTGCCGGGCGTGGCATCCCGGGCGGCGGTCGGTTGGCGTTCTTCGTGCAAAATTTGCGACTGCAGCGGCGAAAGTGCGAATCCTAAAAGAACGCGGGGCGCGGCACTAGGTATTGCTGGAATCAGGGCTAGGCAACGCTGCGAATCGCAGGCCCGCACCGATGGGGCCACAATGCATACGAGGCCGGATGCGAGCCGGTCCCCGGGTTTTGTTGGCAAGGGGACACCCAAGGAGGGCGCCATGAGACTGATGAGATGGGAGCCGTTCCGCGAGATGGACGACCTGCTGAAAGGGTTCGGCCCGATGTTGGGCCGTGTGCCGACTTTGGCTCGGCCTGCCGATGGCGGCTATGAATTCATGCCGCTGGCAGATGTGATCGAGCGGGAAAAGGAGTACCTGATCAAGGTCGACCTGCCGGATGTGCGTAAGGAGGACGTGAAGGTCCTGTTCGACGCAGGTGTGCTCACGATCAAGGGTGAACGGAAGGTGGAAAAGGAGACGAAGGGCGAGACCGTGCATCGCACCGAGCGTTTCTACGGCGTGTTCGAGCGTGGCTTTGCGCTGCCCGATGACGTCGATCCGAAGGGAATCCACGCCGAATCCAAGGATGGCGTGCTGACGGTCAGCCTGCCGCGCGTCGCGGTGGAGAAGCCGCGTCCGCTGGCGATCACGATCCAGTGATCGACGGCCAGGCGGCCTGGACGACGGGCCGGTCGCAGGCGTGGAAAGGCTTGGATCGGCGCAGGACGAGTGGTCGGGCGACCCTGGCCAGGCAGGCCTCGGGGCGCCCCGGCCACTCTTGCGGCTGTCAGCTGTCCTCGCCCACGTCGTGGCCCGCATGCGGGTCGGCAGGATCACCCATCGAACTCATGTCGTGACCTGCGCCGGCACCGCGGGTTCCATGGGCAAGCAGGTGGTACAAGGCCGAGCCAGCGGTCCATGCGCCGAACGCCAGCAGCAGTGCGCCCGCTACGTTGCGCAACGTGGCCCGGTTGGCCAGCAGCCTTGCCGCGCGCTCGAAGGCAACCGTCGCCGACACCATCGCCGGCAACGTGCCGACGCCGAACGCAGCCATCACGAGCGCGCCGTCGGCGGCGTTGGCCGTGGTGGCAGCCAGCAGCAGCATCGAATACGTGAGTCCACAAGGCAGCCAGCCCCACGCCAGGCCCAGCCCGATCGCGCCGGACAGGCCCTGCCGCTGCGCTATACGCCCATTTGCCGGCAGCACCCGGCGCCACAGACCGGCGCCGGCGGCCTCGAGCGGGTCGAGCAATCGCCACCCGAACAGCAAGCGACCCGCGGCCGCCAACATGATGGCGCCCGCCAGCACGCGCAAGGCGATCGAAAGTGGCGCGACGTCGACTGCGCGCAGCAGCGTCCGGCCGAGCAGGCCGGCCAACGCGCCTGCGAGCATGTAGCTGGCCACGCGAGCGACGTTGTAGGCGACGGCCAGCGCCAGGCGCGAACCCGCACGCTCCGACGTGCTGTTGCGCATCGCCAGGGCACCCGCGATGCCCCCGCACATGCTCAGGCAATGGCCACTGCCGGCAAGGCCGGCGAGCAACGCGGCACCGAGGCTGAGCGAACCGGCGTCCGGGATGTTCATGGCCTGGGCGGTTCCTGCTCTGCCGGCCTCGAGGAATCGTCGCCGGTGCCGTCACTCGAGGCCTTGCGCTTGCGCTCATCGTCGAGCACCGACCAGCCGGGACTGTCGAGATCGTCGAACTGCCCGCTGCCCACGGCCCAGAAAAAGGCCCACAGGCCGATTCCGACCAGCACCAGGCCAAGCGGCACCATCAGGTAAAGGATCTCCATCTATGCCGCTCCTGCCGGTCGTGCATCGGTCCAGCGCGGGGTTGCCATCGTCGTCGTACGACGGGTGACACGCGTCGCATTCAGCACCACGAACACCGAACTCAGCGACATGCCGATCGCCGCGAGCCACGCCGGCACGAGGCCGAGCGCGGCGAGCGGCAGCGCGGCCAGGTTGTAGGCGATCGACCAGGCGAGGTTCTGCTTGACGATGCGCTGGGCCTGGCGCGAGATCCGCACGATTTCCGGCAACTGGTCGAGCGAGTCGCGCACCAGGATCAGGTCAGCGCTCGTCTGCGCGAGGGCGGAGCCCCGGCCCATGGCGACAGCGACGTTCGCTGCCTGCAGCAACGGCGCATCGTTGATGCCGTCACCGACGGCGACGACGACCGCGCCCGTGTCCTGCAGCACCCTGAGCCGGGCAACCTTCGCATGCGGCGTGAGCCGCGCCTCGAAACGCTCGATACCGCTGCGCGCTGCAATGCGGGCGACGGCCGCTGCGGCGTCGCCGCTCACGATCTCCGACGCGAGGCCGAGCTGCGCGAGTTGCTGCACGCAGCCCCCCGTTTCCGCACGCAGCGGGTCCGCAAGGCGGAAACCCGCCAGCAGCCCGGATTCGTCACCGAGGTAGACCCAGCTTGCCGCCGCAGCTTCCGTCAGCCCCGCATCCTCCGCGTGCGCCGACAAGCCGCGCACGAAGTCCAGCGTGCCGATTCGCAACCGCCAGCCCTCGACGCTGCCCTCGAGGCCTGCACCCGCAGTCACGGTCACGTCCGCTGCCGTGGACGCCGTGGACGCCGTGGCACCGGCAGCCAGGAATGCCCTGGCGATCGGGTGCTCGGACATGCGCTCCAGCGCGGCCGCCAGCGCGAGGCTGCGTGCCGCGTCTTCGTCGCGCAACGGCCGGACTTCCTCGACGCGCACGAGGCCGTGCGTGAGCGTGCCCGTCTTGTCCCACAGCACGTGCGTCGCCTTCGCCAGCGCTTCGAACGCGTCGGAGCGAGCCACCAGCACGCCGCGCCGGGCGAGATCTGCCGTGGCCGCCGCGAGCACCGCGGGCGTGGCGAGCGACAGCGCGCAAGGACAGGTCACCACCAGCACGGCAAGCGTCGCGGGAATGGCCTGCGACGGCTCGACGAACCACCACACGACGAAGACCAGCGCCGAGCCGACCAGGATGCGGCTCAGGAACCACGCGGCTGCGCGATCGGCGGCCCTGGCGAGCCGAGGCCGCTCGGCCTGGGCCCGCTCGAGCAGCGCGACGATGCCGGCCAGTACGGTATTGCCGGCGACAGCCGCCACGCGCACGCGCAGTGGCGCGCCCAGGTTCTGCGTGCCGGCATGCACCGGCGAGCCGCGGTGCTTCGGGATCGCCGTCGATTCACCGGTGAGCATCGATTCGTCGACGCGGCCTTCAGCGTCTTCGGCAACGACACCGTCGGCAGCAAGAACTTCACCCGTGCGCACGAGCATCTCGTCACCCGGCTGCAGTTCGCTCGCCTGCACGTCCTCGACCTGGTCGTCCCGCACGCGTCGCGCGGTGACGGGCGCGAGTCGAGCGAGCGCATCGGCGACGCTGCCGGCGCGATGGCGCGCCACCATCTCGACGTAGCGGCCGAGCGAGAGGAAGAACACGAACATCGTGACGGAATCGAAATAGACCTCGCCGTGGCCGGTCAGCGCGTGCCACACGCTTGCCACGAAGGCGATGACGATGCCGAGGGTGACGGGCACGTCCATGCTCACGCTGCGGGCCCGCAGTGCGTGCCAGGCGCCCTGGTAGAACGGCCAGCCCGCATAGAAGGCGACCGGAATGGACACCAGCATGCTGACGAGACGGAAGAACTCGCGCATGCCGGGATCCATGCCCGACGTGTGCGCCACGTAGAGCGGCAGCGCGAACATCATCACCTGCATCATGCCGAAGCCCGCGACCGCGAGCCGCTTCAGCGCGCTGCGTCGTTCGAGCAGCGCGATCTGCTCGGCAGGCTCGCCTGCGAGTGGATGCGGCCGCAGCCCGACGTGCTCGAGCACGCGCAGCAGGTCGCCAAGCCTGACCTTCGACGGATCCCACACCAGCCGTGCGCGAGCCGTGGCCGGATTGACGCTGACGTCGAGCACGCCGCTCTGCAGATGCAGCGCCTTGTCGGCGAGCCAGCTGCAGGCCGAGCAGCGCAGGCCTTCGAGCAGCACGGTGATCGAGCGTGCGCCGTTGGACTCGGCGCGGGTCAGGCGTTCGACGAGCTCGGGTCGGTCGTAGGCGGACCAGCGGTCAGGACGCGGCGACTCGTCCGCACGCGCACCGGCGCGGTCGCGGTACCTGTAGTAGTCGTCGAGTCCGGCCCCCGTGATGAATTCTGCGACGGCCTTGCAGCCATGGCAGCAGACGGGTTCCTCACGCGAGTCGATGCGTGCGTGAATGCGCACGCCGGCCGGGATGGGCTCGCCGCAATGAAAGCAGGCAGAGCCCGGCGGCGCCGTCATGGGCTCCGCGGGGCGTCCTCGCCGCAGACGATCGTGACGCCGTCGCGCACGCAGTCCCTGCGGACCAGCGCGTCGGGGTGCGTGATCGCGATGTACAGCGTGACGAAGCCGCCGATCACGGCGGATGCGGGCAGCGCGATCAGCATCCAGGGATAGAACTGACGGTACCAGGGCCGCTCGGTCTGGTTGCTCATGGTTCGCAGCCTATCAGTTCGTGGGAGCGAGGAAACGGGCCTTGCCCGTCGCTTCGAGCGCGCGCTCGTCCTGCGTGCGGATCGTGAACAGGATGTCCGAGCCGCCTTTGAGTTCGCCGCGCGGCACGCGCAACCGGACCGCGACGCTCTGCACGTCGCCGGGCCCGACCTCGACTGCGTCCGTGCCGTAATCGACCTGCAGGCCGGGCAGGCCGTCCGCGGTGATCGAAAACTCGTGGCTGGCGGCGTCCTTGTTCAGGATTTTCACGCTGTACACGTTCTCGATCAGGCCACCCGGCAGCTCGCGGAACAGCGCGTTGCGGTCGCGAATGACGTCGACGGCGACGACGTTGCGATGCGTGATCGAGTAGGCGAAACCGGCGATCAGCAAGGCGATCAGCGATCCGTAGATGATCGTGCGCGGCCGCAGCACGTGCTTCGCCCTGCCCTCGAGGCCGCTCTGCGTGTCATAGCGGATCAGGCCCTTGGGGTAGCCGACCTTCTCCATGACTTCGTCGCAGGCGTCGATGCAGGCCGCGCATGCGATGCACTCGTATTGCAGGCCCTTGCGGATGTCGATGCCGGTCGGGCAGACCTGCACGCAGACCGTGCAGTCGACACAGTCGCCGAGGCCTGCCGCCCTGGGGTCCGAGCCCTTCTTGCGCGCGCCGCGCGGTTCGCCGCGCTTCTCGTCGTACGTGATGATCAGCGTGTCCTGGTCGAACATGGCGCTCTGGAAGCGCGCGTACGGACACATGTACTTGCAGACCTGCTCGCGCATGAAGCCTGCGTTGACGTAGGTGGCGCCGCCGTAGAACAGCACCCAGAACGTTTCCCACGGGCCGGTCGAGAACGTCACGACCTTGCCGGCGAGTTCGTTGATCGGCGTGAAGTAGCCGACGAACGTGAAGCCGGTCCACAGCGCGAAAGCGAACCAGAGGAAGTATTTCGTGCCCTTGCGCAGGATCTTCTCGCCGCTCAGCGGCGCTTTCGCCAGCTTCATCTGCTGCGTGCGGCTGCCCTCGACCCAGCGTTCGATCCAGACGAAGGTCTCGGTCCAGACCGTCTGCGGGCAGGCATAGCCGCAGAACAGCCGCCCGGCGAGCGCGGTGAAGAAGAACAGCGCCAGGGCCGCGATGATCAGCAGCCAGGTCAGGAAATAGAAGTCCTGCGGCCAGAGCGTCAGGCCGAAGATGTGGAACTTGCGCGCGGGCAGGTCGAACAGCACGGCCTGGCGTTCGCCCCAGCGAATCCACGGCAGCACGTAGTAGAGGCCAAGCAGCGCGAAGACCGCATAGACGCGCAGCCGCTGGAAGCGGCCCTTGATGTCACGCGGATAGATCTTCTGGCGGGCTGCGTACAGCGCGCCGTCGACGGGGGCCTGGGCTTCGTTCATTCGGGACTCCGTGTCCCGTCGTCAGTCCCCTCGTCTGCCGGTTCGGGATGTGCCGTTCGCACCAGGTACAGCGTCATCAGGCTCGACAGGGCCGCGATCAGCCAGAAAAAGAAGAAGCCGACTGCGTAGCCCGCCATGCGCGTCTGGAAGGCCGGTGGCGGGTAATCGTCGTTGCCGACCAGCACCGGGTCGATGAAGCCAAAGCACACCATCGTCGCCACGCTGGCGACGAGAAACGACGGCCAGGCCACGATGGCCACGTCCTGTCCGAGACGCGGCCACCGCAGTCTGCCCGTGTACTCGTCAGCTGCCTTGCGCACTCGTTACTTGCCCGCCGCCAGCTTCGTGACGTAAGCGGCCAGCAGCTTGACGCGCTGCTCGCCGAGCTTGTCGCCCCAGGCCGGCATCTGGCCGTTACGGCCGTTCATGAGAGTCTGCTTGAGCGTCGCGGCATCCCCGCCGTACAGCCAGGTTGTGTCTGTCAGGTCGGGCGCGCCGAGCAGCGGATTGCCCTTGCCGTCCACGCCATGGCATGCCGCGCAGAGCGCCTCGAAGTGCGCCTGGCCCGCTGTCGCCTTCGTGGCATCGGCCTGCTGGCCGCCCAGCGTCTGCACGTACGCGACCACGTCTTCCACGCCCGGCTCGCCGATCACGGCAGCCCAGGGCGGCATCGCCGCGACGCGGCCGCCGGCAATGGTCGCGACCACGGAGTCCGCGTCGCTGCCCCACTGCCAGTCGGCGTCGCGCAGGTTCGGGAAGCCCGCGGCGCCGCCGCCGTCCGAGCCGTGGCACTGCGCGCAGTTCTGCTGGAACAGGTTGTGCGCCGTCGACATCGCCTGCTCGTTATTCGCGAGCTCGGCGACCGGCAGCGCGGCGAGCGGAGCCAGCAGCGTAGCGGCACGCGCTTCCACCGCGGCCCTTTCCTGCTCGTACTGACCCGCCTGGGTCCAGCCGCCGAGGCCGGCGAAATTGCCGAGGCCCGGATAGAACGCCAGGTACAGAAGCCCGAACGCGATGGTGATGTAGAACAGCCACAGCCACCATTTCGGCAGCGGGTTGTTGTATTCGCGCAGGTCCTTGTCCCAGACGTGCCCGGTGTCGGCGCCGCCGCCGATCTTTTCGCTGGCCGTGCGCGGCTTCGACGTCCAGCGCAGCAGCCAGAAGCAGGCCAGGATGTTTGCGATCGTCAAGATGATGACGAACAGGCTCCAACCAGTAGTCATGGGGTCTTGCTCCCTGAGTCTTTGACGGGCGGGTCGTCTTCGAGCGGCAGGCGTGCCAGCTCGTCGAAGTCCGCCTTGCGACGCTTGCTGTAGGCCCAGAACACCAGCGCCAGAAACGCGATGAACAGCGCAGCCGTGATCAATCCGCGTACCGTGCCGATGTCCATGCCTCAGGTTCCCGTCTTGAGGTTCGTGCCGAGGCCCTGCAGGTAGGCGATGAGCGCGTCGAGTTCCGACTTGCCCTCGACCGCCGCCGCTGCGCCCGCGATGTCCGCGTCGGTATACGGCTCGCCGAGCTTGCGCAGCGCCTCCATCTTTTTCACGGTGATTGCGCCGTCGATTCTGCCGTCGGCCAGCCACGGGAAGCGCGGCATGTTCGATTCCGGCACGACGTCGCGCGGGTTGAGCAGGTGCACGCGGTGCCAGTCGTCCGAGTACCGGCCGCCGACGCGGGCGAGGTCCGGCCCCGTGCGCTTCGAGCCGAACTGGAACGGGCGGTCGTACACCGACTCGCCCGGCAGCGAGTACGGCCCGTAGCGCTCGGTCTCCGATCGGAACGGCCGGATCATCTGCGAGTGGCAGAGATAGCAACCCTCACGGACATAGATGTCGCGGCCCTCGAGCCGCAACGCCTCGTACGGCTTGATTCCCGGGGCCGGCTGGGTGACCGACGCCTGGAAGAACAGCGGGACGATCTCGACCAGGCCGCCGACGCTGATCACCAGCGCGATCAGCACACCGAGCAGGCCGACCTTCTTTTCTACTGCATCGTGGTTCATGCGTGATTACCTTCAGGCGGGCTGCACGACGGGCGAATCTGCGGTCGTCGTCCGGCCCGCGATCGTCTTCCAGACGTTCCAGGCCATGAGCAACATGCCTGCGAAGACCATGGTGCCGCCGGCGAGGCGGACCGCGTAGTACGGGTAGGTCGACTTGATCGATTCGATGAAGGCGTAGGTGAGCGTGCCGTCGGCGTTGGTCGCGCGCCACATCAGGCCCTGCATCACGCCGGCGATCCACATCGAGGTGATGTAGAGCACGACGCCAACGGTCGTCGTCCAGAAGTGCACGTCGATGAGCTTGACGCTGTACATCTGCTCGCGTCCGTAGAGCTTCGGGATCAGCGCATACATCGTGCCGATCGAGATCATCGCCACCCAGCCGAGGGCGCCGGAGTGCACGTGGCCGATCGTCCAGTCGGTGTAGTGCGACAGCGAGTTGACGGTCTTGATCGACATCATCGGACCTTCGAAGGTCGACATGCCGTAGAACGACAGCGACACGATCAGGAACTTCAGGATCGGGTCGGTGCGCAGCTTATGCCACGCGCCGGAGAGGGTCATCATGCCGTTGATCATGCCGCCCCACGACGGTGCGAGCAGGATCAGCGAGAACACCATGCCGAGCGACTGCGCCCAGTCGGGCAGCGTCGTGTAGTGCAGGTGGTGCGGGCCTGCCCACATGTAGGTGGAGATCAGTGCCCAGAAGTGCACCACGGAGAGCCGGTAGGAGTAGACCGGGCGACCGGCCTGCTTCGGCACGAAGTAATACATCATGCCGAGGAATGCCGCGGTCAGGAAGAAGCCGACCGCGTTGTGGCCGTACCACCATTGCACCATGGCATCCACCACGCCGGGGTAAATGCTGTACGACTTGGTCAGCGTCACCGGGATGGCCAGGCTGTTGACGATGTGCAGCACGGCGATCGTGATGATGTAGGCCGCGAAGAACCAGTTCGCGACGTAGATGTGCTTCACCTTGCGCTGGGCGATCGTGCCGAAGAAGACGACGCCGTAGGCGACCCACACGATTGCGATCAGGATGTCGATTGGCCACTCGAGTTCCGCGTACTCCTTCGAGGAGGTCATGCCGAGCGGCAGCGTGATCGCCGCCAGCAGGATGACCACCTGCCAGCCCCAGAAGGTGAACGCCGCGAGCTTGTCGAGGAACAGCCGCGTATGGCAGGTGCGCTGCACGATGTAGTACGAGGTCGCGAACAGCGCCGAGCCGCCGAACGCGAAGATCACCGCATTGGTGTGCAGCGGGCGCAACCGGGCGAAAGACAGGAACGAGTACGGGGGCAGCAGGTCGGGCCACAGCAGTTGCGCCGCGATCAGGACGCCGACGAGCATGCCGACGATTCCCCAGACCACGGTCATGATCGCGAACTGCCGGACCACCTTGTCGTTGTAGTGAGTGGCCGTCATTTTCTTCGGTCGCCTCGGAGAGAAAAATGAAAGAAAAGCCGCCTGCCGATGAGTGCGCCGCGGCACGCGAATGCTAAAGATCACATGTGCGACAGTGCAGTAAGGACAGGAAGCGGCGATTATACGTATTATCCGAAGTGACTTCCCCGGATTGCGGTCTGCTTCCCGCCGCAGCACATTCAGATCGCGGCACCTGTCGAACCGCCGCGGAGGCATCTCATGCAACGCCTCGATCGAATCCTGGCCGTAATCGATCCCACAGCGGACGTGCAGGTCGGTGCTGCGAAGGCGGCGCGACTGGCCCGGTTGAGCGGCGCCGCGCTCGAGCTGTTCGCCTGCGACTTCGATCCCGCGCTGACGGGGCAGCCGTTCTTCGACACCGACGACCTGCGCCGGCTGCGGGAGGAATTCATTGCCGAGCGGGCGACGCAGCTCGAAGACCTGGCCGACGAACTGCGTGCCGGCGGTCTCGATGTGACCACCCACGTGCACTGGGACAACCCGCTGCACGAGGGCATCCTGCGCCGCGTCGCGGAATTCGAGCCTGACCTGATGGTCAAGGACACGCACTACCACTCCCTCCTCCGTCGCGCACTCTTCACCAACACGGACTGGAACCTGATCCGGCGCTGCCCGGTGCCGTTGCTGCTGAGCCGGACAGCGGACTGGTCCGCGCGGCCGCGCATTCTTGCGGCGCTCGATCCGGGCCATCACGGCGACAAGCCGGCCGCACTCGATCACGACATCCTGGACGCTGCGCAATTCCTGGCCCGGCAGCTCGACGGGACCGTCGCAGCGGTCCATGCCTTTTTCCCTGCCGCACTGCTCGCTGCAACCACGGGATTCGCCGGAGTGCCGCTTGCGCAGGAACTGAGCGTCGCGGACCTGCTCGAGTCCGAACGCACGCGTGTTGCCGCGGCGACGCGGGAGATTACGCAGGCCCACGGCCTGGGCGAGAAATCCGTGCGCGTGCTGCAGGGATCGGCCGCCGAAGTGCTGCCGCGCGTCGCGACCGAGGACCAAGTCGACCTCGTCGTGATGGGTGCCGTGTCGCGCAGCCGGCTGCGCGAGGTGTTCATCGGCAGCACGGCTGAGCGCGTGCTGGACCACCTGCCGTGCGACGTGCTGGTCATCCGTTCGGCGGACTACCGCGAGAAGCTGCCTTTCTAGCGGCGGTTCGCAATTCCGGGCACCTGCCGCAGCCGTAAGGCGGCTGGACATCACAGATCTGGCTCCTGCGACCGCCGTATACTCGGGACCTTATGTCTACTGCCACGGTCCTGCTCATCAGCGCCCTGCCTGCCGACAAGGCGTACCTTGCCGACGCAATGGCCGCGATCCGCGGGCAGCCGTACCGGCTCGAGGCGGTGACGTCGCTCGCGGAAGCGCTCAGCCGCATCAAGCACGGCCGCATCGACGCGATCCTGCTGGAGCTGACGCTGCCCGACAGCGACGGCCTGACGACCTTCCTGCGCCTCCAGCCGAAGGCAACGCACGTGCCGATCGTGGTTCTCGTCGGCCCGGGCGAGGACGAAATCGGCGCCGAAGCCATTGCGCGCGGCGCGCTCGACTCCATGCAGCGCGACCATCTCAGCGCAACGCTGGTCGAGCGTGTGCTGCGGTACGCGACCGAGCGCACGCACACGATGCTGGCCCTGAAGGCGTCGGAGCAGCGTTATCGCGAACTGTTCCAGAACGTGACGGCCGGCGTGTTCCAGACGACCGCGGACGGCAAGTTCATGGCGGCAAATCCGGCCCTCGTGCGCATGCTCGGCTACGATTCCGAGGACGAACTGCTCGACCTCGACGTCGCCCGCGACATCTACATGGACTCGGATCATCGTGGCAACTGGACTCGCGCGATGCAGGAAACCGGCGAAGTCCGCAACGCCGAACTCGTGCTGAAGCGCAAGGACGGCACCAAGATCGTCGTGCTCGAGAATTCCCGCGCCGTGAGCGATGCGGACGGTCGCGTGCTGTTCTACGAAGGCACCCTGACCGACATCACGGCCTCGCACGAACTCTCGCAGCAACTGTCGTACGAGGCGAGTCACGACGCCCTGACGGGCCTGTCGAACCGCCGTGAATTCGAGCTGAGGCTGCAGCGCGCGCTCGAGCTGTCGCAGGCCACGGGGGCGGAGCACGCGATGCTCTACCTCGACCTCGACCGCTTCAAGACGGTCAACGACACCAGCGGCCACGTCGCTGGCGACGAGTTGTTGCGGCAGCTTGGCGAAGCGTTGCAGCAGCGTGTTCGCACGAACGACGTCGTGGCGCGCCTCGGCGGCGACGAATTCGGCGTGCTGCTGCACAACTGCAAGCCCGAGGACGCGCAGCAGGTCGCCAGCAACCTGCTGCAGACCGTCGACGAATTCGAGTTCGTCTGGGGCACGAACAAGTACTCGCTCGGCGTCAGTATCGGCCTGGTGGCGATCGACTCGCACTTCAAGCGCCTGACGCAGGTGATGAATGCGGCCGACTCTGCCTGCTACTCGGCCAAGGACTCGGGTCGGCACCGCGTGGCAGTGTACAAGGAAGACGCGCTGCTGCTGGAGCGCCGCCACGGTGAAATGGATTGGGTGGCGCGTGCCAAACGCGCGCTGGTCGAGAACAGGCTGTTTCTCGAAGCGCAGGAAATCCGCCCGCTGACCCAGCCTCCCGACGCCGCGCCACGCCTGCCCCACTACGAACTGCTGCTGCGCATGCGCGACGAGTCCGGCCGCGCCGTACCGCCCGGCGCTTTCCTGCCGGCCGTGGAACGCTACAACCTGTCGGTCCGCTACGATCGCTGGGTGATCGCGACGGCGATCGAATGGGCGCGAACGCACGCCGAGGTCTTCAAGCGCATTTCGCGCATCTTCATCAACCTTTCGCGCGATAGCGTCGCCGATCCCGAAACGGGCGAGTTCATCCGCCAGAGCCTCGCGGCGAGCGGGGTGGATCCGCGGAGCGTCGGCTTCGAGACCGCCGAGAACATCGCGATCGGCAACCTGGGCAAGGCCAATGCGCTGATCATGGCGCTGCGGCGCATCGGGTGTTCGTTCGCGCTTGACGATTTCGGCAGCGGCGTGTCTTCATTCGCCTACCTCAAGGCGCTGGGCGTCGATTACCTCAAGATCGACGGCATGTTCATCGGCAACCTGTCGCAGGACCGCGTCGACTACGCCATGGTCCGCTCGATCAAGGAGATCGGGCACGTGATGGGAAAGGTGGTCGTCGCCGAGTCGGTCGAAAGCGAGTCGGCGCTGCAGAACCTGCGCGAGATCGGCGTCGACTACGCGCAGGGTTTTGTGATCGGCGCGCCGAAGGCGCTCGAGGAGATCGGGTCGGTGCAGGTGGCCGACTTGCTCGCGTAGCGCGGAGGGAGGAAGGGGGGGAAGGGCGGAAGGGGAGGAAGGGCGGGACGGATAGGAAGGGCGGGGAAGGATAGGAAGGGCGGGAAGGATAGGAAGGGCGGGAAGGATAGGAAGGGCGGGAAGGATAGGAAGGGGTTAGAGCAAGAGGTCGCGAGGCGGCCGTTTTTTTGGCAATTGTATTAATCAAGTGTTTGATTAATATTGCTCCTGTGGCTACTCCTGACCACCAGACTCCCAAGGCATCGTCCCGCCGCCCGGGCCGGCCCGCCGGCGGGGATGCGGCCGTCCGCGAATCCCTGCTCGAGCACGGCCGCGAACTGCTGCTGCAGCACGGCTTCGGCAACGTCAGCACCCGCAGGATTGCGGCGGCGGCGGGCACCACGCCCGCGATGATTCACTACTACTTTGGCGACAAGCTCGGCCTGTACCGGGCGATGATCGAGAGTGCCGTGCAGCCATTGATCGACAGTGTCCGGCGCCTGGAGCAGGCCGCTGGCGACGAGGCGCCGGGCCTCGAGGCCGTGCTGCGCGCGTACATGCGGATGGTAGCCGCCAATCCCTGGTTTCCCGCACTGCTCATCCGGGAAGTGCTGGACCAGAAGGGGCGGATGCGGGGCGATTTCATCGAGCGATTTGCCGGGAGGACTGCGCCGGCGCTGGTCGCGGTGCTGCGGCGAGAACGTGAACAGGGGCGACTGCGCGTCGACCTCGATCCGCGGTTTGCCGCAGTCTCGCTGCTCAGTCTTTGCGTCTTTCCGTTCGTGTCACTGCCGATCACGGGCCCGGTGCTCGGCTTTCGCCCGGAAGGCGACGAACTCGACCGCTTCATCAGCCACACGGCGCAGTTGTTCCGCGAGGGTGTCGCGGCACACGGAGACAGGAAATGAGCAGATTCGCCTGGCTTGCACTGTCCACGCTGCTGCTCGTCGCCGGGTGCGCGAAGGAGCAGCCGGTCGAAGTCCACGGCACCGTCGAGCGCGATCGGCTGGAAATCATCGCGGAGTCGAACGAGCGCATCGTCGAAATGGTCGTGCACGAAGGCGACCACGTGCAGGCCGGCAGCGTGCTGGTGCGGCAGGAGGCTGGCATCGCGCAACCGCGCATCGACCAGTCGCGAGCCGCAGTGCTCGAGGCGCAGCGACGTCTCGCGGACCTGGAGCAGGGTCCGCGCCAGCGCGAAATCGTTGCAGCCCGCGCCACGCTCGGCGGCGCCGAGAGCGAGCTACAGACGGCGCAGAGTGACTATGGGCGAGTGCAGACGCTGGTGCAGCGCAAGCTGCTGAGCCAGTCCAACCTGGACCAGGCGCGTGCGAGGCGAGATTCCGCGCGAGCGGCGCGTGATGCGGCCCGCGCACGTTACGAACTGCTGCAGCAGGGGACGCGGACCGAACAGGTGGCTGCCGCCCGCGCGGCCGTCCAGCGTGCGACCGCGGCGCTGGCCGAAGTCGAAACGGTTGCCTCGCGCCACACGGTGACCGCGCCACGCGCCGCCCTCGTCGAGGCCTTGCCGTACAAACTCGGCGAGCGTCCCGCCGCCGGCCGACCCGTCGCGGTTCTGCTTGCAGACGGTGTTCCCTACGCCCGCGTCCACGTACCCGAACCACTGCGCTCGAAATTCACAGCCGGCGCGCGCGTCGAAGCGACGGTCGACGGCCGCTCGGAGCGGCTGCAGGGCACGGTACGTTTCGTCTCGGCAGAGGCGGCCTTCACGCCGTATTATGCCCTCACGCAGCAGGATCGCTCGCGGCTCGCTTACCTCGCCGAGATCACGCTCGACGATCCTGCCGCAAAGGCACTGCCTGCCGGCCTGCCCATCCAGGTGCTCGTCCCGGCCGAGCGTCCATGAACGCCGTGTCCCAGGCAATCGTCCCGGCCAGCGAGATGGAGCCGGCGATTCGTGCCCGCGGCCTGACGCGGCGCTTCGGGCACGTCACGGCCGTGGACGGAATCGACCTCGATATTCCACGCGCTCGCATCTACGGCTTCCTCGGTCCCAACGGGTCGGGCAAGTCGACCTCTATCCGCATGCTGTGTGGCCTGTTGCGCCCGAGTGCCGGCACCGTGAACGTGCTCGGCCACGAAATGCCCCGCGATGCCGAGCCGTTGCGAACGCGGCTCGGCTACATGACGCAGAAATTCTCGCTCTGGGACGACCTCACCGTGAGCGAGAACCTGCAGTTCATGGGGCAGGTGTTCGGGTTGCCGGCGCAACGCCGGCGGGCGCGCGTTGCCGTCGTGGTCGAAGAATTCGACCTGGCGTCCCTGTTCAAGCAGCGCCGGTACGCTGAGCGGTGGCCAGCGCCAGCGCCTCGCGCTCGCGGCAGCGACGCTGCACGAGCCCGAACTGCTGCTGCTCGACGAGCCCACCAGCGCGGTGGATCCGCAGAGTCGCCGTGACTTCTGGGAAAGCCTCTTCGACCTGGTCGCGCGTGGCGTGACGATTCTCGTGTCGACGCACTACATGGACGAAGCCGAGCGCTGTCACGAACTCGCGATTCTCGCGAGCGGCCGGATCGTCGCGCAGGGCCCGCCGCAGCAACTGATGGCGGAAATTCCGGCGGCGGTGGTCGAGGTCGAGGCGGCGGATACGGTCGCCGCGCGGCGCGCTCTCGTCCGGACGAGAGCGTGCTCAGCGTTGCGCAACTCGGGACGCGTCTGCACGTACTGATCGACCCGGCAACACCGGAACCCGAAAATCGTGTCCTGCAGCGGCTGCGCGCTGCGTCGGTCGAAGCGCAATCGACGCTGGTGCGAGCCAGTCTCGAAGACGTCTTCGTCGCCGCCACCGGGTTCGGCCGCGCGGCCGGCGCAAGGCAGCAGGGCTGAGGTCCGCCATGCTGCTCAGGCTCTTTGCGATCACGTCCAAGGAGGTGCGGCAACTGGCCCGCGACCGGCTCACGTTCGGCATGATCATCGGCATTCCGCTGATGCAGATTCTGCTGTTCGGTTATGCGATCAATTTCGACGTCCGTGACCTGGATGCGGCAGTCGTCGACGATGCGAGAACGAGCCACTCCCGTGCGCTCGTCGCAGACCTGCAGGCAACCGGTGTGATCGTGCTGCGTCCGCCCAGTCCTGGCCTGCCGGACCTGCGCCGGCGGATGGAGAGCGGCGAGATCAGCGTCGGCATCGTGATTCCCAACGACTTCGAGCGTCGGCGGCTGGGCAACGATCGTGCGGTTGCGCAGATCCTGGTCAACGGCTCGGAACCGATGATCGACGCGGTCGCCCGCGGGCTGGCGTCGGTGCCGTTGCCCGTGCGGGCGGGGGATTACAGGTCGCGCACGCCCGTTTTCGAGGTGCGCACGGAATACAATCCGGAACGACGCACCGCGGTGCAGATCGTGCCAGCCTTGATCGGCGTGATCCTCAACATGACCATGGTGATCTTCACGGCTGCCGCGATCGTGCGCGAACGCGAGCGCGGCAATCTCGAGCTGCTGATCGCGACGCCGATCCGTTCCTGGGAGCTCATGGCCGGCAAGCTGATTCCCTACGTGCTGATCGGGCTCATACAGACGACGCTGATCCTGACGGTCGGCGCACGGATCTTCGACGTCCCGATCAACGGCAGCCTGCTCGATCTCTATCTCGCGGCGGCGTTGTTCATCGCTGCCACGCTGACGCTCGGCCTCGTCATCTCCACCTTCGCCCGCACGCAGTTCCAGGCCTTCCAGCTGTCGTTCCTGACGCTGCTGCCGTCGATCCTGCTTTCCGGCTTCATGTTTCCCTTCGACGGCATGCCGCCGCTGGCACGCATGATCGCGCAGGCGCTGCCGCTCACGCATTTCGTGGAAATGATCCGCGGCATCCTGCTGCGTGGCGCCCCGCTTGCGGCGATGCAGGTGCCGGCGATGAAGCTGGGGGCGTTCCTGGTCATCGCGCTCGCGATCGCGACGCTCAGGTTCCACAAGCGGCTCGACTGACCTTCGCCTTGCGCCCTTCCATTACCTCTGGCGCGCGACAAGGCAGAGACGCGGCACCTCGGTGCGGCGGTTGATCCGGCGCTTGTCCCCGAGCTTGGAAAGGCAGACACGCGCTCGGGGACAAGCGCCGGATCAACCGCATCCAGGTGTCGCGTGGCGGGCTCAGGTAGCTCTTGCGCGCTTGCCGACAGCCGAACGCCATTGTCGGGGAGTCTGGCCCGTCCAGCCCTTGAAGGCGCGGGAGAACGCGCCAGGTTTGGAGTAATGCAGCGTTGCAGCGATTTCTCCGATTGGCAGGTGCGAATCCTCCAGCAGTTGCCGCGCCAGCTCGCAGCGCAGGTCTTCGAGCAGCCCCTTGACGCTGCTGCCCTCGACCTCGAGTCGCTCTCGCAGCCTGCGCGACTTGATTCCCAGCACTTCTGCAACCTTGTCGCTCGTAGGCGACGTTGCGATGACCATGCGAGTCAAGGCGCGGATCGTCAACTCGGTAACGGAGGCAGGTCGGGCGGCATCGAGCTCGGCGGCTACCTGCAGCAGCCGATTGCCTGCGACCGGGTCGGCGCCCGCGACCGCCTGATCGAGACAACGTGCCGGAAAGATCAACGCCGAGTGAGGGGCGTCGAACCTGATCGGCGCCCGAAAGAACGAGCGGTACGGTCCGACCATTCGTGGCCGGTCGCGGGACAACATGACCTCGGATGGGGCCCATCGGGCGCCGCAGAGGCACCTCATGACGGAACAAGCGATGGCGATGCTCGCATCCAGGATCTGCGCTGTGCCGGGCGTATTCGGGTGGTGGATCAAGTACGAAAGTTCGACGTCTTCGGCGCCGTGCAGGTTGAGTGCGACGACACCGCCACGGTCGTGCAGGTGCAGGTGTGCGATGAACAGGCGCAGTGCCGCATGTACCGACTCCGCATGCCTGAAAAGATGCCCGGCGATGCCGGCTGCGGCGGGGCCGGAGCGAATTCCAAGGAGCAAGCCGAAGTGGGGGCACACACTGGCGGCCACGCATTCGTCAATGAGACGACCCACGAGACCGAACGGCACACGACTGGAGGCGTCGGCAAGCACACCCTGGTCGACTCCTGCGCGCTCGAGCACCGACCAGGGCTCCACTCCGAACTCACGCAGCAGGGAGGGGATGGCTTGCAGCGGCGCAACCGACATATCCGCGGATGCAGGCAGCACGCTGCGCGCGAATGCTTGCGAGGACGTGCGGGCGGCTTTTGGCGAGATCATTCGGCCAAGCTAGCGGGAACCGCCGGAAATGTGAAGTTTGGTCTCGCTGGAGCGAGTAGCCTCGATGAGTTAAACGGGTGGGAGACCAGCGATGACCAGATCATTTCTCGGTAGGGCGGCCAGTTGCTGCGTCGCCGGAATGCTTGCTCTACAGGCGTTCGCGGCAGAGCCGGCGCAGCTCGATCGGACGATTCTCCCGCTGCAGGAACCTGCGCGACCGCTCTATAAGGAAATCGACGCACGCAACGTGACGGTGCCACCTCGCTTCGAGGTCAAGGCACCCGACGGTGCTCCCAATGTCGTCATCGTGCTGATCGACGACTTGGGCTTCGGCGTGCCCACGGCGTTCGGTGGCCCGGTCTCGATGCCGACGCTGGATGCGCTGGCGCAGCAGGGCCTGCGCTATAACAACTTCCACACCACGGCGCTGTGTTCGCCGACCCGCGCAGCGCTCAAGTCCGGACGCAATCACCACACGGTGAACATGGCCTTCATCACCGAGATGGCCACCGGCCTGCCGGGTGCCACGGGCCAGGTTCCAAACGCAACGGCGCCGTTGGCGGAAACGTTGCGGCTCAATGGCTACGCCACCGCGGCGTTCGGCAAGTGGCACGAGACGGCCGCCTGGGAGGCGAGCGTTGCCGGGCCGTTCGATCGCTGGCCGACGCGCCAGGGTTTCGACAAGTTCTACGGCTTCATCGGCGGCGAGACGAACCAGTGGGCGCCGTTCCTGTACGACGGCGTCGCCCCGGTCGAACTGCCGCACGATCCGGATTATCACTTCATGTCCGACATGACGGACAAGGCCGTGGCCTGGATCAAGTTCCAGAAGGCGCTGACCCCGCATAAGCCATCCTTCATCTACTTCGCTCCCGGCGCGACCCATGCGCCGCATCACGTGCCGAAGGAATGGATCGCGCGCTGGCAAGGCAAGTTCGACCAGGGCTGGGACAAGATGCGCGAGGAAACCCTCGCCCGGCAGATCAAGATGGGCATGGTGCCGCCGGGCACCAAGCTGGCGCCGAAACCGCCGGCGATCCGGGACTGGGACGCGCTCTCGGCCGACGAGAAGCGCCTGTTCACGCGGCAGGCTGAGGTCTTTGCCGCGTTCGCCGAATACACCGACCACGAGCCTGGCCGAAGGGCATCAAGGCGAAGAACGAGATCCGCACGCAGTTCGGTCACGTGATCGACGTCGCGCCGACCATCCTGCAGGCGATCGGCCTGCCGGAACCGAAAGTGGTCAACGGCACGCCGCAGATCCCGATGGAAGGCACGAGCCTCGTGTACACGTTCGACGACGCGCAGGCTAAGGAGCGCCACACCACGCAGTACTTCGAGATCGCCGGCAACCGCGCGATCTATCACGACGGCTGGTTCGCCCGCACGATCCACAGGGCGCCGTGGGAAGCCAAGCCGCGTCGAACGCTCGATGACAACACGGCATGGCAGTTGTACGACACGCGCGCCGATTTCAGCCTGGCCAATGACCTCGCGTCGAAGAACCCGCAGAAGCTCGCGGAGCTCCAGGCGGTGTTCCTGCAGGAAGCCGAGAAGCATCACGTGCTGCCGATGGACGATCGTGTCTTCGAGCGCATGGACGGCGCCGCGGTCGGTCGTCCCGACCTCATGGCCGGCCGCACGTCGCTGACTCTGGCCGAAGGCATGACGGGAATGATGGAAGGCGTGTTCGTCAACGTGAAGAACCGCTCCAAGACCATCACGGCGGAACTCGACGTGCCGCAGGGCGTGGTCAACGGCACGGTCATTGCGCAGGGCGGGCGCTTCGGCGGCTGGTCGCTGTACGTCAAGGACGGCGTGCCGGCCTACGGGTACAACTTCCTCGGGTTGCAACAGTCGAACATCGTCGCCACCAAGCCGCTCGCACCGGGCCAGTCGACACTGAAGTTCGTGTTCGCGTACGACGGTGGCGGCCCCGGCAAAGGCGGTCTGGGTACCCTGTTCATCAACGGCGAAAAAGTCGGCGAGGGACGGATCGAAAATACGCAGGCTGGCATGTTCTCCGCCGACGAGACGGCGGATGTCGGCATTGACCTGGGCACGCCGGTCGTCGAAGCGATCGGGTCGGAAGCCAGGTCGAAGTTCAGCGGCCACATTCCCAAGGTGACTGTAGAGGTGACGAAATGAAGGGCATCGGCAGAAGCATCGTTTCGACGGCTCTCCTGATCGTCGGCGTGCAGGCTATTGCGCAGGCTCCCGCGACGCCGGCCCCGCGTCCAAACCTGTTTCCACTTCGCTCGGCATGGTGGTGTTTCCCGCAAAGGGCAGACACCCCAGCAGCAAGCCCAGGACGAAGGCGAGTGCTACGCCTGGTCGAAGGGCCAGACGGGCGTCGATCCGATGGCGCCCCCTCCGGCTGCGGCGCAACCCGCAGCGCAATCCGCACAGAAGGCTCCTGCCGCCGACGGTTCGCGCTTGAGGGGCGCCGCGCGAGGTGCTGCTGCGGGCGCCGTCATCGGCGAAGTGGCGGACGACGACGCCGGCAAGGGTGCGGCGATCGGCGCCACCGCGGGCGTCGTGGCCGGTGGCCGCCAGAGCCGCAAGAACCAACAGGCGGCCGCTACGCAGGCCACCCAGCAACAGCAGCAGGCGACGCAGCAGACGCAGGCTGCGAATCAGCAGCAAGTCGATCTCTTCAAGAAAGGCTTCGCCGCCTGTCTCGAGCCGAAGGGCTACACGGTCAAGTAGGAGCGAAGCATGACCCGACGCAACATGGTGTTTGCCGCACTATCGTTGCTGTTCAGTGGCTTCGTGCTTCACGGTATGGCCGGCGCCTCGATTTTCCCAAAGGAAAAGACCCCGGATGAGCAGCGCACCGAGATCCGCAAGACGCGCGACCAGACGCTCAAGGACCTCTATCGAGTTCAACCCGAGGCCGAAAGGCACATCCGCAAAGCTGCGGGCTACGCGGTCTTCAGCAACTTCGGCGTCAAGGTCCTGGTGGCGGGCGGTGGCAGCGGCACCGGCCTCGCATTCGACAACAAGACGAAGAAAGAGACCTTCATGAGGATGGCGGAGGTCCAGGCCGGTCTCGGCTTTGGCGTAAAGAAATTCCGGCTGGTGTGGGTGTTCGAGAACAAAGCGGACCTGGAGCGCTTCATCAGCTCCGGCTGGGAACTCGGCGCGCAAACAACGGCCTCCGCGAAAGTTGCAGGCCAGGGCGCGAACGTGCTGACCGGAGCGGTATCGGTAACGCCCGGGGTCTGGCTGTACCAGCTCACCGATGACGGCCTGGCACTGGAACTCACCGCCAAGGGCACCCGGTATTACAAGGATGCCGACCTGAACTGACCGGCGGCCCTGGCTCGGCGGCCGCGCGGATGCCCCCGCCAGCACCCCGCGCGCCCCCCCCCCCCCCCCCCCCCCCCCCCCCCCCCCCCCCCCCCCCCCCCCCCCCCCCCCCCCCCCCCCCCCCCCCCCCCCCCCCCCCCCCCCCCCCCCCCCCCCCCCCCCCCCCCCCCCCCCCCCCCCCCCCCCCCCCCCCCCCCCCCCCCCCCCCCCCCCGCCCCCGCCCGCCCGGGGCCCGGGCCGCCGCACCCCCCCCCTTTTCCGCCCCCGTGTTGTTGCGCCCCGCCCCCGTGCCCGGCCGCCCGGGCGTCGCCGGGCCCCGCTGGCTCCCCCGCTTTTGTCTCTTTCCTTCCCCCCTTTTTTCTGGCGCGCGGGGGAGCGACCCGGATCCCGGTCCATCACCACGAACCCCTGAAGCCAACCGCTCAGCGAGCCAGCACGTACTCACCCGGCGCATCGCACACCGGCTTGTAGCCGGCCGCGCCCATTTTCGGCGGCGCCACCTTCGTCTTCGTGGAATGCCCGGCGAGCCAGGCCGCGAACGTCGGCCACCACGATCCCTGCGCGGGCTCGACCTGCTTCATGTACTGGGCCGGCGAGGGCAGGCGCGCACCGGCCTTCATCGTGAGCACGCGATGTCGGCGCTTCGGATGCACCGGCCCGCTGATGATGCCGGCGTTGTGGCCGCCGCTCGTCAGGCAGAAGGTGTAGTCCTTCGAGCGCACGAGCTTGCCGACCTTGTAAACCGACTTCCACGGCGCGACGTGGTCCGTCTCGGTGCCGACGACGAACATGGGCACGTCCACTGCCGCCAGGTCAAGCGTCTCGCCCAGCGCAACGTAACGTCCCTCGGCGAGATCGTTGTTGAGATACAGCTGGTGCAGGTAATCGGTGTGCATGCGATAAGCCATGCGCGTGCCGTCGGCGTTCCACGACATCAGGTCGTTGACGCCCGTGCGCTCGCCCTTCAGGTACGTCGCGACCGACGGACTCCACAGCAGGTCGTACGTGCGCAGCAGCTGGAACGCGCCGCCCATCTGCCGGCTCTCGAGTACGCCCTTCTTCCACATCAGCGCTTCGAGCATCGCGAGCTGCGCCGGGCTGATGAACACCGACAGCTCGCCCGGCTCGCTGAAGTCGGTCTGCGCGGCAAACATCGTGACCGTCGCGAGCCGGTCGTCCTCCTTCTGCGCCATCGCCGCCGCAGCGATCGCGAGCAGCGTGCCGCCGATGCAGTAGCCGACGCCGTGCACCTTGCGCTTCGGCACCACCTTGTTGATCGCGTCGAGCGCCATGAGCACGCCGAGGGACAGGTAGTCGTCCATGGTGAGGTCGCGGTCTTCGACCGTGGGGTTCTTCCACGAGATCATGAAGACGGTGTGCCCGCGGCCCACGAGGTACTTCACCAGCGAGTTCTTCGGCGACAGGTCGAGGATGTAGTACTTCATGATCCACGCCGGCACGACCAGGACCGGCTCGGCGTAGACCTTCGGCGTCGTGGGCGAGTACTGGATCAGCTCCATCAGCGAATTGCGCAGGATGACCTTGCCCTTGCTCGCCGCGATCTGCTCGCCGACCTGGTAGTTCTCGACGCCGACGGGGCCGAGGCCCTTGAGCATCCGCTGCACGTCCTCGGCGAGGTATTTCACGCCGCGCACGAGGTTCCTGCCGCCCTCCGCACGCGTCTGGTGGAGCAGCTGCGGATTGGTTGGCAGGTAATTGTCGGGCGCCAGGAGCTCGAGCCCTTCGCGCAAGGTGAACCCGACGACGTTCTCGGCGGTGGCATCGGTGCCGGGCACGCCGTTCACCGCTCCACGGGCAAGCTCCGCGGCCGTGATGAACGATTGCGCGAGCACGTTGAACGGAAACTTCGCCCACGCCGGATCGGCAAAGCGATTGGCGTAGGGCGTGCCTGCGGCCTGCGGCGCGACGGGTTCGCCTTGCGGCTGCAGCGCGCCGCCCGTGAACTGGGCGAGGGCAATCGCTTGCTGGATCGCCGTCTGCGCGATCTGCGCCTGCCGCCCCGGGGCGAGCGCCAGCCGCGAGAGCACGTTCCACCAGGCGCCGCCGAACGCCTGCGGTGACATGCCGCCGGTCAGCTGACCGAGCGCCGCGAGCAACTCGCGCGACGCCTCGTCCGAAATCAGCGACTTCTCCGCTCTGCCCTTGTCAGCGCTCATGCCATTCTCCCCGGGGCGCGCGGCCTTACCGCACTGCAAAAAAGTGGCTCGAAAGTACCTTGTGGACGTCCGTCCTGCAAGGACGGAGTGCCGGGCTCAAAGCGTCTTCAGGTCGACGGACAGGTCTGCGAGCCGCACGGGGTCCGGGTGTTTGCGCTCCGCGATCCACTTCTTGCCCTGCATGAAGTCCTTCGGGCTGTTGATCGCATCCACTGCCAGCAGTTCGCCCCGCGCCAGGTAGTACAGCGCGAAACGCCCCGAGCCAGGATCGCCGCGCATGACCGTCTGGTCGTATCCCTGCGACAGGCCCGCGATCTGCAGCTTCAGGTCGTACTGATCCGACCAGAACCAGGGCACGTGCTCGTGCCGGACCGCCTTGCCACAGATGTTCGATGCCGCGGTCTTGGCCTGCTCGACGGCGTTGTCGACCGATTCGAGCCGCAGGCGGTGTCCATAGCGCACGCTCTGGTGGAATGTGCAATCACCCGCGGCGTAGATGTTCGGATCCGAGGTCTGGCACTGCTCGTCGACCCAGATGCCATTCTCGCAGCGCAGGCCAGCGGCTGCGGCGAGCGTCGTCTCGGGCAGGATGCCCACGCCGACGATGACGAAGTCCGCAGCAAATTCACGCTCGCCGCAAACGACGTCCGTCACGCGGTGGCCTGCCGCGTCCCCCTTGAACGAGGACACCGACATGCCGCACAGCACTCGAACGCCTTCGCGCTCGTGCCGATGCAGGTAGAAGGCCGACATTTCGGGTGTCGTCACGCGCTGGAGCGGTCGGTCGGCCATCTCGAGCACCGTGACCTCGAGGCCAAGGTGTCTGGTAGACGCGGCCGCCTCCAGCCCGATGTAACCCGCGCCCACGATGACGATCTTCTTTGCCCCGGGGAGGTCGGCACGAATACCGTCCACGTCGGCCATCGTGCGCAGGTAGTGGATACCCTTGAGGTCGTAACCGGGCACTTCCAGCAGGCGGTTGCGGCTGCCGAGGCACAGGATCAGCTTGTCGTAGCGCAGTTCCGCGCCGTCGCTCAGGCGCAGTCGCTGGTCCGCCCGGTCGATTGCGGTGACCCGCAGTCCGAGCTTCACGTCCACCAGGTGCTGCTGGTAGAACTGGGCGCTGCGCAGCAGCAGCCGCTCGCGCTCCATTTCACCCGCGAGGTATTTTTTGGACAACGGCGGCCGGTTGTAGGGCAGGTACGGCTCGTCGCCGACCAGGACGATGCGACCCGTGTGCCCTTCGCGACGCAGCGTATCGACCGCCTGCACCGCCGCATGGCTTGCACCGACAATCACCACCGTCTGCTCCGTCATGCCAACCTCTACGGACCCTGCCGATGACCTATGATGCCGCAAAGCAACAGGGTCGGGGGTGCGTCCGGGTGGACGCGTGGCTATCCTTGCGCACCAGCCAGGAGCAGGTGATGGCCCCGGCGCTCCATCGTGGTGCGTGGCGCCAGCAGGATAATCGAGAATGCGGCCTGACCCGAGGCAGGCACGGATTCTGCATGAGCAGTCCGAGGTCCCCCCGAGGGGAGGCGGCGCGGTGTGGGTCGTTTCGGTTTCCAACGACGTGGGACCGCGGCCGGCCGCCTGACAATAGAACACGAGAACCGAGGAGCCCGAAGTCCATGAAGCTGATCAGCGCAATCATCAAACCCTTCAAGCTGGACGACGTCCGCGCCGCCCTGTCCGAACTTGGCGTCTCCGGCATGACGGTCACTGAAGTGAAGGGCTTCGGGCGCCAGCGTGGCCACACCGAGCTGTACCGTGGCGCCGAATACGTCGTCGATTTCGTGCCGAAGACGCGCATCGAGGTCGCGGTCAAGGAATCGCTGGTCGACCAGGTGGTCGAGGCGATCGTCGCGGCCGCGCGCACGGGCAAGGTCGGCGACGGCAAGATCTTCATCTCCGAGCTCGAGCGCGCGATCCGCATCCGCACCGGCGAGGCCGACGATCAGGCCCAGGCCCTGGGATGGCCTGCCGCTGGAACCGAGCTTGCGCCCGTCTGCCGAGGCGCTCGAACGCGCCGTCGCCAAGCTGCACCTCGGTCGGCAGCAGCGACACATCTTCCTGTGCGTGGCCGGGGAGAAATGCGCACCCGTCGCGCGCTCCGAGGAGAGCTGGGACTATCTCAAGCGCCGCTTCCGTGAGCTGGGCCTGGTCGACGTCGATGGCGGCGTGCTGCGGACCAAGGCGCAGTGCCTGCGCGTCTGCGTGGCCGGGCCGATCGCCGTCGTCTATCCGGAGGGCGTCTGGTATCGCAAGTGCTCGCCGGAGAACCTCGAGCGAATCCTCCAGGAACACCTGATCGGTGGCCGGCCAGTCGCCGATCTCGTCATCATTGAGGCCCCGCTGTCGCCGCCTTGACGCAGGCGCGATTGATTCTCGACACGGGCGGCGTCTGACACCCGGAACCGCACACCTGCGGCAAGGGCTACTTCCTGATCGGCACGCCGGTCGTCATGATCGGTACCTGTTCCTGCGACCCGCGGTGTACCCATGCCTCATGCCATCCGAATCCATGCCCACGGCGGTCCAGAAGTGATGCGCTGGGAAGAAGTCGCGTCAGTCGCCCCGGGGCGCGGCGAGGCATTGGTCCGGCAGTCGGCCGTCGGCCTCAACTTCATCGACATCTACGAGCGCACCGGGCTCTACGGCGGCCAGCTTCCAACCGGGCTCGGCAGGGAAGCCGCAGGCGTGGTCGAAGCCGTGGGGCCAGGCGTGCGCGGCCTGCAAGCCGGCGATCGAGTCGCCTATGCCTCGCCTGCGCCGGGTGCGTACACCGACGAGCGCGTGATGCCGGTGGGCAATCTGGTGCCGGTGCCGGAAGGCGTCAGCGATCGGCTCGCCGCCGCGGCGTTGCTCAAGGGCATGACGGCGCAGGTGCTGCTGCGCCGGACGTACAAGGTGCGCAAGGGCACGGTCGTCGTCGTGCACGCTGCCGCGGGCGGTGTCGGCAGCATCCTCGTGCAGTGGGCATTGCACCTCGGTGCGCGAGTGATCGCCGTCGTCGGCAGCGACGCCAAGGCAACGACGGTGCGTGCCATGGGTTGCAAGGATGTGTTGATCCAGGGCCGCGACGACCTGGCCGCTCGCGTCAGGGAACTCACGGGCGGGCAGGGCGCGCATGTCGTCTACGATTCCGTTGGCAAGGACACGTTCTTCGCGTCGCTCGATTCGTTGCGCCCGCTCGGGCTCATGGTGACCTACGGCAACGCGTCCGGTCCCGTGCCGCCGGTTGCACCGCTCGAACTCGCCAGGCGCGGCTCACTGTTCCTCACGCGGCCCGTGCTGTTCTCGTATGTGTCGAAGCGCCCGGACCTGCTGCGATCAGCCGCCGAACTCTTCGACGTGATCGGGCGCGGCATCGTGCGCATCGAGATCGGCCAGACCTACCCGATCCGTGACGTGCAGCTGGCACATCGCGACCTGCAGGAACGGCGCACGGTCGGCTCGACGGTATTGTTGCCCTGAGCGTGCACAAGCGACGCTCCTGGCTCGCGCTGTTACTGCTGCCGTCGCTGCTCGGTGGAACCGTGCAAGCGGCAGGCGCAGCCACAGGGGCCGGCCCCGACCTCCCGCATGAGTGGCCGTCCGGACTGCCTTCCGGATCGGAGCTCGAGGCGGCCGGTGCCGTCATCGGCAACATCAAGGTCGTCGCGGGCGACATCTTCGATCCGTCGATCCCCGGCGAAAGCGGCTGGCTCTATCGCACCGCGAATCGGCTGCACATCAACACCCGCGACAAGGTGATCAGCAACCAGCTGCTGTTCCGGTCCGGCGAACCATACCTGCATCGTGTCGTGCAGGAGACCGAGCGCATCCTGCGCGCCAACGACTACCTCAACGACGCGGTGATCCGTCCCGTGGCGTGGGACGGCAGGAAAGTCGACCTCGAAGTGCGCACGCGCGACACCTGGACGCTGAATCCAGGCATCAACTTCAACCGGCAGGGCGGCGAAAATTCGGGCTCGATCCAGCTTGAGGAAAAGAACCTGCTCGGTAATGGCCAGAAACTGTCCTTCGGCTGGTCCAACGACGTCGACCGCGAAGCGATCAACTTCGAGTTCTTCGACCCCCATTTCCACTCGACGTGGACACGGCTCGGCATCGTCTACAGCGATGCGGATGACGGCGACACCAAGGCATTGCGCCTGGACCGGCCGTTCTACGCGCTCGACACGCGCCGGGCGGGGGGCATCTACCTCTATGACTCGATCCGCAACGACCCGCGCTACGCCTACGGCGAGGAGGTCGGCGAGTTCCGGAACGACGAGCAGTTCGTGGAGGTCTACGGCGGGCGGTCGGCAGGCTGGCGCGACGGCTGGGTGCGACGCTGGACGGCGGGCGCGACCTATCACCGTCGTCGTTACGCGGCGACGCCGGACGAGCCGCTCGGCGGGCCGCTGCCCGAGGACGTCACGCTCGCCTATCCCTGGATCGGCTTCGACCTGGTCGAGGACGTGTATGAGGTACGCACGAACCTGGACCAGATCGAGCGCACGGAAGACGTGCTGCTCGGGCTGCGGGCGGGCGGACGAGTGGGTTACGCGGCGGAGTCGCTGGGATCCGACCGCGGCGCGCTGATGCTGAGCGCCCACGCACAGAACGGCTGGGATTTCGGGCGCGAACGCTCGCTGTTCGTGACCACGGCGGCGTCAGGCCGCGTCGAGGACGATGGCGTGCGCAATGCCGTGCTGTCGGCCGCAGCCCGGTTTTACGCCCGTACCTCGGAGAACACGAAATTCTTCGCGGCGGTCAACGGTGCCGTGACCGAGAAGCTGGACGCGGACCAGCAACTGCTGCTCGGCGGTGAGGAGGGCCTGCGCGGTTATCCGCTGCGTTACCAGGCGGGCACGTCACGCGCGCTGCTGACGCTCGAGGAGCGCTACTACACGGACTGGTATCCGTTCCGCCTGTTCCACGTGGCCGGCGCGGCTTTCTTCGACATGGGGCGGACATGGGGAACCGACGTTACCGGCGCCACCAGCGACGGGTTGCTGAAGAACTTCGGTATCGGCCTGCGCCTGGGCTCGAGCCGTTCCGCGTTCGGCAACGTCATTCACATCGACCTGGCGTTTCCGCTCGACGGCGGCGACGACATCGACAGCGTGCAGTTCGTCATCGAGACCAAAGTCCGCTTCTAGGGGGCCGCGTCGATCCATTCCAGCAGCAATTCGAACGGCCCCGCCTGTTTGTCGCTGATCATCAAGCCAAGCTGACGGACCTTCCCGGGATCGAGCGGACCGGCACCCGTGACCGGGCGACCGCGAAAACTGGCAACGAAGCTCGCGACTGGCAATTCGACCTCGGCCCACTCGCCGCGCGGCGGCTGGAAGCGCGCCTGGTATTGCACGCCATCGAACCCGTCGTCGGTGCGTGCGGTGAATTTGTAATGTCGGCCATCACCGCGACAACGCACCACGAAAGCGTTCGCGCCCGCCGTGTTCCACTGGCGGGGTTCCGTGCGCACCGAGGCGAAACCACCCCCGTGCTCGAGCGACATGACGCCGCCGAAACAGGCGACGCCACGCGAATACGGCTGCAGCGCGCTTTGCGAAACGCCGCCCATGACTACGTCGTCGATCGGGTGCCAGTCCATCGTGGCGTCGCTGCAGGCGAAATCGACCAGCCGTTCAGCCAATCTCGATCACCTGCCGGATTGAAGCGCCGGCGGCGAGCCGGTCGAACGCGCCGTTGATGTCGTCGAGCCGGATGCGCTCGCTCAGCAGCCTGTCCACCGGCAGGCGTCCCGTGCGATACCACTCGATGTACTGCGGGATGTCGCGCTCCGGCACGCAGCTGCCGAGATAGCTGCCCTTGAGCGTCCGTTCCTCGGCGACCAGGCTCACGTGCGACAACGACACCTGCTGCTGCGGATGCGGCAGGCCGGCCGACACGGTGGTGCCGCCGCGCCGCGTGACCCGATAGGCGAGTTCGAGCGCACGCGCCGAGCCGGCCATTTCGAAGGCATAGGCCACGCCGCCGCCACTCACCTCGCGCACCCGGTCGACGCAGTCGGAATCGGCCGCGTTGAAAGTGTGCGTCGCGCCGAGTTCAAAGGCCTTGGCCAGCTTGGCGTCGTGCAGGTCGATCGCCACGATCGGGCTCGCGTCGAGCATGCGTCCGGCGAGCAATGCCGCGAGTCCTACGCCCCCAAGGCCGATCACGACCAGCGACGAATGCTTCGGCATCGCCGCAGTATTGACGACGGCACCGACTCCTGTGATCACGGCGCAGCCGAACAGCGCCGCTTCTGCGAACGGCAATGTCGGATCGACGCGCACGAGCGACCGACGCGAAAGGGTCGTCCACTCGGCGAACCCCGAGACGCCGAGATGGTGATTGACCGGCTCGCCGTGCTGGCAGAGCCGGCGCGCGCCCGAGAGCAGCGTACCGGCCGTATTCGACGCGAGTCCGGGCTCACACAAAGCGGGCCGGCCTGCGAGGCAGGGTCCGCAGACGCCGCAGCTCGGCACGAACGAGGCGACGACGTGATCGCCGCGTTGCAGGTCGGTGACGCCGTGCCCGACCTCCTCGACGATTCCCGCCATCTCGTGCCCGAGCACCATCGGCAGTGGCCGTGGCCGATTGCCGTCGATCACCGAAAGGTCGGAGTGGCAAAGCCCCGCCGCCCGCACGCGGACGAGCACCTCGCCCGGGCCTGGCGGCGCAAGGTCGAACTCCTCGATCGCGAGCGGCCTCGATTCGGAGTACGGGCCCGGTCGGCCCAGCTCACGGAGCACGGCAGCCTTGGTTTTCATGGCTCCGAGCGTAGCCCATGTGCGCGGCACTGCTCCACTGCAATAATGCGCGCGCCGACTGACCGGCGCGTCGTTGGAGAAAGACAGCATGACCACAGCCGCAGCGACCGCGCCGCCGCCCACGCGCCGCGACGAGTTTCCCGTCCTGCGGACGATCACCACGCGCTGGATGGACAACGACCAGTACGGTCACGTGAATAACGTCGTGTATTACTCGTACTTCGACACGGCCGTGAACGGTTACCTGATCGAAGCGAGCGGTTGCGACGTGCGGGAGTTGCCGGCGATCGGCATCGTGGCGGAGACCAGCTGCAAGTTCATCAGCGAGCTGACCTTTCCTGACACGGTCTACGCCGGGCTCGCGCTCGAGCGGCTCGGCAACTCGAGCGTGATGTACCGCATCGGGCTGTTCCGCAACCAGTCTGCCGAACCCGCGGCGATCGGCCGTTTCGTGCACGTGTATGTCGACAGCGCCACGCGCCGACCGGTGCCGATTCCGACGCAGGTGCGCGCGGCGTTGCAGACGCTGCAGGACGGCTACGTCGGGTTTGGGGCGCTGCCCTGAACTTCAGCGCGCCCGTCAGTGCGTGCCGGAACACGCAGCACGCGGTTTTTGGCGGCCCTCCGGGGCCGCCCGCCCGCTTACGCCGCGCCGGACCCCCCCCCCCCCCCCCCCGGACCCCATAGTGGCGCGTGTTCCGGCACGCGGCGGCGGGCGCGCTGCAGCGGGTCAGCTTTCCAGTATCTGCCGTCCCTTCTGGATCGCGAGCGCGCCGCTGCGCACCACCTCGAGCACTTCGCCGAAGTTCGCCACTTCCGCCATGAAGCGGTTGATGTCGGCCTCGCTGCTCGTGAGTTCGATGGTGAAACTGTCGGCGGCGTCCCAGAGCACGCGGCCGCCCGCGCGCTGGGTGGCCGACCAGAGCGATCCGACCTGGGTCGCCTTGGCCTTGACCTTGATCAGCAGCAACTCGCGTTCGAAGTGCTCCTCGCGCGTGACGTCCTCGACGTCGACCACGTCGACCAGCTTCAGCGACTGCTGCGTGATCTGGTGGATGACGGCGTCGTTGCCGGTCGTCACCAGCGTCAGGCGGGAGACCGTGGGATCGTCCGTCGCCGCTACGTTCAGCGATTCGATGTTGTAGCCGCGGGTCGAGAACAGGCCTGCCACGCGGGTCAGCGCGCCGGATTCATTCTGCAGGGTGATGGCGATGATGTGGCGCTGACTTGGCACGGCGGGCTCCCGGAAACAACATCTCTTTGATTCTAATGCGAAAACTGGCAATGAGGCTGCCGGGTTCCGCACCCCAGAATAGGGGATCGGGTGGGAACCGCCTAGATGGACGTGCGGCTGCAGCGACTGTTAGTCTCGTTTGCATCGCAACATAATCGTTCCACACCCGTCGCAACGAGCGCGCCCGTGAACAGCATCGCCGCCAGTCCACTGCCGACCACCCCGTCCGCGCACCCGCGGACCGGCCAGTCCATGAGCGGTGCGGAAATCATCGTGCAGGTGCTGGCGGACGAAGGCGTCGACACCATTTTCGGCTACAGCGGCGGCGCGATCCTGCCGACGTACGACGCGATCTTCCGCCACAACGACCAGCAGTCGAAGCTGGCTGCAGGCGCGCGCCCGATGCCGCTGATCGTCCCGGCGAACGAGCAGGGCGCGGGGTTCATGGCGGCCGGTTATGCCCGCGCGAGCGGCAAGGTGGGCGTCTGTGTCGTGACCTCGGGGCCTGGCGCCACCAACACGGTCACGCCGGTGCGCGACTGCGCGGCGGATTCGATCCCGATCGTCGTGATCTGCGGGCAGGTCGGCACGTCCGCCATCGGCAGCGACGCGTTCCAGGAAGCGCCGGTCTCCAACATCATGGGCGCCGTCGCGAAGCACTGCTTCCTCGTCACGGATCCGGCCAAGCTCGAAGCGACCGTGCGCACCGCGTTCGAGATCGCGCGCTCGGGCCGTCCGGGCCCGGTCGTGATCGATATCCCGAAGGATGTCCAGAACTGGCAGGGCAACTACCAGGGCAGCGGCCTGCTGCCGATGCGCGGCTACCACGCGCGCATGCAGGCACTGCGCGCCCGCACGCTGGCAGACGAGCACGCGGCGAAATTCTTCCAGATGCTGGGCGAGGCCGAACGCCCGCTGATCTACGCCGGCGGCGGTGTCATCCACAGCGACGGGGCGGCAGAACTGCGTGCTTTCGCGCACGAATTCGGCATTCCCGTCGTCACCACGCTGATGGGGATCGGCACGTTCGACACGACCGAGCCGCTTGCGCTGCACATGCTCGGCATGCACGGCGCGGCGTTCGCGAACTACGCGGTGGAAGACTGCGATTTCCTGTTCTGCCTCGGCGCCCGCTTCGACGACCGCGTCGCGGGCGTGCCGGCCAAGTTTGCGCGCAACGCGAAGCGCATCGCGCACATGGATGTCGACGCGTCCGAGATCAACAAGGTCAAGCGCGTGCAGTGGAGCCATGTCGGTCTGCTGCGCCCGGCGCTCGAAAAGCTGCGCCTGCAGGGCAAGGGCGCGGGCTTCAAGCGCGACTGGTCGCCGTGGCACGCGCACGTCGCCGAACTGAAGCGCCGTTACGCGATGAATTACGATCGCGACAGCGAGCTGATCCAGCCGTACTACGTGATCGAGGAGATCAACCGGCTGACGCGCGGTGAAGCCGTGATCGCGACCGGCGTCGGCCAGCACCAGATGTGGGCGGCGCAGTACTTCGACTTCCGCGAACCGCGCCTGTGGCTGACGTCGGGCAGCATGGGCACGATGGGGTTCGGCCTGCCTGCGGCGATCGGCGCGCAGTTCGCGCGTCGCGACAAGCTCGTGATCGACATCGACGGCGATGCCAGCATCCGCATGAACCTCGGGGAACTCGAGACCGTCACGACCTACGACCTGCCGATCAAGGTCGTCGTGCTGAACAACTTCGGCGACGGCATGGTCAAGCAGTGGCAGAAGCTGTTCTTCAAGGGCCGCTTGTCGGCCAGCGACAAATCGCTGCACAAGAAGGACTTCGTCAAGGCGGCGCAGGCGGACGGCTACCAGTTCGCCGTGCGGCTCGACCGCAAGGCCGACGTGCCGCGGGTGGTGAAGGAATTCATCGAGTTCAAAGGCCCGGCCTTCCTCGAAGTGATCATCGATACGGAGGCGGGCGTGTACCCGATGGTCGGCCCGGGCCAGGCCTACGATGAAATGATCACGGGCGATTTCATCGAATCGCGCGAGGCCAGCAAGACGACCGCGGAGCCTGGCGTTTCCGAGATGTTCTGAAAATCGAACATCGGGGACGCCCACCTTTTATTGAAGGTGAGCGTCCCATTTCCTCCGCCGCGCCTCTCCACCGCCATTCGCCGAAGCTGCCCGCTTCTGGGCGAAGCTTGGTTTCGTTTCCTTTGGCGGTCCCGCCGGCCAGATTGCCATTCTCCACCGTGAAGTCGTCGAGCGTCGCCGCTGGCTCGACGACCGCGAATTCACGCGGGCGCTCAACTTCTGCATGTTGCTGCCGGGTCCCGAAGCGCTGCAGCTGGCGATCTTCCTCGGCTGGAAACTGCACGGCATCCGCGGTGGCGTCACCGCGGGCCTCGGCTTCATTCTGCCGGCCGTGCTGCTGCTGTTCGCGCTCTCGTATGTCTACGTGGCGCATGGATCGCTGCCCTGGGTCGCTGCGCTGCTGTACGGCCTGCAAGCCGCCGTCGTCGCGCTGGTACTGCAAGCGCTGGCGCGCATCGCGCGCCGTGCGTTGCAATCGTCGCTGCATGCAGTCCTTGCGGTTGCGTCATTCGTCGCGCTCGAATTCGCGCGCGTGCCGTTTCCTGTCGTGTTGCTGCTGGCGGCGGCGGTGGGCGCTTTCCTCGCACGACGTGCAGCGTCGAACGAGGTGCCGCCGCTGCCGGCGCGACCCCTGCGCACGCCGCACAAACTGCCAGGGTGGCTGCCGTCGGCCTCGCGCTCTGGCTCATTCCGCTGCTCGTCGTGGCGACCACGCTTGGCGCAGCTTCGCTGTGGACCGCCATCTATCTGTTCTTCACCAAGGCCGCGCTGGTCACCTTCGGTGGCGCGTACGCCGTGCTCGGCTACGTCACGAGCCAGCTCGTCGACAAGCTCGCCTGGGTCACGGCCGACCAGTCCGTCGCGGGCCTGGCGCTGGCGGAGACCACGCCGGGCCCGTTGATCATCGTGCTGCAGTTCATGGGGTTCATGGCCGGTTGGAACCAGCCTGGACCGTTTTCACCGCTCGGCTCGGCGCTGCTCGCCGGCGCGCTCGCGACGTGGGCGACATTCCTGCCATCCTTCCTGTTCATCCTGCTCGGGGCGCCTTACGTCGAGCGCCTCACCCGCAACACTCGCATCGAAGGCGCGCTCGGCGCCATCACGGCGGCAGTCGTCGGTGTGATCGCCACATTGGCGTTGCTGCTGGCAAAGGTGGTCCTGTTTGCGGACGGGTGGCCCGCCGCACCGGATTGGAATGCCGTGCTGATTGCGCTGGCGGCGTGGTTCCTGCTCGAGCACGCCCGTTGGCCGCTCGGGTCCGTACTGCTCGCGGCCGCTGCGAGCGGACTATTTCTGCGGCTGTTGCAGCAGTGAGTCGAGCCGCTGCTGGAACGCCTCGAAGGGAAGGGCCCCGGACATCACCTCGCCTTCGAACTCACCGTTGACGACGCGACCAATCACGAACGATGGCGTCGAGGCGATGCCGCTCGACGCGGCAAGTGCCGCGTCCTCGCGCACGGTCGCCAGCACGGCAGGGTCGGCGCGGCAGTCTTCGAAGTGAGTGATATCCAGTCCGAAGGTGCCTGCCAGCTCCGCGAAGCGTTGGTGGCCCAGGTGCGACTGGTCGTGGAACAGCGCCTCGCGGTACTCCCAGAACTTGCCCTGCTGTGCCGCGCAGCGCGCGGCCACCGCCGCGGGCAGGGCGAAGGCGTGGAACGGCAGTGGCAGGTCGCGCGTCGCGAACCGGATCTTGCCGGTGTCCACGTAGTGTTTCCGCAGCAACGGCCACGTGTCGCGGGCGAACCGCGCGCAGTAAGGGCACTGCAGGTCCGTGAATTCGATGATCATGACCTGCGCATCAGCGGAGCCGAGGATGCGCGGATCCGCCGGGGAAGGCGGTGCCGCGACCGATGCGGCTACGGGGTCCTCCGCGGTCCGGGCGGTCGACGCACACCCGGGCGCAATTGCCAGTGCGACAAGGGCGGGCACGAGGAGTGCCCGCAGGTTCGACGCAAAGTTATAGTGCATGGGGCGAGAGCCTGCGGTGGAAAGCGGACGACCGCAAGTGCCACTGCCCGGACCGTGATGCGCGCGGTAACATCCGCGCATGAAGTACCTGCACACGATGGTCCGCGTCACCGACATCGACGCCTCGCTCAAGTTTTATTGCGATGCGCTCGGGCTGCGCGAACTGCGCCGCACCGAGTATCCCAAGGGCCGGTTCACGCTGGTGTTCCTGGCCGCGCCCGGGGACGACGACGCGCAGGTCGAGCTCACCTGGAACTGGGACCGCGGGGAGTACGGCACCGGTCGCGCCTTCGGTCACCTCGCGTACGAGGTTGACGACGTCTACGAAGCGTGCCGTCGCCTCATGGAGCACGGCGTCACGATCAACCGCCCGCCGCGCGATGGTCGCATGGCGTTCGTGCGCTCACCGGACAACATTTCGATCGAGCTGTTGCAGAAAGGCGCGGCACAGCCGCCGGCGGAACCCTGGGTGAGCATGCCGAACACCGGCGTCTGGTGACCGCATCTCGGATGCGACGGGCGCTGGGTTCGTCGCCGTCATCCGGCCCCCTCGTCCTGCAACGTCGCGCCGACGATGCGCGGCTCCGGTTCCAGCGCCACGCCGAATTTTTCCTGCACCGAAGTCGCCACGCGCCGCGCCAGCGCCAACAACTGCGGCCCGGTCGCATGACCCAGATTGACCAGCACCAACGCGTGCTGTGCCGACACGGCGGCATCGCCGTTGCGGCAGCCACGCCAGCCCGCCTGCTCGATCAACCAGGCCGCTGACAACTTGCGCTCGGCAGCAGTCGACGCCGGGAAGATCGGCATGCCCTCGAAGCGCGACTGCATTTCGACCGCGACCGCACTCGCTATGACCGGGTTCTTGAAGAAGCTGCCGGCATTGCCCGCGACGGCAGGGTCCGGCAACTTGCGCCGTCGAATGCGCCGTACCGCCGCGGCAACGTTGCGTGGCGTCGGCTGCAACCCACCCATCGCGGCGAGTTCCTCGGCCAGCCCGGCGTAGGCGAGATTCGTCGCGCCCGTCTTCGGCAGTCGCAGCTCGACCGCAGTGACGATCCGGCGATCGGGTACGTGCTTGAACACACTGTCGCGATAGCCGAACCGGCAGCGTGCGGCGGTCAGCCGGTCCATGGCGGCCGTCCGGCGATCGTAGACGTGCACGGCCGCGATGAACTTGCCGACCTCGACGCCGTAGGCGCCGATGTTCTGAATGGGTGCGGCGCCCGCCTGACCGGGGATCAACGCCAGATTCTCCAGCCCCTGCAGGCCGTGGTCGAGCGTCCAGTCGACGAGCGCGTCCCATTCGAACCCGGCGTCGACATGCACTAGTGCATGCTCGTCGTCGTCATCGACAATACGGGCCGAATCGCACCGCAGGTGAATCAGGCAGCCTTCGAACCGGTTGGTGGCGAAGAGCACGTTGCTGCCTGCGCCCAGCACCATCAACGGCAGGTTCTGCAAGGCCGGATCGGCCAGCAGCGAAGGCAGCGCCGCTGCGTCGCGGACAGTGGCCAGGCAATGGGCGCGCGCGTCCAGGTGAAACGTGTTCCTGTCGCGCAATGGCACGTCCCAGGCTAGCGAATACGCGGAGGCCATCCGGCCCTCCAGGGGCGTGCGGCAGAGGGCGGTGAGCTTGCCACTTCGCGACGGCATCCGTCACTATGCATGCAAGGCCGCAGCAGCAGGGCCCACTCCACCATGCAGGCAAAAAACACAGCGCCACGCGGCGTCGGCTCGACTGCGGAAGCCCAGGCGTTCCTCGACGCAAACCCCGACATCGAGGCCGTGCAACTGGTCATCACCGACGCGTGCGGCGTCGGTCGCGGCAAGAACGTCGCGCGCGAAGAACTCGCGGCGCTGTACGGCAGCGGCCGCAATGTCGCCGGTTCCATCCTCGGTCTCGACATCACCGGTGAGGACGTCGAGGGCACCGGGCTGGTCTGGGAGGTCGGCGACGCCGACCAGTGCTGTCGGCCCGTCGCGGGCTCGCTGGCTCGAGCGCCCTGGCTCAAGCGGCCTTCGGCGCAGGTCCTCGGCACGATGTACGAGCTGGACGGCCGGCCGTCGCAAGCCGACCCGCGCCACGTGCTTGCGGGAGTTGTCGCGCGCTGCGAAGCCGCGGGATTTACGCCGGTCGTCGCCGTCGAACTCGAGTTCTACCTGCTCGAACGGGACGCGGCCGGCAGGCTGGTGCCTGCGGCCGGCATGCTGAGCGGCGAGCGTCGCAGTCGCATCGACGCTTACGGCCTCGGCCGCCTCGACGACATGTCGCCGCTGTTCGACGACTTGTATGCGTCGGCGAAGGCGCTGGGTCTGCCCGTGCGCACGCTGATGTCCGAGTACGCGCCGGGGCAGTTCGAGATCACGCTCGAACACCGGGCAGATGCCATGCGCGCGGTCGACGAAGCCATCCTGTTCAAGCGCGCGGTCCGCGGCGTCGCCGTGCGCCATGGGCGCCTCGCGTGTTTCATGGCCAAGCCCTTTGCGGAACGAGCCGGTTCGGGGATGCACCTGCACGCCAGTCTCGCCGACGGCGATGGCAACAACGCATGCGCCGCGGAGGATCCTGCCGGCAGCCTGCTGCTGCGCCACGCCATCGGCGGCTTGCGGTCGACGCTCGCGGAAGGCATGGCGATCTATGCGCCCAACGCCAATTCGTACCGCCGTTTCCGGTCGATGAGCTATGCGCCGGTCGCCGTCACGTGGGGCGTCAATAACCGCTCGGTCAGCCTGCGTGTGCCAGCCGGACCTCCGGCGAGCCGCCATGTCGAGCACCGCATGGCCGGCGCCGACGCGAACCCGTACCTCGTGGCTGCGCTGGTGCTCGGCGGCATGCTGCACGGCATCCAGAACCAGCTGGATCCCGGACCGCCGGTGCAGGGCAACGGCTATGCGCAGGCGCAGCAGGGCACGCTGCCCACGCAATGGCACGCTGCACTCGAAGCGGCCGCGTCCTCGGCGTTCCTGCGCGACACGCTCGGCTCTCGCTTCCTCGACGTCTTCCTCGCGATCAAGCGCCAGGAGGCCGAAAAATTCGGCGCGCTGGTGAGCGACCACGACTACGAGTGGTACCTCGACACGGCGTGAACGTCACGCGACATAATTTCGGCGTCACCGCGGTGGGCACGCTGTGCACGCCCGCTGCAGCATTAAGTCATGCCGATCGCGGCTGGAGTGAGAGCTGAATCAACGTGAGGCTGGCCGGGCGCGCGGAGAATGCGCCGTACGAACGCCGATTGCCCACCGAGGATCAGCCAGTGACCCGCATTTCCGCCCGCACGATCGCCCGCAGCGCCGCACTTTCGAGCAGGAGTTCCCCGACCGTGACCATCCACCTGCGCAAGATGTACGTCGACTGCCGTTTCGGGCAATTGCACCTGCACACGTCGTTTCCCTCGAGCGGCGGCTTCGACGAACTGACGCCGCTGCTGTGCGTTACGCCGCCGAGCCAGTCGGGGCGGGCGTTCCGTCCGGTGCTGCGCGACCTGGGCCGTGACCGCAGCGTCTACGCCCCGGACCTGCCGGGATCAGGCGAGTCCGACGGACCCGAGCACGCGCCGGTCGTGGCGGATCACGCCGCCGCCTTCGTCGACCTGGTCGACTCGCTGCGGCTCAAGCAGGTGGACGTGATCGGCTACCAGGCCGGTGCGCTGGCAGCCATCGAACTCGCGCTGGCCAGGCACGAGCAGGTGCGTCGACTGATCCTGATCGGCGTGCCGTCGTCGGATGGCAGCTACCAGGTCGGCGAACGCCTGCCGCTGCTCAAGCTGCCCGTGATGATCCTGCGCGCGCGGGACGAGTTCTGGGAGTCGACGGGGCGCACCGAGTCGCTGCTGCGCGATGCGCGTCGCGTCGACCTGTCCCACCCCACGGGCAACGTGCTCGACGCGGACGCCGCGGAAATCGTGCGGTACACGCGCGACTTCCTCGATCGCTAGCGCCCGGCGCACGGTCATTCGTGCCGCAGCGCGTCGATCGGATTGAGCTGCGCGGCCTGGCGCGCCGGGAAGTAGCCGAAGATCACGCCGATCAGCGCTGAAAAGGCGAAAGCCACGACGTTGATGCGGACGTCGAACAGGAACGGCACCTGCAGCATCGGCGCCAGCGCCCAGCTGGCGACCAGGGCCAGCAGCAGGCCGATGACTCCGCCGAGGCAGGCCAGCACGATGGCTTCCACCAGGAACTGCAGCAGCACCTCCCGTCCGACTGCGCCGATCGCGAGCCGGATGCCGATCTCACGCGTACGTTCGGTCACGGACACCAGCATGATGTTCATGATGCCGATGCCGCCGACGAGCAGGCTGACCGCCGCGACGGCGCCCAGCAGCGAGGTGAGGATGCGCGTGGTTCCCTGCAGCGTCTGCGAGATCTGCGCCGTGTCGAAGATGTTGAAGTCGTCCTGCTTCGCGCCGCGGATGTTGCGGCGTTCACGCAGCAACGACTGGATCGAGGCTGTCACGGCCGCCATGTCGTAGGCCGGGTCGACTTTCACCATCATCAGCCGGATGTTGCGGTTGCCGGTCATGCGCCGCTGCACGGTCTTGATCGGCATCAGCACGACGTCGTCCTGGTCGTTGCCGAAGCCACCCTGGCCTCGCGTCACCAGCGTGCCGATGACCTCACAGGACAGGTTGCGCAAGCGGAAGCGCTGTCCCAGCGGGTCTTCCTCGCGGAACAGGTTGCGCTGCACCGTCGATCCGATCACGCACACGGCCTTGCCGGCCTGTTCCTCGGCTGCGGTGAACGTGCGTCCGGTGGCCGTGGCCCATTGTTGTGCCGTGAAATAGTCGGACGTCGTGCCGTTGACGGTCGTCGACCAGTTGGCGGCATTGCGGACGGCGGTACCCGACGACTGCGAGAGGGGAGCGACCACGACGACGCCGGCGATCTGGTCGCGAATGGCCGCGGCATCGCCCATGTCGAAGTCCGCGGGCGCCGGGCCACCGCCGCCGCGACCGAAACCCTGTCCCGGGCGAATCTGCAGGATGTTCACGCCCAGCCCGGAGATCTGCTCGCGCACCGCCGCCGTCGCGCCGTTGCCGAGCGTCACCATCGTGACGACGGCAGCGACGCCGATCACGATGCCGAGCACGGTCAGGAACGAGCGCAACACGTGGCGCCGGATTTCCCGCAGGGCGAGGACCAGCGTGGGGCCGAGCATGCTCATGGCCCGCGCGCCTCACTCTGCTCCACGAGGCCGTCGCGCACGTGCGCCACCGTGCGCGCGAAGGCGGCCATCTCTGCTTCGTGTGTCACCATGAGGATGGTGATTCCGGTCTGGTTGAAACGGGTCAGGAGTTCCATGATCTCGAGCGAGCGCGCCGTGTCGAGGTTGCCGGTCGGCTCGTCGGCGAGCAGCACCTGCGGCGCGGTAACGATCGCGCGCGCGATGGCCACGCGCTGCTGCTGGCCTCCTGAGAGTTCGGCGGGAGTGTGATCCCACCAGTCGGCCAGGCCCACCTGCGCCAGCGCGTCCATTGCGGCTGCGTGCCGCGCGCGCGGCTTCTCGCCACGGTAGAGCAGGGGCAGTTCGACGTTCTCGAGGGCGTTGGTCCGGGCCAGCAGGTTGAAGCCCTGGAACACGAAGCCGAGGTAGCGGCGACGCAGCAGCGCGCGTTCGTCGCGGGTCAGCTTTTCGACGTGGAACCCCTGGAACAGGAATTCGCCCGCAGTGGGCACGTCGAGGCAGCCGAGGATGTTCATCATCGTCGACTTGCCGGATCCCGATGGACCCATGATCGCAACGAAGTCGCCGGCGGCGACGTCGAAATCCACGCCGCGCAGTGCCTGGAAGCCCGCGGCGCCGGAGCCGAAGGTCCTGGTCACGCCGCGCAGCTGGATCAGGGGATCGCCCCCGTCGGCGCGTGCGGCCCCGGGGTCATCACCCACCAGTGCCCTCCGGCGCGAGCTTGCCCGTGATCACTGCCGCCCCTTCGCGCAACGAGTCTCCGGTGACCTCAGTGAGTGTGCCGTTGGTATCTCCCGTCGTGACTGCCACGGCCTCCGGCTCACCATGCGCGTTGAGAACATAAACGCGCTGCGCGCTGCCACGTCCGATCTTGACCTCGCGCGTCTTATTGCCAGCGGTTCCGCGCGGCGGGCCTGGTATCAGGACCTTGGTGACGCCGCTGCGTTCGCCACTGGTCGTGCTGGCGTCGGGCGAGAAGCGCAAGGCGGCGTTGGGCACCAGCAGCACGTTCTGCCTCTCGCTCGTGACGATCTCCGCCGTGGCCGTCATGCCTGGACGCAGCGTCGAATCCGAGTTGTCCACTGTGAGCACGGCGGTGTACGAAACCACCGTGTTGGACGCATTGCTTGACGCCGTCGAACTGGTGCCGGCATTCGCACCGACATCCACGCGCTGGACCTGGGCGGGGAACGTGCGGCCAGGAAAGGCGTCGACCTGGAAGGTGGCCGGTTGCCCGGCGGCGACCTGTCCCACGTCGGCTTCGTCCACCTTGACCTCCAGTCGCATCGCGCCCAGGTCCTCGGCGATCAGGAACAGCACCGGTGCGTTGAAGGAGGCGGCCACGGTCTGGCCGGGATCGATCTGGCGCGAAAGCACGACTCCCGTCACCGGCGAAAGGATCAGGGCCTTGGAAAACTGCGTCTGGTCCGACGACAGCTGCGCTCTCGCCTGTGCCACGCCGGCTTCCGCGGTGCGTACTCCCGCGACGGCCCGTGCGTACTCGGCCCTGGCCGTGTCGAGTTCCGCGGCCGAGGGTACTTTGCCGCCCGAGAGAGCGTGCACTTCGTCGAAGCGCGCAAGCGATGCCCGCGTCTGCTGCGCCGTGGCTTCGGCTTGCGCGACGCTGGCGATGGCCGACTGCAGCGACGCCCGGCTCTGTGCAATGGAGTCCTGCAACCGCGCGGTGTCGATTCGCGCCAGGACCTGTCCGCGCGTCACCCGGTCGTTGTTGTCCACGTTCACTTCGGTCACGAGGCCCGACAGTTCCGAGCCCACCTCGACTTCGTTGGTCGGCTGCAGGTTGCCGGTGGCCGACACCGTGACGCGCAGGTCGCCGCGTTGCACGGGCGTGGTTGCGTAGTTCGGCTGGTCGCTGCTGCGACCCGTGAAATACAGCGCAGCGATACCTGCCAGAAGCAGCAATCCAACGACGGGCGCGGCTTTGCGCAGTTGTCGCATGCGCTTCGAGGACGGCTGCCGGCCGAGGAATTCATCGAGCGCAGAACGCTCCGGACTGGTGCTTGCCTGCGGTTCCATTGGGTCCTTCACGGAAAGGTAGACGTCAGCGAGCGCGGAGCGGGCGCGTTCTCCCAGCCGCCGCCGAGCGCCTTGTAAAGCTGCACGGCTGCCGCTGCACGGTCGGCATGGGCGGTCGCGCGGCTGGTCTCGGTCGTGAGCAGGCTGCGTTCCGAATCGAGCAGACTGAAGAAATCGATGATGCCGGCCTGGTACTGGCTGCGCGCCAGGATGGCGGCGTTACGCGCAGCTTCTTCGGCGATAGCGAGTTCACTCTCGCGCCGCTCCGTCACGACGATCGCGACCAGCGCGTTCTCGGATTCTTCGAGCGCCACGAGCACAGTGTCGCGGTAGGCGGCGAGCGCCTGGATCGCCGCGGCCCGCTGTTGCTCCACGGCCGCGCGCAGTCGGCCGCCCTGGAAGATCGGCGCGGTCAGGCCCGCGGCGAGGCTGCCGAACGATGCGTTCGTCAGGTCGCCCCAGTTCGACGTGTTGCCGCTGAGCGAGCCCGAAAGTCCCAGTGAGGGATACAGGTCGGCCTCGCGCACACCGATGCGGGCGGTCTCGGCGAGCAGCGTGCGTTCGGCGGCGGTCACGTCCGGACGTCGCCGCAGCATTGCGGCCGGGACCGAAATGTCGCCTGCGACGGCCATCGGGATCGGGGCCGCGGGCGCGAACAGCGCGTCGACGGCTCCTGGCGCGGAGCCGGTCAGCACCGAGAGCCGGTTCAGCGCGGACGACAGCGCCTGCTCGCGCAGCGGGACCGTCGCGGCCGTCTGCGCGCGGAGCTGACGCGACTGCTCGAGATCGAGCGCGCCGACGAGCCCGGCCTGCACGCGCCATTGGACGATCTGCAGCGTCTCGTCCTGGGAACCCAGGTTCGCCCGTGCGATCGCCAGCTGGCGTTGCGCCAGCCGGGCATCCACGTAGTTGAGCGCGACCTCGGCGGCGACCGTGAGCTGCGTCGAGTGCAGGTTCGCCTCGACTGCCGCGAGGTCGGCCCTGGAGGCCTGCACGGCCCTGCGTTGTCCACCGAACAGGTCGAGTTCGTAGCGGGCGTCGAAGCCGGCGTCGTAGGTCGTTCGATCCGCTATCTGCGCGTCCGGACCAACGCCCATGAGCCTGGACGCTGACGTGCCGATATCGAGCGTCGGCCACGATCCCGCGCGAGTGCTCTTGAGCGCCGCGCGAGCCTGCCGGACCCGGGCGCCCGCCGCATCGATGTTCGAGTTGGCAGCGAGCGCCTGCTCGACGAGCAGGGTGAGTACCGGATCGTCGAAGGTGTCCCACCAGTTCGCGAGGTCAGCGGCGTGCGGGGCCTGCGGTGCCGCTGACGAGTGGAAGCGGGCGGGCACCCCGAGCGATTCCGGGGACGGCGTCCTCGGCTCCGGGCCGACCGTACATCCCGCGCTCGCCATGACCGAGAGCAGCAGCAGGGGCAGGCGTGAATTCAAGGTCGTTCCAGGCGATGCCGCGTGAGTCGAGTGCCAGCACGGTGAGTACAGTACAAGAAGCGTTCGTCGAATGCCGTGGGACGTTTCCCGCCCCGGTCGCCCGTAGACGTCCAGCATGGACCCGCGCACGACCACCCAAGTTCCCGTCTGGAGCAGATTCCCCGGGAGCTGAGGGCATGGTGAGACACACAAGCCGTCGCACCGCTCGGCAGCGAGCCGTAACATGCTGGCTTCCCGGCAGTCCGAGTGACCCCATGGCCGCCGCCAGTCTGCTTGCCCTGCTCGACGACATCGCCAGCGTTCTGGACGATGTCTCGGTCCTGACCAAAGCGGCCACGAAAAAGACCGCGGGAGTTCTGGGCGACGATCTTGCACTCAACGCGCAGCAGGTTGCCGGGCTGAAGGCGAACCGGGAACTGCCCGTGGTGTGGGCAGTCGCGAAGGGTTCGCTCGTCAACAAGGCGATCCTGGTCCCGGCGGCGCTCGCGATCAGCGCCATCGCGCCGTGGGCGATCGTGCCGCTGCTCATGGCCGGCGGCTTGTTCCTGTGTTTCGAGGGCTTCGAGAAGATCTGGCACCTGCTGGTGCACCGCGCGCAGGAAGACGAGCATCGCCAGGAACTGCACGAGGCCATCGTGAATCCAGCGGTCGACCTGCGCGCAGTCGAGAAGGACAAGATCAAGGGCGCCATACGCACCGACTTCATCCTTTCCGCCGAGATCATCGTCATCGCGCTCGGTACCGTGGCTACGGCCACCTTCGGCGTGCGTGTCGCGGTGCTGGTCGGTATCGCGCTGCTGATGACGGTGGGTGTCTACGGTCTGGTCGCGGGCATCGTCAAGATCGACGATGCCGGTCTCTACCTCGCCCAGCGCGAAGGTCATGGCGTGTTCACGAAGCTGCTGCGCCTGTCCGGGCGCGGTCTGCTTGCCTTCGCCCCGTGGCTGATGAAGCTGCTGGCGGTCCTCGGCACGGCGGCGATGTTTCTCGTCGGCGGCGGCATCCTCGCGCACGGCATGCCGTGGCTCGAACACGGCATCAAGGGCATTGCCGCGCAAGTTGCCGGTGTGAACGGCGTTGGGTCGGCCCTGTCGGCGCTGACGCCGATGCTGGCCAGCCTGCTAGTCGGCCTCGTCGCCGGTGCGATTGCAGTAGCGCTCGTGGGCCTGGGGCAAAAGGCCCGACAGGCCCTGCGCTAGCGGAGCCTGACCGTAGCCTGCGGCAGGCTGTGGAACATCGACTTCCGGTCCTTGCGCTTGCGCGTCGACAACCAGTGGGCATTCGCCGAACTGATCCCCGCGTCCGCCATCGCCGGCACCTTCGCCGGCACGGCAAGCGGCGGCTGCGCCGCGTCCTGCAACGCCTGGTTGACCGCGGGCAGGTCGGCTGCGACCAGCCCTTCGAACTGCTGCTCGATGTCGGCGAGTTCGGCCTCGAGCACGCCGATCCGTTCGACCTGGTAGTCGCTCGGCGCGCCTTCGTAACCCATGATCGCGCCGTACAGCAGGTCGGTGTGCTCGCGCAGGCGTTCCTCGCCCGTGATCGCGCCGCCTTCCTTTGTCGCCACGATCCGCTTGCGGACCTCCTCCAGCTTCGCCTCGAACGCCGCGAGCTTCGTCTTCGTCGCCGCATCGACGGCCGTGTTCGCGCCCGCCGCCGCGACGCCGGCGCGCAGCTGCTGGATGCGGTCGAGCACCGTAGTTTCCTCGCCGAACAGCTGGTGCACCCGCATCGCCGCGTCGTACTGCTGCCTGCGCTGCTCGACGGTGAAGGCGGCGCGGCGGTCGAGACCCACGTTGAACTTCTGCTCGTACACCTGGCCGCCCTTGGTCATGCGTGCGGTGTAGGTCCCGGGCAGCACGCGCGGGCCCTGCGTGCCAGCGAACGCCAGCTGCACCGCCGGCGGGACGCGTGGCGGCTTCTCGCGCATCGACCACTCGATGCGGTTCAGGCCGCGACGCTTGCTGGCCGGCAGGTCATCCACCACGCGCCCGCTGGCATCGAGGATCTCGAGCTTGAGCGGGCCGAACAGGTGACGCGTGCGCTGGTAGTACGTAAGGACCGCACCGCCCGGCGGGTTCTCGCCCACGAAAACCGCCGCGCCATTGGCCCAGCCGCCCGGTCCGGAGATGCGCTGCTGCACCGGCCGCGCCGTGACGAACGCCGCCTCCCTCGCCAGCAGCTCGCTGCTCAGGGAACGCAGCGGCGTGATGTCGTCGATGATCCAGATGCCGCGGCCATGGGTGGCGATCACCAGGTCGTTGTCGCGCGGCTGGATCACCAGGTCGCGAACCGCGACGGCCGGGAACTTGTCGCCCTTGAACGCGGCCCAGGACTGGCCGCCGTCGATCGAGATCCAGAGTCCGAGTTCCGTGCCGAGGAACAGGAGGTTCGGTTGCTGCAGGTCTTCCTTGATCACGTGCGCATAGCCGCGGACGCCACGCGCGTCCTGCGGCGTGACCAGCGGTTGCCAGCTCTTGCCGTAATCGCGCGTGACGTAAACCCACGGGTCGTGGTCACCAAAGGTGTGGCGGTCGAAAGTCGCGTAAGCCGTGGCCGCGTCGTGCCGGCTCGCCTCGATCCAGCTCACCCACGAAGCCTTCGGCACGCCCTTGAGGTTGCCGGTGCTGTTGGTCCACGTCTTGCCGCCGTCGCGGGTGAGCTGCACGTTGCCGTCGTCCGTGCCGACCCAGATCGTGCCCGCGGCCCGGGGCGATTCGCTGATTGAGTAGATCGTCGTGTGCATCTCGGCGGCCGAGTTGTCCACCGTGACGCCGCCGGTTTCCTCCTGGCGTTGCTTCTGCGGATCGTTGGTCGTGAGGTCCGGCGAGATGCGGTCCCACGTCTGGCCCTGGTCGCGCGTGCGGAACAGGAACTGCGAGCCCATGTAGAGCGTGCCCTTTTCGCCGGGCGACAGGTGCAGCGGGGTGTTCCAGTTGAAGCGCAGCTTCTCCCCCGCGCGCGCCTTCGGCTGGATGTCGCGCATCTCGTGCGTGTGCTTGTTCACGCGCGCGATGGCGCCGCCCTGGTATTCCGCGTAGAGGTAATCGGGATCGGCCGGATCGGAGAACATCCAGAAGCCGTCGCCGCCGTACATGTTTTCCCAGCGGCTGTTGGTGATGCCGCCGGGGTAGGCCGAGTCGCCGATCCAGCTGCTGTTGTCCTGCAGGCCGCCGTACACGTGGTACGGATCCTCGTCGTCGACGCTCACGTGGTAAAACTGCGAGAGCGGCAGGTTCTCGCCCTTCCACCACTTGCTGCCGCCGTCGTGGCTCTGCCACAGGCCGCCGTCGTCGCCGGACACCACGTGCTTCGAGTTCTGCGGGTTGACCCACACGTCGTGGATGTCGCCATGCATGCCTTCGAAGCCGCCCACCACGCTGAAGCTGCGGCCTGCGTCCTCGGAGAGGATCAGGTTGCCGTCGTCCTTGAACACACGGTCGGCGTTGTTCGGATCGACCGTCATGCGCGCGAAATAGAACGGCCGCCAGACCATCCACTGGCTGCGGTCGCGCGCCTCCCAGGTGGCGCCGCCGTCATCGCTGACGTACAGAGCGCTCTGCGGCGACTCGACGAACGCGTAAATGCGCTGCGAGTCGCTGGGGGCGACGTTGACAGCGATGCGGCCGTACGGCTTCTGCGCGAAGCCCTTGTTCTTTTCGGGCGTGACTTCGGTCCACGTCTGGCCGCCGTCGCGCGTCACCAGCAGTGCGCTCGCCGACGGTGCCGTCGGCGATTCGCCGCCCGAGCGGAACGTCCAGCCCTTGCGGCGGAAATCCCAGAGTGCCGCGTACAGCACGTCGGGATTCTTCTCGTCCATGCTCAGGCTGGCGCAGCCGGTCGAGGCGTTCGGCGCCTTAAGCACCTGTTGCCAGGTCTGGCCGCCGTCGCGGGTACGGTACACGCCCCGCTCGAGTGAATCGCTCCAGAGCCTGCCGGTCACGCAGGCATACACGGTGTCGCTGGCGCGCGGATCGATGCGGATGTCGCTGATGCGCTCCGAGCCGTCGAGTCCCAGGTGCTGCCAGGTGTCGCCGCCGTCGGTCGTCTTGTAGATGCCATTGCCAATGGAGACGCTGTTGCGCGTCCAGGCTTCGCCGGTGCCGACCCACACCGTATCGGTGTTTCGCCGGTCGATCTCGACCGCGCCGATCGATTGTACTGGCTGGTCGTCAAACACGGGCGTGAAGGTCGTGGCTCCGTCGAGAGACTTCCAGACACCGCCGCTCGCAGCGCCCACCCACACCATGAGTTTGCCGTCCGGCAGCGTCACGGCGTCGAGTGAAGAGATCCGGCCGCTCATGACCGCGGATCCGATGTTGCGCGCGCCGAGGCCGGACACGATCGACGAGTCGAAGGCAGGTGCCGCCGGCTGCGCGGGTGCGGCTGCAGCAAGCGCCGCTGGCACCAGTGCCATGGCGAGCAGGGAGGTACGCGGGATGTTCACGGTCGATACTCCCTTACTGCTTCGCTTGCGCGGGAAACGAGAAATAGTCCGGATCGATCTCCGGATTCACGACCGCCGACTGGTACTCGAACTTGGCAGGGTCGCCCGCGCCCTTGATGCCGGACTCGATCGAGAGCGGCCAGAACACGCCGCCGACTTTTCGTAGTTGCCGTAGTCGGTGACCGAGGTGCGCTTCACGCCGCGCACGACGCGCTGGCTTTCGACGCGGATCTCGAGAAAGTAATCGGGATCGAGGTAGACGTACTGCAGGCCGCCGTCCTTGCGCACGACCTTGAGCTTGTGCGCCGGCGTGCCGTCGATGTCCTCGGTGCCGAGGTATTCGATGCTGCTGCCGGCAGCGACGGCATCGGCCAGCACTCCGTCGATGGTGGCGTCCTCGGCATATTCCTTCACGTCGTCGGCCGGCATGCGCTCGGGATCCTTGCGGCCGCCGAACGGGTCGATGCGCCAACCCTCCTTGCCGTCGTAAGCCTGCACCTGCGACAGGCCCTGCAGGCTGATCTCCGTGCGGATGGAGCCGGGGCGCTGCTTGGTCTCGCGCAACTCGAGCACGTACTGGCCGCCGTTGACGATGAGCCGGCCTTCGCGACGCAGCGATTTCACGGACTGCAGCGCTGCACCGCCGCCCCTGGCCTCGATGTTCTTCGCGACGAGTTCCGTGGCCGTCAGCGCGTTCGCCGTGGTTGCGGCGAGCAACAGGGCGAGGCCGAGCGCCGCCCGGTGGGTCATCTGCATGCGAATTCCCCAGCAATGGCTCCAACGATGGAGCGCTGATTCTACGCGCCGCGGTGCCAGACGAAAGCGCAAAGGAGGCCGACCGAGACCGCTGCGACCAGCGCCTCGATGGCCATCACGACGCCGGCGGCCCGCAACGTCGGCAACCGGAGCGAGAGCAGCAGCAACGCCGGGAATGCTGCGGCGAACCAGAGCAGCAGTCCGAAGCTGGCGCCGACCACGAACCAGGGCCGGTCGGTGAACGCGACCAGGCCCCAGCCCAGCCAGAACAGCAACCCCGCGGCTGCGCCACACAAGCCGTACAGGGCGGCCGTGTGCAGGACGCGCCACGCCGTGTCGGGACGCCAGCCCGCGGCGCTCAGTTCCGGCCGCCGGGCGAGGAGCGCCGACGAGACGATGCCGGCCCAGAGCGCGCCAGCGAGCCCGCCAGCGAATCCGGCGAGCACGGACAGGGTCAATTCGATGCGCAAGACGGGTTTGCCGTTGGTGCCCGGTACGGGTTCGGGAAGCGAAGGATGTTAACGTACGAGGCGATCCTGCGAGTGCTGACCATGCAAGAAAGTTACATCGAACGCATCCTGAAGGCGCGCGTCTACGACGTCGCCATCGAATCCCCGCTCGAACCAGCCCGCCGTCTGAGCCGGCGCCTCGCCAACGACGTGCTGTTCAAGCGCGAAGACCTGCAGCCGGTCTTTTCGTTCAAGCTCCGTGGCGCCTACAACAAGATTTCCACGCTCGACGACGCCACGGCGGCGCGCGGCGTCATCTGTGCGTCGGCTGGCAATCATGCGCAGGGCGTCGCGCTCGCGGCTCGACGGCGCGGCATCACGGCGGTGATCGTGATGCCGCGGACGACGCCGCACATCAAGGTGCAGGCGGTGCTCGACCTCGGCGGCGAAGTCGTGCTCGAGGGCGACGATTTCGATCATGCGTTCGAGCACGCGACGATAGTGGCGCACGCGCGCGGGCTCACTTTCATCCACCCGTTCGACGACCCGGACGTGATCGCCGGGCAGGGCACGATCGGCATGGAAATCCTGCGGCAGTGTTCCTCGCCGCCGCACGCGATCTTCGTGCCGATCGGCGGCGGCGGCCTGATCGCCGGCATTGCGACGTACGTGAAGTCGCTCTATCCGCAGGTGCGCATCGTCGGCGTCGAGCCCGAGGACGCGGCGAGCATGCACGACTCGCTGCGCGCCGGTGAGCGCGTCACGCTCGACCGTGTCGGCATCTTTGCCGACGGCGTCGCCGTGCGTCGTGTCGGCGAGGAGACGTTCCGTCTCGCGCGCAAGTACGTCGACGAAGTGCTGCTGGTGACCACGGATGAAATCTGCGCCGCGATCCAGGACATCTTCGAGGACAACCGCACGATCGCCGAGCCCGCGGGCGCGCTCGCGGTCGCCGGCATCAAGCGCTACGTCGCGCGCGAGCGGTGCACGGGCCAGACGCTCGTCGCGCTCAATTGCGGCGCCAACGTCAACTTCGACCGCCTGCGTCACATCGCCGAGCGGGCCGACATCGGCGCACAGCGCGAGGCGCTGCTGGCGGTGGAGATTCCCGAGGAACCCGGCAGCTTCCTGCGCTTCTGCCGCCTGCTCGGCCGCCGCAGCGTCACCGAGTTCAACTACCGCTACGACGACTCGCGCTCGGCCCGCATCTTCGCCGGCATTTCGCTCGCCGAAGGCAGGCGCGAGAAGGAAGCGCTGCTGGAGCTCGTCGCCGCTGCGGGTTACCGCGTCATCGACATGAGCGACGACGAAATGGCGAAGCTGCACGTGCGCTACATGGTGGGCGGCCACGCGCACGGGTTGCGGCACGAACGCCTGTTCCGTTTCGAGTTTCCGGAGCGCCCGGGGGCGCTGCTGCGTTTCCTGGAGGCCGTGGGCGCGCACTGGAACATCAGCCTGTTCCATTACCGCAATCACGGGTCCGACTACGGGCGTGTGCTCGCCGGTGTGCAGGTGGCGCCAGACGATGCAGGGCGGTTCGCCGAACATCTCGGTGACCTCGGGTACGTCTACACCGAAGAGACCGATAACCCCGCGTACCGCATGTTCCTGGGCGACTGACCTGCAGGAGATCGGACCGGCGTCGCCGGGTTGATGCAGTATGTGCGCCCATGAGCGCTCACTACCTTACGCGCCGGTTACCGGAATCTCTGCAGCACGACATCCGCGGCCTGCGGCATCACTTCACCCGCTGGGCGGGAACCCGGGCCGATGCACCGCCGATCGTGCTGCTGCACGGCTTCATGGATTGCGGCGCGACGTTCCAGTTCGTCGCCGACGCCATCGCGCCGTCACGGAGCCTGGTCGCACCCGACTGGCGCGGCTTTGGCCGCTCCGGCTGGAATCCCCAGGGTTACTGGTTCCCCGATTACTTCGCGGATCTCGACGCAATGCTCGAGTGGCTCGCGCCCGCAACGCCGGTCGATCTCGTTGGCCACAGCATGGGTGGCAACGTCGCGATGATCTATGCCGGACTCAGGCCCGGGCGCGTGCATCGGCTGGTGACGCTCGAAGGCTTCGGCCTGCCCGGCGCGCCGCCGGAACTCGCGCCCGGCCGCTACCGCGACTGGCTCGACCAATGGCGCGATCCTGAGCCCGCCGCGGTCTTTCCGAGCCTCGACGTGTTTGCCGGCGTGCTGCGCAAGCGCAATCCGCGCCTGTCGGCCGAGCGGGCCGATTTCGTCGCCCGTGCGTGGAGCGAACCGCTGCCTGACGGCCGCGTCCGTCCCTGCTTCGATCCGGCGCACAAGCGCGTCAATCCCATTCTGTACCGGCGCGCGGAGGTCGAAGCCTGCTGGGCCGAGGTGCGGGCGCCACTGCTGTACGTCGCGGGCGCGGAGTCGGATTTCCTCGAACGATTGCAGGGCGCCGGCGCTCCGGAGCAGGTGCGCCGCCTCGTACCGCAACTGGAGCCGCGGATCGTCGCTGGCGCGGGCCACATGATGCATCACGACCAGCCTGCGGCGGTCGCGCAGCTCGTGCAGGAATTCCTCGACCGCTAGGGTCCTATAATCGGCGCCATGAACGACACGAAGGCCAACCTGCGACTGCCCCTGGTGCTAGCGGTCGTCGTGTTGCTCGGACTCGTGTGGTCCGGCATCGGACCGTACGACCGGCTGACGTGGTTCCTCGAGGTCGTGCCGGTGCTGGTCGCCGTGCCGCTGCTGGTGTGGACGGCACGCAGTTTTCCGCTGACGCCGCTGGCCTATGTGCTGATTGCCGTGCACGCGCTGATCCTCATGTACGGCGGCCACTACACGTATGCCCTGACGCCGTTCGGCGACTGGATGCAGGACGTGTTCGGCTTCACGCGCAATCACTACGATCGCATCGGCCACCTGATGCAGGGTTTCGGGCCCGCGATCATCGCGCGCGAGTTGCTGCTGCGCACGTCGCCGTTGCGACCGGGCAAGTGGCTGTTTGCGCTGGTCACGCTCAGCATTCTCGGTGTCAGCGCCACTTACGAGTTCACCGAGTGGTGGGCTGCAATCGCCGGCGGCGATGCGGCAGGCGCGTTCCTCGGCACGCAGGGCGACGTCTGGGACACGCAGTGGGACATGTTCCTGGCCGGCTGCGGCGCCATCGCCGCGCAGCTGTCGTTGTCTCGAGTCCACGATCGGCAGCTGCTGCGGCTGCAGCCGTCCCTGCAGTACAAGTGGGAGCCAGCCCAGGGGCGCGGGCGCTGCCGGGCCCGGGCGGGGGGGGGGGGGGGGGGGGGGGGGGGGGGGGGGGGGGGGGGGGGGGGGGGCCGGGTTGGGGGCCCCGGGGGGGGGGGGGGGGGGGCCCCCCCCGGTAGGGGCCGGGGGCGGTGGTGGGGGGGGGGGGTAGCCCCGGGGGGGGGGTTTCCCCGGGGTTGGTTGTGGGGGGGGTCGGGGGGGTTTTTTCGCTCCTAAAGGGGGGGGGCCCTCCCCCGGGGGGGGGGGGGGCCGCGGGGGGGGGGGGGGGCGGCGCGGGGGGGCCCGGCCCCCCCCCGGGGGGGGGGGGGGGCGGGGGGCACGGGCCCGGGCACGGGGGGGGGGGGGGGGGCGCGGGGGGGGGGGGGGGGGGGGGCCGGGGGGGGGATATTTGGGGGGGGGGGGGGGGGGGCCCCCCTTTTTCGGAAAAAAGGGGGGGGGGGGGGGGGGGGGGGGGGGGGCGGCGGGGGGGGGGGGGGGGGTGCCCGGGCGGGGGGGTTTTGGAGGCGGGGGGGGGGGGGGGGGGGGGGGGGGGGGGGGCGGGGGGGGGGGGGGGCGGGGGGGGGCCGGGGGGGGGGGGGGGGGGCCCCCTTTCCCACCCGGGGGGGGCCCGGGGGCGGGGGGGGAAGGGGAGGGGGGGGCGGGGGGGGCCGGGGGGGGGGGGGGGCGGGCCCCCGGGGGGGGGGGGGGGGCCCAGGGGGGGGGGGGGGGGGGGGGGGGCGCCCCGGGGGGTGCCGGGGGGGGGGCCCCCGGGGGCCGGGGGGGGGGGGGGCGGGCGGCCGCGGGGGGGGGGGGGGGGGGGGGGGCCGGGGGGGGGGGGCGCGGGGGCCCCCCTCCCCGGGGGGGGGGGGGGGGGGGGGGGGAAACGGGGCCCTCTGGGGGGGGGGGGGGGGGGGGGGGGGGCGGTTGGGTTATTTTGGGGGGTTTTTGGGGGGGGGGGGGGGGGGGGGGGGGGGGGGGGGCCGGGGGGCGGGGGGGGGGGGGGGGGGGGGCCCCCCGGGGGGCCGGTGGTTTTTTTTTGGGGGCGGGGGGGTGGCGCCGGGGGGGGCGGGGGGGGGGGGGGGGGGGGGGGGCCGGGGCGCCGGGGGGGGTGGGGGGGCGGGGGGGGGGCCGCCGGGGGGGGCGTGGGGGCGCGGTCCCCCGGGGGGGGGGGGGGGGGGGGGGGGGGGAAGGGGGGGGGGGGGGGGGGTGAGGGGGGGGGGGGGGGGGCCGGGGGCGGCGGGGCGCGGGGGGGGGGGGGGGGGGGGGGGGGGGGGGGGGGGGCCGGGGGAAAAAAAAGGGGGGGGGGCGCCGGGGGGGGGGGGGGGGCGGCGGCGGGGGGGGGGGGGGGTCGCCCGGCGGGGGGGGGGAAAAGGGGGGGGGGGGGGGGGGGGGGGGGGGGGGGGGGGGGGGGGCGGGGGGGGGGGGGGGGCCGCCGGGGAGGGACGGGGGGGGGGGGGGGGGGGCCCGGGGGGGGGGGGCGGGGGCGGGGGGGGGGGGGGGGGCCCCCGGGGGGGGGGGGGTCCCCCCCGGGGGGGGGGGGGCGGGGGAGAGGGGCCGCGGGGCCCCGGGGGGGGGCGGGGGGGGGGGGGGGGGGCGGGGGGGGGGGGGGGGGGGGGGGGGGGGGGGGGGGGGGGGGGGGGGGGGGGTGGGCCGGCCGGGGGGGGGGCCTTTGGGGGGGGGGGGGCCGGGGGGGGGGGGCCGCCGGGGCGCCGTGGCCCGGGGATCTTCGGGAGCGGGTCGTGAAGCCGGGGGGGGGGGGGGGGGGGGGGGGGGGGGGGGGGGGGGGGGGGGGGGGGGGGGGGCCGGGGGGGGGGGGGGCCGGGGGGGGGGGGGCGGGGGGGGGGCCTCCGGGGGGGGGGGGGGCGGGCCCCCCGGGGGGTCCCCCCCCGGTTCTTGCTGGCTTTTTCCGGGGGGGGGGGGCCCAGATAGGGGGGGGGGGGGTGGTGGGGGGGGGGGCGGGGCGGGGGCCGCGGGGGGGGGGCCGGGGGGGGGGGGGGGGGGGGGGGGGGGGGGGGGGGGGGGGGGTTTCCTTTCCGGGGGGGGGGGGGGGCGGGGGGGGGGGCCGGCTTGGGGGCGGGGGGGGGGGGGGGGGGGCCCCGGAACCCCCCCCCCCCGGGGGGGGGGGGGGGGGGGGGGGGGGGGGGGGGGGGGGGGGGCCGGGGGGGGGGGGGGGGGGGCCCGGGGGGAGCGCGCGGGGGGGGGGGGGGGGGGGGGGGGGGGGGGGGCGGGGGGGGGGCCCCGGGGGGGGCGGGGGGGGGGGGGGGGGGGGGGGGGGGGGGGGTTGTTCGGGGGGGGGAAGGGGGGGGGGGGGGGGGGGGGGGGGGGGGGGGGGGGGGGGGGGGGGGGGGGGGGGGGGGGGGGGGGGTTTTTTGGTGTGGGGGTGCCTCCTTCGGGGGGGGGGGGGGGGGGGGGGGGGGGGGGGGGGGGGGGGGGAGCCGGGGGGGGGGCGCCCCCCCCCCGGGGTGGGGGGGGGGGTGGGGGGGGGGGGGGGGGGGGGGGCGGGGGGGGGGAGCCTGGGGGGCGGGGGGGTCCTTTTTCTGGGCCCGTTACCCGGGGGGGGGGGGGGGGGGGGGGGGGGGGGGGGGGGGGGGGGGGGGGGGGGGGGGCCGGGGGGGGGGGGGGGGGGGGGCGGGGGGGGGGGGGCGGGGGGGGCTTCGCGGGGGCCCTTTTTTGGGGGGGGGGGGGGGGGGGGGGGGGGGGGGGGGGGGGGGGGGGGGGGGGGTGGGGGTGGGGGGGGGGGGGGGGGGGGGGGGGGGGGGGGGGGGGGGGGGGGGGGGGGGGGGGGGGGGGGGGGGGGGGGGGGGGGGGGGGGGGGGGGGGGGGGGGGGGGGGGGGGGGGGGGGGGGGGGGGGGGGGGGGGGGGGGGGGGGGGGGGGGGGGGGGGGGGGGGGGGGGGGGGGGGGGTGGGGGGGGGGGGGGGGGGGGGGGGGGGGGGGGGGGGGGGGGGGGGGGGGGGGGGGGGGGGGGGGGCGGGGCGGGGGGGGGGGGGGGGGGGGGGGGTGGGGGGGCCCCCCCGGCGGGCACCCCCGCCCCGACGACCGGCCCCGCCCCCCCGCCCCGCGCGCGCGGGCGGGGCGCCGCCCCCCCCCCGCCCCCCCCCCTTCGGCCGCCGGCGGCGCCGCGGGGCGCAGCCCCCCCCCGCCCGGGCCCCCGCCCCGGAGCGCCCCCCCCCGGGAGGGTCTCGCTGCCCTATCAGCCCCGGCTCCGCCCTGGCCCCGGGCCCCTTTTCCGGCGGAGCGCTGTTGCGCGGACCAGCCGACCCCCGGGCCCCCCCCCCGGCCGGGTTTTTCCCCCCCCCGGCGGGGCGGCCGGCCCCCCCCCCCGCCGGGGCGGCCCCCCGCGGCCCGCCCCCGCCGGGCGGCCGGCCGGGGGTCGCGCCCCGGCCCCCCCCCGCCAGCCCCCCCCCCCGCCTGGCCGCCGGCAGCTTCTGCGCCGGGGCGGCCGCCGCGCCGCGGCGGCGGCCGCCGCCCCCGCGCCCCGGACCGGGCCCCGAGCCGGGCGGGCCCGCCCCGCCCCCGGCGGCCCCCGCCCGGGCCCGGGGCCCGCGCCCCGTCGGGGGCGCGGCGGCGGGGGGTCCCCCCCGCGGCGGCGCGGGGGCCGGCCGCCCCCCCCCCCCCGCCGCCCCTCCGTCCAGCCGCCCGCCGCCGCGCGCGGCCCGCCCGCCCCCCCCCCCCCCCCCCGCGCGCCGCGCGCCCGGTCCGCCGGCCCGGGGCGCGCCGGCCGCCCCCCGCCGGGCCCGAGCCGGGCCCCGGGCCCCCCCGCGCGCGCCCCCCCCCCCCGCCGCCCCCCCCCCCCCCCCCCGCCCGGGGCCCCGGCCCCCCCCCGCCGGCCGCCCCCCGCCCGCACCCCCCGGCCCGCCCCCCCCCCCCCCCCCCCTCCCGCCCCCCAGCCAAGGTCAATGAATCGGCTCGTTGAACATCAGCGCACGCACCAGTCGCACCGGCGGTGAACCAAACGACAGCGCCTGGTCGTGGTAGGCCTTGAGGTCGAATTTCGCGCCCTGGCGACGCTCCGCCTCGGCGCGCATGTCCGAGTGCTCCTGGTAACCTACGAAATACGTCGACAGCTGCGCCGAGCTCAACTGGGCGCGGACCCACTTGCCCGCGGCCTCGCGTTCTTCCTGGAAGCCGGTCTCGACCATGAGCTGCATCGCCGCGTCGCGTGTCATGCCGTCGACGTGGATCGCCGAGTCCATGATCGCGTTGGTGATCGAGCGCAGGTACCACTTGAGCTGCACCAGCTGCATGAGCGGGTCGCCGCCGCCGAAACCCTGCTCCTGCATCACGCGCTCGGTGTAGACCGCCCAGCCCTCGACGAAGGGGCCCGAGCCGAGCATCGCACGCAGGGTGGAGGGATAGCGGTTGGAATGCGCGATCTGCAGGTAGTGGCCCGGCATCGCTTCGTGAATCGTCAGGTTCGCGATCGAGCGCGTGTTGTACTCGCTCAGGAATGAGCCGACCTGCGCTTCGGTCCAGTCGGCAGGAATCGGCGACACCGCGTAGAACGTGCGCTGGCCTTTGTCGAGCGGGCCCGGCGAGTCGCAGTACGCGACCGCAACGCCGCGCTGGAACTCGGGCATCAGGATAATTTCGAGTGGTTCGTCGGGTACCGTCACGAAGCCTTTCGCGCGGACGAACTCGGTCGTCTCGCGCAGTTTCTGGCGCGCGAAGTCCACGACACCGTCGCGCGGCGTCCGCTCGGCACCTGCGATGTCGAGCGCGGCCCGGATAGCGGCCTGCTGCTCGGCGGCTGTCGGCTCAGCCGGGCGTCGGGGTGCGTCGGCGCGGCCGGCCAGCACCTTGCGCGAGACTTCGTACATCTTCGCGCGCGTGACGATGGCCTCGCTTGCGGCGCGACGCCGGATCTCGGCCCGGTCGAGTGGCGACATCAGCGCGAAATGGAGCTTCTCGTCGTACAGCTCGCGACCGATGCGGAAATCGCCCTTCGCCTGCGGCAGCAACTGCTTTTCGAGCCATTCCTGGTGGGTCTTCACGGCGACGCGGGCGTTCGCGATCGCCTGCTCCAGGCGCTCGCGATCCGCCGCGGGCAGCTGCGCGAGGTTCGGCACCACGAGTTCGTCCACCAGGCTCAGTACGCCCGGGTTCTGCTTGACCGCCGTCTCGGCGTGGATCGCAGGCACGCGCGCGGGCACGATGTTGGCGCGCATCTGTTGCAGCAGGCCGGGCAGCTGCTCGAGCCGGCTCGTCACCGAGCGCAGGCGCTCGGGCAGCGGCGCGAACTCGCGCGCGAGCAACCCGTACAGCGATTGCCCGGCCAGCTGCGTGTAGACGAGCGGGTCCCACGACCAGTCGCGGTATTTTTCCTCCGACCAGATCGAGTAGCGCAGCTGGTTGTCCAGCATCGCCGCGTCGACCTGGTTCGCGCGCACGAGCCCGGAGCGGTCGATCGCCTGCAGCTCGTCGAGTACTCCCCTGGTCCACGCCAGCGTGCGTGCGCGGCCCGACGCGCTCAGGTCCTCCAGTTCGCTGTCGAAACGGTGATCGCCGAGCTGCGTCGCCGAGACCGGCGAATAGCGGCCGAACTCCTCGACGAAGCGCTTGCTGAGCGTGTCGAAGCGCGCGTCCGCGCTGGCACTGGCGGCGAGTGCTGCAGGCTGTTGCGCGAAGCACAGCGCCACCAGCAGCAGCGCGCAGCGCCAGTGGACGAAGACTTGAGGTCGGTGCATGGATGACTACTCCGTAGGCCGGCGCGCCTGCCGATCTTTGCGACAGGCACGCGCGAGTGCAGCAGGTCACCGATTGTCACTTGAAGTCGTGACCCGACGCTACTGCCTGTCCACGGCGCGAGCCTGCATCGGCTATCCTGCCGCGCACCGATGAACTGCCATCTTTCACGCCATCGCGGGACGGCCGCGCATGAAGAACGAGCGTCGTGCGCTGCTGCGCAACGCGGATTTCACGCGCTATATCCTCGCGCGTTTCCTGGGCTCGCTGGCCGTGCAGATGCAGACGGTGGCCGTCGGCTGGCAGGTGTACGAAGTCACGCGCAGTCCGCTCGACCTCGGCCTGATCGGATTGTCGCAGTTTCTGCCGTTCGTGCTGCTGATCCTGCCCGCGGGGCACTTCGCGGACACCCGCGACCGTCGCCGCATCATCGCCGGCTGTTACGTGCTGTTGCTGCTCTGCGCGCTGCTGCTGCTCGCATTCTCATGGCATGGCCTGCGTAGCGCGTGGCCCGTGTTCGGGATCATGACGCTATTCGGCGTCGCCCGTGCGTTCGCGATGCCGGCAAGCCAGGCCCTGCTGCCGAACCTGGTGGAGCGCGAGCACTTCGGCACCGCGGTCGCCTTTAATTCCTCGCTGTGGCAGGTCTCGACGATCGCGGGTCCCGCGCTCGGCGGTCTGCTGTATCTCGCGGGCGCCACCACCGTTTACGCCACCGTAGCGACTTTGCTCGCCGTGTCGCTGGTGATGCTCGCCATGCTGCGTCGGGGAGGCGACGCGAGCGCGGCGGCCAGCACGGCGCCGCTCGATCGTCACGCGCTGCTCGAAGGGTTGCGGTTCGTTCGGGGCCGGCGTCCCGTGCTGGGAGCGATTTCCCTCGACCTGTTTGCGGTGCTGTTCGGTGGTGCGACCGCGCTGTTGCCGGTGTATGCCGCCGACGTGCTGCACGTCGGGCCGAGCGGGCTCGGCTGGCTGCGTGCAGCGCCGGGCGTGGGGGCTGCGTTGACCGGTGTCGTGCTCGGCGTGCTGCCCGTGACCCGGCGTGTCGGCCACTGGATGTTCGGCGGTGTGATCGTCTTCGGGATTGCAACGCTCGTGTTTGGCTTGTCGACGAGCTTCTGGATTTCGCTCGTCGCACTCACCGTGCTGGGCGCCGGCGACATGGTGAGCGTCTACATCCGCCACCTGCTCGTGCAGCTCCAGACTCCCGACGACATTCGGGGCCGCGTCAGCGCGGTGAACTCGGTGTTCATCGGCGCATCGAACGAACTCGGTGAATTCGAGTCCGGGTTCGTAGCCGCGCTGGTCGGCGCGATACCAGCGGTGGTGATCGGCGGCAGCGCGACGCTGTTCGTCGCGCTCGCGTGGACGCGCATCTTCCCCGAGTTGTGGCGCATGGACCGGTTCCCCGACAGGGAGTGACAACTGTATATGCATACAGTAGTCTCGGCGCATGCGGCGGGCAGACCGAATGCAGGTGGAGAAAGGTCGCGGCGCGGTCACGAACCCGGCCGGTCGCTTCGAAGCGACCACGCTCACGCCGGAGGATGACGGCTGGGGGAGCCTGGACGAGCCGCTGCAGAACCCCGCGACGACGCTGACGCCCGAGTTTCCCAGGCACGCGATCACCACCAATCGTTCGCCGGACGTTCCGTTCGAGCAGTCGCTCAACCCGTACCAGGGGTGTGAGCACGGCTGCATCTACTGCTTCGCCCGGCCCGCGCACGCCTACCTCAATCTCAGTCCCGGGCTCGACTTCGAGACGCGCATCTTCCATAAGCCCGGTCTTGCGGCGCTGTTGCAGCAGGAGATTTCGTCGCCGCGTTACGTCTGCAGGGTGCTGCACATCGGCGGCAATACCGATCCCTACCAGCCGGCCGAGCGCAAGCTGCGTTCCACACGCGCGGTACTCGAGCTGCTGCTCGAGCGGCGGCACCCACTGTCGATCATCACCAAGGGCGCGCTGATCCTGCGCGACCTCGACCTGCTGCGCGCGCTGGCCGAGCGACAGCTCGTGTCGGTCTTCATCAGCATCACGAGCCTCGACGACCAGCTGAAGCGGACGCTGGAACCGCGAGCCGCATCGCCGCAGGCTCGATTGCGCGTGGTCCGGGAACTCTCTGCGGCCGGCGTGCCCGTCGGCGTGATGGTGGCCCCGGTGATTCCAGCGCTGACGGACCATGAGATCGAACGCCTGCTCGAGGCCGCGGCCGCAGCGGGGGCCCGGCGCGCGGCGTTTCTGCTGCTGCGGTTGCCCTACGAGGTCGCTTCCCTGTTCGAGAACTGGCTGCGCGAGCACTACCCCGAGCGTGCGGATCGCGTGCTGAATCACGTGCGCGAGATGCGTGGCGGCCGTCTCAACGATCCCCGTTTCGGTCATCGCTTACGTGGCGAAGGGGCCTACGCAGCGATGGTCGGAGCTCGGTTTGCGCGGGCCTGCCGGCGCCTCGGGCTCAATCAGGAAGCCGCGCCGAAACTCGATGTGCTGCAGTTCGAACCAGATCCCGGCGCTCCGCGGCAAGGGGGATTGTTCGACTGAAGTTGACTCCGGCCATGCTGATATTTTCGGCCCGAATCCTTGCCGTATACTCGGACGTCCCCGACTTCGTTGCCGCTGTGCGGGCCGCTCAGCCAGAGGAGGACTGCCATGACACACGCAAGGCTCGATCGCCGTCCTCACGCGAGCGTCCATGCGCCGTGGCGCGTCGCAGCGGGGGTGGCCGTGCTCGGAGTCGCGGCGTCCGGTTGCATGACGTCCAAGGTCGACGAGACGCGCCAGATCGCCTCGCCGATCCAGGCCAACGAATCGATCGTGCTGCTGAAGAAGCCACAGCTCGAAGGCGTGGGCACCGAGGAAGCCTTCCTCGACTGCGTCCAGGAGCGACTGGGCGGCGAGCTGGTGCATCCCGAGAAGGGGCAGAACGCGCATTCGGGCAAGGCAGCGCGCACTGCGTTCAAGATCTACGGCGAGCAGGAATTCACCGACGCGCTGTTTCCGTGGTTCGAGCCGAGTACGGCTCCGGCCAATGCGGATGGCTTGCGCGTGCTGTTGCAGCGGCCTGGCGTCACCGAGCGGCTGCAGGAAATCGGTGTCCGCTACGTGGTCTGGGTTGACGGCAATACCCGCAAGACCGATGGCGGCGGCAGCGTTGCGTGCGCGGTCGGGCCGGGTGGCGGCGGCTGCTTCGGCGTCGGCTGGTGGGAAAAGGAGTCGGGTTATGTCGCGTCGGTCTGGGACATGCAGAACGCGAGCGAGATCGGCTCGGTCAGCACCGACGTCACCGGCACTTCCGTGCTGATCGGCGCCATCGCACCGATCCCGATCATCACCCCTGTGCGCAATACCGCCTGCAATCGCCTGAGCGAACAGCTGCGCGCGTTCCTCGTCGGGGACGACCTGGTGGTCCCCGGGGCGGCCGCGGCCGGGGCGGTCGGCGCCGCGGGTTCGCGTTGACGGTTGAACTGCCGGTCTCCGGACGCATCCAAGCACGTAGGACCAGAGCTGCGGGATCGTCCACGCAGGCAACCGTCCAGGGATTCCAGCGCATGCACGGCTTTACAGGACTGACGACGGCAGTGATCGTGGCTGCGGCTGCGCTCGCCACGAGCGGGTGCCTGACGACCAGTTCCAGTTCAATGCCGAGCGGCATGCCGAGCTCGTCACCCTCGTCACCGTCCTCCCCGGGCAGTTCATCGCCCTCGAGCCCCGGTTCGGGCGGCAGCACGGGCCAGCAGTCGCCCTCGTCGCCGGGGAGTTCCGGCCAGCAATCGCCCTCATCGTCGGGAAGTCCCGGCCAGCAGTCGCCCTCCGGCAGCTCCGGGTCGTCTTCCGGCAGCCCGGGCTCCTCCGCGCCGAGCGGATCCCAGTCCGGCGGATCACCTGCAGGTGGCGGCTCCGGTTCTGGCGGTTCCGGGCCACCCCCACCGCCGCAGCCACAAGGCTGGCCTACTCCGCCGTCCACCGGTGGTTCGCAGGGCAGCACCCCGTCATCGTCCGGATCACCCTCCGGCGAGGGTTCGGCCGGGGGCACCCCCGACACCCAGGGCGATTCGACCAGCAGCGGCGGCCCAACGGGCCCTGCCGGCTCGACCGGTTCAGCGGGCACGGCAGGCCAGCCTGGAGCGGCGGGCCAACCGGGATCCACGAGTGCCGGGTCTGCGGGCACGGGGCAGCCAGGTTCGACGGGTACCGCCGGCGCGCCCGGGCATTCCGGCCAGCCCGCCTCGGGCGGCGGCGCCGGCAGTGGTCCCGTGACCACCGAAGACAAGCGCGCGGAGATCGATCGCCGCTTCGACGAAACATTCGCCGTGTTCGACGCGCGCATGCGCAAGGAACAGGAGACCATCTCGCAGGAGCGCGCCGGCCGCCAGGAAGGGCAGGAAGGGAGGACAGGAAGGGCAGGAAGGACAGGAAGGACAGGAAGGACAGGAAGGACAGGAAGGCGGTGGCGCGTCCGGCAAAGGTAGCGAGGGCGGCCAGGGCGGCGACGTGGCCGCAGGCTCCGGCACCCAGGGCGGTGGCGGTGGGGTCGGCGGCGGTGCGCAAGGCGGCTCCGGTTCGCGTGACGTGCCGGCCGATATCCCCGACGGTCGCGACGACGATATCGTCGCGCGCCAGTTGCGCGAGGCCGCGATGAAGGAAATGGACCCCGAACTGCGCGAGCGGCTCTGGGAGGAATACCGCAAGTACAAGCAGAGCACGCAGTGACGTCTTCGACCATTCCCGTTGGGTCCGGCCGCGTGTGGCGCGCGTGCTGTGCCGTGCTGGCGCTCGTGTCGGCGCAGCCGGCTGCGTCGTGCAGGACGAGCGCCCGATGGCGCCGGTCGTCGCGCAGAAGGCAACGGCTGAGATTCCGCAGGCCGAACTGCTCGACGTCGGCGTACGCATGTTCGATCCGAACATCCCGCCGGACCCGGTCGAGCAGGAAAAGCGCGGCATCTACCCGGACGTGCGCAAGGCCGAGTCGCGCTACATGCCCGTCCTGCTGCGTGACACGCTCGAGAGCACCGGGCAGTGGGGGCAGGTGCGCGTGTTGCCTGCCGAAAGCTCGGGCAGCGACGTGAACATCGGCGCGCGGATCATCGAATCCGACGGCAGCGTGCTGCAGCTCGCGGTGACCGTGACGGATGCCACCGGGCGCACGTGGCTGCGCAAGGACTACGAAGGCCTGGCGGACACGCGCGCCTACAAGGACGTGCCGGTCAAGCCGCGTGACCCGTTCGACAACGTGTACGCGACGATAGCGAACGACCTGCTTGCCGCGCGCAACGAGCTCACGCGCGAGCAGCGCGTGCAGGTGCACCAGGTCGCCAACCTGCGTTTCGCCTCCGAACTCGCACCGTATGCCTTCACTCCCTACCTGGCGCACGACCCGAAGCGCGGCACCTATGCCATCGCGCGGCTGCCGGCCGAGGACGATCCGGTGGTGCAGCGCCTGGAACGCGTGCACGAGCGTGATTACGCGCTGATCGACACGCTCAACGAGCACTACACGAACTTCGGCGAGACCATCGACGACGCCTACGGCAACTGGCGCAAGTACTCGCACGAGGAACTCGCGGCCGCGGCCGACGCGAAACGCAAGGCGCTGACACGAGGATTACTCGGCGCGGCAGCCGTCATCGGCGGCGTCATGGCAGGACAGAACACCAACAGCAGCGCGGGCTCGGCAGCCGCGACTGCGGCTGTCATCGGCGGCATTTATGCGTTCAAGAGCGGCCTCGACATGCGTGCCGAGATCAAGATGCACGACGAGTCGCTGAAGCAGCTCAGCAGCTCGTTCCAGAACGAGGTGCAGCCGAGCGTGGTCGACATCGAGGGCCGCACGCTCGAGCTGAAGGGCTCGGCGGAGCAGCAGTACGCGGAATGGCGGCGCCTCCTGCGCGAGCTGTACGAGAACGAGACGGGCCTGCCGGCGACGACGGCGGAAACGACGCGACCAGCCACCGGCAAGCGCTGAGTCCAGACCGATGACGAACAGGACGGCGCTCGCAGGCGGGCAGGTCGTGGCTGCGCGATACGAACTCACGCGGCCGCTCGCCGCCGGGCACGACGGCGCGACCTGGCTTGCGCGGGATACGCACGCCGACTGTGACGTCGTGCTGCGTTTCCGGGCGGGCGGCGACGTGGCCGGAGAACGCATCCGCGCCGTCGTCGATCACGCGACGCTGCTCGCGCCGATTGCCACGCACGACGCGGGCGACGAATCGTTCGATGTCTTCGAGTATCTCCCGGGCGGCGAGATCGGCCGCCTGCGCGGGCGTCCCTGGACGTTGATCGCGCGCCGGCTGCTGCCGGTGATCGAGGCACTGTCGCAACTCCATGCTGCGGGGTGGGTTCACGGCGATCTCAAATCGGCCAACGTGCTGCTCGACGGCGACGGCCTGCCGCGACTCGTCGACCTCGGCAGCGCGCGCAGGATCGGTTCGACGCAGCCGGCCGGTGCGTCGCCCTATTCGACGAGTCCCGAGCGGCTCGACGGCGCCGCTGCCGCCGTGGCGGACGACATCTACGCCCTCGGCGTGCTGTTCTACGAACTCGTGAGCGGGCATCCGCCCTTCTACCCGGACGTCACGCCCGCGCGCGTGCATGACGAGATCCCGCCACCGGTTGCCGGCAGGCCGGATCCGCCCGAGGCTTTCCGTGCACTGGTGGCGCGCTGCCTCGCCAAACGGCCGGCTGACCGGCCGGTCTCCATGCGCGTCGTGCACGAGGAGCTGCACCTGCTGCTCGAGACGGCGCCCGGTGACACGGCATCGATCGTTGCACCTGGCGTTGCGACGTGGCAGCCGCGCCCGCCCGCCGATGCCCTGCCCGAGCAGACGCAATGGCACCGCACCCGCGGCGCCGCGCCCTCGGCAAAGGCGCTGCGCAGCGAAGGCTTCCGCCGCGGCCTGCTGGTCGGCGCGCTGGGCTGGCGCTTGCGGCGGCCGGCTTCACCTTCTTCGTCCTGCCGGGTCTCGTCGGCTCGCAATCGCCAGCACCGAGACCTCCAGCGACTCCCGTGGCCGCGGCGCCGGTTGCGAAGCCGATCGCGGATTTCGAACGCCTCGCGACATTGAAGCGCAAGGCAGAGGAACGTCGCGGCCCATTGCCTGCGCGCCTGCAGCGACTCGAGCAACGGGACGTTGCCGCCTGGGGTGGCGCGCCGTACGCGCAGGTCCGCAACAACCTGGCTGCCGGCGATGCGGCAATGACAGGGCGCGAATTCGAGACGGCGCTCGCGCATTTCGACGCGATGGCGCGCGGGCTCGACCAGCTCGAGCAGCGACTGCCCGCAGTGATCCGCACCAGGCTGGCGGATGCGCAGGCCGCGTTCGATGCGGGTCGCGGCGCCGAGGCGCAGGAGAGATACGCGGCGGTGCTGAAAGTTGCGCCGGACGATGCCGCCGCGCGCAGCGGCCTCGCGCGCTCGCGCGTGCTTGACGCAGTGCTGCGCGAAACGGCGGTCGGTGCGCGTGCCGAACAGGCGGGCGATGCCAGCGCCGCAATCGCGGCGTACCAGCGTGCGTTGAAACTCGATCCGGCGACGACCGTAGCGCGCGCAGGCATCGCACGACTCGGCGCACGCGAGGCCAACGACGCCTACGCCTCGACGATGGCGCAGGCCATGGCCGCGCTGGCGCGTCGCGACTACGCCGCGGCGCAGAGCGCGTTCGAACGGGCGGGACGTATCCGGCCCGGCACGCCGGAAGTCGCCGATGGCCTGCAGCAGATCCGCCGCGCCACCGAAACGAAGTCGCTGACCGCCATCGTCGAGCGCGCCGCCGCGGCCGAGCGCGCGGAGCAATGGTCGCAGGCGCTTGCGCTGTACAGCGAGGCGCTCAAGGTCGAGCCGGCGCTGCGGCCCGCACAGGAAGGGGTCGAGCGTGCGGAGCCGCGCGCGATGATCGATGCCGAGCTGCAGTCGTTCATCGACAAGCCCGAACGGCTCTACAGTCCTTCCGGCCGGGACATCGCGCGCAACGTGCTCGAGCGCGCGGCCCGTGTGTCGACGCAGGGCACGCGTCTGCAGGCCCAGCAGGCGCGGCTGTCCGAACAGTTGCGGCAGGCCGAGACGCCGGTCAAGGTGGCGCTGGCGTCCGACAATGCGACGGACGTGCAGATCTACCGGATTGGTAAGCTTGGGCTCTTCGAACACCGGGACCTCGAGCTGATGCCGGGCCGCTATACCGTGGTAGGCACTCGCCAGGGCTATCGCGACGTGCGCAAGGAACTGAACCTGCTGCCGGGCGCGCCGCCGTCCACGCTCGTGGTCCGCTGCGAGGAGCCGATTTGAGTCCCACCGAACTGATCCTGCGCGATCCCCTGGGTGAGCGCGCGCTGTCGGCTGCGGATTTTCCCGTGAGCGTCGGCGGCCCCGGGCACACGATCGTGCTGCCGGGAGCAGGTGCGGACACGCTCGCCTGGCTTGCGCTGCACGACGGCCAGTTGTTCCTGCAGCCGGCGGCAGGCTGCGATCCCCCGCTCTGCAATGGCGCGCCCGTGTCGCGCCCGACGTGGTTGCACGAAGGCGACGTCATCGATGTGGCGCGCGGCAGGCTGCGCGTCGGTGCGCGTGATGGCCGACGCGTCCTCGACGTCGAGGATGGCAGCGGCGGCAACCTGACCGTTCCTCCCGCAGCACCTCTCGTCGACGTCGTCAGTGGCGGCGGTGACGACGGTGACGAACGCATCGACGCCGTTGCGTTCCGTCGACCTGCTGCACAAGCTGCGTCCGCTCGACGCATCGGGCCATGGCTGGTCGGCGCGCTGCTGGTTGCGGTGCTTGGGTTGGCGACTTGGTTTTTCGCGACCGGTCACGCCGTGAAGTTCGACGTCGATCCGGCCGACAGTGCTGTCCGGATGCGCGGCGGGCTCGTGTTGCCCGTGGGTGGCAACCACTTCGCGCGTCCGGGCGAGTACGCGGTGGAGATCCAGCGCAAGGGCTATGTGTCCCTGCGCGCGCCGATCAAGGTGACGGATGCACCGAACCAGTCGTTCCGCTACCGGCTGACGAAGCTCCCGGGCATCCTGCAGGTGCAGACGCCGGTCGCTGCCCGCATCAGCGTCGCAGGCAAGGACGCCGGCGCTGCGCCCGGCGAGATTCGGCTGCCGGCCGGCCGTCACGAGTTGCTCGTCACGGCGCCGCGGTACCTGCCGTTCAAGGCGACCGTCGATATCGACGGCATGGAACAGCGGCAGTTGCTGACGGCGAAACTCGTTGCCGCGTGGGCCCCGGTCACGGTGCTCACCGAACCTGCGGGTGCCACCGTGCTGGTGGATGGCGCCGCGCAAGGCGCAACGCCGGCAAAGCTCGAACTCGACGCGGGCACGCATCGCATCGAACTGCGCCAGGCCGGATTCAAGAACTGGGTGACCGACCTGCAAGTGGTCGCGAACCAGCCGCAGACGCTGGGTCCGGTACGGCTCGGCCTGCCCGACGGCACGCTGGTCGTGCGCACCGATCCGGTGGGCGCCAGCGTCAGTGTGGGTGGTGCATTCCGTGGTCGTTCGCCGGTCACGCTCGACGTGCGGCCCGACGTTGCGCTGGCGCTGGTGGCATCGCGCGAGGGCTACGAACCCGGGACCACGCAGTTGACGGTGGGGCCGGGCGAGCGACGCGAAGTACAGTTGTCGCTGCAGCCGATCTTCGGCGAGGTGACGGTGATGGCGGAGCCGGCGTCCGCCGAGGTGTTTGCCAACGGCCGTTCGGTCGGCAAATCCGGGCAGCCCATCAGGTTGCCAGCCGCGCGCACAGACATCGAAGTGCGGCTCGCAGGATTCCGCCCTTATCGAACGACCGTCACGCCGCGCCCCGGCCTGCCGCAGGTGCTGAACGTGCGGCTCGAAGCGGGGCAGGTCGCGACCGCTGCGTCGCCAGCCGCGATTGCTGCAGCGGCGGGAGGTGCAACCGCCGCAGGCACAGCGAGTGGCGACGGCGCGACCGCCGCGGCGTCGCAAGCCCTCACGCCGACGATCCGTACGAAGTCCGGTGCCGACTTGCGACTGCTCGGGCCCGCGAGCTTCACGATGGGCAGTCCGCGCCGCGAATCCGGTCGCCGCGCCAATGAATCGCAGCGCGCGGTGGAACTGCGGCGGCGCTTCTACCTGGCGACGCGCGAAGCCACCAACGGTGAATTCAAGCAGTTCCGCACCCAGCACCGTTCGGGTTTCGTCGGGCAGAACACGCTCGAGCTCGAACGCCAGCCCGTGGTCAACGTGACCTGGCAGGATGCGGCCGAGTACTGCAACTGGTTGAGCCTGCAGGACGGTCTGCCGCCGGCCTACCAGTCGCAGGGCGGCAAGCTGGTGCCCGTGCAGCCCGCTACGACCGGTTACCGGCTGCCCACCGAAAGCGAGTGGGAATGGGCGGCACGAGCGAATCGCGATGGTTCACTGCGGAAGTATCCCTGGGGTGACGCGCTGCCAGTGCCGGCGGGCGCGGGCAACTTCGGCGACCGCCGGGCGCAGCCGCTGCTGCAGACGTTCCTCGCAGACCTTGACGATGGCTACCCGGCCACGGCACCGACGGGCTCGTTCGCACCGAACCCGCTCGGGTTCCACGACCTCGGCGGCAACGTCGCGGAATGGACGACGGACCTCTACGCGGTGCAACCTGCGAGCAGCACGGTGGTCGTGGATCCGCTGTCCGCCGCGCCAGGCAACATGCACGTCATCCGCGGCTCGAGCTGGCGTCACGCCACCGTGACGGAGTTGCGGGCTGCCTTCCGGGATTCAGGCAACGGCCGGCGTGACGACGTCGGCTTCAGGATCGCACGCTATGCCGAATAGAAGAGAACGACGCTCCACTCCCGTGTCGCTGGCGCCGCTGATCGGCCTGACGATCCTCGCGGCCGGCCTGGCGTTCGCGCAGCAGAACCTGCCGCCGTCGACACCTGCCCCGGCTGAGCCGGCGGCAACGGAATCCGCTGCTGGCGCACAAGCCGGTGGTGACGACAAGGCTGCGGCGGCAACGGCGGGTGACGAGGCGCCGGCCGCCAAGCCCGTTGCCGCGAAAGGTTCGCCGCAACATTTCGAGCCCACCGAAAAAGTCCGTCCCGACTTCGACGTCGCCTTTCCCGTCGACATCTGACCTACAGGTCCCAGCGCACCATGAAGAAGTTCAAGACCAGCGAGTTCATGTTCGAGGTCTTTTCGCTGATCGTCATCGTGATCATCGTGCAGGGCTTCTACGCCACCGTCGTGCGCCCGCAGGCAGCGGCGGTGGCCGCCAGCGACGCGGCGCAGATGGCAAAGGACCCGAATTTCGCGCCGGCGCGCAACTTCTACGTCATCATCAAGGACTACGAGCAGGAGGTGTGCTTCATGCTCGCGCTCTGGTCCGTGGCGATCATGGGGTACAAGGGGTTTTCGCTGCGGCGCGGCCAGCGACTGCTCGGCGCGGACCTGCTGCGGCTGCCGGAAGGCATGAAGATCCTGCCCGAGGATTCGCGCGACTACGCGCGGCAGGTCGAGGCCCTGCCCGACGACATGCGCGGCGAGCTGCTGCCGCGCGCGCTGATGAGCGGCCTGCACCGGTTCGGCGCCACGCGCAACATCCAGGACGTTTCGTCGGCAATCCACGACACGTGCGAACTCGAGTTCGGCCGGCTCGACGCGGAACTCGCGATGGTGCGCTACGTCGCGTGGGCGATCCCCGCCATCGGCTTCATCGGCACCGTGCGCGGCATCGGTGAAGCGTTGCAGCAGGCGCACAAGGCGGTCGAAGGCGACGTGTCGGGCGTGGTCGCCGGCCTCGGCATCGCCTTCAACTCGACGCTCGTTGCGCTGGGCCTGAGCATTCTCGTGATGTTCATGCTGCACCAGATCCAGTTGCGCCAGGAGCGCGCGGTGCTCGACACCGAGGCGTTCCTCGACGAAAACGTCGTGCGCCAGATGATGGTGAGATAAGCGGCCGCGCCATGAGCCTGCTCGCGGTCGAACTGAATGACGCCGGACTGCTGCTCGTGCGAACGGGCGACGACGGCGCCCCCGTGCTTGCCGGCGAAGAAAGTCCGGGACTCGCGGTGCTGCACGAGGGCCGCGTCCACGTGGGTGGCGACGCGGTGCGACGCTACCGCATCGCGCCGCTGCATGCGCAGAACCGGTTCTGGCAGGCGCTCAGCCTGGACGCGTTGCCGTGGTCGGCCCGCGGCATCGCGACGGCGGCCGATCTTGCGCACGCGCACCTGTCCGCCCTGCTCACGGCGGAAGCGCGCCAAGGCGCTGACGAGCTGTTGCTCGCCGTGCCTCCCGGCTATACGCGGGAGCAACTCGGCTTGCTCGTCGGCGTCGCCAACGAGTGCGGCGTGTCGGTGCGTGGCCTCGTGGATGCCGGGCTCGCCGCCGTCGCCACGGTTGCGCCGGCGCCCTGCCTGCTGCACCTGGACCTGCAACTGCATCAGGCGTCGGCGACGCTGCTCGAGGCCTCACGCGCCGAAGGCATGTTGCGCCGGGCGCGCTACGAGTTGCTGCCCGGCGCCGGCGTGCTGGCCTTGCGGCAGGCGATGGCCGAGAACATCGCAACGGCATTCGTGCGCGAGACGCGATTCGATCCGTTGCACCAGGCGGCGTCCGAACAACGCCTGCACGACCTGCTGCCGTCCTGGCTGCAGGCGCTCGCCACGGCCGACGAGATCGCGGCCGAGATCGAGCTGGGCTCGACGACGCACCGCATTTCACTCACGCGCGCGCAGCTCGAAGCGGCCGTGGAACGGCTGAGTGACGACATCCTGCGGCTGGTGCAGGCAGCGCGTCCGCCTGGCACAGCCCTGCATCTGTGCTTCTCGCCCCGTGTGGCATCGATCCCCGGCCTGGTCGGCCGGCTCGCCGCGTTGCGGGACTGCGTCGTCGTCGAGCTGGCGCGGGGCGCGCCGGCGATCGGAGCATTGCGCGCAGCCACAGCCATCGTCCGTCCCGCGGACGCGATCGCGCTGGTGCACCGATTGCCGCTGGCGGATGCCCAGGACTCGACGGCAACCGTCGAACCGGCGTCATTTGCGGTGCCTGCGGCAGCAGTGCCGACGCACGTGTTGTTCCGCGGACGCGCCTGGCCGATCACCGCGGTGCCCCTGTCTCTGGGTTGGTCGGTGGGCGCCGCGCCGCGCGTCCTGACCCTGCCCGCCGGTATCGCCGGCGTGTCGCGTTCCCACTGCACGCTCGAGCTGCGTGACGGCCAGGCCTGTGTCGTCGATCACAGCACCTATGGCACGTTCGTCAACGACGAGCGCATCGGCGGCCGGCTCGCGCTGCAGGTGGGCGACGTGTTGCGACTCGGCGCACCGGGCGTTGCGCTCGAACTGATCCGCGTGCTGCAGGACCATGGCGCGGCGTAGAAAAAAGTTCGACATCTTCAGCATGTCCTTCCTGGACACGATCTGCTGCGCCTTCGGCGCGATCGTGCTGCTGTACATGATCCTGAACGCGGCAGGCAACAAGACGTTCAAGAACGAGACGTCCGCACTGCGCGCCGAAGTGGACAAGCTCGAGGAGGAGGTGCTGCAGGGTTTTGCCGACCTGGTCGTGCTGCGCAACAGCCTGAAAACGACGACGAGCGAGACCGTGCGCGCCGAGGGCCTGTCCGACCGCGTGCTGCAGGAAACCGCGAAGACCAGGGAGCAGCTGGCTGACGCGGACAAGACGACGATCTCGCGCCGCGAGGCGATCGAGAAGCTGAAGGCCGACTTGAAGCAGATCGACGAGGAGAAGCGGCGGCTCGCCGCCGGCACGCCGGAGCCCGGCAAGCCGGGCAACCGGGTGAAGGGGTTCGTCGGCACCGGTGATCGTCAGTACCTGAGCGGCCTCAAGCTCGGCGGCGAGCGGATCGTCATCCTCGTCGACGTTTCGGCGAGCATGCTGGACGAAACGGTCGTCAACGTGATCCGGCTGCGCAACATGTCGGAGACGCGCCGGCTGATGTCGCAGAAATGGCGGCGCACCGTGGCCACGGTCGACTGGCTGATGACGCAGATTCCGCCAAAGTCGAAATTCCAGGTACTCGCGTTCAATGTGAAGGCGTGGCCGGTGGTGCCCGGCAGCAACGGACGCTGGCTCGATGGCAGCGACGCGCAGGCGCTGACCGACGTCGTCATGAACCTGCGCCGTACGGTGCCCGCGGACGGCACGAGCCTCGAGAACGCGTTCACGCTGATGAACTCGCTGAGTCCCGCGCCGGACAACGTCTTCATCATCACCGACGGCTTGCCGACGCAGGGCGCCACGCCACCGGCCATCCGCAAGACGATCGATGGCGATGGGCGCCTCAGGTTGTTCGAGCGCGCGCTCGGCAAGTATCCCAACCGCGTGCCGGCGAACGTGATCCTGATGCCCATGGAAGGGGACCCAGCCGCGCCCGGCGCGTTCTGGACGCTGGCCCGTCGCACCAACGGGTCGTTCCTGATGCCCGCCAGGGACTGGCCATGAACCGGCGTCGTGCGCGCGATTTCGAAGTGTTCAGCATGTCCTTCCTGGACACGATCTGCTGCGCCTTCGGCGCCATCATCCTGCTGTTCATGCTGAGCAAGTTCGGCGAGCCGAAGGCGCTCGAGAAGTCGCGACTGGAGCTCGAGGGGCGCCTGCTGCAGCTGCAGGAAGAGCGCTACGACATTCGCGGCCAGACCGAAATCCTCAATCGCGACCTGACGCAGCGCGAGCAGCAGCTGTCGGTCGTGAAGCAGAAGCTCGCGCGCCTGCGCGGGGATCTGAGCGACGTGCAGGGCCAGTTCAAGGCGAGCGACCAGGATGCCGAGGTGGCGAACAAGCTGCAGGGCCAGCTGGTCTCGGCACAGCAGGAGCTCACCGAGGAAATGAAGAAAGTGCTCGGCGCGCAGTACCGGCGCGCGCCGCAGGATACCGTCGCCGGCCTGCCCGTCGACAGCGAGTACATCATCTTCATCATCGACACCTCGGGTTCGATGGCCAACTACGCCTGGCCGCTGATGTTGCGCAAGATGCAGGAAGTGCTCGACGCCTACCCGCAGGTGAAGGGCTGGCAGGTCATGAGCGACGAGGGCGCGTACATGTTCCCGTCCTATCGCGGCCGCTGGCTGCCCGACACGCCCGCGCAGCGCAAGCTCGTGGTGGACCGGCTGCGCGACTGGTTCCCGTTCAGCAACTCGAGCCCGGTCGAGGGCATCGTCGAGGCGATCCGCACGTACTACAGCTCGGGCAAGCGCATCAGCCTGTACGTGCTGGGCGACGAGTTCACCGGTACCTCGGTGGACTCGGTCGTGCGGGCGGTCGACCAGATCAATCGTGAGGACAAGACCGGGCAGCGCCGGGTGCGCATCCATGCGCTCGCGTTTCCGGTGCGTCCGGACGCGCCGCAGTTCACCAGCGTGCGCTTCGCGACACTGATGCGGGAACTCTGCGCGCGCAACGGCGGCACGTTCGTCGGGCTGAACGAGCCTGCCAGTTACCGGCGCTGAGGTGTATCTTGGCTTGCATGCCTGACCTGTTTACCTCGCGCGTGCTGCGAACGCCATGCGCAGCGCTGCTCATGACGCTGCTTGCTGCCTGCGCACCGACGAAGTTCGAAACCCAGTCGGACATCCCGCAGCCCCTGATCGAGAAGATTCCGGTCGTGGTTGGCGTGCACATGCCGCTCGAGTTCACTGCGAAGGTGTACGAGGAAAAGCGCGAAGGCGGCGGCGGCGAATACAGCATCGGCCTCGGCAAGGCGCAGTCCGCAGGGTTCATGCGGATCCTGAACGCGATGTTCAATCGCGTGGTGCCCGTCGCCTCACCGCGGGACGCAGCGGCGACCGATCCGGAAATCCGCGGCGTGCTGGAACCCGTGCTCGAGGACTACGCGTTCGTGACACCGGCCGACTCCGGCACGCCGACGTATGCGGCAAGCCTGCGTTACACGATTCGACTCTACTCCCCGCAGGGAGAGCTGGCGGAAAGCTGGTCCTTCACGGGGTACGGGGCACAACCGGCGAGCCAGTTCCCGGGCAAGGGTGACGAGGCGCTGGCCGCGGCGACGCGGCTGGCGATGCGCGACGCGGGCGCCAAGCTCGCCGCCGAATTCCGCGAGCAGGCGATCGCCCGCGGACTGCTGCCTTCCGTGCAAACGGGCGCACCGCAAGAAGTGGAGCTGCCCCCACCTCCGCCACGCAACTGATGCCGGTGCGGCAGCCGCAGGGCGGCTGTTCGCTGGGGCAGGCTAGTTCTTTTCGTCCTGTGCCGGCGTCGCCGGAGGCGGCAACAGCAGGATCCACGGCTGGCTGAACTGCACGCCCGGGGTTGCGACGGGTTCGCCGTTCTCCAGACGCGGCCGATAGCGCGCCGTGCTTTGCAGCGCCCCGGCAGTCTTCTCCCCACGCCTCTTGTCGCCCGAGTCGTCAATCACCTGCGGTCGCCTCGATGCGGCCCTGTGCGTTCACGGTGTACTCGACGACAACGTTGCGCACCTCGACCTCCGTCGGCGGGCGCTTCGGGTAGCGGTTCCAGTCGTCGGGCCGGAACAGGTGCAGCAGGACGGGCTGGCCGAAGATCGCCTCGGTGTAGCTCTTGCCATTCAGTTTGTCGGTCACGCGCGCGGCGGCCTGCCAGGCCTGCTGGTAATGTCCAAGTGCTCGCTCCGGCTGGTTGCGCACTTGATACCAGTCGCCAACCTGGATCCGCACGTTCAGCACTGCCACTGGCGATGGCTCCGCGGCCTGGTCGACGATTTGCGCCGCCCGCAGCAGGGAGCGCTCGCCTTCGGCCGCCAGCGCCGTGGCCGACATCTGGGCCGGCACCAGCATCGCGCCCGGGTCGTGAAACAGGGCTTCGCGTTGTTCGTCGGGGGACGCCAGCGACTGCGCCGCCGGATCGAGCAGTTGCCGGCGATTGCAGGCAGCGATCGCCAGCAAGGGCCCCACCAGGAGCGGCGAGTCCGGCCCTTCGGCAGCCTCCACGATCTCGAGCGCCTGGCGCAGCGTGCGTCGCGACTGGTCGTACGCGCCGATACTCGCGTACCAGCGCCCGATCTCTTCCAGGGTCGGGGCGAGCTGCGGGCTGGTCGCGCCATGCTGGCGCGTCGCGATCCGCAGCAGGTATTTCTGCGCCTTCAAGGCCTCCGGGTACCGGCCGAGCTCGGTCAGGGAATCGATGTACTTCTCGATCAACGGCACCTGTTGCGCAGTGAGCAGCCCTTCGTGCCGGCGCCTGAGGGCGATCGCCTGGTCGAAGCTCTTCACCGCGAGGTCGTGCCGCTTGCCGTCGTGATAGGCCGAAGCGAGGCCGCCGTAGGCGCGCGCGAGCCGATCCTGCAGCGGACGGCCCGAACTCTCGATCAGCTTGATCACCTGCAGGTACGTGGACTCGGCGCCGACGTAGTCACCGGACAGGTTCTGGACCATGCCGAGGTTCATCAGCGCAACCTGCACCTCTTCGGCCGTTGGCGTGGTGGCCTGCGCCTTGGTGAGTTCGAGCACACGCTCGGCATGCGGCACGGCTGCCGTGTACCGTCCCGCGTCGAACTCGGTGCGGAAGCTCGTGTAGGCGTCGGTCGCGCTGGCGGTCGCCGGGTCAGCTGCAGCGTAGCCTGCTGGCGTCGCGGTAGCGTCCTCGGGCGCAGGGATGACGGGTTGCGCGAATGCAGCGCCTGCCATGGTGAGTCCGGCCCACGCGGCCGCGACGAGCGATGCGCGCAGTGCACGGGATCCGGGCACCAGGGTGTGGAGACGGGCATTCACCGCGCCAGACTGACACGCGCGCAGCGCTGCTTCAATCGCGGGAGTAGAGTGCGAAGCTGGCGTAACCCACGACGCGCTGGCTGTCCCCGGCGGTGTCGCCCGAGGTCCGACGGTCCAGCAACCGCACCTCGAGATCGCGATGCCGCGCGACCTCCATCAGTCCGTTGATGCTGTCGGCCCCGCAGGCCTGCGACTCCGACAGGTCGCTGTTGCGCTCGACCATGCACCTGGCGGTCTGCTGGTCGAGCGCCTGCGCCTCGATGTGGGTGTGATGGTGGCTCAAGTCCGAACTGACCACGATCAGCGTCTCCGGGCCGCCCCAGACCGCCTCGAGTGCGCGTCCCACCTGCTCGGGCGGGGCCAGTCCGACCGCGATCGGCAGCAGATCGAAGTCCGTGAGCACGGCCTGCAGGAAGGGCAGCTGCACCTCAAGCGAATGCTCGAGTGCATGCGGCGTGTCCGCGATGCCCGCGAGCCCGAGTTCCCGCAGGCGCCGGCGGCCGGCGTCATTGACTCGCACCTGGCCGATCGGCGTCGAGAAGTAGTCGCACGAGGGCAAGGCGAGGCCGCGCATCTTGACCCGATGGCTCGGGCCCAGCAGCACCACGTGGCGGATCGATGCCGCTGCCACGTTCTCGAGCGTCCGGAACGCCGAGGCCGCGACTGCACCGGAATACGCATAGCCCGCGTGCGGCACGACGAGCGCTTTCGGCAGGCGAGCGGCCGTCTTGCCGCCGCTGCCGAGCAGCGTCGCCAGGGCGCACCGGAGACCGTCGGCCTCCCTGGGGTAATAGAGGCCCGCCGCGGCAGCGGGCCTTACGCCGTCTGGTTCTTTGCTCGGTGCCGGCATTTCGCCCCCAGCGCATTGCGCGCCGCGGCTGACTATGTCGCCCCCGCTGCGTTCGTCGCCAATCGTACGAATACGCATTTTGTCCGGGGCAATTCCTACGACGCGGCTGTACAAATGCGCTCTCGCGCCGGGTGATGCCTAGCGCCGCCAGGCCTGTACAATGCGATCCCGCCGCGCGCGAAGCCCCCCCCCCGCCCCGTGCGCCCCCCCCCCCCCGAGTAACGCGCCTCATGCAGACCTGTGCAGCGCTTCCCTAGCGCCGTCGTGATCCACGCGATTTCGCTCGCAACGAGGCCGGCACGTTCGCGTGCAATTCGTCGAGCCACACCGTCGCGGGCGAATCACTGGGGGCGCGCCAGTCGGCACGCGGCGAGAGCGACCCGCCTGAGCCCACCTTCGGGCCGTTCGGCATGGCCGACCGTTTGAACTGGCTACCCTGGAAGAACCGTTTGAGGAACACCTCGAGCCACTCGGTGATCACGGCGATGTCGTACGCACGCCGCTCGCCGGGCGGCACCGTGTCCGGCCACGCGCCCGTGCCGGCATCGCCCCATGCGCAATGCGCGAGGTAGGCGACCTTGCTCGGCCGGTAGCCGAAGCGGCTGATGTAATAGAGGTGGAAGTCCTGCAGATCGTACGGGCCGACGACGGCTTCGGACGATTGCTCCGGCTTGTCGCCCGCGCCCGGCACCAGCTCCGGCGAGATCGGCGTGTCGACGATTCGCGTCAGCACGTCGATCGTCGCGGCATCGAATTGACGCGCGCCGATCAGCCAGCGAATCAGGTGCCGGATCAGCGTTTTCGGGACCGACGCATTCACGTTGTAGTGCGACATGTGGTCACCCACGCCGTACGTGGTGAAGCCGAGCGCCAGCTCCGACAGGTCGCCCGTTCCCAGCACGAGCGCGTTGTTTCTGTTGGCGAGCCGGAACAGGTGCGAGGTGCGTTCACCCGCCTGCACATTCTCGTAGGTGATGTCGTGGAGGGGCGTACCCTGCGCGGCCGGATGACCGATGTGCTGCAGCATCAGTTCGGCGGACGGGCGGATGTCGATCTCGCCCGCCGTGATGCCGAGCGCCTGCATCAGCGCGTGTGCATTCTCGAACGTCTGGCGGCTGGTGCCGAAGCCAGGCAGCGTGTAGCCGAGGATGTTGCTGCGCGGCAGGCCGAGCCGATCGAAGGCACGCACGGCAACCAGCGCGACCTGCGTCGAATCGAGTCCGCCCGAGATGCCGATGACGACGCGCTTCAGTCCCGTGGCCGCGAGCCGTTTGCGCAGTGCCTCGACCTGGATGTCGTAGACCTCGGCGCAGCGCTCGTCACGGCGCGCCGGGTCGGCTGGCACGTACGGAAACCGCTCGATGCTGCGTTCGAGCCGCACGTGGCCTGCCGGCACGTCGAGTTCGATCTCGATGCGTCGATAGCCCTCGAGTTGCCCGCGGTGCGCCTGCACGCAGTCGCCGAACGTCGTCCACCGCATGCGCTCCTGGCGCAGGTGGTCCAGGTCGAGGTCCGCCGTGATGAAGCCGCCCTGCAAGGGAAAGCGCGTCGACTCAGCCAGCCGTGCGCCGTTCTCGTAGACGAGGGCGTGGCCGTCCCAGGCCAGGTCGGTCGTCGATTCGCCGGGACCTGCCGCCGAGTAGAGATAGCCCGCGACGCACTTCGCCGATTGCGAAGCGCAGAGCAACCGGCGGTAATCGGCCTTGCCAACCGTGACGTCGCTCGCCGACAGGTTCGCGATCACCGTCGCTCCCGCGAGCGCGGCATACGTGCTCGGCGGCAAAGGCGCCCACACGTCCTCGCAGACTTCGAGGCCCAGCACGAAGCCGGGGACGTTCTTCGCCTCGAACAGGAGGCGGGTCCCGAAGGGCACCGTCTGCCCGAGCAGCTGGATCGACGTGGCCAGGGCCTGCGCCGCCGGCGCGAACTGCCGCTTCTCGTAGAACTCGCGGTAGCTCGGCAGGTAACTCTTGGGCACGGCGCCCAGCAGCTCGCCGTGCCGCAGGAGCACGGCGCAGTTGAACAGCCGGTCGTCCACCCGCAGCGGCATGCCCACCGCGAGGGTAATGCCGATTTCCTTGCTGGCCTCGACCAGCGTGCCCAGGGCCTGGACCGAGCCATCGAGCAGGGCATCCTGCTGAAACAGGTCCTCGTTCGAGTAGGCGGAGATACCCAGTTCGGGAAATACCACCAGGATCGCCTGATTTACCGCCGCTTCACGCGCAATACGCGCCATTTCGGCGACGTTCGCGGTCGGCGACGCGATTTCCACGCAGGGGGTGGCGACCGCCACCCGGACGAAGCCATGACGGTAAATCGAATAAAACGGCAGTTCCGCGAGATGCGGCACGCGCGGCCGGCGGGATTCCAGGGTCGGGGGCATGCAGGGGTCTCTTGCGGTCAGGCCGAAAGTGTCGGCTTCCCATGCGGGGCGGGCAAGTGCGATTCAGTGACGCCGGTCACTCCGGGGCGGTGGCCGTCGTGGCTAGTGTCGCGTCCACACTGCAAGGAAAGGTCATGGCCAGCACTTTTTTCGACCGGGCGCGAGGCATGTTTGCGCGCGACGAGCCTCCCGCCGCCGACAAGGCGTCCAGGCTCGTGGCGAAGAAGGCCACGCAGACGTTCCATGCCGTGACCATCCAGCCCGGCCGTCTCTGCTGCCATGAGGCGCGCGCGTTGCAGGGCCAGCGCTTCCTGTCGCGCGAGGCCCCGACCCTGCCGCTCAGGAACTGCACGTGCGAAAACTGCGCGTGCCTCTACCAGCATTACGGTGACCGCCGCGCCGGAGCCCGCCGCGCGCGCGACATGGGCGTGGCCATCGACGGCTGGGTCGACGTCGACAAGCGTGTCGAGGTCGGTCGCGGACGCCGCAAGTCCGACAAGCCCGGCTGACGGTGCGATCGCGGCTCAGCCGCGCCTGGACGCCACTGCCGCATCACCCACGAACGGATTCGACCGCCGCTCGTCTCCGAACGTCGACATCGGCCCGTGCCCTGGCACGAAGCGTACGTCGTCGCCGAGCGTAAACAGCCTTTCACGAATCGAGCGGATCAGCGTGTCGTAGTCGCCGCCCGGAAAATCGGTGCGGCCGATCGACCCGGCAAACAGCACGTCGCCGACGAATGCGATCTTGTCGGCGGCGCAGTGGAACGTGACGTGGCCTGGCGTGTGCCCCGGGCAATGCTGCACGTCGAATTCGACGTCGCCGACCTGCACCTTGTCGCCCTGGTCGAGCCACTGGTCCGGCACGAAGCTTTCGCACTGCCCGAAGCCGAGCATGCGGCCCTGCTCGGCGATGCCGTCGATCCAGAACTGATCGCCCGGATGCGGGCCGATGATCGGCAGGTGCAGGTCGCGCGCGAGCTGGGCCGTGCCACCGGCATGGTCGATGTGCGCGTGCGTCAGCAGGATTTTCGTGAGTTTCACGCCGTGCTTGCTGGCCTCGGCGAGCACCTTGTCGAGATCGCCGCCCGGGTCGATGACCGCGCCTTCCAGCGTGCGCGGGCACCAGACCAGCGAGCAGTTCTGGGCGAACGGCGTGACGGGAATGACGACGGCCTGCACTCAGCCACTCCCAGGCGATGATTCCCGCAGCGCGGCCGGCGCGTTGCTGCGCACGCCCCCCATCAGCGCGATGCGCATGCCTTCCTCGACCGAGAGCGACGTCGTTTCGACGAGGTCCCGTGGCACGAATATCGTGTAACCGCCCACCATGTAGCTCATCGGCAGGTAGACGGCGACCATGTCGTCGCCTGCAGGCTGCGAGCGTCGCAGCATCTCGTCCGATTCCGCGGTGACGAAGCCAATGACCTTGCCCGGGCCGAACTGCAGCAGCACGACGCGTCGCAGGTCGTTGCCCTGGCCCGAGGCAGGAAAGAACCGCATGAAATCGCGGATCGCGAGGTAGATGGTCTTGACCACCGGGATGCGCGCGAAGAACGCGTCCGACATGTGCAGCGCGCTGGTCACGAACCACGCGTTGACGGCGAGGCCGACGAAATACAGCACGATGAGTCCGGTCAGGAGTCCCAGTCCCGGCCAGTAGAAGTGCGCGGGTACCAGCAGCTTGATCACCGGCGAGAACAACCTCTCGGCCGTGACCGCGAGCCAGTACACGACGTAGACGGTGAGTCCGATCGGCAGGATCGCCACGATCCCCTTCAACACCGTATTCCAGATCTTGCGCATGCTGTTCCTGCTGCCGACGGGCAGCGAGTATGCGTCACTGGTGCCGCGCGCCGCCACCGCATCGCTTATGATTCGCACGCCCACGAAATCGAGTTTGATGCGTCCCATCCTGCCCCGCCTGCTGCTGCCCTTGCTGCTCTCCGCTGCGCTGTTCAACGCGCCCGGCGTCGCAAGCGCGCGCGACCGCGACTACCTGCCGCCTGAAGTCGAGCAGGCCATGAAGCGCCAGAAGGTGCCGGGCACCAGTCTCAGCGTGTTCGTGCGCGAGGTCGGCCGCGAAGAGCCCCTGGTCAGCTTCAATTCGACCGTGCCGCGCAATCCGGCGTCGACGATGAAGGTCGTCACCACGTACTCGGCGCTCGAAACCCTCGGGCCCGCCTACACCTGGCGGACCCGTGCCTACGCCACCGGCCCGATCCGCGACCAGGTGCTCGAAGGCAACCTCGTGCTGCTGGGTGGCGGCGATCCGTTCATGACACAGGAGCGCTGGTGGGCGTTCGTGAGCGGCTTGCGCCAGGCCGGCGTCACTCGCATCGCGGGCGACGTCGTCATCGACAACACCTACTTCGCGCCCCTGGGCGATGATCGCGGCGCTTTCGACAACCTGCCTCATCGCACGTACAACGTGCTTCCCGACGCCTTGCTGGTGAATTTCCAGACGGTCACGATCAACGCGGTACCGGACACAGCCACCGGTTCCGTGCGAGTCAGCGCGAATCCCTGGCCCGCGAACCTCGCGATCGACAACAAAGTCCGCCTCGATCCAGGTGCGTGCAAGCGGGGCGCGGGCGGCATCGTGGTCGCGATGCCCGAGGGTCCCACCGGCAACCGCATCGAACTCGGGGGCCGGTACGCCGCGGGATGCGGGCAGTTCTCGGTGCCGCGTGCCGTCATGAAGGCGCCCGACTTCGCGTACGGCCTGTTCCGCGCGTTCTGGCAGCAAGCGGGTGGGACGATCGGCGGCGGCATGCGCCTCGGCACGCTGCCGGCGGACGCGAAGCTGCTCTACTCGCACGAATCGCTGACGCTGGCCGAGGTGATCCGGCTCGTCAACAAGTACTCGAGCAACTCGATGGCGCGCGCGCTGTTCCTGACCATGGGCGCAGAGCGAAATCCGGGCCGTCCGGCCACGACCACCGCCGCTCGAGAAGCCGTCGCGAGCTTCCTGGCGCAGCGCGGCATTGCCGCACCGGAGCTCGTGCTCGAGAACGGCTCAGGACTCTCCCGCAACGAGCGCATCAATGTGGCGACGATGGCCGAGGTGCTGCTCGCCGCCTACCGCAGCCAGTACATGCCCGAGTTCGCCGCGTCGCTGCCGCTGTCGGCCACCGACGGCACCCTCAAGCGACGGTTCAAGGCGCCTGAGATGCAGGGCCGGTTACGCATGAAGACCGGGACGCTCGAGGAAGTCTCGGCGCTCGCCGGTTTCGTCACTGCGGCGAGCGGACGGACCTTCGTCACCGTCGTCATCCTCAATCACCCGACGGCTGCACAGGGTCCCGGCGAGGCGATCCAGGCGGCCCTCGTGCAGTGGGTTTTCGGGCAGTAAACGACCGGTCTCATCCTTTGGTCGAATGGCGGTCGGTGCGTCGCCGGACCGCCGTTATACTCGAGCACGGCAGACCGGGGGAACGAGGCGCCAACGACCATGGCTTACGACAGCAACAACATCTTCGCGCGCATCCTGCGCGGCGAGATCCCAGCGCATAAGGTCTGCGAGGACGAGCACACGCTCGCGTTCATGGACGTAATGCCGCAGGCCGACGGCCACACGCTGGTGATCCCGAAGGCGCCGGCCGAGAACATCCTCGACCTGCCGCCAGGCGCGCTGGCGGCGACGATCCTGACGACGCAACGAGTCGCCAGGGCCGTCAAGCAGGCATTCGACGCGCCCGGCATCCTGATCGCGCAGTTGAACGGCAGCGCGGCCGGCCAGTCGGTATTTCACATTCATTTCCACGTCGTTCCGCGCCACGAGGGGCTCGACCTGCGCTTCCACGCGCGTGACATGGCGGATCACAAGGTACTCGCGGAGCACGCTGCACGCGTGCGCGCCGCGCTCGACTGACGGTGAACGCGTCCCGGCAACAGACCGGGCGCAGGGGAGTGTGACGATGCACAAGCAGCTGTACGAAGTACCGGCGACATTTGCGGCCAGGGCGCGCTACCGCAGGGAAGACTACGAGCAGGCCTACGCCGAATCGATCCGCGACCCTGAAGGCTTCTGGGGCCGCATGGGCCAGCGCATCGACTGGGTGCAGCCGTACACGAAGGTGAAGGACGTCAGCTTCGACGCGCACGACTTCCACATCCGCTGGTATTACGACGGCAAGCTCAACGTTGCGTACAACTGCCTCGATCGTCACCTGGCAGCGCGCGGCGACAAGACGGCGTTCATCTACGAAGGCGACGACCCCGAGGTCTCGCAGCACGTCACTTACCGTGAGCTCTATCACCGCGTCTGCAAGCTCGCCAACGCGCTGCAGAGCCTGGGCGTGCAGAAGGGCGATCGAGTCACCATCTACCTGCCGATGATTCCCGAGGCGGCCGTTGCGATGCTCGCGTGCGCACGCATCGGCGCGGTTCATTCGGTGGTCTTCGGCGGCTTCTCGCCGGATTCGCTCGCGGGCCGCATCGCAGATTGCGCCTCGACCGTCGTGATCACGGCGGACGAAGGCGTGCGCGGCGGCAAGACGGTGCCCCTCAAGGCCAACGTGGACCAGGCGCTGTCGGCGCCCGGCACCGAGACGGTCAGGCACGTGCTGGTCGTCAAGCGCACGGGTGCGGCGGTCGCGATGTACCACCGCGACCAGTGGTACGACCAGCTGGCCGATGCGCAGGCCGATGAATGCGAGCCGGTTGCGGTTGACGCCGAGGACCCGCTGTTCATCCTGTATACGTCTGGCTCCACCGGCAAGCCGAAGGGCGTGCTGCACACGAGCGGCGGGTACCTCGTCTACGCCGCGCTCACGCACGAGGCTGTGTTCGACCTGCGCGAGGACGACGTGTACTGGTGCACGGCGGATGTGGGCTGGGTCACGGGCCACAGTTACGTCGTGTACGGGCCGCTCGCGAACGGCGCCACGTCGCTGATGTTCGAGGGCGTGCCGAGCTACCCGGGCCCGGATCGCTTCTGGCAGGTCTGCGACAAGCACAAGGTCACGATCTTCTACACCGCGCCCACGGCGCTGCGCGCGTTGATGCGCGAAGGCGACGGTCCCGTGAAAAAGCATGCGCGTTCCACGCTGCGCCTGCTCGGGACCGTCGGCGAGCCGATCAACCCGGAAGCGTGGGAGTGGTATCACCGCGTGGTCGGCGACGGCCGCTGCCCGATCGTCGACACGTGGTGGCAGACCGAGACCGGCGGCATCCTGATCAGCCCGCTGCCGGGCGCGATCGACCAGAAGCCGGGCTCGGCGACCAGGCCGTTCTTTGGCGTGCAGCCGGGGCTCGTCGACAACGACGGCCAGCCGCTCGAGGGCGCCAACGAAGGCAACCTCGTGTTGAACGACAGCTGGCCAGGCCAGATGCGCACGGTATTCGGCGATCACCAGCGCTACATCGACACGTATTTCCGCACCTTTCCGGGCCGTTACTTCACCGGTGACGGGGCAAAGCGCGATGCCGACGGCTACTACTGGATCACCGGGCGCGTCGACGACGTGCTGAACGTCGCGGGCCACCGTCTCGGCACGGCCGAAATCGAGAGCGCGCTGGTGGCGCACGCCAAGGTTGCCGAAGCGGCCGTCGTCGGTTGCCCGCACGACATCAAGGGGCAGGGCATCTACGCCTACGTCACGCTCGTGCACGACGCCGAGCCCACGGAAGAATTGCGCAAGGAGCTGCGCGAGTGGGTCCGGCGGGAAATCGGCCCGATCGCGACGCCGGACTACATCCAGTGGGCACCGGGGCTGCCGAAGACGCGCTCCGGCAAGATCATGCGGCGCATCCTGCGCAAGATCGCGGCCAACGAGCACGAGGCGCTCGGCGACATTTCGACGCTGGCGGATCCTGGCGTGGTCGCGCAGCTCGTCGACAATCGGATGGTGCGCTCCTAGCGCGCATTGACTCGCGGTGTGTGACAGCCAGGTTGCGCGGCGGCGTGGGCAGTCTCCTGCAGTCTCGGGGGACACGCCGTAAATACGTCCCTGTAGGCTCGCACGCGCCGTCCATGGCGCGTGACGGTCCCCTGAGACTGCAGGAGACTGCCCACGCCGCCGCGAGCCGGCTCCGGAGCAGCTTGCAGACACAATCGCCGCGTCGCGATGCGGGGCTGGGTCGCGCCTCCGCTTGCTTCGCCTCGTCGCCGCCAATCCCGACCGCTGTCGCTTCAACCAGGTTGCGCAGGGTGTTCCCGCATCGCGCCATTGAATCTCGAATGCATCAACGGACCCTGATGCGACAGCGCGATCGGGGCCTCTCCGTCCTGGGGACCGTCACGCGCCATGGACGGCGCGTGCGAGCCTACAGGGATGTATTTACGGCGTGTCCCCCGGACGGGAGAGGAGCCGGTCGGGGTGACGCGAGCACGTCTCTGCAACGAGTTCTGTGCGAATCGGGTGTCGGCTCCTGCGCGGCGGGGATCAGCCGATCAGGTACGCGAACAGGAAGATCCCGAGCATCGTGAACACCAGCGCGAGCTTCGCCAGCGTGCCGAACAGCAGGCCCATCCACGTCGCGAATCCTGCCTGCGTGGCCTTGCGCCACTCGCCATGCGAGAGCATCTCACCGGCAACCGCGCCGACAAATGGCCCGAGAATCAGTCCCGGAATGCCGAGGAACAGGCCTCCCAGCGTGCCGAGCGCAGCGCCCACGATGGCGAGCCTGGAGGCTCCCACGCGCTTCGCACCCATCGCAGTGGCCGCGAAATCGATGGCGAACGACGCGACGGTCAACACGCCGAGCAACGTGAGCGTGATCCAGCCGACGCGCTGAAAGTCGTCGGCCCAGGCCGCGACCAGCAGACCGCCGAACACGAGCGGCACACCTGGCAGCGCCGGCAACACCGCGCCCGCCAGCCCGCCGAGCACCATGAGCAGGGCCAGGCCCCACATCCACACGTTGTTCCCTTCCATGAGCCAATCATGCACATTGCCGGCGCGATAGTCACAGGGACGCCCGCCGCTTGCGCTTTTCGCTGCCAGTCACTCCGATCCTCGACGCGCTGCCCGCATTGCGATCGGCGTTGCGGGCGCATCGAAACGCGGTGCTCGAGGCGCCGCCGGGTGCGGGCAAGAGCACGGTGGTCCCGCTCGCGCTGCTGGACGAGCCCTGGCTCGGCGCAGACAAGCGCATCGTCATGCTGCAGCCGCGCCGGATTGCGGCTCGCGCCGTGGCGCGAAGACTCTCGCAGCTGGCGGGCTCGGAGCCCGGGCAGCTGGTGGGCTACCGCACCCGGCTCGAAACCCGCGTCAGCGCTGCGACGCGCATCGAAGTCATGACCGAGGGCATCCTGGCGCGCCGACTGCAGAGCGATCCCGCGCTCGAGGACGTCGATTGCGTGATCTTCGACGAGTTCCACGAGCGCAACCTGCAGTCGGATCTCGGTCTCGCGCTGGCTCTTGATTCGCAGCGCCATCTGCGCGACGACCTGCGTCTGCTCGTCATGTCGGCGACGCTGGACGGCACTGCCGTGGCGACGGTGCTCGGCGATGCAGGTTGCGTGCGATCCGAGGGGCGTGCCTTCGACGTCGCCACGCAGTACGCGGCTCCGGCGCCGGTCGGCGTCAACCGCTGGCCCGAACCCATCGAGCAGCGCGCTGCTCGCGTCGTCCTGCGTGCGCTGGAGTCCGATCCCGGCGACGTGCTCGTGTTCCTGCCGGGCGCCGCGGAAATCCGGCGCTGCTGCGATGCCATCGCGGCCGGGGCGGGCGATCCCTCGCTACGGGTCTTGCCGCTGTATGGCGATCTCGACGCCGCGGCACAGGATGCGGCGCTGCGTCCTGCGCCCGCAGGGCTTCGCAAAGTCGTCGTCGCCACGAACCTCGCCGAAACGAGCCTCACCATCGCGGGCGTGCGCGTCGTCGTCGATGCGGGACTCGAGCGCCGGCAACGCTTCGATCCCAACAGCGGCATGAGCCGCCTCGAGACCGTGGCGATTTCCCGCGCCTCGGCTGACCAGCGTCGCGGTCGGGCAGGGCGCACCGCTCCGGGCGTGTGCTATCGGCTGTGGTCCGAGTCGGCGCACGCCTCGCTGTCGGCGCAGGTCGTGCCGGAAATCCTCGAGGCCGATCTCGCGCCACTCGCGCTCGAACTCGCGTGCTGGGGTGCGAACGACCCGCAATCCCTCGCCTGGCTCGATCCCCCGCCGCTGGCGACGCTGACGCAGGCAAAAGAGCTGCTGTATCGACTCGAGGCGATTGACGAACGAGGTCAGGCGACGCCGATTGGACGTCGCATGGCCAGCCTCGGCACGCACCCGCGGCTTGCGCACATGATCGAACGCGGTGCGGCGCTGGGCCTGGTCGATCTCGCCTGCGACATTGCCGGGCTCGTCAGCGAGCGCGATCCGCTGCGTGCGCAGGGCACGCAGCGCGATCCGGACCTGCGGCATCGAGTAGACGTCCTGCACGGTGCTGCGGCACCCGCCGGTTTCACGGTCGACGGTCGGGCGCTGCAGCAGGTGCGACGCGCCAGTGAACTGCTGGCCCGGCGCGTCAGCGGCGACGACTCGGCGCGCACCCAGGGTCAGCCACAACTCGCACGCGACCGGGCCGTTGGATTGCTGCTGGCGTTCGCTTACCCGGACCGAATTGGCATGGCGCGAGACGGGGAGGGTGGGCGTTACGTTCTGAGCCAGGGTCGCGGGGCCGCACTACCGGGACCTTCCGCGCTCGCGCGCAGTGAGTTCATCGTTGCCGCCGAGATCGACGCTGGCGAGCGCGAAGCGAAGCTGTACCTCGCGGCGCCGCTGGAGCGCGCGCTGCTGGAAAAGCACTTCGGTTCGCTGATCACGGACCAGGACGAAGTCGCCTGGGACTCACGGACGGCTGCGGTCGTTGCGCGTCGGGTGAAGCGCCTGGGTGCGCTCGTGCTCGAACAGCGCGTACTGCGCGGCGGGATCGAAGCCGCTACGCGTGCAGCCATGCTCGCGGGCATTCGCGCACTCGGGCTCGACTGCCTGCCGTGGACGAAGGACCTGCAGCAATGGCGTGCGCGGGTTACCGTGATACGCAACAGCGCGACGACAGCGGAACAGGCCGCCGAATGGCCGGACGTGTCGGACGCCACGTTGCTTGCAACGCTCGAAGACTGGCTCGCACCTTGGCTCGATGGCGTGACTCGCCGCGATCACCTGGCCCGTGTCGACCTGCGCGGCGCGCTGCACGGCCTGCTCGACTGGAATGCGCAACGCCGGCTCGACGAATGGGCGCCCACGCACCTGACCGTGCCCAGCGGTTCACGGATCGCCGTGGACTACTCCGGCGCGGTGCCCGCCCTGGCCGTCCGCTTGCAGGAGGTGTTCGGCTGGATGGAATCACCGCGGCTTGCGGGCGGTCGCGTACCGGTTACGCTCGAACTGCTGTCGCCAGCGCGGCGTCCGGTGCAGGTCACCCGCGATCTCGCGAGCTTCTGGGCCCGGGGCTATGTCGAAGTGAAGAAGGAGTTGAAGGGGCGCTATCCCAGGCACTACTGGCCGGACGATCCCTATGCGGCGACACCCACACGCAAGGTCCGGCCTCCCAGTGAGTGAGCACGCCCGATGAGCCAGGGTTGCCAGCGACATCGTTTGCTGCCGCATGCACTGACAGTGCTGGCGCTGGCGCTGCTGGCGAGCGGGTGCACCCCGTTCCGTCCTGGCGCACCGTCTGAACCTGCGGCCAGTGAGCAATCGTCGACATCGCAGCAGGGTGTGGGCGCGGTGATCGTGCAGCAGGCGCTTGCCCAGGTCGGTGCGCCGTATCGCTACGGTGGCGCCGATCCTGCGCGTGGCTTCGACTGCAGCGGCCTGGTCAGTTATGCGCACTCACGCGCGGGTATCAGCGTGCCACGCACAGCCGCTGCGCAATTCGCTGCTGCGCGCAAGGTCGATCCTGGTGCGTTGCGTGCGGGCGACCTGGTCTTTTTCCGGTTGGTTCCGGGCAGCCGCGACGTGACACACGTCGGCATCTACACCGGCCAGCGACGCTTCGTGCACGCGCCACAGACAGGCAGGAACGTGGGCGAGGCGAGCCTGGATGATCCGTACTATCGCGAGCGCTTCGCCGGTGCTGGACGGTTGTTTGCGGACGGGCCCGGGGCAGGCCCGCGCCTCACGACTTCGCCTCGTTGACGGTGTCGCCGCTTCAGGCGTAGTGCGCGCGGCACTCGGTCTCGCGACCCCGTACGACGCGCCTGCCGGCGAGCGGTCCGTGCGTCTCGGTGACGACGGTGTGCTGGCCTTCGGAGTTCTCGGAGTCGTAATGGAAGATACGGACCCAGTCGCGGGTGCGCTTCAGTTGATGCGCCTGGGCCGTGTTGGAAAATAGTGCAGTGAACTGCCACCCATCGCGCTCTGCGTGCAGCACGGGCAGCCACGCTTCCTGCGCCGGATTGAAACGAATCGGTGCGATCGTCGGCAACGTTCCGGCAGCCGCCTGCTCGCGGTACTGGCGATCGATCGCCAGCAACGCCCCGACCGCAGGCACGGGACCCAGGGCGGCCGGCGGCGCCATGCCGACGTCGCGACCACGCACCAGCATTGCGTGCAGGTTGGCGCGGATCGCAGCGGCGCGGCGTGGGCCGACACCCGGCACGTTCTCGAGCCTGCCGTCATGCGCGGCCAGTTCGAGTCCTTCGAGCGTGTCGAGGTGCAGTTCTTCGTGAATGCGTTCGGCGAGGCGATGGCCGAGGCCCGGCACCACCGTAAACAATGCGACGGGATCCGCGGTGCCGCGCAAGCGCTCCAGCTGCGACCAGTGCCCGGTGCGAACCATTTCGATGATCGCCGTCGCGATGCCGCGCCCGACGTGCGGCAGGCGATCCAGGCCGTCCACCCCTTCGCGATCGACGAGCCCGACGATTTCGTCGGCAGGCAAGCGGCTGATCGTGTCGGCGGCCTTGCGGTAAGCGGCCACTCGATAGGGGTTGGCTCCCTGCGCGTGCAACAGGTCTGCAGCTTCACGCAAACGATCGGCAAAATCGAGCGTGTGCGAACCGGTTGCGGACAAAGCGGCGGTCGTGACCGCGGCCTTTGCCTCTGCTGCAGTGACTCGTTCCATCTCCCGTTCGTCGCGCCCACGCGGGCGACCTGGTAATCGAACTGAATGCTCGCGCCGATTGCGAGCCGCGACCATTCGGGTTTTACGAGAGGCGCGACAAACCGACTATGATTCGCTGGAACGGTTCCGGAAACGCGGGGGGAGAAGGTTTTGCGCAGAGCGCTACGCTGGCTGGGCCGGACGGTGGGCTCGTTGCTGACGGCATTGCTGCTCGTCGGCCTCGGGTTTTACCTGCATTTCCTGTGGGCCGGACCCGAGCTGAAGCCCTGGCACCGAATGCGTCTCGAGGCCGAATTCACCGCATCCGATTACGCCGACGGTCGGGTCACGACGCTCGCGCAATACCGTGAGCGCGAACAGCGGCTTCTGGACCAAGTCCGGACTGACATCACGCCGCAGCTCGGAGATGCCGACCGGCTGCCCTTCAACCGGTTCAATCCGGGCAGCCTCAGCGATCCGAACGTCTGGGCGTTCAACTGGAATCGTACTTTCGTCCTGCAGCCGGAAGGTGACGCCAACGGCGGTGTGCTGTTGCTGCACGGGCTGACGGACTCCCCGTACAGCCTGCGCAGCATCGGCCTGGCGCTGGCAGCGCGCGGCTATCGCGTCGTCGGCCTGCGCTTGCCGGGGCACGGCATCGCGCCTGCGGGATTGCTGCGGTTCGAAGTGGAGGACCTCGAGGCGGCGACCAGGCTTGCGATGCGTGACTTGCGCGCCGCGCTGGGCGAGTCGAAACCCATCCACATGATCGGCTACTCCAACGGCGCCGCGCTGGCCGTCAGTTACGCACTCGACGCGAGGGCGGACGCCACGCTGCCAAGACCCGCGGGACTGGTGCTGATCTCGCCCGCGATCGGCATCACCAGGCTCGCTGCCATCGGCCGCATTCGCACCGGGCTGTCGGACCTGCAGGGTTTCGGACGCGCCGCGTGGCAGCTCATCGAAGCAGAGGTCGACCCGTACAAATACCAGTCGTTCAGCTTCAACGCGGCTGGCGCTACCCAGAGACTCACCAGCGGCCTCACCAGGCGAATCGCTGCCCTCGCAAGCCAGGGTCCGGTGCGCGACATGCCGTCGATCCTGGCCTTCGTGTCCACCGTCGATTCGACCGTGCAGGTTCCCGCGGTCATCGATTCGCTGCTCGGCCGGCTCGCGCCCGACGGTCACGAACTCGTGGTCTTCGACGTCAATCGCCTGTCGGTCGTGCAACCGTTGCTGATCGCGGATCCGGCGCCTCTCACGCGCCGGTTGCTCGCGCAGACGCAGCGCCCGTTTGCGCTGACGCTGATCACGAACGCATCGGCCAGCACGCTGCAGGTCGCGGAGCGGCGGTCGTCCGCGCTGGGAACTGCAACGACCGAACGACCGCTCGACCTGGCCTGGCCGCGCAACGTGTTCTCGCTGTCGCACGTGGCACTGCCGTTTCCTCCCGACGATCCGCTGTACGGTTACGCCGCGCCAGTGACGAGCCGTCACGTGCAATTGGGCAGGATCGAGATTCGCGGCGAAAACGGCGTGCTGAACGTCCCGAACTGGATGCTGACCCGGCAGCGCAGCAACCCGTTTCATGCTTACCTCGTCGAACGCATCGAATCTTTCCTTGCGGGCGCGCCTCAAAACCAATGATCACAGGGGATCCGACCATGGCCGAAACGCCTGCCGCTGCCAGCCAATCGACGACGAGGCCGGCAGCCGCGCCGCCGCCGCTCAAGCCGCCGCGTCGCAGTTTCAGGTCGTTCTTCTGGGGCAGCCTGATCGGCGCACTGATCCTGATCGGCCTCTACACGATGTTCATGCTGTGGTGGAGCTACTCCGAAGGCGAGCGCGCCGGCGTGCTGCAGAAATTCTCCAAGCGCGGCTGGATCTGCAAGACCTACGAAGGCGAGCTGGCGCAGTACATCGTGGGCGGCGTCGCGCCGCAGATCTGGAGTTTCAGCGTGCGCGACCCGGTCGTGGCCGAGCAACTGCACAAGGCCGTTGGCCAGCAGGTACGGATCCACTACCAGGAGCATCGTGGGTTGCCCACCACGTGCTTCGGTGAAACCGACTATTTCGCGGATCGCTTCGAGGTCATCAACGCGCCTGAACCGATGAGGCCGTCCTCGGGGCTCAGCGTCGAACCGGCGGCTGCGCCCGCACCTGCGGCGACGGCATCGCCTTCTGCGCCGGCGCCCACCCTGCCCTGACGGTCACTTGCCGGACTGATGGCCGGCGGTTGCTCGTGACACGGCGGGCGCTGGACCCGCATCGCGCTCTTCGAAGTCGAGGCAGACGATCCGGCCGCCGGCCTCCGTCAAGGCGAACTTGGCCGGGATCGGGCCGCCGTTGAAGCGTGCGCTCAGCTCGCGCACGCAGCAGGATTCCACCGGCAGGCCTTCGATTTCGTCGCTGAGCTGCAGCCGCTGGTTCAGCATCTCGGGGAACGTATGTGCCACGGAGGCGGCGGCTTGCCAGCGGTTGCGCGTCTGGACGATCGGCACCGGTCGCTGCAGCGACCCGCAGCGCCGACAGTGCGGGTCGCGTCGGATTTCATGCGAGGTGCCCTGGCCCAGCGTGGCGTCGAGGGTGGCGCGGCGCGCTACCGAGCCGTGCGCACCTGCCGCGATCCGTGCGATCAGGGCAGCGGCCAGTGCCCCAGCGACACTCGCCGTTGCGATGCGCGTGGCGGGCCCCGCGGTGGTCGGGATCTCTTCCACCGACAGCCTGAGTGCAGCGATCGGCAGTGGCGTGGCAGCGCGCGACGCATCGCATTCGAAGCACGCAGAATCCGGCTGTGCCGCGAAAGGGTAGGCACCGACAATGGCCAGCGTGCCTTCCGTCCACACCTGGACCATGTTGGCGTTGGCCACGACGCACTTCTGGTTCATGCGCTGCCGTGCGGTGGGGCTGTCGACGGTGCAGGCGGCAAAGTCGTAACCCTGCAGGCCGGCCAGCGTCAGCGTGTCCCAGAAATCGCCTTCGTACACTGTGTAACGGCTGCGCAGGGGATCGGCCAGGTGCGGCTCGCGCTCGAACACGTCGATGCGACCGATGCCCATCAGGCCGAGGTTGCGGATGAGTTCCGAGCCGATGCGGCCCGCGCCCACGACCGCGATGGTCAGGCCTGCCGCTGGCATTTTGCGGTTCGGTTCGGTTGGCATCTGCAGCTTTTGTCCCGACGATCCCTGCGGTGTGTCAACGCGCTTCGTCAACCTTGACCCAAGCCGAGTACTGCGTCAAATCTGCGCGCGTACCCCAGGTGACGAGCCCGCGGTCGGAGCCGCCAGAACTGTCGGTGGAACCGCCGAGCTGCAGCCATTCGCCGAGTCTGCCGGCCACGGTCGTGGTGATGCCGCCCGTGGTCACGGGCGCGTCACGCCCGTTGCCTGTCGACCGTTGCTGGCGCGGCGAGATTTCGAGCGTCACGCGGTCACCGCTGACGCGCGGCGTGGCGTAGAAGCCGGTCTGCACGTCGCGGAACTCCGTCGACTGCGTGACGACCGGAGGGTAATGCACCCCGCCCGTGACCGTCGTGGACGTCACCGGGCGCGATTGCCCGAGTGATACGTAAGTCTCGTAGCCTTCGAGTGCCTGCACGCTTGAGACGTTGCGTATGTCGTCGCGCGTCGTGCCACTGCCGACGACGATCTGCCCGCTGGCGTCGGTCGCGGGCGGGCGATTGACGCCGGCCTGCACGTCCCCCGACCCGACCGTGCCGGAACCGCGCACCGACGTGCCACTGCCCAGCACGCCCATGCCCTGGCCGACCGTGATCAGCAGTTGACGCGGGACTCGGTCGAGACTTGCGACGGCGTCACGCACCTGCTGGATCGTTGCTGCATCCGCTCGCACGAACAGCACGTTGCCGGTGCCGGTCATGGCCGAACCCGGCGGCAGGAGCGGTTGCAGGATCGGCAGCAGCTCTTCCGCCATGCGGTAATGCAGCGGGATCTGTTCGAGGGACTCCGCCTGCACTTCCGCTGCGACGACCAGCATTGCGGGCAGGCAGCCTGCAAAAAGCGCGAAAGAAACGCACGCAGTTCGCAACGCGCGTCTCATGCCAGCGCCCGCTCGATGGTCGTGACGAGCAGGTCCATGCCCGCGGGTTCCTGGTCGTGCCGGCAGACGAAGCGCTGGTCAAGGCCGAGCTTGTAGTACCGGAACGGGCCGCGATCGAGCGCGGCCACAGCTGCGTCGGGCAGCCGTGCGAACAGCATGTTGATCTCGACCTTGCCGATCAGCTCGACGCCCCGGATGGCCTGCAAGCGCCGGGCGAGCCGGGCGGCATTGGCATTCGACTGGCGTGCTCGCTCGAGCCAGCGGTCGTCAGCCAGGTACCGATCGAGCTGGGCCGACAGGAACCGTGCCTTCGACACGACCTGGCCGCCGCGCTTCATCAGGAACGGTATCCGTGCGGCCACTGCGGGATCGAACACGAGCACGGCTTCGGCATTCATCGCGCCATTCTTGGTCGCCCCGAACGACACCACGTCGATGCCGGCGCGCCACGTCATCGCGGCCGGACTGCACCCGAGTGCGGCGATGGCGTTGGCGAAGCGCGCGCCGTCGAGATGCACGAGCAGTCCGTGACGATGCGCGACCTCGCTCAGGTGCCGCAGCTCGTCGATTGAATACAACGTGCCGAAATCCGTCGGTTGCGTCAGGTTGAGCGCGAATGGCTGCACGCGCGTCGCATTACCGCGGCCTGCCAGCGCGAGCGCCGCATCGAGCGCGGCCGCCTGCAGCTTGTAGCCGTCGCCAGCGAGCCCGACGAGTTTCGCGCCGGTGAACAGTTCGGGAGCGCCGCACTCATACACGTTGATGTGCGCCGTCTCATGGCAGTAGATCGCGCCGTACGGATTGGCCAGTCCGGCCAGCGCGACGGCATTCGCGCCCGTGCCGGTCGCCAGCGGGAACGCCAGCAGCCCGTCGTGCTCGAACGCATGGCGAAACCGGGCAGTCATCGCGCGCGTGCAGTCGTCGTCGCCGTACGGGGCAGCCGTGCCGCGGTTTGCGGCCAGCAGCGCTTCGAGCAGCTCGGGCGCGACGCCGCCGACGTTGTCGCTGCGGAAATCGTAAACTTCGACGCTCATTGGACGCGTGAATGGACCTGTGACCGGGCACATCCTACTTGAGACCGGGCGTCTGCGGCTGCGGCGATTCGTGCCGGCGGACGCGGATCTGCTGGTGGCACTGGATGCGGATCCGGAGGTGATGCGCTACATCACCTACGGCCAGCCGACTCCGCTTGCAGCTTATGTCGAAACCTACCTGCCGCGCTGGTTGGCCATTTACCGGGCACAGCCGGGGCTGGGGTATTTCGCCGCCGAACGCCGCGACACGGGCGAGTTCCTCGGCTGGTTCCACCTCCGCGACGACCGCATCGAGCCGGAGTACGTCGAACTCGGCTACCGGCTGCAGCGTTCAGCGTGGGGCCGCGGGTATGCGACCGAGGGCGCCCACGCGTTGCTGGCGCACGGCTTCAACGAGCTGGGCCTCGCCAGGATTTCAGCCAGGACGCTGCTTGGTAACCTGGCTTCGCAGCGCGTGATGGAGAAGTGCGGGCTGCGGCGAGTCGGCGAATTCGTTTACGCCCAGGACGTCATCGATGGCCGCAGCGAGGCGGAGCGTGCGGCCGTCAAGTACGCGATCACGCGGCCTGAGTGGGACGCGCTTTCGCGGCAAGGAATTTCTCGCAGTTAGCGCGGCCTGCGTCCTGCTCCGGCAGCTTGCGGCAGATCTCGCTGGTGCGTGCGCGCAGGGTGTCGATGACTCTGGCGGCTGCGCCGGTCTGGCCCCATTCCAGCAGTTTCGCGTCGAGCTGTTCGAGCCGCATGCGCGTGCGCTGGTAGAACGCGTCGGGCGAGCCGTCGAGCTCGCCGAGCACCGCCAGGCCCGCGCGCTCGATGCCCTGCACGTCTTCGGGCGTCAGCTCCAGCATGCCCACGAGGTAGTTGTAACCCCACTGGAAGCGCGTGGCCGGCCCTTTCGCGCCGGCGTACGCACGTGCCAGCCAGTCCACCGCTTCCTGCTTGCGGCCCGCCTTCTCGGCGAGGTCGGCGAGGTCGAGCATGAAGTAGTAGGGGGCGGTGGATTTCTCGAGTTCGGCGGTGAGCAGCGTGTTGGCCTCGGCGTCGAGGCCCGCTTCCCAGTACAGGTTCGCGGCCGCATTGATGGCCGCCTGGCGCGGATAGCCCGCCGGTGTGACGGCATCGACCTGCGCGACTGCCTGCCGCGCCTCTTCGAGCAGTGCCGCTGACAGCGGTGCATCCGGTGCGTCGAGCCTGGCGAGCAGCACGCGCGCGCGAACGCGCAGCAGCTCTTCCGATGCCGACAGCGGCTTGGCTTCGCCCCCGAGTTGCTCGAGCGCATCGCTCCAGGCGCGCGTGAGCTGGGAGCGTTCGGGCGTGCCGTCGCTCGACAGGACGCCGATCACGTCCCTGGCGCCGTACAGCAGGTTGTCGACGTTCGCCGCCTGGACCGCCGGCGACGGCAGCAGTGCCAGCAATCTGCGGCGGGCATCGGCGCGCTCGAGCCCGTCGAGAGCCGGCTTGCCGGGTTCCGACGCGTTGGCAGCGGCACCGAGGTAATCGAAGAAGAATCGCGCGCACTCTGCCGGCAATTCGGCGGGACAGCGTTGCGCGAGTGCATGGAAGGTGTCCAGTTGCCGGTCGACCGGCAGCACGCGACCGGCGTCGGTGCTCCAGGAGTAATACGCGAGCAGCCTCCAGTCGTTCGACGTGACGGCGTCGCCGCTGCGTGCTGCTGCAAGGATATCGCTGACGGGACGCGCGTCGGCGAGCGCGACGTCGAGAATCCTGGCGTAGCGTGCGACGTCGACGCCGCCCGGCAGGCGCGTGATTTCCGTCCCGTCCGGCTTGAACAGGATCATCGTCGGGTAGCCGATCACGCCGAAGCGCTCGCCGTACTTCTGCGCACTCGGTGTATCGCCGTCGAGGTAGACAGGCACGAACAGGCGTGAGCGCTCCTGGAATTCGCGCTTGCTGAAGATCGTCGTCTTGATCTGTGCGCAGGGCGGGCACCACTCGGCGCCCCAGTACAGGAATACCGGTTTGTCGGCCGCCCTGGCGGCCGCAAACGCCGCGTCGACGTCACCGCCGAACCAGTCGATCCCCGGGGGCAGGTGACTCTTGCTGACGGTTGCCTGTGCGGCGTCCCTGGCAGGGACCGACTGCGGGTCGGGTAGAGGGGGTGGTTCTTCCTTGCGTCGGTCGCAGCCTGCCAGCAGGAGCGCGGCGACGATGGTCGTGCAGGCGACTGATTTCAGCTTCATCTCGCTCATGCCATCCTGTGCTGCGTTCATGTGTCCCGCTCCAGCACGATCATGCCATTGCGCACGACCATGCTGCACGGATTGAAACCGATCCAGTAACCGAGTTCGTCCGGCGTATCGATCGACCACGCCGCGAAGTCCGCCCGGAAGCCCGGCGCGATCTGACCCAGCCGATCGCCCAGTCCGAGCGCGCGGGCGGCATTGCGCGTGACGCCGTCGAGCACCTCGTCGCTCGTCAAGCCGAACAGGCGGCGTGCCATGTTCATTGCGGTCTGCAGCGATGCGCCGGGCGCCGAGCCGGGATTCGCATCGCTCGCGACGGCCATCGGCACGCCGTGCGCGCGGAACAAGTCGATTGGTGGCAGGCGCGGATCGGCGAGCACGTAATACGCCACGGGCAACAGCACCGCGACGGTGCCGGCTCGCGCCAGTTCGATCGTGTCGCCCTCCGTCGCGTATTCGAGGTGATCGCAGGCAAGTGCGCCGTGACGTGCGGCCATGCGGCTGCCGCCGATGTTGCTGATCTGCTCGGCATGCAGTCGCACCGGCCAGCCGTGCGCACTCGCGGCCGTAAACAGCCGTTCGCACTGCGTCGCGCTGAACGCGATGCTTTCGCAGTACGCATCCACCATGTCGACCAGCCCCCGCTCCTGGGCGAAGCGCGGCAGCCACTCGTTGCAGATCAGGTCGATGTAGTCGTCCTCCCGCCCCTTGAACTCGGGCGGTGTCGCGTGCGCCGCGAGCAACGAAGTCACGACGGTCACGGGCAGCCGCTGCTCCAAGGCTCGGGCCGCAAGCAGCATGCGCCGCTCCGACTCGAAGTCCAGCCCGTACCCCGACTTGATCTCGATCGTCGTCACGCCTTCCTGCAGCAGCGCGCGCAACCGCGGCTCACTGCGTCGAACGAGCTCATCGACGTCCGCGGCGCGAGTCGCGCGCACGGTGTTCAGGATGCCGCCGCCCTCACGCGCGATGTCGGCGTAACTCGTGCCGGCGGTGCGGCGCGCGAATTCCGCGGCGCGCTGCCCGCCGAAGACGATGTGCGTGTGGCAGTCGATGAGCCCGGGCGTCAGCCAGCGACCCGCGAGTTCGATGGTGCGATCGGCTGCGATGCCCGCCGGCAGGTCCCGCGCTTCGCCCACCCACGTGATCGTGTCGTCGGTGGTGACGACGGCGCCGTCGACGAAGACGCGGCGATGGTCGTCGCAGGTGAGGAGGGAGAGGTTGCGCCAGATGCTTCGCAAGGGGAGGGGGGGAGGAAGGGAGGAAGGAAGGGAGGGGAAGGGGGAGGGAAGGACAGTGAAAGCGGTGACGGCGGAGCCTTCAATCCAGGAAAGGGAGGTTCAGGTTGTTCGCACGCGCGCAGTCGACGGCGATCTCATAACCCGCGTCCGCATGGCGCATCACGCCGGTCGCTGGATCGTTCCAGAGGACACGCTCGATGCGGCGTGCTGCGGCAGCTGTGCCATCGCAACAGATGACGACGCCGGAGTGCTGCGAGTAACCGATGCCGACGCCGCCGCCATGGTGGATCGAAACCCACGTCGCACCGCTCGCCGTATTCAGCAGCGCGTTGAGCAGCGGCCAGTCGGCAACGGCATCCGAGCCGTCCTTCATCGCCTCGGTCTCGCGGTTCGGGCTCGCGACCGAGCCGGAGTCGAGATGATCGCGCCCGATCACTATCGGCGCCTTGAGTTCGCCACGCTGCACCATCTCATTGAAGGCGAGACCGAGCCGATGACGCTGGCCAAGGCCGACCCAGCAGATGCGCGCAGGCAGGCCCTGGAACTGGATGCGCTCACGCGCCATGTCGAGCCAGCGGTGCAGGTGCGGGTCGTCCGGGATCATCTCCTTCACCTTCGCATCGGTGCGGTGGATGTCCTCGGGATCGCCCGAAAGCGCAGCCCAGCGGAACGGGCCAATGCCGCGGCAGAACAGCGGTCGCACGTACGCGGGCACGAAGCCTGGGAAGTCGAACGCGTTCCTGACGCCCTCGTCGAACGCGACCTGCCGGATGTTGTTGCCGTAATCGAAGGTCGGGATGCCGAGTTGCTGAAAGGCCAGCATTGCCCCCACGTGCTGCGCCATCGACTTGCGCGCCGCGCTTGCGACCGCCGCAGGGTCGCTGGCGCGCAGCTTGTCCCATTGCTCGACGGTCCAGCCTGCCGGCAGGTAACCATTGATCGGATCGTGCGCCGACGTCTGGTCCGTCACTGCGTCCGGGCGCACCCCGCGCCGCAGCATCTCCGGCAGCAGCTCTGCCGCGTTGCCGAGCAGGCCGACCGAGATCGCCTTGCCCTCGCGCGTCGCACGTGCGATCAGTTCGAGTGCCTCGTCGAGCGATTCGACGCCGACGTCGAGATAACGCGTCTCGAGCCGCTTCTGGATGCGGTCACGACGGCACTCGATCGCGAGCATCGAGGCGCCTGCCATGGTCGCCGCGAGCGGCTGCGCGCCACCCATGCCGCCGAGGCCCGCGGTGAGAATCCACTTGCCGGTCAGGTTGCCGCTGTAGTGCTGGCGGCCCATCTCGACGAAGGTCTCGTACGTGCCTTGCACGATGCCCTGGCTGCCGATGTAGATCCAGGAGCCGGCCGTCATCTGGCCGTACATCATGAGCCCCTTGCGATCGAGCTCGTTGAAGTGGTCCCAGGTGGCCCAGCGGCCGACGAGGTTCGAGTTCGCGATCAGGACGCGCGGCGCATCCGTGTGCGTGCGGAACACGCCGACGGGCTTGCCCGACTGCACCAGCAGCGTTTCGTCGTCGCCGAGTTCGCGCAGGCAGCGCACGATGCGGTCGTAACTTTCCCAGTCGCGTGCGGCGCGGCCGATGCCGCCGTACACGACCAGCTCGTCCGGGCGTTCGGCGACGTCCGGATCGAGGTTGTTCATCAACATGCGCAACGGCGCTTCGGTGAGCCAGCTGCGCGCGGTGAGTTCCGTGCCGCGGGCCGCGCGGATCGGACCTCGCTGGGACCGGTAGCGGTTTGAGTCGTTCATGCGCGCCTTATAGCATCCCTGCCACGGTTGGATTCAGGCTCGGCTTGTCCAGTAAGATCAACCCACTACGCGCTCGACCTCGCGTTCGACGAGGTCGGCCATGCTCCGGCTCTCGTCGAGGAGGTGCGCGATCTCGGCGCCGACGCGCGCGACGAATTCGGGATCCTTGATCGATTTCAGGTTGATGCGCGCGTTGTAGGCCGCACCCTTCACCCCCGCGAGGGCGACCAGGGCGCCGACTCCGGCGTCGGTAATCATGACGTCGTTGCCGCAGCGCGCGGCCAGCAGGCACAGTTCCAGTGCCGCGCGGCACTGCCGGGCAGTCTGCAACGGGACCTCGGTGGCGTGCCTGTAGCCGGACTGGAGCGCCTGGCTGCGCGCGGACTTCTGATCCGGCGTGTCCTTCGGCATGCGCAGGGCGTCCATGACGCCGTTGAAGGCCTGCGTGTCCGCGTCGACCGCGGCCAGCAGGAGGTCCTTGGTGTCTTGTGCCCTGGCGGCAAGCGCGTCCAGTTCCTCGTAGCGGTCGGCAAACTCGGCCTTGCCGGCCGTGAGGTTCGCGACCATCGCGGCCAGCGCCGCGCCGATCGAGCCCGACAGCGCGGCGATCGAACCACCGCCCGGAGCGGGCGTGTCGCGCGAGACCTCGTCGACGAACTCGCCGACTGTCTTGCGGACCAGGTCACCGGCGGGGCGGGGCAGGCCCAGTACCTTCTTCTCCGTTTCGAATGGCGCGACGTCGCGCAGGCCCATGGCCTGCACCGCGGTCTCGATCACGTCGCCAACCGGGAGCCCGGTGGATTTGCGCATGCGACGCAGGTAGTAGCGGCCGGACTCCAGCATGGCGTCGAACGGCACCACGCCGACGATCTCGGAACCGGTGACGGCAATGCCGCGCTGCGCGGCCTCCTCCCGCGCGGCCTCCAGCACCGCATGGGCCGGCGTCACCTTGAAATCGGTCAGGTTGATGGAGATCTGCGCGCGACGGTACTTGTCGACCACCCAGCCGACCGCCTTGACGTGCGAGAAGCGGCCGTCCGCGTACACGGGCCTTCCCGCGACCGCCTCTGCCGGGTAGTCGAGTGCGGCGTAGCGGGCGGCCAGGTCCCTGTCGTGGGCGTCGAGGTAATGCGCCGCCAGCGCGTCCCATGACTTCGCGACGTGATCGCAGGCGCCGCAGGGGAAGCGGTCCTCGCCGAACACCACCACCTCGCCCTTGTAGTAGAAAGGCGCGACGTTGCCGCTGCGCTTGTGGCGGCCGCGCTCGCGCAGGGTGTAGGCGATGTCGTCCGCGTAACGCTTGTCGGTGGTTGCAAGGTTGACGTTGTAGGCGATCAGGAACTCGCGCGCGCCGATGATGTAAGCGCCGGACCGCGGATTGTGCCGGGCCGGGCCGAAATCGGGCCTCCACTCCGGCTGCGCCAGCCTGCCTGCCAGGCCCTCGTACTCGCCGGCCCGCACTGCGGCAAGGTTCTTGCGGGACGGATTCGTTGCGGCGTGTTCGTAGAGATACACCGGGATGCCGAGGTCGCCGATGCGGCGGCCGCATTCCCGTGCCAGCGCCACGCAGTCCGCCATGGTGACACCGGCGACAGGCACGAAGGGGCAGACGTCCATCGCGCCCATGCGCGCGTGGCTGCCGTGATGTTTCGTCATGTCGATGGTTTCGGCGGCGCGCTTGCCGGCGCGGAAGGCCGCCTCGACCACCGCCTCCGGCGGACCGACGAAGGTGATGACCGTGCGGTTGGTGTCCTCGCCCGGATCGACGTCGAGCAGCGTCACGTCACGGACAGCCTCGATCTCCGCCGTGATGCCGCGGATCACCGCGGCGTCGCGCCCTTCGGAAAAATTGGGCACGCATTCCACCAACATGCTCATGTCCGGCTCCGCATCGCTTGTGACGTCATAGGGTACTGACAAGTTAACTCTTTATCGCCGTGAAGAGCGGGTCGGCCCGGATCGTCCCGGCGCCAATGTCGGGAGCCCTGCCGAGGGTCGTCGAGCCGTCGGACGGGATATCATTCCGCCCGTCACTGGAGCCGACCGCTCCCGGAGCGCCACATGATCCGCGCCTTCCTCATCCTGTCGCTGCTGCAAATCGTCGCGTTCTGGAAGATCCTGCCGCGCATGGGCTTTCCGCCCTGGCTCGCGTTCATGGCGTCGATCCCGCTCGTGAACCTGATCCTGTTCTATTACCTCGCGCTGTCGCCGTGGCCGCGCGAGGGCCGCTGGATCGGCCCTGGGGGCAGTCCGGGAGACGGTCAAGGCGACGCCAGATTCTGATAACGTGCGCCGTCATCGGCCGCGATTTGCGCGGCACGAACACACTCCGAGGACGCAGACATGGCTGGCCCGAACGCACCCGATCCCCGCATGGACGTCAACGACCTCTATCGCGAGGAGATCTATTCCGACCGCAAGGTCGGCACGATTCGCGTGCTGACGCCGGTGAAGTCCGACGGCTCGACCGATCCGGGGCGTGCTTCCGTGTACGTGGGCCAGGCGCAGATCATGACGCCGGCTGGCGTACTGCCGCTGTCGTTCGAAATTCCCGCCACGAACCTGGCCGCCGCCTGCGCCGGCTTTGCCGAGGGCGCCAAGGTCGCATTCGACGAGACCATGCAGGAACTGCAGGAGATGCGCCGCCAGCAGGCATCGTCGATCGTGATTCCGGACGCGGGAGCCGCCGCTGCGTTAGGTCAGGGCGCGCCACCGCGTGGAAAGATCCAGTTCCCCTGAGTGGAAAGTGACCAGGGGATAAGGGTTAGGGGTTAGTCAGAGGGCCGGCGATGCCGGCCTTCTGGTTTCTGGATCACGTCCAACCACGCGGACGTAGGTCCATTTCCCTATCGATTAACCACTAGTCGATTGCACAAATTACCTATCTGTATCATAGGGTTGCATCAAAAGTGAGAGCTGGTTCTGCTGCATAGCAGCAAAACTGGTTTAGGATCATGCCAAGTCGATGTTCCGGCGCGCCGTTGCAGGAGACCCAACCCGCGAACTGCACGGCCCGATGACCGCCAGGCGGCACGCCAGGCACCGACGGAGGAGACGATCATGGCAATGTCCTGGACAGAAACCATCGAACTGCTTGGCCTCGACGTCCTTGCCGTCATGCTGCTGGCTCTCGTGCTGCTCAACGTCGTCGAGCATGCGGTGCATGCGGCCTGGGAGACGGCGCGCAGCCGTCGCCCGCGTGTTTCGAGTGCGGTCACCCAGCCGAGGCCCAGGATCGGCGGCGTCAGGCACGTCTGATCCCGCAGTCACGCCTGCCTCCCCTTGCGCTGCAGGGCGCGCAGCGGCTACAAGCGTTCCCGCACGCAGCAAGACGAGGGCGATGTCATGGCAGGTCGTTTCGCACGCAGCCTGGCGCTGGCCAGGGCGTCCTGGTCCGTCGTCCGGGCGGACAAAGAACTTCTCTGGCTGCCCGTGCTCTCGGTCCTGGCGTTGATGCTGCTGGTCGGCAGCTTCGTTGCCCCCGCGGTGGCGCTTGGCGCCTTCGATGCCGCGGCCGCCACAGGGGATCCCCCCGCCGGCTTCGCCCTCGTGGCGTTCGTCTTCTACGTGCTCGCCTATTTCGTCGCGATTTTCTTCAATACCGCGCTGGTCGGCGCCGCGATGATCCGCATGGACGGCGGCAACCCGACGCTCCGCGACGGGCTCGCGATCGCCAGGTCGCGGGTCGGCCGCATTTTCGGCTATGCCGTCATCGCCGCCACGGTCGGCCTGCTGCTGCAGGCACTGGAGCAGCGCGTCGGCTGGGTCGGCCGGTTCGTCATCAAGTTGATCGGCGTCACATGGACGCTTGCGACGTTCCTCGTCGTGCCGGTGCTCGTGACGCGCGACGTCGGCCCGATCGACGCGGTCAAGGAGAGCGCCACCCTGTTGCGCAAGACGTGGGGCGAGAACCTGATCGGCACGGTCGGCCTGGGGCTGGCCTTCGTCGCCGCGTACCTCGTCGTACTGCTGGCCGGTGCTGGGCTCATCCTGCTGGCGATCAACGCCGGGCTGCAGTTCATGATCCTTGTCACGGGGCTGCTGGCGATCGTCGCCCTCGTCGTGCTGTCGGCGCTGCAGGCGACCATGCAGGGCGTCTATTCCGCTGCCCTGTATCGCCATGCAACCGAGCCAGGCCGTCCACTGGCAGGATTCACGCCGGAAATCATGGCAGTCGCGTTCAAGCCCAAGGGTTGAGACGGCACCCGCTCGCCGGTCGAGCGCTGCAATACAAGCGGCGACGGTTTCCTGCGAGTAGTCGGTAGAGCGGCCCTCGCGCGCCCGGGCAGAATCTGCCGGAACCGCCTGCAAATTCGACGCGGCAGGTTGCGCCAGTGGCGTTAGCGTAAGACCCGTCGGGCCCGGCAGGCCCGGGAGGGTAAGCGCATGCAGCCTGCGACGACGCAAGTGCCTCGGCGGCGATCGCAGGGTCGGTGGACCCTCGCCATGCCGCTCTTCATCACCGTGACTTGCCTGCATGCCGCTCCGTACGTTGTGGCGGCCAAAGCTCCCTCCTCCCGGGTTGCAGCGGTGTGCGTCAATGAATCCGCGCGCAAGTCGTACGCTCCGCGCGGCTTCCTCGGCTACGCGTGCCGCGACGATCGCTGCAACTCGCACAAGGCCGGCTTCGACTGGGCCGAACGCAATGGGATCGCCGACGCCCTTGCCTGTACCTCGCGCAATGACCCGGGGTTCGTGGAAGGGTGCCGCGCCTTCGCGGAGGAAGCCGTTACGCCGGAACAGGCCGGTTTTGAATGGGCCCGCGAGAACGAACTCGACGATACCTGCCAATGCCCGGGGGCCGGGCCGGGATTCGAAGCCGGCTGCGCGGCCTACGTCACCGGGTTTGCGCAGTGACGGTGGGACGAGCGGTGCCCGGCGTGCGACGAATCGTTACCGGGGCAGGAGCCGCCCCGCTAAGCTCGCGCGGTGACTCTCGACGACCTCCGCCGCAACCGCAACCTGCTCTTCTGGGCGCTGCACACGCTTGGCTGGAGCGCGTACCTGATCACCCAGTACCTGGGTGCGCTGCTGTATGAAAAGCCGACGTCCTACATCAAGGTCGTGCTCGCGGCGGCTGCCGGCGGTTTCCTGCTCTCCGCGCCGCTGCGCTACCTCTATCGGCGCCTCTGGGGCCAGCGGTTTGCGATCGTCGCCCCCGCCGTGCTGCTCGCAGCCTGGGTCGTCGCGCTCGCCTGGCGCGTCGTCATCAACTCGTCATACCTGCGCTGGGTCGAAACCGAGTCGATGGCCGGCGAACCGTGGTACGGCATCTTCGTCGGTACTCTCAGCTCCACCTACCTGCTGCTGTGCTGGTCGGGCCTGTACTTCGGCATCAAGTACTACGAGGCGCTGCAGGAGCAGCGCGAGTCGATGCTGCGCGCCTCAGCGCTCGCGCAGGAGGCCCAGGTGAAGATGCTGCGGTACCAGCTGAACCCGCACTTTCTTTTCAACACGCTGAACGCCATCTCGACGCTGATCCTCGACAACCAGGGCAAGATCGCCAACCAGGCCGTCGGACGGCTGTCGGACTTCCTGCGGTACACGCTCGACCAGGACCCGATGAAGAAAGTCACGCTGCGGCAGGAACTCGACGCCCTGGACCTCTACCTGGGTATCGAGCAGTTGCGGTTCGGCGACCGCCTCAGGCTCGACTACGACATCGACGAGAACGTGACGCAGGCCCTGGTGCCATCGCTGGTGCTGCAGCCATTGGTCGAGAACTCGCTCAAGTACGCGGTGGCGCCACGCGAAGAGGGCGGCCGGCTGCGTATCGAAGCGCGCGAAGAGCAGGGCAAGCTGCGGCTCGTCGTGCAGGACGACGGACCCGGCTTGCCGGTGGGCGTTGAACTCGGTGCCGGTCGTGGCGTAGGTTTCCGCAATACGCGCGAGCGGCTCGCCGTCCTCTATGGAGATCGGCAGAAACTCGCCGTGCGCTTCTCCAGGCCGGGTCTCCGGCTCGAGATCACGATGCCATTCGAACGCGCGACGCAACCGACATGACCATCCGCACACTGATCGTGGACGACGAACCCCTGGCGCGGCGCGGCCTCGAGCTGCGCCTGCGGGACGCGGCCGACATCACCATCGTGCGCCAGTGCGCCAACGGCCGTGAGGCAATCGCCGCCATCGCCGAGGAAGCCCCGGACCTCATGTTCCTCGACATCCAGATGCCGGGTCTGTCGGGGCTGGAAGTGGTCGCGCAGGTGCCGCAGGAAAGCATGCCGATGGTCGTGTTCGTGACAGCGTTCGACCGTTATGCGATCAACGCTTTCGAAGCCCATGCGCTCGACTACCTGCTCAAGCCCGTGGACGACACGCGCCTTGCCGCCGCCCTCGATCGCGTTCGCGCGCAGTGGCAGCAGCAGCAGGCGATCGCGCAGCGCGAACAACTGATGGCGCTGCTCGCCGACGTGCAGGGCAATGGCGAGCTCTCGCCGGAGACCGCCGCTGCAGCCGGTGCTGCCAGTGCGGCGGACGCGCGTCGCTACGCGAGGATGCTGCCGATCCGATCGGGCCGCGAGACGATCCGTCTCGACGTGACCACCATCGACTGGATCGACGCCGCGGGCGACTACATGTGCCTGCACGCGGACGGCCAGACGCACGTGCTGCGCGCCACGATGAAGGAGCTCGAGGAAATGCTCGATCCACAGGTCTTCCAGCGCGTGCACCGCTCCACGATCGTCAACCTCGCCCGCGTGCGCTCGCTGCGACCGCATCTCAATGGCGAATGCTTCCTCAAGCTGCAGTCCGGGCAGGAAGTGAAGTTGAGCCGCAGCTTCCGCGACAAGGTGGAGCTGCTGCTCGACCGGTCCGGCGTGGCGCCGCACGCCAACCGGGCCGAAGCCGCCCGCCGCCCCGCGCGCGCCAGGCCTCCCCCCCCCCCCCCCCCCCCCCCCCCCCCCCGCGCCCCCCCCCCCCCCCCCCCCCCCAGCGGAAATACCCAGCCGCTAACGTGACGTTGGCAACGCACTCCCGACATTTCGATGCGCGTCGCAAAGTCGCTGCCACTCCCCGCGCTATCCTTCCTGCGGAGGACACGCGGACCATGCGACCCGAAGAGCCTGTAGCGCGGATCATGACCGAGGCCGTGGTCGTGATCGAAATCGACCGCCCCGTCAGCGAGGCGCTCGACTGCTTCCTGCACTACCCGATCCATCACCTGCCCGTCGTCCGCGACCACCGCCTGGTCGGGATGCTGAGTTCCGCCGACCTGATGAAGGTGGAGTACTTTGCGCCCCGCGGCGCCGCCGATTGCGCGGCCTTCCTCGATGCGCGTTTCAGCATCGAGCAGATCATGCGGGCGCCAGTCACGAGTCGCGGACCGGCCACGAGTCTCGACGAAGTGGCCAGCCTGATCATGGAGTCGGGCGTGCACGCGCTGCCTGTCGTCGACGACGACGAGCGGGTCATCGGCATCGTGACGACAACCGACATCATCCGCTCCCTGCTGCGCGGGCCACCCCGACGCGGCACTGTGGCCGCTGAGCGGCCCGCCGCAGCCCCACCGCCGGAAGAAACGCCAGAGGGCTGCGTTTACCACCGCAAGCCGACGGCCGCAGAGTATGGCGTCGCGATGCAGGCAGCCGAGCAGCTGCACGTCGAGGCCCGCGATCCGAAGTTTCTCGGCAAGACGCTGCTCTACCTCGACCAGCGTCGTGCCTACCTGGAAAAGGTGCTGGGCCTGGCCGACCGCTACCTGGTGGCCGGGCAGGACGAGTTCAACCACGCCCAGTTGCTGAAGGCGATCCTCGCCACCAAGCGCATGGAAGAGCACGCGACGGGCGCGGCGCGCGTGCCATTCCCGCTCGAATGAGCCGCTGACGCCCTACAGTTGCGCTGCGAGCTGCGATCCCTGGTCGATCGCCCGCTTGGCGTCGAGTTCGGCGGCAACGTCGGCGCCGCCGATCTTGTGCACGGTGAGCCCGGCGTTCTGCAGGGGCTGGTACAGGTCGCACAACGGCTCCTGCCCGGCGCACAGCACCACGTTGTCGACTTCGAGCAGCGTGGGATGGGTGCGGGCCTGGCCGAAGCTCACGCGCAATCCGCGCTCGTCGATGCTCTCGTAGTTCATGCCACCCATCATCTCAACGCGCTTCATGCGCAGCGCCGCCCGATGAATCCAGCCGGTGGTCTTGCCGAGGCCCTTGCCGAGCGGCGTGGCCTTGCGCTGCAGCAGGTAGACGTGGCGTGCCGGCGCTTCCGGGGCAGGCGCGGCCAGGCCGCTGCGCGCCACCTCCGGATCGACGACGCCCCACTCGCGCTGCCACGCGGGCAGGTCGAGAGCGCTCGAATGCCCGGCCGAGACCAGGAACTCTGCCACGTCGAAGCCGATGCCACCGGCGCCGATCACGGCGACCCGCGGCCCGCATGCGTGTCGGCCCAGCAGCACGTCGGCATAGCCGAGGACACGTCCCGAGGCGCGGTGGGCGTCCGCACCGGGAATGTCGGGATCGCGTGGCGTCACGCCGGTCGCGAGCACGACTGCGTCATACCTGCCGTCACGCAGCAACGGCACGTCGGCGCGCACGCCCAGTCGCAGGTTGACGCCGGTGACCTGCAATCGTCGCCGGAAGTAGCGCAGCGTCTCCTCGAATTCCTCCTTGCCCGGTACGCGTCGCGCCAGGTTGAACTGACCGCCGATCTGTGCGGCGGAGTCGAACAGGTCGACCTGATGGCCTCGTTCGGCGAGCACGGTGGCGCAGGCCAGCCCGGCGGGGCCGGCACCGACGACGGCGAATCTCTTCCGAGTCTGTGCCGGTTCGTAGCGCAGCTCGGTTTCGTGACCGGCGCGCGGGTTGACCAGGCACGAGGCGATCTTGCGCTGGAACACGTGATCGAGGCAGGCCTGGTTGCAGGCGATGCACGTGTTGATTTCGTCCGCGCGTCCTGCGGCCGCCTTGTTCACGAAATCCGCGTCTGCCAGCAGCGGCCTTGCCATCGACACCATGTCGGCAGCGCCGTCCGCAAGAATCCGCTCGGCGACGTCGGGCGCGTTGATGCGATTGGTCGCGCACAGCGGAACGCCGACCTGCCCCTTGAGCTTGTGCGTGACCCAGGCAAACGCGGCACGCGGCACGGACGTTGCGATCGTGGGCACGCGGGCTTCGTGCCAGCCAATGCCGGTGTTGATGATGGTGGCGCCCGCGCGTTCGATCGCCTGCGCCAGCTGCACCACCTCGTTCCAGTCGCTGCCCTCGGGCACGAGATCCAGCATCGACAGCCGATAGACCAGGATGAAGTCCTTGCCGACGGCCTGGCGCGTGCGCGAGACGATCTCGAGCGGCAACCGGATGCGGTTCTCGAAGCTGCCGCCCCAGCCGTCGGTGCGCCGGTTCGTGTGCGCCGCGATGAACTGGTTGATGAAGTATCCCTCGGACCCCATGATTTCGACGCCGTCGTACCCGGCTTCGCGAGCGAGCGATGCACAGCGCACGAAGGCACGGATCTGGCGCTCGATCCCACGCTCGCTCAACGCCCGCGGCGTGAACGGCGAGATCGGTGACTTCAGGCGCGTGGGCGCGACGGCCAGCGGGTGATAGCCGTACCGGCCCGTGTGCAGGATCTGCAGCGCGATGTGACCGCCCTCGGCGTGCACGGCAGCGGTGATCGGCCAGTGCCTTGCAGCGGCAGCGCTCGTCGTGAGACGGCCGGAGAAGGGTGCCGCCCAGCCTTCGATGTTCGGCGCAAAACCGCCGGTCACGATCAGGCCGACGCCGCCGCGCGCACGTTCCGCAAAATAGGCCTCGAGACGCGCAAATTTTTTCGGGTCGTCCTCGAGTCCGGTGTGCATCGAGCCCATCAGCACGCGGTTACGCAGCTTCACGAAGCCGAGGTCGAGGGGTGCGAGCAGGTGCGGATAGGGCGGGTTCATGGCGCGGCTCGCGGCCTCCGTCGCGTCAGAGAACGAGTCGGCCCAGGTAGTAAGCAAGGGCGGCCATGATCGCGGCCGCCGGCATCGTGACGATCCACGCGATCACGATATTGCCTGCCAGGCCCCAGCGCACGGCCCGCACGCGCTGCGCCGAACCTACGCCGACGATGGCACCCGTGATCGTGTGCGTCGTCGACACCGGGATCCCCAGGCTCGACGCCATGAACAACGTGATGGCGCCGCCGGTCTCCGCCGCAAAGCCACCGACCGGACGCAGCTTCGTGATCTTCTGGCCCATCGTCTTCACGATGCGCCAGCCGCCGAACATCGTGCCCATGGCGATGGCGATGTAGCAGCTCACGATCACCCAGTTGGGCGGCCTCGCCGCATCGGTCGACGTGACGCCAGCGGAAATCAGCAGCAGCCAGATGATGCCCATGGTCTTCTGCGCGTCGTTGCTGCCGTGGCCGATGCTGTAAGCCGCGGAGGACACGAGCTGCAGGCGCCTGAACCAGCGGTCCACTTTGCGGGGCGCGGAGCGCAGACAGATCCACGAGACTGCCACCATGATCAGTCCGCCGAGCAGCATGCCGAGCACGGGCGAGATGAAAATGAAGGAAACCGTGCGGACGATGCCTTTCATCACGAGCGGATCCACGCCCGCCTTGGCGATCGTGGCGCCGATCATGCCGCCGATCAGCGCGTGCGAGGAACTCGACGGGATGCCGTAGTACCAGGTGATCAGGTTCCAGATGATCGCGCCGATCAACGCGCCGAAGATCACGTAGTGGTCGATGGCGCCGGGATCGACGATGCCTTTGCCGACGGTGGCCGCCACCTTGAGGTGGAAGATGAAGATCGCGACGAAATTGAAGAAAGCCGCCCAGGCCACCGCGTAGTGCGGACGCAGCACGCCCGTGGAGACCACCGTGGCGATCGAGTTCGCCGCGTCGTGGAAGCCGTTCATGAAGTCGAAAGCCAGCGCGATGGCGACGAGCAGCACCAGCGTCGCCAGCGGAATCGTGAGCCCGGCGTCCATCAGACGTTTTCCACGATCACCGATTCGATGACGTTGGCCACGTCCTGGCACTTGTCGATGGCTTCCTCGAGGTACTCGTAGACGTTCTTGTGCTTGATCAGCTGCCGGACGTCCATTTCCTCGCGGAAGAGGCGAGAGATTCCGTCACGGGATACCTTGTCCGCATCGCTTTCGAGCTGGTCGATTTCCTCGGTGAGCGTCAGCGCCTTCTCGGCATTGTCCATGGATTGCAGCAGTGCGACGCCCGCCTGCACCCTGACTGAGCACTGCTGCAGCAGTTCGGCCAGCTGCAGCGAGGCGGGCGGCAGGGTCTGGATGTCGAACAGGTGCATCGACTCGGCCGCGTCCTGCATGAGGTCGAGGATGTCGTCCATGCCGGAGATGAGCCGGTGGATGTCGTTGCGGTCGAATGGCGTGATGAACGTGGAATGCAGGACCGAGACGGTCTCGTGCGTGATCTTGTCGGCACTGCGCTCGATGTCGCCGATGCGCTGGATCAGCTCAGCGCGACGGACAGTGTCCTCGTAGTGCTGCACCAGTTCGACGACGGCGTTGGCGCCCTCGACGATCAACGCGCCGTGGCGATCGAAAAGCGCGAAAAACCGCGTCTCACGCGGCATCAGGGCGGATAACCACCGCATTTCGAACCCCCAGGCGTATCGGTTTCGTTCTGCGCGAAGTATCTGCGATCCGGACAGATCGTGGTAGCGTTACACGGCCCGTAGTTTCCCCCGGGCCTCCCTCGATTCCCATGGCAAAGTCGCCCCACGACCGCATCCGCATTCGCGGGGCCCGGCAGAACAATCTGCGGGGCCTCGACCTGGACATCCCGCTCCGCCAGCTCGTCGTCGTGACGGGCGTGTCCGGATCGGGCAAGTCCTCGCTCGTCTTCGACACGGTCTATGCCGAGGGCCAGCGCCGTTACGTCGAGACATTTTCGCCGTATGCGCGGCAGTTCCTCGACCGCATGGACAAACCACAGGTGGAAAGGATCGAGGGGATTCCGCCTGCGATCGCCATCGACCAGACCAATCCCGTGCGGACCTCGCGCTCGACCGTGGGCACGATGACCGAGCTGAACGACCACCTGAAGCTGCTCTATGCGCGCGCCGGGCAGTTGCACTGCCGCGGCTGCGGCGGTCCGGTTCGACGCGATACGCCCGATTCGATCTATAGCACCCTGGTAGAGCGCGCGCAGGCAGCGGGGGATCCGCGACTGCTCGTCACCTTCCCGGTGTCGGTGCCGGTCAACTTCAGCGCCGCCGAGGTGCTCAAGCTGCTCGAGCAGCAGGGCTATACCCGCGTGCATGCGAGCGGAGCGGATAAGCTCGAAGTCGTCCAGGACCGCTTCCGGCTCGGCAACGTCGATCGCGGCCGGGTCATCGATGCATTCGAGGCTGCACTGCGGGTCGGGCGCGGGCGGGTGAACGTGCGGGTGCCAGCGCTTGCTCCCTCGACCACTGCAGCGGGCAAGGGGGGCGGAGCTGGCGAGGAAACTGAAGCGGTCTGGCGTTTCTCGACCGACCTGCACTGCGCCGACTGCGACATCCACTACCGCGATCCAGCGCCGAGCCTGTTCTCGTTCAACTCCCCGCTCGGCGCGTGCGAGACGTGTCGCGGCTTCGGCCGCGTGATCGGCATCGATTTCGGGCTCGTGACCCCGGACACCAGCAAGACGCTGCGCGGCGGTGTGATCAAACCGTGGCAGACCGACTCGAACCGCGAATGCCAGGACGACCTGCTGCGCTTCGCGAAGAAACGGGGCATTCCCGTCGATACGCCGTGGCGAGAGCTCACCGCAGCGCAGCAGCAGTGGGTCCTCGAAGGCGAAGGGCCGTGGGAAAAGAAAGTCTGGTACGGCGTGCGCCGGTTTTTCCAGTGGCTCGAAACCAGGAGCTACAAGATGCACGTGCGCGTGCTGCTCGCGAAGTACCGCAGCTACACGCCGTGCCACACCTGCAAGGGCGCGCGGCTCAAGGAGGAAGCGCTGCTGTGGCGGCTCGCGGACCGCGAGTGGCCCGGAGCCGGCCTCAACATCCATGAACTGATGCTGCTGCCGCTCGACCAGTGCCTGGCGTTTTTCGAGCGCATCGTGCTGCCCGCGCCACTCGATGAAGGTGCCGACCAGCTGCTCGGCGAGGTTCGCTCGCGGCTCGGCTTCCTGGTCCGCGTGGGCCTCGGGTACCTCACGCTCGACCGGCAATCCCGCACGCTCTCGGGTGGCGAAGTGCAGCGCATCAGCCTGACGACGGCGCTCGGCACGTCGCTGGTCAACACGCTGTTCGTGCTCGATGAGCCCTCGATTGGACTGCATCCGCGCGACATGCGCCGCGTGATCGAGGTGATGCACCGACTGCGCGACAACGGCAACTCGCTGCTGGTCGTCGAGCACGACCCGCAGATCATGCTGACGGCCGACCGCGTCATCGACATGGGGCCCGGCCCGGGCGAGCACGGCGGCCAGATCGTGTTCGAAGGCACGCCCGCCGAGCTTGCGTCGCGTTCGGACACGTTGACGGCGCGATACCTGTCGGGCCGCCTCGAAGCAGTGACGGCAGCCGGCAAGCGCGGTGCGCCTGAGCCTGGTGCGCCTGCGATCACAGTCCGCGGCGCGAAGGAGCACAACCTGAAGGACCTCGACGTCGAGATTCCACTGCGACGACTGGTCTGCGTAACGGGTGTGTCGGGTTCGGGCAAATCCACGCTGGTGCAGGACGTGCTCTACGCGGGCCTGCGCCGCGCGCACGGCAAGCCGACCGAAACGCCGGGTGCGCACAAGGCGCTGGCAGGCGCGGAACTCGTCGGCGAAGTCGTGATGGTCGACCAGGCGCAGATCGGCCGCACGACCCGCTCCAACCCCGCGAGTTACGTGGGAGCGTTCGACGCGATCCGCAAGCGCTTTGCCCGCGATCCCGTCGCGGTACAGCGCGGCTACACGCTCGGCACGTTCAGTTTCAATTCCGGCAACGGGCGCTGCCCCACTTGCGGTGGCAACGGCTTCGAACACGTCGAGATGCAGTTCCTCTCCGACGTGTACCTGCGTTGCCCCGATTGCGACGGCAAGCGTTTCCGCCCGGAAATCCTCGAAGTGCGGATCCGTCGCCACGAGGGCAAGGCGCTCAGCATCGCCGACGTGCTGGAGATGACAGTCTCCGAGGCCGTGGTGTTCTTCGCCGACGACCGCGAGGTGCTCGACCGGCTCGAACCGCTCGCCGCGGTCGGTCTGGACTACCTGCGACTCGGCCAGCCCGTGCCGACCTTGTCCGGCGGTGAAGCCCAGCGGCTGAAGCTCGCTGGCCACCTGGCCGACGTGAAGCCAGCCAGGGGAAATCGGTGAGTGTCCCCATTTTCCGTGGGACGCTGTTCCTGTTCGACGAACCGACCACGGGCCTGCACTTCGACGACGTCGCCAAGCTGCTCGGCGCGTTCAAGCGACTGCTCGATGCGGGGCATTCGCTGCTGGTCATCGAGCACAATCTCGACGTGATCCGAGCGTCGGACTGGATCCTCGACCTGGGCCCGGAAGGTGGCGACGGCGGCGGACGGCTGCTGGTTGCCGGCACGCCCGAGCAGGTGATGGCCGAGCCCGCATCGCACACGGGTCGCGCGTTGCTCGACTACGACACGGAGCGTGCAGCGGTCCTCAAAGTCGGTCACGCCTTGATCCCGGCGATATCACCGCCTGCAGTTGTTCGAGATGCGGTCGCTGACCGCGCCGCCGCTTCGATCGTCGTGTACCGCGCGCGCGAGCACAACCTGCGCGACATCGAGGTCACCATTCCGCGCGATGGCATGACCGTGCTGACGGGCGTATCCGGGTCCGGCAAGTCCACGCTCGCGTTCGACATCATTTTTGCGGAGGGCCAGCGACGCTACCTCGAATCGCTCAACGCGTACGCGCGACAGTTCGTGCAGCCGGCATCGCGTCCCGACTTCGATGCCATCTTCGGCATTCCGCCGACGGTCGCGATCGAGCAGCGCACCAGCCGTGGCGGTCGCAAGAGTACCGTCGGCACGCTGACCGAAGTGCACCATTTCCTGCGGCTGCTGTACGTGAAGCTCGGTGTGCAGCACTGCCCCGATTGCCACGTGCCGATCGAGCCGCAGAGCGCCGATTCGATCGCCGCGCTGCTGCTGCGCGAGGCGAAGGGCCGCAAGATCGAACTGCTGGCGCCGTTGGTCGTGTCGCGCAAGGGCTACTACACCGACCTCGCGCAGTGGGCGCTCGCGAAGGGCTACGCGGGACTGCGCGTCGACGGCGCAATGCGTCCGACTGCCCAATGGCCCCGGCTCGATCGGTTCCGTGAGCACACGATCGAATTGCCGGTGGGCACGTGAAGGTCGGCGCCGCGACGGAAGCGCCGTTGCGGGCCGCGCTCGACCGCGCGCTCGAATTCGGCAAGGGCGTGGCTCACATCGTCGACAAGGGCCGCACGCGCGTCTTCTCGACCCGTCGCGCCTGCCCACGGTGCGCGCGCAGCTTCGCCGAGCCTGATCCGCGCATGTTCTCCTACAATTCCAAGCACGGCTGGTGCGAGGAATGCTTCGGCACCGGCCTGCAGATCAGCGGCTTCGACGACGAGCAGTCCGGCGAGGAAGTCTGGTGGAACGACTGGTTCGAAGGCGAAGCCACGGCGTGCCCGGCCTGTGCGGGCCAGCGGCTGAATCCCGTCGCACTCAACGTCACGTTCAAGGGCAGGTCGATTGCAGAACTGTCTGCGTTGCCGGTCGAGCAGGCGCTGTCGTTCTTCGACACGCTGCGGCTGCAGGGGCGCGAGGCCGAGATCGCGCGCGACCTGCAGGCGGAAGCGAAGTCCCGGCTCGCATTCCTCAATGACGTCGGGCTTGGGTACCTATCACTCGACCGTTCGGCGCCGACGCTGTCGGGCGGCGAGGCACAGCGCATCCGGTTGGCCGCACAACTGGGGTCTAACCTGCAGGGCGTGTGTTACGTGCTGGACGAACCGACGATCGGCCTGCACCCGCGCGACAACCGCATCCTGCTCGATTCGTTGCAGAAGCTCGCCAGCAAGGGCAATACGCTGCTGGTCGTCGAGCATGACGAGGAAACGATCCGCCGGGCCGATCATCTGCTTGACCTCGGACCGGGCGCCGGCACGCGCGGTGGTCACGTCGTGGGCGAGGGGACCGTTGCGGACCTTGTTCGCTCCCCGCAGTCGCTGACCGGCCGCTTCCTCGCGCATCCGCTGCGCCATCCGCTGGTGCCGCGCCGCCCGGTGACGCGCACCACGCCGAGCCTGGTCGTGCGCGGCGCGCACTTGCACAACCTGCGCAAGACCAAAGGGCGGTTTCCGCTCGGCCGTCTTTCAGTCGTCACAGGCGTGTCGGGTTCGGGCAAGTCGACGCTCGCGCGTGATGTGCTGCACGCGAACATGAGTGTTCGCACGTCGCAGCAGAGCCGGCGCAAGTCACCGCAATGGGTCGGCTGCGACCGCATCGACGGCAGCGAGGCGATTGCACGCGTGCTGGAGGTCGACCAGACGCCGATCGGCAAGACGCCGCGCTCGTGCCCGGCCACGTACGTCGGCTTCTGGGATGACGTGCGCAAGCTGTTCGCCGGCACGACTGATGCGAAGGTCCGCGGCTACGGTCCGGGGCGGTTCTCGTTCAATACTGCGGGTGGACGTTGCGAGGCCTGCGAAGGCCAGGGCGTGCAGACGATCGAGATGAGCTTCCTGCCGGACGTGAAGGTGCTTTGCGACGTCTGTGGCGGCCGGCGCTTCAACGCCGAGACACTCGCCGTGACGTGGCGCGACCGCAGCGTCGGTGATGTGCTCGCCATGTGCGTCGATGACGCGGTCGGCTTCTTCGAGGCCCACCCGAAGGTGCACCACGCGCTCACGCTGCTGCAGGATGTCGGCCTCGGCTACCTGACGCTCGGGCAACCCAGCCCGACACTCTCTGGCGGCGAGGCTCAGCGCATCAAGCTCGTCACCGAACTGGCGCGGCTGCGTCCCGGCCGCGAGGGCACGGCGCAGACGCTGTACGTGCTCGACGAACCGACCGTTGGCCTGCACATGGCCGACGTCGAAAAGCTGATCCGCGTGCTGCATCGACTGGTGGATGCCGGCAATACGGTCGTGGTCATCGAGCACAATCTCGACGTGATCGCGGAGGCTGACTGGATCGTCGACCTCGGCCCCGAAGGTGGCGCGGGTGGCGGTCGTGTTGTGGCCGCGGGCCCGCCCGAGCAACTCGCCGCGGCACCGCGCGAATCGCATACGTCGCTGGTGCTGTCGGAGTTTCTCGCCGAGCGCGGGCCGCGCTGACGGCGCGCGAATCAGCCGGCAGGTGGCGGTCTGATGGGTTTCAAGGCCGGGCCGTCGCGCAACAGGACGTTGCGCGCGGAGCCTCCAGGGACGGATTTACGGCGTCCCGGCCTGAAACCCATCGGACCGCCGCGTGTCGGCAACTACCCGCGCTCGTACGCGTGCCGCACTTCCTCGGCGAGGATCGCAATGCCGGCCCGCACGCTCTCGGGCGGCTGCGCGTAGCTCAGGCGCAGGCATTCGTGCTGGTGCGGATCGTCGTGCTCGACGCCCGGGAAGAAATGGTGTCCCGACAGCACGAGCACGTCGCGCTGCTTCAGCCGTCGATAGAGTTCCTGCGCGTGAGGTCGGCAGGCCCGGGAACCACAGCCGCAGGGAGGACGCGCCTGCGGGCCGGTGAATTCGCAGCGGCAGGCCGACGCATGCTTCGCGCAGTGCCTGCACGGCCGCGGCACTGTGCTCCGCGTAATGCGGGCGCAGGTGATCGCGGCAAAGCCTGGCGAGTTCACCGCTGCGCAGCAGCGGCTCGACGATGACCGGTCCAGTTGACGGCGGCGCAAGCGCGGCCGTCGCATTGAATGCGGTCAGCGCTTCGATGATCGACTCATCCGCCACGATGATGCCGGTGCGCGCCGCCGGCAGCCCCAGCTTCGACAGGCTGAGGCACAGCACGACATTGGGATTCCACAGCGAATCCAGGTGCTCGTGCTGGATGCCGGGAAAGGGCAGGCCGTAGGCCGCATCGATGATGAACGGCACCCGGCGCGCGCGGGCGAGCGCATCGAGCCGCTGCAGTTCCTCGAGCGTCAGCACGTTGCCGGATGGGTTGGTGGGCCGCGATACGCACAGCGCACCGACGTCGTCCGGCACGTCGAGTCGATCGAAATCCACGAAGTACTTGAAGTAGCCGTCATCCAGCTCATGGATCCCGGCGGGCTGCGCGAGCAGCATGCCCAGCGTGAGACCGACGTCGGCGTAGCCGATGTACTCGGGGGCCAGCGGCAGCAGGATGCGGCAATGTCCGCCGTCGGTGCGCTCACCGGCGAACAGGTTGAACAGGAAGAAGAACGCCGACTGGCTGCCGCTCGTGAGTCCTACATTGCCGGCCGTCACCGACCAGCCGAACTCATTGCGCAGTGAAAGCGCGACGACGTCGCGAAACCCGAGGTCGCCCGCGGGTGCGGAATAACCCGCGATGAACCGACCGAACTGCGCAGGGTCCGACGCGATTTCCGCGAGCCGCCGCCGGTACACGGCCTCGACCGCAGCGATGCGCGCGGGATTGCCACCGCCGAGCATGTGGACGTGCGAACCGCCCCGCGCCATGGCGGAACCGAGGTCCGCCATCAGTTCGAGCGCGCCCGTGGGCCGCGCCATGCGTTCGCCAAACTTCGTGCCGAAGGTCCTCATGTAGACTCGCCGCCTGCGTTAAGTCGCGGCGCATCATACGGCAATCCCCATGGGCGGCATCCGGGCGATCATTTTCGATCTCGACAACACCCTCTGGGACGTGTGGCCCGTCATCGTGCGCGCGGAGCACGCGATGCACGAGTTCCTGGCGCGCCACTATCCCCGGGTGACTGAGCGCCACGACTTGCGCTCGATGCGCGACGTGCGTGCCCGCATGGCGCTCGACCACCCGGCGATGCGGCACGACTTCACGTGGCTGCGGCTCGAGGCTTTGCGCCAGCACGCGCGCGAGGCCACGTACCCCGAAGCTATGGCCGACCATGCCTTCGAGGCGTTCTATCGCGCACGCAATGAAGTGACGCTCTACGACGACGTGCGACCCGCGCTCGCAGCGCTGGCCCCGGACTATCGTCTGTTCGCCCTCAGCAACGGCAACGCCGATCTCTCCCTGTGCGGCATCGACCAGTATTTCGAGATGAGCCTCGCGGCGCGCGAGGCGGGGATGCTCAAGCCCGATCCGCGCATTTTCGAGATCCTGCTCGAGCGTGCCGGGCTCGCAGCCCACGAGGTCGCGCACGTCGGCGACGACGCGGAAGCCGACGTCGAAGGTGCGCGCGCGGCTGGCGTGCTGCCGGTCTGGCTCAACCGGGAAGCCGCGGCGTGGCCGCGTGAATCGGAGCCGCCCGCGCTCACGATCCGTGGGCTCGATGAGCTGGCCGCCGCGATTGCGGCAGCGACTCAGGCCCGCGTGAGCACGTAGTCCAGCACCGCCGCGTCGTCATCCAGCGGCAGGCACGGCAGGTCGCTGCGTCCTGCAAAAGTCGTGACGTCGTCAGTCGCCACCGCCAGGATGCCCTGGTCCTCGAAAACCAGCGGTAACTGCCCGCAACTGGCGCGGTAGACCTCGAGCCGCAGGCAGACTTCGCGCTTGAAACCCTCGACCAGCACCAGGTCGCAGGGTGCGAGCCGCGACAGCAGTTCGACCAGCGACGGTTCCGGTGCGCCGCGATGCTCGTGCATCAGCGCCCAGCGCTCGGCCGATGCGACCAGCACTTCATGCGCGCCGGCCTCGCGATGCAGGTGGCTGTCCTTGCCGGGGCGATCGATATCGAGGGAATGATGCGCGTGCTTGAGCGTCGACACACGCAGTCCGCGCCGCGCCGCGAGACGCACCAGCCGCGTGACCAGGTGCGTCTTGCCGGAGTTTTTCCGGCCCACGATGCCGAAGACTTTCATGCTGCGCCGCCTTTGAACGATGCCTGCATGGTACCGATCCGTGCGCTGGCTCGCAGAACGCACTACGTGCCCCTTGAAAAATCTTTACGACTGCCTTTAGTTTCAGCTGCGTAGAACCAGGCTCGCGGCGATGCGATCTGTCAGCAGGCGCGATCGCTGGCTGCCAACGGCACTGCAGAGGAACGCGGCATGGCCCACGACCCGACGATCGACGTGCGCAACTTGCAGGAGTTCTTCCGCGATTCGGTCCATGCAGCGCTCGAGCGGCAACGGGTCGAGGTGGAGGACCACACCGAACATTACGTCGTCAACCTGCTGACGATGTTCGCGCGCTCGGAAGCGCTGTTCGACGGCGCCTCCGGCGGGCCGCAACTCAAGCCCCTGGCCCTGATGCTGGCAGAAGCGGGCGAAGCGCCCACGCGCGAAGATCGCCTGCGCACGCTGCAGCGCCTCGGCGACGTCTCGCTGTTCATGGCGGGCTTCTTCGCGCAGGGCTTCGCGCGACGACTGGTCGACATCGACTATCACATTGCCATGGGTGGCCGTGCCTACGGCACGCTCGCGGACTCGTGCCGCACCGGTGCTCGCGGACGTGCACTGGGCGCCGTTTTCACCGAGCTTGCACACAAGTTCCAGCGACTCGTCGACGCGCTGAACGACGTGAGCGAGATGGCGCATCGCCACGATCACCGCGACGTGCTGCGCCAGTACGAGATCTGGCTCAAGACCGGCAGCCCGCGTGCGCATGGCATCCTGCGCGGCCTCGGTGTCGAGCCAGCCGTCGTGCCGACCGGGCACGCTCCGAACTGAGGCAGGCCCATGACGTTGCTCGGGCAGATGCAGTCACTGCTGGCAGCGCTCTACGACGCGCCTGTCGCGCACGACGTGCACGACTACCTGATCACCGATCCGGCGCATGCTGCGGCGTTGCAGGAGTTGCCGTCACCACCCGCGACCGACGAGCAGTTGCTGATCGCCACGACGGACGATGGCATGGAACTGGGGTTGTACCTTGATGTGTCCGTGCTGGAGCGGCTTGGTCGGCGCTGTCCGCTCGTCGCTCTCGATGAATCGAACCTTGGCGACTACTGCACCGCCCTCGAGGGCGTCAGCCATTTCCACTACCTGACGTGGAGCGCGGACTGCGATCGCCGGGTGTCGTTGCTCGAACTCGAGCTGCAGGCGGAGGTGGACAAGTATGCGAGCGCGCTCAGCCTGTTGCTGGCGCAGCGTGGGGGCCGCTTCCCGGGTGAGCTGTTCCAGCGCTTGTTCGAAGGGTGTCGCCTCCTGCCGCACCTGACCGCCGCGGAGCGGGAGCGGTACGCCGAAGCTCACCGCTGTGCAGCACGATTCTGCGAGCGACTCGAGACGAGATTCCTGCGCAGGCGACAGGCCCGCCCCGCGGCACTGCTCGCGGAGTTACGGTCGTTCTACAGGCTCGGGAGTCACGCCAAGCTCAGGCACGCACTGCACTTCGCGTGAGCTCGCCCGGGCGGGCTTACTTCTCGGGGTCGCCGGACTCTTCGGCTTTGCGCTTCGCGTCGATCCATTTCGAGAGCTCGCGCAGGTCCAGCTTCTTGATTCGCGCCGTCTTGCCGAGTGACCCGCTGTCGTACGGGTTGTAGCCGACCTTCAGGCCCTTCGGGTTGTCCCGGACCGGATTCCTCGTGGCGTCGTCGTCGACTACGTCGAGTTTCGGATCGACCAGGACGCGCAGCCGCTCGATGGCGCCGGCAGTGTCGTCAGCCTGGAGAACGTCTTCGTTCGCCCACTGCCAGGTAATGTTGCCGCGATCGTCTTCGGCCAGGCGACCGGGCTCGCCCGGCTCCGGCGGGACCGGCGGCAGTGCCGGGAGGACCGGCGGCTTGCGCGAAGATTCGTCGGCCATGGGGTTTCGTTCTGTCTTCTGCCGGACGGACGTCGACCGTAATGCTACAAAATGTACGAGGCCGACAGTGTGAAATGCATCACGTTCCGGGTCGAGCGACAGCCGCTGCGCGCCCCCTGGTCTGCAGGAGGGCCCGGGCCCAGAACAGGCCGATGGTCGTCTTCGCGTCCGGCAGGCTGCCGTTTGCCGCCAGCGCTGTTGCCTCCGCCAGCGGGACCCAGCGCGCCTCGAGGACCTCGTGGGCTTCCGGCGCCGAGTCGCAAGGCGCCAGCCCTCGCGCCAGGAAGACGTGGATGACCTCGGTGAACACGCCGGGGGAACTGAAGAACTGACCCAGGCGTTTCCAGTATCGCGCGGTTACGCCCGCTTCTTCGGCCAGCTCGCGCTTTGCGCACTCGAGCGGCGGCTCCCGGTTGTCGATCTTGCCCGCCGGTAACTCGGTGATCCAGCCGCCCGCCGCATGGCGGTACTGCCGCAACAGGCAGACGCGACCTGCCGCATCGAGCGCGACTACGACAGCTCCGCCCGGGTGGTGCGCGACTTCCAGGTCCACCACCGCGCCATTCGGCAGCTTGACGCGCTCGACATTGAGCTTGAGGACCTTGCCTTTGTAGACGCTGCGGACCCTGCCAGCCATGCCGTTCCCCGTCCCCGACGATGCCGCATTCTGCATTTGGTGCGGTGCACCAAGCCAGCTCGCTGTGTGGTAGCGTTGTCGCACAGCGGGGCTGCCAGAAGGCCGAGGGAGACGGGGATGACGACAGCAGAATCGATACCGGACGTGCTGCAGCGCGTGCGGGCCACGTTCGCGACCGGGAAGACGCGCCCGATCGAATGGCGGTTGCACCAGCTCGGCGAACTCGCCCGGATGATGCGCGAGCACGAGGCGGATTTCGCCGCAGCGCTCCAGGCCGACCTGCACAAGGGAAGTTTCGAGACGGCGCTCAGTGAACTCGGATTCGTCGCGAGCGAGGCAAACTACGCGCGCAAGCACCTGCACCGCTGGGCCCGGTCCAAGCGTGTGTCGACGCCGATGATGGCGCTCCCGGGCAGCAGCTACATCCAGCCCGAGCCCAAGGGCGTCGTGCTGATCATCGCCCCCTGGAACTATCCATTGTCCATGGTGTGCGCCCCGCTGGTCGGCGCGATCGCCGCCGGCAACTGCGCCGTGATGAAGCCCTCTGAGGTCACGACGCACACCTCGGCGGCGATCGCCCGGATCCTGCCGCGCTATCTCGACAAGGACGCCTTCGCCGTGGTCGAAGGCGGTGTTCCGGAGACGACCGAGCTGCTCGAAAACCAGTTCGACCACATTCTGTACACCGGCAACGAACGCGTCGCGCGCATCGTGATGACCGCTGCGGCGAAGCACCTGACCCCATGCACCCTCGAGCTGGGCGGCAAGAGCCCGTGCCTGATCGACAAGAACGCCAACCTCGAGGTCGCGGCATCGCGCATCGCCTGGGGCAAATTCATCAATGCCGGGCAAACCTGTGTAGCCCCCGATCACGTGCTGGTGCACAGGGCGGTGGCAGCGCAGTTCACCGAGATCCTGGCGGCGAAGATCAAGGAGTTCTACGGCGAAGACCCGAGCCAGAGCCCCGACTACTGCCGCATCGCGAGTGAACGCCACACTGCGCGGTTTGCCAGGCTGCTGGAAGGGCAGACGATTCACACGGGCGGACAGGTGGATGTGGCGAAGCGCTACGTCGCCCCGACGATCGTGCTGGACCCGGCGCCGGACTCCGAGTTGATGCAGGAGGAGATCTTCGGCCCGGTGCTGCCCGTCATCACCGTCGACGAGATGCACCACGCGATCAAGTTCGTCGCCGACCGGCCGAAGCCGCTCGCCCTGTACCTGTTCACGAAAAGCAAGGCGCTCGAAGACGCCGTGCTGGACAAGCTGAGCGCCGGCAGCGTCTGCATCAACGACGCGGTGATCTTCATGGTCTCGCCGGAGCTGCCGTTCGGTGGCATCGGCAACAGCGGCATGGGCCGCTACACAGGCTGGTACGGCTTCGAAACGTTCAGCCACATGAAGCCCGTCATGAAGCGCGGCTTCCGCTTCGACGCGCCCATGCGCTATCCGCCGTACAACGACTTCAAGCGCAGGATCATGGAACTGGTCCGCTAGGGCTGCAGCGGGAAACTGCTGAAAATATCCACGACCGCCGCATCGAGCACGGGCCCGAGGTTGTCCGTCGTCCGCTGCGTAACCCGGCCCAGGGCGAAGCCTTCCCAGACCAGTTGCCGCCGGGCCGCGTCGACTATGTCGATGCCGAGCGTGCCTTTCGTGTACTGGCGGACCTCGGTCTGCTGGTACATCGGCCAGGTGCTGTAAAAGCCCCGCCGGTGGCTATGGAAGTTGCGCGAGTGGACCGCCGGCGTCTGCGTGACGCGAAGGCGCTGATCGAGGTTCGCGCTGAAGTTCACCAGCAGGTCAGGACTCGTGTCCGAGCGCTGCAGACCGCGGGCCACCAGCTCGCGCTCAGCCGAGGCCACCAGCTGCTGCGAAATCAGCGACTGGTAACCCTCGCGATCGGTGGCGAGCGGCTCGAAGAAGCCGAACGTGCGGAAGCTCTTGAAATCGACGCCCGGATCGACGTTGCTGCGGATCGTCGGACCAGAGGCGCAGCCAGCGACCACGAGCAGGCTCAGTAACGAGCAGGCGAGCAGCAGGCGTTGACGGCAATGTCGCAGGTTCACGGGGACTCTCCAGGCGCGGCGATAATCAGCCATGGTAGGCCTGCGGCAGGCTCGCCTTCAAGCCGACCGGCATTGCCAGTCGACGGCGTTGCGTCGACTGCAGGACCCGCCGGGGTTTATCCAGCGTTGCACGCGACAGCCGCCGAACCGTCAGCGGCTCTTCGCGTGGTATTCGAGGTTCGGCATCATGTCGACTGCGGTCGCCATCCGGTTCGACAGGTTGAAGAATGCAGCCACCGCGGCGATGTCCCAGATCGAGCGATCGTCGAAACCCGCGTCACGCAGTGCGGCACGATCCTCGTCGACGATCTCGGCGGGCGTCACGGTCATCTTGTGGGCGAAGTCGAGCATCGCCCGTTGCCGCGGCAGCAGCGCCGCCGCGCGGTAGTTCATGATCAGCAGCTCGCCAAACGCCGGATCGCCTGAAAGTTCGCGCACAGCCTGCCCGTGCGCCACCTGGCAGTAGTAGCAGCGATTGGCCGACGAGACGACCACCGCGATCATCTCGCGTTCGAGCTTGCTGAGCGGCGAGTCCTCGAGCATCAGCTCGTTGTAGAAGCCGATGAACGCGCGCAGCTTCTTCTCGTCGAAGGTGTAGGCGGCGAGCACGTTCGGCAGGAAGCCGATCCTCTCGTCGCACACGCGGAAGTACTTCTGCAGGTCGGGCGGCAGCGACTCGCGCGGCGGCAGCGGCAGGTCGAGCGCCGTCACGTGCGACGGCTGTGACGGGTATCGGTCCGCCTGCGGTGCGTCGCTGTTCCCTTTCGCCATTTTCTGGTCCAACCCCCCGGTAATCGAAACGACACCCCGTGGGGCCGGCATATTACAAGGAAGGGCAGGAAGGTCAGGAAGCGCAGGAAGGTCAGGAAGCGCAGGAAGGTCAGGAAGCGCAGGAAGTGCCGGAAGTGCCGGAAGTGCCGGAAGGCAAGAAGCGACCGCCCCCCTTCCCTTCCTGCGCTTCCTGACCTTCCTGCCCGTCGGTACTGGATATCCATACAGCCTCTGCCTATAGTGACTGCCTGCCATGTCCAGCACGAACTCCGCCTTCGCCACGCTCAACGCCGCGCAACGCGACGCGGTGATGCATGGCGAACCGCGCGGCAGTGGTGGAATTCAAGCCGCGCCATTACTCGTCATCGCCGGGGCGGGCACGGGCAAGACCAGCACGCTGGCGCATCGAGTCGCGCGCCTGCTGCTCGCCGGCGTGCTGCCGGAGCGCATGCTGTTGCTCACGTTCACGCGGCGGGCCGCGCTCGAAATGACCCGGCGCGCGCAGAAGGTCATGGCCGAGGCGCTCGCGGCCCGGGCGAATTCGACGACCCGCGTCCCGGACCATCTGCGACTGCCGTGGTCCGGCACGTTCCACTCGATTGGCAACCGCCTGATCCGCGAATATGCGCCGCGGCTCGGCCTCGATCCCGCCTTCAGCGTGCTCGACCGCAGCGATTCCGCCGACCTCATGGACGTCGTGCGTCACCGGCTCGGCTTCTCGAAGACGGTGAAGCGATTCCCGCGCAAGGACACCTGCTTGGGGCTCTACTCGCATCGCGTCAACTCGCAGCGTCCGTTGCGGCACACGCTCGAGACGGCATACCCGTGGTGCCTCGACTGGGAACAGCAACTGACGGCACTGTGCCGCGCCTACGTCGAGGCCAAGCTCGAACAGCAGGTACTCGACTACGACGACCTGCTGCTTTACTGGCACGTGATGACGGCCGATCCGGCGCTGGCTGCCGAAATCGGCTCGCGTTTCGACCATGTGCTGGTCGATGAATACCAGGACACCAATCGTCGTGCAGGCCGAGATCCTGCTGCGGCTCAAGCCCGACGGCGCCGGACTCACCGTCGTCGGCGACGACGCACAGGCGATCTATTCCTTCCGTGCCGCGTCGATCGACAACATCCTCGGATTTCCGTCGCGCTTCACGCCGACCGCGCGCGTCGTCACGCTCGAGGAAAACTATCGTTCGACACAGCCCGTGCTCGATGCCGCCAACACGCTGATGGCGGAGGGCGCGCGGCAGTACCGCAAGCACCTGCACAGCGTGCGTGGTTCCGGCGCGTTGCCGCAGTACGTGACGGTGCTCGACGAACAGGCACAGGCGATCTTCGTCGCCGACTGCGTGCTGGAGGCGCGCGAGCGTGGGGTCGACCTGCGTCGCCAGGCGGTGCTGTTCCGCAACGCCGATCACAGCGACGTGCTCGAACTCGAACTCATGCGCCGGAACATCCCGTACGTGAAGTACGGCGGCCTCAAGTTCCTCGAAGCTGCGCACGTGAAGGACCTGCTCGCGCTGCTGCGCTGGGCCGACAACCCGCGCAACCGCATCGCGGCCTTCCGTGTGCTGCAGTTGCTGCCCGGCATGGGTCCCGCCAATGCACAGCGCGCGTGCGAAGCGTTCGAAGCCGCAGCATTTTCGTGGCTGGCGCTGCTGGCGCACCCCGTGCCTGCAGCGACCCGCGATACCTGGGGCCCGCTCACCCGGTTGCTGGCCGACATCGGCGCGGAAAACGCGCCTTGGGAAGGGCAGGTGGGACGCGTGCGGCAATGGTACGAACCGCAGCTCGAACGCCTGTACGAGGCAGCGCATGCGCGGCGCGGCGATCTCGACCAGCTCGAGCGCCTGAGCCAGCAGCACCTCACCCGCGAAACTTTCGTCACGGAACTCACGCTCGACCCGCCGCAGGCCACGGGGGACCTCGCCGGCGATCCGCTGCTCGACGAGGACTACCTCGTGCTGTCGACGGTGCATTCCGCCAAAGGACAGGAGTGGGAGTCGGTGCACGTGTTGAACGTCACCGACGGAACGTTCCCGTCGGAGTTCGCGGCCGGCCGGGCCGAACTACTGGAGGAGGAGCGCCGCCTGCTCTACGTGGCGATGACGCGGGCCCGCACCGAGCTGCGATTGATCGCTCCCGTGCGCTTCTACGTCACACAGCAACAGGGCACGGGTGACCGCTACGTGCATGGCGCGCGCAGCCGCTTCCTGACCGAGCCGGTGATGAAGAGATTCCAGCGGGTGACCGCCGGGGAAACGAAGGAAGGATTCGGCGCACTCAAGGCAGCCGAGGGCCCGCGCATCGACGTCGCGAGCCGTTTGCGGGACATGTGGTAAGCAGGCGAATTGAATATTCGCCGCAGGCGCGCGATCCCGCCGCACCCAGGAGGGTGCTTCGAGCGCCAGGGAGTGAAAGCCGCAACCGTTAGGCTGCGGCCTTCAGCAGGCTTGCTGGTTCGGTCGGGACCGGGCTTCAGGCCTCAGGCCCGAACGGGGTTACCAGCGGCGCTGACCGCCGCCGCCACCACCGCCGTAGCCGCCGCCGCCGCCGCCGCCACCGCCATAGCCGCCGCCACCGCCGCCCGGACGGCCACCGCCACCGCCACCCGGACGACCGCCGCCGCCGCCACCGCCGCCGGTGCGGGGACGATCCTGCGCTTCATTGACGCGCAGGGGACGACCCCCCATGTTGAAGCCATTGAGCGCCTGCATGGCGCGCTGGGCATCAGCCTGCGGCATTTCGACGAAGCCAAAGCCGCGCGGCCGGCCGGTCTCACGGTCAGTCGGGAGGGCAACGGATTCGACGGTGCCGTGCTGGGCGAAAAGCTCGCGCACGTCAGGTTCCGTCGCTGTGAAAGGCAGGTTGCCCACGTAAATCTTGGTCATTCGAACATCCTCAGAAGTAACACATCAAACCGGAACACAGGCGTCATTGCCTGGCCGGCACTACTCAACACTCATTCAAACAGGGGTTCGCAGCCGTGAGTCATTCGTGTCGCCTGGCTGATCCAGCCGGCGCTCCAGCGACGTTTCCTGTCACTGATCGAAGACGTTTCGGCTCGAAACTAGAGGCGCCGAATGGCGCTCTGCAAGACACGTACGGGCAACGATCGCGGCGCATGCTACCACACCCCCCTGAAATCGATCCCACGCGGCCCGGCGCAGGCCGGACGAGGCGACCCGAACGCACGCCGAGACCAGGTCTAACGGCAACAAGCCGGGCTGGGGTAGCGAGGGGCAGTGAGCCCATGGGCAGGGTCGTCATGGAATGGTCGGCACCAGGCGAAGCGAAGGATTGAATCCTCGGAACTCGGCTCGTTGTTCGATTGCGTCTCGGTGCCGTTTTCGCGCTGGGCGCTCGTTGGTCAAACTTTGACCAAGGCCGAATGTACTTGCAGATCGGGGACGCTGCAACCTAAATCGTTGATGCAGCGCAAAAAAATGCCGCTGGCGGCTCCGTCGTGCGGTGCGGGGTCTGACAAGACCGGGATCAGCGATGGGCGCGGTCGGTCCAGTACTCCAGGGTGCGCAGGTTGCTCCAGAACGACGCGTCGTCGTTCCAGATCTGCGCGAGCGTGGCGACCGAGACGGCCGGGACCGTTGCAGATCCGGTCAAGACGCGGGCGAATTCGAGTGGCAGGGACGGTCGCGGATCGAGAGCTTCTTCGAGCATCCTGGGTGACGCCGTGCGGTGAGACAGGGCGACATTGCACCGCCTGCCCATGACGGGCCTGTTAAATGCTCGTGAACGTTCAATGACTTGCTGCATGTTACGCAGCAGCCTGAGCCCGGTGCCGATGCGCATGGCGGTCCCGTCTGGCACGGTGCTAAGGTCCGCCGCCGCCTTCGCTTGAGCCCAGACCATGGAAGCCTTTCTCGTTTCGACCGGTGTCGTCGCTCTTGCCGAGATCGGTGACAAGACGCAGCTGCTCGCGCTCGTGCTCGCGGCGAAATTCCGCAGACCGATCCCCATCATCCTCGGCATCCTGGTCGCGACGGCGGTCAACCACGCGGTGGCCGGCGCGGCGGGTGCATGGATCTCGGCGCTGGTCGGACCGATGGCGATGCGCTGGATCCTCGGCCTGTCGTTCATCGCGATGGCGGCCTGGACGCTCGTGCCCGACAAGTACGGCGACGATGAAAAGCAAGACGCCGCTCCCCGGTTCGGCGTGTTCGTCACCACGTTGATCGCGTTCTTCCTGCTCGAGATGGGCGACAAGACGCAGATTGCGACCATCGCGCTGGCCGCGAAGTACAGCTCGCTGGTGGCAGTCGTGGCGGGTACGACGCTCGGCATGATGCTGGCGAACGTGCCGGCGGTGCTGCTCGGCGAAGTCGCCGCGAAGAAGCTGCCGATGCAGGTGGTGCACCGGATCGCCGCCGCGATCTTCCTCGCGCTCGGCATCGCCGTGCTGCTCGGGTTCGGCTCGCTCGGCTAGGGTTCGAGGTACGTATAGCCGGCGAGTTCGGCTTCGTAGAAGCGGCGCATTGCCTGGCTCTCGGGCAGCGTGATGCGGCCTTCGCGCACGGCGCGTTCACAGTCGCGCGCGAACTGCGGTACCAGCCGTTCGACGTCGTACTGCATGTAACGCAGCACCTCGGTCGCCGAATCTCCCTTCACGGTTTCCTCGATCCACCAGCCGCCCTCGTCGTGCAGCTTGATGTGCACGACGTGCGTATCGCCGAACAGGTTATGCAGGTCGCCGAGCGTTTCCTGGTAGGCGCCGACGAGGAAGAACGCGATGTAGTACGGCTCCTCCGGCTTGAGGTCGTGCAGTTCGAGCGAGCGCTTGGTCTCGCGCAGGCTGACGAAATGATCGATCTTGCCGTCAGAATCGCAGGTGATGTCGGCCAGCACGCCCGTGCGCGCCGGGCGCTCGTCGAGGCGGTGCACCGGCATGATCGGGAACAACTGGTCGATGGCCCAGCTGTCGGGCAGCGACTGGAAGATTGACAGGTTGCAGAAGTAGATGTCGCTCAGGATCGTCTCGAGACCTTCGAGTTCCTCGGGCACCGCATCCAGCTTGCGACAGAGGTCGCGGATCTTCGCGCAGGTGGCCCAGTACAGGCGCTCGACCAGGCCACGGGCCTCGAGGCCGAGGTAGCCGACGCTGAACATCTGCAGTGCCTGCTCACGTGCCTGCAGCGCGTCGTGGTAGCACTCGACCAGCCGGCGCTCGGAGACCGAGCGGTAGGCGTCGAGCAGGTCCTTCACCGGCTGCGGGATTTCCTTGCCGCGGACCATCTGCTCGTCGGCTTCGGTGACGCGGAAGCGGTCGAGCTGCGAGCTGCCGAGCACGTCGCAGATCAGCAGGCTGTGGTGCGCGGCGATCGCGCGCCCCGATTCGCTGACGATGATCGGATGATCGATGCCGCGGGCGTTGCACACGTTCGCGATGCGATAGACCACGTCGCTGGCGTATTCGGCCAGCGTGTAGTTCATCGACGATTCGTAATTGGTGCGGCTGCCGTCGTAGTCGACGCCGAGGCCACCGCCGATGTCGATGTACTGCAGGCCGGCGCCCAGCTGCTTGAGTTCGGCGTAGACGTGCGCGAGTTCCGTCACGGCGTCCTTGACGCGGCGGATGTCCTGCAGCTGGCTGCCCGGGTGGCAGTGCACGAGCTGCAGGCAGTCCTCCATCCCGTGTTCCTTGAGCACGCCGACGAGGTCGAGGATCTCGGTGACGAACAGGCCGAACTTGCTCTTTTCGCCGGACGATTCGCGCCAGCGTCCGGCGCCTTCGCTCGCGAGCTTCACGCGCACGCCGAGGCGCGGACGCACGTCGTACCTCTTCGCGTGCTTGAGGATCAGGGCGAGCTCGCTGAAGTTCTCGACCACCGGGATGATGGTGCGGCCGAGCTTGGTCGCGAGGATCACGGCCTCGATGTAGCTGTCGTCCTTGAAGCCGTTGCAGATGATCAGGCGCTCGGACTCGCCTTCGGTCAGTGCCATCACGGCGAGCAGCTCGGGCTTGGAGCCCACCTCGAGGCCGAAGCCGAACTCGCGGCCGTAGCCGTAAATTTCCTCGACCACCAGCCGCTGCTGGTTGACCTTGATCGGGAACACCGCGCAATAGCGGCTCGTGTATTCGTTTTCCGCAATCGCAGTGGCGAACGCGTCGCGCAGTCGCGTCAGGCGGTGACGCAGGATGTCCGAGAAGCGGACGACCACGGGCGTGGACAGGTCACGCGCGGCCAGGCCGGTGACGACCTCGTGCAGGTCGATCTCCCGGCCCTCGGTCCAGTCGGGACGCACGATGGCGTGGCCAGCGGCATTGATGCCGAAGTAGCCGTTGCCCCAGGCGTTGACGCCGTAAAGGTCGAGCGAGTCCTCGACGTTCCAGGGGCCGGTGTAGCCAGTCTTGCGGTCGGGATTTTCCACTGTCTTGGTCGTTCCACCTGTGTCCGGCGTTCAGGCCGGAAAAAAGAGGCGCGCACGATAGTCAGAAGCGGGGGCCACGTAAATAGAAATCTAGGGGAGGAAGGGGAGGAAGAGGAGGAAGGGCAGGAAGGATAGGAAGGACAGGAAGGCGAGGAAGGGCAGAGCGGCTACCTGGATGGCTCAGCATCACCTCCGGCTCTTCCCTTCCTGTCCTTCCTGTCCTTCCTGCCCTTCCTATCCTTCCTGCCCTTCCTCCCCTTCCTCACCTTCCGCGCGCGACCGGGCGCGCGGGGTTTCTCGACCACTCGCTCCAGCTGCCGGGATAGAGGCGCGCTCCAGGCAGTCCGGCGTGTTCCATCGCCAGCAGCAGGTGGCAGGCCGTGACGCCCGACCCGCACATCGTGATCGTGTCGGCCGCGCTGACAGGCCCGAGGGATTGGGCGAACGCGCGCGCCAACTCGGCGGGCGGCAGCAACCGGCCGTCAGCAGCGACGACGCCCGACGATGGATGATTGAGCGCGCCGGGCACGTGGCCCGCGACCGGGTCAATCGGTTCGACCTCGCCGCGATAACGCTCCGCGGCGCGGGCATCGAGCACCCTGCGCTGCGGATCGAGCGCAGCCGCCTGCGTCGTATCGGCATCGACAAACGCCCCCGCATCGGGACGTGCCGCGAAGTCACCGGTCGGGCGCAACGGAGCCGGATCAGTCGTCATCGGCAGGCCGAGTTGCAGCCAGCGGTGCATGCCGCCGTCCATGACCGCGACGTGTCGATGGCCAAGCCATTTCGCCGTCATCCACCAGAAACGCGAGGCCCACATGCTGGTGGCGTCGTCATAGGCGAGCAGCAACGAATCGTCATCGACACCCCAGCGCCGCAGACGTGCTGCGAAGACCTGTGGATCCGGCAGGGGATGCCGGCCGCTGGTCGGCGACGTCGGCCCCGCGAGGTCGTGATGCAGGTCCGCGTGGATGGCACCCACCAGGTGGCCGCGCAGGTAGGCTTCGCGGCCAGCCTCGGGACGCGCCAGTTCGTAGCGGCAGTCGAATACCAGCAGCCGCGGATCACCGAGCCGATCGGCCACCTGTTCCGCGCTCACGAGTGTCTGCCAGGTCATCGTCGCTTCCTCCGCAGCTGCCAGTACAATCCGGATGCACCTGCGCCGCAAGGGGCGCGGCGGAGGATTCATGGCCATCGAAATCTACTGGGGCAGCGGCAGCCCGCACTCCTGGCGCGTGCTGCTAGCGCTCGAGTACAAGCGCCTCGCCTACGACTCGCACTTGTTGCAGTTCTCGAAGCAGGAGCACAAGTCGCCGCAGATGCTGCGGATGAATCCGCGTGGCCGGGTGCCCGTGCTCAAGGACGGCGACTACGTCGTGTTCGAGTCGCTGGCCTGCCTGCTGTACCTCGACCGCAAGTACCCGGATTACCCGCTCTTCGGCACGTCGGCCGAGGAGGCCGGGACGATCATGCGTGTCATTTGCGAGTACCAGGCTTACGCCGAACACTTCCTGACGCAGATCGTGTCCGCGGTGTTCCTCGACCAGCTTGACCAGCAGGCCGAAGAAACCACCAGGGCGATGCACCTCGTCGCGGGCGAGGCCCGCACGATCGAGGGTCGGCTCAGCAAGTCGGACTGGCTCGTCGGTGAGCAGCCGTCGGCGGCCGACCTGACAGTCTTTCCGGGCATCATGCTGCTCCGCCGTGCAATGGAAAAACGCGAGGCCGGCGACCTCCGGTCGCGCTTCCTGCCGATGGAGTCGACCTACCCGGCCATTGCCCGCTGGATCGAGCGCGTGGAACAGCTGCCGGGCTACGATCGGTCCTTTCCGCCGCACTGGCGTGACGTGGTTCATCGGAGCTGAGCCGCTCGCAGCGCCTGCAACCGGCTCCGGAAGTTTTCGCGGTAAACTAGTCAGCCAACCGCCCGTTCGGGGTCGGCAAAACAGGATTCCCGATAGAGCAATCATGACCAGCTATCCCGTTCACGTCGTCTTCCCCGGCCGCCTTGTCTTCGTCGGCTTTGGCAGCATCGGCCAGGGCGTACTGCCGCTGATCCTGCGCCATGTCGGCATTCAGCCCGACCAGGTCACGATCGTCACCGCCGACGAGGCCGGTGAGAAGATCGCGCAGGAATACGGGGTGCGCTTCGTGAAGCACGCGCTGACGCGCCAGAACTTCAAGAACGTGCTCGACCCGATCGTGGGCCGCGGCGACTTCCTGCTGAACCTGTCGGTCGACGTGTCATCGCTCGCGCTGGTCAAGCTCGCCCATGAAAAGGGCGCGCTCTACCTCGACACCTGCATCGAGCCGTGGCCGGGTGGCTACACCGACCCGACGATCTCACCGGCGCGGCGAACCAACTACGCGCTGCGCGAAGAAGCGCTGACGCTCAAGGATTCGAAGCAGCGGGCGCCGACGGCAGTGCTCACGCACGGCGCCAACCCGGGGCTCGTCTCGCACCTGGTGAAGCAGGCATTGCTCAACATCGCCTCGGACACCGGCGTCGAGACAGCCGAGCCGGGCACGCGCGCCGACTGGGCTGCGCTCGCGCACAAGCTGGGCGTGAAAGTCATCCACATCGCCGAGCGCGACACGCAGGTGGGCGACCGGCAGAAGGAGCCGAACGAGTTCGTCAACACCTGGTCGGTGGACGGATTCGTCGGCGAAGGCTGCCAGCCGGCGGAACTCGGCTGGGGCTCGCATGAAAAGAACTGGCCGCGCGACGGCAAGAAGCACGACTTCGGCCGCGGCAGCGCCATCTACCTGATGCAGCCCGGCGCAGCGACGCGAGTGCGTACCTGGACGCCGATGGCCGGACCGTTCCACGGTTTCCTGATCACGCACGGCGAGGCCATCTCGATCGCCGACTACCTCACCGTGAAAAAGGGTGAGCAGGTCGTCTATCGCCCGACGGTGCATTACGCCTATCACCCGAGCGACGCCGCGGTGCTGTCCGTGCACGAGCTCGCCGGCCGCAACTGGCGCATGCAGGACAGCAAGCGAATCATGATGGACGACATCGTGAAGGGCGTCGACGAGCTCGGCGTGCTGCTCGCGGGACACAAGAAAAACGCGTACTGGTACGGCTCGCAGCTCTCCGTGCAGGAAGCCCGCCAGCTCGCGCCGCACAACAGCGCGACGTCGCTGCAGGTCACGGTCTCGGCGATGGCGGGCCTGATCTGGGCGATCGAGAATCCGAACAGCGGCATCGTCGAACCCGACGACATCGACTACAAGCGCATCCTGGAAATCTGCCGGCCTTACCTTGGCCTGGTCGTGGGCGAGTACTCCGAGTGGCACCCGCTGGTCGATCGCGGCCGGATGTTCCCCGAGGACCTCGACGAAACGGATCCCTGGCAGTTCAAGAACGTCCGCGTGGTGTGACTGCCGCGCGCGCCGCCCCGTCGTCGGGTGGGCGCGATCACGTTGCCGTGGAAGACACCCACGACGGCCTGCCGCGTCACGCTGCGTCCGGTTCCTCGTAACGGATGCCGACGACGACGTAAGCGCGTCGTCCACCGGGAATCTCGATCGTCACCTCGTCATCGACGCGCTTGCCCATCAGCGCACGGGCGAGCGGCGAATCCATGCTGACGTAACGCCGCGCCGGGTCGAGTTCATCGGGCCCGACGATGCGGAACTCCGTTGCCGTACCGGTGTCGTCCTCCACCTGCACCCAGGCGCCGAAGAAGATCCGGCTGCGGTCGTCCGGCGGTCGCGATACCACGACCATGCCTTCGAGCCGCTGGCGCAGGAACCGCACCCGGCGATCGATCTCGCGCAGTTGCCGCTTGCCGTAGATGTATTCCGCATTCTCCGAGCGGTCACCCTGCGCTGCTGCTTCCTGCACCGCCTTGGTGACTTGCGGACGCAAGACGCGCCACAGCTCGTCGAGCTCGGCGCGCAGCCGGAACTCACCTGCGGGGGTCGAATACCTGGAGCCGGGCGTGGCGGGTTTTCGGTAGCGCGTCATGTTTTCAGCAGGCAGGTGCCGGGCGCCGGATTTGTGTGCACGAGGTCACGGAAAAGGCCGGGGGCGGACAGTAGCGTGCCGTCCATGAGCATCAAGTTCTACGCGCATTTCATCGTCGAGCAGGCGCAGCCGCGGGGTCTCGAGGAGTTCCGTGGCGTGGTCGAACTCGACAGCCAACCGCGCCCGAACAAGGGCATGAACGAAGCGACCCGGATCATCGCACGCAACTTCGGCCGCGCGCAGCAGGACGTCAAGGTCCTGCAGTGGGCAAGGCTGCACTGAGCGCCACGGCGCAACGGTTCCCCTGGCGGATTTTCCCCTTCCCTTCGACCAAAGTCCGCCCACTCCAGCCCCGGTCCCCAAAAGACCGGGGTTTTTTCATGGCCTCGGGTCAACCGGCCGTTCTGATCGCGACCTCCGGTCCAACGCTGCATCAGGTCAGCCGTCGGGCGACTCTGCGCCGAGTGCTGCGTTCAGACCCGCAACGGCCAGCCTGCGGTCCGGGTGCACGGCCAGCGTTTTCCGGTAGGCCGCGGCGGCTTCGACCGGCCTTCCGGCAGTGAGCAGGAGGTCGCCCAGCAATTCGTCCAGGGGTTTCACCGAGTACGGCGGGCCGTATTCGAATGCCATCGAGTCGGCCCTGGCGATCGCCTCCCGCACGCTGTCGAGGCCGTTGTCCCGTTTGCCCTGCGCGAACAGGATCGCTCCTTGGAGCGCGGTGGCGAGGACCTGGCCCTGCTCCAGCTCTACTGGCGTGACAGAGTCGTAACGGCTCGCGACGACGCCAACCGCGTTCGCGCGTGCCGCGTCGGACCGGGCTTGCAGGCGTCGCGCCTGGGCTTCAGCGGCAGCCACGTTGCCGCTTCGGGCCGCGACTACGCCGCGCGCAAAATCGTATGCCGAAAACGCATAGATCGACTTGATGCCCGTCTCGTCGACGTCTGCCCACCCCATCGCGTCGGCGCTGCCGGTCTCGACGAGCCACATCGCGCGGGCGTACGCGAGGGTCGTGCGATTGCCAGGCGTGGGATTCCTGGCGACATCGTCTGCCACGGACTGCACCAGCTTCGCGGCATCATCACGCATCCCCTGCTGCAGGTAAGCGTAGGCCAGCCACTCGAGGGCGTGATAGCCGCCTTGTCCCTGGCTACGCGCCGTCGCGAGGGAGGCGACATTGGCTGCGATCGCGTCGTCCCACATCCCCAACGCGAAGAAGATGTGCGAAGGCATGTGCTGTGCATGTGCCGCTGCCGGCGCGACCTTGCCGTAGCGTCGCGCGGCTCGCAGGCCGAGGGGCGCATGCACAGGATCGTCATAGGCGTGCACGAGATAGTGCAGCGCACCTGGATGGCGGGGGTCGATCTCGTAGACGGCTTCGGCCTCGGCGGCCGCGCGCATGTAGTTGGCCGTGTCGCGCGTGGAACCGGAGAGTCCGAGCCACGACAAGGCGTAGAACGAGCGGGCGTCCAGGTCTGCAGGAAACTTCCTGGCCAGTTCACCGAGTGCCCGGTTGAAGCTGGCATCGCGCTCGACTTTCGTGCCATCGCCGTACAGCGCCTCGACTGATGCCAGGTACCCGCGCTCACGATCCGTCGCGGCCTGGGTCATGCGCGCCTCGCGCGTCGGGCCGAGGCGCCGCAGGACGACGCGCGCGGCCTCGAGGTCCTGCTCGCCCCAGATCGGCATGTTGTGACTGAGCGCGTCGCCCCAGTACGCCATGACAAAACCTGGGTCTTTTGCTTGCGCGGCGCGAAAGGACTGGCGGGCTGCATCGAACTCGAAGCTGTGGAGGAGCAACAGCCCGCGCATGAAGTCCGGCTGGGCCGCGGCGGCGCCGGAGTTCGGAAAGTTCGTTTCGCCGAGGCTGCCGGCAACCGTAACGGCTGCCGACGGCGGCGTCTTCTCGTGGGAGAGTGCAGTTGTCGTGCAGCACAGCACGAACAGCAGCGTAGCTGCGCGAGCGGGCAGGTTGGTCATCTGATCAGTCCCCCCGGATCCGTGTAAGCAGCGACAGTTATCGCACGTTTGTCGGCGAGCCGCTGCGAAGGGTCTCGTCGTGCGCAATAATGCGGACGGGCGCAGATCACGAACGAAGGGGGGGAATCCATGCGTCTCGGCTGGATCGTCGCAATGAGCCTGTCCTGCGCGAATGCGCCGACCTTCGCCGCACTGCAAGCCGCCGACACGGTTTTTCTGAACGGGGCCGTCTATACGGTCGATGCTGCCCAGCCGACCGCAGCCGCGGTGGCGATATCGCAAGGCCGCATCGTCTACGTCGGCGCCGATGACACTGCGCGAAAATACGTCGGCCGCAAGACTCGCGTCATCGACCTGCAGGGACGGACGCTGCTGCCGGGCTTCCAGGATTCGCACCTGCATCCGGGCCTGGCCCCGAATCCCGACACGACGCTCGACCTGGACGGGCTGAAGACTCGCGACGCAATCGTCGAGCGCATCCGCAGGTTCGCGGCGGCGCATCCGCACAAGGAGTGGATCGTCGGCACCGGTTGGGGCGAGTCGGCCTTCCTGCCGGGCGGCCAGCCGACACGCGAACTGCTCGATGCCGCCGTGCCCGACCGGCCGGCATTCCTGACCAGCAACTCGCAGCACATGGGTTGGGCGAACTCGCGCGCGCTGGCGAAATCCGGCGTCACGCCGGTCAGCCCGATCCGCCGAACGGCCGCATCGAGCGGGACGCGGCCGGCCGCCCCACCGGCGTGCTGCAGGAAACGGCGATGGACCTCGTGCGTGGCGCCATCCCGTCGCTGTCCACAGAGGAAATTGCCGAAGACCTCACGGCGGCACTCGACGAGCTGAAGCGCAACGGCATCACGGCCTTCGTGGACGCTGCGTCACGTCCTCCACTCATGCAGGCGTACGCGGCGCTGGCGCAGGCCGGACGCATCGACCAGCGTGCGCACATCTGCCAGTACTACGATCCTGCCGGGAACGACGACCTGCAGCTGCGCGACCTGGTGGGGCACCGCAGGGCGTTCGCCGACACGTCCGTCGACGCAGGCTGCGTGAAGATCGTGCTCGACGGCGCGTACGGCTCGCACACGGTCGCACTGCTGGAACCTTACAGCGACGAGCCGGAGAAGTTCGGGCACGGCCAGTTATTCCTCGCTCCCGAGCGTCTTGAGCGCGTCGTCGCCCGTCTCGATGCGGAGGGCTTCCAGGTTCACGTGCACGCGCTCGGTGACGGCGCGGTGCGCGCATCGCTCGATGCGTTTGCGGAAGCCCGCCGCGTGAACGGCGTGCGCGATTCGCGCCACACCCTGGCCCACATCGCCATGATCGACGCTGCCGACTTGCCGCGCTTCAAGGCGCTCGGCGTCGTTGCGAACATGTCGCCGCTCTGGAGTCGAGGCGATCCGTGGGAGACTGTGTTCGCACCGAAGATGTTCGGCTCCGAACGAAGTGCGAACCTGTACCTGACGCGCTCGCTGCTCGACGCCCAGGCCACGCTCGTCTGGGGCTCGGACTGGCCGGTGACCGGCGTCGATCCGCTGGACGGCATTGAGACCGCAGTAACTCGGCGCTATCCGGGCGGCAAGAACCCGGATGGCGTCGAAGACACCTCCTGGATTCCCGCGCAGCGCGTGACGCTGCCCGAAGCCGTTGCCGCGTACACGGCGTCGGGCGCTTACCTGCTCCACGACGAAGCCGAACGCGGCACGATCGCCGTCGGCAAGCTCGCCGACCTCGTCGTGCTGAGCCGCAACCTGTTCGCGACCGATCCCCTGGCCATCCACGCCATCGACGTCGACATGACGCTCGTCGGCGGCCAGGTCGTGTTCGAACGTCGCTAGCCGTCGCCGATCCTGAGCACCGCGATCGCGACCCGCACTTCGATGAGGAAACTCACGAACGCGGCGACCAGCGCGCACATCGCCAGCACGAACAGGAGCGCGAGCGGCGGGGCGAGATTGAGCGGGATGAACGTGCTCGAGAACAGCAGGGCAATGACGATGGCCACCAGCAGGGCCGCGACGGTGCCGAGCGTGATCGCAATGTTGATGTAACGAGCGCGTTTCGACAGCGCCTGCAGCTGGTTGCGAAGGCGGTCGGCGTCGCGCGCCTCGGGCACGCGCAACTCCTTCTCCATGTTGCGCGCGCGATCGACGATGCGTGCGAGGCGGCTCGCCAGCACGCCCAGGAAAACCCAGATGCCGGACAGCAGGAACACCGGTGCCAGCGCGAGCTCGATCGCGTGGGCAATGTCGACGACTTCGATTCCATCCACGACGCTGTTCCTCGCACGATCCGGTCCGTGATTGTAGTGGCTCGGCGGTTGCCAGGCGTTGTGGTTCACGGGCACCATCGCCGCGCATGACGACGGCCGCGACGTTCAAGGATCATTTTCACGACAATCCGGGGACTACAGCCGCTACCGTCCCGGCTATCCGCCCGACCTGATCACGTGGGTCGCGTCCCGTGCGCCGGATCGCGAACTGGCAGTCGATTGCGCCACCGGCAATGGCCAGGCGGCGATTGCGCTGGCTGGGCACTTCGCTGCGGTCCTGGCCGTCGACGGCAGCCTTGCGCAACTCGAGCGGGCACCTGCGCACCCGAACGTCCGCTACGAACTGGCGATGGCCGAGCACCTGCCGGTCCCGGACCACTCGGTGTCGCTGGTAGCCGCCGCGCAGGCCGTGCACTGGTTCGACTTCGAACGGTTCCATCGCGGAATGCGGTCGCGTCCTGAAGCCAGGCGGGGTCATCGCCGTCTGGACGTATGAAAAATTCCAGGCCGGTGCCGCGATCGACAGCATCGTGGACCGGCTCTACGCGGACGTCGTCGGCGACTACTGGCCGCCGGAGCGCCGCTACGTCGACGAGGCCTACCGGACGCTCCCGTTCCCCTGGGCCGAGGAGCGGGTGCCGGAGTTCCAGCTGGTCACCGAGTGGTCGCTCGAGCAGGCCATCGGGTACTGCGCGAGCTGGTCGGCGGTACAGCGTTTCAAAGACGAGCGCCCCGGCGAAGACCCGTTGCCGGCCCTTGCCGGACAACTTGCAACGCTCTGGCCTGCGGCGGGCACGCTTCGTCTCAAGTGGCCGATCCACCTGCGGCTGGGCCGGAGCCGATTCCTCTATAATCGCGCGCCTCGTGGCCCGCAGCGGCCGCACCCGGCAATCATGGAGTCCTGACGATGCAGTTGCGTTGGTCCTTGCCCGTCGCCCTGACCCTGACGACCCTTGTCGCCCATGCTGCGCCGCGGGCGCCGGAGTCGCCCGCCGCCGCTACGGCCAGCCCCGCCGCGCCGGCCGTGGCGGCGCCGACGTCCGGCCTGTTCCTGCAGAACTTCGACCGCACCGTGCGGCCGCAGGACGACCTGTACCGTTTCGTCAACGGCACCTGGCTCAAGAACACCGAGATTCCGGCGGACAAGTCCAACTACGGCGCGTTCATGCTGCTGTCGGACGAAGCCGAGAAGAACCTGCGCGTGATCGTCGAGGAGGCGGCTGCGGCCAGGGCGGCGTCCGGCTCTGCCCAGCAGCTGATCGGCGACTTCTACTCCAGCTTCATGGACGAGGCGAAGATCGAGCAGCTCGGCCTGAAGCCGCTGCAGCCCGAACTCGACCGCATCGCGGCCATCATTGACCGCAAGCAACTGCTCTCGTACCTGTCGCGCGCGCAGCTGTTGATGATCGACAACCCGATCGGTGCCCAGATCTTTGCCGACGCAAAGAACCCCGACTTGAACACGCTGTGGGTGACGCAGTCCGGCTTCGGCCTGCCGGAGCGCGACTACTACTTTTCGACCGACCAGCGCTTCACGGAGATCCGCGGCGCCTACGAGAAGCACATCGACAACGTCTTCAAGCTCACCGGCCGCAAGGATTCCGCCGCGGTCGCGCAGGACCTGATGGCGTTCGAGACGCGCCTCGCCAAGGCCTCCTGGCCCGCGGTGAAGCTGCGCGACATCGAGGCGCTCTACAACCCGATGACCGTCGAAAGCGCCGAGCAGGCCACGCCTGGCATCGACTGGTCGACGTGGCTCACCGACATGACCCTGCCGGGCTCGGGCGAGCTGGTCCTGACGCAGAAGGACTATTTCCAGGAAGTAGGCAAGGCCGTCAATGACGTGCCGCTCGCCACGTGGAAGGACTACCTCACTCTGCGCACCATCGACGCGTACTCGCCCTACCTGAGCAAGGCGTTCATCGACGAGAACTTCGACTTCTACCAGCGCACGCTCTCCGGCACGCCGCAGATCAAGCCGCGCTGGAAGCGCGCGCTCGCCGAACTCGAAGTTGCGGTGGGCGACGTCCTCGGCAAGGAATACGTCAAGCGTCACTTCCCGCCGGAAGCGAAGCAGCGCATGGACGTCCTGGTCGGCGAACCTGCTCAAGGCGTTCGACGTGTCGATCGACGAGCTGGCCTGGATGGGTCCGGAAACGAAGCAGGCAGCGCACGACAAGGCCCGCAACTTCACGGTCAAGATCGGTTACCCGACCAAGTGGAAGGACTACACCGGCCTGGTCGTCGACAAGGACGACCTGCTCGGCAACGTGCTGCGCGCGCGTGCCGTGAACGTGCAGCGCGAGTTGAAAAAGGTCGGCCAGCCGGTCGACAAGACCGAGTGGGGCATGACGCCGCAGACGGTCAACGCCTACTACAACCCGCTCGCCAACGAGATCGTGTTCCCGGCGGCCATCCTGCAGCCGCCGTTCTTCGACGTGGCGGCCGACGACGCCGTCAACTACGGCGGCATCGGCGCCGTGATCGGCCACGAGATCAGCCACGGCTTCGACGACCAGGGCCGCAAGTTCGACGGCAAAGGCGTCCTGCGCGACTGGTGGACCGACAAGGACAACGAACTCTTCATGGCGCGCGCGAATGCGCTCGTGCAGCAGTACAACGCGTTCAGCCCGATCCCCGGAATGAACGTCAACGGCGAACTCACGCTCGGGGAGAATATCGGCGACCTTTCGGGTCTCGCGGTGGCCCGCAAGGCCTACCAGATCGCGCTCGACGGCAAGACCGCGCCCGTGCTGGACGGGTTCACCGGCGAGCAGCGGTTCTACCTCGGCTGGGGCCAGGTCTGGGCCCGGAACTACCGTGACGACGAACTGCGCAAGCGCCTGAAGACGGACCCGCACAGCCCGAGCGAGTACCGCGCCAACGGCATCCTGCGCAACATGCCCGACTTCGCCAAGGCGTTCGACGTGAAGGAAGGCGACAAGATGTACCTCGCACCGGATCAGGCCGTCCGTATCTGGTGACCGGATTCTGTTAAATTCGCAGTCGTCCGGGGTGGGCCGAACGGCAATCAAGGAGTACTTCCCGATGCGAGTTTTGCAAGCGCTCTTGCTGGTGGCGGCGGCAATGCTGTTGTCCGGTTGCGGTTACAACACGATCCAGGTACAGGACGAAGCGACGACGTCGGCGTGGTCCGAAGTCGTCAACCAGTACCAGCGCCGCGCCGACCTGATCCCGAACCTCGTCAACACGGTGAAGGGTTTTGCCGCGCAGGAGCAGGCCGTGCTCATCGGTGTCACCGAGGCCCGCGCCAGGGCGACGCAGGTGCAGGTGAAAGCCGACGACCCCGCTTCGTTGCAGCAGTTCCAGGCTGCGCAGGGCGAGTTGTCGAGCGCACTCTCGCGCCTGATGGTCGTGGTCGAGAAGTACCCGGAACTCAAGTCGGACCAGAACTTCCGCGACCTGCAGGCGCAGCTAGAAGGCACCGAGAACCGGATCACCGTGGCGCGCAATCGCTACATCCAGGCGGTGCAGGATTACAACGTGACGATCCGCAGGTTCCCGACCAACCTCACGGCCATGATCTTCGGCTACAAGGTGAAGCCGAACTTCGCGGTCGAGAACGAAGCGGCGATCGCGCAGCCGCCGACCGTGGACTTCAGCACACCGTCGGCCACCCCGGCGCCCACGCCCGCACCCGCCCCTGCGACGAGCTGAGGTACTCCTCGCGTCGCGCCTCAGCCGGGGCGCGGCGCGGGGCGATCCCATGGTCGTCGCGACGTCCCCGCTCGATTCCCGTCTGCTGCTGCGAGGGCTGCTGCTCGCGGCATGGCTGTGGCTCATGGCTGCGGTTGTCTCGCCGGCATTCGCGCAGGACCTGGTTGCCGTTCCGCAGCTCGCGGCGCGGGTCACTGATCTCACCGGTACCCTGGCGGCCGACCAGTCTTCTGCGCTCGAAGCGAAGCTGGCCGCATTCGAGCAATCGCAGGGCAGCCAGGTCGTGGTCCTGATCGTGCCGACGACACAGCCCGAGGCAATCGAACAGTATTCAATCCGCGTCGTCGACCAGTGGCAGCTCGGTCGGGGCAAGGTCGATGACGGCGTGCTGTTGCTCATCGCACTGAACGACCGCAAGGTTCGCATCGAAGTCGGCTACGGCCTCGAAGGCGCGCTGCCCGACGCTACGTCGAACCGCATCATCCAGCAGGACATCGCGCCCGCTTTCAAGCGCGGCGATTATTACGGCGGCATCAATACCGGCGTCGATCGCATCATGCGCGTGATCGAGGGCGAGCCGTTGCCCGAGCCCGAGTTCAGTCCGCCTGCGGCCGGCATCCCCGGGCTCGTCCATCTCCTGCCGTTCCTGTTCATCTTCGCGATGGTCGGCAGCTCGATCTTTCGGCGCCTGTTCGGTCGCGTCGGTGGCGCGCTCGCCACCGGCGGCGTGGTCGGTTTCCTCGCCTGGTTGATCATCAGTATCCTCGGCATCTCGGTGATGGCTGGCATCGTCGCCTTCATCTTCGCGCTGTTGGGTGGCACGGGCGGAGGCGGCGGACCCGGTGCCGGCCGCAATGGCTGGTACAGCCGACGTCACGGCAGCGGCTGGGGTTACGGCGGCGGGTTCGGTGGCGGGCTCGGTGGAGGTGGTGGTTTTGGCGGCGGTGGGTTCGGCGGCGGGGGCGGCGGCTTCGGTGGCGGCGGCGCCTCGGGCGGCTGGTGATGGCCATGGACTGGACACGTCTTTTTCGTCACCTGTCTGCGACGCGTGGCAAACTTGCGCGCGCTTTCCCGGTCGAAGCCCTCGAGGCGATCGAACGCGCGGTCACCGCATCGGAACTCCTGCACAGCGGCGAAATCCGCTTCGCGATCGAAGCGTCGCTCGAGCCTGGCGATATCTGGGCAGCCAGGACACCGCGGGCCCGGGCACTGCAGGTCTTTGCGGCGCTGGGGGTCTGGGATACCGAAGCGAACAACGGCATTCTGATCTACGTGCTGCTGGCGGATCGCGACGTGGAGATCGTGGCGGACAGGGGCTTCAACGGACGTGTGAGCGCCGCGGAGTGGGCTGCAGTCTGCAGCACGATGGAAGAGAAGTTCCGCTCCGGGCAATATGAGCAGGGCGCGGTGGAAGGAGTGCACGAGGCTGGCCGGTTGCTGGCCCGGCACTACCCGCCATTGCCCGGTGGACGCGACGAAGACGAACTGCCGAACCGCCCCGCCGTGCTCTGAACGGCCGCCGGGCGTTCGACACTGACGAGAGGTGGAAAGTGATTGGATTCGTGAATATTCCAGGCATCCGGTCGACGCGCCGCGTGGCGCTCGTCGCCGTATTCGCAACGCTTGCGGGATGCAGCGTCTTCGCACCGCAGCCGGAGGAGCCAACGCCCCCGCCAGAACCGCCGAAGCCGCAGTACGCGGAGCCGCTCGCGACCCACACGTTCCCCTTCGACCCGCAGACCACGGCGGTCGTGGGGTCGTTGCAGGCGACGATCGCGACCCATGAAGACACGCTCCCTGACATCGCGCGCCGCTTCAATCTCGGCTACGACGAAGTCGTCAACGCCAATCCGGGCGTCGACCCATGGCTGCCGAAGGAGGGCACCCGCATCGTGTTGCCCACGCAGTTCCTGCTGCCGGACGCGCCGCGCGAAGGCCTGGTCGTCAACCTGGCGGCGTTGCGGATGTTTTATTTCCCGAAGGCCGCGAAGGGCGAGCAGCGCGTAGTGGTCACGGTACCGATCGGCATCGGCATGGTCGGCTGGGCGACTCCCGAAGGCGCCACGAAGATCGTCTCGAAGCGCAAGGATCCGGTCTGGACCCCACCCGCTTCCGTACGCAAGGAACATGCAGCCGAGGGTGACATCCTGCCAGCGCGGGTGCCCGCCGGTCCCGACAATCCACTGGGCGCGTTCGCGATGAACCTTGGCTGGCCGAGCTACCTGATGCATGGCACCAACAAGCCCGCCGGTGTCGGCATGCGCGCGAGTCATGGTTGCATCCGGCTGTATCCGGAAGACATCGCGACGCTGTTTCCCCAGTTGCCGATCGGCACCAAAGTCACGGTCGTCAACCAGCCGCTGCTGTACAAGGTGCAGGACGGCCAGTTCTACGTGCAGTCGTTCCCTCCGCACGAGGAGCATCCGGAAGCGAAAGCGGCGGCCAAGGGTCAGCGCTTCAACAAGAAAGTGCAGGAAAAGATGGCGCAGCGAGCGAAGCTGGCGGCCGTCACGGTCGACTGGGCGCTCGTGGAGCAGGTGGTGAACGCAGCGAAAGGCGTGGCCGTGCCCGTGTCCCAGCCGACCGTCGGTCTCGACCAGTTCCTGGCGTCGGCACTGCTGGTCGAGAATCGCATCCCGGACGGCGCAACCTGGGACGGCAGCGACCGACCCGTGCCGATCCGCGATGAGGCGGCCGTCGTTGCTCCGGTGGCTGCCAGCGGCGGACGTTAGGCGACCGTGCGAGGGCTCCCGGCCAGCTGGTACCTCGACCCCGACCGCGCACTGCTCGAAGACTCCGCGATATTCGCGCCGAGCTGGCAGTTCGTCGGCCACGTCTCGGACCTGCCTGCGCCCGGCACCGCCGTGCGATTCGACTGCGGCGGGCGTTCTGCGGTGGTGCTGCGGACGAAGGCCGGCGGCCTGCAGGGCTTTCGTAATGTCTGCCGTCATCGGGGCGCGCGCCTCGTCGAAGGCGACGCACACACCGGGCTCGCGTTCTGCATAGACGGGCGCTTGCGCTGCCCGTACCACGGCTGGACGTACGACGAAGCGGGCGCGCTCGTCAGCATTCCCGCTGGCCAGCACTTCGATGAGCTCGACGCGGACGCGCACTCGCTGCATCCGCTGCATGTCGGCCAGTGGCGCGGCCTGGTCTTCGCGGCCTTCCAGGCGCCGCGGCAAGCGGTCGAGCAGGTGCTCGACGCCGCAGCCGGCACCTGGCCGGACCTGACGTCGATGCGACGCGTGATCGAGCCGCGCGCAACGCCGTGCGCGGCCGACTGGAAGCTCACGTGCGAACACACGCTCGATACTGCGCACGTCGACGTTGCGCGACCGGCCCTGAAGCCGCGGTTGTTCTCGCCTCTGGTATTCGACCGGGGCGAGGGTGACGCCCTGCATGCGACAGCTGCAGTCGCTACGGGCGCCCTCGGCGACACATGGTCGTCGCGCATGTACCGCCAGTTGCTGCGCGACAGGAAGTCGAGCCCGGCATGCGCCGAATACGTCTACCTCTGGCCGAATCTGCTGCTGCAGCTCGCGCCTGATGGCCTGTCCATCCTGCAGATCCTGCCGGGCGCGACCGGTCACAGCACGTTGCGTGAGCTGCGCTATGCGGCACCCGATGTGAGTCGAGAGATGCGCCTGTTGCGTTACACGCATCAGCGCGTGCGGCGTCAGGCTGGCGCCGCGGACGCGCGCTTGCTCGCACGCGTGCAGCAGGGGTTGGGGATGCTGGACGCCGATGCGACGGGCCCGCTTGCAACGGGTGAGGTCGGGTTGCGCTGGTTCGCTGAGCGCTGTCGAGCGCGCCTGCCGGCACCGGCGTCCAGTACGCTGCCCATTGGCGGCGGCAAGCGCCGCAGGTCGACCCCGTCTGCCAGAGCCTGAATACGACCGCGCTGCCATCTGGTGGGTCAGGGGTCGCTTCGAAGGCCGATGACTTATGGTACTTTAAAGCAGTTTTTCGAGGCGGGGCGCGGCTTTGCGCGATATTGCCCACACTGGCATCACGGTGACGGAAGCGGTTGGCGCAGACGTGCCGATCGTTCGATTGCCTACGGCGACGACGGGTTTCGTCGGCCGTGCGTTGCGTGGCCCCGTGAACCGTCCCGTGCGTGTGCGCGATTACGCCGAGTACCAGCAGGTGTTCGGCGGGCTCTGGCAGCCGAGCATGCTGTCGTACGCCGTCGAGCAGTATTTCGACAACGGCGGCCGCGAGGCGGTCATCGTGCGCGTCGTGAACGGCGGAGCGCCGGTCACCATCAGCCTGCCTTGCGGCGACGAAAAGCTGGTGCTCGAAGCACTCAGTCCAGGCACGCGCGAAATCCTGCGAGCCTCCGTCGACTACGACAACATCGCGCCCAGCGAGGACGATCGCTTCAACCTCGTCCTGCAGCGCGTGCGCACGCTCGGCTCCGAGCAGATCGAAGATCAGGAAATTTTCCGGCGGCTGTCGACCGCGCCGGGTACCACGCGATTCGTCACCTCGGCGCTGCAGGAATCCCTGCTGGTGCGGGTGCGTGGCGTCGTGCCGAATGCGCGTCCGGACCGCACGTTCCGTGCGGGCGCACGTCACCCGATCGGTTACGTCGATTCGAATCCCGATGGCGACGATGGCTCGCCGCTCACCGATTACGACCTGATCGGCTCGGCTGAACGCGGCACCGGCCTCTTTGCATTGCGCGATGTCGAGGACCTGCATTTCGTCTGCGTGCCGCCACCGGCGCGCGATCGCGACATCGGGCCTGGCGTGCTGCTGGTCGCGACGCAGTTCTGCCGCGACCACCGCGCGCTGCTCGTCGTCGATCCGCCGGCTGCGTGGCAGACGACCGATGACGCAGTGCAGGGACTGCGTGAACTCGCGTTCCAGAGCGATTCCGCGTTCACCTGTTTCCCGCGCGTGCAGGCGTTCGACCGGTTGCGCGGCCGCTTCGAGTCTTTCGCCAACAGCGGCGCGGTCGCGGGTGCACTCGCGCGCATGGATTCGCAACGATCGCCCTGGGACGGCCTGCCCGACGAGCAGATCCTGCTGCGTCCCGGCACGCGCCCCCTGCAATTGTTGTCGGATGCCGACTGCCAGAAGCTCACGGCGCATGGGGTCAACCCGCTGCATGCCGTCCGTGCCAGCGTTGCCGGCACGGCGCAGCTGAAGACGCTGGCGCGAGGAACGGGCGCCGGCCCCGAAAGTTCGCTGCTCACGTTCCGTCGGCGGCAGTTGCTGACCATCAACAGCATCGAGAGCGGCACACGCTGGACGCGTTTCGAAGGGCGCGACCGCAACACCTGGCCACGGCTCGCACGGCAGGTGCACACCTTCCTGCTCGGACTTGCCGCCAGCGGCGCCTTTGGCAAAGGCGCGGACGCGCAGCACTGCGAAGTCGTCTGCGATGAGCGCGTCAACACGCTGGAAGACGTCAGGAACGGCGTGGTGCATTGCCTGGTCTCGCTGCCCACCCCGCGCCTTGGCGAGAACCGCTCGTTCATGTTCACTCATCGCCTCGAGGGCAGCACCGTGCGGGCCGTCAGTCAGCGGCAGTTGCCGCCAGGCACACGCTTCACCGTGCGCGAGCAGCCGCGTCCCGTGACCGATGGCTTGCTCGAAGACACCGCGCCACGCCGGACGCTGGCGCAGGAGTTGTTCGCGCCGACGCCCGATCAGCGGCCCGCCGTTGCTTCAGACACCCCGCGCCCCGAAGCCGCCGCCGCCCGGCGTCTCGACCTGAATCTCATCGCCCGGCTCTACGGCGAGCCCGAACGTCGCGGCGACCGTTTCTGATTCGACGCGACCGCGCCGCCTGACCGTGTTACGCCCGGGCACCCCGGGCGCACCTCCCTCGAGGCCGAACGGCGCAATGCGCCGATGATTGGCCAGCACGTTCGCCGTCATCGCCTCCCGGAATTCCACGCGCCGCACGAGGCCGTCGCCGCCGCGGTGCCGGCCTGCGCCGCCGGAGCCGTGACGAATCGAGAACTCGCGCAGCAGCACGGGGAATCGCGTCTCGAGCACCTCGGGATCGGTGAGCCGCGAGTTGGTCATGTGAGTCTGCACGCCGCTTGCGCCATCGAAATCCGGACCGGCCCCTGCGCCGCCCGCTATGGTTTCGTAGTACTGATAGCGTTCGTTGCCGAAAGTGAAGTTGTTCATCGTGCCTTGCGCGGCGGCCTGCAGTCCCAGCGCTCCGTACAGCGCATCGACGATGCACTGCGAGGTTTCGACGTTGCCCGCGACCACCGCTGCGGGCGCGACCGGGTCGAGCATCGACCCGTGCGGCACGACGATGGTCAGCGGTCGCAGGCAACCCGCGTTGAGCGGGATCGGCTCGTCGATCAGCGTACGGAAGACGTAGAGCACGGCCGCGGTCGTCACGGCAAGTGGCGCGTTGAAGTTGTTGGCCTGTTGCGGCGACGTGCCCGCGAAGTCGACGACGGCCGTGCCGGCTTGCGGCTCGACCGCGATGCGCACGGCAATCACCTGGCCGTTGTCCATCTCGTAGCGAAAGCTGCCGTCGCGCAGCCGGCGGATTGCGCGACGCACGCAGCGTTCAGCGTTGTCCTGCACGTGGCGCATGTACGCGAGCAGCGTGGCGCCGCCATGGTCTGCTGCGGCGCGGCGCAATTCCCTCTCGCCACGGGAATTAGCCGCCAGCTGCGCCCGCAGATCCGCGAGGTTCTGCGGGAAATTCCGTGCGGGCCAGGGGATGCCGCAGAACAGCTGACGCAGCCCTGCTTCATCGAGCACCGCTTCCCGCACGATGCGCGTCGGCGCCACCAGCGCGCCTTCCTCGCGGATGGTGCGGCTGCCCGGCGGCATGGAGCCGGGCGTGATTCCGCCCACGTCGGCGTGGTGCGCCCGCGAGGCCGTGAAGAATTCGACGCGGGTGCCGGCCTCGTCGAAGACCGGTGAGACCACCGTCATGTCGGGCAGGTGGGTGCCGCCGGCGTACGGCGAGTTCACCAGGTAGGCATCGCCGGGGCGCGTGTCGTCGCCGAACGCGTCGAGCACGGCGGCCACGCTCGCGCCCATCGATCCCAGGTGCACCGGCATGTGTGGTGCATTGGCCACGAGGTTCGCCGCGGCATCGAAGATCGCGCACGAAAAGTCGAGCCGTTCCTTGATGTTGACCGAACTGGCCGTGTGTCGCAGCACGGCGCCCATCTGCTCCGCGACGTGCATGAACAAGGCGTTGAACACCTCGAGCCGCATCGGATCGGGCTCGGTGGCGGCTGCGTCTGGCTGAGTGATGCCGCGTGCAGCCTGCGACCGTTGCAGGACCACCAGGCCGCTCGGCGCGACGCGGCCCGCCCAGCCGGGAGCGATCCAGCTCGTTGCGCCGTCTTCGCAGAGCAGCAAGGGTCCGTGCAGCTGGTCGCCCGGTGCGAGGTCGCGGCGTGCGACGACTGGCACTGTGCGCGAGACCCCCTCGATCCATACCGAGGCACTCGCAGCCGGCGTTGCGGCGTCGACGGTCACCGCTTGCCTGGCGATGGCCAGCTTCGGTGCGGCTGCTGCCACCCGCTCGATGGCTTCGGCCATGACTGAGCCGATGACCAGGCTCGCCGATTCGTCGGCGAAGCCGTAGAGCTGGCGGTGCGCCTCGAAGAATGCGACGCGAAGCCTGTCTGCGGGCTGCCAGGGAAGTTCGAGCGTCGTGTCGGAGCCCGCGAGCCGCACGTGCGCGCTGCCACGCACCTCGACGAGCGAATCGGCGACGCCCTGGCGCAGCAGGTCATCACGCGCATCGGCTTCGAGTCCCTGTAATGCCTGCCTGCCAGCCGCGTGCCCCGACGCATCGAGCGCGGCTTCGACTGTGCGACGGCGTATTGCGCGACGACCGGTCAAGCCGATGCCATAAGCGGACAGCACGCCCGCGAGCGGATGCAGCAAGACTTCGTCGACACCGAGCAGCCCTGCCACGGCGCACGCATGCTGCCCCGCCGCGCCGCCAAATGAGAGCAGGCCGAAGCGTGCCGGGTCTTCGCCGTGGTGCAGGGCGAGTTCGCGGATCGCGTTGGCCATGCGCGCACAGGCAACCTGCAGGAAGGCTTCGGCCAGTGCCTCCACGCTGTACTCGAGTCCCGCTTCGTCGTGCGCCGCCGCGGCCAGCTCGGCGAGTCGCGCGCGTGAGGCGGTCGGATCAATCGGCTGAGCGCCTGTCGGGCCGAAGACGTGTGGAAAGCGATCGGCTGGAATGCGTCCCAGCACGACGTTGCAATCGGTGATCGTGGCGGGGCCGTTGCGGCGGTAACACGCCGGCCCGGGGTCGGCGCCGGCGGAGGCGGGACCCACCTGCAGGCGGCCGTCGGCGAACCGCAGCACCGAACCACCGCCCGCCGCGATCGTGGTGATGTCGACCATGGGAGTCTGCAACCGCACCCCGTCGATCTCGGCGGCAAACCGCCTCGGGATGTCGCCAGTGGACAGGCTGACGTCCGTCGACGTGCCTCCCATGTCGAAGCCGATCAGTCGTCGCGGACCTTCGGCGGTGCCGGCGGCAATCATCCCGACCACGCCCCCGGCGGGACCCGACAAGAGGCCGTTCACGCCGCGAAAGCCCTCGCCATCGACGAGCCCGCCGTTGCTCTGCATGAAGGCGACGGTCGCGTCGCCGTGCGCTGCGCGCAGGCTGGCACGGAAAGTTTGCGTGTAACGCAGGAGAATGGGCGACAGGTAGGCGTCGGCCACGGTCGTGTCGCCGCGCGCCACGAAGCCGAGCAGCGGCGCCGCAGTGTGCGATGCGATCACTTCGCCAAACCCCGCTGCGCGTGCAATTTCCGCGGCGCGGATCTCGTGGGCCGGATGCCGGAATCCGTGCAGGAACGCGACGGCCACGGCTTCGATGCCCGCCGCTCGCGCCGCCACGAGCGCGCGGCGCAGCGCCGTTTCGTCCAGCGGCAGCAGCACCTGCCCCTGGGCGTCCACGCGCTCGGGAATCTCGACAACGTCCCGGTACAGCGGAGAAGGGCGACGGATGGCACGCGCGAAGATGTCGGGCCGATCCTGGTACCCGATCAGCAGCGCGTCGCGCATGCCCTGCGAGGTGACCAGCAGCGTCGGCGCGCCCGCGCGCTCGAGCAAGGCGTTGGTGGCGACGGTCGTTCCGAGTCGCACCGAAGTCACGCGCCGGCCGCAGGCAGCGCCGTGCCGTTCGAGCAGCAAGTCGATGCCGCGCAATGCCGGATCGGCCGGACGATGCGGGTCCCGCGACAGGACCTTGCAGGTGTGCAGCGAGCCATCCGGCGCGGTGCCGACCACGTCGGTGAACGTGCCGCCGCGATCCACGGCGAACGCCCAACCGACCGTTTCGCGTTGTGCAATGTGCGGCAATCGCAACCGACTCCAGTCCTGCGTCAACGTTCGATGGGCCACGGCTCCCGGAAATCTCATCCGTGCCGGCAAATATTCTGTCAGATCAGCGGCTGCTCGCGCCGACCTGCGCAACCGGAGCCCTGTCAAATGCTCACGGTCGCGCCGGCCGGGCAGTCTGCGACGCGACGCATGGCATGATGCGAGCCATCATGCCGAAGACCGCACGTCCTGCGCCTGGCGCGCGCGCGCCCGCCGATGCAGTGGAGCGCGCACGCCGGATCGCAGCCATCATCGGGGTCGTGCGCAGGATTCCTCGTGGCCGGGTGACGACGTACGGCGCCGTCGCGGCTCGCGCCGGGCTTCCGCGCCAGGCCCGGCTCGTCGGCAAGGTGCTGGCCGGCCTGCCGCAGGACAGCGGCGTGCCGTGGCAGCGAGTGGTCGCAGCCGGTGGGCGCATCGCCTTTCCGGCAGGCTCGCCTGCGCGCGGGCGGCAGATTTCCCGGCTGCGCGCCGAAGGCATCGAAGCTGCGCGCGGACGCGTGGACCTGGCCAGGTACGGCTGGGGCGCAGCCGTGGGCGATCTGGACCAGTTACTGTGGTCGGGCGAATGAGACCCAGACCGCGTTACGCGGTGCGCGAAAGCCTTATCATGCACGGCATGCGGACTGGAGCGCTTCCCGGATGACCGAGCGATACGTCGTATTTTCCCATGGCAAGGACAGTGAGCCGTGGGGCAGCAAGATCGCGGCGATGTCCGAAATCGCGCGCGAGGAGGGCTTCCACGTCGAATCCGTCGACTATCGCGGCATCGAGGATCCGCAGGCGCGCGTGACGCGACTGCTCGCGTTCTGCAAGGACTTGCGTGGATCGCTGGTGCTCGTCGGATCCAGCATGGGGGGTTACGTGTCGGTGGCGGGTTCCTCGCTGCTGCAGGCGCGTGGCATGTTCCTGCTGGCGCCGGCGCTCTACATGCCCGGCTACGAGAAATTCAGCCCGCGACCCGCGCACTGTCCGACGACGATCGTCCACGGCTGGCGCGACGAGGTGATCCCGGTCGACAACAGCATCCGTTTCGCGAAAGAGCAGAAGGCGACGTTGCACGTCGTCGATTCAGACCATCAGCTCCTCGACCAGATCCGCGCGATCAACCATTTCTTCGCGTACTTCCTCTTTCAGATTGACGAGTTCCATTGAGGAAGGGGAGGAAGGGGAGGAAGGGGAGGAAGGTTAGGAAGGTTAGGAAGGTTAGGAAGGTTAGGAAGGTTAGGAAGGGGAGGAAGTCGGACCGATCTTTCCGAATCCTTCGTGACCTTCGTGACCTTCCTCGCCTTCCTCGCCTTCCTCCCCTTCCTCCCCTTCCTCCCCCTTCCTCCCCTTCCTCTTGCGCTAGAATCCCCGCCCGGGCCCTTGCCCGGGGGAAGCACCATGTCCGTCGCCGCCAGGTTACCGCTCGCTGTCTTCGCGCTCTCGCTGCTCGTCGCGTGCGGGGCGTCCGCGCCGGATCCGCAGGGCGATGCCGCAGCTGAGGCAGAAGCCCTTGAGCTGGGCAGGGATACGGACGAGACGGTGCTGGACGACATGATCCAGACCCAGGACAGGGCGCGTGCCGTGGAAGACGTGACCATGGACGCCAAACGTAACCTCGACGAGGCGATCGACGCCCAGACGGACGGCGCAAGCGACGAGTCGGGCGGCAATTAGCTCCGCGCCGCGGCCGCGGCGGAGCGAGACCATGCAGCGCATCACCGAACCCGAACTCATGGACGAGGCCGAGCAGGCGCGCGCCTATGCGATGGCTGACTTCGCCGAGCCCAACGAACGCTTCGTCGGCTATTTCGAGACGGAGTTTCCCGACCTCAAGACTGGCTCGGTGCTCGACCTGGGCTGCGGTCCGGGCGACATCGTGCTGCGCCTGGCGACCCGCCGTACCGGCCTCACCGTGCATGGCATCGATGGTTCGGCGGCGATGCTGCGGTTTGCCAGCGAAAGCCTGCACGAATCCCCGGAACTCGGCGGCCGCGTGCAGTTCATCGAGGGACTGCTGCCGGGGGCCACGTTGCCGTTGCCGACCTACGACGCCGTCGTCAGCAACAGCCTGCTGCATCACCTGCACGATCCGGACGTGTTCTGGCGCGCGGTGCGCGAGGCGGGTGCCCCCGGCGCAGCTGTGCTCGTGATGGACCTGTTCCGGCCGGAATCCGTGGCGGCGGCACAGGCGATCGTCGATCAGTACGCCGCGAACGAGCCCGAGGTGCTGCGCCTAGACTTCCTCGCATCGCTCTGCGCCGCGTTCGAGCCCGACGAAATCCGCGCACAACTGCAGGCGCACGGTCTCGACGGTTTCAGCGTCAGGACCGTCTCCGACCGGCATCTGCTCATCACGGGCCGCCTGCCACCGCGATGAGCGACTTCTCCGCCTTCGAGCGGCTTGCCTTGCCGATAATCCGCGCGCTGGTCGCCCTGTGGGTGCGACCATCCGTGCTGCCGGACGACGCGAAGTCGCACTACGGTGCCAACCGCCTTCCCGTGTATGCGCTCGAAAAACGCAGCGTGATCGACCTCGCGGTGCTCGAATACGTCTGCCGCGAGCGGGGCTTGCCGGATCCACACCAGCCAGTCGGCGCCAAGGCCGTGCTGGCGGATTCGCTGATCTTCCTCGAGCGTCGCACCGGCTTTTTCGGGCAGCGTATCGATCGCCGCATGCCCGAGGCACTGCGCGCGTTGACGACCGCGGCGGGCGAGGACCTCTCGTTCGACCCCGAGTTGATTCCGGTGAGCCTGTTCTGGGGCCGCGCCCCGGATCGTGAGCGCACGTGGTTCCGGCTGCTGATCGCCGAGGACTGGGACATTGGCGGGCGCTTCCGCAAGTTTCTCTCGCTGCTGATCAACGGCCGCAACCTGCTGGTGCTGTTCGGCGAGGCCATGCCGGTGCAGTCCGCGATGTCGGAGACGCGGGGCATGCCGCGCGGCCCGCGCCGGATGTGGCGCCAGCTGCGCATGCAGTTCCGCAACCAGCGCGCGGCGACGATCGGTCCCGATCTCTCGCATCGGCGCACGATCGTGACCGAAGTGCTGCGCACGCACGCAGTGCGCGATGCAGTGCGCCAGGAAGTCCGCGAGAAGAAGGTCTCTCGCCGCAGCGCGCTGAAGGTCGCGCGCGGGTACGCGTACGAAGTCGCGGCCAACTATTCGCACGCGTTTGTCGTGTTTGCCTCGGGAATTCTCGGCCGCCTCTGGAACCGGCTCTACGACGGCGTCGAGCTCGCCAATTTTGCGAGCCTGCAGTCGGTCGACGAAGGCAGCGAGATCGTCTACGTGCCGTGCCACCGCAGCCACATGGACTACCTGCTGCTGTCGTATGTGGTCTACCACAAGGGCTTTGCGGTTCCGCACATCGCGGCCGGTATCAACCTCAACATGCCGGTCATCGGTTCGTTGCTGCGGCGTGGCGGCGCGTTTTTCCTGCGCCGCAGTTTTGGCGGCAACGCGACGTACTCGGCCGTGTTCTCCCGCTACCTCGGCGCGATGATGGCGCGCGGTCACTCGATCGAGTATTTCATCGAAGGCGGCCGCAGCCGCACGGGGCGCCTGATGCAGCCGAAGACGGGCATGCTCGCGATGACCGTGCGCGCCTACGTGCGCAAGCCGGTGCGCCCCGTCGTGTTCGTGCCCATCTATTTCGGCTACGAGCGCCTGGTCGAAGGCCGCACCTACATCGGCGAGTTGTCCGGACGGCCGAAGGAGAAGGAATCGGTCATCGGCATGCTGCGCACGCTGCCCGAGTTGCGCAGCCGCTTCGGCAAGGTCTACGTCAGCTTCGGCGAGCCACTGCCGCTCGACGACCTGCTCGAACGCCACGTGCCGGGCTGGGATCGGCAACAGCCAGTCACGGAAGAAAAGCCCGCGTGGTTGTCGCCGCTCTGCGTCGACCTGGCCCACCAGATCATGACGCGCATCAATGCAGCCGCGTGCGTGACGCCAGTCAACCTGATGGGCACGGTGCTGCTCGCGACGCCGCGGCAGCGCATGGGCGAGGCCGACCTGGCCCGCCAGCTTGAGCTGTATGCGTCACTGATGCGACAGGCGCCGTATTCGCGGCGCGTCTGGGTCACGCCGCTCGATGGCCAGTCGATGATCCGGCACTGCGATTCGCTGCGCATGCTGTACCGGCAGTCGCATCCGCTCGGCGACATCGTCGGCATGTCCGAATCGACCGCCGTGCTGTCGAGCTATTACCGCAACAACGTACTGCACCTGCTGTTGATGCCTTCGTTGCTGGCGAGCGCCTTCCTCAACAACACTTCGGTGCGGCGGGTCGACCTGCTGCGCCTGGCGGGCCGCGTCTATCCGTACGTCGCTGACGAGTACTTCCTGCACTGGCGCGAGCACGAATTGCCGGCGGTGGTCGACGAGTTGCTCGAGGACCTGTTGAACCACGGCCTGCTTACGGCCTCCGACGACCGCAGCGAATGGCGGCGGCCGGCTGCGGAATCGAGCGAGGCGGTGCAGCTGTCGGTGCTGGCGCGCATCAGCGTGCCGATCCTCGAACGCTATTACCTGGCAATCTCCCTGTTGCTGCGCGCGGGCAGCGGGCGCCTGACACAGGATGCGCTCGAGCGGCAGTGCCAGCTGACCGCGCAACGCATGGCGATGCTGTACGAACTCAATTCACCCGAGTTCTTCGATCGTGCGCTGTTCGGAAATTTCGTCGGCCGCCTGCGCGCGCGTAACGTGGTCAGCGAGGCCGCCGAGGACAAGCTCGTCTTCGATGCGAAGGTGCTCGAGGCCGTAGCCTCGGACGCGCAGTTCGTGCTGCACGAGCAGATCCGCAACTCCATCCTGCAGGTCGTGCACCGCTGAACTGAGCGCGGGTACTTGCGGTCGACCAGCCTGCGTCGCCCCGCGGGATTCGTTCGTGCAACTGCCCTCACTCATCAAACTTCTTCTGGCGCAGCACCTTCACCTTGCCGCGCTGCGTCTTGCCCTCGAGGCGCCTCACCTTCGATGCTCGCGTCGGCTTCGTCTTGCGGCGAGGCTTGGGTTCGACCAGCGCTGCCACGATCATCGTGCGCAACCGGTCGAGCGCGTCCGCACGATTCTGTTCCTGCGAACGCAGTCGCTGCGCATCGATGACGATCATTCCAGCGTCCGTCATGCGGCGCCCGGCGAGACGCTGCAGCCGCGCGCGTGCGTTCGGCCAGAGACCGTCCCACGCGGCTGAATCGAAACGCAGCTCGACGGCGTTGGAGACCTTGTTGACGTTCTGCCCGCCCGGCCCCGATGCGCGCACGGCGCGGAACTCGATTAGGTCGTCGGGAATCGAGAGCGATTCGTTGATTTCGAAGGGCACGGCCGACGATCAGTCGCGCGGTGCGACGGGCGAGGCGGGTGCCATCTCGACGCGGATCTCGCGCTGCGCAACCGGAATCGTTACGCCATTGTCCTTGAACAGCCGCCAGATGCGGCGATTCACGTCGGACCGGACATTGTTGACGCCTTCCTGCGGGTCGGGAATCCAGAAGCGCAGCTCGAGTTCGATGCCGTGGTCGCCGAATCCGATCAGGCGTGCGACCGGCGCAGGCTCGTGCAGGATGCGGGGATGTCCGTCGGTGGCCTGCAACAACAGTTTCATGGCGACTTCGGGGTCGTCCTTGTAGCTCACGCGGATCGGCAGCTTCAGCCGCACGCGCGGGTCCGTATAGCTCCAGTTGATCACCGGGTTGGTGATCAGGTGCTGGTTCGGCACCAGGGTCTCGACGCCGTCGCGGTCGCGCACGACGACGTAGCGGCCACGCAGTTCCTCGACCCAGCCGAAACCTTCGGTGGCGGTGCCGGTGGTGCCCGTGAAGCTGATGACGTCGCCCGGCTTGATCGAGCGGTCCATCAGCAGCACGAAGCCACTGACGAAATTGGCCGCGATGCTCTGCAGGCCGAAGCCGAGGCCGATGCCGATGGCGCCCGTGAGCACGTTCAACGTCGTCAGGTCGAGGCCTGCCGCATTCAGCCCGACCAGCACGGAGAGGCCGACCAGGAACGCCTGCACGAACTTCGCGATGCCGATGCGCATCGTCGGGGCGAGCGCGTCGAGCTTCAGCACGTGGCGCTCGAGCCAGCGCGAGACCCACAGCGCGAGCAGCACGAAGACACTGACGGTTACCAGCAGCTTCATCACCGACCAGACGGAGATGCGCGTCTTGCCCGCCTGCATGCCGATGCCGTCGAGGGCGCGGATGACCTCGTCGCCCCAGCCCAGCAGGTGCAGCGAGAGGAAGATCCAGATCACGCCGGCGATCGCGGCGCCCCAGCCCTTGAGCCGGGCGCGGGTACCGAGCGACACGCGCAGCACGTAGATGACGACCCGGATCAGCAGCAGCAGCCCGATCAGCTGCACCGCCACGTCGACCATGCCGGCCTGCAGCCCGGACGCGTGCAGCAGGCCGTCGACTGCGGCCAGGATCATGAGGGTCAGAGCCGGTGGCGCGGCGACAAAGAGCAGCTCGCGCGCGCGCTCGGGCAGGTTCTCGGGCTCGGGCGAGACCGTGATGTGCGAGCGGGCGAACCTGGCAGCCCACCAGCCGAGCAGCAGCGCTCCGGTGATGACGACCAGCTGCAGGAGGTTATCGGGCTGTTGCAGGGTTGCCAGGGCGTCCCCGATCACCTGCAGCTGGGTTTTCATCCGGTCACGCGTTGAGGTCCGGGATCAGCTGGCTCTCGAGGCGAGCGATCTGGTCCTTCAGCAGGAGCTTGCGCTTCTTCAGCCGGCGCAGCTGCACCTGGTCCACGTAGAGGTCGAGCTGCAGGCGATGGATCACGTCGTCGAGGTCGCGATGCTCGATGCGCAGGCCCCGCAACCGGTGCAGGTTCTGGAACGTCTCGGTGTCGACGTTGTCCGTCTGTTCAGCCATCGCAGGCGCTGTTCGTGGTTCGGTGCGGGGCGGATACTTTAGCCCCCGGACGTGCAAAAAGGGAGCTAGTCCAGGCCGATGGTCTCCACGCGCTGCCCGAACATCACGACGAACCCCTGCTGCCGGGTATTGCCGTCGAGCGTGTAATCGAAGAGATAGGTGCGTTCGAAGGCCAGCCGCCCGCCGGCGGCCCGCACGACCTTGATCGACCGGAAGGCGACGGTCCCGTCAAGCAGGATGCCGCCCGTCGCAACGCATGTTTCGCGGGCTGCGTCGTTGGCCCGTTCACGTGCCCCGAGCGCGTCGTGCCAGAACAGCACGAAGCCGCTGAAGGCCATGCACAGGAGCAGCAGGCTCCACGAGAGTTCCACGGCCAGCCGGGCTCAAAACAGCTTGTGCCAGTGGCGGGCAGCGTCGCCGTAAGCCAGGAAATGCGGGTTCAACAGGGTGTCGCGCTCGTTGTAGCGCAGGGGCAGGCCATCCAGCGTCGTCACCGACCCGCCGGCCGCCTCGACCACTGCCTGCGCGGCTGCGGTGTCCCATTCGCACGTCGGTCCCAGGCGCGGGTAGAAGTCGGCCGTCCCCTCGGCGACCAGGCAGAACTTGAGCGAACTGCCCATCGGCCGCATCTCGTGCGCTCCGATCCGCTCGAGCACGCTGTCGAGCGAGTCGCCACGATGCGAGCGGCTGCCGACGATCACGAGCGGGTCCGCGGCGGCGTGACGCACCTTGATGGGTTGCGCTGCGCCACCTTCGTGCGCGACAAAGGCGCCGGCGCCTGCGACGCCGTAGTAAACCAGGTTGAGCACGGGCGCCGCCACGACGCCGAGGACCGGTTTGTGGTCACGGACCAACGCGACGTTGACCGTGAACTCGCCGTTGCGGTTGATGAATTCCTTGGTGCCGTCGAGCGGATCGATCAGCCAGAAATCGTTCCACCGGTGCCTGACGTCCGGTGCGTGCTCAGCCGCCGACTCTTCCGAGAGCACGGGAATGTCAGGGGTGAGCTGGTGCAGCCCCGCGCTCAGGATGTCGTGCGCGGCCCGGTCTGCCCGCGTGATCGGCGAATCGTCGGCCTTGTATTCGACGCCGTGGCCGGACGCGTAGACCTCGAGAATCGCGGTGCCGGCGGCGTCGACGATCCGCAGCACTTCGGGCAGCAGCGACATGAGGTCGCGGGTTGCGGCAGTGTTCAAGCTCATCTCCTGGTAATGGACCGCCGTATCATACCGGCCCCGCCCACCTGCCTGCGTCGCCCGGACACCCTGCGCCGATGTCCTCCTTTCCGATCCCCGACTGGTGCCGCATCGACGTCGTGTGCCTCGACATGGACGGCACCGTGCTCGACCTGCATTTCGACAACCTGTTCTGGCTCGAGGTGCTGCCGCGCCGCTGGGGTGCGGCGCGCGGCCTCGATTACGACGCGGCGATGGCGCAACTGCGGCCGCGGTTCGAGGCGAAGCGCGGCACGCTCGACTGGTACTGCGTGGATCACTGGAGCGACGAACTCGGGCTCGACATCCCGGCGCTCAAGCACGAGCTGCGCGACGAGATCCGCTATCTCGACGGCGCCGTGGACTTCCTTGACCTGCTGCGGGTCCTCGGCAAGCGCGTGCTGCTCACGACCAATGCCCATCCCTTCAGCCTGCGGGTGAAGGACTCGCAGACACAACTGTCGCGGCACTTCGATGAACTCGTGACTTCGCACGAATTCGGCGTGCCGAAGGAACATCCGGAGTTCTGGGTGGAACTCGCGCGCAGGCACGACGTGCCGCTCGCCCGCACGTTGTTCGTCGACGACAGCGCGGCCGTGTTGCAGGCAGCGCACCAGGCCCGGGTGTGCTGGATTTATCAGGTGCTGCAGCCGGACTCGACTCGCCCGCCGCATCCCCCGGTCGCTGGCATCGCCGGGGTGCGCAGGTTGGCTGACCTGCGCGATTCCGTCCTGGATCAGCTTTCCGCAGGGGCGGGGCCGGAATCACCGCCGCCCTGAGGTGCACCGGAGCTCTCGCCCTGCGGGCCGCCCGATCGTCCGCGTCCACCGCGCCGTCGGCGCGGCCGGGGAGTGCCGCTTTCTCCCTCGCCCGAGCCCGCCTGGGACGACTGCCGGGGCGCTGGCTCTGCTCTGGCGCCCTCGCCCGCGACCGCGGGAGAGGGTGAGGGCGAGGGTCTTGGCGCGGGCCGGTTCGGCGACGAATGCCCGTCCCGGCGTGGACCGCCACCGCCGCTCCGACTGCGTCCGCCACCGCCACCACCGCTGCGCGGAGAGCCGCTGCGTCCGCCGCGTCCACCACCACCGCTGCCACTGCGCGAACCACCGCCCGGACCGCCGAAGCGACGGCGCTCGTAGCGCGGCACGGTGATTTCCGCGAGCAGTTCCTGCGCCACGGGGGCGACGGCAATCTTGCGGCCGATGTAGTCCTCGATGTCCGGCAGCGACTGCACGTAGTCTTCGCAGCCGAGGCTGATGGCGTCGCCCTCGGCGCCCGCCCGCGCCGTGCGGCCGATGCGATGCACGTAGTCTTCCGGGTCCTGCGGCAGGTCGTAGTTGAAGACGTGGCTGACGTCGGGGATGTGCAGGCCGCGCGAGGCCACGTCGGTGCCGATCAGGATCGCGAGTTCGCCGCTGTGGAAGTCGCGGATCATGCGCAGGCGCTTGTTCTGCGGCACGTCGCCGGAGATCGCTTCGGCATTGAAGCCGTTGGCCTTGAGCATCGTCTCGAGTTCTTCGGCGCCGCGGCGGGTGTTGACGAAGATCATCGTGCGGTGCGGGTCCATCTGCTTCAGCAGGCCCACCAGCAGGCGCGGCTTCTCGTCCATCGACGGGTAGTAGACGACCTGGCGCACCTGATCGACGGTCATCTTGTCGGGCTCGATGCGCACGAGTTCCGGGTCGTTCATGTGCTCGAACGCCAGTTCGAGCACGCGCTGCGCGAGCGTCGCGGAAAACAGCAGGTTGAGCCGCTGATCCGGCGCCGGCAGGCGGCGCATGATGTAGCGGATGTCGGTGATGAAGCCGAGGTCGAACATGCGGTCGGCTTCGTCGAGGATCACGACCTGCACGGCGCGCAGGTCGAACACGCGCTGCTTGTAGAAGTCGATGAGGCGGCCGGGCGTGCCGATCAGCACGTCGACGCCTTCCTCGAGGATGCGGCGCTGTTTCTCGTAGTCGACGCCGCCAAAGGCCAGGCCGAGCGTCAGGCCCGTGTACTGGCCGAGGATCTCCGCGTCGTGATGGATCTGCACGGCGAGCTCGCGCGTCGGCGCGATGATCAACGCGCGCGGGGCGTTGACCGGCCGATCGGCCGGAGCGTCTTTCCGCAGCAGGTTCGAATACATCGCCACCAGGAACGCGGCGGTCTTGCCGGTGCCGGTCTGGGCCTGCCCCGCGATGTCGAAGCCGGCGAGCGCGCGCGGCAGGGTTTGAGCCTGGATCGGGGTGCAGCGCTCGAAGCCGGCATCGGCGATGCCGCGGGCGAGCGACTCAGGCAAGTGGAGGTGTGTAAACGAAATATCGCTGAGGTGAGTGTCTGACATCGGTCCCGGATCGGCGCATGTGGCCTTGCAAATTACGGAAAAGCGGGTTCAAATAACCAGAACGCGGATCAAACCGCTCCCGCCTGAGCATGTCGCCGGCCGATCGGGCCTGGGTCCCGGTCCCACCGTAACGGTGAACCCGACCGGCGGACCCGGCGCAACGGAATCCCCTTAAGAACTCCAGTCAACGGCCAGCAATCTCGATAGTTTGCCCTACGCAGACCCCTGCCGTCACCCGATTCCGGGGACGCACACAAACCCCTCAAGAAAGTACCAAGTGCCCAAATACCCTTTTCAGCCAGCGGAGGTAATCTCTGGTGAGCCAGCAGATCGTTCACGTCTCGGACTCGAGCTTCGAGCAGGACGTATTGAAGTCGAATGTTCCCGTCCTTCTGGACTTCTGGGCTGAGTGGTGCGGACCATGCAAGATGATCGCACCGATTCTGGATCAGATAGCGGCGGAGTACGCGGGGAAGGTGGTCGTCGCGAAGATGAACGTGGACGAGAACCCCAGAACCCCAATGAAGTTCAGCGTCAGAGGCATCCCAACGCTGATCCTGTTCAAGAACGGTCAGCTGCAAGGCCAGAAGATCGGCGCGGTCCGCAAGGCCGACGTCGCGGCTTTTCTGGACAGCAACCTGTGAGAGGTTACCTGGGCAACCCGAACCGCAACCGCCAGGGCAAGCAGCGCGGTCGTGGGGGCGGTGGCCCGGACGGAAATCGTGGCCCGCGGCAGGACGAACTGCCGCCGGACGATTACCTGATGGAAGGCGACGACCTCGACGTCATCAGCCCGGCCGAGCTGGAAGCCAGCCGCAAGTCGATGAACCTGAGCGAGCTCAAGCACAAGCCGATCCCGAAGCTGCTCGAACTCGCCCAGTCGATGGGTCTCGAGAACCTGGCCCGCTCGCGCAAGCAGGACATCATCTTCTCGATCCTGAAGGCGCATTCGCGCAACGGCGAAAGCATCTACGGCGACGGCGTGCTCGAGATCCTGCAGGACGGCTTCGGCTTCCTGCGCTCGCCGGAGCAGTCGTACCTGGCGGGCCCCGACGACATCTACATCAGCCCGTCGCAGATCCGCCGCTTCAACCTGCGCACCGGCGACACGCTGTCCGGCCTGATCCGTCCGCCGAAAGACGGCGAGCGTTACTTTGCGCTGCTGAAGGTCGGCGAGATCAACTTCGATTCGCCGGACAACGCACGCAGCAAGGTCCTGTTCGAGAACCTCACGCCGCTGCACCCCACGCGGCGCTTCAAGCTGGAGCGCGGCACGGGCAGCACCGAAGACCTCACCGCGCGCATGATCGACCTGATCGCGCCGCTCGGTAAGGGCCAGCGCGGCCTGATCGTTTCGCCGCCGAAGGCCGGCAAGACGATGCTGCTGCAGAACATCGCCAATTCGATCACCGGCAACCACCCCGAGGTGTACCTGATCGTGCTGCTCATCGACGAGCGGCCCGAGGAAGTCACCGAGATGACGCGCACCGTGCGCGGCGAAGTCGTGTCGTCGACGTTCGACGAGCCGGCCAGCCGTCACGTGCAGGTCGCCGAGATGGTGATCGAGAAGGCCAAGCGCCTGGTCGAGCACAAGAAAGACGTGGTCATCCTGCTCGACTCGATCACGCGCCTGGCGCGCGCCTACAACACCGTCGTGCCGAGTTCCGGCAAGGTGCTGACGGGCGGCGTGGACGCCAACGCGCTGCAGCGGCCGAAGCGCTTCTTCGGCGCCGCGCGCAACATCGAGGAAGGCGGCAGCCTGACGATCCTCGCCACCGCGCTGATCGACACCGGTTCGCGCATGGACGACGTGATCTACGAAGAGTTCAAGGGCACGGGCAACAGCGAAATCCACCTGGATCGCCGCATTGCCGAAAAGCGTGTCTACCCGGCGTTCAACATCAACCGTTCCGGCACGCGCCGCGAAGAGTTGATCACGTCGTCGGAAGAGCTGCAGAAGATCTGGATCCTGCGCAAGCTGCTGCACCCGATGGACGAACTGGCGGCCGCGGAATTCCTCATCGACAAGATGCGGGACACCAAGACCAACGGCGAGTTCTTCGAGGCGATGAAGCGCTGACCGCGCAGTCGGAGCGCGTCCGGGGCATCGTCGCGATGCTCGTGTCCGTGGCCTGCTTTGCGGTCATGGACTCGATGCTCAAGCTCCTGTCTGAGCACTACCCCTCGCTGCAGGTGGCCTACCTCCGCGCGGCGTCGTCGCTGCCGTTCGTCCTTGCCGTCATCGCCATCCGCGGACGGCTCGGGCGCATCCGGCCCGTCAACCTCCGGCTGCACCTGCTGCGCGGCGCCCTTTCGGTGCTGATGCTGTACAGCTTCATCACCGCCGTGCGTGAGTCTTCGCTCGCCACCACCTATTCCATCTTCATGTGCGCGCCGCTGCTCGTCGCGGCGCTTTCCGTGCCGATGCTGAAGGAAAAGGTCGTCAGCGGTCAGTGGTTTGCCATTGCGGTCGGCCTGTCGGGCGTGCTGCTGATGCTGGGGCCCGTGAATGGCCAATGGCTGTCGACGGGCTCGCTGTGGGCCATCGTCGCGCTGTGGACGTACGCCCTTGCCGTCGTCTCGCTGCGCTTGCTGTCGCGCACGGATACCACCGAGAGCATGGTGCTCGGGTTCACGCTGCTGCTGATGATCGGTGCGGGCCTGCTGGCGATTCCGGGCTGGCAGGCGATCGACTGGGGCAGGGACCTCGCGCTGATCCTCGGCGTGGGAATCATGGGTTCCATCGGCCAGAACCTGATCACGGTCGCGTTTCGCAGCGCCCCGGCCGCCGTCGTCGCGCCGTTTGAATACACCGCCATGTTGTGGGGCGTGCTGCTCGACGTCGCCATCTGGAGTGTTTACCCCAGTGCGTTGACGCTGGTTGGGGCGTCCATCGTCATCGGCGCGGGGCTGTACCTGATCCAGCGCGAGCGCCGGCAGGCGGCGGTTGCGACGGAAGCCTCCGCACAGCATTAGTTCATTGCGCGCCGCGATGTGGCCAGGGACGCCGCAGTGCAAGGGCGGTCGATCCGAGGCCTTTCCCCGGGCTTGGAAAGGCAGACACGCGCCCTGGGAAAGGCCCCGGATCGACCGCTTGCGTTACGGCGCCTGAGCGATGTTTCGGGCACGCCCGAAACCATCGCACGGCGCAGCAGCGTCACCGTACGCAAACCGCCGCAGTCGTCGCCGCCGGGATCAGGCGTGGCCTGGCCGCTGGGGGGATTCCCTGCGACGGGGTCCTGAGTCATCATCGCCAAAACAGGGCGCGCCTGGATGCGCCACTTGTACCGGCAAGGTTTGCCTGCAAGAAAAATCAAAGCGGGAGATCAGCCAAGTGAACAAAACCCTCAGGACGATCATCGTGTTCGCGGGCTGCGCCTGCGCAGCGGGTGCTGGTGCGGCGGATCCCGGCAATCACGAAGGCGCGACGAAGAGCGACGTGGCCCGGGTCACCGAGCCGCAATTCTCACCCTACGCTGGCCGCAATTATCCGACGCGTGTCTTCTGGGGCGACACCCACCTGCACACCTCGATCTCGGTCGACGCTGGCACGATGAACCGGGTGGGCCAGGAAGATGCTTTCCGGTTCGCACGCGGTGAAGAAGTCACCAGTACCGGCGGGCTGCGCGCGAAGCTCGCGCGGCCGCTCGATTTCGTCGTGATCGCGGATCACGCCGAGATGTACGGACTCATGCCGCAGTTGCTCAGCGGCGACCCGGAAGTACTTTCCACGGCGATCGGCAAGAAGTGGCACACGGCGCTGACTTCCGGCGACGGCGACACCATCTTCGCCACGGCGATGGAGATCGTGGCGTCCCTGTCGGGCAAGGAGGCACCGATCAAGAGTGACAAGGCCGTGCGCAACGCCTGGCAGGCCTACACCGCGCTTGCTGACAAGTACAACGAGCCCGGCCGTTTCACGGCGATCATCGGTTTCGAGTGGACCGCCATCGGCGGCGACAACCTGCATCGCAACGTGCTGTTCCGCGGCAATTCCAGCATCGCTAACCGCACGGTGCCGTATTCGCAGTTCGACAGCCAGAACCCCGAGGATCTCTGGCGCTACCTTGCCGCCTTCGAGCAGCGCAACGGCGCAGAAATGCTGGCGATCCCGCACAACGGCAACCTCAGTAACGGCCGCATGTTCACGGTCGAGACGTTCGACGGCAAACCACTGACGCAGGACCTGGCGGCGCTGCGCGCGCGGTTCGAACCGATCATCGAGGCGACCCAGATCAAGGGCGACAGCGAATCGCACCCGTATCTCTCGCCGAGCGACGAGTTCGCGGATTTCGAGAAGTGGGACCGGTCGAACCTGAACGGCACCGAGGCCAAGCAGCCTGGAATGCTGCAGTTCGAGTACGCGCGCGAGGCGCTCAAGACAGGCCTGGCGCTCGAGCGCTCGCTCGGCGTGAACCCGTACAAGTTCGGCATGCTCGGCAGCACCGACGCGCACACGTCGCTGACGGCGGTCGAGGAAGACAACTTCTTCGGCAAGCACTCCGGCGTCGAGCCGGGACCGCATCGCTGGGAGCATGTCGTCATCGGGGCGCCCGATCCGAAGTTCACGATCTACGGGTGGCAGCAGGCATCTGCCGGCTATGCGGGCGTTTGGGCCACCGAGAACACGCGCGAGGCGATCTTCGACGCGCTGAAGCGCAAGGAAACCTATGCCACGACCGGCCCGCGCATGGTGGTGCGATTCTTCGGCGGCTGGGAATTCACGGCCGATGACGCGCGCTCGCGGCTGCCGGCTGGAGTGGGTTACGCCAAGGGCGTGCCGATGGGGGGTGACCTGCGCAAGGCGCCTGCCGGCAAATCGCCCACGTTCCTGGTGGCCGCGCTCAAGGATTCGTACAGCGGCAACCTCGACCGCATCCAGATCATCAAGGGCTGGCTGGACCAGGACGGCAAGACGCACGAAAAGGTCTATGACGTCGCCTGGAGCGACGGCCGCAAGGTCGATGCGAACGGCAAGGTACCGCCGGTCGGCAATACCGTGAACGTGGCGCAGGCAACCTGGACGAACACCATCGGCGCGCCGGAACTCAGCACGACCTGGACCGATCCCGATTTTGACGCGAAGCAGCCCGCTTTCTACTACGCGCGTGTCATCGAGATCCCGACGCCGCGCTGGACGGCCTACGAAGCCATCCGCTACGGCGTGAAGATGACACCGGACGTGCCGATGACGACGCAGGAGCGCGCGTACACGTCGCCGATCTGGTACACGCCGTAGGAGTGGCGAGGAAAGGCGAGGAAGGACAGGAAGGACAGGAAGGACAGGAAGGACAGGAAGGACAGGAAGGACAGGAAGGACAGGAAGGACAGGTTGGCATCGACGGCTGCGCGCGATGTCGCTGCAGTTGACGACGCACCCTGATCCGTGGGAATTCCGCGCGCTTCGGCGGAATGTCGATGCGCCGTGCGACGTTACCGGGCTTGCCCGGGAACTCGCCCAGGCGACGTACCGCAAGCGGTTGATCCGGGGCCTTTCCCCGAGCGCGTATCTGCCTTTCCAAGCTCGGGGAAAGGCCCCGGATCAACTGTTTGCGTTTGCTACGTCACCCGAGCCCTTTCCGGGCGAACCCCGCACAACCCGCCGGCGCTACGACTCCCGCGCGATCGCGCGAAACCCGATGTCCTTGCGGTACTGCAGGCCCTCCCAGCAGATCGTGCCGGCGAGTTCGTAAGCCTGCTTCTGCGCGGCGCGCACGGTGGTGCCGAGACCGACGGCGCACAGCACGCGACCGCCGTTCGTCACCACCTTGCCAGCAGCATTCAGCGTCGTGCCGGCGTGGAACACCTTGCCGGGCATCGTCGCCGCGGCGTCGAGGCCGTGGATTTCGTCGCCCTTGCGCAGATCGTCCGGATAACCACCGGCAGCCATGACGACACCCACGGCCGCGCGCGGATCCCAGTCGACCTTGATGCCTTCGAGCTTGCCGTCGAGCGCGGCCTCGCACAGCGGGGCGAGGTCCGAGCGCATTCGCGCCAGGATCGGCTGCGTCTCCGGGTCGCCAAGACGGCAATTGAATTCGAGCACGTTCGGTGTGCCGTCGGGGTGGATCATGATGCCCGCGTAAAGGAAGCCCAGGTACGGCGTGCCTTCGCGGGCCAGCGCGGCCACGGTCGGCAGCATCACTTCACGCATGATGCGCTCGTGCATCTCGGGCGTGACCACCGGCGCGGGCGAATAGGCGCCCATGCCGCCGGTGTTCGGGCCTTCGTCGGCATCGCGCAGGCGCTTGTGGTCTTGCGAAGTCGCCAGCGGCAGCACGGTCCTGCCGTCCACCATTGCGATGAAGCTGGCTTCCTCGCCTTCGAGGAATTCCTCGACCACGACCAGGTCGCCGGCTTTGCCGAAGCGGCCGGTAAACATGTCCATTGCCGTCTGCACGGCTTCGTCGACTGTCGCGCAGATCACGACGCCCTTGCCAGCGGCGAGGCCATCGGCCTTCACGACCAGCGGTGCCTTCTGCGCGCGAATCCACGCTGCGTCGAAGGTGTCGCGGGTGAATTTGGCGTACGCCGCGGTGGGAATCCCGTGGCGCTTGAGGAAGTCCTTGGTAAAGGCCTTCGAGCCTTCGAGCCGCGCAGCGAGTTTGCCTGGCCCGAAGCAGCGCAGTCCCGCGGCCGCGAACGTGTCGCAGAGGCCGATGACGAGCGGCGCTTCAGGGCCGACGATGGTGAGGCCGATCTTTTCGCGCTGGGCGAAAGCGAGCAGGGCAGGCACGTCGTCCGCGGCGATGTCGACGTTGGTCGTCTTCGGCTCGAGCCGCGTGCCCGCGTTGCCCGGTGCGACGAAGACCTGCGACACGCGCGGTGACTGCGCAACCTTCCACGCCAGCGCGTGTTCGCGACCGCCGGAACCGATGATCAGCACTTTCATGAGGGGATGGTCGGAAAGGGGTTAGGGGATAGTCGGAAGTCGGAGAGCGGATTTGGAAGCCAGGGTTTTCTCCCGCGCGTTTCGCGACCGCACCCGTCGTAATGGTGGAGCTGTTCGCGGTGCGGTCATGCAGCGTCATGAGGGAGCTGGTGAGCGACATGTGCAAGCTGCGCCTCCGACTAACCCCCAACCCCTATCCCCTAACACCTAACCCCTGCCTCAGTGCCGGAAGTGCCGCATCCCCGTGAACACCATGGCGATGCCATGCTCGTCCGCGGCGGCGACGACTTCGGCATCCCGCATGGACCCGCCGGGCTGGATCACGGCCTTGATGCCGTGCTCGGCCGCAGCGTCGAGCCCGTCGCGGAACGGGAAGAACGCATCGGACGCCATGGCGGAACCCGCAGGTTCCAGGCCGCCGTCGCGTGCCTTCATTGCGGCGATGCGCGTGCTGTAGACGCGGCTCATCTGGCCGGCGCCGATGCCGATGGTCATGCCGTCGCGAGCGAAGATGATCGCGTTCGACTTCACGTATTTGCAGACCTGCCAGGCGAAAGTGAGGTCGAGCAGCTCTTGCGCGGTGGGAGCGCGCTTGGTGACGACCTTGAAATCCGCCGGCGCGACCATGCCGAGGTCGCGCGTCTGCAGCAGCAGACCGCCGTTGACGCTGCGCATCTCGACCCGGCTGTTGCTCGGTGTGAACGGTCCAGTGACGAGCAGGCGCACGTTCTCTTTCTTCGAGCAGATCTCACGCGCCTCCGGCTCGACCGACGGCGCGATGATCACTTCGACGAACTGGCGCTCGACGATCGCCGACGCCGTCCCGGCATCCAGCGGTCGATTGAAGGCGATGATGCCGCCGAAGGCCGAGGTGGGATCGGTGCGATACGCGTTGTCGTACGCTGTGCGGATCGTGGCGGCGACGGACACACCGCAGGGGTTCGCATGCTTGACGATTACGCACGCCGGCGCCTCGAATTGCCGCACGCATTCGAGCGCGGTGTCCGCGTCCGCCAGGTTGTTGAACGAGAGTTCCTTGCCCTGCAGTTGCGAGGCCGAGCCCACGCTCGCGCCCTGCGCGTCGCTGGCGGCGTAGAACGCGGCTTGCTGATGCGGGTTTTCGCCGTAGCGCAGGTCGAGCCGCTTGCGAAACTGCAACGGCAGGAGGTCGGGGAAGTCGGCCGCCGCCGCACCCCCGGCGCCGTTGGAGCGAACCGCCTGTGACAGGTAGGAAGCCACCATGGCGTCGTACTGCGCCGTGTGTGCGAATGCCTTGGCGGCGAGTCGCAGCCGGGTGTCGTCGCCGATGCTGCCGTCCGCGCGATCCATCTCGGCGAGCACCGAACCGTAATCGAGCGGATCGACCACGATGGCGACGCGGTCATGGTTCTTCGCCGAGGCGCGCACCATCGCCGGGCCGCCGATGTCGATGTTCTCGACCGCGTCGTCGAACGCGCAACCAGGCTGCGCGATCGTCGCGGCGAACGGGTACAGGTTGACGACGACGAGGTCGATCGCCTCGATGCCGTGCTCGCGCATCACCGCGTCGTCGATGCCGCGGCGGCCGAGCAGGCCCCCATGGATCTTCGGGTGCAGCGTCTTGACCCGGCCGTCCATGATCTCCGGGAAGCCGGTCACCGCGGACACGTCGATCGCCTCGATGCCTTCGCCTCGCAACAGCCTGGCCGTGCCGCCGGTCGATATGATCTGCACGCCGCGGTGCGCCAGCTCCCGTGCGAATTCGAGCAACCCTTCCTTGTTGGAAACGCTGATCAATGCGCGCTGGACGGGCGGATTCACGGGGGTCAGCCGGCGATGCCGTAGACGCGCAGCTTCTTGCGCAGCGTGCCGCGGTTGATGCCGAGAATGTCGGCAGCGCGACTCTGGTTGCCCGCGGAGAAATCGAGGACCGCACGGAAGAGCGGCTCCTCGACTTCGCGCATCACCAGGTCGTACAGGTGACCGGGGGCGTGGCCATTGAGGCTTGCGAAGTAACTGCCGAGGGCCTGCTCGGTGAGCGAACGCAGCGGCACGCCGTGGCCGTTGCTCGCGTGACTGGCTGGTTTCGGTTCGCGTCGGGTGTTTGCTTGCTTGCTGCGCGCCGCCATTGCGGGGCTTCCTCTCATTCTGTTCGTCGTGCCGCGGAGCGAGGGAAGAATCGTCAGGCCGCCACGGCGGCCGCGGAGTCTTCCAGCGCGTCGAAGTAGTCACGCACCTGCGCGAGCTGTGTCTCGACCGACACCGCCTGCATGACGGACTGACGGAACGCCTGCGCGTGCGGGCGACCTGAGCAGTACCATCCGATGTGCTTGCGCGCGATCCTGACGCCTGGCTCGGGGCCGTAGAATTCGTACAAATCGCGCAGGTGCGTGAGCATGATATCACGCACTTCCTGGAAGGCAGGAGGCGGCTGGATCCGTCCCTGCAGCAAGGCGTCGATCTCGCGGAAAATCCACGGCCGCCCTTGCGCCGCGCGCCCGATCATGATCCCGTCGGCGCCGGTCGCCCGCAGTACTGCGATCGCCTTGGCGGGCGAATCGATGTCGCCGTTGGCGAACACCGGAATGCCGACGGCTTGTTTCACCGCAGCAATGGTCGCGTACTCGGCCTCGCCATTGAAGCGGCAGGCACGGGTGCGGCCATGCACGGCGAGTGCCTGGATGCCCGCCTGCTCGGCAATGCGCGCGATGTTGACCGCATTGCGTTGATCGGGCGCCCAGCCGGTGCGGATCTTGAGCGTTACCGGCACGTCGACGGCCGCGACGGTGGCGCTGAGAATGGCGGCCACGTGGCGTTCGTCGCGCAGCAACGCCGAGCCGGCCTCCCTGGCACACACTTTTTTCGCCGGACACCCCATGTTGATGTCGATGACCTGCGCGCCGGCATCGGCATTGCGTCGCGCGGCGTCGGCGATGAAGTCGGGGTCGCCACCCGCAATCTGCACGACGCGCGGTTCAGGCTCGTCGGTGTGATCCCGGCGCCGGCGCGACTCTTCGGTGTCCCAGAGGCGCGGATCCGCCGCGATCATTTCACCGGCGGCGAGCGCTGCGCCCAGTCGGCGACAGAGCCGGCGGAAGGGCAGATCCGTCACGCCGGCCATTGGCGCCAGCAGCGCGTGACCCTCGAGCCGGTAGGGTCCGATGACGATGGGGGCGGCGCGAGCCACGGCCCGCGCCCGGCTGCGGTCGGCGCGTTCACTGCGGCGCCTGGCTCGAAGGCGGCGCTGTAGCGACGGGTTCGGCGCACCGGATCACGCCGTTCTCATCGCGCAGGCAGACGTCGAGCCGGTAGCCGACCGCTTCCGACGTGGTGCCGACGATCTCGAGTTCCGCCTCGGTCGACGCGCCTGCGGGCAGCAGTCGCGATGCCTGCGCGGGAACCTTCAGGTATTCGGCGGGCTGGAAATCGCGCCTCGCGACGGTGCCGCCGAAGCGATCTTCAAGCTCGAGCCGCAGCAGTGGCATCGGCTGTGCAAAGGCTGCACCGTTCTTCAGGCTCGCGCGTACCGTCATCGCGCCGGCGGAGGACGGTGCGGATTCGTTGGCGCCCCACTGTCGCAGCTCGAATGCAGCGAGGTTCCAGTTCGGCGGCAGCGGCATGCCCAGACTCGAGTAGACCTCGCGCAACGCGGGGCCGACTGCCGCGCCGCGCGCGAGCTGCAGGCGGTTGTGATGCATGAGCTGCACGGCGAGCAGCAGTGCCAGCACCAGTGCGCCGACGCCCCACGCCCAGCGCGCGCTGCTGTCGTTGGCGGCTGCCGCCAGTTCGTCCACTAGCCCGCGATGGTCGTCGCCAATGTCGAACGAGTCATCTGGTTCAGCTTCGGGCGGACGTCGCCAGCGTGCCGCGGGTGCTGCCACGGCGGCGGGCATCATCTCCAGGGAAGAGATCGGTTCGGCTGACTCGACAACAGCGGGTTCGGGGTTAACCGATTCCGCCTTGACGGCCTGCGTGGGGTTCACTCCGTCTTCGTTCGGCAGCTCGATTGAATCGACGGCCGCGACCTCGGGCATGACCGCGGCCTCGCTCCCGGACAAGCTGCGGTGCGAGCCGGTGATCTCCGCAAGGTGCTGCTCTTCGATTTCCCGCTTCGATCTCGCGCTCGAGGAAATCCTCCTCGAACCCGTCGAAGCCTTCGGCACGCTCGATCTGGATACGCTCGCCTTCGAGCGTGATGTCCTCGACCGATTCGGGTTCATGGACCCAGACTGGCGGATCGTTCGCGTCATGCTCGGACTCGTCCTCTTCGCCCGTCTCGCCCGCCCTCAGGAATCCCACGAGTTCGGCTGAGCTGGTGTCGCCCAGGAGTCCGGCGCGATCACCAGGGGACGAGGGCGCGCCGAACCGGCTCTGCCAGTCGCGCACGTCGACGAAAACCTGTTCGATGTCGTCGACCGAGAAATGGAACTCCGGACCGCTGCTGCTTTCGCCAGCGGACAGCAAGCCGACAGCCGTTGCGCCCTCCAGGCCACCCGCGCTCGTCGCGCCTGATGGCCCAGGCTCACCCAGCGCCGAGGCCGGACCGTCGACCTGCAACGTGTCGCTGAGTCGCGGCAAAGCGTCGAACGCGCTGCCGCATTGGCCGCAACGGACGGTGCCGTGCGCGGCACGCAACGCGGCCGCCGGCACGCGAAAGCGCGTAAGGCAATCAGGACACTGGGAATACATTGGTCGATATTCTATTGCCGGACGGCGTCTCGTGCGCGCCGGTAGCCCGTCAGCAGCCCCCATCCATCGCGTTCCCCGGTCAGGCCGACATCAAACCACGGGCGGTAAGCGGCTGTCACGGCAGCGGCCTGCTCGACCAGTAGCCCGCTGAGGGCGATTCGTCCGCCGACGCGGGTCCTACTGGCCAGCAGAGGCGCCAGGTCGACCAGCGGACCGGCCAGGATATTGGCCAGCAGCACGTCGGCCTCGGCCTGTTCGACTTCCCGGTCGGCCGTGACCTGGGCTCGGTCGAGCACGCCGTTGCGTTCGGCATTTTCCCGCGTTGCGAGCAGGGCTTGAGGATCGATGTCCATGGCGACAGCCCGGCGAGCGCCCAGGCGCAGTGCCGCTATCGCCAGGATGCCGGAACCGCAGCCGTAATCGATCACGTCCGCGCCTGCGAGCCAAGGCTTGGCACCGTCGTTGCCGATTGCGGCGCCCGAGTCGAGCCACTCGAGACAGAGAGCGGTGGTCGCGTGCGTGCCGGTGCCGAAGGCGAGTCCCGGGTCGAGTTCGAGCAGGACCACGTCCGCGTTGGGCCCGATCGAGTCGGCATCGGGACGCTGGCCGCCGGGGCACACCCACAGTCGTCGGCCGAAACGCATCGGCTTGAAGTCCTTCAGCCACTCACGCTCCCAGGCGCGGTCGGCGACGGACTCGAATCGAGCTTTATCGGCGATGAGCAGGGGGTCGAGACCGTGCGCCGAGCTGAGCGCGGTGCGCAACTGATTGACGTCGGTGTCCGCCGCGAAGACGGCTCGCACGACGATCGTCGGCCAGAGTGGCATGGCGCCGGGCGCTGGCTCGAGGACCGGATCGTCGGCTGCGTCGAGCAGCGTGACGGACAGTGCGCCCAGTTCGAACAACGCGTCCTCGTACGGCTCGGGATCGTGCGTGCCGATGTCGAGGCTCAGTTGCAGGAAGGGCATGCGATCAGTCTAGTGCGTTTCGCGGGCTACTGGCGGCGGTCTGCGGGCGGTCGACCCAGTTGTTCTTCCCGAGCGCGGAAAGGCAGACACGCGCTCGGGAAGAACAACTGGATCGGCCGCTTGCGGCGCGGCGCCTGAACGACCTCGGAAACGCAACGCGTCGCGCTCGTGCCCTGTGCGCTTCACGAGCTCGCACGGCGCACGTGACGTCAACTGGCGAAGATGAAGAGCGCGCTGCGAGCCCGGTGTGTTGCGTGTTCTCGCGTTGCCGGTGCTGTCTGCCCGCGGTCCACAATTGCCCCGGCCATCGGGCACCGGTAGGCTTCCCGCATCTCAGGGGGGGGATCCTGGCAATGCACGTCATCGGCGCAGGCGTCGGGCGCACCGGCACCTATTCTCTGAAGCTGGCCGTCAATCAGCTCGGTCTCGGTCCATGTCACCACATGGAGGCCGTGCTGCTCGGCATCTCTGCCCAGGTGCCGCTCTGGAACGACGCCTTGAGCGGGCGGCCCGACTGGCAAGCCGTCTATCGTGGATTCGCCAGCGCCGTAGACTGGCCTACCGCTTGCTTCTTTCGTGAACTGGGCGCGGCCTTTCCGTCAGCCAGGTTCGTGCTGACCACGCGTGACCCGGATAAATGGGCCGACAGTTTTGCGGCGACCATCTACAAGTTGATTGGCGACAGAGACCACGCTCCACCCGACAAGAAAGCGTGGCTCGACATGGCGGCTGGTGTCATCGCCAGGACGGGCTTTCCCGCGGGCTTGAACCAGGAAGAACTGGCCAGCGCCTACGTTGCCCACAATGAAGCGGTCCAGGCAGCGATCCCGGCCAGTCGGCTGCTGGTGTACCAGGTGAAAGACGCGTGGGGTCCGCTCTGCCAGTTTCTTGGCGTGCCGGAACCGGCTGAACCGTTTCCGCGCACCAATCACCGTGCAGAATTCTGGGACCGCGTGACCGGCAAAATTTAACGCTGGCCGTCGCTCCTGGGGCACACTCCAGTCGCGCCTGGCTGACGGTCATTTGCAACTGGCGTAGTGGCACTTTGGTATCACTTTATTCGAGTTTTTGCAGCGCCGCATGAGCCTGCTGGAAGGCATCGCTCGTGGAGAGCGAGCCATTGAAGAGGGCTGTACCGTTTCCCATGCCGAGGCAAAGCGGCGCGCGACCTGGTCCAGCGCGTATTGCACCATGTAGATCAGCTCATCGACCATCCACGAAGCGGATCAAAGCCGCCAGAACTTCGAGGATGGAGATACCGGCAAATTGTCGAGCCGCCATGCCGGGTCTTCTATCGCGAAGATTCGAACCGAATCTTCATTCTCTACGTGATGAGAGCTGAACGCCTCCTGCGACCGGAGTTGCTGCGATCCCGTAATGAGGACGAGATCTAACGTAACTGCCCGCGCAACGTCGGGTTCAAGCGAGATGGTCGATATCCGAGTTGCCGACCACCTTCAGCGTTCCGCCGCGAACGGGCGTGCCTGATTCGTCACCGTCGCTGGGTTGCGATACCTGCACGTCGCTACAGCCAGTGCAGAGTGTTGCGGCAGCCAGCAGAACGACGAGGCCACATTCGAGTCGACCGTGCAAGGGCTCGAGCGCGCCAAGGCCGATCCGGAAAACCATCACGTCGCGCGGATCACTGGAAACGTGCTACCGCAGCGCACGTTGTTAAATTCTGCCGCGCATCCAGTCAGTAGTCCCCTGCGGCGCGGCGCATACCCCGCGTGTCCGTCCCTGGTGGGTCGTTCTTGTGCTTTTGCTTATACGCGAATTCATGGCAAGCACATTCTTCCATGCGACGGCACCGCCCGCACCAGATAAGGCGCTACGACCGGGCGCTCAGCCGCGGTTCGACACGGTGTCGCGGGTCTGTGCTGCCCTCGGCGTGAGGCTCGTCGCTGAACCGGTGTCCTGAGTCGATTTGGACCGTCAGGCTGTCACACGTGAATCACGCGCGACGTGCACGCCTCGTGGCAACTTTGCATCGCGGCTTCGACGGCGCTGGTATTGCATCAGCCGCTGCCAGCAGTTCGTTCCAGGATGCCTGCGTGCATTCGAGGAACACGCCGGGGTCCGGCAACATCGTCCGGCACGAAACCATCGATAACCACATCACGCCGTTGTAGGTGACGGCTGTGAAATTCAATCCAGCACCGTCCGCCGGTATGCTCACCGGATACATGCACATGGCCTTGGCGCCCGCGAGGTAGATGGGACGATCGGGCCCACGCACGTTCGAGACCGTGAGGTTGACGCTCTTGGCAATCTGCAGGAACAGGCCGCTCGCGGCGATTGGAGGCAGCACTTCGAACAGGGACTTGAGCAGGTCGAGACCGAGTTTTTCAGCGCGCGCCTTGCCGGCGTTGGATTCCTCCCGCACGGCCAGCAGCCGTTCGATGGGATCGGCGACGTCCGAACGGACTTGAACCGGCACACCCGCAACCTCGTTGCCGCCCGCGGAAGCGTCGCTGCGCAACGAGATCGGCATCAGCCCCGACAACGATTCTTCCGGCAGCTCGTCCCTGGCCTCGAGATACTTGCGCACCGCGCCGCCCGCGACGGCGACGAATACGTCGTTGATCGTGGCTCCCGGCACCTTGTCGCGGATCCGGGCAATACGCGAAAGTGGCATGCCGAACCCTTCGACTACGCGATGCTGCGAGACCGGACCGCTGAACCGCGTGGTTGGCGCCGGTGCCGGAATCAAGTCAGCGACCTTGTCCGAAACCGCCTTGAACTCGCCGCGCGATAGCTCCGGCCACTGGTCGCGGCCGGCAGCCAGCAAGCGCTTGCCGATCCTGGCCGAGACCTGCGCAATCCTGCCTGCCCTGGCGGGAACACTTTCGAGGCTGCGCGCCAGCAGTTCGATACTGGTCGGTTCCCGGTCCATATGAATCGTTGGCGGGCTCGACGGCCACCCGTCTGCAGCGGGCGTCGACGCATGCAACTCGCGCATCAGGTGGACGGCGGCCATGCCGTCCACGACGGCATGGTGGATCTTGAGGAACATGGCGAACGCGCCCGGCGGGAGCTTCGGGATGTTGTCGAGGCCTTCGATCACATACGCTTCCCACAGCGGGTGCGCGCGATCGAGCGGCCGCGAGTGCAGGCGCGCAACCTGGATCATCAATTGCCGCCAGTCACCGGGCTTCGGCAATGCGATGTGCCGCAGGTGGTACTCGATGTCCGGTTCCTCGTCCGCCACCCAGTACGGGCGATCGAGGCCGAAGGGAACCTGCACGAGACGACGGCGGAACAGCGGGTGCAGGTGCATGCGCGCATCGAAGTGACGCACGATGTCCTTGAAGCGTACCTTGCCCTCGGGCGCGGTCGTCACGTCGTAGACCATCAGCGCGCCCACGTGGTTGTAGATGTTGCGCCGTTCGGCGAACAGCATGACGTTGTCGGTGCCGCTCAACTGTTGCATGGGTTCCCCTGGAGAGGCCCGCTTTGCGAGGTGATGTTACGCGGCTCGACGTCGTTGGCGCGGCAGAAGTCCAGGTAGCGGCTCACCGCGGTGCGCCAGTTCTCGATGCTGACGACGCGGTCGTCGGAATCGAGCAATTGCACGTCGCCGCCGATCAGCAGGAGCATGATCACGTCGTCCGTGCCGTCAGCAAGGATCTGCGGCGTGTTGCACGCGGATGCGCGCTCGATCACGAGACTGCCCGGCCCTGCGACCCACTCGTGCTCGCGGTATTTCCAGCGGCCCTGGACGGTGTAGATGGTCGTGGAGCCGGAGGTTCGATGTCGCGGCAGTTCGATGCCCGGTGGCGCGCGCAGCACCAGGATGACCTCACCGCGCACGGGATCCGCAGTCAACAGCTTGACGGACGCGAGTTCCGCATACGGCGCGAGGGGCAGCCACGGCAGGCTGTCGTCCGCAATGCAGCGTGTGTCGACGTCTTCGAGCTTGATTGCCATCTTGGTGTTCGTATCCGGATGCCGGGGCCATTCCTGGGGTGCGAACGAGAGTACCTCCTGCTGCAGTCGACCCGACCCACCCGCATTGAGGGGGGATGGGGTGTCCGATCCGTCTCGAGGTGAGTGAGCTATGCTTGGGTAGCGGCAAAGGCGAGGGATCCGATGACGTGCAGAATGCGCCGGGGCACCAGGGCGCCAGGTTGATGGCTGACTTACAGTTGCAGCTGAAGACGGCGCCGCCGCGTGCGGTCCGCAACGCTCCCGTTCGCAAGCGCCTCGAACGCCGCTGGGCCGAGGTCAATGACCGCACCGTGATCATCGTCACGGCGCCGCAGGGTTTCGGCAAGACGACCCTGCTGGCGCAATGGCGGCGCAACTGGCTGGAGCGAGGCGCATTCGTCGCGTGGGCGACGCTCGACTCGCAGGACGACCGGGCGCGCTTTGTCAACCTGCTGTTGCACGCACTGCGTGCCGCAACTGGGCGCGCATCGTTCGCGCTGGCCGCGACGCAGAACATGATGCAGGCCAACGGCGAACTCGACGCGCTGACTACGCTGCTCGCCGAGGTTGCCCAGCTCGCCACGCCCACGGTGGTCATCCTCGATGACGCGCATCGCATGCCGCAGGACACGCTGCGGGAACTGCTGGCTTACCTGCTCAACAACGCGCCACCGAACCTGCAGTTCCTGATCGGCTCGCGCCGTCCGCTCGAGCTGCAGCTGACCGACTTGCTGGCGGCAGGGCGGATGACCGAACTCGACGCCCGTGACCTGCGGCTGGGCCTCGACGAATCGCTCGAGATGCTGCGCGCCCGGTTCGGCGAGCGGATCGCGCTCGATGACGCGGTGCGCCTGCATGAGATCACCGAAGGCTGGCCGCTCGGATTGCAGCTGGCGGCAGCGACCATCGAGCGGGCCGTCGATCTGCATGAAGTGATCGGCCAGCTGAGCGCCCGGCGCGGCGACATTCACCGGTATTTCTTCGAGTCGCTGCTGTCGCGACTGCCGCCGGACGAGGCCGCGTTCCTGGTCCGTATCTCCATACTTGAGGCGGTCAACACGGAGATCTGCGAAGTCGTCACCGGGCAAGCCGATGCTGCCCTGTACCTGGAGAGGCTCGCCCGCGAGTCGCCGCTGGTGACCGAGGGCGAGGGTCGCGACTGGCTGCGCCTGCACTCGATGGCACGCGACTTCCTGCTCGGGCAGTTCGACAAGTTGCCGGCGGAAGAACGCCGTGTGTACTACGAACGGGCGGCCGCCTGGTTCGCCGACCACGGCCAGCTACAGGACGCCGCGCGACATGCGCTGGCCGCCGGCAACGATGCGCTGGCGGTCGCGCATGCGGCGCAGTGCCTGTTCGACATCGCGCGCGAGGGCCGACTGGCCGAGGCGCGTGACTGGATCCGCCGCCTGCCGCCGCCTGCGCTGCAGAGCGATGTGCACCTCCAGCTCACGGTGGCGTGGATCACGGCATTGGGCGAGGACGCGGCAAGCGTGCCGTTGCTGATCGAGAAGATCAGGCAGCACCCGCAATTCGACGACGGATGCGGGTTCCTGGCTGCACTGATTTCCGCCGCCGTGGGAGCCTTCTGCGACCAACCGGGCCGCATCGCCGAGGCGCTGGAAGGCTGGGACCATCTGCCGGGCTGGGCTTTGCCCATTCACGCCGCCGCCTGGGTCAATTCGCAAGCGAACCTGGCCTATCTGACGGGGGACTTCGAACGCGCGAGGCAACTGCTGGCACACTCGCTCAGGTCGGCGACGCGCGAACCGGGCATGCGCCTGGCTCTCGGCTACGGCGACATGATCTTCGGCCTGACCCACCTGTTCGAGGGGAATCCCGCCAAGGCGATCGCGGTGCTGCGGCCGCGGCTGGAACTGGCAGAGCGGGAAGTCGGTCGTCGGACCGCCGTGCCGGCAATGCTCGCCGGCGTGCTGGCGGGCGCATTGATGTTGCACGGGGAAACGGACCAGGTATTCGAAGTGCTGGCCGACCGACTCGACGTCATCGAAAAGCTCGCGATGCCGGATTCGATCCTGCTGGCGTATCGCGTGTTGGCTGAAGTCTCGTTGCGACGCGGTGAAGAAGCACGTGCGCTGGAATTCCTGGTGGCATTGCGTGAACTCGGGCTGGCCCGGAACATGCCGCGCATGTCGCTCGTCAGCCTGGGGGAGCAGGCACGGATTCATGCTATCCATGGTCGAACGCAAACTGCTAGCGAGCTGGTGGCACAGATCGAAGCGCTGGCTCCCATTTTCGAGAGCGTTTCCTACCGGGCCATGCAGCATCTTTACCGTCGCTCCCTGGCGCATGCGCGGGCCCATGCATGCCTGGCGGCGTCGGACCTCGACGGTGCCGAAGCCGCCTTGATCGTCGCGGCCGATGCTCCGCCGAGCGCGCGTCGCGGCGGACCGGCGCTTGCAATACGTGCCTTGCAAGCCCTGGTCGCCCACGACCGCGGCAGGCCCGAGAGCAGGGAAATGCTGGCCGAGGCGCTGAGCCTTGCGGATCTCGCGGGGATGCGCAGCTACGTTGAGTGGGCACATCCCCGGCTTGCCGAGATTCTCGGGCCGGCGCCCGTGCCGCGCCGCGCCAATGGCAGCGCGCAAGCTGGTTCGACGCAGCGCGCGAGGCCAGCTGCGACGCACGCTACCAGCGGGCTGCTCACGCCCAAGGAGGCCAGGATCCTGTCGCTACTGGCGGTCGGCCGGGCCAACAAGGAAATCGCGCGCGCCATGGACATCGGCGAGCAGACGGTCAAGTGGCACCTGAAGAACGTGTTCTTCAAGCTCAACGCAGCAAGCCGCAAACATGCCGTCGATCGGGCCCGCCTGCTCGGGCTGATCGAAGGCTAACCCCCTCCCCAACGCCCCCCGCCCCGAGGGGGGACGCCCGAACTTTCTGCAGTAAGAATCCCCTGCCATCGCGGGTGGCTCGGCCTCGCCACGACTAACACAAGTTCAAACGGGGGCTGCAATGAACCAGGGGAAGAGCGCCATGCTGCGACGCACAAGCGTGCGGCGGGCTTCCTCGTGTTGCTGCTGATCCCGATCCCCGCGATCCGTGAGCTCGCCATCGCCGCGACCATCGGCGTGTGCGTCCTGCTGTTCACGAACCTCGTCCTGCTGCCGGTGATCCTGTCGATCACGGGGGTCAGCACCCGGGCGGCCGCGCGCAGCCTGAAGCAGGAGGAGCAGGGTGCCGGCACCAAGGGCGTCTGGGAGTTTTTCAATCGCTTCGCGGAACGCAGGAGCTGGGCGGCCGCGGCCATCCTCATCGCGGTGGTGCTCGGCATTGGCGGGCATGTCGTTTCGAGGAAGCTGCAGATCGGCGACCTCGACCTCGGTGCGCCGGAGCTGCGCGCACACTCGCGCTACAACATCGACAACGCTTTCATTACGGCGAACTTCGCGCTCTCGTCAGATGTGTTCGCCGTGATCATCAAGACGCCGGTCGAGCAGTGCATGCGGTATGCAACGCTGCAGCAGGCCGATCAGCTCGCGTGGCCCCTGCAGCAACTGCCGGAAATCCAGGCGACGGTTTCGCTCGCCGACTCGGTCGAACAGGTCACTGCGGGAACGTATGAAGGCTCGGCGAAGTGGTACACGCTGTCGCGTAACCAGGAAGTCCTGAACTACGGCGCGCAGCAGGCGATCCAGAACACGCCGGACCTCACCAACGCCGAGTGCTCGGTGATGCCGGTGATTGCGCTCGGCGTCGGCATCGGCGTCGACTACGCGCTCTACCTGCTGTCGGTGCAACTGCACGGCCAGCGTCGCGGCATGCCGCTGGCCGAGGCTTACCGGGCGGCGCTCTCGTTCACGGGCCGCATTGTCGCGCTGGTGGGCCTCACGCTCGCGGCGGGCGTCATTACCTGGGCGTGGTCTCCGATCAAGTTCCAGGCTGACATGGGAATCCTGCTCGCGTTCATGTTCCTGTGGAACATGCTCGGCGCGCTTATACTCATTCCGGCCCTGTCCCGTTTCCTGCTGCCGACCTCGGCCGTGTACAAGTCGCCGGAGCCCGCATGAAACTGCTCAAGTACCTTGGCCGACAACTCGCGATCGGTACGATTGTCACGGTCCTGGTCATTGCGACCGGGCACCTCGCTTCCTACCTGCTGGGTTGAGCCGACTTGAACGTTACACTGCGAGTGCTGACGACGGTGGCCGTCGCCAGCTGTGCCGCCCTGGTGTCGCAAGTTGAAGCAGCCACGCTCACGGGCCTCGTCGCCACGCCCGAGGGACAGTCCGTGGCCGGCGCGCTCGTCACGCTCTGGAACGAGCCGCGCAACCGCAAGGAGACCGTGTACACGAACGCCGAGGGCAAGTACGTCCTCGAGACCGGCTTCAGCGGCAAGGTGCAGCTGCGCGGCCGTGCCCCCATGTACCGGGACTTCAATGTCGAGTTCGAAGTCGCGGTCGACGACAGCCAGCAGCACAACCTGGCGCTCGTCAAGCTGACCGACCCGCAGGAGATTTCTGATTCGCTCACGGCCTCGGCCCACGCCGCCGCGCTGCCATTCCCGGATCAAAAGACCAGGGACACCTTCATCAGCCAGTGCAGCTACTGCCACCAGCAGGGCAACAGCCTGACGCGCCGTCCACGCCCGGACGAAGAGTGGACCGACGTCATGTGGCGCATGGAAGGCTACGGCGCGTACATCACCTACGGCGAGCACAGGCGCATCATGCAGCTGCTCGGCGACGGCTTCAACGGCAAACCGGTGAACGTCGTACAGACGGCGCCGTACAGCCCTGAGATGACCAGGGCCCGCATCGAGGAGTGGCATGCGGGTGACCCGCTGTCGTTCCTGCACGACACCATCGTCGGCCACGACGGGAAGCTCTACGGCATCGACGAAGGCAAGGACGTCATCTTCATCCTCGACCGCAGGACCAGCGAGATCGAGGTGGTGAAGATTCCCGTGGAGGCGGACGATCAGGTCGGCGGCCGTTTCCGCGGCGTGCGCCTGCCGATCGGTGTGTTTACCGGCATGCACGGCCCGCACAGCGCAGCGCTGACCCGGGACGGGACGATGTACATCACCGGCGCGCTCTCCGGGAAGCTCATCAGGTTCAACCCCGAGACGCGCGAATGGAAGTTCTTCACGATCCCGCCGGGCTTCCTGTGGCGCAAGGGCCTGTACCCGCACACTATCCGCACCGACCATGACGACAACGTGTGGTTCACGGTCACGATGTCGAACCGCGTCATGATGTTCGACACGAAGGCGGAGAAGTTCACCGACATCGGGCTGCCGCACGATGGCTTCCTGCGCTGGATGTCCGACACGCTCATGGGCGTGGTGATGAAGATCATCCAGTGGTTCCCCGAGCAGAACCTGCACCTGGTGTTGTCGCACCACAAGTGGCTTAACGGCGGCCACTCGACGCTCAACATGCCGTACGGCATCGACATCAACCCGCTCGACAACAGCGTCTGGTACGGCAAGCTGCTCGGCAACAAGATCGGCGTGGTCAACCGCAGGACGCTCGAGGTGGTCGAGTACTCCACGCCCTACACGGGCCCGCGCCGCATGCGCTTCGGCCCGGACGGCATCCTGTGGATCCCTTCGTTCGACGAGGGCAAGCTGATGCGCTTCGACCCGAAGACGACGAAGTTCGAGTCGATCGACCTGCCGGTGCTGTCGAAGGGCGAGTACGAGATGCCGTATGCCCTGGCGGTGCACCAGGGCACGGGCGACGTGTGGATCGCCGCGAACAACACCGACCGCGTGCTGCGTTACCTGCCGCAGGAGAAGCGGTTCATTGCGTACCCGATGCCCAACCGGGTGATCTGGTTCCGCGACATCGACTTCACGCGCGACGGCAAGGTTTGCATGAGCAACTCCAACCTGCCTGCGTACGCGCATGAAGACACGGTGCCGGCCTTCATCTGCATCGAGCCGGAGCCGAACGGGACTTACGGGGCTGCGTTGTAGAGCGCTTCGCTGGGCGCTTCTTCGACGCGGCCGACCTCAGTTCCTGGTACGCCTCCTGCACGTGGCGCGCAAGCTCCGGCAGGTCGTACATGGTTGCGCCGTTGCCGACGAAGCCGAAGTCCATGCGGTCATTGTAGGACGTCAGCGTGGCGTTCAGCCCGACGGACATGGCGATGGCGGAGACCGGGAAGGTACCGATCAGCGGCGCGCCGTTCAGGTACATCTGCTGGCGCGCGCCTGGCACATTGGAGATCACCATGTTCGCCAGCGGTGGGGTCACGCGATCGATGTGCGTCGCGGTGGTCAACTCGGCGACGCCGAGCAACGCCACGGCGTAGGTCATCGCTGCATCCTTCGACATCGAGCGCAGTTCCTGCTTCGCCGTGCCCATCGCTGCCACCACCTGCTTGATGCGCTCGACGACCGTCGCCTCGTGCTCGCCCAGGTGCACGAACATCGCCGAGGCCTTGGTGCCGGCGTCCGTGTCGCCTTCGCCGCGCAGTGATACCGGGCAGAATGCAACCAGCCGGTGCGGAAAAGCACGGTCCGCCTGTCGCAGATAGCGATGGACTCCTGCGTCCACGATGGTGACCGCGAGGTCGTTGAGCGTGGCACCGAAATGCTTGCCGACTGCGTGCATCTCGTCCAGTGGCAGGGACAGGGTTGCGACCGACCGGGCCATTTGCAGTGGTGCATTCATCGGCCCGCGCTGCGCCGTGAACGGCGCGCTGCCGACCGGGTCGGCACCCAGCAACAGCGCGAGCCGCTTCTTGAGTGCACCGAACGACACGTCCTTTAAGGCGAGCGTCTGCCTGGTCGCGGAGAAGCCGAGTTCGGCGAGGCGATCCACCAGGGCCTTGGGCGGGCGGGGCTTGCGCACGGGCAGTTCGGCAGCGAACGCCGGCGGCTGGATGGCCTGGCGGGCACCCGTACCCAGGCTCGAGTAGAGACGCTTCGTTCCGGACACGCCGTCGATGATCGCGTGGTGCACCTTGGCATAGATGGCAAACAGGTTGTCCGGGACGCCGTCGATGATCCAGTTGCGGAACAGCGGCCGGTCGCGGTCGAGCATCGGCTCGTGCAGGTCGGTCACCAGTCGCAGCAAGTCGTCGTACGTCGCTCCCTCCGGCAGCGCGAGGTGCTGGTTGTGGTAACGGGGGTCGTACGACTTCGCCTCGAGGAAGCGGGGCATGCGGGTGCCGACGACCTCGGGAAGGTAATTGAACGGCGGCGTCGGTTCGTAAGACCGGTACGTCTCGACGATTTCCCGGACGACCCGGGGGCGGCCCTTCGGTTTCTCAAACAGCAGCAGTGCGCCGACGTGCGTCGGGCTCGCCTGCGTTTCCATGATCAGCCACATCAGGTCGAGTGGCGGGATCGGCCTGGCCATGTTTCCCTCTACTTGCTCAGGATGTGAATCGCGACGGCTGCTTCCTCGACGCCCTGCAGGCCGCCGCCGTTCTCCTGGATCGCGTGACGCGCACCCTTGACCTGTCGAGCGCCGGCTTCGCCGCGCAGCTGCGTGACCAGCTCGAACAACTGGCCGATGCCGGTGGCGCCGAGTGGGTGCCCCTTGGATTCCAGGCCGCCCGAAGGATTGATGGGGATGCGTCCGCCCAGGGTGAACTCCCCGCGCTCGGCAGCGAGCCCGCCGCCACCGGGCGGAACAAGCCCCAGGTTCTCGGACTGCAGGATCTCGCCCATCGCGGATGCGTCGTGGACTTCGGCCACGTCCATGTCGTCCGGACCGAGCCCGGCGTGTTCATAGGCCTGCAGTGCAGCCAGCCGGCCAATGCTCTTCTCGGGTTCGTCCATGCGGCGATGGGTGAAGCTGCGGATGACGCTGGCCGCCACCTTGATGCAGCGGCTCCTGTCTGCGCCGATGCGCTGCAGGCCTTTTTCGGTACACAGGATGGCGGCAGCGGCGCCATCGGACAGCGGCGCGCACATCGGCAGCGTGATCGGGTAAGTGATCGGCGGTGCCGCGAGCACTTCGTCGATCGTGAAAGGCTTGCGGAACTGCGAGTACGGGTTGTGCACGGAGTGCTGGTGATTCTTGGCGCACACCGCCGCGATCTGTCGCTGCGTGGTGCCGTAGGTCTTCATGTGCCAGCGGCACATGGCCGCGTAGATGGCCATGAACTTGCTGTACGGCTTGTCGGACTCGGAGCCCGGCGGCGGCACGATACCTTCGCCCATCTTCACCAGCGTCTGGTAGTTCTCGTCGGCCCGCGAAACGTCCCAGCCGCCCTCGAAAATTGCGAATGCTTTCATCTTGTCGGGAATGTTCATCTTCTCGGCGCCGAGGGCCAGCGCCACGTCCGTGGTACCGGCCTTCAGGCTCTGTACCGCGAGGTTGAAGCCAGAGCTGCCGGAAGCGCAGGCATTCTCGACGTTGTAGACAGGAATCCCTTCGATGCCGATCTTGCTGAAGACGACCTGGCCCGGGATCGAGATCTGGCCCTGCAGGGGCCCATTCGTCATGCCGGAGTAGTAGGCGACACCGAGGTCGCTGGCCGCGCAGCCGGCGTCCTGCAGCGCGCCCTGCAATGCCTCGCCCGCGAGGTCGTGCAGGCTGCGTTCGGGATGGCGCCCGAACACGGTCATGGCGATGCCGGCGACGTAGATATTTTCCATGATGTCCTCGGACGTTCAGGCGCAGCGGGTCATGTCGGGCTGGGCGGCCAGCCCTTGCCGGACAGGGCCTTGAGCAAGCGGGGGTACGTGTTCGGCAGCAATCGGCTCAACCAGAAGAGCGAGGTCGACTTGTGGCCGGTGACGATGCGCCGCTTGCCGCGCTCGACGCCGGCGATGATGTTCGCTGCGCAGTCTGCGGGCGGCGTTATCAGCATGTCCCGCGCCATCACGTCGAACGTGGACTCCTCCACGCCGGACGCCGCGCACCGGCGGCCTGCCTTGTCGATGGCCGTCTTGATGCCGCCAGGGTGCACGCAGACCGCGCGCACGCCCGTGCCCTCGAGCTCGGTCCACAGGCACTCGGTGAGTCCGCGCACACCGAACTTGGAGATGTTGTACGCGCCTTGCAGCGGAAAGCCGACGAGGCCGAACACGCTCGAGATGTTGACGATGCAGCCCTCGCGCTGCGCCAGCAGACCGGGCAGGAAGGCCTTGCTGCCATAGATCACGCCCCACAGGTTGATGCCGAGCTGCCACTCGATCTCTTCGATGCTCAGGTGCGCGACCGTGCCGACCACGGTGGCGCCGGCATTGTTGATCACGAAGTGTGCCGTGCCGAAATCGTGCTTCACTGCGTCGGCGTGCGCGAACACGGCGTCACGCTTCGATACGTCCACCAGGTAGGTGCGCGCCTCGCCCACGGGGGAGAGCGAGTTCAGGGTTTCGCGCAAACCTTCCGCATTGATGTCGGACAAGGCGAGGCGGGCGCCCCTGGCGGCGAGCTGCTGCGCCAACGCGCGGCCGATGCCCGACGCGGCACCCGTGATGACGACCACTCTTCCGGTAAAGCAACTCATGTTTCTGACCCCAGGTGACGCTCAGATCTTGCGGGAGGTGTTCTGCCAGTACCGCGCGCGAAGGTCCCTCTTGAGCACCTTGCCCACCGGGCTGCGCGGCAAGGCATCGACGAAGTCCACGGACTTCGGCGCCTTGACGGAGCCAAGCTTTCCTTGCACCGCGCGATCAGTTCTTCGGCGCCGACCTGCTGTCCCGCATTGAGCTCGACGACGGCCTTGACGGCCTCGCCCCAGGTTTCGTCGGGCACGCCGATCACCGCGCAGTCCTGCACGGCCGGGTGGCTCCAGATCACCTGCTCGACCTCGCTCGGGTAGACGTTGAACCCACCCGGGATGATCATGTCCTTCTTGCGGTCCGTGATGTGCAGGTAACCCTCGGCGTCGATGTGGCCGACGTCGCCGGTATGCAGCCAGCCATCAATGATCGTCTCGGCGGTCTTGTCCGGGGCCTTGTAGTAGCCCTTCATCACCAGGTCGCCGCGCACGCAGATCTCGCCGGTCTCGCCCTGCGCCAGGATCTCGTTCGCGTCATTCATGATCTCGACGCGGACCAGCGGATTGGGGACTCCAACGGACCCAAGCCGCTCATCCGAGGCGAGCTTGCCGTCGACGAGGTGCTCTCCCGGCGGCAGGTAGGCGATCGAGGCGGGCGCCTCGGTCTGGCCGTAGCCGCCCATCATCACCGGGCCGATGACCTGGATCGCCTGCTTGAGCTTCTCGACCGACATCGGTGCCGCACCGTACATGAAGTACTTGAGCGAGGAGAAATCCACCTTTTTGCCGAGATCGGGAATGTCGAGCAACCGGTAGATGACCGTCGGCGGCAGGAAGACCTCCGTCACCTTGTACTTCGGGATGGCTCCCAGCAGGATCGCCGGATCCGGCTTCGTAACAACGACAACCGTGCCGCCACGTGCCGTGCACGGCACGGACAGCAGCCCGGCGGTATGTGTCATCGGAGCCGCCGCCAGGTTCACCGGCTTGTCGTTGCCCTCGTACGGGCAGCCGATCATGAAATGTGCACAGAAAGTCTGCGCGCTGCGATGCGTGTTCATCACGCCCTTCGGCATGCCGGTGGTGCCGCCGGTTGCCGACAGCATCACCACGTCGTCAAGATCGACCGGCACGTTCGGTGGCGTCGTCGGCTGGTCCTTCACCCAGCTCGCGAGTGAGCGGGCACCCTGGAACTCGGGTAGCTCGCCATCGATGCAGATCCACAGCTTGATCTGCGGCAGGCGGGGCTTGAGCTCGGCGATGACCGGCGCGAAGTACTGCTGGAAGAACAGCACTTCGCAGTCGAAGGCGTCGAGCACGTAGTGGTTCTCGTCGGCCGAGTTGCGCGCCCCGACGGGAATCCAGCACATGTTCGCGCGCCAGAGGCCGAGCGTGCACGCCCATGCCGTGACGTCGTTGACGGCCCAGACTGCGCCCTTGGTCTCCTTGGGGAGACCGAGGGCCAGCAGGCCGTTCGCGATACGACAGGACAGCTCGCCGATTTCATCAAAACTGTAACGACGGTCGTCCTGCAGGTAAGCGTCGCCCTGCGGGTTGATGCGCCAACCACGATCGAATAAATCGATGATCGCCATGGCTCAGTCGCTCAAAGCTGGGTGACGGTCGCGCGCGCCAGGCCGCGCTGCTCGAGGAAGCCGAGCAGGTACCGATGACCGAAGGCCTTGCACGCGGAAGCGAAACCGACCTTGTTCGTCTCACCGTCGAGGAGCTTCATTACAGCTGCGGTCTGCAGTGCGCCTGCAGAGATATAGGCCGTGAGGCCGTGCACAGTTGCCCGCACTGCGGCCAGTTGCCCGCGGCCGATGGCGAAGTCGACCGTGCGTACGACCGTCGTCCGTTCACGCGGCGGCATGCTGGGAGTGGTCGAATCGACGATCTGCTTGATGACCGCGTCCTGATGTTCCCTGGGCAGGTCTTTGTATTCCGCGTCCCATTTCTGGCCCAGGCCATGCACCAGTTGCATCACGTTGTTGTCGTAGAACCCGACATACGAGCTGCAGCTGTGGACCCTCGGATCGTTCTGGTAGAAAACCGGCAGCGACGTGCCGCCCCAGGGCAGCGAGAACACCGGCTGCACGAAGCTCGGATCGACGACATTGGCCGTCGTTCCCGGCGCATGCGGCACCAGCTGCTTCTCCCACAGGTAGCACTGCTCGGAGCGGAACAGCTCGAAGATCGATGCTGTCGAGCCGACCGTCACGCCGGCTGCGGCGAAGCGCGGGCCGCGGCACAACGTTGCGGTCTCGAGGACGTCGACACCGTGGGTTTCCAGCGCGAGTTCCGCCGCAATTTCCGCGAACGCGTACATGTATGCCGTCGAGGGTGCCACCACCAGGCCGGCCTGGCGGTAGAGCTCGCCGAACTGGTCGCGCACGGCTCGGATGTAGCTTTGCTCGCCCGTCGTGTCGATGTGGTGGCAGCCGGCCTTGAGCGCCGCCTCGACGGCCGTCAGGCCGAAGTTCACGAACGGTCCGACGGTGTTGCAGACGACCCTGGCGCCCTTGAACGCCTTGGTCAGGGCGTCGACGTTGTGCTCGGTCTCGACGATCTCGTAGGTGGCCGATTCGAGGCGCACCACGCGTTGCGCCATCATTTCCCGCACGCGCTTCGCATTGCGCGCGACGGCGGTGAACGGGATCTGCTGGTCGATCAGCCAGTCCATGATCAGCATGCCGGTATAGCCGCTCGCGCCATAGACGACGACGGGGTATTTTGCCATTGCGGGTCTCCTGGGTTCCGTGACGTTTGAAAGTGCCCTGTGGGCGTCAGTTCTGCGACCAGCCCTCGGCGTAAAGCTGCTGCGCGAGCACGCCGAGGCGCATGGTCAGGATGGTGTTTTCGCCGTCCTCGATCAGCGCGACGCGCGTATCGCGGTACAGCTTTTCGATTGCGTATTCGCGCGACGTGCCAGCGCCGCCGAAAAGCTGGAACGCTTCGTCGACGACCTTCATGGCTTCCTGTGTCACGGTGACCTTGCCCGCAGCCGTAACGTACGGGTGTGACAGCGGCGACAGGCGTGCGAACGCCAGCGAGCGTCGCGCCACCGAGCGACAGACCTCGACCCGGCGCAGCATGTCACCGAGCCGATAGCGCGTGAGCTGGTGGTCGATGAGTTTCTGGCCGCCCTGCTTGCGCTCGTGGCAGTACTGCAGTGCCATCTCGAAGCCGGCGCGTGCGACGCCCGTGAACACCTGTGCCATGTGCGTGCCCGCATAGGACCACGCCGACGTCATGTTGCCGTAGTACTCGTCCTTGAGCGCGATGGCGAAGCGTTTCGGGATGCGCACGTTGTCGAAGAAGATCTCGCCCTGCGGCAGCGCACGCTGGCCCATCTTGTCCAGGGGCTTGCCTTTCGAAACTCCTGGCAGGTCGAGCGGAATGATCACGGACATGCCGTAGGGGCTTCCGTCCGGCGCGAAGAAGCCGTCTTCGTATTCGGCGCCGAGGTAACCGAGCGCAACCTGCGCGACTGCACCGTTGGACACCCAGGCCGAGCATTGCCCGTTGATGACGATTTCGTTGCCCTGGACGCGGCCCCACATGTTGCCCTTGTTGCCCTGCTGGCCGGCCGGCAACTCCCGCGTGACGTCGACCATCGTCACGTCACTGCCCTTGTCGGGGTGCGTGATCATCCAGCAGCCGATCTTGCCCGTGCAGAGGTCGACGAGTTCCTGGTTGTCGATGACCGCAGCCATCTGCATCGGGAAGGCAGCGACCGTCAGGCTGACCGCGAGTCCAGCGTCGCCCCAGCCGAGTTCCTCGCCCATCAGCGACTCGATGCGGATGGCGACGTCGGGCGGCAATTCCAGCAGCATGGCCGGATCGAGTCCGAGCTTCGCGTACTCCGCGAACAGGTTCCAGTAGGGTGAGCCGGGTGCAATGACTTCCTCGGCCGTCAGCTTGTCGAGCTGCGCACCGAGCGGGCGCATGACTTCCCGGGCAAAGCGGTGAACGACATCCTGGACACCCGTTTCTTCGTCCGACATCGGAGTTTCAAAGCCGGATCGACCGGCGGTCGGCAAAGTGACCTTGGATTTCAGCTTCATCATGGTGATCGCGCTCCCTGGGGCAGGTGCCTGACGACAGTTTCTCGCCAAGGCGGGATGACCTCAGCCCCCCGACATAGGGGGGGCGACGAGTGAACGGTCTGGCAGAAGATCGCCCGCATGACTTCCGACACATCCCGCACGGCAGTGCAGCTTCGATCCCTCGTGAAGAGCGAGGGCGAACTGGAACTCTCACTCGCAAGCATTCCTATCCCGGAGCCGGGGCCTGACGAGGTGCTGATCCGGGTCGAAGCGACCCCGATTAATCCTTCGGATCTCGGATTGCTGTTCGGGGCTGCCGAAATGGGCAGTGCACGTCAGTCGGGAACAAACGAGCGGCCCATCGTGACCGCCAGCATTCCAGCAGCACTCATGAAGGCCATGGCGGGTCGTGTGGACCAGTCGATGCCGGTCGGCAACGAGGGGGCGGGGGTGGTCGTCGAGGCAGGGACTACCGTCGCAGCTCAGCAACTCATGGGCAGGACAGTGGCCGTCCTGGCCGGCGAGATGTATTCGCAATATCGCTGCGTGAAGACAGGGCAGTGCCTGCCCCTGCCGGCGGGAACGACTGCCGCGGAAGGCGCGGCCTGTTTCGTCAATCCACTGACCGCGCTCGGCATGGTCGAGACGATGCGGCGTGAAGGTCACACGGCGCTGGTGCATACAGCAGCAGCCTCCAACCTGGGCCAGATGCTGAATCGCTTGTGCATCCAGGACCGGATTGGCCTCGTCAACATCGTGCGCTCCGAGCAGCAGGAGCAGGTCCTCCGGGAGCAAGGCGCGAAATACGTCTGCAACTCGAGCGCGCCGACATTCATGCGTGATCTCACCGACGCCATCTCCACCACCGGCGCGACGCTGGCGTTCGATGCCATCGGCGGCGGGGCGCTTGCCGGGCAGATCCTGAGCTGCATGGAGGCCGCGCTCATGCGTTCAACAGGTGAGTACCAGCGCTACGGGTCGACGACTCACAAGCAGGTCTACATCTACGGGGTGCTCGATAACGGTCCCACCCAGTTCAAGCGAAACTTCGGCGCCGCGTGGGGCGTCGGTGGCTGGTTGTTGATGCCGTTCCTGCAGAAGATCGGCGCCGAGGCGGCCCAGGTCCTGCGCATGCGCGTGGTGGCCGAGATCAAGACCACCTTCGCCAGCCACTACACCAAGGAGGTGTCGCTGGCTGAAGCGCTGCACCTCGACGAGATCGCCGTGTATGGACGTCGTGCGACGGGTGAGAAGTACCTGATCAACCCCAGCAAGAACTGACCCACACTCGACTCAGGCAACGCCGACCGGTACGGGGGAGGTGGCTCTACTACCTGGGTCGACCAGAATCTTGGCGTGCTGCTCCGGATCCTTGAGCGCATCGAAGGCATTGGCGACACCATCCAGGCCGACAATGCCAGTGATCATCGGGGCGCAGTTGACCTTGCCTTCGGCGATCAGGTGCACGGTATCCCGGTACTCCAGCGGTGTGTGGCCGAAGGCGAACCGCACGTCGACCTCCTTGTGGAGGGCCAGTGCCGGCTCATACCGGTCGACCTGCATGCACACGCCGGCGACGACGATGCGCGACATCAAGGGGGCGCCGTCGATGATCTGCTGCATGACGCCGGGAACACCGACGCATTCGAAGATCACGGGGCGCTGCGGCGCGCCAATGCCGAGCTTTTCCACCAGGCGCCACGTTACGTGCCAGGGGATGGGCAGATTGCGCAGCTTTTCCTGGGTGCCGATGGAGAGTTCGATCAGGACCGGCAGGTCCCGGTAGAACCCGTCGTCGGGGCGTTCCGCGTAGGGCGAGGCTTCCCGGGGATCGACCACGACATCGGCGCCGCATCGCAGCGCGAGCGCCCGGCGCCCGACGGAGAAGTCGCTGGCGATCACGGTCGCCACGCCCTGCGACTTGAGCACGCAGATCACGGCCAGGCCCACCGGTCCGCAGCCGATGACGATCGCAACGTCCTTGCGAGTGATCTCGCCGCGTCTGACCGCGTGCAGCGCTACCGCCATGGGCTCGGTGAGCGCAGCCATGTCGGCCGACAGTCCGTTCGGGACCGGGACCAGCGCGGATTCCTGCAGCAGCATGCGCTCGGCGAAGCCGCCGGTCGCAATGGGTGACAGGCCCGCGATGTGGATTTCGCTGCCGACTCGCAGCATGGGCTGGGACACGACGCGCGAGCCAGTCTTGATCTTGCGCTTGCTGCCCGGACCGTAGTCGAGCACTTCACAGCAGAACTCGTGCCCGAGGACGAACGGGTCACTGCTGGACGGCACGATCCTGTCTGCGCCGACCTTGCCGAGCAGGCCCTTCAGGTGGTCGCAGTGGTGACGCATGTGCAGGTCAGAGCCGCAGATGCCGCAACGCTCTACCCTTACCAGTACTTGACCCGGCCCAGGCACCGGTTCCGGGAGGTCTTCGACTCGCAGTGCCGTGTTCTGGCACACGACGGCTTTCATTGCGTTGCTCCGCCCTTGCGCAGCGGCAACCAGTGCAGGAAGCCAAACAGCAGCGTGAGGCCGATGCTGTCGATCAGCAGTCCGGGATAGCGCTTGATGGCACTGAAAGCCACCAGCAGTTCGAGCACGTGCCCGGCGAGCAGGAGGACGGCCACCAGTTGCAGAACTGACGCTATTCCATGGGGTAACGCGCCCGCGATCGCCACGATCGCCAGCAGATAGATCGCGAGGCAGCTTGCTTTCAGGATGTTGTTCATCTTTTTACTCTGCTACGCCAGTACCAGCACGTAGTCATGGCGCGACATCGGTCGCGCGAGTCGGATTCCCATCACCTGTTCGCCTCCCGTTCGGCGGAGGAGGGCAGTGAAGCGGGATTCGGCTTCACCGGTGAGCGCGCGAGCAAATGCCGCGGCCTTGTCGAAGTGCCATAGCCCGTGCGGCGACGTGCTCCGGCGAATGGTGCAGCCGCGCCACTCATACTCGAGCGGTCCAATCGATGGATGCACGCTGCGCTTTCCGCCGAGCGAAACCAGGGTCCCGCAGGCCACGCTCGGATTGCTCGCCACCCAGCCGTCATAGGCCCGGGCGTCGGCAAGCAGCTGCGCTCCCCAGTCCTGAAAGACGAGGCGCAGCACGGGTTCGAGCGACGCAGGAATCGCGTCGTTCGCTGGATACGTCTCCGGACATTGCGGAAACTCGCCGTCGCCAATGCGGGCAAGGTTCATCCGTTCGGTCCAGCGAAAAACGTTCGGTGCGCGATTCTTCATCAGCGTCGCGGGAACCGGGTCGCGTGCAAGGTGCGCAAACATCGGTGCCATCAAGCCGAAGTCGGCAATGCTCGGGCGCCCGCCGAGCAGGTAGGGGACATGCAGGAAATGCTCGTCGAGGGCATCGAGCAGTTCACAGTACGCCGCCTCGACGGTTGGAACCGTCTCTGGCGTGACGCCGAGGATCGGCAGGAAATCGTTGAAGTACTGCATCGTCTGCCGCGCAGTGGCGTAGCGCGCCTCGCGATCCGGTCCGCCCTGCAGCAGGCGGCCGAACTCCGCACACAGGAAGTTCTCCTGCTCCGCGCGGTACGACCAGCGGTAGTGCATTCCGGGCGGCAGCAGCGCCTCGGACCCGAAGGCGCCAAGCAACCACGCAACGGCCTTCTGCACCGGTGTCTCGGGAATCATCAACGGCAGCGGCATCGCGGCCTCGATGTGCTCGATCATGTCCGTCGTGTCCTGGAGGATGCGGCCGTCGGGCGTCTCGAGGATCGGTACCACAAAATGGCGGACCGCCGGAAGGATGCGGGCCTGGAACTGCGGGTGGAACGCGAACTCCTCGCGATACCGCACTCCCTTCTTGATCAGGTACGAGCGAATCTTCCCGGTGTAATAGGAATGGGGCGAGCCCCAGAGAACGTATGAGCCGGTGCTCGTCATCGGTGTTTCCGTCGCAGGAATGAGTTGACGCCATATTGAAGGGTGGCGGTTGTGCTGGCGACTGGCACCCCCTCCAAAGAGGTGGGGCGATCTCCTCACAGCATCGCGCCTATCTGCAAGCCATTCACCGCTATCGCGACGCGACGTGTCGCCATTGGCTTGAACGACATCACGAGTCGAAGTAATAGCGGATCCTCGAGTGCCACGCGTTGCAGCGGTCGAACGCCCCGCCAGCACTCGATAACCCATAGTAAAGTGCACGACTTTCCAGGAACCCCTCAAACATGCGTACTCGAATCAGCAGGCCGGCCGCCATGGCCGCGCTCGTCACCGCAGTGCTCGTCGCAGCGCCGACCCGGGCGCAGGACTCCGCCTCGGCCCTGGCGCAACAACTCGCCAATCCGGTGGCGGCACTGATCAGCGTGCCGTTTCAGCTCAACTACGACCAGGACATCGGGCCCGAGGACGACGGCGACCGCTGGCTGATGAACGTGCAGCCGGTGGTGCCCATCACGCTCAACGAGGACTGGAACCTCATTTCGCGGACGATCCTGCCCATCGTTTCGCAGAGCGATATCTATCCAGGTGCGGGCAGCCAATCCGGCCTCGGCGACGTCGTGCAGAGTGTGTTTTTTTCGCCCAAGGAGCCGACAGCCGGCGGCTGGATCTGGGGCGCCGGTCCGGTCCTGCTGCTGCCGACAGGTTCGGACGACCTGCTCACTGCGGACCAATGGGCCGCCGGTCCGACGGCCGTCGTGCTCAAGCAGCAGGGACCCTGGACCTACGGAGCCCTGGCCAATCACCTCTGGTCGTTTGCGGGCAGCGATAACCGCTCCGACGTCGACGCGACGTTCCTGCAGCCGTTCCTGTCCTACACCACGCCGACCGCATGGTCCTACGCGCTCAACACCGAAAGCACCTATGACTGGGAAGGCGAACAGTGGTCGGTGCCGGTCAACATCATCGTCACGAAGGTCACGAAAGTCGGCGGCCAGTTGATCAGTGTGGGTGGCGGGCTGCGCTATTGGGCCGACAGCCCGGAAAGCGGCCCCGAGGGACTCGGAGTCCGGCTGGTCTTTACACTGCTGTTCCCGAAGTAGAGCGATCAACTGCGTAACCAGGGCATTCGAGGCTCACCTTTGAACACGAAACAAATCTTCTTTCCGGCCCTCGCAGCGAGCCTTGCGCTTGTCGGCGCATGCAGCAAGTCCAAGGTCGAGGACGTCGCACCCAGGACCGTGGCCGACACGATCTACGTCGGCGGCGACATCGTCACCATCAATGACGCCCAGCCAACCGCCGAGGCGCTGGCCGTGAAGGACGGCAAGATCCTCGCCGTCGGGGCGCGTGCCGACGTCGAGTCAGCCCACAAGGGTGACACCACGAAAGTCGTGGACCTCGCCGGCAAGACCTTGCTGCCCGGCTTTCTCGACGCGCACAGCCACTACGTCAGCGCCTTGTCGGTGGCCAACCAGGCCAAGGTGTATGCACCGCCCGCGGGGCCCGGCACGGACGTGCCCAGCATCATCGCGGCGATCGACAAGTTCCGGACAGAGCGCGGCATCCAGCAGGGCCAGCTGATCCAGGCCTACGGTTATGACGACTCCGTCATGCCGGAAGGTCGCTTGCTCAACCGCGACGACCTCGACCAGGCCTTCCCGGACAACCCGGTCCTGGTTGGCCACGTTTCGATGCACGGTGTGGTGATGAACTCGGCCGCCCTGAAGCAGTTCGGCTTTTCGGCCGCCACCAGGACACCTCCGGGCGGCGTTATCGTGCGCAAGCCCGGCAGCAGCGAGCCCTATGGCCTGATCATGGAGACGGCGTATCTGCCCGTGTTCTCGAATCTGCCCCAGCCGACGAAGGAGCAGGAAATCGAGTTCAGCCGGGCCGCCCAGATGCTGTATGCCGAGTCCGGAGTGACCACCGCCCACGAGGGCGCCACTCACGCTGCGGACCTCGCAGTGATGAAGCGCGCCACTGCAGCGGGCGCCAACATCATCGACGTCGTCGCGTACCCCTTCATCACCGACCTCGACAAGATTCTTGAGGCGGCGCCGCTCGCGAGCTGGGGCAAGTACGACAATCACCTCAAGATCGGCGGCGTGAAGATCACCATCGACGGCTCGCCGCAGGGCAAGACGGCTTTCTTCACCACGCCCTACCTCACGGGCGGTCCTGGCGGCGAGAAGAACTGGCGCGGCGAACTGACGTTCCCGCAGGACATTGTCAACCAGATGGTGAAGCGCGTGTACGACATGGGCGTGCCGCTCAATCTGCACGCCAACGGCGACGGCGCCATCGACGCATTCTTCAAGGCCCACGAATTCGCGGCGGCCGGCGACCTGTCGAAGGATCGTCGCGTGACCATGATCCACGCGCAGTTCACCCGCAAGGATCAGCTGGACAAGTACGTGCAGTACAGGATCCGGCCTTCGTTCTACACGCTGCACACCTACTACTTCTACGAGGCTCACCTTGCCAACCGCGGCAAGGAGCAGGCCCAGTCCATCAGTCCCATGCGCGACGCGATCGACAGGGGCCTGCACCCGACCAACCACACCGACTTCTACGTGGCGCCGCTCGACCAGATGTTCATGCTGTGGTCGGCGGTGAACCGTGTGTCGCGCGGCGGCGCGGAGGTCGGGCTCGATCAGAGGGTGACGCCGCTGGAGGGCCTGAAGGCAATGACGATCTGGGGCGCCGAACAGTACGGCGAGCAGGACTCGAAGGGTTCGCTCGAGCCGGGCAAGCTGGCCGACCTCGTGATTCTCGACAGGAACCCGCTCGAGGTCGAGCCGCTGGCCATCAAGGACATCAAGGTGGTCGAGACGATCAAGGAAGGCAAGACGATCTACACGCGGCCGTGATCGCAGGCGGTTGATCCGGTACCTGTCCCCGAGCGCGTGTCTGCCTTTCCAAGCTCGGGGACAGGTACCGGATCGGCCGCCCGCAATCATCGCGCGCCCGGCTGCGCCGCCGCAGGCTACTTGAGCCCGAGCCGACGCTCGAGGTAGTGGATGTCCGTGCCGCCCGCCCGGAACGCCGCGTGCTGGAAGATCTCCTGGTGCAACGGCGTATTGGTCTTGATGCCTTCCACCACGATTTCAGTGAGCGCGTTGCGCATGCGAGCAATCGCAGTGTCGCGATCCTCGCCGTGCGCGATGACCTTCGCGACCAGCGAGTCGTAATGCGGCGGCACGTTGTAGCCGGTGTAGAGATGGCTGTCGACGCGGATGCCCGGACCGCCCGGCGCGTGCCAGAGCTTCACCGGGCCCGGCGACGGCATGAACGTCTTTGGATCCTCGGCGTTGATGCGGCATTCGATGGCATGGCCACGAATCTGCACGTCGTCCTGCGTCCACGGCAGGCGTTCGCCGTCCGCGAGCCGCAGCTGCGCCTTCACCAGGTCGATGCCCGTGATCAGCTCGGTCACCGGGTGCTCGACCTGGATGCGGGTGTTCATCTCGATGAAATAGAACTCTTCGTCCTGGTACAGGAACTCGAGCGTGCCGGCACTGCGATATCCGATCTCGGCACAGGCCGAGGCGACGCGCTCGCTCATGGCGCGCCGCTGCTTGGCAGAGAGGCCGGGAGCAGGCGCTTCCTCGATGATCTTCTGGTGGCGCCGCTGCATCGAGCAGTCGCGCTCGCCCAGGCAGATCACGTTGCCGTAGTGGTCGGCCAGCACCTGGAACTCGATGTGCCGCGGCTTCTCCAGGAATTTTTCCATGTAGACCTGGTCGTTGCCAAAGGCCGCGAGCGCCTCCGCCTTGGTCACGCCCACGGAATGCAGCAGCGTCGCGTCGCTGTGCACGACGCGCATGCCGCGGCCGCCACCGCCGCCCGACGCCTTGATGATGACGGGGTAGCCGATGCTGTTCGCGATGCGGAAGAGCTCGTCGGGGTCCTGGCTGAGCGGGCCGTCGGATCCCGGCACGCAGGGCACGCCCGCGGCCTTCATCGTCTTGATGGCCGAGACCTTGTCGCCCATGAGGCGGATGGTTTCGGGGCGCGGGCCGATGAACTTGAACCCGCTCTTTTCGACACGCTCGGCGAAATCCGCGTTCTCGGACAGGAAGCCGTAGCCCGGATGGACAGCGACCGAATCGGTGACCTCGGCCGCGCTGATGATTGCTGGCATGCTGAGGTAGCTGTCGCGAGAATTCGGCGGGCCGATGCACACCGTCTCGTCCGCGAGCAGCACGTGCTTGAGGTTGCGGTCCGCGGTCGAGTGCACCGCCACCGTCTTGATGCCGAGTTCGCGGCACGCGCGGAGGATTCGAAGTGCGATCTCGCCGCGGTTGGCGATGACGACTTTCTCGAGCATCGGTGCGGTGCTCGGTTATTCGATGACGAAGAGCGGCTGGCCGAACTCGACCGGGTCGCCGTTCTTCGCCAGCACGGACACGATGCGTCCGGCCTTGTCCGACTCGATCTGGTTCATCATCTTCATGGCCTCGATGATGCAGAGCACGTCGCCCGGCTTCACTTCCGAGCCGATGTCGACGAAAGGCTTGGCGCCTGGCGCCGGAGCCGAATAGAACGTGCCGACCATCGGCGCCGTCACCGTCTGGTCCGCGGACGCGGCGGCCGGGGCAGGTGCGGCGGTCGGCGCGACAGGTGCCGCAGGGGCGGCTGCTGGCGCGGGGGGCGGGCCGTACGTCATGTGCTGCGGCATCATCGCGAACGCGCCGCCGCTCGGGTGACGACTGATGCGGACCGACTCTTCGCCTTCCTTGATCTCGATCTCGGCGACGCCGGTCTCATCCAGCAGCTCGATCAGCTTCTTGACCTTGCGGATATCCATCTTGGTGTGATCCCCCGGATCGCGAATCAGTTGGGCAGCGGCGCGTTGCCAGGCTTGCCAGCGGCGAGCTGGTGGCTGGCGGCGCGCAGCGCCAGTTCGTAACCGACGGCGCCGAGACCACTGATGGTCCCGACCGCGATGTCGGAAAAGTAGGATTGGTGCCTGAACGTTTCGCGCGCGTGCACGTTGCTCAGGTGGACCTCGATGAAAGGAATCCTGACCGCCAGCAACGCGTCACGGAGTGCGACGCTCGTGTGCGTGAAGCCGGCCGGGTTGAAGACGATGAAGGCGACGTGGCTGTCCGGCGCCTGGTGGATGCAATCGATCAGCTCGGCTTCCGCGTTGCTTTGCTTGGCGGTCAACTTATGTCCAAACTCCGCCGCCAGCTGCGTGGCTCGCGCATGAATCTGCTCGAGGGTGACCTGGCCATAGACGCCCGGCTCGCGACTGCCGAGCAGGTTCAGGTTCGGTCCGTTCAGCAGCAGGATGTGCGCCATGGGCCTGGGGGCTGGAGGAGGCGTGGGTGGGCGCGCAGTCTACCCCCATCTGTCGCCAATTGGCGACAGGTTTTTGCTCCGGTTCGCCGGAGATAGCGTCGTATTCAAGCCTATCCGCCGCTTTTCTGCTCTGTCGTGGGCGGCAGCGCCGCGAGGGCGGTGGCGATGGCCTGGCGGGCCTGGGCGGGATCGGTCTGGCCCGAGTTCACGTCGGAGACCGCGCCAAGGATGAGGTCCGCTTCGTCCGCGGTCAACTCACCCATGTGCAGGGCGATCACCCGGCCGCTCGTGTCCGTGAAGATCGTGAACGGCAGGCCCACCGCGTCGACGCCGAACGCGGCAGCCGCGTCCAGCGCGTCCTGTTCGCCGATCAGCATCGGGTAGTCGATCTGCATCTCCTGGGCGTAGGCGAGGACCTTGTCGCGGAAGTCGATGGCGACGCCGACGACCTGGAAATTGTCTTTGGCGCGATCGGCAGCCAGCTGGTTGAGCAGGGGGATCTCGCGGCGGCAGGGCGCGCACCACGTCGCCCAGAAATTGACGATCAGCGCCTTGCCCTTCCAGTCGTCCTTCAGCGAGCGCAGGGTGCCGTCGCTGTCGGCCAGCTTGAACTCAGGAATGACCGCAGCGAGCTGCGTCTGCGATGCGGCCGCGGCATCGGTCGTCGCAGCCGATGACGGGACCTTGACGGTGACCGGGGTGGTCATGCGTGGCTTGAGGACGAAGTAATAGCCGGCCGCGCCGGCGAGTCCGGCCAGCGCCGCAAGCAGAATGAGCGAACGACGGTTCATTGGGGCTGGCTCCCGAATGCCTGCTGGATGTGCGGGGCAAATTCGTCGGCTGGCTTGAAGCCCACGACGCGATAGGCTGCTTTTTCGACGCCGTCCTGACCGAAGAACAGGATCGACGGCGGACCGAGAATGCCGAAGCGCTGCATCAGCGCCTGGTCGGCGTCGTCGTTGGCGGTGACGTCGGCCTGCAGCAGCACGGTGTTCGTGAGCGCTGCCTGCACGGACGGCGCGGGGAACGTGTACTTCTCCATCTCTTTGCAGGACGCGCACCAGTCGGCGTAGAAATCGAGCATCACGGTCTTGCCCGAAGCATTGGCCGCGGCGATCGCGGCATCCAGGTCGGCGAGGCTCTTGATGCGCCTGAAGTGCGCTCCGGCCTGAACCGCGCCCGCGGCGGTTGCACCGGAAGTCCCCGCCGGAGTGCCGACCACGCCGGCCAGAGGTTGCAGCGGATCGCTGCGCCCCGACAGCGCGCCCACCAGCATCAGCACGCCGTAAATCGCCGCCAGCGCGCCGAGTCCGCGGCGGACTACAGTCGAGCCTTTGTTCATGTCGCGGTCACCCAGCATCAGCAGCCAATACCCCGTGACGAAGGCAAGCGCCGCCCAGAGTGCCAGCGTTACGGGACCGGGCAGAATGCGGCCCAGCATCCAGATCGCCACGCCGAGCATCATGATGCCGAACACCTGCTTGACGGTGTCCATCCAGGCCCCCGCGCGCGGTAGCAGTTCGCCGGCCGAGGCGCCCACCAGCAGCAGGGGTGCGCCCATGCCGAGACTCATCGCGAACAACGCCGCACCGCCGCGGAACACGTCACCGCTCTGGCCGATCACGGCGAGCGAGGCGACCAGCGGCGGCGCGACGCAGGCCGTCACGATCAGCGACGACAGCGCGCCCATGATCGCGGTGCCGACCAGCGTGCCCTGTTGCTGCCGGTCGCTGATGCGCGAGACTCGCTCCTGCAGCCAGCCGGGCACCTGCAGGTTGAAGAGCCCGAACATGCCGAGCGCCAGCCACACGAACAGGGCGGCAAAGAGCACGATCATCCACGGCTTCTGGAAGAACGCCTGTGCCTGCTGGCCGGCGGCCGCGAAGGCGGCGCCTGCGATCGTATAAGTGAGTGCCATGCCGAGCACGTAGGCCACCGACAACGCGAACGCGCGGCTGCGCGGGACTGGCTTGCCGCCACCCGCGCCGACGATGATGCCGGACAGGATCGGCACCATCGGCAGCACGCAGGGCGTGAAGGCAAGCAGCAGGCCGAAGCCGAAGAATGTCGCCAGCACCGCGAGCAGGTTGCCGTCGCGGATCTTGTCTGCGAGCAGGTCCTGCTCCGAACGCATGGGTTCCGCAGCGCCCGCCGCCGCGTTGGCCACCGTCGTCGCAGCAAGCTGCACGACCACTGTCTTCTTGATGGGCGGGTAGCAGAGACCGGCATCGGCACAGCCCTGGTAAGGGGATTTCGAGCGGCACCTCGGTGACCCCTGCCGCGGCGACCACCGGCACGTCGGCGAGCATCTCGTCGTGGAAGACGACCTGTTCGCCGAAGTACTCGTCGTGCTGTGTGTCACCGCCGGGGATCGACACGCTGCCGAGCTGCACGCCGGTCGCGGTCGTCTTGACCGTGACCTTGTCGCGATAGAGGTAATAGTCGTCGGCGATGTCCCAGCGCAGTCGCACGCGGTCGCGCGAGGTGCTCTCCGCCGAGAACACGAAGGCCTGGTCGGCGAGCAGGAAATCCGCATCGACCTCAGGCGCCGCTGCCGAGCAGCGAGCGCAGGTTGAAGCCGCCGCTCTCCTTAGTTGCAGCCGCGGACGGCGTGGCCGCCGATCTGGCGTTGCTCGATGCCGCCGCAGCGGCCACTTCCGCGGTTACCCCAGGGCTCTTCGCCCACGTGACCCGGACCGGCCAATTCTGCGGCGGATAGCAGAGGCCCGCATCGGCGCAGCCCTGCAACTTCACGCGCAGGTCAAAGTCTTGCGGTGCGCCGCTGAAAGTGACGGGGACCCCGGCATTCGCGATGTCGCGGTAGATGACTTGCTTGCCGAAGTACTCGTCCTCGTGGTCGAGTCCGACGGGCAGGCTCGCCGGGCCGAGCGTGACGCCCGGCGTCGCCGATTCGAACCCGAGACGATCCCGATAGAGGTAGTACCCCGGTGCGATCTCGAAACGCACGACGAGCTGGCCCGCCTCGGCCGACGTCGCCACCTTGTACGCAGAGCGCACAGGGAGGAAATCTTCGGCGGCGGCCATGCCCGGATGTGCGGAGGCAAAGAGCGGGAGCAACAGCACCAGCAGGCGCAGGCACCGGCGGACCGGCAGGGCGGCGATCAATTGCATGAGAGGGTGAGTCCGTCGGGTGGCGTCGGTGCGAGCGCGAACGATACATGGACCGGCCCGGTTGGACGATGTTCACGGCCGTTGCGTGAATCCGCTCAAGAATCAATCGCAATTGTCTGGCTGGGGTCGGCGGGCTGCGACCGCCACTGCACTGGAAGGTCATTAGTTTAATAAAAACAATTGGTTAGGAGTTATAAGGCCAAGGTTCTGATGACCCCGGTTGGCCCCGGAACGTTGCGTCGACCCCACGTTCCCCTTGAAAACTGGCGAGTCGCGACTATTATTAGCAGCCGTACCGGGAGAGTGCTAACAAATGGCGCTCCCCCGACTTCCCCCCTAAAACGGCTGAACAAGACAGCACGGAGTTTGCAGCAATGGCAGACAAGTTGAAGATTCGCCCGCTCCACGACCGCGTGATCATCCAGCGGCTCGACGCCGAGACCCGCTCGCCGGGCGGCATCGTCATCCCCGACAGCGCCGCCGAGAAGCCGATCCGCGGCAAGGTCGTCGCCGTGGGCAAGGGCAAGATCCTCGAGAACGGCAACGTTCGCGCGCTCGACATCAAGGTCGGTGACCACATCCTCTTCGGCAAGTACAGCGGTACCGAAGTGAAGGTCGATGGCGAGGAATACCTCGTCATGCGTGAAGAAGACGTGATGGCAGTCATCGAGAAGTAACCCCCCCCCCCCCATTCGGAGAACACAGACATGGCAGCAAAAGAAGTACGTTTCAGCGATGACGCCCGCACCCGCATGCTCCGCGGCGTCAACATCCTGGCCAATGCGGTCAAGGTGACGCTCGGCCCCAAAGGCCGCAATGCAGTGCTCGAGAAGAGCTTCGGCGCCCCCACCGTCACCAAGGACGGCGTGTCGGTCGCGAAGGAAGTCGAGTTGAAGGACAAGTTCGAGAACATGGGCGCGCAGATGGTGAAGGAAGTCGCTTCCAACACCTCTGACGAGGCCGGCGACGGCACGACGACCGCCACGGTTCTTGCCCAGGCGATCGTCCGCGAGGGCATGAAGGCCGTCGCCGCTGGCGCCAACCCGATGGACGTCAAGCGCGGCATCGACAAGGCCGTGATTACGGCCACTGAGGAGCTGAAGAAGCTCTCCAAGCCGTGCAAGGACTCGAAGGCCATCGCGCAGGTCGGCACGATCTCCGCGAACAGCGACGAGTCGATCGGCAAGACGATTGCCGACGCGATGGAGAAGGTCGGCAAGGAAGGCGTGATCACGGTCGAGGAAGGCTCGGGCCTGCAGAACGAACTCGACGTCGTCGAGGGCATGCAGTTCGATCGCGGCTATCTCTCGCCGTACTTCATCAACAACAGGCCAGCCAGGCCGGCCGAACTCGAGAACCCGTACATCCTTCTATGACAAGAAGGTGTCGAACGTCCGCGAGATGCTGCCGCTGCTCGAAGGCATCGCGAAGTCCGGGCCGTCCGCTGCTCGTCGTCGCCGAAGACGTCGAAGGTGAAGCGCTGGCGACGCTGGTCGTCAACACGATCCGCGGCATCGTCAAGGTCGCGGCCGTCAAGGCTCCGGGCTTCGGCGACCGTCGCGCGCCATGTTGCAGGACATCGCCTGTCTGACCGGCGGCGAAGTGATCGCCGAGGAAGTCGGCCTGACGCTCGAGAAGGCCACGCTGGGCCAATCTGGCCAGGCCAAGAAGATCGTCGTGGAGAAGGAAAACACCACGATCATCGACGGTCACGGCAAGGCGGGCGACATCAAGGGCCGCATTGCGCAGATCAAGCGCAGATCGAGGAGCGACCTCGACTACGACAAGGAAAGGCGGCAGGAGCGCATGGCCAAGCTCCGGCGGCGTCGCCGTGATCAAGGTCGGTGCTGCGACCGAGATCGAGATGAAGGAAAAGAAGGCCCGCGTCGAAGACGCGCTGCACGCGACGCGTGCTGCGGTGGAAGAGGGCGTGGTCCCGGGTGGCGGCGTTGCTGATCCGCGCAGAAGGCGCTCAGCAACCTGCAGGGGCTCGAACGAGACCAGGCGATCGGCATCAAGATCCTCTCGCGCTCGATCGAAGAACCGCTGCGCCAGATCGTGGCCAACGCCGGTGAAGACGCTGCCGTCGTCCTGGCCAAGGTCAAGGAAGGCAAGGGCACGTACGGCTACAACGCCGCGACGGGCGTCTACGGCGACATGCTCGACATGGGCACGACCACAAGCATGGCGGCATGCCGGACATGAGCGGGCAGGGCGGCATGGGCGACATGGGCATGTATTGCCGCGCCCTCCACTCTCCTGCGCAAGCGTGAGAGGTCGGCTGCCAGGCCGGGTGAGGGCGGTTCGATACAGAGGCCCGGGGGGCGACTCCCGGGCCTTTTTTCGTTCGGCCGGGCCGTTCGATGTCCAGCCCCGTGACAGCGGGCGGAACTCGGCGAATAATCCGGCCAATGGCGCCCGGGGGGACGAACCGATGAACGACAGCGCGTGGCACTGGGCCCGCCTCGACCGCAAAGGCATCGCCCTCGTGCAGGAGACCGAGTCGGCACTCGGTGCCAACTTGTCCTTGCTTACGGACCGGGAGGTCCAGTCGCGGACGCCTCGATCCTCGCCGGTCTCGCGCCTGTTGCGCTGACCGAGTCGGAGCTTGAGTGCTTGCAGGGCGTCGAATCGCAGCTCGGCATCGTCGCGGTCGCGGCTCGCGAGCCCACTGATCCCGGCCGCGGTGCGGTGCTCAACCCGTCTCCAGCGTGACGTCCTCACGCGGCTGCAGTGACTCGCGGTCCTTCAGCAGCAGCCACCGCGCGCATCCCGACACAGGCCCCGGTTTGGATCTAAACTAGATTCGCAGGCGCACGTGACATCAGCTGTCGCGTTACAACTACAATCAAACAGGCGAGAGAATCTTCCCATGCCGAAACTCAACATCAACATCACCGCCATCTCGGGATCGACCGGAACCTACGACAAGGCCTCTGGCCCCGGCCAGGTCGCGTCGGACGGCGACATCGACCTGCGCAACGCCACCACTGCCGCGGTCGACCTGTCCTGGACGCTGTCGGACAGTCTCGGCAAGACGTTCGCCAGCAACGGCCTCAACGCCGGCAACAGCACCGAATTCACCGGCATCGCGCTGAGCAATGGCAACAGGACATTGACGGTCGCCGACAACAACGACCCCGGCCAGCAATACGAATACACGCTCACCCTCAGCGACGGCACGGTGCTGGACCCGAAAATCATCAACCGCTGAGCGTCACCGCAGGGCGATCGTGACTGCCTACGGTTATCGCGCCTTCATCAGCTACAGCCACGCCGACCAGCGCTGGGGTCGCTGGCTCCACCGCCGGCTGGAGTCGTATCGGGTACCGCGCAAGCTGGTGGGCAAGGAGACGGCGGAGGGTGCCGTGCCGGCGCGCCTGACGCCGATCTTTCGCGACCGCGACGACCTGCCGGCCGGGGCTGACCTCACCGAGGAGGTGCAGGCGACCCTGCGCGACAGCCGCTTCCTGGTGGTGATCTGTTCGCCCGCCGCCGCGCAATCGAAATGGGTCAACCAGGAGGTCCTGCAGTTCAAACGTCTGCACGGCGAAGGTCGCGTCCTGGCGGCCATTGTCGATGGCGAACCGTTCGCGGAGGACAAGCCGGGCCAGGGTTTCGTGGAGTGTTTTCCCAAGGCACTGCGTTACCGGCTGAACGATCGCGGCGATCTCGGCGAGGAGCGAACGGAACCCATCGCGGCCGACTTCCGGGCGGGCGGCGACGGCCGCAGGTACGGCCGCAGCAAGCTGGCCGCCGGGCTGCTGGGCCTGAAGCTCGACGACCTGGTCCGCCGCGAAGCATAGCGCCGCCATGCCCGCATGTTCGCGTTGGCCGTGGTTTCGCTGACCATCGCCGCAGCGATGGGGCTGCTTGCCTACGCGACGCTGCTGGCGCGCAACGAGGCGCAGCACCAGCGAGCCGAGGCGGTGCGGGCCCGTGGCGACGCCGAAGGCCTGATCGAGTTCATGCTGACCGACCTGCGCGAGAAGCTCGATGCGGTCGGCCGCCTCGATGCCCTGGCTTCGGTTTCGCAGCGAGCGCTGCAGTACTACGGTGGCCAGGACCTGGACCGCACCGATGCCGACACGCTGGGGCGCCGCGCACGCACCCAGATGCTGATCGGCGAGGTGGACAACCTGCGCGGCGACCTCGACGCCGCGTTGCGCTCCTACGAGCAGGCGGCCGCTACCACGCGGAGCAGCTGGAGCGCGGCCCGGACAATCCGCAGCGCTTGTTCGACCACTCACAGAGCGAGTTCTGGGTGGGCTACATCGCGTGGCAGCGCGGCGACCTGGACAAAGGCCGAGCGCCACATGCACACGTATCACGACCTCGCGCAACGACTGGTCGCGCTGGAGCCCGACCGGGCCGAGTGGCGGATGGAACTCGGCTACGCCTACAGCAATCTCGGCACGCTGACCGTCGAGCGTCGCAACTGGGCCGGAGCCCTCGACTGGTTCGAACGATCGCGAGCGATCAACGAGGCTTACGTCGCGCAAAACCCGGACGACGACGCGGCGCGCCTGGCCCTGGGCCAGGACTACTCCTACGTCGGCGAGACCCTCGCCGTGCTGGGACGCTATGACGAGGCCGTCGCCAGCCTCGAGCGGGAGATCGGTCTGTACGACCGCCTGATCGCGGCCGCGGGCGCTCACCAGCTCGCCGAGGCGCGCCGCACCTGGGCCGGATACTTCCTGGCCAGCATCGATCTCGATCGCGGTGAAACCGAAGTGGCGCGACAGCGCCTGGCCGCATTGGACGCATCAGTGCGCGAGCAGCTTTCGCGCAGCGAGGACGACACCCGACTGCGCGAGACCCTCGTCGCGGTGCTGCGTGAGCGGAGCGTGGCCGAAGCAACGCTCGGCGAACGCCGACGCGCCCTGGAACTGGCCGACGCGGCGCGCGAGGCATCGGGCATGCTGGCTGCCATGGACTCCGACAATCTGCTCTGGCAGTCCTACCATGCCAATGCCCTGACCACCCGCGCCCGGCTCCAGGTCGACGGCACGCGCCCAAGGCTGGACGCTGTGACATTGAGCGAGCTCGAGGCCCAGCGCGAACGGATGCTGACCCTCGCCGCGCGCACGCCCGGCAGCACCTTCGTCGTGATGGCGGCCGCGGAAGCGCAGCGCCTGGCTGGCGACCTCGTCCGGGACGACGCGGAAATCGCCGCAGGGCACTGGCGCCGCGGCCTGGACCTGCTGCCCCCGACGGCCGAGCAGCGTACGCCGGACGAGCAGTTCATGGCCTTCGCGCTGCTGCAGCGTCTTGGACGGACCGACGAGGCCCGAGCGGCCGCCGAGCGTCTCGACGCCATGGGCTATCGGCATCCGGCATATCTGCAGGAAGTGCCGGTGTTACGGTTACGATAACCCTCTAACCGACGGCCGTGGAGCAGGTCGCTGATCGTCGACGGCGCGCGGTTCAGGTAGCGGGCTACCTGCGACATATTCGCGACTCCTTCGAGCAGCGCACGCTGGGCAACCACCCCGCGCGCCTGTACGAGATCGGGACGCCGTCGCTTCGATCGCAGTTCCTCCATCGTGACGTCGAGTGCATGCGCGACTTCCGCAGCGATGGCCTCCAGGCTGCGCGGCGACCGCCTGCGTTGCACGTCCAATGACGGGATCGTCACCATGTCGCGCGCCGCGCTTGTCGCCCGGCCCGAGTGCGCGATCGGGCTGAGCGCCTCTCGCTCGCCGGCAGCGGGCGCCTCGCTCAGGAGACACCGTTAGGCGGCGCGGGCCGCGTCGACCGACGATCCGAGCCTGCCGAGGACCGGCTCGATGCGCAGCCAGCCGGGGCAGGGGGCCCCGAGGTAGGCGCGATGGCTGCTCCAGCGATAGTCACGTGGATCGTCCACCATGCGCGAGCGGACCGGGTTGAGGTGGACGTAGCGCACGAGCGCCAGCAGGTATCGATCCGCGTCGACCAGCCGTGCCCGGTAACGACGCTCGAACAAGTGGCCGGTCGTCGCGACGGCTCGTTGTTTCGCCCGCGCGTAGCGCGAGGCGACGATGCGCATCACCGAGCCGAGCGGCGCGTCGGCGATGCGGATCGCCAGGTGAACGTGATTCGTCATCCAGCAGTAGGCGAACAGGCTGGCGCCGTAGCGCTCAAGGGCGCGAGCCACGATATCCTCGAAGCACAGGGAGTCGTCACTCACATCGAAGATGGCCTGGCGATGGTTGCCCCGCAGTACGGCGTGGTACAGGCCACCCGAGACGTGAATGCGATGCTGGCGTGGCATCGGGTAGTCGTCGACGCGTGAATGATCATGCGATCATGAGCGGCAGGCGTCCCCGACGCTTGGTGCAATTCAGGCCGATGTGTGCATTAACAGGAACCGTAACACCGGCACCCCTCCTGCTAGTGGTTGCTTTCGTCGCAACGTTTGCAAACGCCACCGGCGACCCGCTCGGCCAGCATCACAGTCCAGCAACGCAGATCACGCCCGACAACGTGACGCACCTCGAGCCTGCCTGGACCCACCGCAACGGTGACATGGCTGCTGCCGAAGGCGCGCCGTCGAGCGTTTCGGCGCAGTCCACGCCGATCCTGCTGCCGCGGGCAGCCGGCGAGCACCTCGTTTACTGCACGCCGTTCAATCGTGTCATTGCGCTCGACCCGCAGACCGGCCGCGAGCGCTGGACCTACGATCCCAAGGTACGACGCACCAGCGAGCGACCCTATCGCTGCCGCGGCGTTGTCTACGCACAGATGGCGCAAGCCGTAACACCGGCACCCTTCCCACCGGCACCCTTCCCAGAAGCTGCCAGTGCATGCCGGTATCGCATCTACACCGTCACAGGCGACCGCCGCCTGATCGCCCTCGACGCACGCGATGGCCGGCCGTGCGAGCAATGCGGTGATCGCGGAACCGTCACGCTCGCGGAGCATGAGCGCTACGGTCTCGAGGAGGTCGGTTCGAGTTCGCCTCCAGCCGTCGCCAACGGCGTGGTCGTCGTCGGTTCGTCGGTGATCGATTTTGCGTACGCCGAGGCACCACGCGGCGTCATCGCGGCGTATGACGCGATCACCGGCCAGCCACGCTGGACGTTCGATCCGTTGCAAGGCGCCACCGGCACTGGTGCGGCCAACGCCTGGGCGCCCCTCGCGGTCGATGCTGCACGCGACCTGGTCTTCGTCCCCACGAGCGCACCGTCACCCGACTACTACGGCGCGCTGCGCCTGGAGAGTAACGGCTATGCCAACTCAGTCGTTGCGCTGCGGCTGTCGACCGGCGAGGTAGCCTGGTCGTTCCAACTGGTGCACCACGACCTGTGGGACTACGACACGCCCGCGCAACCCGTGTTGTTCGACTGGCGCGGAGCGGGCGGCGAGCGAGTCCCTGCGCTCGCACAGGTGAGCAAGCAGGGCTTCGTCTTCGTGCTCGACCGGCGCGACGGCAAGCCGCTGTTTCCGGTGCAGGAACGCGCGGTTCCCGCCAGCACGATCCCCGGCGAACAGGCCTGGCCGACGCAACCTTTCCCAGCGCAGCCGTTGCAGCTGCTGTCGACGCGTATCAAGCCGGACCACGCCTGGGGCCTCACGTTCTGGGACCGTGGCCGCTGTCATGATGCGATTGCGGCTTTGCGCAACGAAGGTATCTTCACGCCGCTCGCCGAGCAGCCGACACCGCTGTTTCCCGGCAGCCTGGGCGGCGCCAACTGGGGCGGCGGCGCGTATTCGCCGCAAACGCAGCGGCTGATCGTGAACGTCAACGCCGCGCCATTCGTGGCGCAACTCATTCGCGGCACCGCGGCCGGAACAAAGCAGGACCATCCCGTCGCCGGCCAGAAGACGATGCATGTCACCATGCAGGGAACGCCGTACTCGCTGGCCGTGGGTCCGCTGCTGTCGCCGCTCGGCATTCCGTGCACCGCACCGCCGTGGGGAAAGCTGGTGGCGGTGGATCTCGCGCAGGGTCGCGTCGCGTGGGAAGCACCGCTCGGTTCGGTGCACGAGATGGGACCGTTCCCGCTGCCGTGGCACATCAACTGGGGCACGCCGAACCTTGGCGGCGGACTGGTCACCGACGGGGGCGTGTTCTTCATCGGCGCCACGATGGACCGGCAGTTCCGCGCTTTCGACGTGCGCGACGGGCGCGAGCTCTGGTCGTACAAATTGCCGATCGACGCCACGGCCACGCCGATGAGCTACGCCTTGCACGGTCGGCAGTACGTGCTGATAAATGCCGGTGGGCACGCGATGTACAACCGCGGGCACCGGCGACTACCTGATCGCCTTTGCGCTGCCCGTCAATCCTCGGCACGATGCGCCGCGCAACATTCCGTGGCCACTGCGGGACGTGCAGCAGGCGGTAACCGCGCACGAAATCCTGGCCGACGGCCGCATCCATCTCACGATCGAGCACCGGCCGCTGCCCGGCGTCTCGACGGAGATGCTGGCCTGGTGGTATCGCGTGCTGCCGCTCGGCAAGGTGCAGTTCGACGGTGCGTTGCGGCCGCTCTATCACCTGTTTCACCCGACCGAGCACGGCCGCATCTGGGTCGAAGGGGCGGCTGCGGACGGCAGGCCCGGCGTCGGCGCTGGTGGGGTGGTGGCGCGTTACGAGTGGTTCGGTCCGTACGACAGCGAAGGCGCCGCGCCTGTGATCGAACTGTCTTCGCGCCGCTTCGTCACGCGGCCCAGGGTTGCAGGCGTGACCATCGGTGAGCTATGCCACGACTGGTCCGACTCGACGCAGGGCGCGGCCTACACCGTGGACACGGTCATCGGCGTCGACTGGCCCGTCGTCGGACCGCTGGTGAATTTCCTGCTGCGCCGTTACGTGTTCAGCGAGGGCATGCTGCGCGAATGGAAGCGGCACCAGGTCGAGGAGGTGGGGCTGCTGCCGCATTTCCTGCCGGAGTTGTATGCGCAGCGCAATGATCGCAACATTTACCGCCTGCCCGAGCCGTGAGAATGGCAGGCGCGAGGCACGGGATCGGTCACGCCGACCATGAGAACATCATGCGAAGGACATCAGGGGGACTCATGCGACGCGCGACGCCCGGCCTGCGGCATCTGTCGATAACGCTCGTGCTGATGGCGTGCAGTGCGCCATCGTTCGCGACGACGCTCACGGTCACGGATCCCGCAGGTCAGCCGCTGGCCACGGTCATGGTGCGGGAGCGCCCGGCCGATGGGCCACAGCTCGACACGTCGGACAACGGCTACCCGGCGCCCGGCGTGGCGCGCACCGTGGCCCCGGAGGTCACTCGGTTCAGCGACGCGATCGGTCGCGTGGAGTTCGCCGAGCGCGACGCGTCCAGGGAGTATCTGGTGCGCAAGCCGGGTTACCAGGACCTCGCCATCAAGCCGGAGGTCGAGACGCGCGAGTTGAGCGTGACGCTCGTGCCCGAGACCGACCCGGTCAGGCTGGCGGAAGCCAAGCCCGCCAGCGCCTGGCTCGGGGCACTCGATCTTGGCGACCGCGATACCAAGCTGCACTTCCAGACCCAGTGCACGTTCTGTCACCAGCAGGGCAACTCGTTCATCCGCATGGAGCGCACGCCGGAAGCGTGGGGCGACATCATCCACCGCATGCAGCGCTATGGCGCCCGGCTCTCGAGCCAGGACCAGAGGGCGCTGCCCGAGCGCTTGTCGGCGGGCTACCGCAAGCTGCGCGAGAACCCGCAATTGCTGGCAGACCCGCTGCCGTGGAGCCCCGCACTGACCGGGATCACGATTACCGAGTGGCCGCTTGGCGACATCTTCAGCCAGGTGCACGACATGCTGGTGGCTGCCAACGGCCTGGTCTACGTCGCCGACAACATCCAGGACCGGCTGTACGAAGTCGACCCGCGAACCAACCAGGTCACCGTCTACAGGATTCCGCATCGCGAGGGCGAGCGGAACGGTGGCTTGCTGGCGGCGCGGTTGCGGAACTTCCCCAAGCACGACAGCACGTCGAACGCGCATTCGCTCGCCGAGTCGCGCGTGGACGGGCACATCTTCATCACGCCCTCGGCCCAGCGCCGCCTGGTCGAGTTCGACCCCGCGACCAAGACCTTCACGCTGCACGAGATGGACGAAGGCTTCTATCCGCACACGATCTGCGTCGACCAGAAAGATCGCGTGGTTTACCGTCGCGCTGTCGAACCAGGTCGCGATGTTCGATCGCACGACGAAACGCTTTCACGATGTACGACCTGCCGACACGCGGCTTCCGCGAGTGGCTCCAACGTGGCGACCCATCGGCGTGTTCCTGGCGCCGATGAGCTGGGGGTGCCGCTCGGCCAACTGGTTGCCGGTGGATCGACAGGCTACCGGTACGCCGCTGCCCTACGGCATCGACATCACGCCCGGACGGGCAAGGTGTGGTTCGCGCGGTTGCACACCGACGAGATCTCCTGATCGATCCCGACAGCGGCAAGATCACCAGCGATCGCCACGCCCTTCAAGGGTCCACGGCGGTTGCGCACCGACGCGGCGGGTAAGCTCTGATCACCGCCTTCCCGAGTCGGCGATCGTGTTTCGATCCAGCGACGAGCCAGTTCACGCGTTTCGACTCTGCCACTGGAGCCCGGAAGGGCGGCGACACGCCGTATGCGCTAACGTCGACCGTCTCTGCGGGCATCGTGTGGGTCAACGGCAATCAGAGCTGACTGCCCCACACCTTCGACATCGCGAGCGAGACGTGGGACAACATTCCGGATGCCGCGCCGCGTGACGTTCACTCGCGACGCCGAGTTCGAACCGGACGGCACGGCCCACCGCGATCGCGCACTTCCCCGGTTGGCACGTTGAGGGTGGCAGTCCACGCTGATCCAGTGCAGCGGCAGTGACCAGAAATGCGGCGCACCTTTAACATTTGTGCGTCGACTCGGACTGGATTGATCCAGCACTGTCAATCGCCGGGAATGATCTCGCTGATTACAGCACGTAACTGGCGAATAACTGATGCGTATCACCTTCGACCCCGCGAAGCGGGTACGCACGCTGGCCGAGCGCGGCCTGGATTTCGAGGACGCTGAACTCGTCTTTGCCGGCACGACGATCGAGATTGATGACACGCGCAGGAACTATGGCGAGCGTCGGGTCATCTGCTACGGACTGCTTGCGGGACGCATCGTTGTAGTTGGTTACACGCCGCGGTTCAGGTTTCCGTCGGGCATTCAGCATGAGGAAAGCCAATGACCGGGTGAAAGGCGCGCTCACCGTACCTTGAAATCGGACCTGTCCAAAGTTGACGCTCACAGGATCCGGCAGAGCGAGTACGAAGAACTGCCCGATTTGACCAGCGAGATGTCGCCAGCGCGGTGTCAACAAGGGCGGCCGACCCAGGTCGCCGAATCCGCGCAAGTTGGGATCACCCTGCGCTTGCCCTGCCAGAGGTCATCGAGAGTGTGGCGGTCGCCAGGCCCCGCTGGCAAACACGAACAAGTACAGAAGCTGAGCCGCAACCCAGCGACGGGTGTGAAGAGCCGGTAGCGGGGGAGGGCTCGACGGGTTCCTCTGCAAAGACCAGCTACTGACCGGGTTTACGCCCGTACATCAGCAACATGTTGCCCGGCATCTGCCCGAACATGCCGTACCCGGACAAAATGAACAGACGGTCGCCGTCCACCAACACGCCGCCTACGTCGATCGCCCCGCCGTGCCCTGCGACGCCGTTGCTCGCCTGGTAAGGCAGCTTGGTCTCGATCACGCGCAGCAGCTTACCGTTGCGCG
>JADIZR010000001.1 GCA_016704655.1 Pseudomonadota bacterium | reverse complement strand
GCGGATGATGATGCGGATCTGCTGGTTGTTCGCGCTGCTGCTCGCAATCACGGCTTGCGGGCGGCCGTCCAGCTTCGACGCGGCGGCCGAGGAGGCTCAGATTCGCCGGGTCATCGCCGATATGGAAGCGTCGTGGAACCGAGGCGATTTCCGCGGCTACATGGCCGGTTTCAGGAATCCCGACGTGGTCTTCGTCTCGCGCGGCGAGTTCCAGCGCGACTGGCAGGGCACGCTAGACCACTATGTGCGTGACTATGGCGGCACAGCCGAGCGGCGTGGCCAGCTCCATTTCTCAGACATCCGGATCGAGATGTTGAGCCCTGACGCGGCTCAGCTGATCAGCCGCTACCGGCTCGAGCGACCGCTCGATCCGCAGGACGGCATCAACACCCGACTGATGCGCAAGGTCGACGGCCAGTGGGTCATCGCGCTCAACCATGTGAGTTCGAAGCAGCCGGCGCCCTGACCCCACGCCATCTCTACCAGTCTCATGCACCCCGAACGAGTTCAGGGTGTCGTATATCTAGTCGCTGGTGTCGCTGACTTCCGTCCGCGCCAGCAGATCGATCAGCTCCTGGCGCCAGAACCTCGCCCAGGTGTGAGTACCGTGGCCGCGGGTCTCGGTGGTGGCGCGGATAAGGATGTAACGCACGCTCGGCATCTGGCGGGCGGTCTCCTCAGCGATGCCATAGTCGGGCGGGTTGATGAAATCGTCACTGCTGTTGACCCAGGCCATCGGCGTCTCGATCCGATCGAGGTGCGGACGCGGGTCGTAGTTGCGCGACGCCTCGAGCTGATAGATCAGGTCATTGGCATCGCGAGTTGGAATGTCACGGGCGATCCGCTCGACGATATAGACTTCGGCGCTCGCGCGGTCCGGATAGGCGCGCTGCAGGTAGAGCGGGGCGAAGCCCGCGACCTGAAGCAGGCTGGTCGCGGTGCGCAGGCCCTGCACCGGCTGCGTCGTATAGTTGCCATTCTTCCACGCGGGGTCCTGGCGAATGCCCTCGACCGCGGCCCGACGCCACATTCTGTTGTGCCCGGCGATCTCGACCGGCAGGCAGGCCAGCGGCATCGCCGCCTGCAGGAATTCAGGATGGACCTCGGCCCAGACGAAGCCGTGCATACAGCCCATCGACGTGCCCATCAGAAGACGCAGGCGGTTTACGCCGAGGCCCTCGACGAGCATCCGGCGATGCGCCTCGACCATGTCGGCGTAGTCATAGGCCGGGAAGCGCATGCGCAGGCCGTCGCTCGGCTTGGACGAGCGGCCGTGGCCGATGCCATCGGGCAGGATGATGTAGTAACGGCGGATGTCGAGCGGTTGGCCGGGCCCGTAGAGCTCGTCCGCGAACTGCGGCTGGAGAAACTGGCGACCACTGCCGCCGGTGCCGTGCAGCACCATGACCGCATTGACGATACGTCCGGCGGCATCACGTCGGGCGTGCCGAGCGTCGCATAGTGGATGCGCAGCTCAGGCAGGGTCTCGCCGCTGCCGAAGGGGAAATCGCGCAGCATGACGTCGCCCTCGGCAAGGAGCGACGCATAATTGTTCTGGGCCAGGGCGGGCGCTGCAGCGGCTCCGAAGCAACCGAGCACGAACAAGGTCAGCCAACGCATGAGATACCCCCATCCCTCAGCGTGCGAACGCCGCGGTGTAGCAACTGTCGGACGCACCGCTTTGTGTCGTCGAACATCGGTTTCATGCCCGAACCATCAAGCCTAACTTGCCTCCGGTCAAGCACGGCCATCTGGGAACCTCGCGGATTGCCATCTGACGTTCGCGCTCAACCAGAGGAATTCATTGCCTGGGTCCTCGGCGAACAGTCTGACTTGATCCAGTGGGAGGTTTTGAAAAAGAAGCATGGTCGCGGATATCGTCCGCACCCGAGTCCAGAAAGTTTCACCCTGACGGTTTGCTGTCTGAAACAGCCGTTACCGAAAAGGCCAAGGGGGCGTACCGAAATCACCCACGGCGACAGCGTCAATGACGCCCTCCAGGCTAGATAGTATATTTACCATAATATACATTATGCGTACCAATAGATGGCCCGTCCCAAGCGACCGGAGCCACCTTTGCGTCGACCGCCTTCGCCGTCTTATGCTTCATCACGTAGGCCGCATCGGAAGGATTCGGACGGCGCTACCGAGCAGCGTGGCTCAAGGTCCGGTCTGTCGGAAATGGGCGCTGGCAACAGCGCACCAACCTGGTACGACAGCAGGTTTCGTGAAACACCGGCACGACCGTCGCCACGCGGGCAAGGTTCCTCAGTCGAGGAATGTCTTGCTGTGCCTGCTCGACCGTTATCAATCTTCTACGGCTACCCTGACCAGCTGATTGCGCGTTGGTGCGGCGTTTCCGTTGCGACGGCTCGTCTCTACAAGTCCGGGGCCCGCAAGCCGTCCCGTCAGGCGTTGCGTCTGTTTAGCTCTGTATCGCGACGGCCGCGTCCTTGACGACCCATGGAAAGGATTCGCGATCCGCCGCGATCATCCGGGGGACCCAGATGGGCCACGAGTTCGATCCCAGACAGCTGCGCGCACATTGGCTGATCGTTCAGCTGGCGCGAGACCCGGCGAGCAAAGACCCACGGGACCTTGAGGAATACTGCCGCATCCTGAGGTCCGCATGACCCCGGCGACGGAGAGCCGTGCTGCGGGGCCGGAGGCACCTCTGAGGACGCCGCAGGCGTCGAGCGCCGAAGGCGCGTCCTCTCCGGTGCGATCCGGCAGCTGGGCCACTGTACGAGCGCGGAACCGGCACCAGACGGTACTCGTCAACGCCGGACGGATATTGCGCATTCTGGCGGGCGAAGATTGCACACGCCCGGAGGTTCAGTGGCCGGTCGGCTTGGACCGACGGCTGCGCCTGACGGGCTCATCGCGATCGCCCTCGGCTTGAAGCGAGCGGTACAGGTCGGTGTGCGCACGCATGCGATAGCTGTTCCCACGGATGTTGACCAGATGGCAGTGGTGCAGCACGCGGTCGATGAGCGCGGCGGCCATCACCTCGTCGCCGAGCACCTCGCCCCATTCCTCGAAGCCCTTGTTTGAGGTGAGCACGGTCGAGGCGAGTTCGTAGCGACGATTCATGAGCTGGAAGAACAGCACGGCACCGGCGTGGTTGATCGGCAGGTAGCCGATCTCATCGACCACCAGCAGCGACGGATGGCGGGTGAGCACGGCGAGTCGCCGCGCCAAGTGGCCAGCCGCCTGGGCTTCCTCGAGCGAGGTGATCAGGTCGATCAAGGTGCCGTAATAGACGCGTCGTCCACGCTGCGCGGCGGCGATGGCGAGGCTGATCGCGAGGTGCGTTCTTGCCCACGCCCCGGCGGGCCCAGCAGCACGACGTTTTCCTTGCGCTCGATGAAGTTGAGCTCGTGCAGGCTCCCGATCTGCTCGCGCTTGAGCGAGGCTGGAAGGCGAAGTCGAACGACTCCAGCGTCTTCACCGCGGGGAGCCGCGAGGAGCGCATCGCCGCCTCCAGCCGGCGGTTGTTGCGCAGCGAGACCTGCGCGGTGAGCAGGCGGCTGATCGCTTCGGTCGCCGCGAGCCGCCCGCCGTCGATCTCGCGCAGGATGCCGTCGACGGCTTCCAGCGAGCCCGGCATCTTGAGGTCGGCGAGCAGGTCGCGGATGGCATCGCGCGGATGACGCTGGGCGACACTCATCGTGCGACCCCGGTCAGTCGGTCATACCAGGCGAGCGGGCGCCGCTCGACGCAGCATGGCCGGCGGTTGCGACGGCCGCGACCGCTCGGGCGTGGGCCGTCGCGACCAACGACCGATACGGACGCGCCGCCAGGGGCCGCAGCACGACGCGCTCGTCGCGTTCGAAGCGGCAGGCGCGGCGCCTCGGCAGTGGTGCGATGCAGGCGGCGGTTCGCCGTCTGCGCGAGCCACGACAGCGCCTGCGCGTTGAGGTCGGCATCGTTGAGGAAGGTCCGCCCGTAGAAGAAGCCCTGGCGGACGTAACCGATGGGCCGCTCGACCTTGCCCTTGGTCTGGGCTCGATACGGTCGGCAGGCGCACGCGGAAGTCCCAGTGCGCGGCGAAGCGCATGAACTCGGCGTTTCTCCAGCAGCCGCCCGCCGATCTCCCCGCTCGTCGTCGACGATCACGGCCTTCAACTGGTCGAAGAGCAGATTGGCGGGCACGCCGCCGAAGTAGGCGAAGGCGGCTCCAGCCCGCGCATCAACACGGCGAGCATCGTTTGGCGCGTATAGAACTGCAGCCACAGCAGCCGCGAGTACCCGAGCACGACCACCAGCGCGTAGCGCTTGCCCCACGGTAACCGGAACTCGGCGAAGTCGGCCTGGCCCTGATGGCCCGGCGCGGTCTCGAAGCGCACCACCGGCTCCACCACTGGCGTCGGGCGCATCTGGCGGACGCAGTCCTTCACCTGCGTGTAGCCACCCGCGTAGCCTGCCGCCCGGATCTCCCTCGAACAGCCGCACCGCCGACAGCTTCGGATACTGGCCAGGCGCGCCGCGAGAATGCCGCGAAAGGGGTCGACCTTGCAGGTGACCGGCGGTCGCGCGGCATACCGCATCGGCGCGCGTCATCGAGCTTCACGCTCGAGCCGTGCCCGGTGGCAATCCAGTGGTAGACGGTCCGCCGTGCGACGCCCAGCTCCCGCGCGATCTCCGCCTTACTCAGGCCCCGTTCCAGGTAATGACGTAACAGCACTCGTTGATTCCTTGCATACATCGCCCCGGCTCCCGCGCAAGTCACGGAATCGCCAGCTTGGGGTGTGCAATTTTCGTCCGCCAGATCTGTGCAATTTACGTCCGCCGCCGACAGGTACACCGAAAGTGGCCGCGTCCACGCCAAACCATCCGGAGCCGGTAGGCCTTGAGTCGCAGTCGGCTACGGAGAGCGGCACCGTCACAGATGATAGTTTGGGGACTAGTAGTCTGCAGACCATCGCTGATTTTGGAGGAGGGAGGCCTTCGGAGACGGCCCCTGCTCCGCCGATTCCAATGCCTCCTCGGGCTTGTCGGAAAACAAACAAGTCAAGTTGGCCCTGCAATCAATCAGCTTCACGGCACCAGATCAGTACGAAGCCCAAAGTCGAGAGCTTTTCAGCCCGCTCAGCCTGCATGCGCAAGTTGCGGTTGGTCGGCCATCATGCCCGACACGGTGCGCGATCTCTACGCTGAGTCGGGTGTTCGTTGCCAATGCATCATGGTTACTCTGACGTATGCACCTGGCGCCGAGTATTCCCCTCGCCAAGTCACCGAATACGTTCGGCGCATGCGAGCGTGGCTCGAGCAGCGAAAGATCGCGTACGCGTACGAGTGGGTAGGTTGAAAATGCAAAGCGTGGTGCGCCCCATTATCACGTGCTGTGGTGGATTCCGTCGGCATGAAGTTGCCGATGCCAGACTCGGTTACTGGGCGACAGCGCAAACGGCTTTGGCCTTGGGGCCTGACCAAGTTGAGCTTTGCGAGGTCCGGCCCCGCGTACATCGTCAAGTATGCAAGCAAGGGAGATCAGGGCCGTCCGCTCCCTCGCGGGGCGCGTCTATATGGCGTAGGCGGGTTCGACAGCGCGAAGCGGCTAGCGCAGTGGCGCGCCCTGCCCGCCTATGTTCGCGATCGTACTGAGCAGGGCAGCTCTGTTCGTCGTGCGACAGGCGGCGGCTGGTTAGTACGCGAGAGCGGTGAGCACATACCGTCGGAGTGGGAGCGGCGGGTGCAATACGGGCCTGGCTACTGCCGCGTCACAATGACAACGTCGACAATAGGCCCGCTTTCGACCCTGAACGGACTCTCGACCCTGCCGCCCGATCGCTCAATGCTGGCTCGCGCCGCCCGAGCATCCCGACAACCATCAGGTGAAAAAGCGGCAGCGCGACTAGGCAGACCACCAAGTCAACCACTCGGACTCCCTCGCCATTCAATCCAAGGAGACTAACTATTGCTACACAGAGTGGGACGGCAACGGAGACAAAAGCCATGATCCATGGACCATCGACAGCGAATGTGAACTCGTCCGGGTAACGCATATAACCGATCGCGAGCAGCGCAAGAGGTAGTAACGAGAAGAATGCCGCCACGTGGCCCGCCTTGCTGAACGCTGCGAAGTCCTCCGCTGATCCCAACGGCCCGATCATCAACACGGGCGCAAGAAGAAGCGCACCGGCAATCAGTAACAGCAGTTCTAGCGAGATCGGAACCCGGTTGGCGATGAACCGACGCAAGACTCCTCCCATCCCGAGCCGGCGCTGATGACGATTATTCCCGAAGGTCCGTTCGGCCGACTGCAGACCGTCGCGACAATCTGCACTTCGCTGCAACTAATGTAGTTGTTGATTCCCGAGCGCAATTCGCGGTCAATAATTAATGCTTGCTATACATTATGCGTACTGTCGAGATACCCGACGGGAGGCCCAAAGGGATCCGCTGCCATGCAACCGAAGGCCCTTCTAAGCAGGCTCACCGCTCAAATGCATGCTAACGCGTGCTGCTTGGTCACCCCGGACCACGACGTGCTACCGTATTTTCGTTCGACAAGTTCGTAACAATCAGGGGAAAAACAATGATTCGAAAACTCACAACCGCTTTTGTCGCCTCATTCCTGCTGCTTGGTGCTGCCGCACCGGCGTCCGCGCAGGACTCGCGCTATGACGTCGGTAACGTCTGGTACGTCTCTGACATAGACGTCCTGGATGGGCAGTTTGAAAACTACACGACCTGGCTCGCGGACGAATGGGTCAAGTTCAGAAAGCTCAATGCGCTGCATGGCAACGAAGTCGGCTATCACGTCCTCAGCAATTCCAATCCAAGAAACGGCGAGCCGGACCTGTACCTGGTCACGATCCACAAGGACTTCATGAAGATTGCCGAGGGCCTGGCGCTGGAGAAGAAGATCAATGAGTCGATGGCGAAGGACCGCCAGCAGTTTGAAAAGGAAGGCGCCGCTCGTGCGCCCATGCGCAAGGTGATGGGCAGCATCGAATTGATCGAGCTGAAGCTTAAATAGTGGGCTCGAGGGGCTCAGGCAGAACCTGGGCCCCTTTTCCGCACGCATCAAATCCCAAACACCTTCAGCACCCCATCCGTCAGTCCCTCGAACCCACGTCCGGTGAGCCCGGACTTCCGGCCGAAGTACGGCATCTCTTCGTACACATACACACCGGGTCCGCCAGAGAATCTGTCATTGAATAGGCTCCGCGTCCCGAGCAGGTACGCACCAAAGGTTTCCGAGCGCCTGGGTGAATAGTCGAGGTTCGCACTGAAACCGATCGTCGCCGCCTGATCGATGCTGCGGCCACTCCCGGCCTGTTCGGTTCGCACTCCGCGACAGCCCTGCACGAGAAGCTTGCCGGGTCCGTCAAAGATCAGGTACCGAAACTGCAGCGTGACAAATGCCATGAGGCTCCAGTTCCATTTCCGGCTGATCCTGATCGGCCGGTCAATGGACTGAACCACACCGACAAGGTTTCGCGGCTGCAGCACGAACGCGGAACCCTCGGGCAGGTCGATGACACCAACCTCGGCAAAGGCATCGTTCTTGCTGGAGATCACGAAAGTCGCGCCGTCCGCATCCCGGATTCGATCCAGCGCGACCATCTGCGCCGCGATGCTCGTCAGCCAGAATTTCCAGCTCAGCAGCCACTGGGTCTCCTTGCGGCCTGCATCCGCTGAGCTCTGCAGGTATTCGGGGTGTACCAGCAGTTCTTCCCGCGCATTGAGGACGATTTCCTGGGACACAGCGGAAATCTTCCTGGTCGGGGCAATTCCGGATCCGCCCGATGCTCCCGCCGCCAACATTCCCACGGTCCCGGGTCGCAAACGAACGGGCCGTTGCCTTTCGGCTAACCGCGCGACGAACCAGTACCAGAAGGCCTTGATACCGACCGGCAACAGTGTCACCGCGACGAGGATTCCGAACGCCTTCAGAAATACGTGCTGAATGGACTGCAGAGCCTTCTCCGCCGTCCTTTCCGTCGCCTCCACCGCCGACTTCCTGGTTGCAATGAGTTCATCGAGTGGGCCCAGTATCGTAGCGCTAGCCAATTGCACCTGCTCGAGATCCGCATGAGCGCGCGCCCTCGCCCTCGTGAGTCGGTCCCTGGCTGCGTAGAACTGCGCCCCCGCAGAGCTGTACTCGCGTGCGAGTTGATTGCGCTGCTGTTTCAGTTCCGCAAGCCGAACGTTCGCGCTGGTGCCCGGCATCCGCACTGCTATTGGATGGTCCCATTCGAAGCGAATGATTTCTTGCTTCTTACGCAAGTAGGCTGCGTTGGTCTGCAGAGTGCGCCGTCGTTTGTCTTCGAAATCCACAGCGGCATCACGAGACTCCGTGCCCAGCGCCTCGAATTCACCTTTGATGCGCTTCAATGCCTCCAGCTCGGCCCTGCTCAATTGAATGTCGACCTCGTTCTTGAGGTCTTCCTCGAGGCCTGCGCCGGTCATCAGCGCAATGGCTTTCGCCGTCGACGACCGGCGCCTGCCCTCCTTCACCCTGATGTCGGCCTGTAATGATTCGATCAAGGGATCGATCCTTGCGGGTCCCGCGGACTGCGCGTCTCGCAAGCGTTGATTGACCTGCAACTCCGCATCCCGTGCGAATTCTTCGATCTGTATACGGCTGTCCTGCAGGCGCTGTACGAGTTCCCGGTCCGGAACCAGGCCCTTCAACATGACCCCTAACAAAGTCGACTCTTCGCGATAGACGTCCATCGCAACCAGGGCAGCGAGAATGGCCAGGAACACGAGCAAACGCCCCGCGAACCAGCCGGTCGCGGCTCGCACGGGATTCATCATCTCATCAACTCCCTGACTGACATTCTCTGCCGGCCCGACGACAGGTCATGTCGTCGCATCGGGTTGTTGCGCGGTAGCATACGACCTTGGGCATTTAGCCTGACAGCACGTGGAGAGCCGGTGACGCGAGAATGCATGGACGGCAACGGGTCGATACGCGGGTTCGCCGCGATTCTCCTGTGTGCGTATGTTACCTGCGTCGCGTTCCCTGCCCTGTCGCAGGCGGCCGAGAGCACTGCCGTGGCGGCGCCGGCGCAACCTCGCCCGCGCATCGGACTCGTGCTCGGCGGCGGTGGCGCGAAAGGCGCGGCGCACATAGGCGTTCTGGGCGTGCTCGACGAACTGCGCATTCCAGTCGATTGCATCATCGGCACGAGCATGGGTGCGGTCGTCGGCGGCACGTACGCTTCTGGTATGAGCGCGGACGAAGTCGAGACCGCAATCCGAGCGATCTCCTGGCAGGAGGCCATTGGCCGCCGCGGATTGCGCGCGCAGGTGCCGATGCGGCGCAAGCTCACGGGCAACACCTACAGCAACAGTCTGGAATTTGGCGTCCGTGACGGTCGCCTTGTCGCGCCGTCCGGCCTGATCAACACGCAGAACGTCGACCTGACGATCCAGTACCTCGTGGCTCGCAGCCGCGGCATCGCGGAATTCGACCGGCTGCCCATTCCATTCCGTGCGGTGGCCACGGACATGCAGAGCGGCGAGATGGTTGTCCTCGATCGCGGCGACCTGGCGCTCGCGCTGCGGGCGAGCATGGCAGTGCCCGGCGTGTTCTCGCCCGTGAGCATCGACGGCCGAATCCTCGGGGACGGTGGACTCACGCGCAACGTCCCGGTGGACATCGCCCGCCAGACCTGTGCCGACGTGGTCATCGCGGTCGCAGTGCCGAATCCCCTGCCCACGGCTGCCGAATTGCGCTCGCCGCTCACGATGATGTCGCGCACGCTCGACGTGCTCATCGGCGCCAACGAGCGACAGCAGCTCGATACTCTCGGTCCCGACGACGTGAAGATCGTGATCGAAATGGGAGACATCGGTTCGGCGTCTTTCGACCGGGTCAATGATGCCATCCCGCTCGGGCGCGCAGCCGCGCTGGCGCATCGCGACGCTCTGGCACGGTATGCGGTGACCGAAGACGAGTACCTGGCCTGGAGGGAATCGGCGTCCCGGCCAGGGGGGGGAAAGGTCACGCTGGCCGCAGTGAAACTGAACGGTCTCGAACGGGCGAATCCGGAGTTCATCCGGCAGACGTTTGGCCTGCAGGCCGGAGATGTTGTCGACGCGCGCCAGATCGCAAACCGCACCACTGCCGTGTTTGGACTCTCCGACTTCGAGCGCGTGGCCTACACCTTGTCCGGGTACCCGACTCAATCGACCCTGGACCTGCATCTGCAGGAGAAATCCTGGGGACCGCACATCATGCGCTTCGACCTCGGGCTCCATATCGGCACCGACGCAAACACGGCGTTCACGATCGGCGGCGACTACCTGCAGACCTGGATCAACGACCGCGGCGGCGAATTCCGGGGTTCGGTGCGCCTGGGTCGAACCTCCGGCCTTGAGACCTCCTTCTACCAGCCACTCGACACGTCGCATCGCTGGTTCATCGAGCCGGGGCTGACGGCACAGCGATCCATTGAGGATATCTTCGACGACGGTAACGCCGTTACGCGCTACGACTTCTCGTCCGGATGGGGCTATCTCGACGCGGGACACGCTTTCGGCAAACGCGCTGAGTTGCGCGCGGGCATCCGCTCCGGCGTCCAGGCGGCCGACCGGGAAATCGGATCGCAGGATCTGCCGGAGATTCCGAGCGAGGGCTACGGCGGCCTGGCGCTGCGCTACACGTTCGACTCGCGCGACCGCGATGTACTCTGGCAGCATGGAACGGTCGCCCGCGTAACCTACTACCGCAGCGAGGAAGCGCTGGGAGCCGTGGCGCCTTACGAGCGATTCGAGGGCACGGCGACCTTCGTATTGCCGTTCCGTCGCAACGTGGGTTACCTGCGAGTCAGCGGCGGATCATCGTTCGACACGTCGCTGCCGCTGTACGACCTGTTCAGTCTCGGCGGTCCGGTGAGCCTGCCCGGGCTCAGCCTGGGTGAGTTGCGCGGTTCGTCATACTGGAGCGCGCAGGCGTCTTACCTGCAGCGGATCGCGGACATCAGCTACATCTTCGGCCAGTCGATCTACGCTGGGCTGACGTTGACCGCGGCCGACATGAGTGGCCGCCTCGATGGCGTCAACGCGCAGCCCACTTACTCCGGGGCATTCGTGTTGGCCGGTCGCACCCCGCTCGGCCCGATGTCGCTGTCACTCGCTGCGACCACCACCAGCGAATGGCAGCTCGTGCTTGGGCTTGGGCGACCGATCGAGGAACGCACGATCAACGATCCCAGCTGGTGATCGCACGGCCGCGACTCGCCGATGACCGCCGTCAGCGGCTTCCGAAGCGATACATTGCGCCGATGCTGATCATGAAAAGCTCGTTGTCATGGAAGGTGACCTCGGAATCGTCCTCGCCCCAGAGCACGCTGCCCATAGTCCGCCAGCGTCCGCTCGACGTCGGCAGCCGATAGCAGGTTACTGCGCCGGGTCGAGCTGCGCCGGCTCGTACTGCGCCTGCTGCAGATGCTTCCGCACCAGCCCCGGCAGGACACGGAAGTCGAGATCGAGGGTCTTCTCGACGCGACGGGCGTTCTCTGGAGCGGCCTCCAGTCGCCGCCGATCGCGTAAGGCAGGCCCTGCGAAGACAACCATGTTGCCGCCCCACCCGACGGTCACCGGAATGACGGGGTCGCCGAATACCTTGCGAATTCTCTCCACCTGCAGCGTGCTGTCCGCCTCATGGGCGGCGAGGTTCATCACGAACACACCGCCGTCACCGAGTATGCGGCGGGAGTGCTCGATGAACCCAGGTGCCGCGATCGATCGTGAGATGCCATTGCGATCGTAGGCATCGACGAGCAGCACGTCCGGGAATTGCGCGGTGTCGATCAAGCCTGCGACATAGCGGGCACCGTCGCCGTGGATGACGCGCAGGTCGGCGCCATCCGGTGGAATCCTGAAATGATCCCGCAGTGCGATGACGTTCGCATCGATCTCGACGACCGTGACGTGCGTCGACGACAGGCGGCGATTGCAGAATTTGACCAGCGACCCGCCACCGAGTCCAATCATGAGGATGCGTCGCGGCTCTGGACAGAACAGCAGGAACGCCATCATCTTGCGCGTGTAGTCGTTCACCAGAGCGTCGGGATCGTCGATCCGCATTTCGCTCTGGACGCTGCCGTCGATGGTGAAGCACATCGCGCGATGCTTGCCATCTTCGACCAGGAAGGGCTTGTCATAGGTGCCCGTCATCAGTCGCTGGCACAGCACGGCCGACGCGGCTGCTGTCGGTTCCAGAACGCGCACCAGCGTGCCAGGGTCAAGCGTGAGACCGCCGAGCGACAGCAGGTCCTCACTTCTCTGGCTGATCGAGCCCCAACCATCCTGCAGCGACGTGGCCAGGTTCAAGCGCCGCGTGCGCTTTCGCTGCTGCATGCGCTCAGCTGGACGGGTCATCGACGCCTCTTGCGGGGCCGTTCGAACGCGTCCAGTTCTGCAGGCGTCCACGCCGTACCCGTCTGGTCCTCAATGTAGCGCCTGATCAGCTGCCTGACGACCTGTGAGGGCGTGGTGTCCTGCTCCGCGCAGATGCGTTCGAGCAACGCTTTCTTGCGCGGGTCGATCAGCACGGTCAGACGGGCGGTGCGGTCCTCGAGTGGCAAGCGAATTCCTCACGGTGCCCAAGGCATGTGCTTGTGATTATAATGCAAATTGCATTGGAGTAGAATCCAGACATGGCCCCGATCGACTCGCCCCTGACCCTGTCCCTGGCGCTGCTGGCGTGCTGGGCGGTGGTGGGCGCTGTCGGACTGCTGCGGCCCCACAGCGTCGCCCTGGTCCGCAGGGTGTTGTTTCCTCTAGGCGCGCTGATCGGCGTCGGCCTCGCTATCGTAGCTGCCCTCAGCCTCGCTGAACCGGTAGAGCACGCCACCCTGCACGTCGGCTTGCCGGATTTGCCCATGCACGTGCGGCTGGACAATCTTTCGCGCGTGTTCCTTGCCCTGCTCGGCAGCGCATCTGCGGGCGTGTCGTTGTTCGCGGCCGGATATTTCCGCAAGGGCGAGGGAACCGCACCGGGGGTGCTGGGCCTCCAGTACCACCTCTTTCTCGCCAGCATGGGATTCGTGCTGGTCGCCGATGACGCCTACGCCTTCATGGTCGCTTGGGAGACGATGGCCCTGACGTCGTATTTCCTGGTGACCGCCCAGCACGGCATCCCGGAGATTCGCAGCGCGGGATTCCTGTACCTGCTCATGGCACACGTCGGCGCCATCGCCATCCTGCTGAGCTTCGGCATCCTGCAGGGCGGCACCTGGTTGTTCTCGTTCGACGCCATGCGCGCGAGCACGCTGTCGACTCCCTGGGCAACCGCCGCCTTCCTGCTCGCCCTGTTCGGATTCGGTGCCAAAGCCGGGCTTCTGCCGCTGCACGTCTGGCTCCCGGAGGCACATCCGGCCGCACCCTCGCCCGTGTCGGCGCTGATGAGCGGCGTCATGCTGAAGACCGCCATCTACGGTGTGCTGCGCGTGACGTTCGACCTGATCGGCGACCCGCTCTGGTGGTGGGGCCTGATCCCGCTCGCGCTGGGACTGGCCACGGCAATCTTTGGCGTGGTCTTCGCCGCGGTGCAGACGGACATGAAACGTCTGCTCGCCTATTCATCGGTCGAAAACATCGGCGTGCTGTTCACGGGTATCGGTCTGGCCATCGTCTTTCACGGTGTCGGTATGACCGAACTCGCTGCGCTCGCGCTGATCGCGGTGCTGTATCACTCGCTCAATCACGCGTTCATGAAGAGCCTGCTGTTCCTCGGCACCGGGGCGGTCCTGCACGCCACCGGCGAACGGAATCTCGGTCGGCTCGGCGGGCTGATTCACCGCATGCCGTGGGCCGCGTGGCTGACGCTGGTGGGCGTCCTCGCCATCGCCGGCCTGCCGCCGCTGAACGGGTTCGTGTCCGAGTGGCTGCTGCTGCAGACGTTCCTGTTTTCCCACGAAGTGCCGCAGCCGTTCGTGAACATGCTGCTGCCGCTCGGCGCCGCCATCGTGGCGCTTGCGGCTGCACTCGCCGGCTATGTCATGGTCAAGTTCTTCGGCATCGTCTTCCTCGGGCAACCCCGCGAATCCTCGCTGGCCGTTGCGCACGACGTGGATGGCTTCGAGAAGGCGGGTCTCGTCTGGCTGGCGATCGGGTGCGTGTTGCTGGGACTCCTGCCCAGCCAGGTGATTCACGCGCTTGGTGCAGCCACCGGGCAACTGATCGGTGCCGCACCGAACCTTGCGGGACAGTCGTGGTGGATGCTGGCGCCGTTGACCGAACGGGACGTGTCGTACGCACCGCTGGTCCTGTTGGCGGTCATCGTGGCAGTGATCGCGGCAACCTTCCTGATCGTGCGCGTCGTGTACCGTCGACCCGTGCGTCGGGCCCCGACCTGGGATTGTGGCTTCGGCCATCTCGATCCGCGCATGCAGGACACGGCCGAGGGGTTCGGTCAGCCGATCCGGCACATCTTCGTCTCGTTCTTCGAAATGGAGCGTGACTTGCCCTCGCCGCTCGATCAGGCGCCACGCTATCGAGTCAAGGTCAGCGACCGGTTCTGGCAAGGAGTCTACCTCCCGATCGCGGCCCTGCTCGCCCGGGCTGCAAACTCCGTGGCCTGGTTGCAGCAAGGCCGCATCTCGGTCTACCTGACGTACAGCTTCATCACCCTCGTGGTGCTGCTCGCGGTGATGCTGTGAACGCATTGGCCTGGCTCACCCAGTTTCTGGAAGTGCTCGCGGCACTGGTCCTCGCCCCGCTGTTCCTGGGCTGGGTCAACGCGTGTCGTGCCTGGCTGCAGAACCGGCGCGCACCAAGCGTGCTGCTCCCGTACCACGGCATTCGCAAACTGTTCCACAAGGACGCTGTGATTGCGGAGCGCGCGTCGCCGCTGTTCCGCCTCGCGCCGTATGTCGTGTTCGGCGCGATGGTTGCCGCAGCAGCGGTCATTCCCTCGATGGGCACGGGCCTGCCCTTCCGTTCCGCGGCCGACGCGATCGCGCTGGTGGGTCTCCTCGCAATCGCGCGTGCCTTCATGTCGCTGGCGGCCATGGACATCGGCACTGCGTTCGGCACGCTCGGTGCAAGACGGGAAATGATGGTCGGCTTCCTCGCCGAGCCGGCCCTGCTGATGGTCATCTTCGTTGCCTCGCTGCTGTCCGCGACCACGGCCCTGCCGTTGATCGCGGAACGGCTCGCAGTCCAGGATCTCGCCCTTTACCCGAGCCTCGCGTTCACGGCGGTCGCCTTCACCATGGTGCTGCTGGCAGAGAATGCACGCATTCCAGTGGACAACCCGGCGACACACCTCGAACTCACCATGATCCACGAGGCGATGCTGCTCGAATACTCGGCGCGGCATCTCGCGCTGATGGAGTGGGCGGCCGCCCTGAAACTCTTCAACTACGCGTGCATCGGCTTCGCGCTGTTCGTGCCCTGGGGAGCGTCCATCGGCGAGACCGGAATCGGCGCGCTGGCCTTGTCGCTCCCGGCTCTGCTGGGAAAGTTGGGCGTCGCCGGCCTGTGGCTTGCGCTGCTGGAGACAGTTTCGGCCAAGTTGCGCGTGTTCCGCGCGCCCGAGTTCATGGCCACCGCGTTCATGTTCGCGGTGCTGGGCTTGCTCGTGCACCTGTTGCTGGGGGCCTGAGGCATGCAGCACACGCCCTTCGACCTGCAACTGCTCAACGCCTGCGCCGCGATCCTGCTGTTGCTGTCGTTCGCCATGCTCGCCCAGCGACGAATCGTGGCGCTCGTGAACCTGCTCGCGCTGCAGGGCGCCATGCTGTTCATCGCCACGATGCTGCTGGCGTGGCGCACGGGACAGAATCACCTGTACGTCTCTGCTGCGCTGACGCTGGGGCTCAAGGTCATTGCCTTGCCGTGGCTGCTGCACATGCTCATCAAGCGCTTGAACGTGCAGTGGGACAGCGAGCCGCTGCTCAACGTGCCGGGCACGATGCTCATCGGGCTCGTCACCGTGGTGTTTTCCTTTGGCCTCGCACAGCCAATTGCCGAGCTCGCCAGCACCGCGACCCGCAATTCACTGGGTATCGCGGTGGCGGTCATCCTGCTCGCGTTCATCACCATGATCACGCGCCGCAAGGCCATGTCGCAGGTGGTCGGGTTCCTGTCCATGGAGAACGGCCTGTTCTTCGGCGCCATGAGCGCCACCTACGGCATGCCGATGATCGTGGAATTCGGCGTGGCGCTCGACGTGCTGGTCGCGATGCTGGTGCTCGGAGTGTTCTTCTTCCAGATTCGGGAGCAGTTCGACAGCCTCGACCTGCACAACCTCGAATCGCTCAAGGAGGACCAGTAGGTGGAGTTTGCGGTCCTCCTGCTGACGCCGTTGCTCGGGTCACTGCTGCTCGCCGTGTGGGGCGCGCGACCACGCGCTGCAGAGATCAACATCGCATTGAGCTTCGGCACCTTCCTCGCAGCGGTGGCGGTCACCGCACGAGTGATCAATGAAGGCAACCTCACGGCAGCGAACGAGCAGTTCTTCCTCGACCCGTTCAACGTGTTCCTCGTGACGCTGACCGCGTTCGTGGGCCTGACGACGTCGATCTTCTCGCGGCCCTACATGCGGATCGAGATGGAACACGGACGCCTGAGCGAGGGGCGGCTGCGGCTCTACCACTCGATGTACCAGCTCTTCATGACGATGATGCTGGTGGCGCTGACGACGAACAACATGGGCCTGATTCTCTGCGGTGTCGGCATTGCGCAGGCCCTGTTCGGCACGATCCTGCTGTATTTCGCTGCTGAAAAGGTGCTCGGCGCCGAAGGAGTCAGCGCGCTGCTGTGGACGCACCTGGCAGCCGTGAAAGGCGAGCTCGAGCCGACGGTGCTCGGGCTGGCTTTCGCCTTCCTGCTCGTGGGCTATGGCACGAAGGTCGGGCTGGCGCCCCTGCACAACTGGCTGCCGGACGCGCATGCGGAAGGCCCGACGCCGGTGTCGGCCGTGCTGTCTGGCCTGCTGCTCAACGTCGCCATGTACGCCGTGGTGCGCTGCAAGATCCTGGTCGAAGGCGCGCTGCAATCCACGTTGCCGTCGAAGCTGCTGATGGTCTTCGGGCTGCTCTCCGTCGTGCTGTCCGCCCTGTTCTTATGGCGACAGCGCGACATCAAGCGACTGTTCGCGTATTCGTCGATCGAGCACATGGGCATCATTGCATTCGCTTTCGGCATGGGCGGAGCCGTCGCGAACTTCGCGGCCCTGCTGCACATGACCGTGCACTCGCTGACGAAGTCGGCCATCTTTTTTACGGTGGGGCACGCGGCGCAGAAAGCCGGCTCGCAGAAGATCGAGGACATCCGTGGGCTCCTGGCACTCAATCCGACAATCGGCTGGGGCCTGATGCTCGGCTCGCTGGCAATTCTCGGGTTCCCGCCGTTCGGCGTGTTCGCCAGCGAGTTCCTGATCCTGACGACCGCGATGCAGCAGGAGCCGTGGGCCACGCCCATCCTGCTGCTGGCCCTCGGAGTCGCGTTTGCGGCGATCTTCAGCCGGGTGCAATCCATGGTGCTCGGGCAACCTGCCGGGCGGCGCCTGCCGCATCAGCCTGCGCTGCTGCCGGTGTTCGCACACCTTGCGCTGGTGTTGCTGCTCGGCCTCTACATCCCTCCCTACCTGGCTGACTGGTATCGCGCTGCGGCCAGCATGATCGTGGGGCAATGACGTGAGCCTTTCGCGCTGGATGCCCCGGGTGACGTCGACACAGACTGGAGCAGCAGTCGCACAGCTTGTCATCGACCCGGTCGAGTGGCGCGACCTGGCCCAGGATATCGCAGCCGCAGGCGGACGGCTGCTCGCGCTCTGGGGTACGAATCGAGGCGGGCAGCGCGACACGGTCCATGCCGTGGCCATTGCACCACCGCGTGTACTCCTGATCAGCTTTGCAATCGCGGATGACACCAGCCACTGCCCCGGCGTCGAGGACGTGTTCCCGTCGGCCAGCCGCATGCAGCGAGCGATGTTCGATCTCTGCGGCCTGCGTTCGACAGGTCATGACGCACGGCCGTGGCTGCGCCATGCGGCCTGGCCCAGGGACGCGTTCCCGCTGGCCGCCAATCCGATGCCATCGTCGCCGCAGACTCCGATCGACGATTACGCGTTCGTGCGGGTCGAGGGCGATGGCGTCCATGAAATTGCCGTCGGCCCGGTGCATGCCGGCATCATCGAACCGGGTCACTTCCGCTTCTCCGTGGTGGGCGAGAAGGTCCTGCGGCTCGAGGAGCGCCTGGGCTACGTGCACAAGGGCATCGAGCGACGCTTTACCGAACTGCCGATCCTCGACGGACACCGCCTGGCGGCCCGAGTTTCCGGCGACTCGGCCGTGGCGTATGCCTGGTCCTATTGCCAGGCACTCGAACGCATGACGGAGATCACGGTGCCACCGCGCGCGTCCTGGCTGCGTGCGCTGGCGCTGGAACTCGAACGCATCGCCAATCACCTCGGCGATCTCGGCGCGCTTGGCAACGATGCCGGGTTCGCCTTCGGGCTCGCGCAGTTCTCGCGCCTGAAGGAGCACCTGCTGCGCGCAACCGAGCAGGCGCTCGGACAACGCTACCTGCTCGACCTGGTCGTGCCGGGCGGCACGCGCAACGACCTCGCCCCGGCCGGTGCCGCAGGGCTGGATGCGTGCATTGCTCAATTGACCGAAGAAGTGACGGTAGTGCGCGGCATCTACGAAGAGCACACGGGCCTGCGGGATCGATTCGCGGGTGCCGGCGCCGTGCTGCCCGACCTCGCCGCCTGGCTCGGGCTCGTCGGCCTCGCCGGACGAGCCAGCGGACAGGCGCTCGATCTGCGCGTGGATGCGGCGTGCGCGCCATACGATGAGCTCGCCGTGCGTCGCTGCACCCAGCAGGACGGCGACGTGCTCGCGCGAGTCACCCTCCGATTCGACGAACTGGCCGAGTCAGTACGGCTGTTGCGGCGGATCTTGCGCGCGATGCCGTCCGGCGAGCATGCGGTTGCCGTACCCGTGCCGGAGTCAGGGGCTGTCGGCGTAGGGCTCATCGAGGCATGGCGCGGACCCGTCGTCACAGGACTGGAGGCGGGACCGGACGGGACCATCCTGCGCTGCCATCCGCAGGACCCGTCCTGGCACAACTGGCCCGCGCTCGAGCACGCAATCATCGGCAACATCGTTCCGGACTTTCCGCTCATCAATAAGTCGTTCAACCTTTCGTACAGCGGACACGATCTCTGATCCACGCCTATGCTCAAGACGCTGCAACAGATCTTGAAGACCGGCATCGTCACCGAAGCTCCACCGGTTCCGGCGGATGAACTGCGCGTGCGCGAAGCGCTGGAATCGCGGATCCGCGAAGTGCTCGGTCGCGCGCTTTGCATCCGCGAAGTCGATGCTGGCTCCTGCAACGGCTGCGAGCTGGAAATTCACGCGCTGGGCAACCCGATCTACAGCATCGAGTCGCTCGGCATCCGCTTCGTCGCGAGTCCGCGCCATGCGGACCTGCTGCTCGTCACGGGCCCGGTGTCGCGCCACATGGAGCTCGCGCTGCGGCGCACGTACGACGCCACGCCTGACCCCAAGCTGGTGGTCGCTGTGGGCGACTGCGGCGCGTGCGGCGGAATCTTCGGCAGCAGTTATGCCAGCTGCGGCGCTGTCTCGAACGTGATTCCGGTGGATGTCGTGGTGCCGGGGTGCCCGCCGTCCCCCACTCGAATCCTGGCAGGGATACTGGCCGCGATTTCGAAATCAGCCCCTTAGCCACCGAAGTTTTCAGCTGGCATTGGCTTTGATGTAGATTCGATCGCGCCACGCCCATCCCTGCCGGAGAGTTCAATGTCGTCACCCTCCATCAGGCACGGTCGACCCGGGTTCATCGCGACGTTCGCACTGACGCTGCTGGCTGCCACCCTGGTGCCGTTGGCGCAGTCGCAGCAGCCCGCTGCAACCACTGCGCCACCATTTCCGCTCGCGACCGGCACGACCTTCGTCATTGCGGTCAGCAACGAGCTGGGATCGACGTCGGCGTCAAACCCGACCGTCGCACAGGGCGACTACGACGTGGTCGTCACCGTCACCGGGTTCGGCAAGGATGGCATCAGCCAGTCAGCTTTCATTGACGCGAACGACGACGCCGGCGTCCGCCGGCAAGTGACGGTTCCGCGCAAGGTGCGCGCGGCCGACCTGGCGACGTCGCACCAGCAGGTGCTGGGTTTCAGTACCGGGGACCCGCTGGTGATCGCCGGCACGACGTCACTGGGTCCCTCCACGGCGGTCGTACAAGAACTGCTGCAGACTGGCCATAGCGACTATTCTTTCCAGAACTTTGCCAGCCAGGTCGTCATCTCGGGCCGCCTCGAGCGTGATGGCCCGACTGCCGTCAAGTTTCCGATCCTGCTGAATGGCATCAGGGTGGAGGTGTCGGCGATCCGCACGACCGGCCAGGTCTCGGCGGGCTCGGCCACGCGCCCGTTCGAGCACGTCATTCTCGACTACCCGCAGCATCCATTCTCGCTGCGCATGGCCTACGGGCCACGCGGTGGCGAGTTCCCGTTCAAGCCGGACTTCGCTCGTGAAATCGTGCGCATCGATTTCCCGCTGCCGCAAGGCAGCCCGCTGGACGATGGCCTGTCGAAGAACTGCCGTGCGGAAGCACCTGGCATCTATTTCGACTTCGACGCGGCGACGCTCAAGCCACCGTCAAAGCCCGCCCTCGACGACATCGCCGCGTTGCTGCGCAAGCAGGGAAGCTGGCAGCTGCGCATCGAAGGCCACACCGACAATGTGGGAGGCGACCGTTACAACGACGACCTGTCGGCGCGCCGGGCGGCGGCGGTCAAGGCGGCACTCGAAACCGGCTACGGCATCGATCCGTCACGGCTGACGTCCAGAGGATTCGGCGCACGCCAACCGCTCGAGACCAATTCGACGATCGCCGGTCGTGCACGCAACCGGCGCGTCGAACTGGCGCGCGACTGCGACGCCAAGTCGCATTGAGTTCACCTGCAGGAGGATTGGCATGCCAAAGATCGATCTCAAGAACGCGCCATCAGGATCTGGCTCCAGCTATCCGCCACCGTTCGATGAACCCTGTCGCGGCCGCAGCTGGCACCGGCTGGGAGTCGCTGCTGGACTGACGCACCTGGGCGTGAACCTCGTGCGACTCGCCCCCGGTGCGTGGTCGAGCCAACGACACTGGCACACGCACGAGGACGAGTTCGTCTACGTTCTGTCAGGCGAACTCGTGCTGGTGACGGACGCAGGCGAGGAAGTGCTGGTCGCTGGCGACAGCGCGGGCTTTCCAGCGGGCGTGCGCAACGGGCACTGCCTGCAGAATCGGTCGCCAGCGGACGCCACGTTCCTGGTCGCCGGCAACCGCAGCAACGAGGATGGCGGCGAATACTCAGATATCGACATGGCGTTCAAGCCAGGTCGCTACACCGGTGGCGGCGCCTATTTCCACAAGGACGGGACTCCTTACTGATCGGCGCGCGCCACCTGCCGGAGCAAGTCAATCCGGTGATGGGTGAGCGAATCCAGAATTGAACGGGGTGGCCAGTGGCCGCGTCACGATGCCCGGCGGCGCGGCGCAAACGATGGGAATTGCGTTGATGACCGTGCCGGCCACGGCGATCTGCTCGGCCGACGTCGGTGACGTGTCCCCTGCCCGCTTTTCCAGGTCGAGCGAGATGCGAACACCCGGCTGACCCTGCACGTGAATTCGCCACAGCGGTGGGTGCGGGTCGTCGAGGTGCGCCGTCTCCATGTACCAGTGTATGGACATGGTGAGACGCGGCGAGCCCTGTACGATTCCGTGCCATCGCCAGTTGAAGTGGCCGACGCGCCCCTGCGGGATCAACCCGGCTCCGGTCTGCAGATCCGTCGACGCCGGAAAAACCCGGTGTTCGGTCTCCACGCGCTCGAGCGGCATGCCCAATCGCTCAGCCATGGTGGACAGGACTTCCGCATACATCCCGTTGAGCGACGACGACGGACCCCAGGCCGGATCGTTCGGGTCGACGGCGTTCGGTTCCGCGCCGAACCCGAGAATCTTGAAGACATAGTCCGGACTGCGAACCGGCCGGCAATCCACGCTCTCGATGACTTCGATGTGATCTACGGCCGTGCACACACCCGTCGCCACGACCGCGAGTTGCTCACCGGCATAGCCGGGATTCAGGCCCGCGCCGAGCAGCGACGTCCCGCCGTCCCTGCACGCTGCTTCCAGCGCCGCAACTCGCTCGCCACCCCAATGCTGCGGCCGGCTGTAGCCGTTGATGCTGATCACGTTCTTACCCGCCGCCAGCAGGCGCAGGATGTCTGCATCGTGCGAGCCGTAAGGCGGTGCGAGCCGCGCGGCATGAATGACGACGTCGGCGTCCAGCGCGAGGATTTCATCGACGTCGCGCGTCGCGAGGACACCGGTGGGTTCGCGTCGCGCGATGGTCCCCGCGTCCTTGCCTTCCTTGTCGGCGCCGTAGACGTAGACACCGACGAGCTCCATCGCCGGATGATCGATCAACGCGCGCAGGCAGTTCCTGCCCATGCTGCCGGTGGCCCATTGCACGACCTTGTATTTCTTCATGCTTGTCCCGCGTGGCTTTGCTCAGGTGAACGTGCCGCTTGCTGCCCGTCGACCGGCGATCAGGTCGCCTGCGCCGCCTCGCGCGCACGCTTTGCGCGTTCGTAATCGCGCAGCGCTTCGGCAGCGGCCTTGTCGTTACCCAGGGCCTGGCAAGCCCAGCGCAACACGTCGAACGGGCCTTCGTACAGACCGGGTGGATGCCGAAAGCCGATGCGTTCGAACTGCGCACCGCGGCCCCTGAACAGCCCGTTGGCGATGGCCATGTTCGACCAGGCCACGGCGTCTTCGTAGCGCTTGGCTTTGTAAGCCGCGAAACCCGCGAGCCACGCGAGTTCGGCCGTGGCGGGACGAATGGCAAGGCCTGCCGCGCAGAACTGCACGGCGTCGAGCCAGCGCAGCAGGCTGCAGCAACATTCGGCGGCGCCATAGCACGCCCACGCCCCCTCCTCCTCCCAGCCGCGCAGTTCGGCGCAGGTCTGGAAGGCATCGATCGCGGCCGCGAACTCGCCGAGGTGCTTGTGCGAAGCACCGAGGTAGTAGAACCACCGTGCCTGCTTCGCATGCTGCCTGGTGTAGCGCTTGAGGATCGCGACGTCGCGTTCGAACTTGCGACGGACGCCCTCGGGGTCCTTCGGCAGCTCGTGGAAGCGGACACCTCGCAGGTTCAGCGTCCCGGCATTAGTGCGTCCCATGAGGCATTCATGCGTCGGGCCTTCCCAGCGCACCGTTGCAGGCAGGCGCACGATGCGTTCTTTCGAATAGCTGCGCGTGTCGTCGTCGACCATGCAGACCTGAGCCGGCGTGCGAGCCAGGGCGCGAGCCAGGTCGAACTCCCGGTCGAACAGCAGTCGCTCGTCCGTGTCGAGCGTGACAGCCCAGGTTGCGCCTGCCTCGGTCGCGGCATCCAGCGCGAAGTTTCTTGCCGCGGCAAAATCGTTCTTCCAGGGAAACTCGCGCAGCAGCAGTTTGTCGCCCGCCACCCGGCGCGCAACGTCGATCGTGTCGTCCTTCGCTCCCGTGTCGATCACGATGCACCGGTCGACCTGCTGCAGCACCGAAGCCAGTGCATCGCCGATGATGCCGGCATTGCTGCCCGTCAGCGTCGTCGAAACGATCATTGCGTCGAATTACAGCGTCTGCATGTCGATGACGAAACGGTAACGGACGTCGCCCTTTTCCATGCGCTCAAAGGCTTCGTTGATCCGCGGCATCGTGGTCATCTCGCAGTCGGCAACGATGCCCTTCGCCGCACAGAAGTCGAGCAGTTCCTGGGTCTCGGGAATGCCGCCGATCGCCGAGCCCGAAAGCGTCTTGCGTCCACCGATGAGGAGGCGGCTGCTGAACGCCGGAATCGTGTCGATGACGCCGACCAGCACCAGTGCCCCGTGGGTGCGGACGAGCCGCACGTACGGCTCGATTTCGTGCACCACGGGAATCGTGTCGAGGACGAAATCGAACGTGCCAGTAGCGCGCTTCATCGCGTCGGGGTCGGACGACAGCAGCACGTGGTGCGCGCCAAGGGCCCTTGCCTCGTCAGCCTTGGCCGCCGACCGCGTGAGCACCGTCACTTCAGCACCCATGGCGTGCGCAAGCTTCACGCCCATGTGACCGAGACCGCCGAGACCCGCCACCGCCACCTTCGAACCCGGCCCCACCCGCCAGTGCCTGAGCGGCGAGTACGTCGTGATGCCCGCGCACAGCAGTGGCGCCGCGCGCGCAGGGTCAAGACCGTCCGGCAGGCGCAGCACGAACTCGTCACGCACGACGATGTGTGAAGAATAGCCGCCGAACGTGATGTCACCGGTCTGGCGATCCTTGCCGTTGTAGGTGAGCGTGGAGCGTTTCTGGCAGAACACTTCGCGGCCCGCTTTGCATTCGCTGCATTCCCTGCAGCTGTCCACCAGGCAGCCGACTGCGACCCAGTCGTCCGCCTTGTAGCGTTTCACCGCAGGTCCAACAGCAGCGACCTGCCCAACGATTTCGTGACCCGGAATACAGGGATAGGCCGTATTGCGCCAGTCGTTGCGCGCCTGGTGCAGATCCGAGTGGCAGACTCCGCAATAGCGAATGTTGATCCGCACGTCGTTGTCACGCAGCGCCCGCCGCGTAAAGGCATGAGGAGCCAGCGGGCTGTGGGCATCGGCTGCGGCATAGCCGCGGCTACGGGTCGATTCAGTGGCAGCCGTACTCATGTATGTTCCTGCGGACGTGTGCGGAGCTCGACCCGGTTGCTGCGGGAGCGGGCACTGGAGGTTGACCCTTGTCCTCGATTATAGACAGGCGGACGGCGGACACGCGCCGCGCCGGAACCGGCCGACGCTTCTGCGTTAGGATCTCGACTTCGCCCGCCTTGATGGATTGCGCATGAACCTGCTTCGTCGCTCGCTTGTCCTTGCCTGCATCGCGCTGCTGACCGCCTGCGCGGCCAGCCCCGGTCCGGGACAGGCCACCCTGCCCCAGGCCGTGCCGAGCGGGCTGGGCGGCACAGTCGCGATGCCTGACTCGTTCAGCGCCGACGTCGCTGCCCACATCCTGTCGGCCGGGGGCAACGCCGTCGATGCAGCCGTGGCCGGCGCCCTCGTGCTGGCGGTGACTTATCCGGAAGCCGGCAACCTGGGCGGCGGTGGCTTCATGCTGACCTGCGTCGATGGCACCGCACAGTTCCTCGACTACCGCGAGACGGCCCCCGCGGCCGCGACGCGCGACATGTACCTCGATGCCGGGGGCGAGGTGATCGCAGGCCTGAGCCTGACGGGACACCGCGCCGTCGGCGTGCCCGGTACCGTGGCAGGACTCTGGGAAGCGCATCGGCGTTACGGCAAGCTGCCTTGGCGCGAGGTCATCGAGCCCGCCGTGCAACTGGCGCAGCGCGGGTTCCAGGTTCCACCCCTGCTGGCTGAGCGGGCCACGGCAGAACAGTCGCGTTTCGAGCACACCAACTTCGCGCAGTATTTTGGCGGCCTGCGTCATGACGCATGGTTCCGGCAACCCGAACTGGCCGCAACCCTCCGGCGAATTCAGGATTCCGGTCCAGCCGGCTTCTACGAAGGCGAGACTGCAGACCTGATCGTCCGTGAGATGCAGCGGGGTGGCGGGTTGATCACGCCGCACGACCTGCGCACATACCGCGCAGTATGGCGTGAACCGCTGCGCAGCACCTGGCGCGACCAGACGCTGCTGTCGTCGCCGCCGCCGAGTTCGGGCGGCTTCGCACTGCTGCAGTTCCTGGGAATGAAAGATGCGCGAGCCGACGACTTCGCGGGCGCGGCGCACAATTCGCCCCAGTACGTGCACCTGGTAGCCGAGATCGCCAAGCGCGTGTACGCCGACCGCGCCGAGTACGCGGGCGACGCCGATTTCGTCGAGGTGCCGATCGCCCGGCTGGTGGATCCCACCTATGTCCGCGAGCGCGCGGCAGGCGTGAACCCCAGTGCAATCTCGCCCGCACAGAGCGTCGGGCCAGGGCTCGCGGAACCTCGTCACACGACGCACTTCTCGATCGTCGACCGCTGGGGTAACGCTGTCGCCAACACCTACACGTTGAACTCCGATTTCGGCAGCGGCGTGGTCGTTGCCGGCGCAGGCTTCCTGCTCAACAACGAGATGGACGACTTCAGCGCCAAGGCGGGCGTACCGAACGCGTATGGGCTGCTCGGCGGCGACGCGAACGCGATCCAGCCCGGCAAACGCATGTTGTCGTCGATGTCGCCGGCGCTGCTGCTCGACCGCGACGGGCGGGTCGCGCTGGTCGTGGGCTCGATGGGTGGCTCGACCATCATCACCGGCGTGTTCCAGGTGCTGGTCGACGTCGTCGACTACCGCATGACGGCGCAGCAGGCAGTGTCTGCGCCGCGCTTTCATCACCAGGGGTTGCCGGTCGATCTCCTGACCTACGACGGCGCCTTCGCAGCGGCCAGCCTGGAGGCCCTGCAACAACGGGGATATACGGTGCAACCGCATGCGTGGCCGCTCGGGGACGTGCAGCTCATCGTGCGCACGCCGGCAGGCTGGGATGCAGCATCTGATCCGCGCGGCCGCGGCGAGGTGCGCCTGCTGCCGTGAACGGCGCCACAGTCTGTCGCGCTGAGACTGGACATTTCGCCGCTGTTGCGGATCTCATACATTGGCGTATATTCAAGCCGTAGACAGCTGATTCTCCACGGTTTTTACTTATCACACCGATTTGTAGACCAAGGATTAAGAGTCACGTCTAAAGATTTGAAAAATAACAGTTTTCACATGTCAGAGGCGTGCAATGACGGCACATTCGGACGACTTTCACGCGGCGCTGCAGGTGCTCGTTGGTACGGGCGCTGTAAAGCAGCGACTGGTCGACGCCTACCGACGCCATCTGGCCTCGCTGCACGAGCAGGACCTGCCGGAAGCGGTCCGTGACCGCTTCATCCGGCTGCGGACAGCCATGCATGAAGCGGCTGCCGCCGGTGGCATGACGGCTCCCGAAGCCTCTGCCCGCAAGATGTCCGAGAAAGACGCGGCGGAACACGCGACCGCGATCCTGGAAATGTTCACGATACTGTCGGCGCTGGATGAAAGCGAAAGCGCGCCCCGCCTGCGCATCGTCGCCAGCATCGACGACACGCTCACCGAGGACCTGTTCGAAGTCCCGGCCTTCCTCAGTCGAGCTTGAATTCGATCACGTCGAAACGCGTCGTTTCTTCGTGGCGAGCCTCCCGCTTGATCGCGTCGATCAACTGGCGCTGATCCCACGGCACGACATCGTCCGCCAGTTCCTGCACCGCAGGGGCAATCGTGTCCGTGCTGCCGAACGGCTCCAGCACGATGATCGGCTTGTCGTACGCCTTGGCGCAGTGCATCTGGAACTCGACCCAGTCCACGTTCCTGCGGTATAGCGCAGCCGGCACGATCATCACCTCGGCCTCGGCGATCTGCTTGCGCAACGATTCCTGCAACGCTTCCTTGTCGCCCGGCGGGCGCACGTCCGGCTTGCTGGTGTTGCGATAGAAAAAAGTTCGGGCTGCTTTCGACGTATTCGAAGATCCGGTGGTAATCCTCGTCCTCCACCCATACGTGGCAGACGAAGAGCCGGATCGGGTTCTGCTGGGTGATGCTATTCACGGAGCCTCCGTCGACATCCTTGCTCCTGGACGAGCGTCAATAGTCTAGCCTAGCGCATTCGGTTCCGGATCAGCGTCCAGACCCGTAGAATTGAGGTCTGATGCGCTTTCTGCTCTATAACATCCGTTACGCTACGGGCACCGGCGCCGCTTTCCACCTCCCTGTCCCGGGCGCTGGCTACCTCCGCAGCGACAAACGCGTGCTGGCCGGAATCACCCGCTTCATCAAGGCGCAGGACCCGGATATCGTCGGGCTGATCGAAATCGACACCGGCTCGATCCGCACCGGCAAGGTAAACCAGGCAGAAGTGATCGCCGACTCGCTCGGGCATTACTCGACCTACCAGTGCAAGTACGGTGCGAATTCGTTCAACACGTTCGTGCCGATCCTGAACAAGCAGTCCAACGCCTTCCTGGCGGCACCGCGCGTCGAGGGGGAACGTTTCCACTACTTCGACACCGGCATCAAGCGCCTGATCATCGAACTCGAACTCGACGATGTCTGCGTGTTCCTGGTCCACCTCTCCCTCAAGTTCCGGCACCGGCACGCACAGCTGCGCCAGGTGTTCGAACTGGTGAAACGCTCGGCCAAGCCGGTGATCGTCGCAGGCGACTTCAACACCTTCTGGGGCGAGCACGAGATGTCGCTGTTCATGGAAGCGAGCGGACTGCGCAGCGCCAACGTCGCGGGCCTGCCGTCTTATCCAGCGCGCAAGCCGCGCATGGAACTCGACTTCATCCTGTACTCGAAAGGCATCGAGATCGACGCTTTCGTGATCCCCGAGGTCACGTTTTCCGACCACCGGCCGCTGGTCTGCGATTTCCACGTCACCGGCTGATCCGGCCCGCGCGCTTAATGGAGGATGGATGAACACTGCCGCGACTGCCTCGACCGCACGCCAGTGGACACTCGAGATCGATGCGGATCGTGTCGCCTGGCTCACCTTCGACAAGCCCGGCGCCAGCGCCAACTCGCTCTCGCGCGTGGCGATGGAAGAACTCGACGAGCGGCTGCGCGAGGTCGAACGGCAGCGGCCGGCCGGCCTGGTCATCCGTTCCGGCAAGAGCGGCTTCATCGCAGGCGCCGACGTGTCCGAGTTCGGCCAGGTGCGCGAGCCATCCGCAGCAGTGCCATCGATCCGCGCGGCACACGGGGTGCTGCAGCGCCTCGAAGACCTGCCCTTCCCCACCGTCGCTGCCATCAACGGCTACTGCCTTGGCGGCGGGCTTGAACTCGCCATGGCCTGCCGTCACCGGGTCTGCGCCGACGATCCGAAAGTCGTGCTGGGCCTGCCGGAAGTGATGCTTGGCATTCATCCGGGTTTCGGCGGCACCGTGCGCGCGGTGCGGCTGGCAGGTGTGGCGACGGCGATGGACCTGATGCTCACCGGCAAGAACCTGCGTCCGGACAAGGCGCTGCAGGCGGGACTGATCGACGAGGTCGTGCCGGCGGGACAGTTGCATGACGCGGCGAAAGTGCTGGTCCTGCACCCACGCACGCGGCGCAAGGCGCCGCTGAGCCAGCGCGTGCTGAACCTGCCAATCGTGCGCGGTCTCGTGGCCGGCAGGATCGAGAGCCAGGTTCGCCGGCGAGCGCGCAAGGAACACTACCCCGCGCCGTACGCGATCGTGGATCTCTGGCGCCGTCACGGCGCGAGTCCACGCACGGGTTACGAAGCCGAAGCCCAGTCGGTCGCACGGCTCGTCTGCACGTCCACGTCACGCAACCTCGTGCGCGTGTTCTTCCTGCAGGAAAGGCTGAAGGGACTGGGCGGCAAGGAACCGCCGACGGGCGGCCATGTGCACGTCGTCGGCGCGGGCGTCATGGGCGGCGACATCGCTGCGTGGTGTGCGCTCCGCGGCTTTACCGTGACGCTGCAGGATCGCGGCGCCGAGTTCGTGCAGCCTGCGCTCGATCGCGCGCGAGCCTTCTTCGAGAAGCGCAGCCGCGTTCCCGGCAGGGCCTCCGAGCAACTGGCGCGACTGCAGGCGGACGTGGCAGGCCAGGGCGTCGAGCGTGCCGACGTGGTGATCGAGGCCATCTACGAAAACGCCGAGGCGAAGCGCGAACTGTACGCACGCCTCGAACCCCGGTTGAAGTCCGGCGCACTCCTCGCCACCAACACGTCGAGCCTCATGCTCGAGCCCCTCTCGGAGCAGCTCACCGTACCGGGCCGGCTGGTCGGCCTGCACTTCTTCAACCCGGTCGCACAGATGCCCCTGGTCGAGGTAGTCGAGTCGGCCGCGACCGAGCCGCAGGCCCGTGCCGCTGCCCTCGCCTTCACGCGAGCCATCGACAAGCTGCCGCTGCCTTGTCGCAGCGCGCCCGGTTTCCTGGTGAACCGGGTGTTGATGCCGTACATGACGGAGGCGATGCTCGCCGCTGGCGCAGGCGTGCCCCTCGCCACGATCGACGAGGTCGCGGTGAAGTTCGGCATGCCGATGGGTCCGATCGAACTCGCAGATATCGTCGTCCTCGACGTGTGCCTGCACGTTGGCCGCATCCTGTCGGCGGCCTGCGGCGGACCCGCGCCTGACGCCGTGGCGCCGCTGGTCGCAGCCGGCAAACTCGGCAAGAAGACCGGGCAGGGCCTCTATGAATGGCGCGATGGCAAGGCCGTGAAGCCGCCCGTCGACCCCTCTGCACGCGCCCCCGACGACCTGGAAGATCGCCTCATGCTGGCAATGGTCAACGAAGCCATGGCCGTGCTGCGGGAAGGCGTGGTGGCGGACGAAGACCTCATCGATGCCGGTGTGATATTCGGTTCAGGCTTCGCCCCGTTCCGCGGCGGGCCGTTGCGTTACGCGCGGGAACGTGGCGTGCGGGAAGTCGTCGCACGTCTCGAGGCGCTGGCCTCGAAACACGGCGACAGGTTCCGACCGGATCCGGGCTGGGCGAGCTTCGGCGGTCCCGGGTCGCCGTGATACCATCCTTTCCCTTTTGCAGCCGGCCTTCATGAGCAGCGATCCAACCACCGTCGAACTGAGCATCCTGCGTGCGTTTTCACCGCTCGACGGGCTCAAGAACGAGAACCTCCGGGCGCTCGCGCGCAAGACCGTCCTCCGCGAGCTGGCGCAAGGCCGCGTGCTGTTCAAGGAAGGGGACATCGAGAAGCGGACCTACTACCTCGCCAGCGGGGTGGTCGAACTGCTGTCGAATGGTCGGGTCATCGCCACCATCCGCGGGGGCACGACCGATGCACGCCATCCGATCGCACCGATCCTGCCCCGCCACTGCACGGCGCGGGTCGCCTCCGACAAGATCGATTACCTGTCCATCGACAGCGACCTGCTCGACGTCCTGATCACCTGGGACCAGACGGGCATCTACGAAGTCGGCGAACTGGGCGCCAGCAACGAGTCGTCGGACGACTGGATGACCATGCTGCTGCAGAGCCGGGCCTTCCACCGCATTCCGCCAGCCAACCTTCAGGCCGTGTTCATGCGCCTGCAGCGGATGAATTACTCGGCGGGCGACGTGGTGATCCGCCAGGGCGAGGAAGGCGACTTCTTCTACGTGATCGTGTCGGGCCGCTGCTCGGTGAGCCGCGAGACACCGCTCAACCGCGAAGGCATCCGGCTCGCGGAACTGGGCATCGGCGAGACCTTCGGCGAGGAAGCGCTGATCTCCGGCGCCGCGCGCAATGCCACGGTCACGATGCTGACCGATGGCGTCCTGATGCGCCTCGCCAAGGACGACTTCAACACCCTGCTGAACGAGCCGATGCTGCAGTGGGTCGACCACGAAGAGGGCCTGCAAATCGTTGCGAAGGGCGGCATGTGGCTCGACGTGCGCCTGCCGAGCGAATACGAGCACTGGCACCTCGAGCCGTCGCTCAACGTGCCGCTCTATTTCATCCGCCTGAAGATCAAGACGCTCGACCCGGCGGTCCGCTACGTTGCGGTCTGTGACAACGGCCGTCGCAGCTCTGCCGCGGCCTACATCCTGAGCGAACGGGGTTTCGACACGCACGTGCTGCGCGGCGGCATTGCCGCTACCGGTCTTGCCGAGACGCTGAGCAGGACGACTGAATAGTGATTAGTGAGTAGTGAGTAGTGAGTAGTGAATAGTGAATAGTCAGAACGGAAAGGCCGGCATTACCGGCCTTCTTCTCACTATTCACTATTCACTACTCACTATTCACTACTCACTATTCACTACATCGTGTGGGTAGGTTTGTCGCCGCCGAGCGCGCCGGCGAGGTAGGCCTCGATCTTGCGCTGGGTGTTGCCGCGGTCCTGCTCGCTGAATTGCACGCCGATGCCGGCAGTCCGCTTGCCCTGCGCACCCTTGGGCGTCATCCAGATGACGCGACCGGCTACCGGCAGTTTTTCATCCTCGCCCATCAGGTTGAGCAGCATGAACACCTCGTCACCGAGGCGGTAGTTGCTGCTCGTCGGAATGAAGAGCCCGCCGTTTTTCACGAAAGGCATGTAAGCGAGGTAAAGCGCGCTCTTGTCCTTGATGGTGAGCGTCAGCAGGCCAGGCTTGTTGGGTTGTCGCAAGGGTGCAGGGCTCATCAGGACGTTCTCAGTGCTCCATCAGCGGGCCGACGCCGCGGCTCGCAGTTCGAGCAGCAGGGATTCGACCACCAGGGGCGCGGATGCCGAGCCTTCGAGCAGGCGGCGGGCCTCGCGCAAGCGGTCCAATACCTGGAACGCCGCGGTTATGTTCAACTCGGCCGCTGCCCTTTGCAAGGGTGAACCGGCCCGAATCGTGAGGGGATTCTCACTGGCGACCCCGGTCGCGACCTGGACGGCGGCTACGAGCCAGGCTTCGAGCCAGTCGAGGCGCGTCGGCAGCCCCGCACCCTGCATGTTGCTGGCGGCGCGCGTGACCTCGATCCGGCGGTCCAGGAACGCTTCGAGCAGTCCTGCCATCTGTTCCTCGAGTTCCGCGAAATGCGGCGCCAGCGCCAGCGCCTTGAGCGGCGAACCTCCCGCCACGGCCAGCAAGCGCGGCGGCGGCACGGCTCCGAGCATCTCGGTGAGCCAGCGCAGCGCCAGCGAGTTCTCCGGACGCGCCACCTCGATGCGCTGGCACCGGCTGCGCAGCGTAGCCAGTAACGCAGACGGTCGTGCAGTGACCAGCACCAGCACGGTGCGCGGCGAAGGCTCCTCGAGCGTCTTGAGCAACGCATTCTGCGCCGACGGCGTCATCTTCTCGGCCGGCGCGATCACCGCCACCCGGTAGCCACGCCGCATGCTCGTCATGGAGAGCTGCTCGCAGACCTCGCGTACCTGGTCGACGCCGATCGACTTCTTGTCCTCTGGAATGCGCAACCAGTGCAGGTCGGGGTGCGTTCCCGCCTTGCTGAGCCGGCATTCGGCACACTCACCGCAAGCCTCGAGGCGCTCGGCGCGGCCCGTGCAGAACAAGGCTGCTGCGAGCGCGGAGGCGAAGCGCTCCTTGCCGACCCCGGCCGGTCCCTGCAGCAGCAAGCCGTGCGACAGGCGCTGGGAGGCCACTGCCGCTGTCAGCCTGTCACACGCGGACTCATGCCATGGCAGCAGGTCGATCGGCAGCGGCGCGAAATCCTGGTCGCTGGCGCCGCCAGTGGGGTCGTCGTCCGCGTCCTGGCTCATCGCGACGGCGCCTGGGTGACGAGCATCGGCTGCAAGGCGGCCCGGATGGCCGCTTCGACGTGCTCGAGCGCGCCGGTGGCGTCGACGACGCGGAACCGTCCAGATTCCTGCGCGGCCCGCTGCAGATAATTCTGCCGGACACGCTCGAAGAATTCAGCGCGTTCCGACTCGAATCGATCAGGCCCGCCAGTGCCGTTGCGCGCGCGCGCGCGCGCCATGCCGACAGCGACAGGCGCATCCAGCAACACGGTGAGGTCGGGCTGGCGCTGCGGATGCACGATACGCACCAGCGCGTCGATGTCAGCCGCGGGCAAGCCGCGCCCGCCACCCTGGTACGCGTAGGTGGCATCGGTGAACCGGTCACACAGCACCCATGCGCCCCGCGCGACGGCCGGCTCGATCAGGTTGGCGAGGTGGCTCGCGCGCGCCGCGAACATCAGCAGCAGTTCGCACGACTGTGGCATGGGTTCGTCGGTGCGCTCGAGCAGGATGCGGCGCAACTGTTCAGCCCTCGGCGTGCCGCCCGGCTCGCGCGTCAGTACGACTACGACGCCCTGCGCTTCGAGCCAGGCAGCCGCGCGCCTGATCTGCGTCGACTTGCCGACGCCCTCGCCGCCTTCGAACGTGATGAACCTGCCTTGCACGCTGTTCAACGACCCTTGCTGTTCTGCTGACGGTAACGCACCAGGTACCGCCGCACGGCGGCCTCGTGCTCCGCCAGCGTCTTCGAAAACGCGTGCCTGCCGTCGCCCTCGCCCGTCGCGACGAAGAACAGTTCGCCGCGCTCGTCGGGTTGCACTGCCGCGCGCAACGAAGCGGCCCCGGGAAGTGCAATCGGCGTCGGCGGCAGGCCCGCCCGCGTGTACGTATTGTACGGACCGTCGCGCTCGAGATCAGTGCGTCGCAGGTTGCCGTCGAACTTCGCGCCGAGCCCGTAAATGACGGTCGGGTCCGTCTGCAGGCGCATGCCCAGGCGCAATCGTTCGACGAATACGCCTGCAACGCGCGCACGCTCGTCCGGGTGCCCTGTTTCGCGCTCGATGATCGAGGCCAGGATCAGCGCCTCGTAGTCGTCCTCGAGCGGCAGGTTGTCGTTCCGCGACGCCCAGGCCGTGGCCAGTTCCTTACGCATGCGCGCGCGCGACTGGCGCAGCAGGTCGATGTCGCGGGTGCCTTTGCCGAACAGGTACGTGTCGGGAAAAAACAGGCCTTCGGGGGGCTTGCCGTCCTCGCCCAGCGCACGCATGACCGCGTCGTCCTGCATGCCGCCCGTGGTGTGCTCGAGTGTCGGTACGGCCGCGAGCGCCATGCGCAACTCGCGGAACGTCCAGCCCTCGACGATCGTGACCGAATGCTGGACGACGGCCCCGCTCACCAGGGCCTGCAGCAGGCCGCGGGGCGAAGTGCCCGGTTTGATCGCAAACTCTCCCGCGTGCATCCGCGAATCGGCGCCGATGAACCGGCCGTAGAGCGCAAGCAACCGCGGGTGAGTGAGCAGACCCCGGGCGGCAAGTTCACGCGCGACCGCCGTGAGCGTCTGCCCGGGCAGCACCTCGACGATGGCGGGTTCGGCTCCGAGCGCAAGCGGCTGCACCAGCCAGTGCCGAACGTACAGCGCGCCGGCTGCAACGACGAGCACGGCGATCGTCAGCAGCGCGAGCAGCGTGCGCCGCACCGGCGTCATTCGTCGGCAGTCTCGACCGCGTCGCGCAGTCGTGCCGTCATCGCACCCGGTCGGAAGTCATTCACACCCACGATGCACCCGACCGGTCGGATGCCACGCACGGAGTTGGTCAGGAAGCATTCGTCGGCCCGGGCCAGGTCGTCGAGCGTGTAGTCGCCAGTCTCGACCTGTATGCCGAGCCTCTGCGCCAGGTGCAGCACGACTTCGCGCATCACGCCCGCGACACCGCAATCGCTGATCTGCGGCGTCAGCAGCTGACCGCCGCGCACCAGGAACACGTTGGCCGCCGTGGCACACACGACGCGATCGTCGGTCGAACGCATGAGGCCCTCGTCGACCCCGGGCTCACGCAGCTCGGCGCCTGCCAGCACCTGCTCGAGGCGATTGAGGTGCTTGATTCCCGCGAGCCGTGGATTGCGACCCAGCCGGGTCTCGCACACGCGCAGGATGAGCGGCCGCGCTGCCTCGGATTCGGACACCTGCTGCGCCGTCGAGACGACGATGCGCGTCGGGCTCGGCTCGACCGGGGGCGGATAGGCGCGCGGACCCGGACCCCGCGTCAGCGTGAGCTTGACCACGGCGGCGCCGAAGCCTTCGAGGGCACGCAGGCAGTCCGTTTCGATGAGGTCCACCGGCGGCGGCGGCATCCCCAGGCGGTGACAGCCTTCCGTCAGTCGCTCCATGTGGCTCTGAAAGCGACGCACCCGCCCGTTCGTCGCACCCATCGTCTCGAACAGGCCATCGCCGTACTGCAGCCCGCGGTCGTCCACCGACACGCTGCCGCCTTCCACGCCATTCACGAACTTCCGGCCCATCATCGTCGTTCTCCCAGCGCGCGCAGGATTCCGTGTGCCTTCGCGCGGGTTTCGGCCAGTTCAGCCTCGGGTACGGAGTCTGCCACGATGCCGGCCCCGGTCCGAAATTCAATCTCGCCGTCGCACACGGTCAGCGTGCGGATCAGGATGTTCAGGTCCATCGCGCCGTTCAGGTCGAGGTACCCGAGGGACCCGGTGTACGCGTCACGCGGCTCGCCCTCGAGACCTGCGAGCAGGCCCATGCACCGCACCTTGGGGCAGCCGGTGATCGTCCCACCCGGAAATACGGCCGCGATCGCCTGGCCGGGGGTCACGTCATCGCGCAGGACGCCGCGCACGTTCGAGACGATGTGGTGCACCGTCGCGTAGGTCTCGATGGTCATGAATTCGTCGACCTCGACAGTGCCACCGCGGCAGATGCGACCGAGATCGTTGCGTTCCAGGTCCACCAGCATGACGTGCTCAGCGCGTTCCTTTTCGTTGAGCCTGAGCTCGCTCTTGAGCTCTGCGTCGGCGACTTCGTCCCGCCCGCGCGGACGCGTGCCGGCGATGGGGCGCGTGCTGGCGATGCCGTCCTGCAGTTGCAGCAGGCGTTCGGGCGATGAACTCAGCAGCGCGAAATCGCCGAACTGTGCCAGCGCAGCGAAGGGCGCCGGGTTCGCGCGCCGCAAGGCCTGGTAAAGGTCCGGCACCGTGGCGCCAGGCGCCAGGCAGGTGCGCCAGGAGCGCGAGAGATTGGCCTGGTAGACGTCGCCACGCGCGATGGCCTCGAGCACCTCGCGCATGCCATCGAGGAACACCTGCGGATCCTGCTCTTCGACCGCCGTGGCCAATACGGCGGGCGGCACCCGCTTGTCCGCGGCGGCGACGGCGGCGACATCGGCTTGGACCTGCTCGCGCAGTCGCTCCAGGAGCGCGTCGTCGCGCGCGACGACGCGAACCTCGCGGGTCCGCCGGTCGCGCAGCAACGCGCCACGCATGCGCCACGCCACCGCGGTCGGCAGGCGCGAGACAGGCAGACGCAGCGTCGGTTCGATCTCGCCCGCGAGTTCGTAACCGAGGTAGAGGAACCAACCGTCGGCGAACATGGCCCCGCTCGGAACGGCGTCGCCCGCGCCGCGTTCCCGGGCAACCCAGCGGTCGAGCGCATCCAGGAACCGGCCGCCGCCGGCCCGTTCGCCGAAATCCCCCGCAAGGCTGCCGTCCGGCAACTGCGAGAGCTGCTCGGCGGGCAACGCGAACAGGACGTCGTGACGACCAAGCGGCTCTGCGCCGCTCACGCTTTCGAGCAGGACCGGATAACGGGCGGGAAAGCGCTCGTGCAGCGCGAGCAGGTCGGCTTCGCGCATGGCTGGAGGCGGCTCGCGCGCTCAGCTGAGCGCGCGGAAGATCAGGCTGCCGTTCGTGCCACCGAAGCCGAACGAATTCGACAGCGCGATGCGGACCGGCGCCTGGCGCGCGCTACCCGGCACGTAGTCGAGGTCGCACTCCGGATCCGGGTTCTCAAGGTTGATCGTCGGCGGCAGCACGCCGTCGCGGATCGCCAGGATCGAGAAGATCGCTTCGACGACACCCGCGGCCCCGAGCAGGTGCCCGGTCATCGACTTGGTCGAGCTCACCGCGACCTTGCGCGCGTGCTCGCCGAGTGCGCGCTTGATCGCGATCGTTTCGGCGCGGTCGCCGAGTTCGGTCGAAGTGGCGTGCGCGTTGATGTAATCGACCGCTTCGACGTTGATCTGTGCATCACGGATGGCTGCGGTCATCGCGAGCCGCGCGCCCTCGCCGTCTTCCGGCGGCGACGTGATGTGATGCGCGTCGCCGCTCATGCCGAAGCCGACGAGCTCCGCATAGATCTGTGCGCCGCGCGCCTTCGCGTGCTCGTACTCTTCGAGGACGATGGCTCCGCCGCCCTCCGCCATCACGAAGCCATCGCGGTCCTTGTCCCAGGGACGGCTGGCGCGTGCGGGCTCGTCATTGCGCAGCGAGAGCGCCCGCGCCTGGCAGAAGCTGCCGACGCCGAGCGGCGTGAACGCCATCTCGGAACCGCCTGCGACCATGATGTCAGCGTCGCCGTACTGGATCAGGCGGCAAGCCAGGCCGATCGAATGCGTCGACGTCGTGCAAGCCGTGACGAGCGCGATGTTCGGTCCGCGCAGGCCGTGCTGGATCGACACCTGCCCGGCGGCCGCGTTGATGATGCTGCCGGGAATGAAGAACGGGGAAATCTTGCGCGGCGTCTTCGCCTCGAGCCATTTCGCCGTGTTCTCTTCGATGGTCGAGAGCCCGCCGATGCCGGCGCCCATGGCGACGCCAATGCGCCCGCAGGTGGCCTCGTTGACCTCGAAGCCGGAATCCTTGATGGCCTGCGTGGCGGAGGCGACGCCGAACGGAACGAACGGATCGAATTTCCGCAGGTCCTTGGGCGCCATGTACTCCTCGGCATTGAAACCCTGTGCCTGCCCGCCGATGCGGACCGGGAAGGCACTCAGGTCCATCTTGTCGATGTGGCCAATGCCGCTGCGACCGTTGACGATGCCATCCCAGGCGGTTGCGACGGTGCTGCCGAGCGGGGAAACGATGCCTAAACCTGTGACGACGACTCTGCGCCTGGACAAGCTGGGTCCCCCCGAAGATTCACTGGAACGATGTGGCAGGACCGCCTTCCGTGGCGGCCCGGCACCAGGCGCGGCTCAGGCCTGGGTGCGGCGCTCGTTGATGTAGTCGATTGCCTGCTGCACGGTCGTGATCTTCTCGGCGTCCTCGTCGGGAATTTCGATCTTGAATTCCTCTTCGAGCGCCATCACGAGTTCGACAGTGTCGAGCGAGTCTGCACCGAGGTCGTCGACGAAGGAGGACTCGTTGGTGACTTCCTCTTCCTTGACGCCCAGTTGCTCGGCGACGATCGCCTTCACCCGCTGTTCAATACTGCTCATTGTCGTAGAGATCCTTTGGAAGGAAACAAAATCTGCCGATCCGGGCCTGCAAGGGACCGGCATGGGGCGCGTATTCTATGTTAAGGCCGTGCCGGGGGTCCAATTGGGCCGAAAAACCAATCAGATCATATACATGCCGCCGTTTACGTGCAGGGTCTCGCCGGTGATGTAGGCTGCTTCGGGTCCGGACAGGAAGGCAACGGCCGCCGCGATATCGTCCGGCGAACCCAGGCGGCCGAGCGGAACCTGCGCCAGCAGCGCCGATTTCTGCGCCTCGCCGAGGGCGCCGGTCATGTCAGTGACGATGAACCCCGGAGCCACCACGTTGACCGTGATGTTGCGCGATCCGACCTCGCGCGCCAGGCTCTTGCTGAAGCCGATCATGCCCGCCTTGGCCGCCGCGTAGTTGGTCTGGCCAGCGTTACCCATCACGCCGATGACGGATGCAATGTTCACGATCCGGCCTTTGCGCGCCTTCATCATTCCGCGCATGACCGCCTTGCAGGTGCGGTACACGGCGCTCAGGTCGGTATCGAGCACGGCCTGCCAGTCGTCCGCGCTCATGCGCATGAGCAGTCCGTCGCGCGTGATGCCGGCGTTATTGACCAGGATGGTCGGGGTGCCCTCCGCCGCCTCCACGCCCTTGAAGCACGCCTCGATGGCGCCCGCCTCGGCGACGTTCAGCACCAGGCCGCGTCCCGTGACGCCCGCCTCCTCGAGGTACGCATCGATCGCCTGGGCACCCGCTGCAGTCGTAGCGGTTCCAACGACGCGGGCACCGCGCTTGCCGAGCTCCAGCGCGATGGCGCGGCCGATGCCACGGGTGGCGCCGGTGATCAGGGCGAATTCGCCAGCGAGGCTGCTCATCGGCTTTCTCCACAGGCGGCCAGCGTAGCCGCGATCGAGGTCGAGTCTTCGAGTGCGAGCAGTTTGAGGTCGGGCCTGCGCTCGATGCGGCGGTTGAGCGACGTCAGCACCTTGCCTGGCCCGCATTCGACGAACGTCGTGGCACCGCCTGCGAGCATTGCGCGAATGGTCTCGGCCCAGCGCACGGGTTTGAATAACTGTTCCTTGAGGGACAGGCGGATGCCGTCGGGCGAGCTGTGCCTGCGCACGTCCACGGTGTAGACGTCGGCGACGTTCGGCAGCCGCACGTCGACGGTCGCGAGTTTCTCGGCCAGCCGCTCGGCCGCGCCCCGCATCAGGCTGCAGTGCGATGGCACGCTCACCGGCAACAGCACCGCGCGCTTGGCACCGCGCGCCTTAGCGGCATCGATCGCGCGCGCGACAGCTGTCGCATTGCCCGCGATGACGGTCTGGCCGGGGGCATTGAAATTTACCGGTTCGACTACTTCACCCTGCGCCGCTTCCCTGCAGGCTGCGTCGAGATCCGCGTCCTCGAGCCCGAGGATTGCCGCCATCGCACCCTGTCCCAGCGGCACGGCCTGCTGCATCACCTGACCGCGGAAGCGGACGACGTCGATGGCCGTCTTGAAGTCCATCGCGTCCGAACACACCAGCGCGGTGTATTCACCGAGGCTGTGTCCCGCCATGGCTACGGGCCGCGGCCCGCCGCGGCCGACCCAGACCCGCCACGTCGCGACCCCTGCTGCCAGCATCGCCGGCTGCGTGCGCTCCGTGGAGCCGAGATCCGCCTCGGGCCCGTCCTGGCAGAGCGTCCAGAGGTCGTAGCCGAGCACGTCGCTCGCTTCGGCGAAGGTTGCGCGCACGACGGGCTCCACCGCGCCGAGTTCGGCGAGCATGCCGACGGACTGGGACCCCTGCCCCGGAAAGACGAAAGCGAGTGTCATCGGCCGTGTTCCCCCGTTGGCCACCCGGCGGCCAATCCTGATGTTGTCAGGCGATTATAGCGATGCCGCCGCACGCCGCTGCCGCCGCAGGATCCAGAGCGCTGCCACGGCGCCGCCGATCGCGCCATAGGTATGAGCCTCGTGGATGACTGGCACCGCCAGTGTCGAGGCCGTGAACGGCAACGGCCCCATCACGTGCTCCCAGCCGAGTTTCAACGCAAACAGGCCCGCCACCAGCCCCGTGATGGCGTCCGGCGCGCGCCATAACCAGGCACAGAGCCCAGCTGCCATCAGGCCGTGCAGCACGCCGGAAAACCCCACGTACCACGCGAGTTGCGGCTCGAATACGAGGAACCCGAGATCGACCGCGACAGTCGCAGCGACGAGGATGACGAGCCAGCCGCGGAGGTCGAATTCGCGGGCGAAAAGCGCAGCGACGAGCGCAAGTCCGACGAGGTTCCAGGCGAGGTGTGCCAGGTCGTAATGGAAAAAATGGGCGGTGACGAGTCGCGCGTATTCGCCGCTGGCCAGGATGGCGGCACGGTCGTAGGGCAGGCTCTCCCATGCCGGCGCACCGAGCAGCTGGACTGCGACTAGCACGAGCGCGAGCACGAACGGAGCGCGCCAGGCGCGTGCGCCGAGCTGCGCCAGTTGCAGCAGTTGCGGAAGACGTCCCAGCTTCACGTGTGTGCCGGTCCCAGCAGCATGGGTTTGCTATGATCACTGAAATCTACCGTCAACCACGGCACTCCACATGACATTTACCGGATTGCGCCGCCTGCGCGGCTTTACGCTGATCGAAATCATGGTCGTCGTCGTGATCCTCGGCATCCTTGCCGCACTGGTCGCGCCGAACGTGATCCGTCGCATCGACGATGCGCGCGTCACCAAGGCCAAGCAGGACATCCGCGCTTACGAAACTGCGCTCAACCTGTACCGGATGGACAACTTCCGCTACCCCACCACGGAGCAGGGCCTGCAGTCGCTCGTCACGCGCCCCGCCGACCCGAACATCAAGAACTGGAAGGAAGGCGGCTACATCGACGGCATGAAGAAGGATCCCTGGGGCAACGACTACGCCTACATCGCACCGGGCACCCGTGGCGACTACGACCTCTACACGCTCGGCGCCGACGGCCAGCCGGGCGGCGAAGGACCCGATGCCGACATCGGCAACTGGAACATCGAATAGTCCCGTGACGCGGCCGCGCAGCCGCGCGCCGCACCTCGGGGTTCACCCTGCTCGAGGTGCTCGTCGTCGTCGTCATCATCGGCATCCTCACCTCGATGGCGGTGATCTCGGTCAACGTGCTCGGCGGCGATCACGAGATGCAGCAGGAAGCCGAGCGCCTGCAGGCCATCCTGCTGCAGACGCGTGAGGACGCCATCCTGCAGAGCCGCGACATCGGCATGCGGCTCGACGCATCGGGTTACGAGTTTCTGGCGTATGACGGCCGCATCGAACGCTGGAACGCGGTCGCCGATGATCCCCTGCTGCGCGCGCGCTCGATGCCCGAAGGGCTGCGGCTCTCGCTGCGGCTCGAGGACCGCGACGTGCAGTTGAAGCAGCGCGAGCCGGCGACCGAGCGCGACCCCATCCAGCCACAGGTGATCCTGCAGGCATCGGGCGAACAAGTGCCGTTCGACGTCGGCTTCACGCGCGACGGCACCGACGAAAAACGACGCGTGAGCGGCACGGTCGAAGGCAGGATCGAAGTGCACGACGACACCCGCGAACAACGCTGACGATGCGCCGCTCCGCCACCCGCTCGTCTGCCCAGCATGGCTTCACGCTGATCGAAGTGCTGGCCGCGCTCGTCATCGTCGCGCTCGGCATGATCGCGGCAATCCAGGCCGTGACGCAGTCGGCGCGCAATGGCACCTACCTGCGCGACAAGACGCTGGCGCACTGGATCGGCATGAACGTGCTGACCGAGCGCCGCCTGCAGGCGGGGGCACCCGACGTCGCCGAATCGACGGGCCGCGTCGAATTCGCGGACCAGCAGTGGCAGTGGTCGATGAAAGTCACGCAGACTCAGGTCGCGAGCCTGCGTCGAATCGACATTGCCGTGCACCGGGCAGAGAAGCCTGACGGCACACCACTCGCCAACGTGTCCGGTTTCTATGGCGAAGCGGTGGGCGGTGCCGGCGGCGGCGCCGGGGGCGTGCAGTGGGCCGGCACAGGCGCGCCCGGCACCGGTGGTGAAGACGAAGGCACGGATGAGTCGGCGCCGACGCCGGGCAAGACACCGGGTGAGTCGCCGGACTTGCCGACGGACTCGGAAGAATGAGCCGCCGCACGCTCCAGCACCGGTCTGCAGGTCGCGCGGCCCGTCTGCGCGGCTTCACGCTGCTCGAAGTGCTGGTGGCAATCGCAATTTTCGCTTTCGTCGGCGTGATGGCGCTGTCGGGTTACACGCAACTGCAGAAGCAGACCGAGTACCAGCAGTTGCGTCTCGAACGCGTGCGCGAAGTGCAGCGCGCCGTGCAGACGCTGGCGCAGGACCTCACGCAGATCGAGCCGCGCCCGATCCGGGAGCCGATCGGCGAGCAACGGGTCCCCGCCGTGCTGGCCGGCGACTCGGTCGAATACAAGCTCGAGTTCACACGCGCCGGCTGGCTGAACACCGCAGGCCTGCCGCGGCCAACCTTGCAACGGGTGGGTTACCGGCTGGACCAGGAGGGCCTCTGGCGCGACCACTGGCGCGTGCTCGATCGCACGCAGGCGGCCGAACCCGTGCGCGTGCGGCTCCTGAGCGGCGTGCGCTCGGTCACGTTCCGCTTCCTGTCGCCTTCGCTGGAATGGGTCGACCGCTGGCCACAGCTGGGCGGCAATCCCGTCGAGCAGGAACGGCTGCGGCCCGCCGCCGTCGAAGTCACGCTCGACCTCGAGGACTGGGGCGAAATCAAGCGCATCGTCGAGGTGGCGGGCTGATGCGATGGCGGCAATACCCGACGCTCCCGGCACGCCAGCGTGGCGTCGCACTGATCATGGCGGTGCTGATCGTCGCGCTCGCGACGATCCTCGCGGTCAACGTGACGTTCCGCGGCATGGTCGACCAGCGTCGCAGCGCCAACCTGTTTGCGCTCGACCAGGGCTTCCAGGTCGCGCTCGGAGCGGAAGGCTGGGCCGCCGACATCCTGCGCAAGGACGCACAGGACTCGCAGACGGACCATCTTGGCGAGATCTGGGCCAGTCGCTGGCGGCCCTGCCGATCGACGAAGGCGTCGGCACCGTCGAGGGCCGCATCGAAGACCTGCAGGGTCGCTTCAACCTGAACAACCTCGTGTTCAGCGACGGCACGACCAACGAAAAAGCGGTCAAGCAACTCGAGCGCATCCTGGGCATGCTCGAGATCGAGCCGGCGGGGCCGCCGCGATGGCGGACTGGATCGACGCCGACACGCAGCCCGGCTTTCCCGACGGCGCAGAAGACTCGGTCTACACGGGGCTGGATCCGCCGCACCTCGCGGCCAACATGGCGATTACACGCGCCAGCGAAATCATGGTGCTGCCTGAGTTCGGCGCCGACCGTTTTCGCCGCCTGCAGCCGTACATCGCTGCCTTGCCGGTCGGCACCAAGCTGAACGTCTGCACCGCGCCCGGCATCGTGCTCGACTCGCTCTCGGAGTCGCAGCGGCAGTTCAGCCTGGATGCCGAGGACCTGGCCAAGCGGCGCAAGGACGCCTGCTTCCCGACGCTCGAGGAACTGCGCGGCACGCTCGGCCAGGCGGACTACGACCAGATCAAGGACACACTTTCGGAATCAAGCGCTTACTTCCGGACCACCGTATGGGTCACTATTGGCACTACCCAGTTCACCCTGTACAGTCTCCTCGCTCGCAGTGGGGCCGGAACGGTGCGGCCTGTCCTGCGCAGTTTCGGAGCCGAATGACCGTATGACTGAAACCCTGGTGATCCGTCTCCGGGCGTCCGAGGACGCGCCAGCGTCCTGGCTGATCGTCGACGCCAACGGCGCCCGTTCGGGCAACGTACAGAGCGGCCCGATCGCCGACGCGCTCGCCCTGTCCCAGGGACGCCGCACGGTGCTGGTCCTGCCTGCCTCCGATGTCACGCTCGCCCGTCCCGACCTGCCTCCGGTCCGCGGTGCGGCCCGTATCGCGCAGGCTGTACCGTTCGCGCTCGAAGAGCACCTCGCCTCCGACCTGGAAAACCTGCACTTCGCCGTCGGCCATCGCGATGCGTCTTCGAGCGCCATGCCCGTCGCGATCGTCGCTCGTGCGACCCTCGAACGCTGGCAGGCGATGTGGGAGGCCGCGGGCATCCGCCCGGACGCGGCTTACGCCGAATCGTCGCTGATCCCGTCGGCACCGAATGCATTGGTGCTCGTACTCGACGAAGGCACGCTGCACGTGAGCCGGCCAGATCAATCCGCTTACGCCCTCGACGCCGGATCGATGCAGGTCGCGTTCGATCTCGCGCTTGGCGAGCAGACCGAAGCCGGCGAACACGTCACGTTCTACGTGTCGACGGCCGACTACGCGGCAAACAAGGAAACCATCGAAGGTCTGCGGGCGCGCACAGCCACGCTGCAGGTCAAGCTGCTGCCCGACGGCACGCTGCCCCTGCTGGCCGCGCAGGTACCGGTTGCCAGGCCGATCAACCTGCTGCAGGGCGCCTACGCGGCGCCGACGTCGTTTGGCTCGCAGCTGCAGCAGTGGCGACTGCCGGCCGCCCTCGCCGTCGCAACGCTGGTTGCATTTCTCGGCGCGCAGGGCTTCAAACTCTGGCAGCTGCACAAGGCCGAGCAGCAGCTGGACGCGCAGATCACCCAGACCTTCAACCAGATCCTGCCCGGGCAGCCGATCGTCGATCCGCGCGCGCAGATCCAGGGCGTGCTCGCACGAGCCGGCGGCGGCAGCAGTGCCCTGCTCCCGGCGATGTCGTTGCTGGCGCAGGCCATCGCACAGTCGCCGGCCACGCGCGTCGAGGCAATAAGCTTCCGGGCAGGCGTGCTCGAGCTGCATCTCGTCGCACCGAACGTGGAGGCGCTCGACGGCATCAAGCAGGCCATGAGCCGCGACGGCGCAACGGTCGAACTGCAGTCCGCGAACCCGCGTGATCAACTGGTCGAGGGCCGTCTGCAGGTCCGCCTGGGGGCCGCATGAACGTGCGTGACTGGTTCGACAACCTGAGCGAACGCGAACGCAACCTCGTCTATGCCGCCGGCGCGCTCGTCGCCGTCGCACTCGTTTACCTCGTGCTGGTGCTGCCGTTCCAGACGTCCGGCAAGCGGATGGCTGCGCGCGTCGCGCAGAAGACGGCCGACCTCGCCTGGATGCAGGCGTCGGCGCCGCAAGCCATGGCCGCGGCGGGCGCGGCACAGGCTGGAGGCGGCGGCGATTCACTGGTCGTGCTGGTCGACCGCACGGCGCGCGAAGCCGGGCTCGGCAACTCGCTGCGCGACCAGAGTCCGGACGGCAACAACGGCCTGCGACTGCGCATCGAAGCCGCGTCGTTCGATGCGCTGATCACCTGGCTCGCCAGCCTGCAGCAGCAGTACGGCGTGAGCATTGAATCCGCCACCGTCGGCGCCTCTACTGCACCCGGCTTCGTCAACGCGACGCTGAGCCTGAAGCACGCTGGCGCAGCGGGCTGATTGCGCTTCTTGCCCAAGGCACTTTTCCGGTGACACGACGCACCGTCTGGCTGGTCGCGCTCGGCGTGCTGGCCCTGCTCGCCTTTGCACTTGCCACGCTACCCGCGGGAGTGGCAGCGGGCCCCCTGCGCAAGGCCGGCATCGAAGCAGGCGCGTTCAGCGGTTCAGTCTGGTCGGGACGCGCCAGCACACTCTCGTGGCGCGGCGCCGCGATCGGCGATGCCGACTGGAACATTGCACCGCTGCGACTGCTGACCGGCCGCATCGCCGGTCATGCGAAGCTCACGCGCACGGATGGTTCAGTCGAGACAGACTTCGACCTGTCGTTTACTGGTCGAGACGTCAATCTGCGGACGACCCGACTCGAGCTTCCGCTCACCGCTTTGAATGCGCTGCCGCACGGCATGCCGAAAGGCTGGCAGGGTCGCGTGACCGGGCACTTCGATGCGATCGACCTGCAACGGGGCTGGCCCACGACGCTCCAAGGCACGCTCGATCTCGACGGCCTGATTGCGCCGCCGCCGCGCAATGCACCCGTGGGCAGTTTTCACGCGATATTTCCGGCCGCACAGCCGAAGCCGTCGCTCTCGGTGCCGCAGGACCCGGCGAACCTGACGGCGCAGGTCAAGGATAAGGACGGCCCGTTCGCGGTCGACGCGCAACTCACATTGAGCCGCGCCCGCAATTTCGCGTTCGAAGGAACGCTGGCACCGCGCGGACCGGTGCCGCCAGCGATGGAGCGGTCGCTGCAACTGCTGGGACCGGCTGATGCAACCGGCCGCCGTCAGTTCAGCGTCGGCGGCACGCTGTAGGTGGCTTGCACCAGGTTCCGCGCCTGACTGCCCTGAGGCCTCGTCGCACCAACCCCGGTTCGAAGGCTCGCGGCAGCAGAGTGCCCAGGTCCTTGAAAAAGCAACGATAACGCGGCTATTTCCCGCGATTGTCCGGGAATCATGCCTGAATTCAGGGATTATTTTTATGTGAAATCAGCAAGACTTCCGTGCTGGACAGACTTGAAATGTTATTACATCTGTAATAACGTTCAGCGATGATCAAGCTCAAACTCACCGCCGTAGGTAACTCTGCCGGGGTCGTCTTCTCCAAGGAAGTTCTGGCGCGCCTGAAGCTCGACAAGGGCGACGCGGTCTACCTGACCGAGTCTCCCGACGGCTATCGATTGACCCCGTACAACCCCGAGTTCGAATCGCAGATGACGGCTGCCCGCAAGATCATGAAGAAGCGTCGCGCCGTACTTCGCGAACTCGCGAAGTAGCCTGAACCCAACCTCTATGACAGAGCCGGTCTGGATCGACCTCGAGGTCGTACTCGCTATTCATGACGAGCAACTGGCCGAGCACGGCGGCCAGCCCGGCGTGCGTGATCGCGGACTGCTCGAGTCGGCCATGGCACGACCGCAGAACCAGTTCGCCTACGGCGAGCAATCAATCGCGCGTCTGGCCGCGAGCTACGCTTTCGGACTCTCCCGCAATCACCCGTTCCTGGACGGAAACAAGCGTACCAGCCTGGTCGTCGCGGAACTGTTCCTGGACCTGAACGGTTTCGAACTCATCGCCACGGACGCACAGTGCGTCACGACCTTCCTGCAACTCGCCGCCGGCAACCTCACCGAAGATCAACTTTCCGATTGGATCTCCACCCACTCGGCGCCCATCGTCGGGACCCTGCGTGCGCCCCCGGCCACGGAATCCCCATGAGCTTTCACGCGCTTACGGTCGTGACGTGCATTGCCGCCGTGTTGCTCGGGGCCGGCTGGCTGTTCGCTGGTCGACTGATGCTGAAACGCTGGCGCATCGAACCGAGCGTCGGCGCCCTGCTGGTCGGCCGACGCATCGGCGCCGTTTATCTGGGCCTGGCGCTGCTCTGCTTTCTGGTGCGTTCGACCACGTCAGCCGAACTGATCACCAGCGTCAGCCTGTTCGCGGTACTGGTCAATGCCCTGCTCGCCGGCCTCGGGTTGTACGAGTACCGCGCGCGGCGAGCCGGTCCCGCCATTCTTGTCAGCGTCGCCGTCGAACTGCTGCTGTTGCTCGGCTTCGGCACGTTGCTGCTGACACCCGTCGGGCTCGGTCGATGACTTCGCTTAACTGCGCAAGACGCGATTGAACAACTCCACCGTCCGACGCCAGGCCAGCTGCGCCGCCTCCGCGTCGTAGCGCGGCGTCGTGTCGTTGTGGAACCCGTGCTGCGTATTCGGGTAGACATGCGCGGTGTGCTTCACGCCGGCCGCCCTCAGCGCCGCCTCGAACGGCGGCCAGCTGGCATTGACCCGTTCGTCGTTCGCGGCGAAATGCAGCAGCAGTTCGGCCTTGATCGCGCCCACGTCGTCGAGTGGCGGCGCGCTGCCGTAGAACGGCACCGCCGCCGCCAGGTCGGGCAATGCCACCGCGAGCCGGTTGCCAATCGCGCCGCCGTAACAGAAGCCGACGACGCCGAGACGGTCGCGGGTGCCGGGCTGGGCGCGGAGGTGCTGCGTCGCGGCAATGAAGTCTTCAAACGCCTTGGGCTGATCGAGCGTCTGGAACAGCGTCCGTGCCCGGTCCTCGTCCCCGGGGTAGCCCCCGAGTGGAAACAGCGCATCGGGTGCGAGCGCTACGAATTGCTCGAGGGCCACTCTCCGCGCGACGTCCTCGATGTGCGGGTTCAATCCGCGATTCTCGTGCACGACCAGCACAAGCGGCAGCGATCCCTTGGCCTTGGCCGGTCGCACCAGGTAACCGCGCGCCTTGCCATGCCCCTTGGGCGAATCGTATTCGACGTACCGCGCCTCGAGCCGCGCATCCGTGGGCGCAATCTGCTGCGCCTCGGCAAAGCGCGGATTCAGAGCACCCAGCAAGCCCGCGGCCGTCACCGTGCCGACCGCGAACTTTCCCACCCGCGCCAGGAACGTGCGACGATCGATATCGCCGTGCACATACTGATCAAAAATCAGCAGCACTTCGGGATCGAAGTCACTCGCATGCTGCATTGGTCGGTCGTCCGTCATGGTGATCTCTCCCGCGCTGGCCGGCAGCGTATCGTAGCCAACGGCGGGATCGATCGTCGGCGCCGCCCTGCGGCGTGAGCGGACGCTCTGCGTTCCGCGGCCCCGCTTCAGCTCCTACTCCCCGGTCTTGATCCGGGTCCACGCCCGCGCGATCTCGCGGTTCATCTCCGGTGACCACGGCTGATCGGGATATAGCCGCTTGAAGACCTCGTTCGTCGGATAGATCGAGGGATCGTTCCGCAGCGTCTCGGCGACGAACGGCAGCGCGGCCGCGTTGCCGTTGGCCTCCCCGACGGCGTTCGTGATATCCGCGATGACCTTCGGCTCCATCAGGTAGTCGAGGAACGCGTACGCGTTCTGCGGGTGCGGCGCATCGGTCGGTATGGCCAACATGTCGAACCAGATCATCGCCCCCTCCTTCGGGATCACGTACACGACCTCAACCGGGCTTTCAGCCTGCGCGCCGCGGGACCGCGCCTGCTGCAGTGCGCCGCTCCAGCCGATCGACACGCAGACCTCACCGCTCGCCAGATCGCTGACGTACTGCGACGAGTGGTAGTAACGGACGTAGGGCGCCGCCTTCGTGATCACGGCCTCGGCCGCCGCCCAGTCTTCCGGTCGCTGGCTGTTCCCATCCAGCCCGAGATAATGAAAAGCGACGGTGAACATGTCGTTGGGCGCATCGAGCATCGTGATCCCGCATTGCGCGAGCTTCGACGCAATCGCCGGGTCGAACACGGCAGCCAGGCTGTCCAGAGTCCGCGTGCCGAGAGCTTTCTCGACCAGATCCGGGTTGTAGCCAATGCCCGTTGTCCCCCACAGATACGGCAAGGCGTGCGCGTTACCAGGGTCGAAGGCGGTTACGATCTGCAGAATCCGCGGATCCAGGTTGGCCAGATTCTTGAGCTTCGACCGGTCGAGCGCACGCAGCGCTCCGGCCTGGATCAGGTGATGCGCCGGTGCTCCGCTGGGCACGACCACGTCGTACCCCGAGCCTCCCGTCAGGAGCTTGGTCTGGAGAACCTCGTTCGAATCGTAGACGTCGTAGTTGACCTTGATCCCGGTTCGCGCCTCGAAGTCCTCGATCGTGGACTCGGCGACGTAGTCGGCCCAGTTGTAGACGTTCAGCACCTTCTCATCATTGGCGGCCGGAGCGGTACCTGCCTCGTCGCGACCGCTTCCACACGCGGTCAACACAACGAGTAGCGTCGCCAGCGCCGCGGATCCTATGGCAAGTCGCATGCGGTGCGTCCCCCTGGTCTTGTTGCGACACCGGCTCTCCCTCGAGCGTCGGGGTGCAACCGATTAGACCATAGGAAAACATCAGCCGCTGCGTGCGCACACGCTTGCCCACCGGATTGAAGCGCCATCGCTGATCGCGCGAACTCACACCGTTGCCACTTGATACCGCCGAGGCATTACTCTTCGCCGTTTGCCCGCGACGGGCGCATGACTGCAGGTTCCACATGTCCCAACGTCTGCTCTGTCTGCTGCTGCTGACCTCGATGGCCCATGCCGAGAGCCCGGGCGAGGAGGCCTTTCGCGCCGCCGCCGACTGGACCGTGCAGGTGCGAACGGCCGTCAGCCAACCGTTCATCGAGGACGACCAGGGCAGCTGGCTCGGCGCCGGCCTGCTCGTGGATGCCACGCGTGGCTGGGTGCTCACCAACGCCCACGTCGCCGGCCATTCCTACGGCAAGATCTCCATCGCCTTCAAGGACGGGCACGCGATCCCGGCCACGCGCCTTTATGTCGACCCCTACCTCGACCTGGCCGTGCTGGCCTTCGCACCGAGCCGCCAGGTCGCGCAGACGCGCACGCCGACCTTGAGTTGCAGCGAGATCCCGCCGGTCGGTCACCCCGTCGGCGCCTTCGGCCACCCATGGGGATTTCGCTTCACCGGCACGCGCGGCATCACCTCGGCGGTGACCACGCGCCTCGGCGTCAACATGCTGCAGACGGATGCCCCGATCAACGAAGGCAATTCCGGCGGTCCGCTGATCAGCCTCGAAACCGGCCAGGTCGTCGGCATCAACACGGCCAAGGTCACGGAAGAATCCGTCGAAGGCTTGAGCTTCGCGGTTCCCATGCCCTATGCCTGCACGATGCTCGACCTGTTGCGGGCAGGCCGCGACCCGTCACCGCCCGCGACCGCCGTCGACTTCGCCCGCGATGACAACGACGAACTGACCATGATCATCGCTCGCTCCCGCCTGCCGGCCGGCACGCTCGACCTGCGCGTCGGTGACGAAGTTCTCGGCCTCGGCGCGCCCACGCGGGACCTCCCCACCGTAACCGACCTGATGGACGGCCTGCGCGGGCATCTGGACCCGGTGTCCCTGCGCGTGCGTCGCGACGGTCGAGAACTGGCACTGGACGGACGCTGGCCGCCCGCCGCGAAGATCACCGAGCGACGTGGGCTGTGGCTGGACGGGGCCGTGTTCGCGAGCGCGGAGTCGCTCACCGCCGGCCTGATCGTCGGTTCACCCGCGCTGATGGTGCACCACGTCGACCCGGGCTCGGACGCCGAAACTTCCGGCCTGATGCACTACGACCTGGTTGTCACCGCGGACCGTGCCCCGGTAGGGTCGCTGGACGCCCTGTTGCAGCGTGCACGGCAGGCCCAGGCCCGACAGCAGCCGCTTGAACTGTTGCTGCTGCGGATCGGCGACGACTCCAGCGACGAACTGTTCGTCTACGAGCACCGCCTGCTGCCGGTGGACGAGATCGGTGCAGTAGGGCCGTAGTGTCCAGTTCGAACCATCCGTTGCGATCAACCCATCGTACCGGGCGCCCATTCGCGCCACCCCGACAGCAGCGGGAAATACAGTCCGAGCCGGATCGGCTCGTCGCCAAGAGCCTGCATGAGCTGCGCATAGCGCTCGAGCTGGGCGCGGTAACGCTCGCGCTCGTTGTCCAGGAACTCATCGAGCCCCGCGCCCTCGTGGCTGCTGGTCTTGTAGTCGACGATCCAGCGCATCCCCGTTGCATCGAGGAAGGTCCGGTCGATGACGATGCTGACAAGGCCGTTGTCGACGACACCGGTCAGCGCCAGCTCCGATTGCGCTGACGCGTGCGACGCGTCGAGCAACCACCGCCCGCGCTCGTCCGCGAGCGTGCGACGCACCGCCTCCAACGCTTTCTCGACCGCGGCGCTGCGTCGGTCGTACGGCACGCCGAGCTCGGCGAGCTCTGCGGCATAGCGTCGCTGCAAGGCAACTCGTTCCGCCACGCTGCCGGGCAAGGCGCCACCGTCGCGCGCGCAGCGCTGTAACTCGCGGTGCACCACGGTGCCGACGTGGCGCGCCGTTTCCGTCACCCAGTCGAACTCGATCGCGGCGGCTGCGGTCGCACGCACGAGGCTGCGAACTTCAATGGACGGTGCCACCGGCGCTTCCGGACGTTGCCAGCCGTCAGGCAAACGCAGCAGCACCGGATCACGCGGGATGACGCGCCCCTGCTCCCCCTCAACGTCGCCCGACTCCGCGAGCCTGCGCTCGAACTCGCCGCTCACCGACGGCTCGACCCACAGCAGACCCAGGGCCGAGACCTGCGTCGGCGCCCGCACGCTTAACTCCCCCGTCTTCTTGTCGGCGATGACTTCGCACGAACCGAGCAGGTGCAACGAGCGCTCTGCACGCGTCGCCGCAACGTAGAGCAGCCGGCGCTTCTCCTGCAACAGCTTGTCGCGTTCGAGACGGTCGAGCCACCGGTACAGCGGATTCGCTTCCTCGGCGCCGGTCGCCGCGACAGGCGCGATGATCAACTGCTGCCCGTCGCTTCGTGGCACCTTTAGCCAGCGCAGCAACGGCGGCGTATCGGACGCGCCGACCCGGTCCAGACCCGGCACGATCACAGTGTCGAACTGCAGTCCCTTCGACTTGTGGATCGTCAGCAGTTCGACGTACGTGTCGGGCCGCGGCTGCGCTGGCGCATACAACTCCAGCAATGCTGCGGCGAGCCGGGCCAGGTCCACCGGCGCGCCGGGCGCTTCGTCCTCCACGTCGCCCAGGGCATCGAGGTAGGCATGTGCCTCGTCCAGCTCCCGCTCGTTGCCGAGCGTCGCGGGGCCGCCAAGGGAATGCCAGGAGCGCTCAACGGCGTCGCGCAGTCCAAAACCGCCGCTTTTCGTCCAGGGCCTGCTCCAGCACCGGCAGGCAACGTTCGAGCCGGTGTCGTGCCTCGGTTCCCAGCTTTTGTCGCAGCGTTTCCTCACGCAGCAGACGCGGGACCGACGCATGCCGGTCGCCGCCGAGCAGCGCGAGGCAATCGGCCAGCGTCAGGCCGCACCACGGCGCGCGCAACACGCCGATCCAGGCGGCACGGTCGCCCAGGTGCGCCAGCGCTCGGGTCAGTGCCAGCAGGTCGAGCACGGCGGGTCGCGCGCCCAGCGGATCGATGTCGGTCGCCTGGAAGCGGATGCCGCGCCGCGCGAGTTCGGCCACGATGTCGAGCAGATGGCTGCGGCCCTGCACGAGGATCGCGATGCGCGCATCGGACTTTGCCGCGTGACGCCGCTGAATGATGTCGGCGACAGCCTGGGCCTCGAATCGCCGGCTGCTGCGCAGGAATGCGTGGACGTGCACGCCACCTTCGTCGGTTGCCTGCGGCGCCGCCACGCTTTCCGCATACTTCACGGCGCCACGCAGCACGTCGTCTCGCGGCGGCAGCACGCGGGCAAAGGCCTGGTTGACCCACTGCACGATCGGCCGCGTCGAGCGGAAGTTCACGCGCAAGGTGAGCGGTTCGAGCTCGATGTCACCGAGCCCGCGGTCACGCACGTCGAGGAACAACCCGACCTCCGCATTACGAAAGCGGTAGATCGACTGCATCGGATCGCCGACGAGGAACAGCGTGCGACCGTCGCCGCGCTCCCAGCCGGCCGTCAGGCTCCGCAACAACTGCACCTGGCCCTCCGACGTGTCCTGAAACTCGTCGACCAGCACATGACGCAATCGTGCATCGAGAACGAGCGCGGTGTCCGTCGGTTCTGCCGCCGTTCCCAGCGCCTGCCTGGCGGCCGCTGCGAACTCCGGGTAATCGGCCGCCTTGCGCTCGGCAAAGACGAACTTCAACTCGGCGGCCGCCAGTCGCAGCACCAGCAGCAACGACTTCAGCACGGTCCACTCGGCGTCCTGGTATTCGCACGGGGGCAACGCGCGCGTGGCATCCAGCGGCTCGAACAGTTCTTCGTGCCGTGCGAACTCATCGGCGACCGACTGGATGCGAACCTTGAGAGCCGCGAGTTCGGGTCGCTTCCTGTCCTGCGCCCTCACGCCGACTGCGACAGTGAAGCTCTTGCGTGGTTCGCCCTTGCCCGTGAGCAGGAATTCGGCCAGGCCTTGCCAGTGCGCCACGTCGTCGATATCCGCTCCCGGCACTCCCTGGCCGCAGGCGAGGATCGGCGATTCCTTGCCCTCCTGGCGCAGCACCTGCGCCGCACCCTGCGCGTAAACGCAGGCTTCGGCCAGCAACGCTGGAGGAAACGCCTCGACCAGTCCCGCCAGATGGTCCTGCACGATCGCCGCGCGCGCAGCTTCGAGCGCGAGCCGGGCTTCGCCCGCCTGCCCGTAGTCGTCGATGCTCGCGGGCAGCACCGGCAGCCACGCTTCGCGACGCGCGAGCATGCTGCTGACGAGCCCGATCAACCTGCCGACGTTGTTGTCGAGGTGCTCGAGCAGGATCGCGACGGCTTCTGCAACGCGTGGATCGTCCGCTGGCAGGTGCGTCAGCAGGCGTTCGGCCGCTTCCTCGTACAGCTCGAGACCATCTTCGTCGATGCCGAGTCCGGCGCCGAGGCCCGAGAGCACCGGAAGGCGTCGTGCGAGTGACTGGTTGAGCGCGTCGATCGTCAGCACGCGCAGGCGGCTCGGATTGCGCAGCAGGCCCCAGTCGTTGCGGGTATCGACTTCGAGCACGCAGCGCGCCAGCGAACGCGTGTCATCACGCAGCTTCGACTGCGGTTCCTCGCAGTGCCGCAGCGACTCGAGAATACGGTTACGCATCTCGGCCGCGGCCTTGCGGGTAAACGTTATGGCGAGCAATGCCTCGGGCCGGTCGACCACCGCGAGCAGCGCGAGGAAGCGTTGCGTCAGCAGTTCGGTCTTGCCCGAACCCGCGGGCGCCTGGACGATGAAGCTGCGGTCGACCTGCAACGCCGTCGCGCGTGCATCCTCGTCGGCCCGTAGCAGGTCAGCCGGCTGCATCGTCGCCCTCCTCGGGCTCCATGAGCGCCTGTGCCGAACGACAGACCCCGCGCAGGTGGCAGTAACGGCAGGCCCTGGCTGGATTCGGCGCGAGCCGCGCGTCGCCCTGTGCGTGCTCCCGTGCCAGCGACTCCAGTCGCCTGTTCCAGGCCTGCAACAGGTCACCCCAACTCGCGTAGTCCTTGAATGGGCCGCTGGCGGCATCGAACGGCTTGAGTTGCGGGAACACCTCGCCGTCGCGCGCGAAGCCACGGTATTCGGTGCTGCCCGTGCAGACGACGCCGAACGCGACCGCGCTCACCTGCTCCTGGCCGATCGCACGCACGTACAGCGGCAGCTGGGGCAGCTCCGGGCGGTCACCCATCCACGCGGCGGGCTTCGCTTGCGCGCCGGTCTTGTAATCGATGACGGCGAACGTGCCGTCCGCCAGGCGATCCACCCGGTCGAGGACGATGCGCGTCTGCACACCGCCAACGTCGATGACGCGCGGCTCCTCGACGAACTCGACCGTGAACGGCGCGCGTTCCGCATCCTGCTGCAGCAGTTCGAGCACTCGCGCGTCCAGCCAGCGCTCTTCGAGGTCCAGCAGGCGTGTGCCGACTGCGTCGGCGGTCGCACGTAACGGCGCCAGCACCGACCGTACGTGCGTACGCACGTTCGCGATACGCTGATCGGCGGTCATGGCCAGCAGCACCGACTGCTCGCGCACCTTGTCCCAGAAGGCCTGCAGCACCGCGTGCGCAAGCTTGCCGCGTTCGGTGGCAGCGATGCCCGCGGCCGGATGCTCGAGTTCGACGCCGCCCAGGCGCAGTTCGACGGCCGCGCGGAACGGACACGCGCCCTGCAGTTCGAGCAGCCGGGCGCCGCCCTTTACGACTTCATGCGGGGCAAACGCGGGGAGCGAACCGTCGATCAGGGTCTCGAGAGAAGGGCGCGCCTCAAACTGCGCCAAGGATGCCTGCGTTCCAGGCCACAACGACACGACCGCGAGTCGCGGCAGGTCCGCGACCAAGGCGCTCGGCAGCAGCGGCGCTTCGTCCTCGAAACGCGGCACGCTGCAAAGCGCGGTGGATGCCGAGGCCAGGAGTCGTTGCAGGGTCCGCCGCGCCTGACGCTCCGTCAACTCGGCCGTCGCGCCGGGCACGCCTTGCCGCGCTTGCCACTCGCGCGGCAGGAACGGATCAGGGTGCGCCGGTGACGGCCAGCGTGCCGCATCGAGTCCGCACACCCAGATCGCGTCGAAATGCATGCCGAGCGCCGTGTCGGGATCGATCACGAGCAACGGCGCTGCGATTTCCTGCGGTTCGGACGCAGTCACGGCGGCGAGATCGCGCAGGTAAGCAAGCGCGGTCGAAGCGCGCAGCGGACCGGCGACGTCGTCGCTCGCGCCGAATTCGCCGAGCAGCGCTTGCAGGCGCTGCACGGCCTGATGCTCTGCGCTGCCGGGGTCAGGACCCGGCCAGCCGACCGTCCGCAACAACTCGAAGAACTCGGACGCCCACAGGCTCGGCAGCTGCGATCCCGTCCACGTTCGTGCACGCGCTCCCGCTGCCTGCACACGTGCGGCGGTCGCTGGACAACCGTGATCGCGCGCTGAGCGTGCCAGGTAAGCAAGCCCGGCCTGTGGCACGCCGGCTTTGCGCAGCGCCACATCGAGTTCGGCACGCGCGTACGCTTCGTCGCCGGCTGCGCCATCGTGCGCACCTCGCAGCAGCGCGCTGGCCGCCGCAAGTTCGGGTGGACTGATGCAGGCGGTGAGCCAATCGAGGGCTGCGGAAACCACTGGTCGTTCCAGCAAGGGTCGCGCGGCCGCCAGCTCGTACGCTGTCGATTCGGGTGCGGGCCCACCAGTGAACGCCGCTCCCGGCACGAGCACGCGGTCGAGCACGCGGCGGACCCGCGCTCGCTGGCGTGCGAGTTCCGGCACGATCAGGGCGAGTCGTTCGTCCGGCTGCTCCTGCAGCCGTTGCGCGGCCCAGCGTGCTGCGGTTTCGAGTTCGGCGTCGCAATCGTTGCATTCGACGACGTGAGCATTGAACGTCTCGTTCTCAGGCACGGCAGGACGCACGGTGACGCGCGCGCCCAGACTCGAGATCCGCTCGACGAAGGCCGCCTGCGCCGGCGTCCAACGATCGAAGCCGACGAATTCGATTGGTTTGTCGCGGGCGGGCGGACCTACGATCAGCGACGCCTGGTCGGGATCGAGCCAGTCGCCCTGGTCCAGCCACCGGCCAAATTCGACCGCCCAACGGCCGAACGACTGCACCTCCGGGCTGGCGTCCTCGACCAGGACCCGGACCGGGATGCGGTAGGCATGGAGCAGTTCCCAGGAACGCTGCGCCACCACACTCAGCCCGGACGGCAGCAGGACCGGCCCGAGGTCGACGTCACGACGGACGATCCGCTCCCAGACGAGCAGTCCGTGTCCCGTGTCGAGCCAACGGGCGGCCGTGCGGCCTGCTGCCCGGTCCAGGTCGAACTGGCGGCGCAGCAGCTCCAGCCACGTGACTACGTCCGGCGTCTCCCAGACCCGCAGGTCGCGGGCCTGGCACGCTGCGTCGTGGCGGGTACGAAGAAAATGGGCGAGGCGGCGTGTCGGCGCGACATACATCGTGCCGGTGTGAAGCTCGTCGAGTACAACGACACTTTTACCGTTATGGTTCAGGTAGTTACCGCTTGAACCTTATAACCTGCCTGAGGTCATGCTTCGACGGCCCGCAACGGCGTCGGCCGCGACACCGGCTCGTCGCCTGCCGCGTAGTTGTCCAGCAGTTCTTCCATCCGGTCGAACACGTCGGACAGCACTTCGGGCTCCGGCAGGTTCGTGACGCGGAAATGGGTGTTGTACGCCACGTTGAAACTGGTGCCCGGGGCGACCAGCACGTGCTTGTGCTCGAGCAGGTCCATGGCGAACCGGCGGTCGTCGAATCCCGGCAGACGTTGCGTGTCGACGCCTACGAAGGCGTACAACGCGCCGCGCGGCACCGTGAGCGTGAGGTACTTGCTGCGCGCCACTGCATCCACGATGGCCTTGCGGGACTCGTACAGGCGTCCGCCGGGGCGGATCAGCTCCTTGATGCTCTGGTACCCGCCGAGCGCCGTCTGCACGGCCCACTGGCCCGCGACGTTGCTGCAGAGCCGCAGTGACGACAGCAATTCGAGCGCCGACAGGTACTCACGGGCGTTCTCGAGGTCGCCGGAAAACACGGCCCAGCCGACCCTGTAACCGCAGGCGCGATAGACCTTCGACAGGCCGCTCATGGTGCAGCAGAGCGTGTGATGCACCAGCGTGGCCATCGGCACGAACTCGGCGCCGTCGTACGTCATCTGGTCGTAGATTTCGTCCGCGAATACCACCAGGTGGTGCTTCTCGGCAAGGCGCGCGATGGCCTCGAGTACCGGCCGCGGGTAGACCGCGCCGGTGGGATTGTTCGGATTGATCACGACGATGGCGCGCGTGCGCTTCGTGATCAGGGATTCGATTTCCTCCGGGTCCGGCACGAAGCCGCGCTCGGGGCGGCACGGATAGTGGACGGCGCGCCCGCGGTTCAGGTTCACCGCCGCGGTCCACAGCGGATAGTCGGGACTCGGCACCAGCACTTCCTCGTCCGCCGCGAGCAGCGCCCGCAGCGTGAGGTCGATCAGTTCGCTGACGCCGTTGCCGATGAAGACGTCGTCGGCGGTAACGCCGCGGACGCCCCGCTCCTGCTGCTGCATCACCACGGCCTCGCGTGCCGGGAAGATGCCCTTCTGGTGGCAGTAGCCCTCGGCCGCGCGCAGGTTCTCGATCATGGCGAGGCGCATGGTCTCGGGCGTGCGGAAGCCGAAGGCGCCCGGGTTGCCGATGTTGAGCGAGACGATGTCGTACCCCATGCGCTCCATTTCCTGGGCGCGACGGGCGAGCTTGCCGCGGATCTCGTAGCGGACGTTAGCGAGGCCGGGACTCGGCCGGACGGAACGGGTGGACATGGTCGCGATGCCTGGTGCCTGGCTGGACGAACGGGTCGTCCTGCAATTATCGCATCAGTCAGAGGCCGAGGACGATGCCCACTCCACACAGGCTGAGGGCGGCCGGGCCGCGCCAGTGCCGCGCCCGCCGCCCCCCCGCCGCCGCCCGTCCCCAACCGTGCCCGAAAGCAGCCGGCCCGCGCACGCCCTCGAGCCACTGCAGCCGATGCAGCGACGCGCCGATCGCGATGCCGACGAACCCGATGACGATGGACCCGAGCACGTGGCCGACGCCGCAGAACGCGGTCACGAGCACTCCCTTGCCCCCGCCCCGCACGAACCTGTCAGCACCGCGGCCGCCGCGACAAGCGCAGATAACCACAGAGCTGGACCGATTCCAACCACGGATTCCCGGGACCTCGGACCTTTTCCCTGCGAAGCGAGCTGGGCGCGGGGGTGCGGCCTTGATCCGGGTTTGTTTTCGAACCGCGGAAAGGCAGATACGCGGTTCGAAAACAAACCCGGATCGAAGGCTCGACCGGCGGCGCCTGGGCTCGTTTTCGGCGGACCGAAAACGTCGCACGGCGCAAGTGTCCTCAACCGCGCGCAAGTTCGAGTGCCGTGCCGAATCCGACTGTCGGCGAAAGGTGGAATTCACCCGCAGGCCACCGTGATGTTCGGGATGGTGGGCGCCATCCAGCGGGCCGGTCGACGCCACATGCGCCGTGCGCGCTTCTCGCTCCGGCGAGAACGCGCTCAGGCGCCGCCGATCGAGCGTCGTATCCGGTGGCTTTTCCGGCCCGCGTATCTGCCTTTCCGCGGGCCGGAAAAGCCACCGGATACGACGCCTGCGACTATCGGCTCGCCCTCAGCGCATTCCGCGCCGAGGCGATACGCGCCCGCTGCAACGCCGGAGCCGGCTCCGGCACGGCGGCCAGCAAGTCGCGTGTGTACTGCGCCTGCGGGTCGCCGAAGATGGCAGCGCAACTCCCCTGCTCCACCAATCGTCCCCGGCACAACACGGCGACTTCATCGCAGAGGTGGCGCACCACCGCGAGGTTGTGGCTGATGAAGAGCAGCGACATCTGGTACCGCTCGCTGAGTTCGTGCAGGAGATTGACGATCTGCGCCTGCACGGAAACGTCGAGCGCACTCACGACCTCGTCGCAGACGAGGAGGCGCGGCCGGGCAACGATCGCACGCGCGATCGCGACGCGCTGGCACTGGCCGCCGCTCATTTCGTGCGGGTAGCGGTGGGCGAAGGCCGCCGCAAGCCCGACTTCTGACAATGCCGCATGGATGCGATCCTGCGCTGCAACGGAAGCCACGGGACCGGCCAGCGCCTGCAATGCCTCGCCGACTGCCTGCCCCGCCGTCATGCGTGGATCGAGGCTGCCGAACGGGTCCTGGAAGACCACCTGCATCTCACGCCGCAGGGAGCGCATCGCGGTCGCGTCGTCGTAATCGACGGTGCGGCCTTCCCACGCCACTCGTCCTGCTTGCGCGCGCACGAGCCCGAGCACGACACGCGCGAGCGTCGACTTGCCCGACCCGGACTCACCGACGACGCCGAGCCGGCCACCCTCAGGAATCGCGATGGACACGTCGGACAACGCGTCAAGCGTGCGTGCCGGCGCGAACATTCCCGCACCCCGCAGCGTGTAGCGGACGCTGGCACGTTCAACCTGCAACAAAGGCGGCGGCGCGCTCATACGATCTCCGCCGCTGCTCGCAGCGGACGATGACAAGCGACGGCGGTGATCGGCACACCTCGCGCAGCAAGCGACAGACTCGCCTCATCGTCCGAGGCCCCGACCTGACTGCGGCCCGCGCACTGCGTCAGCTCCGGGCGCGATTCGCCACAGGCCGCCACCGCACGTTCGCATCGCGGCGCAAAGGCACATCCCGGAGGACGTGCGGAGGGTTGCGGCGGATCGCCAGCGATCCCGACGAGCCGCGCCTGGGCGTCGCCTTGCAGCCGCGGCACGGCCGCCAGCAAGGCCCTCGTGTAAGGATGTCGCGGCGCGGAAAACAGCTCGTCCGTCGTCGCGGTTTCGACGATGCGGCCCGCATACATGACGGCGACCCGGTCGGCGAGGCCCGCCACCACGCCGAGATCGTGAGTGATGATCAACACGCCCAAGCCGCGGTCACGCACTCCCGCCAGCAGTTCGAGGACGCGCGCCTGCACGCTGACGTCGAGCGCGGTGGTCGGTTCGTCCGCGAACAGCAGCCTTGGCGCGCACATGAGCGCAGCCGCAAGCGCAACGCGCTGGCGCATCCCGCCCGAGAGTTCGTGCGGGTACTGGCGCAACCGCGCCGCAGGCTCCGGGATGTCGACCTCTGCCAGCGCCTGCAGCGCACGCTCACGGGCTTCGGCGCGCGTGGCGAGGCCGCGATCGACCAGGCCTTCGATCAACAGCGTCTCGATGCGCAGGTGCGGCGTCAGCGAACTGAGCGGGTCCTGCGACAGCAATCCGATGCCGGTACCGCGTACCTGGTTGAGTGCGCGTTCGGTTGCACCGATCAATTCCCGACCGGCGAACAGCGCCGAGCCACGTGCCATGCCATTCGCGGCGAGCAAGCCAAGGCAACCCATCAGCACCTGGGTCTTGCCGGATCCCGATTCACCAACGACGGCGAGGCATTCACCTGCGCGGACGTCGAATGAAACGCCCGACACGGCCTGTACTTCGCCCTGCGAGGTGGCGAAATTCACCCCCAGGTCGCGCACCCGCAGCATGGGCTCGGCGGTCATCGGCGCTGCCTCGGGTCCAGCGCGTCGCGCAGCCCGTCACCCAGGAAATTCAGGCACAGCAGCACGAGGGCGAGCACGGCCGAGGGCACCAGCAGCAGCCACGGCGACGATTCCATTTCGAGCGCCCCCTCGGCCACGAGCCGGCCCAGGCTGGTGAGCGGTTCCTGCACGCCGAGGCCGAGGAAGCTCAGGAAACTCTCGAACAGGATCACCTGCGGCACTGTCAACGTCGCGTACACGATCACCGTGCCCAGCAGGTTCGGCACGACGTGCCGGGCGATGATGGTGGCGGGCGACAGGCCGAGTGCAATGGCCGCTTCGACGAACTCGCGCTGTCGCAATGCGAGCGCCTGGCCGCGCACGATGCGCGCCATCGTCAGCCAGCCCACGGCTCCGATCGCGAGAAAGATCAGCACGAGACTGCGGCCGAACACGACGGTCAGGATGATCACGAAGAACATGTACGGCAGCGCGTAGAGCACGTCGACGAACCGCATCATCCAGCCGTCCGCGCGACCGCCCAGGTAACCCGCCGTTGCGCCCCACGCGACGCCGATCACGACGCTGACAATCGTCGCGAGCACTGCAACCAGCAGCGACATGCGCGTGCCGATCCAGACCCGCACGAACAGGTCGCGGCCGTTGGCGTCGGTGCCGAACCAGTGACCGTTCGCAAAAGAAGGCGGTGTTGCAAGCGTCGCCTGCGTCCAGTCCACTTGCGCCACCGTGTAGGCACTGAGCCACGGGCCGACGAGGGCGAGCGCGCACACGAGCAGCAGCAGAGACGCCGCCAGGATCGCCGCGCGGCTGCGCTGCAGGCGCTGCCAGGCATCGCTCCACAGGCTTTGTCGGTGCGCGCCGGCAGGCACGGCCTCAACCATGCCGGATTCTCGGATCGAGCCAGCCGTACACCAGGTCGACGGCGAGGTTGAGCAGCAGGATCAGCGCTGCGTAGAAAATCACCATGCCCATCACCAGCGTGTAGTCGCGGTTGATGGCGCCCTGCACGAAGTAGCGACCCACGCCCGGCAGGCCGAAGACCTGCTCGACCACGAGCGAGCCGGTCAGGAGCGCGGCGGCGGCAGGCCCCAGGAAACTCACGACCGGCAGCAGCATCGGCTTCAGCGCGTGGCGACGCAGCAGCGCGCTGCGAGTGAGTCCCTTGGCGCGCGCAGCGCGGAGGTAGGGCGCCTGCAGCACCTCGAGCAGGCTGGCACGCGTGAGCCTGGCGATGTAGGCGACGAACGGCAGCGCAAGCGTGATGACTGGAAGGATCAGGTGGCGGACGCTGCCCGGCTCCCAGCCCGCGACCGGCAGCCAGCCGAGCTTGACGCCGAAATACAGCGCCAGCACGGGTGCGAGTACGAATCCCGGAACGGCAATGCCTGCGAGCGCCAGGGTCATGACGGCGTGATCCAGCGCCGTGTCATGCCGCAAGGCTGCAGCCATCCCGAGCGGCACACCCAGCGCGAGCGCGAGCAACAGCGCGAGCGACCCTATAGTCAGCGTGACCGGAAGACCGCGTGCGATCAGTTCCGAAACGCGGTAGTCCTTGTACTTGAACGACGGGCCGAGGTCGCCTTGCGCCAGCGCCTGCAGGTAGCGTCCATACTGCACGAAGACCGGCTGATCTAGGCCGTAAGCAGCCTGCAGGTTCGCCTCGATCTCGGGCGGGATCGCCTGCTCCTCGTCGAATGGCCCGCCCGGTGCCAGCCGCATCACGAAAAACGCAGCCGTCACGATGACCAGCAGGGTCGGAACGATGCCGAGCAAGCGCCCGAGGGCGTAACGCAGCATCACGTCAGCCCGCGCCCGGGCGTCATCCTGCCGGACCGTTGTGATCGAGCAGCTGCTGGAACTCGGCTTCGTCGACGATGCGGATCCCGAGGTCGCGTGCCTTCTTCAGCTTCGAACCGGCATCCGCGCCCACGACCAGCAGCGTCGTTTTCTTTGACACGGAATCGGTGACGGTCGCGCCAGCAGCTCGCGCGGCTTCCCTGGCCTCTTCACGTGACATCGTCGCCAGCGTGCCGGTGATCACGACGACCTGGCCGGTCAGTGGACCTTCGGCGGCAGCCGCCGTGCGTTCAATGACCGGCCAGCGCACGCCCGCCGCGCGCAGTGCCTGGATCACGCGCCGATTGCGCTCCTCGTCGAAGAATTCGCGGACGTGCGCCGCGACGATGGGACCGACGTCGTGCACCTGCTGAATCTCCTCGAGAGTCGCGGCCTGCAACGGATCGAGGTCGCCGAAATGCCCGGCGAGCGCGAGCGCCGTCGACTCGCCCACGTCGCGGATGCCGAGCGCATACAGGAATCGCGGCAGCGTCGACTGCTTGCTCTGCTCGAGCGCGGCAATCAAGTTAGCCGCGGACCTGGGGCCCATGCGCTCCAGTTCAGCGATCTCGTCCACCGTCAGGGTGTAGAGATCAGCCGGCGTCGCGACACGACCGCTTTCGATCAACTGTTCGACCAGCCGTTCACCGAGGCCATCCACGTCCAGCGCGCGGCGGGATGCGAAATGACGGATTGCGCCGAGGCGCTGCGCCGCACAGACGAGTCCGCCGGAGCAACGTGCGACAGCCTCGCCCTCAGTACGGTCGACGTGGGAGTTGCAGACAGGACACCGCGCCGGCAATTCAACGACGCGCGCGTTGGCTGGCCGCTGCGCCGGAACCACACGCACGATCTCGGGATGACGTCCCCGGCGCGGCGCACGCGCACGGTGTCGCCGATGCGCACGTCCTTGCGCGCCACGTCGTCCATGTTGTGAAGGGTGACGTTGCTCACCGTCACGCCACCGACGAACACGGGCTTCACGTGCGCCACCGGCGTGAGCGCACCGGTGCGCCCGACATAAAACTGCACGTCGTTCACCACGGTTGTTGCTTCCTGCGCCGGAAACTTATGCGCGACGGCCCAGCGCGGCGCCCGGGCGACAAACCCCAGGTCGCGCTGCCAGTCGAGGCGATCGACCTTGTAGACGACGCCGTCGATGTCGTATGCGAGCGCGTCGCGGCGCTTGCCGATCCGGTCGTAGTACTCGAGGCACCCGTCGACACCGTCCACCACGGCAATTTCCGGGCAGGTACGCAGGCCGAACTCGCGCAGGGCGGTGAGTATTTCGCTGTGACGCTGTGGCGTCGTCCAGCCTGCGATCGCACCCACGCCGTAGAAGAACAGATCCAGCGAGCGCTCAGCCGTGATCGACGGGTCGAGCTGTCGCAGGCTGCCGGCCGCCGCATTGCGCGGATTGGCGAACGTCTTGTCGCCGCGCGCGGCCTGGCGCAGGTTCAGCGCCTCGAACGACCTGCGGGTCATGAAGACTTCGCCGCGCGCTTCCAGCACCGGCGGCGGCTTGCTGCCGCGCAGCTGCAGCGGAACCGAACGGATGGCACGCACGTTGACGGTGACGTCCTCGCCGCGCGAGCCGTCACCTCGCGTCGCCGCCTGGACGAGCCGGCCCTGCTCGTAGCGCAGCGTGATCGCGAGGCCGTCGATCTTGGGCTCAGCCGAATAGGCGATACTGTCGACGTCGAGGCGTTCGCGCGCGCGGCGGTCGAAGTCGACGATATCCTGCTCGCTGAACGCGTTGTCGAGCGAGAGCATGGGCACCGCGTGCACGACTTCGCGGAATTCACGCGCGGCCTGACCGCCCACCCGTTGCGTGGGCGAATCGGCATCGACCAGTTCGGGATGGCGGACTCGAGCTGTTGCAGTTCACGCATCAGCTCGTCGAACTGCACGTCCGGGATCTCCGGATCGTCGAGGACGTAGTACCGGTAGTTGTGACTTTCGATCAGCTCGCGCAGTTCGCGGGCCCGCCTCGCCACTTCGCGGGACGTCGCCATGACCGGACCTCAGGCCGGACCGGCGCCGCGCTCGAACTCGAGCGCTTCCTCGCGCAGCTTGCCCACGCGCAGTGTCGTGAGCGGCGCTCCGCGCTCGTCGGTCAACGAACCGCTCAGGTGCGTAGCCAGGGCGCGGGCCGAAAAAATCATTTCGTCGAAGGCTTCAGCTGCCGGCACTGGACCGGGAAGCACCGCAAACATGGCAACGCCGGGGAAGTACGTAGTCGGCATCGCCTCGATGTCGAATGTGCCCGGTTCACGCAGGCTGGCGACGCTGTAGATCGGCCGACCGTCCTCATGCAGGCAGTGGAAGATCTCGTAGCGGCCAAAGCCCAGGCCTTCAGCACGCAGCGCAGCGAGCAGCTGCGCGCCATCGAAGCGCGCGGGCGCCGAAGCCGTCACACGAATCGCGAGTATCTTCTGCGGACGTTTTGGTGCCGGCGCCGGCGCCACGCTGGGCACGGCCTGCGGCGGCTCGACCGCCGCGGTCGAGCGCGCTCAGCGTCGGCTCGACGCGCGACGGCGGTTCCGGCCGCAGTGTCGGGATGGAATCGGTTCGAGTCGAGGACAGGGTCGGGCTCGCGCCGCCCGATTGCAGGAGATTCGAAGTCGCTCTCGTCGTCGAAATCGACGCGTAGCGGTCCCGGTGCATCGAGGGTGTCGACTTCGTCCTGGTCGAAGCCAGGCTCGATGCGGCGCTCCACACGGGATTCGGTGCGGAACACTGATTCCGCCATGTCCATATCGACTTCGTCATCGTCCTGCGGGGCCGCAACTTCGGTCTCGAAGCCTTTCGCGCCGCCCGTGAAAACGGCGGGACGCCGCGAGGCCTCCGGCTCGTTCCGCCCCTGCCAGCGGGTACGGGTACCCCACAGGTACAGGCCGGCGATGAGCAACGCCCCGGCGACGAGCAGGATCCAGCGCAGTTCGTTCATCGATTCGCGGGCTTCCTTACGTGACTCACATTGCCGCCATGCGCACGGCCTCATCGACGTCGACGGCAACCAGGCGCGAGCAGCCGGGCTCGTTCATGGTAACGCCGAGCAGCTGGTTGGCGAGTTCCATCGTCGTCTTGTTGTGCGTGACGAAGATGAACTGCACCTGGTCGGACATCTCGCGGACGATGTCGCAGAACCGGCCGACGTTGTTTTCGTCGAGCGGCGCATCGACTTCGTCGAGCAGGCAGAACGGCGCCGGGTTGAGCTCGAAGATCGAGAACACGAGCGCGACGGCCGTGAGCGCTTTCTCGCCGCCGGACAGCATGCTGATCGAGCTGTTCCGCTTGCCTGGCGGACGCGCCATGATCGCGACACCGGCTTCGAGCACATCGTCGCCAACGAGTTCGAGATAGGCCTGGCCGCCGCCGAACAGGCGCGGAAACTTCTGGCTCAGCCCGGCGTTCACGCGGTCGAAGGTGTCCTGGAAGCGCGACTTCGTCTCGCGGTCGATCTTGCGAATCGCGTCCTCGAGCGTGTTGAGCGCGTCGTTCAGGTCGGCGAACTGGCGGTCGAGGTAGTCCTTGCGCTCGGTCTGTTCGGCGAACTCGTCGATCGCCGCGAGGTTCACCGCACCGAGCCGCTCGATCTTCTCGCTGGTTTCGGTCAGGCGCTGTTCCCACACCGGAACGGTGGCGTCCTCGACCAGGGCAGCGACCACCGCCTGCAATTCGAGGCGAGTCTGCGCGAACTGTTCCATGTAGGTCTCGCGGCGCAGCTTGAGTTCCTGCACCGAGAAGCGAACGTTCTCGAGGGCGGAGCGCGCTGCCTCGACCGTCGCTTCGGCCGCAAGCCGACGTTCATCCAGTCCGCGCAGGTTTGCGTCGACCCTTTCCATCTTGTGGCGAGCGGCGGAGAACTCGGTCTCGACTGCGACACGACGCTGCAGCGCCTCTTCGAGCGTGGCCTTGAGCCGGGCCTCGCTTTCTTCGCCGCTGGCAAGCTGCGTATCGAGATCCTGCCGGCGCGCTTCGAACTGGCCCACCTGCGCGTCGAGGCGCGCCAGGCCCGCCAGCAGGGACTGATGACTGGTGCGGCGAGATTCGACGCGAATCGCGGCCTCGCTGGCCGCGGTGCGTGCCGTCTGCGCCGTCTCGCGCGCGTCGATCAAGCGGCCACGCAGGACTTCGCGCTCGGCTTCAAGCGCGATGCGACGCTCTTCGAGCTCGCCCATCGCATTGACGGCCTCTTCGAGGCGACCACGCGCGGCCCGACTGCCGGCATTGGCGGCTTCGAGCGCGCCCTCGACTTCCGTCATCTCGAACGCGAGCTGCTGCATGCGCTGGCTGCGCTGTTCGGCACGGGCGCGCAGGCTGTCGATCTGCGAGCGCAGGCTCATGTGGCTCGAGCCACTGCGCGACACCACTGCCTGATGGCTCGCCAGGCGATCTTCGAGGTCGCGCACGCGGCTGCGCAGCGCTTCGAGGTCGGACTCGGCGGTGCGGTGCTTCGCCTGTTGCGCCTCGAGCGCGGAGCGTTCGGCACGCAGGCGTTCTTCGCGTTCGATCACGCCTTCGTGGGCATCCTTGTCGCGGCTGACGCGCAGCCAGTCCGGGCCGATCCAGATGCCGTCGCGCGTGATGACCGACTGGCCCGCGCGCAGGTCGGGCCGCAGGCGCAGCGCATCGTGCAGCGTATCGGTGGCGACGATGCCTTCGAACAGTGCGTCGAGACCGACAGGACCGCGCACGCGCGAGCGCAGCGTTCGCTCGGAGTGACCCGCGGACGCCGGACCCTGGCCTCCGGCAAAGAACGTGACGGTGCCTGCCGTAAGGCTCTCGAGCGTGCCCGCCACGTCGTCCAGTGAGTCGACGCAGACGGCCTCGAGGTAGCCGCCGAGCACGGTTTCCACCGCACGATCCCAGCCCTTGTCGACCGAGAGCTGCTGCGCGAGACGTGGACTGTGCTCGAGGCCGCGCGACTTGAGCCAATCGACGACCTTGCCTTGTCCCTGCCCCAGCGCGGCACGCTGCAACGCCTCGAGCGAGACGATGCGGCCCTCGACTTCCTGCGTTTCGCGACGCGCCGCTTGTGCCGCCTGGGCGAGTTCGCGCTCGCGGCCGCGTTCGGCCTGCAGCGTGGCGACGAGTTCGTCCATCTGCCGACGTGCAGCCTCGTGCTGCTCGCGCGCTTCGGCTTCCTGGCCTGCCAGCGCTGTGAGCGTGGCGGCGACGTCGGCCGCCGACAACGTGCCGTGTTCCTGAGTGGCGCGGTCCCGCTGGTTCAGCAGGCCGCGCAGCTGGTTCTCCATCACTTCGAGACGGGCACGCTCGGCGCCTGCGGCCGACGAGGCCTGCCGCAGCGACTGGTTGAAGCCTTCCCAGTTCTCCTGCCAGCCCGACATCGCGGCTTCGGCCGCCGCGAGTTCGCCTGCGGTTGCCTGTTCCGTGGCGCGCGCCTGCTCGAGGCCCGGACCCATTTCGGCCAGCGCCGCCTGGAGTTCGGCAGCAAGCTGGCGGTCGCGCACGCGGTGCAGATCCGCGTCCTGGATACCCTGCGCGACCTGCTCGAGTTCCTGGCGCTGGCGCGCGCGAATTTCACGCGCATGGTCGATGGCCTGTTCGGTGCGCGAGATGTCGGCGCCGACCTGGTAGTAGCGCCCCTGCACTTCGGACAGCACCGCCGCCTGCGCATCGTGGTCCTGTCGCGCTCGCTCGATGGCGGCTTCGATCGACCGCTGGTCCGCGACGGCGGCCTGCAACGCAAGGTCACGCTCGCTCAGGATCGCCTGGCGCGCGCTCGATTCGCTCTCGACTTCGCGCAGCTTCAGCGCGAGGAGCTCGGCGTGCGTCTGTCGTTCTTCCTGCTTCAGCGCCTGGTAACGGCGCGCGGTGGCGGCCTGGCGCTGCAGGTGACGCAGCTGCTTTCGACTTCGTCACGCAGGTCGGACAGGCGCGCCAGGTTTTCGCGCGTCTGCGCGATGCGGCTTTCCGTTTCCTTGCGGCGCTCCTTGTAGCGCGAGATGCCCGCGGCTTCCTCGAGGAAGGCGCGCATGTCGTCGGCTTTCGCCTCGATCACGCGCGAGATCATGTTCTGTTCGATGATCGCGTAGCTGCGCGAGCCGAGGCCCGGTGCCGAGGAACAACTGCGTGATGTCCTTGCGACGGCAGCGCACGCCGTTCAGGAAATATGATGACTGGCCGTCGCGCGCAACGACGCGCTTGAGGGAGACCTCGGAAAAGCTGGCGTACTCGCCGCCGAGCTTACCGTCGCTGTTGTCGAAGATGAGTTCGACCGACGCCGTGCCGACGGGCTTGCGCGTGCCGGAGCCGTTGAAGATGACGTCGGCCATCGAATCGCCGCGCAGGTGCTTCGCCGAGATCTCGCCCATGACCCAGCGCACGGCATCGATGATGTTGGACTTGCCGCAGCCGTTCGGGCCGACCACGCCAACCAGGTTCGTCGGGAAACCGACCGAGGTCGGGTCCACGAACGACTTGAAACCGGCCAGCTTGATCTTGGTCAGACGCATCATTCACCCGGGAAAATCGCGCGGCGCAGCGGAAGAAGAATTCTAGAAGAATCGGACTCGCCTCACAGCATTTCCGGTCGCCGGGTCGAGCCGGGTCAGCGGTCCAGGCAGCCTGCTTTTTTCGGGGTGGACGACCGCGATTCGGCCTGTATAATCGCGCGCCTCCAACCGGAGTGGGGAGTTCGTCGATGCCCGTCAAGAAACCGTCTGCCAAGCCATCGAAGGCCCAGAAGACTGTTTCTGCGAAGACTGCCAGGCCAGTGGCCAAACCCGCCGCGAAAGCGGCTGCCAAGCCCGTGACTGCCAAGGAAAAGGCCGTGCCACGCAAGACCGTTATCGCCGCTGTCAAGCCAGCGCCCAAGCCCACCCCTGCGAAGACCAAGCCGGTGCGTGCGCCGGAACCGGTCACCGGCGCCCGGCGCCGAGGAAGCTGATCTCGAAATGAACCCGAGCCTGCTTTCCGGCCCGCGCAACGTCCAGCCCTACCAGATCAGCAAGGGCGAGGAGTACATGAGCAAGGAGCAGCTCGAGCACTTCCGCACCATCCTTTCCAGCTGGAAGCAGGACCTGATGCAGGAAGTGGATCGCACCGTGCTCCACATGAAGGACGAAGCTGCCAACTTCCCCGACCCCAACGACCGCGCCACGCAGGAGTCTGAGTTCAGCCTCGAACTGCGCACGCGTGACCGTGAGCGCAAGCTGATCCGCAAGATCGACGAAGCGCTGAAACGCATCGAGGACGGCAGCTATGGCTACTGCCTCGAGACCGGCGAGCCGATCGGCGTAAAGCGTCTCGAGGCCCGCCCGGTGGCGACGCTCAGCGTCGAGGCGCAGGAACGCCGCGAGCGCCGCGAAAAGCAGTTTGGCGACCGGGACGACTTCTACCGCTGATCCTTCCGGCCTTCCGGGCCTTCCGGCCCTTCCCCTCGGCGCCTGCCTTCCCCTCCCCGGCCTTCCGCCCTCCGCCCACTACCGCGGACGCTTCGCCCCGTCACCCAGCGGTCCCCTGCACTTTGGCTCCCTGGTGGCCGCGGTCGGCAGCTACCTCGACGCGCGCGCCCATGCTGGCCAGTGGCTCGTACGCATCGAAGATCTCGACCTGCTGCGTACTCGACCCGGCGCCGCCGGGCAGATCCTGGCTGAACTCGAGGCCTTTGGCATGGAATGGGACGGGCCGGTCCTGCAGCAGAGCTCCCGGTTCGACCTCTACGCCGAAGCCATCGAACGCCTCAACCGCTCGCATTGCCTGCGCGAATGCGCCTGCACCCGCTCTGCCCTCAGCCGCCTGCCCGAGAATCAGTCTCGCCCGACCGGCACCGGCGAAGAACTGTTTCATCCCACGAAATGCCTGGCAGCCGACTCTGCCCAGAGTCCGGGCCAGGCCCTGCGGCTGCGTGTCCCTGCCGGTGCGACTGACTTCGACGACCGCAGCCTGGGTCCGCAAACCGTCGATGTCGCTGCCACGGTCGGAGACTTCGTCCTGCGGCGTCGGGACGGCCTCTATGCCTACCAGCTGGCTGTCGTGGTCGACGACGCGGCGCAGGGCATCACCGACGTCGTGCGCGGCTGCGACCTGCTGTCGAGCACCGCCCGGCAAGTGCTGCTGCAGCGTGCGCTCGGCCTGCCGCCGGTGCGATACCTGCATTTGCCACTTGCCGTGGACGACCGAGGCCTTAAGCTCTCCAAGTCGGGAGCGGCGCCCGCCATCGGGGGACCGGGCGGGATGGCCGGGCAACTGGTCGCGGTGCTCGAGTTTCTCGGGCAATCGCCGCCGGCAACGCTGACACGCGCACCGCTGCGCGAGATCTGGGACTGGGCACGTGCGAATTGGCGCGTGGAGGGTTTTGCGGGTTGCGCGGCACGCGCGGCTCCGCAAATGGCTTGCTAGCACCGGCACTGCCGGCCGAGGACACAGCACGATGGCGACGACTGCGGCTACGAAAACCAGAACAAAAAAGTCGAAAAGCGGCGATGCCGCCGGTGGCGGCGGCAGCGGCAAGGGTCCGCGCGTCATCCGCAAGTATCCGAACCGCCGGCTGTACGACACGGTCGAGAGCCGTTACGTCACGCTGGCAGACATCCGCAGGCTGGTCGTCGAGCGCATCGACTTCGTCGTGCTCGACCGCAAGTCGCAGCAGGACATCACGCGCAGCATCCTGCTGCAGGTGATCGCCGAACAGGAAGGCGGCGGTGAATCGCTGATGAGCCGCGACTTCCTGTCGCACGTGATCCGCAGTTACGGCAGCGGACTGCAGGATTTCGTGGGCCGCTACCTCGACGAGAGCATCCAGCTCTTCTCGAAGGAGCAGCGCGAGCTGCGCGACCGCTTCAAGAACGTGGTGGGCATCGATCCGCTCGAGACCGTGACCCAGGTGGCGCAGAAGAATTACCAGCGCTGGAAGGCGCTGCAGGAAGAGGTTTTCTCGCGCCTGCCGCGGCCGTTTGGCCGGGACGACCGGGAGTAGTGACTAGTGATTAGTGATTAGTGATTAGTCGTCGGACTGCGCATCCCCGTCTGGCATGCAGACTGCCCAATGAAAAAGGCCGGCAAACGCCGGCCTTCTTCGTCTGACTAGTCACTAATCACTAGTCACTAGTCACTTCCCTCTCAGCCGTCGACGTTGCGCATCGACAGCCGCACGCGCCCCTGGCGATCGACTTCGAGCACCTTCACGCGCACGACGTCGCCTTCCTTCAGCTTGTCGCTGACGCGCTCGACGCGCTCTTCGCTGATCTGCGAGATGTGGACGAGGCCGTCCTTGCCCGGCAGGATCTGCACGAACGCGCCGAAGTCCATCAGGCGGACGACCTTGCCTTCGTAGACCGAGCCGACTTCCACTTCGGAAGTGATCAGCTCGATGCGACGCTGCGCTTCGCGGCCAGCCGCACCGCTGACCGATGCGATCTTGACCGTGCCGTCGTTCTCGATGTCGATCGTGGTGCCCGTCTCTTCCGTGATCGCACGGATGACGGCGCCGCCCTTGCCGATGACTTCGCGAATCTTCTCCGGGTCGATCTTCATGGTGATGATCGTCGGCGCCCATTCCGACATCTGCGGACGCGCGCTCGACAGCACCTTGTTCATCTCGCCGAGGATGTGCAGGCGGGCCTTGTGCGCCGAATCCAGCGCGACCTGCATGATCTCCTTGGTGATGCCCTCGATCTTGATGTCCATCTGCAGGGCCGTGATGCCACCAGCAGAACCGGCCACCTTGAAGTCCATGTCGCCCAGGTGGTCTTCGTCACCGAGGATGTCGGTGAGAACCTGGAACTTGCCGCCTTCGAGCACGAGGCCCATCGCGACGCCGGCCACCGGCGCCTTGAGCGGCACACCCGCGTCCATCAGCGAGAGGCTGGTGCCGCAGACCGAAGCCATCGAGCTCGAACCATTCGATTCGGTAATCTCGGAAACGATGCGGATGATGTACGGGAACGTCGTCATGTCCGGCATCACTGCCGACACGCCGCGGCGGGCCAGGTTGCCATGGCCGATTTCGCGCCGCTTCGGCGAACCCATCATGCCCGTCTCGCCCACCGAGAACGGCGGGAAGTTGTAGTGGAGCATGAACGGCTCTTTGCGCTCGCCCGCCAGGGCGTCGATGATCTGCGCGTCGCGGCCGGTGCCGAGCGTCGTCGTGACCAGCGCCTGCGTTTCGCCGCGCGTGAAGAGTGCCGAACCGTGCGTGCGGGGCAGCACGCCCGTCTCGACGGTGATCTTGCGCACGGTGTGCATGTCACGGCCGTCGATGCGCGGCTCGCCCGCGATGATGCGGCGACGGACGATGTTGTACTCGAGACGGCCGAGTTCGTCGGTGACCTGGCGCGGCTGGTACTTGGCGCCCTCGCCGGTGGCGAGCGATTCGACCAGGGCCTTCTTGATCTCGCCGACGCGCGTGTGGCGCGCCTGCTTCTCGGTAACCTGATAGGCCTTGACCAGTTCGGCTTCCGCCTGCGCGGCGACAGCCTTCGCGAGATCGGCGTCGAGCGCTGGGGCCTTCCAGTCCCAGGCCGGCTTGGCGGCCTTGGCAGCGAGTTCGCGGATCGCGTTGATGGCAACCTGCATCTGCTCGTGGCCATAGACCACGGCGCCGAGCATCACGGACTCGGAAAGGAGTTCGGCTTCGGATTCGACCATCAGCACCGCGTCGGCCGTGCCGGCCACGACGAGGTCGAGGTCCGAGACCTTCATGTCCTTGCCGTTGGGGTTGAGCTGGTACTTGCCTTCGATGTAGCCCACGCGCGCGGCGCCGATCGGGCCCTTGAACGGGATGCCCGACAAGGCGAGCGCAGCGGATGCGCCGAGCATCGCGGGGATGTCGGAGTCGATTTCCGGGTCGAGCGAGACGACCGTCGCCACGACCTGCACTTCGTTGAAGAAGAACTCAGGAAAGAGCGGACGGATCGGACGGTCGATCAGGCGCGAGATCAGCGTCTCTTTCTCGGAAGGACGCCCTTCGCGCTTGAAGAAGCCGCCCGGGATGCGGCCCGCGGCGTAGGTCTTCTCGATGTAGTTGACGGTGAGCGGGAAGAAATCCTTGCCCGGTTGCGCTTCACGGCGACCGACGGCGGTGACGAGCACCACGGTGTCGCCCATGGAAACGAGGACCGAACCGTCGGCCTGGCGGGCCAGACGACCGGTTTCGATCGAGACAGTGTGTGGACCGTACTGAAAACTTGTCTTGTGGACGTTCACGATGAGGGGTGTCCGAAGGTTGGGTGCTGCAGCCCGACGAGGGGCAAATACGAATCCGGCCCGCAAAGCGGGCCGGACACGAAGGCGACGGTCAGCGGCGCAGGCCGAGTCGTGCGACGACTTCCTGATAGCGCGACGGGTCGCTGTCTTTCAGGTAGTCGAGGAGTTTGCGTCGCTGCGTGACGAGCTTCAGCAGCCCGCGACGCGATGAATGGTCGCGCTTGTGCGCGCTGAAATGTTCGCCCAGACCATTGATGCGGGCGGAGAGCAATGCAATCTGGACCTCGGGGGAGCCCGTGTCGGCTGCGCCGCGCTTGAAGCCGCCTACGATCTCAGACTTGCGCTCGGTGGACAGTGCCATCGGTGATAAAACCTCGAAACCTGAAAATGTTCGCCTTTGTGAGCCGCGCATTTTAGCCGCACAGCCCCCGTTTACTCAAGTTTTTGGACCGTCTCCGTTCGTACCAGCCCCCGGCACGAACAGTCGCTGGACCTGCAGCCGCCCTGCCGCCCCCGGTTCGACCAGCCCGAGGAAGCGCCCAGCAGGGTCGTAGGCGCGATAATGAGCGGCGCTCGGCAGACCTGCCGGACACGGCAGCGTACGTCCCTTGCACAACTGGAGCGCCTGCCCGGCGTTGAGCTTCAGCACTGGCACGTCCGGAAAGGCGCTGTCCACGGCGGCCAGCCAGGGCGCGTGAGTAACTTCCGCCGCAGGTGTCGCCTCGATTTCGGCGAGTGAGACCATGGCCGCCGACTCGAACGGTTCGACCCAAAGTCGCCGCAGGGCGACCAGGTGGGCGCGCGTGCCCAGGCCCGCGGCAATCTCCTCGGCCAGGACCCGCACGTAGGTTCCCTTCGAGCAGACCACCTCGATGTCGAGGGTCCGGTCGCCCCGCCCGGTGACCACCAGCGACATGATCGTGATCAGGCGAGCCTCGCGCTCGACTTCGATGCCCTGCCGGGCCAGTTCATAGAGCGGCCGTCCGTCGCGCTTCAGGGCCGAATACATCGGCGGGACCTGGAGCCGTTCGCCGCGCAGGGCTGCAAGCGCCCGCTCTAGTCGGTCGGCGTCATAGGCCGGCACGTCGACTTCGACAACCGGCTGCCCTTCGGCATCGCCCGTGTCCGTTGCGACACCGAGCAGAACGGTGGCACTGTACGCTTTGCTGCGGCCGAGCAGCGTGCCGCAGGCCTTGGTGGCCTGACCGAAACACAGCGGCAGCATACCGGTGGCCATGGGATCGAGCGTGCCGGCGTGGCCGGCCTTCTCGGCCTGCAGGTGGCGGCGCACGCGTTGGAGCGCTTGGGTAGACGTGAGTCCCTGCGGCTTATCGAGCAGGACGATGCCGTCCACCGCCCGCCAGCGCCTGGGGGAGCCAGGGGAGGCTCCCCAATTTTGATGGGTCAAAATTGGGGAACCTCCCCGTTTCTCCTGCTCACGGACGTGCGTCGTCGTCGGCTGCGTCGTCGAGATCGCTGTCGTAGTGCGCGAGATCGTCGTCTTCCCCGGCGGCCGCGGGGGCAGCGTCAGCTGCAACGTCGTCGACGTGACGCGCCTGGTCGTCACGGACCGCCTGGCCGATCAGGTCGTCGAGGCGATTGCCGCGTTCGAGCTCTTCGTCGGGCGCGAAATGCAGCTGGGGCGCCAGTCGCAGCTTCAAGGCGCGCCCCAGCGGACCCCGCAGGTACACCGCCGCCTCGTCCAGGATTTCCTGCTGCAGTTCGTCGTGCGCATCGCCGGAGAGCAATGTGTACATGACCCACATGTGCGTGAGGTCCGGCGAGACCTTGACGTGCGTGACCGTCATCGGCTTCAGGCGCGGATCGCGCACCTCCCGCAGCAACAGCTGCGAGAGGACGCGCTGGACCTGCTCGGCGATGCGTCGCGCGCGTGGTACCTCGCGTGGCATCTGCCTTACGCGCTGCGCGCGACCTCGAACCGGGCGAAGCACTCGATCTGGTCGCCGACGCGGATGTCGTTGTACTTGACCACGCCGATGCCGCACTCGGTGCCGCCGCGGACTTCGCCGACGTCGTCCTTGAACCGCCGCAGCGAGTCGAGTTCACCCTGGTGGATGACCACGTTCTCGCGAAGCACGCGTACGGGGTTGCCACGCTTGATGACGCCCTCGGTGACGAGGCATCCAGCCACCGTGCCGAACTTGCTCGACCGGAACACTTCGCGCACTTCGGCGAGGCCGACGATCTGCTCCTTGATCTCCGGCTTGAGCATGCCGGTTACCCAGCTGCGCACGTCGTCAAGCGCCTCGTAGATGATGCTGTAGTAATTGATCTCGACGCCCTGGTCCTTCATGGCGCTGCGCGCCGCGCCGTCCGCGCGGACGTTGAAGCCGATGATGCGTGCGCGCGAAGCAGCGGCCAGCGACACATCGGACTCGGTGATGCCGCCCACGCCGCTCGCGATGACCTTGACCGACGCCTCGTCGGTGCCAATCTTCGACAGCGAGTCCCGCAATGCTTCGGCGCTGCCCTGCACGTCGGCCTTGACGATGAGGTTGACGAACTGGCCCGCGTTCTCGCCCAACTGCGAGAAGACGTCCTCGACCTTCTTCGTCGCGCCGGCAAGACGCACGTCGCGGTACTTGCCCTGGCGATACAGGGCGACTTCGCGTGCCTTGCGCTCGCTCTCGACGACCAGCAGGTCGTCACCGGCGCCCGGCGCGTCCGACAGGCCGAGCACCTGCACGGGCTGGGCCGGCCCGGCCGTCTGCACCTGCTTGCCCAGCGCGTCGAACAACGCACGCACGCGGCCGAATTCCTGGCCTGCGATGATCGGATCGCCGGTCTTGAGCGTGCCGCGCTTCACCAGCACGGTCGCGACCGGACCGCGGCCCTTCTCGATGCTGGACTCGAGCACGACGCCCACGGCGAGGCCGGAAGTCGGCGCCTTCAGGTCGAGCACTTCAGCCTGCAGCAGCACGGATTCGAGCAGCTTGTCGATGCCCTCGCCCGTCTTGGCGGACACGTTGACGAACATCACGTCGCCGCCCCATTCCTCGGGGATGACATTCTGCTTGCCGAGGTCGTTCTTGACGCGATCCGGATCGGCGCCGTGCTTGTCGATCTTGTTGACGGCCACGACGATCGGCACTTCCGCCGCGCGGGCATGCTGGATGGCTTCGATCGTCTGCGGCATGACACCGTCGTCCGCAGCCACCACCAGGATGACGATGTCGGTGACGTTCGCACCACGGGCGCGCATCGCGGTGAACGCTGCGTGCCCCGGCGTGTCGATGAACGTGATGAGGCCCTTCGGCGTCTGCACCTGGTAGGCGCCGATGTGCTGGGTGATGCCACCCGCTTCGCCCGCGGCCACCTTGGTGGTGCGGATGTAGTCGAGCAGTGACGTCTTGCCGTGGTCGACGTGACCCATGATGGTCACGACCGGCGGTCGCGGCAGCACTTCGATATCGGCCGAGGTCTCGAGCAACTGCTGCTCGATCTGGTCTTCCTTCAGCGCGATCGGCGTGTGTCCGAATTCCTCGACGACGAGTGTCGCCGTGTCCTGGTCGATGGGCTGGTTGATCGTGGCCATCACGCCCATCTTCATCATCGTCTTGATGACTTCGTTGGCCTTGATCGCCATGCGGTTGGCGAGCTCGCCGACCGTGATTGTTTCCGGGATCAGCACGTCACGCTTGACGGGCGCGGTGGGCTCCACGAAACCGTGGCGCGCCTCGACCTGCACCTGGCCCGAACGGCGGTAACGGCCGGCAGGCTGCTGCTTCTTCTTGAAGCTCGCCTTGGCATTCGCCGACACGTGGAGTTCCTGGCGTCCGTACTTGGTCGCGGCGCCCGGCGCCGGCGCTCGGCTGGGTGCCGATTCCGGCGCACGAGCGGGCTTCGACGGGCGCGGCGGCTCAGCCGCGCGACGTTCGGCATCGGCGCGCTCACGCTCACGCTCGGTGCGGTCGCGGGCCTGCTGTTCGGCGGCATCACGGGCATCGGCTTCGGCCCGCGCTCGCGCGGCTTCTTCCAGCACACGCCGCTCGTCCGCTTCGATGCGATCGCGCTCGAGCTGTTCAGCTGCACGACGGTCGTTCTCCGCACGTTCCTGCTCCTGGCTCGGGCTCGTGACGTCCTCGACGGTACGCTGCTTGTCGACTTCTTCCAGGCGCTGGCGCTGCTCTTCCTCGATGACCGACCGGTTCAGGTAGGTCTTCTTGCGCCGGACCTCGACGGCGACGGTGCGGGCACGGCCCAGCGTCGACGCGAGCTTGATCTCCTGCTGCGACTTGCGCTGCAGGGTGATCTTGCGCGGTGCCGCAGCGTCTTCGCCATGACGTCCGTGCGCGCGGCGCAGGTACGTCAGGAGCTCCATCTTGGCTTCCTCGCTGATGATGTCGTCAGCGCCACCCACCTTGATGCCGGCCTCGCCCAGCTGCGTCAGCAACCGGTCGACGGGGACCTTCAGGACCTCTGCAAACTGCGTGACCGTTACTTCTGCCATGTAATCAGACCTCCGCTCACGCCTGCTGGCCCTGTTCGAACCAGTGCTTGCGCGCAGCGAGAATCAGCTCGCCCGCGCGCTTCTCGTCGAGATTCGGGATCTCGGCGAGGTCGTCGATCGCCTGCTCGGCCAGGTCCTCACGAGTCACGATGCCGTGGCGCGCGAGTTCCACCGCCAGGGTGCCGTCCATGCCTTCGACTTCGAGCAGGTCGGCCGCCGGGGCGGCAACCGTCTCTTCGCTCGCGATCGCCTGCGTCAGCAGCACGTCGCGCGCGCGATTGCGCAGTTCCTGCACGATCGCCTCGTCGAATTCCTCGATCGACGCGATCTCGGACTGTGGCACGTAGGCGATTTCCTCGATGCTCGAGAAGCCCTCCTGCACCAGGATCGCTGCAACGTCCTCGTCGACGTCGAGCTGCTGCATGAACAGTTCGCGCAGCACCTTCTGCTCGGACTCGCTTTTTTCCTCGGCGGCCTGCTCGCTCATGATGTTGAGCTTCCAGCCGGTGAGTTCGCTCGCGAGACGGATGTTCTGGCCGCCGCGGCCGATCGCCTGTGACAGCTTTTCCTCCGCCACGGCGATGTCCATCGAATGCGACTCTTCGTCCATGACGATCGAGCTGACTTCCGCCGGCTGCATCGCGTTGATCACGAACTGCGCGGGGTTGTCGTCGAACGGGATGATGTCGACGCGTTCGCCGGCGATCTCGTTCGAGACCGCCTGCACGCGCGAACCGCGCATGCCGACGCAGGCGCCGACCGGATCGATGCGCGGATCGTTGCTGCGGACGGCGATCTTGGCGCGGGCGCCGGAATCGCGCGCGGCACCGAGGATGTTGATCAGGCCCTGGCCCACCTCCGGCACCTCGAGCTTGAACAGCTCGATCAGGAACTCCGGCGCGGTGCGGCTCAGGAACAGCTGCGGACCGCGCGGCTCGGAGCGCACGTCCTTCAGGAAGGCCTTGATGCGGTCCTGCGTGCGGACCGGCTCGCGCGGGATCATCTGGTCGCGTGGGATGAAGCCTTCGGCGTTGCCGCCGAGGTCGACGAAAATACCGTTGCGGTCGACGCGCTTCACCAGGCCGGACACCAGCGTGCCGATGCGGGCCTTGTACATTTCGACGACCTGCGCGCGCTCGGCCTCGCGCACTTTCTGCACGATCACCTGCTTCGCGGTCTGCGCCGCGATGCGACCGAACGCAACCGACTCGAGGGGCACTTCGACGTACCCACCCGGCTCGGCTTCCGGCGAGACGTCGAGGCCGTCCTCGAGGCGCAGCTCCTTGTCCGGGAACTCGAGTTCGGTCGAGTCGTCGGCAAAGACCTTCCAGCGCTGGAACGTGTCGTAGTCGCCCGTCTTGCGGTTGATCGACACGCGCACGTCGATTTCTTCGCCGTACTTCTTGCGCGTTGCGGACGCGAGCGCGGCTTCGAGTGCCTCGAAGATGATGTCCTTCTCGACGCCCTTCTCGTTCGAGACGGCATCCACGACCATCAGGATCTCTTTGTTCATCGCTCGTCGTCCTCTGAATCGTCTGCGGTCAGAAATCGGGCGCGAGGTGCGCCTTCCTGATTCCCGCAATCGGCAGCCGGTACCGCCGGCCGTCCACCTCAACCTCGATCGTGTCGTCCCCGGCGACGACCATCCGGCCCTTGAACCGGCGGCGCTCCTCGACGGGATGCACCATCTCCACGAAAACCTGTTCGCCCGCGTACGGCGCGAAATGCCGCGCCACGCGCAGCGGCCGCTCGACGCCCGGGGATGACACCTCGAGGGTGTAGTTACCCGGAATCGGATCGGCGGCGTCGAGCGTCTCGCTGACCGCCCGGCTCGCCCGCTCGCAGTCCGCGACCGTGATGCCCTCGTGGGCGTCCGTGTCGAGGTAGATGCGCAGCAGGGCGTTGCCACGGCCCGGCAGGTACTCAAGGTCCCAAAGGTCGTACCCGAGCCCGGCGATGACCGGCTGCAGCAGCGCCGCCAGCTTATCCCTGAGCATCGCTCCGTCCTCGCTCGAACCCCATAAACGAAAAATGGGCCCGCGGCCCATTTCTCCTTCCTGCTAGCGGCCGCACCGACCGTCGCAAAAGAAAAATCCCCGCTTGCGGGGACCTCTTTGGCGAATCACCCGCCGCCTCACAGCGCCGCGAGGTGCCATGAACCGGCCAAGGTCCGCCCCGCCCAACGGGCAACACGGATACCTCGGACCATGGATTCTATAGTAAAGCTGCCCGCTCCGGCTAGTCGCGTCCGCAGGCCGCAGCAGCCTGCCCGGATCACGCCGGGATCAGGCGAGCAGTTTCGCGACCGCGTCGGCCACGTAGTCCACGTTGGCGTCGCTGATGCCAGCCACGTTGACGCGCCCGTCGGGGGGCATATAGATGTGGTGCACGTCCCGCAGCCGCGCGATGTCCGCCTCCGGCAGCCCGAGCAACGAGAACATCCCGCGTTGCTGCGTGACCCAGCCGAAGTCATGGCCCGGCAGCCGGGCGGCCAGGCGGGCCGCGAACAGCGCGCGCAATGACTTCATGCGGGCCACCATGGAGCCGACCTCCTCCTCCGAAATTCTTCGAGCACGACACCGCGAGCAGGAGTTCCGGCACCCGTCCTGCGAGCGTACGCAACCCGACCGCGTCGGCGTCCAGGTCGTCGCCGAACCCCTGGTACGCGAGGTCGACGAAGGGTACGAGCCCCCGGCGCTCGATTACTGCCGCGAGCTCCTGCCACTGGTCCGGCGACAGGTCCGCACCCGTCGGGTTGTGGCAGCACGCATGCAGCAGAACCAGCGAAGCAGCCGGCAGCTGGTCGATGTGAGAGAGCATGGCGTCGAATGCCACCGCGCGGCGCTCGGCGTCGAAGTAAGGATAACGCTCCAGTCGCATGCCCGAGCTGCCGATGAGCGGTTCGTGATTGGCCCACGTCGGATCGCTGACGTGCACGACGGTGTCCGGCCGGGCGGCCTTGACGAGTTCGGCACCGAGCCTGAGCGCGCCGCAGCCGCCGACCGTCTGGATCGTCGAGGTGCGGTCGGCGAGCCCGGCCGCGAGCGGCCCGAGCGCGAGGGCGATGATCCGTTCGTTGAATTCGAGATTGCCCGCCGGACCCACGTAACTCTTCGTGGTCTGCGCGCCGATCAATGCACGCTCGGCCTCGCGCACGGCGGCAGGCACCGGCGTATTGCCGGAATCGTCGCGGTAGACGCCGACTCCCAGGTCCACCTTCAGCGGCGACGTATCGCGACGATAAGCGATGGTCACGCCGAGTATCGAGTCGGGCGCGAGCGGTTCCAGCGGTTCGAACATGGCAACACCTATGCGGACGGTCCGCCGCATGATGCCCGAGTCTGGTGCCTCGAGTCAGTCGTCGGTGGAACGGGCCAGGGCCGCGACCACCTGCTGATCGATCGCGCCAAACAGGCTCGTGCCATCGTGGCCGAACATTTCAATCCGCACCCGGTCGCCGAACCGCAGGAACGGCGTGGTGGGCTTGCCGCCGGCGATCTGCTCTAGTGCGCGGGTTTCCGCGAGGCAGGATGACCCGCTGGAGCGGTCGTAATTGGAAACCGTCCCCGAACCGATGATCGTCCCGGCGCCCAGCCGGCGCGTCCTGGTCACGTGCGCGATCAGCTGCGCGAAATCGAACGTCATGTCGACGCCCGCGTTCGGCCGGCCGAACAACTTGCCGTTGATGTGCGACACCAGCGGCAGGTGCACCTTGCAACTCTGCCAGGCGGCGCCGAGTTCATCGGGAGTGATCGCGCAGGGAGCAAAAGACGTGGCGGGTTTCGACTGGTAGAAACCGAACCCCTTCGCGAGCTCGGCCGGGATCAGGTTGCGCAGCGACCAGTCGTTGACGAGCATGATCAGCTTGATGTGACTGGCGGCCGCGTCGACGGCGGTCAGCATCGGCACGTCGTCCGTGATCACGGCGATTTCGCCCTCGAGGTCGATGCCGTAGTCCTCGCTCGGCACCGGCACGTCGGCGGTTGGCGGGATGAAATCATCCGAGCCGCCCTGGTACACGAGCGGGTCGGTCCAGAAGCTCGGCGGCATGTCGGCTTTGCGCGCCTTGCGCACGAGTTCGACATGGTTGACGTAGGCCGACCCGTCGACCCAGTGGTGAGCGCGCGGTAGCGGCGCGAGCGCTGTCTTCTGGTCGAACGGCAACGCGCCGTTCGTATGGCCTTCGGCAAGGTGATCGCACACCTCGTGCAGCAGCGGCGAAATGCGGGGCCAGTCATCGAGCGCCGCCTGCAACGTCGGCGCGATCGCAGGCACGGGCATCGCCCACGTGAGATCACGGCTGACCACGACCAGCTGGCCGTCACGGGTGCCGTTGCGCAGGGTGGCGAGCTTCACTTGTTCTTCCAGCTGTCGACGTAACCGGCCCATTCCACCGCGAGTCCGCCGGGGCTGACGTCGATCGGGTCGCGCGTGTCGATCATCACCGCGTATTCGTCGGTCGCGGCTTTGGTCTGCTCGAACATCCGCGTAAGCGCCTTCGGGTGCGGCCCGTGCGTGAACCCTGCGGGGTGATACGTGAGCATGCCCGGGTGGATGTTGTCGCGGCTGAAGAAGTCGCCCGCGTGATAGAAGATGACCTCGTCGTAGTCGTCATTGTTGTGGAAGAACGGCACCTTCAGTGCCTTCGGATCGGTCTCGAACGGCCGCGGCACGAACGTGCAGACGACGAAGCGCGACGACACGAACGTCGTGTGCGCCGAAGGCGGCAGGTGGTAACGGTGACTCATCAGCGGTCGGATGTCGCGCACGTTGAGCCGTACCGGCGCGAGTTCGCCATGCCAGCCGATGGCGTCCAGCGGATTGAACGGGTAAGTGATGCGCGAGATCGCGCCGCGGCGCTTGACCTCGACCTGCCAGCCCCGCGTGGCCGACTGCTGCGCCTTGAACGCTGCATCGATGCGCGGCGTATCGAGGATCGCCGGATCGAAGATCGCGTGCGGACCGACGAGGCCCTTGTCGGGGAGCATGTAGCTCGCGTTGGTGGACTCGATCAACAGCACGTCGATCGGTGCAGTGATCTCGAGCCGCCACATCGTCCCACGCGGGAGCATGACGTAGTCGCCGGCACGCAGGCCCAGGTGCCCGAAATCACAGTAGAGATCGGCCTCGCCGTTGTGCAGGAACAGCAGTTCGTCGCCGTCCGCATTGCGCGCGAGCTTGTCCATGCTCTGCGACAGGCGCCAGAAGCGCACGCGGCAGGAGGCGTTTGCGAGCACCTCAGCGGACGTCCAGGGACTGGTCGACCCGACCGGCAACTGCGTCAGGTCGAGCGCACGCGGCCGCAACGGTCCCTCGAACTCGGTCCAGCCGGTCGGCGGGTGTCGATGGTGGAAGAACGCGGCGGGGCCGAAAAACCCTTCCTTGCTCATCTCGCGTTCGTACGTGCCCTCCGGCAAGTCGCAGTGCGCCTGCCGTGAGGCTATGCCTTCGACGCGTGACACCGGTATGTATTGCTTCAAGGTTGCACCTTCAGTGAAAAGGGGACAGGGGCTAGCCTGAAGGCCGCGACGCGGCCGCTCCGGACCCCTTCCTCTTCGCCCTTCCTACCCTTCCTACCCTTCCTACCCTTCCTGCCCTTCCTCAGATGACGCCGCGCCGCTCCTGGTCGAGCTCGATCGACTCGAACAGCGCGCGGAAGTTGCCCTCGCCGAAGCCCTCGTTGCCCTTGCGCTGGATGACCTCGAAGAAAATCGGGCCGATGACGTTGGTGGTGAATATCTGCAGCAGGATGCCGTCCTTCGCGCTGCCGTCGATCAGGATGTTGCGCTTCGAAAGTTCTTCGAGCTTCTCGCGGTGTCCTTCGACGCGGGCCGACACGCCTTCGTAGTAGGTCGCCGGCGTCTCCTGGAACTGGATGCCGTTGGCGCGCAGCACGTCGACCGTCGCATAGATGTCCGATGTGTGCAGCGCAATGTGCTGGATGCCCTCGCCCTGGTACTCACGCAGGTATTCCGCAATCTGCGACTTGTCGTCCTGCGACTCGTTGATCGGGATGCGGATCTTGCCGCACGGGCTGGTCATCGCCTTGCTGAACAGTCCCGTCTTCTTGCCCTCGATGTCGAAGTAACGGATCTCACGAAAGTTGAACAGCTTCTCGTAGAAACCTGCCCACTTGGCCATGTTGCCGCGATGTACGTTGTGGGTCAGGTGGTCGATCACCGACAGGCCGGTCGCGCGGAGCGAACCGCCTTCCTGCACCGGGATGAAGTCGACGTCGTAAATCGTATTCTCGCCGTAGCGATCCACGAGGTACACCTGACTGCCGCCGATGCCTTCGATGGCTGGAATGTTGAGTTCCATCGGTCCCACGGCGTTCTGCACTGGCTTCGCGCCGAGGTCGACCGCGCGCTTGAACGCCTGCGCGGCATCTTTCACGCGAAAGGCCATCGCGCAGGCGGACGGCCCGTGCTGCTGCGCGAAGCGCTGGCCAAAACTGCCTGGCTCGGCGTTGATGATGAAGTTGACGTCGCCCTGCCGGTGCAGCGTGACGTTCTTGCTGCGATGGCGCGCCGTGACCGGAAAACCCATGCGCTCGAACAGCGAACGCAGCAGCTCGGGATCGGGCGCGGTGTATTCGACGAACTCGAAACCGTCGGTACCCATCGGATTTTCGAAGAGGTCGGCCATGGCAGCCCTCCCGCCAGTTAGTTACGAGTGAAACTGTAGGCGCGCATGGTAGCGGAACCCCGCAGCCGATCCAACCTCCCTGGTCCGGGGTCGACTTGATCGCCGCGGGCAGCGATTCCCCGGCCCCAGACGCAAAGAGGCCCCGTCGAACGGGGCCTCCACGCAAAGCTTACGTGTCGCCTGCTGCCCGGTTACTCCGGCTTGACGAACAGCGCGTCGTCCACCTGCTTCACGCCGGAAACGCCCTTGGCGACAGCGAGCGCGCGTCCCTTCATCTTTTCGCTGGTCACGAAGCCGCCCAGCTGCACGATGCCGCCACGGGCTTCGACGTTGATCTGGCCGGACTTCACGTCGCTGGCGTCCACCAGCGCGGCCTTGACCTTGCTGACCAGCACTGTGTCGTCGAGCTTGGTGCCCATCGACGTGGACGGATGCACCACGAGCTGGTTGCGCACGGACCCTACGTCCTTGACGTTCTTGGCAACCTTGCCCGCAGCGTCCTTCTCGGCCTGCGTCTTGACGAAACCGCTCAGCAGCACGACGCCCTTGTAGACCTCGACGTTGACGTCGCTCGACGGCACGCCTTTCTCGGCGACGAGGCTGCCTTTCACGGAAGTGGCGATGGTGCCGTCGTCGACCCTTTCCCCCGCAGACTTCTGCGCCATGGCGGGGGCGGCAAACGCGAGTGCGACAGCGGCCAGGGAAGCGAACACCTTGTTCTTCATGGTTCTCTCGGATCGGTGGGAGTGGTAAGTCCAGAATCTAACAGGGCTGCCGCGGGCCCTCAATTCGTAATGAGCGCTGGCACGACCGGCGCCGGCCGTCTGCCCGCGTCAAACCGGCCCAGCTCACGAGCCATAGCAGGACCTGGACCCGGACCCTCCAGCACATATTTTGGTGATCTTGCGCAAGTCCTGGCGCGCGTTTTCGCCACGCCGCTGCACGTCGTCGTCTCGTTCTGCGTCCTGCAGACTTCCTGCCTGAATTTCGTCCGCAGGCTGGCCACTTTGGTGCAGTAAAGCCTGTTGCCGTTGCACCGGCCGCAGCAGGCCTGCAGTTCGTGGTCGTGCGCGTGGAGGCCGGCGATGCTGGTTAAGTCGATCATGGGCCGAGCGTACTCCCGAACCTAGCTCACCGGGAGAGCCCAACCCTGCTGCGCTGCTGCTGCAGAAATCGCAGCAGCGTGTCATACGTTTGTCAGTCGAATCATTCATGCGGATACTGGCCCCGGCGACTGAGTTGTGATATTGCTTTTTTACAAAAAAGGGACGGAATTGGGAGAAAACCACATGTGCAAGTTCGCTCTGCTTCCAAGGAATAACGTTGGTTTGCCGAAAGCCGTAAGCATCGCCTGCATTTCGCTCGCATTGGCTCTGCTAGCCGTACCGATGACGGTAAATGCTGCTGCGGTGACGTGGTACGTCAACGGCGTGACTTTCAATGACAGCGGTACTTTGGCAGGATCGTTCACCTACGACGCGTCAACCAACGTGTTCTCGAGCATCTCGCTCACGACCACCGCTGGAACCGTATTGGGTGCAGCCAGCTACGCCTATCCCACCAATGTAGGAAGCGCGAATACCGCTGATTTCCTTTCGAATAGCTTCCCTGTCGTGCCAGGGACCACAACACGACTTACTCTCTTCCTCGTTTCGTCGATGACAGATTCGGGCGGGATAATCAACCTGTCCGCAGTCAGCGAGCAGCTCTGTGCGGCTGTGGAATGCAATAAATTGCTCCCTGATAGAGTCAACCCCGTCGGCGGCGCGTACATCACGTCAACCGCGCCGGTTCCACTGCCCGCTGCAGCCTGGCTGCTTGTCTCCGGTCTAGGCGGTCTCGGCTTCCTGCGGAGGCGTAAAGCCGCCTGAGCGAAACGCTCGACGCGACAACGGAATCCGGCTGAGTACCGGGTTTCTTGTTTCTGCGTGAACGCACCCGATTTGCACCACGACGAGCGCCGTGCAGCGCGGCACCGTGGGTCCTGCGACAACCACCGAGACCAAGTCCTCACCCGCGCCCTCGTAAGCCGTCTGGGCACGTTCCACACGCTGCGGCACACTTACTGCACGCAGGTGCTCTCCCAGGGCGTCTCCGCGAAGGTGGTGTCAGTGCTGGCCGGTCACGCCTCGTCGTCGTTCACGATGGACCAGTACGCGGCCGCGCCGCCGGACGATATGGAGTACGCCGCAGAGAAGGTTGCGCACGGGCTTTTCCGGCCCGTGGTAGCAAAAGGTAGCAAAGGACCTGTAGCGTGCCGACCATCGAGCCTAAGGGCTTGATTTGATGGTGGGCCGTGATGGGATCGAACCATCGACCAACTGGTTAAAAGCCAGCTGCTCTACCGCTGAGCTAACGGCCCGTTTCGACTAGCCGGGTATGATAGCCGATCATCGATAAACGGTGGGATCCGGCACCCCGGCTGCCTCGAACCCGGCCGCGCGCAGGCGGCAGGAGTCGCAGCGGCCGCAGGCCCTGCCCCGCTCGTCCGCCTGGTAGCAGGAAACAGTCGAACCGTAGTCCACGCCCAGGGCCGCGCCACGGCGGATGATCTCGGCCTTCGTCAGGTCGATCAAAGGCGTGCGGACCCGCAGCGGCTCCTGACCTTCGACACCTTCGCGCGTGGCGAGATTGGCCATGCGCGTAAACGCGTCGATGAACTCGGGACGGCAGTCCGGATAACCGGAGTAATCGACGGCATTCACCCCGATGAAGATGTCGTGCGCATGCAGGACTTCGGCCCACGCCAGCGCAAAAGCCAGGAAAACGGTGTTGCGCGCAGGTACGTAGGTGATCGGGATGGCTGCGCCGCTCGCTCCGCCTTCGGGGACGGCGATCGACGCATCCGTCAGGGCCGATCCTCCGAATGCGCCGAGATCGATCCGCATGACGCGATGTTCGACGGCACCCAGCCGGGCGGCGACCTTGCGGGCGGCGTCCACTTCGACGTGATGACGCTGGCCGTACTGGAAACTGAGCGCGTGGCAGCGGTAACCCTCGGCGCTGGCAATAGCGAGGCAAGTCGCGGAATCCAGCCCACCTGAAACCAGCACGATGGCCGGTCGCGGGGCGTCGGCGCCACGTGTGTCAACCTCATGCTTCGTCATCAGCGACCCGGCTCGCTGCCCCAGAGATACTTGTGCAGCTGCACCTGCAGCCTCACCGGCAGGCGATCCGCGAGGATCCAGTCCGCCAGGTCGCGCGGCTCGACCTGGCCCCACACCGGCGAGAACAGCACCTGCGCCGGCAACGGCGCGGCGCGCTCCCGCAGCAGGTCACGAGCCCATTCGTAATCGGTACGCGAACAGAGCACGAACTTGAGCTGATCGTGCGACGTCAGCACGTCCAGGTTCTGAAGCATGTTGCGCTTGCCTTCGCCGGACTCCGGCGTCTTCAGGTCGACGACGCGGCTGACCCGCGGATCGACCCTGGCGACGTCGAGAGCGCCGCTCGTCTCGAGCGAAACCGAATAGCTCGCCTCACACAACGCAGTCAACAGCTCGAGACACGCTTTCTGCGCCAGCGGCTCCCCGCCCGTGACACAAACGTGTCGCACACTGCTCTCCCGCGCAATGACGAGAAGTTCGTCGAGCGTGCGCCACTCGCCGCCGTAGAAGGAATACTGCGTATCGCAATACACGCAACGCAGCGGGCATCCCGTGAGGCGGATGAAGAGCGTGGGCCAGCCGACGGCGTCGGCTTCGCCCTGGATCGAGACGAAGGTCTCGGTGACCTTGAGCCGGCTCACCGGCCCTCGGCGTTCAACTTGTCGATCTGGGCCTGGGCCAGTCTGGCGGCCTCGGCGTCAGGGTAGGTCGAAATGACCTTGTTCAACGTTGCGCGCGCATTCTTGAACGCCTTCAGCTCGTACTGGCTGAGCGCCACCTTGTACATCGCATCTGGCAGGCGCCGTGACTCGGCAAAGGCGCTGACGGCCTGGAACGACTTCAGGGCCGCGTCGTACTGCTGCTGGACGAACTGCGCTTCGCCGAGCCAGTACGTGGCGCTGTCGGCGCGAGGGCCGCGCGGATACTTCGCGAGGTACATCTGGAAGCCGCGCGCGGCTTCCTCGTAACGGCCTGCTTTCATCGCGGCGAACGCTTCGCCGTAGACCGAGGATTCATCAGCGAACACCGCATCGGGCGCGTTGGTGGCACCACCCGCAGCGACGGGTGCGCCTCCGGCCCCGTTCTCCATCACCAGCAGGCGCCGGTCGAGATCGCCATAGAGGTCACGCTGCTGCTGTTGCAGCGACTCCAGCTCGTGCCGGGCCTCCTCGATCTGACCGCGCAACGTGCGCAACTGCAGCTGTGACTTCTCGATCTGCTGCTGCAGGTCGAGCAGCGACTGGTTGACCCGGCTCTCGAGCGCACCCAGGCGCTGGTCGCTGGCATCCGCCCGCGCCTCGAGTTCCTTGTTGCTGGCGGCCGCATGGACCAGCGAGCTGACCAGCAGGGCCGACGCCATGAAGGCGCCTCGCACGACAGTTTTCATCGGATCACTGCACCTGCACGAGTTCGACGCGACGATTCTGCGCGTAGGCGGATTCATCCGAGCCCTCGACCGCGGGTCGCTCCTCGCCGTAGCTGACCGTCGTGATCTGCGCTTCGGCGACGCCCTGCAGCATCAGCGCCTTGCGCACCGTCTGCGCGCGCCGTTCGCCGAGGCCGATGTTGTATTCGCGCGAGCCGCGTTCGTCGGTATGCCCCTCGAGCCGCACGCGCGCCGTCGGGAACTTGGTCATGTAGGCCGCGTGCGCCGCGACGACACTGACATAGTCAGCGCGGATCTCGCTGCTGTCGAACTCGAAGAACACGATATTGCGGGACTGCAGGGCAGCGAGCGCCTGTTGCTGCGCCGCGCTCATCGCACCGGCGCTCGCTCCCGTGGACGGGCCGGTCTCGTTGCCGAGCCCGCTCGTCTGCGCGCTGCCGTCGACCGGAGCCTGTGCCGAAGTGTCCGGCTGTACCTGCTTCGGCTTCGAGCATCCTGCCAGGCCGACGGCAAGCAAGGCGAAGGCAACGGCATGGGTCCATTTCATAATCATCGAACTCCTGCATAGTCGGGCCGCGCACTGTCGGCCGGTAAATTCCGTGAATGATACCTTGCGTCGACGCAGCCTTCACCGCTGTGCGGGCGGGAACGGCGACCAGACCGGCTCGCGCACGTCGCCCGTGTCCGAGCTGAGCCGCTGCTGGAACCGGCCGTCGGCCGACGCCATCGCCAGCGTACCCTTCGCTCCTGCACGGGTTGCGTAGATGAGGATCGCCCCGTTCGGCGCGAAGCTCGGCGCCTCGTCCTGCCGGCCATCCGTCAGCACGTGCACATTACGCGTCTTGAGATCGTAGGTCGCGATGCGATAGGCGCCACGGTCCAGCGTGACCAGCGCCAGCGACTCGCCATCCGGCGACATTCGGGGTCGTGCGTTGTACCCGTTGGTAAAGGTGAGGCGCTGCGCTTCCTGGCCGCCGCCTGCACCTACCCGGTAGACCTGCGCATTGCCCGCCCGGTCCGAAGTGAAATAGATGGACGCACCATCGCGCGACCACTCCGGCTCGGTGTCGATGGCGCCGTCGGACGTCAGGCGCGTGAGCCCTTGCGTGGCCAGGTCCAGCACGTACAGGTCGAGATTGCCGTCACGCGACAACGTCAGTGCCAGTTTGCGGCCGTCGGGCGACCAGGCCGGCGCGCCGTTGATGCCGGCCCGCGCCGAGACGCGCTTGCGCTCGCCCGTCGCGAGCCGCTGCACGTATATCGCCGACGCCTTGCCCTCGAACGAGACGTACGCGAGGCTCTGCCCGTCGGGCGACCAGGCCGGTGACATGATGGGTTCCGACGACTCGGTGACGATGCGTGGGCCGTAGCCGTCGGCGTCCGCAACCATCAGCCGATAGCGCTGCCTGGGCGGTCGACCATCGACCGCGACATAGGCGATGCGTGTCGAGAATGCGCCTGGAATGCCCGTGAGCCGCTCGAAGATCAGGTCGGCGATCCGGTGCGCCGTCGCGCGCAGGCCGCGCTCGCTGGTGACCAGGCGTTTTGTGAGCAACTGCTGGCCAGTCTGCACGTTGAAGAGTTCGAACTCGACGGCGAGCCCGCTCGCCTCTGGCGCGACATGGCCGATGACGAGAAAATCGGATTCGAGCAAGCGCCAGTCCTCGAAGCGGACCTGCTCGCCGCGCGTCGGTCGCGCAACCAGGTCGCGCCGTTCGAGCGGCTTGAAGCGCCCGCTCAGTTGCAGGTCGCCCGCGATGACGGCAGCGACGTCGTTCGGGCCACCTTCGGCCTGGCCGCCGAACGGCACGACCGCGATGGGCACTGCGTCGCGCACGCCCTGGGTGATGTCGAGGCGCAGTTGCGCGTGGGCGCTCGTTGCGAGCGAACCCGCCAGCACGAAAAACCAGGCCAACGCCCGGGCATGACTCAACCGTGTGGGACGCGCCTGGGCGCGCTGAAACGTCATCTCCACGTTACTCCGTAGGCTTGAAAACGATGACCAGCCGGCGCTCGAATGCGCGCGCATCGCGCGGCGCGGGCAGCGGTGAGGAACGATACACCGCATTGGCGACGGATTCGCGCACGGCCTGGTCGCCATTGCAAGCGCCAATCTTAACGTCGAGCACCGTGCCACCGGTTGCCTGAGTGACGTACAGCGTGCATTCGAGGCCGGCTCGCGCCGAAGGCGGTCGGTTCCAGTTGCGCTCGATGGTCTGGATCAACAGCGTGCGATACTCGTCGACGACACCGGAGCGCGCGAGGGCTTCGCCGGCCTCCTCGTCTTCGAGTGCACGACGCAATTCGGCCTGCTGCGCAGCCTTCAACTTCGCTGCGCGCGCCGCCGCTTCCTGCTCGGCCTGCTGCTGCTTCGCCGCAGCCGCCTCCTGCTTGTGCGTCTCGTCCTGCTTGCGCTTATCATCGGCCTCGGTCTGCTTCTTTGCGGCGAGCGCGGCCGTCGCCTGCGCCTGCGCTGCCTGAGCCTGCGCCTGTTGCTCGCGGCGACGCTCGGCCGTGGCCTCCGCCTTGGCCTGGGCTGCGGCTTTGGCTTGCGTTTGCTGCTCAGCTTGCTGTTTGAGCACCGCCGGATCGGGCTTCGGCTCGGACTCCGGTTCGGGAACCGGCGGGGGCGCCTGTTTCACGGGCGCATCGGGTGTGGGCTCGCGCATGGCCTTGCCCGCTTTCACCGACGATGGCAGGTCCTCGTAACGGACGACGTTGCCCTCGATCGCGAGCTGTGGCGGCGGCGGATCCGTGCGCCATTGAATGGCCGCGAGCGCAAGCGCGACCACGACCAGCCCATGGACGATGGCCGACCCGACCCAGGGCCGCAGATTGCCGCTCGCGGCGCGACTCATTGGTCAGCGCGACCCGGATCCGCGCCCGGCGGACAACGGCTCAGTGACAAAACCGACCTTTTTGCACCCGCCCGCTGCAACAGCACCATGCCCTCCACGACGCGCCCATACGGCACGGCCTTGTCAGCCTTGACCAGAACGGGGCGCTGAGGTTCCCGGCGCAGGGCGGCGCCGGCCACTTCGAGCAACCTTGCGTCGTCGAGGGCCTGTCTGGGATCGCCCAGGTTCAGGTACATCGCCCCCGCGCTGTCGACGCTCAACAGCAGAGGCTCGAGGTCGTCGGGCTCGATCGGTTCCGCCGCCGCCTGCGGCAGGTCGACCTTGATGCCCTGGCTCAGCATCGGCGCGGTGACCATGAAGATGATGAGCAGCACCAGCATCACGTCGATGTACGGTACGACGTTGATCTCGCCCATCAGCTTGCGGCCGCGCCTGCGCGACATCGTCGGTGCCTCCTCAGCCCTGCGTTACGCCGGCATGGCGTTGCAGGATGGCCGACAGCTCTTCCATGAACGTGTCGTAGCGCAACTCGAGCCGGCTCACCTGGTCCGCATAGCGGTTGTAGGCGATGACGGCCGGAATGGCGGCGAAGAGACCCATCGCCGTGGCAATCAGCGCTTCCGCGATGGCGGGCGCCACCGTGGCGAGCGTCGCCTGCTGCACGTTGCCGAGCGCCTGGAACGCCGTGAGAATGCCCCACACCGTGCCGAACAGGCCCACGTACGGGCTGGTCGAGCCGATCGTCGCCAGCGTCGAGAGACTCTGCTCCAGGCGGTCGGTTTCCTTGAGCTGCGCGATCTTCATCGAGCGCCGGCTCGCATCGAGCAGCTGCGCGCCTGCAAGGCCGAGTTGTGACCGCAGCCGCGAAAACTCGCGAAAACCTGAGACGAAGATATCGGCCATGCCGGTGTGCGTGCCACCTTCGAGCGACTTGTAGAGTGCGGCGAGGTCGCCGCCCGACCAGAAGTCATCCTCAAACCGGTCCGCCGCCTGCCGCGCGTCGTTGAGCAGCTTGCGCTTGCTGAAGATGATGGCCCACGAAGCCACCGATGCACCGATGAGCAGCAGCATGACCAGCTGCACGATGAAGCTGGCCTGCAGCAGCAGCTCCAGGATGGAATGCTCACCGATCATTCTTGGATCACCTCGTCAGCCTTCGAACAGTCCGAGATTGGCCGGCCGCGCCTCGATGGCCGGCGGCGTCAGGCCGAAATGCAGATACGCATTGCGTGCGGCCACGCGGCCCCGCGCGGTGCGCATGATATAGCCCTGCTGGATCAGGAACGGCTCGATCACATCCTCGATCGTGCCGCGCTCCTCGCCGAGCGCAGCGGCCAGGCTGTCGACACCCACCGGACCGCCGTCGAACTTCTCGATGATAGTGAGCATCAGCCTGCGGTCCATCGGATCGAAACCCTGTGGATCGACATCGAGCAAGTCGAGCGCCGCGCGCGCCACCTCCTGCGTGATGCGGCCACCCGCCTTCACCTCGGCGAAATCGCGGACCCGGCGCAACAGCCGGTTGGCAATGCGGGGCGTGCCGCGCGAGCGGGTCGCGATCTGCGCGGCGCCGTCCACGTCGGTCGGCACGCCGAGGATGCCCGCGGATCGCTGCACGATGCGCTGCAGTTCGTCGTGGCCGTAGAACTCGAGCCGCTGCACGATGCCGAACCGATCGCGCAACGGCGACGTGAGCAGGCCTGCGCGCGTCGTAGCGCCGATCAGCGTGAAAGGCGGCAGGTCGATCTTGATCGAGCGCGCGCCCGGGCCTTCGCCGATCATTATGTCGAGCTGGAAGTCCTCGAGCGCCGGGTAGAGGATTTCCTCGACCACGGGGCTCAGGCGATGAATTTCATCGACGAACAGGATCTCGTTGGGCTGCAGATTGGTGAGCAGTGCCGCAAGATCGCCCGCACGCTCCAGGACCGGCCCCGACGTCTGCTTGAACCCGACGCCGAGCTCGTTGGCGATGACGTGCGCGAGCGTCGTCTTGCCGAGGCCCGGCGGGCCGAAAATCAAGGTGTGATCGAGCGATTCGCCGCGGTTGCGCGCCGCAGCGATGAAGATTTCCATCTGTGCCTTCATGGCAGGCTGGCCGACGTAGTCGGCGAGCGTCTTTGGCCGCACGGCGCGGTCGTAGACCTCTTCCTCGCGCTGGCCGCTGGCGGAGACGACGCGGTCGGGTTCGATCGTCACTGACTGGTCCTGGCTCGATGCGGCATCAGCTGCTGGCCGCGCGCAGGGCGTGGCGGATGAGTTCTTCGGTGGTGATCGCGGACGGATCGACCTTCTGCAGCAGGCGCGTGACTTCGGGCGGTTTGTAGCCCAGCGCGACCAGCGCACTGAACGCCTCAGCCTGCGGAGTGGGCGCCGGCGCGCCCTGGCCGGCCGCGCCACGAATTGCGAACGACTGGCCTGTGGTCAGTGCCTGCAGGCGATCGCGCATCTCGATGATGAGGCGCTCCGCCGTCTTGCGGCCAATGCCCGGAATGCGTGTGAGCGATGCGGCGTCCTGGGCTTCGACGCAGCGGTGGAATTCGTCCACGCTGGCACCGGAGAGGATGCCCAGCGCAACGCGTGGACCGACGCCGGAAATCTTGATGAGTTCGCGGAACAGGCTCCGTTCACGTTCGGTGCCGAAACCGAACAGGATATGGGCGTCCTCGCGCACGACGAGATGGGTGTGCAGCATGATGTCCGCGCCGACGGCAGGCAGGCCGTAAAACGTCGACATCGGCGCCTCGAGTTCATAGCCCACGCCGCCGACGTCCAGCAGCAGCGCGGGCGGATGCTTCGCGGCGAGTCGTCCGCGCAGGAAGCCGATCAAGGCCGGGCTCCGAGCGCCGCGATGGAGACGTCGACGGCCTGCCGCGCGCCGCGTGAGTACGCATGGCACAACGCGAGTCCGATCGCGTCGGCCGCATCAGGACCGAGTTCACCCTGCAGTTTCAGGAGCGACATCACCATGAGCTGAACTTGTTCCTTCAGTGCGCCGCCCTGCCCGACGATTGCCAGCTTCACCTCGCGCGGCGCGTACTCGTACACGGTGGCGATCACCGGAAATACACCGCAGATGGCCGCACCCCGCGCCTGCCCAAGCTTCAGCGCGCTGTCGGCGTTGCGGTGCATGAAAACACGCTCAATAGCGACCTCCTGCGGGCCGTACTGCCGGACGAGTTCCTGCACGCCGTCGAAGATCTGGCGTAAGCGGGGCGGAAACGCGTCGCCGCGCGTGCGGATGGCCCCGCTTGCCACGTAGCGGGCGTCGCCATCCTGCCAGTCTATGATGCCGAAGCCGGTCGCTTGCGAACCCGGATCGATACCAAGGATGCGAATCGACTCGCCCGCGGTCCCGATCGCGCCCGATGCGAGCGTCCAGCGCCGTCCGCCGCGGTTGATTCTCGGCAAATATCCACCCGGCACTGAGCCTGAAAATCGGTCGTCGTATGATAGCGTTTTTCGTCCGGGCGCCGCACGCCCGCGAGTTCCACCGAGCACCCCGTCGTGAAGCCCGCCGAAATCGACATCCGTTCGCTGGCACCGAAGGTGCGCACCGCGCTCGAGGCGGTAAGCGTCCTCGCACCGAACGAACACACCCTGCGCAGCGTCGAGCTGATGGCCGCGCTCGCGCAATTGCAGGCGGACGACGACGTGCTCCTCGCGGCGCTGCTGGTGCCGCTGCGCCAGGGGGGACTGATCGACGAGTCCCGGGCGCTCGAACTCTGCGGAGAACCGGCCGTGCACCTGGCGCGGGAACTCGAGCGCGTCGGCGACAGCGGCATTCCGCCGGGATGGAACCCGGGCCAGCACCTGCGTCCCGAACAGGCCGAGGGGCTGCGCAAGCTCCTGCTCGCGCTGGCGTCCGACGTCCGCCTGGTCCTGATCCGGCTGGCGCTGCAACTCGTGCGCATGCGCGGCATGAAATCCGCGCCCGAGACCGAGCTGCGCCGTGCTGCGCTCGAGGCACAGGAAATCTACGCGCCGCTGGCGAACCGCCTCGGCATCTGGCAGTTCAAGTGGGAACTCGAGGACCTGGCTTTCCGCTTCAGCGCCCCCGATGAGTACAAGCGCATCGCCGGCTGGCTCAAGTCCAAGCGAGCCGAGCGCGAGCAGTACATCGAAGACGTGAAGCGCGAGCTGAGTCGCGAACTCGACCAACTCGGCATCCGCGGCGAGGTCACGGGCCGGCCGAAACACATCTACAGCATCTGGCGCAAGATGCAGCGCAAGTCGCTGCAGTTCGACCAGGTCATGGACGTGCTCGCGGTCCGCGTCATGGTCGACACGATCTCCGAATGCTACGCAGCGCTCGGCAGCGTCCACGGCCTGTGGCCGTATATTCCGGGCGAGTTCGACGACTACATCGCGACCCCCAAGGGCAACAATTACCGCTCGCTGCACACGGCGGTCATCGGGCCCGGCCAGTTGCCGCTCGAAGTGCAGATCCGCACGCGCGAGATGCACGAGCACGCCGAACTCGGCGTCGCGGCACACTGGCAATACAAGGAAGGCCGCAAGGTCGAAGCCAGCTTTCAGCAGAAGATGGTCTGGCTGCGCCAGCTGCTCGAGCCCGCACAGCGGGAAGGCGTCGAGCCCGACCTGCTGGCGGGACTGCAGGCGGAAGTGTTCGAAGACCGGGTCTTCGCGCTCAGCCCGAAGGGCGAGGTCGTCGACCTGCCCAAGGGTGCGACGCCGCTCGATTTCGCCTACCAGGTCCACACCAACCTGGGGCATCGTTGCCGGGGAGCGCGCGTCAACGGGCGCATGGTGACGCTCGACTACAAGCTGTCCAACGGCGATACCGTCGAAATCATTCCTTCCAAGCAGCCGCACCCGAGCCGGGACTGGCTGCTGCCGCAACTCGGCTTCCTGGCGTCACCGCGCAGCCGTGCGAAAGTCCGTGGCTGGTTCCGCAAGCAGGACGAAGCGCAGAACCGCGAGCAGGGACGGCAGATGCTCGAGCGTGAACTGGACCGACTGGGGGTACGTGCCCCGCCGCTGCCGGAAATCCTGGGCGACCTCGGTCTCGCGAATTCCGATGCGCTCTACCAGGGCCTGGGCGAAGGCGACATCACGCTGGCGCAGGTGGCTGGAGCGGTGCATCGCCGGTTGCATGAGCGCCAGGAGGTGCAGCGCGGCCCAAGGCTCGCCAAGCCAGCCGCGCACGGCGGCTCCACAGGCATGGTCATCGACGGAGTCGGCGACCTGCTGAGCACCATTGCACGCTGCTGTCGGCCGGTGCCGCCCGAGGAAATCCTCGGCTACATCACCATCGGCCGCGGCGTCAGCATCCATCGCGCAAATTGTCCGAACCTGGTGCGGCTGCGTGAGGTCAACCCGGAACGCGTGCTGACGGTGGACTGGGGCCGGCCGTCGGCGGAGCGAACCTTCCCGGTCGCCATCGTGATCGATGCGTACGACCGGCGCGGACTCGTGCGCGACATTTCGGGCGTGCTTGCCGACGAGCACATCAGTATCGAGGCGATGAACTCAAGTACGGACGCGGCGGACAACACGGCCGCGGTCGAAGTGACCGTGAAAGTGCACGGGCTCGAAGAACTGAGCCGCCTGCTCGCGCGGTTTTCGTCGTTGCCGAACGTGATCCGGGCGCGCCGGCGGCATTGAGAGTAGTCAGCGATTTGGAAAATCGATAGCCCGTTTGTCGGCTCCGAGCGCCGCCTCATGCAGCGCTTCGCTCAGCGTCGGATGGGCGTGCATCGTGCGCTGCAAATCCTCGGTGCTGGCCGAGTACTCCATCGCGAGCACGGCTTCGGCGATCAACTCGCCCGCCATCGGGCCGATGATGTGCACGCCGAGAATCTCGTCGTCATCCTTCGCTGCGATGACCTTGCAGAATCCGGCTGGCGCTTCCATCGCGCGGGCGCGGCCGCTCGCCATGAACGGGAAGGAGCCGACCTTGTAGTCGCGGCCGCTCGCCTTGACCTGCTCCTCGGTCAGACCCACCCAGGCGATTTCCGGTGCCGTGTAGATCACCGACGGCACCGCCTTGTAGTTCACCTCGGAGTGCAGCCCGGCGATGAGGTCGCCGACCATGACGCCCTCCTCCTTGCCTTTGTGCGCCAGCATCGGGCCGCGCACGACGTCACCCACGGCCCAGACATTGCCGGCGCCCGTGTGGCATTCGTCGTCGACCTGGATGAAGCCGCGCTCGTCGAGCTTCACGCCGGCGCCTTCGCCTAGCAGTCCGTCCGTGAACGGGCGACGGCCGATCGCGACGACGACTTTGTCTACCGTCACGGTCTGCTCGCCCTTGGCGTCGGTGTACTTGAGCGTCACGCCGTCCTTCCTGATGTCTGCGCCGCTGACCTTCGCGCCGAGGCGGATGTCGAGGCCCTGCTTCTTGAAGTGCTTCTGCGCTTCCCTGGCGACGGCCTGGTCGGCCATGGCCAGGAACTGTTCCATGGCCTCGAGCACGACGACTTCGGCACCGAGTCGGCGCCACACGCTGCCAAGCTCGAGACCGATCACGCCGGCACCGATGACGCCGAGGCGCTTCGGCACCGCTCCGAACTCGAGTGCGCCCCAGGAATCGACGACCTGCTTGCCGTCGAAAGGCAACGACTTCAGCGTCATCGGCTGCGAACCCGAAGCAAGCACGACGTGCTTCGCAATGAGTTCCTGCTTGCTGCCGTCGGCCGCCGTGTATTCGACGCGGTTGCCGGCCAGCAATCTGCCGTGGCCCTGTAACGCTGTCACGCCGGCGGCCTTGAAGAGCCCCGTGATGCCCTGCGTCGACGCCCTGACGATGCCCGCCTTGCGCTTCTGCATCGTAGCGACGTCGAACGCGAGACCCGTTGCGGAAATGCCGTGCACCGCGAACTCTGCGTGCGCCCGGTGATACAGCTCGGACGATTCGAGCAGCGCCTTCGACGGAATGCAGCCAGCGTTGAGGCAGGTGCCGCCGAACGCATAGGTGCCGTCGTAGTTCTTCCACTCGTCGATGCAGGCGACCTTGAGCTTGTTCTGCGCGGCGCGGATCGCGCAGGGATAACCGGCAGGGCCGGCGCCGATCACGATGACGTCGAAGGAAGTGTCAGACATGGGTACTCCGAATCAGATCTGCAGCATCAGGCGCGCCGGATCTTCCAGCGAGTCCTTCACCGACACCAGGAACTGCACGGCTTCCTTGCCGTCGATGAGGCGGTGATCGTAGGAGAGCGCGAGGTACATCATGGGGCGCACGACGACCTCGCCGTCGACGACGACGGGCCGCTGCTGGATCTTGTGCATGCCGAGGATCGCGCTCTGCGGCATGTTGAGGATCGGGGTCGACAGCAGCGAGCCGAAGACGCCGCCGTTGGTGATCGTGAACGTGCCGCCCGTCAGTTCCTCGAGCGTCAGTTGTCCTTCCCGGGCGCGTGTCGCGTATCCGACGACCGCTTGCTCGATCTCGCCGAAACCCATCTGGTCCGCATTGCGCAGCACCGGCACGATCAGTCCGCGCTCCGTCGAAACGGCGACGCCCACGTCGTAGTACTCGTGGTAGACGACGTCGTTGCCGTCGACCGAGGCGTTGACGACCGGAAAGCGCTTCAGCGCCTCGACGCAGGCTTTGACGAAGAACGACATGAAGCCGAGCTCGCGCGCCGTGCTCCTTCTCGAACTTGTCCTTGTAACGCGCGCGCAGTTCGTTGACCGCCTTGAGGTCGACCTCGTTGAAAGTCGTCAGCATCGCTGCCGTCGACTGCGCCTGGACCAGGCGCTCCGCGATACGCGCACGCAGCCGCGTCATCGGCACGCGGCGCTCGCCGCGCTCACCCGCGGGCAGCGACGGTGCTGGCGCGGCGGCCGGCCGGGTAGCCATTGCAGGAACTGGAGTCGCAGCGGGTGCACCGCTCCTGTCGGCGAGGTGTGTCAGCACGTCGCCCTTGGTGATGCGGCCGTCACGGCCCGAGCCCGCGATGTCGCCCGGCGCGAGCTTGTGTTCTTCGACCAGGCGACGAACCGAAGGCGCAAGCTTGTCGGAGTCCTTCTTTGCGTCGCCCACGGCAGCGGGAGATGCGGCGACCTCGCCTGGCCTGCGCCCAACTTCTCCCGTCGAAGCGGGTACGGCAAGCGCGACGGCGCCTTCGTCGATCACCGCCAGGACCTGCCCGCCCGTGACGGTCGTGCCGTTCTGCACCTTGATTTCCCTGAGCACGCCGCTCACTGGAGCGGGCACTTCCAGCACGACCTTGTCCGTTTCCAGGTCGACGAGGTTCTCGTCGCGCTTGACTGCGTCACCGGGCTGCTTGCGCCACGCGACGAGCGTGGCGTCGGCCACCGACTCGGGCAGTTGCGGGACGCGAACTTCGATCGTGCTCATGACTTCTTCCTGTTGCTGGCCCTGGCGCGCAGACGAGGGGTTGCGCGCGCCGACTGTTCCTGCGTGGAGGCGGTGATCGCTGCGGCAACGAGGCCGTGCTGCTCCGTCGAATGCATCTGCGGGATGCCGGTAGCCGGTGCCGCGGCCGGGCGACGGCCCGAATACAGCAGTTCCTGGTTGCCCTGCAGCGAATCCTGCAGCCGGTGGCGGATCTGGTACCAGGCGCCCTGGTTCTGCGGCTCTTCCTGGCACCAGACGATCTCGCGCGCATTCGGGTAATGCGCGAGTGCCGCTGCGTAATCCTCGGACGGGAACGGATAGAGCTGCTCGATGCGCACGATGGCGACGTTGCGCGCCTCGTCGGCGCGGCGTGCCTCGAGCAGGTCGAAATAGACCTTGCCCGAGCAGAACACGACGCGCGTGACGTCCTTCGGCGACAGTTCGTCGATCTCGTTCACGACGCACTGGAACGAGCCCCTGGTGAGATCGCCGAAAGCCGACACCGACAGCTTGTGCCGCAACAGGCTTTTCGGCGTCATGACGATGAGCGGCTTGCGGAATGACCGCAGCATCTGCCGGCGCAGCATATGGAACATCTGCGCGGGTGTGGAAGGCACGCACACCTGCATGTTGTTCTCGGCGCACAGCTGCAGGAAGCGCTCGAGCCGGGCCGAGGAGTGTTCGGGCCCCTGCCCCTCGTAGCCATGCGGCAGGAACAGCGTGAGCCCGCAGTAACGGCCCCACTTCGCTTCGCCCGACGAAATGAACTGGTCGATGATCACCTGCGCGCCGTTCGCGAAGTCGCCGAACTGGCCTTCCCAGATGACGAGGCAATTCGGATCGGTGATCGAGTAGCCGTATTCAAAACCCAGCACGGCTTCCTCGGACAGCAGCGAGTCCGTCACGCGGAAACGCGGCTGCCCGGGCTTGAGGTACTTGAGAGGGATGTGCGTCGCACCCGTGCCCTGGTCGTGACCCACCGCGTGCCGATGGAAGAACGTGCCGCGGCCGCTGTCCTGCCCGGTGAGGCGAACCTCGTAGCCTTCGTCGAGCAGGCTCGCGTAGGCGAGCGTCTCGGCGAAGCCCCAGTCCACCATCAACTGGCCGGCCGCCATCCTGCGACGGTCATCGACGATCTTCTGCACCTGGCGATGCAGTGTGAAGCTCGCGGGGAACGTCGTGGCCCTGGCCGCGAGGTCCTGCAACAACGCCGGCTTCACGCCCGAGCGGATTTCCTCGAACCAGTCGACGTCGTGGTACCTGGTCCAGTCGACGGTGTGCTTGTTGCCGATGAGGCCGAGCACGTTTTTCGTCTGCGGCTTGCCTTCATCGAGGCCGCGACGGTACTGCTCCACGAGTGCTTCAGCATCACCCGCGGCGATCACCCCTGCGGCCACCAGCTTGTCGGCGTAAAGCTGCCGCGTGGTCGGCTTGCTGCGGATCGTTGCGTACATGACTGGCTGCGTCGCCGCGGGCTCGTCGGCCTCGTTGTGCCCGAGCCGGCGATAGCAGACGAGATCGATGACGACGTCCTTGTGAAACTTCATGCGGTAGTCGACGGCGAGACGCGCCGCGAATATCACCGCTTCGGGGTCGTCGCCGTTCACGTGCAGGATCGGCGCCTCGATCATCTTCGCTACGTCGCTGCAATAGAGCGTCGAGCGCGTGTCACGCGGGTCGTGCGTGGTGAAGCCGACCTGGTTGTTGACGATCAGGTGAATCGTGCCACCGGTGTAGAACGCGCGCGCCTGCGACATCTGCAGGGTTTCCTGGATCACGCCCTGGCCGGCGAAGGCCGAATCGCCGTGGATCAGCACGGGCATGACCTTGTCGCCGCGCTCGTCGCCGCGCCGCTCCTGGCGCGCGCGCACGGAGCCCTCGACGACCGCGTTCACGACTTCGAGATGCGACGGATTGAACGCGAGAGCGACGTGGACGTTGCCCGACGGCGTCTTCACGTCGCACGAGAAACCCTTGTGGTATTTCACGTCGCCCGAGCCCTTGAGCTGCTGGAGGTCGTACTTGCCCTCGAATTCGGAGAACAGCGCCTCAGGCGACTTGCCCAGGACATTGACCAGGACGTTGAGGCGGCCGCGATGCGCCATGCCGAAGACGATGTCCTCGACTCCGCTCGAACCGCCGCTCTGCAGGACTTCCTCGAGCAGCGGGATCAGGCTGTCGCCGCCTTCGAGCGAGAACCGCTTCTGCGCGGGATAACGCGTTGCGAGGTAACGCTCGAGACCTTCGGCCATCGTCAGGTGACGCAGGATTTCCTGGCGCGTCTCGGCCGGGAGCGCCTGGTGCACACGGCCGACCTGGAAGCGGTCCTGCAGCCAGAGGCGCTCGGTTTCGTCGGACACGTGCGCGAACTCGGCGCCGATGGTGCCGCAGTAGATGTGCCGCAGTTGCGCGATGATCTCGCGCAGCTTGAGCCGCGATTTGATCGCGCCGTTGCGGCTGCCCGTCAGGAACTCGGCGTCGAGGTCAGCCTCGGTGAGCCGGTGGTAGTCGAGTCCCAGCACTTTCGGCACCGGACGCACCGTGAGGCCGAGCGGATCGATGTCCGCGATCAGGTGACCGCGGTTGGCGTAAATCTGCATGAGCCGCGAGACCGCGCCCTGCTTGGCTGCGGCCGAATCGCCCACCTCGGGCAAGCACACGGGACCCGCCGCGACTGGTCCTGTCGGCAACGGCCGCAGCGGTGCCCTGGCACGGCGCGCCAGTTCTTCGATCAACGGGCCGTGGGCGACGTCGCCAGTCGACGGTCCGAGTGTCGCGAAATACTCGCTCCACGCCGGGTCCACCGACCCGGGGCTCGCCAGGTAGGCCTCGTAAATCGCTTCGACGTACGCGTCATTGCCGGCGGCCAACGGGATCGCCGTCAACATTGCTTTTGTTTCAGTCATCGCTTCCCATGTTCGGGACCGGCAGGCGGCCGGATCCACGTCTTCCGTCCAGGAAAGTGGGCGCGGTAGTCTAGCGAAATTGGCGAGGTCGGACAGCAAACCGGCGTCCGCCGGCCGGAATGTGCCCTGCCTGGCCGAAGGGCGGGTTACAGTCCGGTCGTTTTCGCGGGCGCCGCGGCAAAGTCGCAGCATCCACCCCATTCTCGCGGAGCCGCAATGTCTCTCTGGCATAAGGTCGTGCCGTTGATCGCCGCTGCGCTGCTGCTTGCAGCACTGTGGCTTCCCTCGGGCCCGATCATGACGGTGGCCTGCATGGCGATGCTGGCGGCCGCAGTGGTGTCCGCAGTTCACCACGCCGAGGTCGTAGCCCACCGAGTCGGCGAACCGTACGGGACGCTCGTCCTTGCACTTGCGGTCACCGCCATCGAAGTCGCGCTGATCGTGTCTTTGATGCTGGCGGGCGGTGCGGACAAGGCCGTGCTGGCGCGCGACACGATCTATGCCACCGTGATGATCATCAGCAGCGGCGTCATCGGCATCTGCGTGCTCCTCGGTGGCCTGCGTCATCGCGAGCAGTCGTTTCGCATCGAAGGTGCCGGACCGGCCCTGGCTGGACTGACGGCGCTCTCAACACTGGTCCTGATCATGCCGGTCTTCACGGTCAGCGCACCTGGCGCAAGTTACTCGACCACGCAGCTGCTGTTCGTCGGCGGCAGCTCGCTGCTGCTGTGGTGCGCTTTCGTATTCTTCCAGACGGTGCGTAACCGCGACTACTTCCTGCCTGCCAGCGACACGCACAATGAGGCCGTGCACGCGCCGCCGCCGTCGATTCGCGATTCCTGGCTCAGTTTCGTCCTGCTCGTGATCTCGCTGACCGTAGTGGTCGGACTCGCAAAGACTCTCTCGCCTGCGATCGAAGCAACGGTCGCGGCGGCGGGCGCGCCGCGTGCCACCGTCGGCATCATCATCGCGATGGTCGTGCTGCTGCCCGAGGGCGTATCCGCCATCCGTGCGGCACTCGCCAATCGGCTTCAAACCAGCATGAACCTGGCTTTCGGTTCCGCGCTCGCCAGCATCGGCCTGACGATTCCGGTCGTCGTGCTGGTGGCAGTCCTGCTGGACCTGCCGCTGACCCTGGGACTCGCGCCGAAGGACATGATCCTGCTCGTGCTGAGCCTGCTCGTCTGTTCGATCGGCCTTGGCAACGGCCGCACCAACATGATGCAGGGCGCGGTCCAGGTCGTGATTTTTGCCGCATTCCTGTTCCTCTCGCTCGTCCCCTGAGAAATTCGAGGTTGCGATGTACCTGAAACCGCGTGCCGTCGTCGTTTGCCTGACGTTCCTGACCGCGGTAGCGGGCAGCTCGACGGCACAGGCGCAATCACAGGCCCTGATCGACAAGGTCAAGGCAGTGATCGCGACCGACACGTCTCGGCTCGAGGCGACGTTCAAGGACCTGCACGCCCATCCGGAACTCGCCTTCACCGAGACGCGCACTGCAGACATCGTCGCAACGGCGCTGAAGAAGCTCGGTTTTACGGTGACCACCGGGATCGGCAAGACCGGCGTCGTCGGCGTGCTGAAGAACGGCGCGGGGCCGACGCTCTGGTATCGCGCCGACATGGACGCGAACGGCGGCGTGCGAGAGACGACGGGGCTGCCCTGGGCCGCAATGCAGCCGCAGACGCTGGCCGATGGCAGCGAAGTGGACGTGATGCATGCGTGCGGGCACGACGCGCACATCACCTGGCTGCTGGGCGCGGCATCTGCGCTGACGAAGCTCAAGTCGGAGTGGTCCGGCACGCTCGTTGTCTATGCACAACCGGCCGAAGAAGTGGGCCTGGGCGCCAGGGCGATGGTCGACGACGGCTTGTGGACCCGGGGCTTGCCCAAGCCGGATTTCGCGCTCGGCAGCCACACGGCGCCAGCCGCCGTCGGCATGGTGTCCAACACCGCCGGCGTGCGCATGGCAGGCGTCGACCAGCTCGACGTCGAATTCCGCGGTGTCGGCGGCCACGGCTCGGCGCCCGAGCTGGCGATCGACCCGGTCGTCATGGCGGCACAAGCCGTGCTCGCCTACCAGACAATAATCAGCCGGACCATCGATCCGCAGGCACCGGCCGTGCTCACGGTCGGGGCGATCCGGGCGGGCCGTGACAATAACGTGATCCCCGAGTCAGCCACGTTGCTGCTCAACCTGCGCTGGCTCAAACCGCAGGTGCGGGAACTCATGCTCAAGCGCATCGACGAAATCGACAACGGCATCGCCGCGGCCGCTGGTGTGCCTGCAGATCGAATGCCGACTCGCACGATGAAGGGCCATGCCGGGCCGCTGGTCAACGACTCGGCCCTGGTCGAGCGCCTGCGTCCGGGACTCGTCGCGCTGCTCGGCGAAGGCAAGGTCGTCGGCAATTTCCCGACGGTGATGGGTTCGGAGGATTTCCAGGAGGCCTTCGCGCCACTGAACACTCCGTACGTGTTCCTCTTGATCGGAGTCGCGCCGCCTGAACGAGTCGCGGCGGCACAGAAACAGGGCAGGCTGTTCCCCTACTCGAACCACAACCCCGATTTCTTCGTCGACCTGCCCGCCGTGACGCTCGGCGCACAGATCAATACTGTTGCAGCGCTTGCGCTGCTCGGATCGAAGCCTTAGGTAAACTCATGCGCCCGACGGCATTCCTGAGCTATTCACACGCGGACCAGGACCGGGTTCGCGTGCTTGCCGGCGCACTCGAACAGGCTGGCATCGACGTCTGGTGGGACACGCTGATTGAAGGTGGCGCGGTCTTCGCGAAGTCCGTCGAAGTCGCCCTCGCCCGCTGCGACGCGGTGATCGTCGCCTGGTCCAGAGTCTCGGTGTCGTCCGACTGGGTACTCGACGAAGCCTCGCAGGGACGCGAGATGCGCAAGCTGGTGCCGGTCTCGCTCGACGGCACGATGCCACCCCTGGGGTTCAGGCAATACCTCGCGGTCGACCTGCTGGGCTGGCGTGGCGATGCCAGCGCCCCGCAGATTGCGACGATCGTGCGCGGCGTCGAAGCGGTCGTGGGTCGATCGGCTGACGCTGCGGCCTATCGGGGTAGCCTGCACGCACCGGGTTCCCGATCACCGCCTCGCCTGACCCGTCGCGCGATCCTGCTGGCGACCGGCGGCGCAGCACTGGCAGGAGCCGTGGGAGTCTTCGCGTGGCGCAGTGGTCGCCTCGGCGGCGACCCGCCTGCTTCGACGAGTAACAAGGTTGCCGTGCTGCCCTTCAAGAACCTCAGCGGCGACACCAGCCAGGACTATTTCTCGGACGGCCTGTCCGAGGAACTGCGCTCGACCCTCGCCCGCAACCTGAAACTGCAGGTGATGGCCCAGACGTCGTCCGCCAAGTTCCGCGACCACACGGAGGATGCCGTAGCGATTGCGTCGCATCTCGGCGTGGGCTATCTGCTCGATGGCACGGTCCGGAGGTCGGGCGAAGTCGCGCGCATCACCGCGGACCTGATCGACGGACACACCGGATTCAGCCGGTGGTCGCAGAGCTTCGACCGTTCGCTGCACGACATCTTCGCCGTGCAGAGCGAAATTGCGCGTACCGTAGCGAGCGCGCTCGCAGCCGAGATGACGCCCGACCCGAAGGTGCCCGCAGGCAGCGCAGGTACTCTCGCCGCCGAAGGCGGGACTCGCAGTGCCCAGGCTTTCGACGCCTATCTGCAAGGCCGCGCACTGTACGACCTGAGCGCCGACGAGGCGTCCGAACGCGCGGCGCTCGCGCAGTTCGATCTGGCCATCGCGGCCGACCCGGACTATGCGCCTGCCCATGCAGCACGTGCACGCTCGTTGACCGCCATTGCCAACCAGTACGGCAAGGCCGGGCAACTGCAGGAGTTGTACGAGTCGGCGATCGAGTCGGCACAGCGCGCGATCGAAATCGCTCCGGGGCTCGCCGACGCCTACTCGACGCTCGGATTCACTTTGTTCCAGGGCAAACTCGACGCCCGCGGCGCACGTGAGCCGTTCGAGCGATCGAGGGAACTCGGCGCGGGCGAAGCCACCGTGCTCGCGCGGTATGCGCAGTACAGTGCGCGCGTCGGCCGCAGTCAGGACGCCGCCGCGGCCATCCAGCGGGCACTGCTGCTCGACAAGCTGAACCCGCTGATTCATCGCGCGGCGGGTGCCATCGAGTATGCGGCGCGCAATTATCAGGCCTCGATCCCGCCGACCCGACAGGCGCTGCAGATGAACCCGCAGATGTCGCGCGCCCATGCGGCGATCGGCGACGCCTTGTTCATGCTCGGCCGCCACGACGAGGCGCGCACCGAGTACCTGGCGGAGCCCGCCAGCGATTCCGGCCTGACCGGCCTGGCCGTGGTCGAGCACCGCCTCGGCAATGAGCAATCGGCGCGCGACGCGTTTGCGAAAATCGAGGAGGAAGGCGCCCGGTTGCGCTACCAGCAGGCCCAGGTCCTGGCGCAATGGGGGCAGCTCGATGCCGCGATTGCACGTCTGCAGCAAGCGCGCGCCATCGGTGATTCAGGGCTGGTGTACGCGCGCAATGACCCCTTGCTGGATCCTCTGCGCGGTGACCCCCGCTTCGCTGAGTTGCTGAAGAGCATTGGCTTCGAATAGTCTCCCCGCAGCCTCGCGACTGGGACGCCGGGCCGCCATCCACTAAAGACCTCTATTGGGGAAGAGACATGAAGGAAGCAATCAAGATCAGCGCGGTCATTGCAGCCGCCCTGCTGCTGACGGCATGCGCAAAGAAAGAAGAAGCCGCGGCGCCGATGCCCGAACCGGCGGCCAGCGCACCAGTCGAAGCGGCGCCGGCCGAGGCCGCGCCGGTCGAAGCCGCACCCATGGGCGAAGAGCTGGCGACGGATGCAGCTGCCGCTACGGACGCTACGGATGCTGATACCGATACTGAGCGGGCCGGTGGCGACAAGGTCGCGCCGCAATAAGCGAGTCACGCGTCGCAGGGCGGTATCGCTGCCGCCCTGCGTTTGAAGTTGTCGCCGGGTTCAAGGGTCTGTGACGACGTAGCCCCTGCTTTTCAACTGGGCGACGTAGCCGTCTGGCTTCAGGATCTCGTCGACGGACAAGACGGCCACCGTGGATGCATTGCTCGCGAGCGATTGCTCGGCCGCAGCCACCCATGCATTCCTCGTGCGCTCCAGCACGTCGCCGAAACCCCGCTGCTGCATGAACGACGACTCCAGCAGCACGCCGATGCACGCGCTCGCGCGCTCGATGGGCGCGAGCTTCCGCAAGCGAGCGACATCGCCAACGGCCCACGCATTCGCGCGCTCGCGCATCAGCTCCAGGTCGGACTCGAGCCGCTGCAGTGTGCGCGAGAAGCACTCGACGTCGGCGAACGAGGTCGACTTGAACTCCTTGATCGCGCTCCTTGCCTTCTCCACCTTGAGTTCGATCTCGGGTTCCGTGATCGGCACCCGCGCTTTGCGTGCGAGCTTTTCGACTACGGGCCAGACACCGTCGTACGGCACCAGGTCGTTCTTCTTCAGCGCTGCGCGATACAACTCCTGCGCGGCGAAGATTGGACGCCAGTCCTCGACGCCGTCGTTCTTGCCGAGGTAGCGTGCCTTTAGCGGCAGCCAGCGCGCATAGAGATCGGCAGGCACGACCTCCTGTAACCGCTTGTCGTCGGGATTGCTGCGCACGCCGATCAATGACGGCAGCAAGGTGATGCCGCCCAACGGCCCCGCGGAAGCACTGACCGACACGGGCGCGAGCACTGCCTGTGACTCAGCCAGCACGCCCGACAGTTCGGCCGAACGCCACGTCATTCGCTTTGGCAACGGGCTGTAGTTGCCGAGGATCCACAGCACGTGTCCGTGCGGGTCGTCGGCACGAGTCACCCGCCACAATCCCGGCCCGGGTTGCTGGCCGGTGACCAGGACTTCCTCCAGCGCATCGTCGGCACGGGCCGGCAGGGTGGCCAGGAAGGAGGCGCCCAGGACCAGCGCCAGGCAGCGACAGCGGATGTTCATGACGCGTCAGGGTATCAGCCCTGGCCAGATACTCGGCATCGACGAATGGACATGCCCCACGAGCTACGCCGCGTCACAAACGTCAGAGCACAGCCTTGCTCAGTTGCGCCGAATAGTCGCTTTGAGTCCCCGAACTCGTGACGGCCGTGACCGCGAAATACCACCTGGCCGGAGCCAGATTCGCGATCGTGGCCGACGTGATGCTCGCACTTCCGATCGACACTGAATAATCGTACTGGCCGGAAACCTTGCCGTAGTGGATCCGGTATCCGACCAGGTTGTTGAGCTGGGTGCCGTCGACATTGTGTGTCGGTGGGACCCATGACAACGTCACGGGTGACACAGTCGACGTAGCCTGCACTACCTTGATCGAAAACGCGGGCAGCGACTTTGTCACTCTGCCATCGGTGACACTGATGACGATGTTTGAATAGGTACCGGTCTGCGACGAGGATGGGGTACCGGTCAGGCTGCCCGTGGCGCTGCTGAACGTCGCCCAGGCGGGCTTCATGGCAATCTTGAACGTGAGCTTGTTACCGTCGGGGTCGGACGCTGTTGGCTGGAACGAGTAGGCTTTGCCGACGTAGGCCGTGGTGGCGGGAGTGCCAGAGATAGACGGCGCTCGATTAGCCGCAGACGCGATCGTCGATTGGCCGAAATACAGCGCCAGGCACACGATGGCGACGACCGGAGACCTGTCTACAGAAAACAGTAAACGATTCACTAATGCGACCTCTCTCGCGCGATCGCACATGGCGATTGCGCGCATCCGTCAGCCCCAATTTTTTTTCAATGCCTGCGCCTGCGGCGCGCTTCTTTGTTGACTCGGGATGACGCAACCTGGCGCCTGCCGTAATACGGCGGGACCAAAACGGGATGCGCGGGCTGATGCTCCAAAGGTCGAACGAACCGAGGGGAGCTATCGACTGCCGGCAGCCCCGCTATCCTCGGAAAATTTCCGAGGACCGGAGGTTTTGCGACCCCGCCTCACGGCAGGTTTGCCTTTGTCAGCGTTCGGCCCGAAGGCCGCGGTCTACTTATCCAGGTTGGACCGACACCGTCAGGGTGTCCTGCGTTGTATCTCCGTCCCGGAGGCATCGCAGTCCTGTACAGCGCGCGCCAAGTATCGATACACGCACACCAGGAACAAGGGCGAATTTGTCGCACATCGCAGACATAACTCGTCGTGCGCGCGTGTCACCGGCAATGAACTCAAGCCCTATCAGGGACGTGCGGACGAAATCTCGCCAACGCCTCTCCGACTTATGTCACATGCGCGATGCACGAAAATCACGCAAAAAAAAGAGGCAGGATTTCCTGCCCCTCTCACAATGACCACCGAGGTCTACTTCGTCTTCTTCTTAGCCACTGCAATTACTTGCGCACAATCTGTTGCACCCCGATTCGCACTGCAGCCAGCACGCGCATGACTGCTGGCAAGCGCTCCTGCGCACGCAACCTGAAACGACGGTGGTGTTTCGGTAGCCCGGCTTTCGTCCCCAGATCTTCTCTGGGAGATCCGTGGCTTTGCGGCCCTGCCTCGCGACAGGTGTGCCTCTTCGTTCAGCCAATCCTTAGGCCGTAAACATTTTTACACCGGACCGAACCTGAATTGGAGCAGATTGAACTTAATCATCACGTAGGACCGCTGCAGGCGTTACGCGAAAACCTGGAAGCGCGGAATTACCCAGTCGCCGCGCCTCGCGCTGCCGACATTTGCAGGCGTTGCTCGTCCATCTGCGCTGTGGATACAGCCACCAGAACGGATCAGTGATCCGACACTCTCCGCCCGTGGCTAGTGCGTCGGCCGCCGCCGCTCGCCACCTGGGGACCCGACGCCCAAACATCACGCACATCCCGCTGTCGGCGGTCTGATCCATCGCGCCGGTCCTCGTGATGGACGTATCGACATTCACACGCTTTGGCGTCGCACGTTGGTTGCGGGAGCTGCGGTGCTTCGCCCGAGAGGAACCGCTGTCGCCCGTACTTCAGCGCCGTCTGCTGACAGCGAGAACCCGTCTTGATGCTGACGGCGTGATATGGGTTGGTGACGTGGTGGAACTGCATCGGGCGACCGGACAATTGCACGGTCGCCTGAATGCGCTTGCGTTGCCACCAGGATAAAAGGTTGAACTCCATGGTCGGGCTGCCTCCGTGAGTTGCGCTTCCAACCTCTAGGTTCAGTCTAGCGCCGCCGTCGCCAAGGGTACAGGTTCGTCCTGTCCGTTGCTCGTGGTGCGGCACCGTGTCGGACAGGAGTCGATCCTGCGACCACCACCTAGCAGGCGCATCCATTTAAACCTGAGCAATAACAGGTCACTGCACGCCATTGTTTTCAAAAGATCGAGCTTGAACCGACGCCAACTTGCCGATGCCGACGACATCGGAAATCAGAGGCGCGCCACCCACCCCGGTAGCTGCCATCCACAGGTAAGGATGCGGCTGCGGCTGCAGCAGCTGCATTGCGAGACCTGTCATGGTCAGAAACACAAAGGCATTGCTCTTGGAGAACATCGGAGCCATGTCGCCGAATTCCAGACAACGCAAAACGCGGACGCTATTTTTGCTTTCTGAATTGGTGCCCCGGGCAGGAGTTGAACCTGCGACCTACCGCTTAGGAGTCCCGACAGGCAAAAAGTGCGCAATATCAGGCAACTACAAACCATTGTTTACAAAGGAATGAGACTGTTGCCGGGTGTTGCTCCCGATGCCTGTTTTTGGTCGGTACTGTGGCAAAAGTGTGGCAAGTTTTGATGTCCGCGCTACCGGCCACGCGATCGCCGGATAACCCCCCAGGTAGAGCCGCACTCATGCCAGCCGGATCGCCGGTCAATGTCTTGGCGTCGCCGCCACTCGCAGATTGATTTCCAAGCCAGGTTCGCCAGAAGGTCGTCGGTATCCATGCCCGACAGGTTCGGGATCTCACTACACACGCTTGCTCTGAATGAATTTATGAAGCACTCGTCGATGGCAATACTCTTGGTTCGGCTCGCACGTGCACATGAGCGTCACATTGCCCTGTCGGGCCAACTCCTTGATTAGACGAAATGTGAACTTCTGCCCGTGGTTCTTAATAGTCCGGCTGCGACGGTCAATCGGCCCGTCGAGCAGAAGCTCTCGCTTGTACTGCCTGCTGAACTCGCCCCACGTGATCTTCTCCGCCCGGTATTCCGACAGTAATTTTTGACTGGGACCAAGGCTGGACATCCACACAGCGTATTTCGAACTCGGGAGCCCGCGGCCGCGGGTCCTGGCCGTGTGTATACGCAGGCCATCCCTGTGTCGCTCGGTTCGGGCATATACGGATTTATGCTTTAGCATATTGAATCCCCCTCAATCGCAATGCGAACGCGCCGACCGCTTTTTGCGCAGGAGCTTTTCCACCGCCCTATAGGCGCACAAAGCAATAAACGCCGGCCACGATTCCATCGCAGGTTCGCATCAGGGGCGTGATTTGCCCTGTCCCTTCGATTCACCTGCAGATCCGAGTCAAGTGACCTCGCCGGCCGAGTCGGCCATACCCCCGCCCCTCAAGCCCTACGGGAGCTCGTTCTCGGGCTCCCTGCCCGCAGCTACCAGCCCAGCGAGGCACGCCATAGACGCCCTCTCCTGCCGGTAGATCGCCTCGACCTGGGCCAAGATCTGCGGCGCCGTGTGCTGAAGGTGCGAGAGGATCTTCGCGATCACCCGCGGCTCCTCGATGCTGGCAATGATCTTCAGCCTGCCACCGCAGCGTGCGCAGCTGTCGATCTCGATGCCGAACACACGCTTCAGGCGCCTTGCCCAGTTCATCGCCACATGCCTGAGTGTCGCGGGCTTGGCCGGATCAGCGGGCGGCTGCTTCGCCGCACCGCTGCACCGTTGCGCGGGCGTCACCGCCGCACGCAGCCTGCTGTTCGGGGCGAACACGCCGTGATATCTCGTCAAGTGCATACGTGGCGGCGGCACCAGTACCGCCAGCCGCGCCATCAGGTCCAGCGGCTCCAGCACGATGTGCGTGGTGCCGTCGCGGTACGGCGTCTTGAGCGTATAGCGAACATGGCCCGAGGCGCTCAGCGCCAGGCGTTCACAGGCCATGGGCGGGCGACTCACGTAGCGGCACAGCCGCTCGAGTTTCTCGCGCTGGTGGGGCGCGATGTCCACACCGGCATGCAATGAGAATCCGCCCGCTCAGGCCGCGCCGTTCGGGTCGCCTTCCAGTCCCTGCAGCCGGGGTGCCACGGTCTGCAAGGTGAACAGCTTCTGCCCGGCCCTGGGGCCGACCGCGATCCGGGAGGTGATCGACTGACCCAGCATGTCATCCAGCGGGCCGGGCTCTGCCCCGGAGCTCAACCAGGCGTTCTCGATGTCGCGCTCGATCAGGCCACGGCGCTCCAGCACCTGGCCGACCCGTGCCGCGATCTGCTCGACCAGCTGCTGCAACTCGTTCGCGCCGGGGGCTGCCACTGGACGGAACACTGGCGGATCCGTACCGTCTGCCCGATACACGCCATCCAGGAACAGCATGTGAAAGTGCACGTCCAGGTTGAGCGCCGAACCGAAGCGCTGCACCAGCGTAACCGCTCCTGCCGCACCCGTAGCGCGCGAGAGCCCGGCCTGGTCGATGAGGTGGCGGCAGATCGTCCGGTACACCACACCGAGTACCAGAGTCAACGCCTCCGGATCGCTTGTCGGCAGGAACCGCAGCGCGTAGCCGATTTCCCGGTGGTCGGCCGGCGTCACCCGCCCGCGCAGCTGTTGCGCCATAGTCTGCATGCCGTAGCAGATCCCGAGCACCGGCACGCCCGCCTCGAACACTGCGGCCGGCGCCCGCGGCGGCTCGGAAGCCGCGTGCCATGGCCGTTCGCCTTCATCGATGGAGTGGACGGATATTTTAACGACGACGCGCAGCCGGGGCAGGCCGCATTTCTACGGTGTCTGCCCCTCTGCGCGTTCAAACCCGTCTTACGGCGAGATCGCGAGGCCCGCGTGTTGCTTGTTGTTGTCGCCCTTGAGCGTGGCAACGCCCGTGCTGGCATTGATGGTGAGCAACTCTCCGCTATGCATTACAGCGTTCAGCGTGCCGCTGCGCACCACGAGCCCCCAAACATCGTTCTGCTGCACCAGGTTGCCGCTGATGCGGCGTTGAATAGGCAGCAGGTTGGTGGCCTTGCCTATGCTTCCCGAGGCTAGAGAGATCTTCGCCAGGAAGGTCCTGGCACCGGAGCCAGTCTTGGTGACCAGCCCGTAGAGTTGCCCATTCAGAAAGGCGAGGTCCCCGGCGGACCCGATACCCGTTCCGTAGTTGCCTCGCAGCGTTCCTATGCCGGTCGTCGGGTTGATCTCGATGAACTTGCCCGGAGCGGTGGCGTTGGCGCCGTAGAGCTTGCCGGAGCCGGGCTGTGCCACCAGGGCATTGATGTTGGTCAGCCCAGTTCCGTAATTGTTCGGCAGCAGGGTCGCCTTGCCGGTCGTCGGATTTACCTTGTACAGGCGGTTGAAGCTCGTACCGAACAGCTCGGTGCCGGAAGCTGTAGTTGTGCGAAACGTCAGATCGGTGCAGCGCTCGTTGGTCTGCATGGATCCGACCACGGTGGCCTGCGCGTTGGTCGGATTCAACTTGAAGAGCTGGCTGTTACTCTTGAATTCGCACATATACAGAGTATTCGCGGTGAGTGGTACCGCCTGTGCCGTGACTGTCGACAGAGCCTCCGGTGCGCTCGAGGCCCCGGATGCACTGGAGTCGAGCACCTGGGCCCCGGCAATTTGACATAACGACAAGCCCACAAGTGTGACAATGATGGCGCGCATGGAATCCCCTCGTTTGTTTGAGATTGAGAGCGTGGGACTCGACTCACCGAACTATAGGCCCGTGCGCATCGCGAGTCCATGAATCTCAAATGACCGGAAGGAAGCTGCTTTGCACTGGAAAACGCTCATCGGAATCGCGGCCGCCGGGGTTGTCATCACCACCGTGGTCTTGCCGTTCAGGCACGGCGGAGGCGAGGCCGAAACCCGAACGCAAGTGGACACACGCGTCGCACCTCAACACCGAAGTGGTTCAGACATGCCCAAACAGTCGAATGCGCGCGCGGGGCGCGAGGCTCGACGCGTTGTGTTCGAGAATGGTCTCTTGAGCTTGCATTTGCATGAGCAGCGGCTGGGTCCTGTGCTCGTGGAGATCTCGCGCAAAAGCGCAGTGCCCGTGTTCAGTGCGCCTGAAGTGGATCAGCGCGTCGTATCGTTGAGTCTGTACAACGTGCCGCTCGAGCAGGGCTTGCGTCAGTTGTTCGCGGATTGTGATGCCTTCTTTTACTTCTCTCAGGGTGCTGCGGATCGCGGAGCATTGCGCACTGTGTGGGCGTATGCACCCGGCGGGGGACGCGACCTCTTGCCCGTACCGCCCGAAACCTGGGCGAGCACGCAGGATTTCGAGCGCAAGTTGACGTCCACTGTGCCGGCGGAGCGCATTCAGGCGATCGAAACGATCGTCGCGCGCGATGGTCCCGCCTCACTCGATACGGTGATGCGTCTGCTGATCGACCCGACTCCTGAGGTGCGCCTGCGTGCGCTTGACGTCGCGCTGAGCGCCAGTGTGCCATTGAGTGACGACGTTGTCGTGACGCTCACCAGTGATGCATCACCCGAAGTTCGCGCGCTGGCGCTCGAAGCGATCGTGAGCGGGACCGAGCCGGGTAGTGCTCGAGTCGCGGAGACCGAACCGCTGCTGCGCCGAATGCTCGGCGATCCGGACGAACAGATCCGTGCGCGCGCGAGAGAGGTTCTGGACGCTTATCGAAGCCAGTAACGCGCAAAAGGGCAAACGAATTTCCGATATCCTGGGGAGTGTAAGAGATTCTGTGTGTGTGTGTGTGAGCCGGTGGATGACATCACTCACTCGCCCCACACGAATCGACCTTCGAACTGGATCGCCAGTTTCAACGGCCAGCGCGCCCTTCGCTTCGACATCGGGCTGGTCCGACTGATGTGCACGAACGGGATGCTCATCACCGACACCCTCGTAAGCTTCCGGTTCCTCCACTCGAAGGCAGCCCTCGCACAGACACCGCAGTTCAAGGTGGATCACCCAAAACTGAAATCGTGGTTAGACGGCTTTGACGCCAATATTGCGACGCTGCGAGGACACCAAGTATCGCCTGCCGTCATTCTTGAGCTTGTTCTTGGGGTGCTACGTCTCCATCCGCCGAGTTCCCCGGACGCTCCCGCCTATCTGGTGCGTGAATGGGAGGATTCAGCACCACCTGCAGGCCCTGATCACGCGCTACGCGAACGAGGTCGGCGAGAACGCCTACGCGGCTTTCAACGTGTTGACGGACTTCGCGACTCGGTCGAAAGGCCGCGGTTTGTACTCCCGCGAGGTACACACGCTGCAAAAGCGAGCCGGGACCTGGCTCCCAGACTTCTGCGCACGGGGCCGACTGCCGGATTTCAGGATGGACGAGTACCTCATGTCATTACGCCGAAAGATGACACCTCAAGGATCTGAGTAGCGCGCCTGCCGCCAAGAGCCCTGACGCAGGGCGCGTGGCCGCCCGAACGGTGGCCTCGTGACGGACGGATTCGGACAGGCTCGGTGCCATCTGCACTCGCTCGCATCGCGCCCGCGCACGTACGGTGTCAACGCCGGACGGATATTGCGCATCTCTGGCGGGCGAAGATTGCACACGCCCGGAGGTTCAGTGGCCGGTCGGCTTGGACCGACGGCTGCGCCTGACGGGCTCATCGCGATCGCCCTCGGCTTGAAGCGAGCGGTACAGGTCGGTGTGCGCACGCATGCGATAGCTGTTCCCACGGATGTTGACCAGATGGCAGTGGTGCAGCACGCGGTCGATGAGCGCGGCGGCCATCACCTCGTCGCCGAGCACCTCGCCCCATTCCTCGAAGCCCTTGTTTGAGGTGAGCACGGTCGAGGCGCGTTCGTAGCGACGATTCATGAGCTGGAAGAACAGCACGGCACCGGCGTGGTTGATCGGCAGGTAGCCGATCTCATCGACCACCAGCAGCGACGGATGGGTGAGCACGGCGAGTCGCCGCGCCAAGTGGCCAGCCGCCTGGGCTTCCTCGAGCGAGGTGATCAGGTCGATCAAGGTGCCGTAATAGACGCGTCGTCCACGCTGCGCGGCGGCGATGGCGAGGCTGATCGCGAGGTGCGTCTTGCCCACGCCCGGCGGGCCCAGCAGCACGACGTTTTCCTTGCGCTCGATGAAGTTGAGCTCGTGCAGGCTCTCGATCTGCTCGCGCTTGAGCGAGGGCTGGAAGGCGAAGTCGAAGGACTCCAGCGTCTTCACCGCCGGCAACCGCGAGGAGCGCATCGCGGCCTGCAGCCGACGGTTGTTGCGCAGCGAGACCTGCGCGGTGAGCAGCCGGCTGATCGCTTCGGTCGCCGCGAGCCGCCCGCCGTCGATCTCGCGCAGGATGCCGTCGACGGCTTCCAGCGAGCCCGGCATCTTGAGGTCGGCGAGCAGGTCGCGGATGGCATCGCGCGGATGACGCTGGGCGACACTCATCGTGCGACCCCGGTCAGTCGGTCATACCAGGCGAGCGGGCGCCGCTCGACGTGCAGCATGGCCGGCGGTTGCGACGGCCGCGACCGCTCGGGCGTGTGGGCCGTCGCGACCAACGACCGATACGGACGCGCCGCCAGGGGCCGCAGCACGACGCGCTCGTCGCGTTCGAAGCGCAGGCGCGGCGCCTCGGCAGTGGTGCGATGCAGGCGGCGGTTCGCCGTCTGCGCGAGCCACGACAGCGCCTGCGCGTTGAGGTCGGCATCGTTGAGGAAGGTCCGGCCATAGAAGAAGCCCTGACGGACGTAGCCGATGGGCCGCTCGACCTTGCCCTTGGTCTGCGCTCGATACGGGCGGCAGGCGCGCACGCGGAAGTCCCAGTGCGCGGCGAAGCGCATGAACTCGGCGTTCTCCAGCAGCCGCCCGCCGATCTCCCGCTCGTCGTCGACGATCACGGCCTTCAACTGGTCGAAGAGCAGATTGGCGGGCACGCCGCCGAAGTAGGCGAAGGCGTCCTCCAGCCCGCGCATCAACACGAGCATCGTTTGGCGCGTATAGAACTGCAGCCACAGCAGCCGCGAGTACCCGAGCACGACCACCAGCGCGTAGCGCTTGCCCCACGGTAACCGGAACTCGGCGAAGTCGGCCTGGCCCTGATGGCCCGGCGCGGTCTCGAAGCGCACCACCGGCTCCACCACTGGCGTCGGGCGCATCTGGCGGACGCAGTCCTTCACCTGCGTGTAGCCACCCGCGTAGCCCGCCGCCCGGATCTCCTCGAACAGCCGCACCGCCGACAGCTTCGGATACTCGGCCAGGCGCGCCGCGAGAATGCCGCGAAAGGGGTCGACCTTGCAGGTGACCGGCGGTCGCGCGGCATACCGCATCGGCGCGTCATCGAGCTCACGCTCGAGCTGCCCGGTGGCAATCCAGTGGTAGACGGTCCGCCGTGCGACGCCCAGCTCCCGCGCGATCTCCGCCTTACTCAGGCCCCGTTCCAGGTAATGACGTAACAGCACTCGTTGATTCCTTGCATACATCGCCCCGGCTCCCGCGCAAGTCACGGAATCGCCAGCTTGGGGTGTGCAATTTTCGTCCGCCAGATCTGTGCAATTTACGTCCGCCGCCGACACGTACGGTCATCCTTCGGGCAATCCACGGCTCTGCCTCGCCCTTGGGCCTACCGCTCTTGAACTCGGTCAGCATCGCTCGGTCGCCATTCCTGCCGTGGCCGAGGGCTCTCAAGCAGCCGTCGGATGTCCTCCCAGCGCCAGCCGCGCTTTCGAGGTTCGCGCGCACAATCCCCACTGGGCTGAGACTGGCTCCAAGAGTTGCGGCGCGGGGCGAATGCGGCTTAGCCGACGCCGCCGGGCACATCGCCCTGCTCCGCGGCCGTGATCCGCAGCCCATGGGCCGCCAGCAAGGTCTCGAGCTGGTCCACCGCTTTGTTTACAAAGCAAACAATAGCGTACAACAACTGTGGCAAGACTGTGGCAACCCCCTTTCATGTAGGAACTGCACTTCGTACGTTGTGACGGGTTGTTGTGAATAAACCCCGCGTTTTTTAGTATTGTGAAGTCCCAAGACTAAGGTGACATTCTGGCTCACTTCTCGACCCAGGAGGAGAGAGCCCATGTCCAAGACAGAACAGAACCGGGTCCTTGCGTGGCGTCTCAAGATTCTCCGACAAGCCAGGAAATGCCGAGGAACGTCGCCCAGACCTGTCGACATTTCGGCATTTCTCGTCAGTCGTTTTACAAATGGAGCGCGAGATACAAGAGTCACGGTGAGGCTGGCTTATGCGACCGACCGCGAGCTCCGCATCACTCCCCACGGGCGACGCCCCGTGCGGTGATTTCCAAGATCCTGTACCTGCGGGAGCGGTATCACTTTGGACCAGGCCGGATCGCCAGCTATCTGCAACGTTTTCACCACCTGACGGTGGCAATCTCCACAGTACACCGCATTCTGATTCGTTACGGGGTGAACCGGCTGCCGGCCAACCAAACGCGTCGGCCGATCGGACGGCCTTGGCAGCGATACGAGAAGCCACAGCCCGGGCATCGCGTACAAGTAGACGTAAAGTTCCTGGAGCGGATCGCGGGTACTAGAAAGCGCCTCTATCAGTTCACGGCCATCGATGACTGCACGCGCATTCGGGTGCTCAAGATCTACGATGCCTGCAACCAGGCGTCTGCTGCGCGTCAATCAGGGTGATAGCGGCGCGTCAATCAAGATGAGAGAGCTCGCTGAGGTATGGGGTTGCCCGGGTTAGCCCGGGCATCCCAGGCCGCAGAGGGGCGGTCCGGCCCTGTTTTGGGGTTCGGGTCGCCGGTGATCGTGACCGATCGGGTATCAAGGGGTCGTTTTCCAGCTTTAGGAACACGCCTCATGCCCGGTCGACACATCAACGATCACCAGATGAGGTTGTATATGAAACTCCGAACGACGAACCCGCCGACTGCTCGCCGAGGCTCGCGGGATGAGCGATCGTCGAAGAGTGCGACGCGCCCCGACGGCACTGCGGCGCAGCGTTCCGATCCGCACGTACGCAGACTGGAACGCGCCAGATCCCGGATTCATGGAGATTGATCTCGTCGCACATTGCGGCGACGCGATGGCCGGAGCCTTCGTGCACACGCTCACGCTTACCGACATCGCAAGCACGTGGACAGAGTGTGTCCCACTCCTGGTCCGCGAGGGTTCACTGGTGATCGAGACGATAGACCAGCTTCGCAGTGGCCTGCCATTCTTGCTGCGCGGTCTTGATATCGATAACGGCGGAGAATTTCTCAACGAGGGGCTGGTGCGCTACTGCATCGGTCAGGGGATCGAGCTCACGCGCTCACGCCCGTACCGCAAGAACGATCAGGCGTGGGTTGAGCAGAAGAACGGCTCGGTCGTGCGAAGGCTCGTCGGATATCGGCGTCTTGAAGGACCTGGGGCGGCCGCAATACTCGCGCGGCTCTATGCCGCGTCTCGACTGTTCGTGAACTTCTTCCAACCGAGCTTTAAGCTCAAGGAGAAGCTGCGCGTCGGCGGGCGCACCATTAAGCGCTACGATCCGCCGCAGACGCCATGCGCGCGCCTACTCGCAGCGACTTCGACGCCGGCGGCAGTGAAGATACGACTGGGCGAGATTCTCGCAAGTCTCGACCCGCTGCGGCTGCTGGAGGAGATTAGGCAAGCCCAGCATCAACTGGCAACCGTTGCCGATTACGGGCCTGCGGCGCTACCTGCGACGCAGAACGAGGATCTGCAGCGCTTTCTGATGGGATTGTCGACCGCATGGCAAGCTGGTGAGGTTCGCCCGACGCATCGCGAGCGCAAGCGTGAGCCACGGGCATGGCGTACGCGGAAAGACCCGTTCGAGACAACCTGGTCTATGGTCTTCAACTGGTTCGCGGAGAACCCAGAGCAGACCGCCAAGGAGTTGTTCTGTCGGCTGCAAGCAGAAGGTCCGGCTCAAATCCCCGACAACCAGCTACGCACTCTCCAACGGCGCGTGCGCCAATGGCGGATGCAACGAGCACGACAGCTTGTCTTCGGCGTTCACAATGCCGCCACGGCGGCAGGCGTCGCGGCACTTACGCACGCGCTGGTCCGGGAGAACTCCACAATTGGCTCAGTCATATCTGCCAAGTGAGGATGCTGAAGGACTGCCAAAGGCATTGCCAGTCTCCAGCTCCCCGAGCCCCTGCCGCCTGCGGCGGCAGGCAGCCCTGCGGCTTTGCCGATCATTGAGACGACAAGAGCGAAGGATCCGGCGGTAACATTCAAGCTGAGGCAGGCAGGTAACCAATCTTCGTGAGGCAACACGACCGGTCAAGATAATTGTCGCCGGCCAAGCGCGGCCGCGCAGGCCCGAACGGCAAGCACGGGCACGTGGTCGACTATCGCCACGTGATCCACGCGCTGCGCCGCAAGCCGATGGCCCTGCTGAACCTCGTCTACCGCGATCAGCTGTTCCCGCGCGAGGCGTACCGGTTCATGTTCGAGCGGCTGCGGGAGCGGCTCTCGGACCGGGTCGCATGCAAGACGATCGTGGAACTCTTGAGTCTCGCGCACGATCGGGCCTGTGAAGCGGAGTTGGCGACACTGCTCGCCGAGCACCTGGCCGCCGATCAGTTGCCCGATCTGGCCGCACTTCGAGTGCGCTTCGCGCCCGACCCCGCCCGTCTGCCCGAGGTGCTGGTCGAGCTCGTGCCGCTGAGCCTGTACGAGGCGCTGACCGAGAGCTACCTGGGAGTGGCGGCATGAGCGCCGCGATCGATGCGACCCGCCTGAGCTTCATCCTCAACGAGCTGCGCCTGCCCACCATCAAGCACGTGTGGCCGGCGTTCGCTGAGCGCTCCGACAAGGAGGGCTGGACTACCGCGCGCTTCCTCGCTGCCATCGCTGCGTATTCCGGCCGATCGTGACCGGGCATTCCGGCGGAGTGTGACCGGCGATTCCGGCAAGGCATGACCGGTCGTTCCGACCGATCGTGACCGATTTTGTGGCCGCCCGGAACGGGCGGTCACGGTTCCGGAACGGCCGGTCACGGTCGTCCGGAACGGCGGCGGTGGTGAGGTGTTTTGCAAGCGTAGCCTGACCGGTTTTGCCAACCGGAGAGGCGATGCCGACCAGGACACTGACCATGCGTAGCATCCGCGAGCTGTATCGACTGAAGTACGAGGCGGGCCTTTCGCACGAGCGGATCGCGCGGGCGTTGTCGATCTCGAAGGGCGTCGTCGCCAGGTACGTCGCGCACGCCGAGGCGGCGCAGCTGACGCCGGCCGAGCTGCTCGCGATGAGCGAGGACGAACTCGCCCGACGGTTGCGGCCGGCCCGCCGGCTGCCGCTGCGGCATGTGCAGCCCGACTACGCCGCGATCCATCAGGAGCTCAGCGCCGGGGCATGACGCTGTGGCTGTTGTGGGAGGAGCACGTTGCGGCGCACCGGGCGAGTCGACGTACAAGTACTCGCAGTTCGCGCAGCGCTACCGCGACTTCGTCGCACGCCTGCGCCGTTCGATGCGTCAGGTCCACCGCGCCGGGGAGAAGCTGTTCGTCGACTATGCCGGTCAGAGCGTCCCGTACGGCGAGGCCGGTGAGCGCGCGCAGATCTTCGTCGCCGCGCTCGGTGCCTCGAGCTACACGTTCGCCTGCGCAACGCCGCGCCAGACGCTCGCCGACTGGGTCGAGGGGCTGGTGCGCGCGTTCGAGTACATCGAGGGCGTGACGGAGCTGGTGGTCCCGGACAACGCCCGGGCGCTGATCGCCGATCCCGATCGCTACGAGCCGCAGGCCTCGGCGACGCTGCTCGACCTCGCGGCGCACTACGGCACGGCGGTCCTGCCGGCGCGCCCGTACAAGCCCAAGGACAAGGCGAAGGTCGAGCAAGGGGTGCTGGTGGTCGAGCGCTGGATCCTGGCCCGGCTGCGTCATCGTCGGTTCGCGACGGTCACCGAGGTCGACCTTGCGGTGGGCGAGCTGCTCGGCTACCTCAACAGCCGGCCGTTCAAGCGCCTGCCGGGCAGTCGGCGCAGTGCCTACGAGACGCTCGATCGGCCGGCGCTGCGACCGCTGCCGACGAGCCGCTACGAGCTCGCCCGCTACTGGCCGGCCAAGGTCAACATCGACTACCACGTCGTGCTCGATGGCCATTACTACAGCGTGCCGCACGAGCTGGTGCACGCGGCGGTGGAGCTGCGCGTCACGACGCACGCCCTCGAGATCCTCTGCCGTGGCAAGCGCGTTGCCGCGCACCTACGCTCGGCGAAGCGCGGCGGCTACAGCACGGTGCCCGAGCACCTGCCGGCTGCCCATCGTGCGCACCTCGAGTGGTCACCGCAGCGCCTCATCCGCTGGGGCGGGACCGTCGGGCCGTCGTGCGCCGCGGTCGTCGTGCGCATCCTCGAGACGCGGCCGCATCCGGAGCAGGGCTATCGCGCCTGCCTCGGCCTGCTGCGCCTCGCCGAGCAGCACGGTCGCGACCGGCTCGAGGCCGCCTGCACCCGCGCGATCGCCCTCGGCGCGCCGAGCTATAGGTCGATCAAAGCAATCCTGCAGAACAAGCTCGAGACTCCCCCGCTCACGGCCCCGCCCGACTGGACGGCACCCGATCACACCCATGTCCGCGGCCCCCGTTACTACCAATGACCCGAAGGAGACTCCACCGATGATCGTCCACCAGACCCTGGCTCATCTGCACACGCTCAAGCTCGGCGGCATGGCCGCCGCGTTCGAGGAACAGCTCGCCCTGCCACCGGCGCAGACGCTACCGTTCGAGGATCGGTTCGCGCTGCTGGTCGAGCGCGAAGCGGCTCACCGTGGCGCCAAGCGCCTGACGGCGCTCTTGCGTAAAGCCAAGCTCAAGTACGCGACCGCCAACCTCGAGGACATCGACCAGCGTGCCAGCCGCGGCCTCGATCGTCGGCTCCTCGCGAGCCTCGCCCACGGCGAGTGGCTCGAGCGCGCCCAGGACGTGCTGATCACCGGACCCACCGGCGTCGGCAAGACATGGCTCGCCTGTGCACTCGCGCAACGCGCCTGCCGCCTCGGCAGAACCACGCTCTACACCCGCGTCCCGCGACTCCTCAAAGAGCTGCGCATCGCGCGCGGCGATGGCACCCATAAGTACCGGCTCGCCGCACTCGCCAAGCTCGACCTGCTGGTGTTAGACGACTGGGGGTTGCATGCCATGGATCCCGTCGCCCGCGAAGACTTGCTCGACGTCGTCGACGATCGCTCCGACCGCCGCGCCACCGTCATCGCCGGACAGTTACCGATCGAACACTGGCACGCCTGGATCGCCGAGCCCACGGTCGCCGATGCCATCCTCGACCGGCTCGTGCATCACGCGCATCGCATCACCCTCAAGGGCGAATCCTTGCGCCGACGAACGCCCGACCCAAAGGCCCCTGCGGACTCCCCATCGTGACCGACTGAGCTACACTCAACTCAAGCGCACCTCATCACGCGCCGCACCGGTCACGATCCCCGGAACGACCGGTCACCATCATCGGAATACGCACATCGCCGAGCACGAGCTCGCCGAGCGCGATCGTCGCCGCGTGGAGCGGCACCTGGGCGAAGCGAAGCTGCTGCCCGGCAAGACCCTGGAGAACTTCGACTTCGAGGCCGTGCCGATGATCTCCAAAGCGCAGGTGTCGGCGTTGTGCGCCGGCGACGGCTGGCTCGAAAACGGCGCGAACCTGATCCTCTTCGGTCCGCCCGGGGGCGGCAAGTCGCATCTGGGCTCGGCGATCGGCCTGACGCTCATCGAGAAAGGCTGGCGCGTGCTGTTCGCCCGAACCTCCGATCTCGTGCAGAAGCTGCAGGTCGCGCGCCGCGAACTCGCCCTGGAGGCGGCGCTCGCGAGTCTCGAGCGCTTCGACCTGCTGATCCTCGACGACATCACCTACGTGACCAAGGACCAGGCGGAAACCTCGGTGCTGTTCGAGCTGATCAGCGCTCGCTACGAACGCCGCTCGATGTTGATCACGGCCAATCAGCCCTTCGGCGAATGGGGCAAGATCTTCCCCGACCCGGCCATGACGCTGGCCGCGGTGGACCGTCTCGTGCATCACGCGACGATCTTCGAGATGAACGTCGAGAGTTACCGCCGACGCGCTGCCCTCGAGCGCAAGCAGCACGGAGCCGGCCGGCCTGCAACCTACGCGACGCCCAAAAACGTTGGCGTACCGGCGCCGCGCGACAATCAACCGGAAACGTAATGGTTGCCAGCGTCAATCAGTACCGGCATGCTCACTCAGTCGCGATCACCGATCTCCATCTTGATCGTCGCGCACTCTCATCCAGATCGTCGCGCAACACAGGCGTCAGCCATCCGCTTCGTGGACGAGGTCATCCGGCGGCTCCCCTTTCGCGTGCTGGTCATCCAGACCGACAATGGCGCTGAGTTCCAGTCCGGCTTTCACTGGCATCTCGAGGAGCAGGACATCCGCCATGTCTATATCCGACCCCGGACACCCCACCTGAACGGCAAGGTCGAGCGCTCACATCGCGTGGACGAGCAGGAGTTCTATCAACTGCTGGACAAGGACGGCATCGCCGACAACATCCACTTGTTCAATGACAAGCTCCGCGAATGGGAGGACTACTATAATTTCCACCGGCCCCATGGAGGCCTCGATGGGCAGACCCCATACGAGAGGCTACTGGCCAAGAAAGCCCCCTAGGTGTCACCGAAGTCCTGAGACCTTACATTTCTGAATTGGTGCCCCGGGCAGGAGTTGAACCTGCGACCTACCGCTTAGGAGGCGGTCGCTCTATCCACTGAGCTACCGGGGCATGCAGTCCGGAGTGTGGCGGCGGGGCCCGGAAAGGGAAAGTGGTGGAGCGGAAGGGGATCGAACCCTCGACCTTCGCATTGCGAACGCGACGCTCTCCCAGCTGAGCTACCGCCCCACACGAGGGCGCGCATTGTAGCACCGGGTTGCCGCACCGCAACCGCAGTTCTGCAGGCCCGGTATGATTCACGCATGAACGTGCGAATCCGTGATGCAAAGCCCTCGGACCAGGAATTCCTGGCACATGGCAACGAGGCGATGGCGCTCGAGACGGAGCACAAGCGGCTCGATCCAGTCACGATCCGCCGTGGCGTCGCCTCCGCCCTTGCAGATCCAACGCACGGCCGCTATTTCGTCGCCGAGGACGATGCCGGCAATGCCGTCGGCCAACTCATGATCACGTACGAGTGGAGCGACTGGCGCAATGGCCAGTTCTGGTGGATCCAGAGTGTCTACGTGACGCCAGCGGCGCGGCGCGGCGGCGTATTCCGTGCGTTGTACGATCACGTCGACACGCTGGCCCGCAGCACCCCTGGCGTCGTCGGATTGCGGCTTTACGTCGAACTGGACAACGCGGCCGCGCGCCGGACGTACGAGCGCTGCGGCATGCATGATGGCGGTTACCGCATCATGGAAGTGGACCACTCAGGCGCCATTCGAGACGCCAGCGAAGGAGATTGACCGTGCTGAAGAAAGGAACCCAGGCGCCGGAATTCGACCTCGTCGACCAGGACGGCAAGCGCCACACGCTGAAGTCGCTGCTCGCCAAAGGACCGTTGATCCTCTATTTCTACCCCGCCGACTTCACACCGGGCTGCACCAGGGAAGCCTGCACTTTCCGCGACCTGCAGAACGACCTGGTGCGGGCCAGGCTCCGCGTGGTCGGAGTTAGTCCGCAGGATGCCGAGTCGCACAAGAAGTTCGCGGCGAAGCACAACCTCAATTTCCCGCTGCTCGCCGACCCCGACAAGAAGGCGGTCAAGGCCTACGACGTGGACGGTCCACTCGGATTCGGGGTGCGCCGGGGCACGTACCTGATTGGCGCGGACGGCAAGATCCAGGATTCGGTGCTGGCGGACCTGCGTATCGGGGCCCACGAAGAGTTCGTACAGGCCGCGCTCGCGGCGGGCGCGGTCTGAGGAAGGGGTTAGGGGTTAGTTGGAAATGCCCCTTGACCCAACATTTAAAACTTATATATCAATAGCTTATAGAATCTATTTCGAAGTCTTCGCATCATTGGCTAGCGGTGTCGGCTGCCCGTAACGCAGCCGCAGCACGCGGGTTTCTCCCGGACTTGGCATCACCATGACGTAGATGGCATCGAACTCATCGTCGCGCATGGCGTAGTCGCTCCCGCTCAGCTGGCTGATCACACCTGGCAGCGTAGTCGCGTAACCCACGACGACCACGGTCTTGCCCCGATGTTCGCGCTTGATGCGGGCGGCAAGACCGGACCAGTCGCTGCTCGCGATGACGTTGATCGGCAGCTTGAACTGGTTGGCGACGGGCGCCGCGGTCTGTTGGGCGCGACGCGTATCGGCGGCATAGAGATAGTCGACCTTGCGGTCGGCCAGCGCGTCGTCGATCAAGGCGCCCAGCGACGCTACACGCTTTTCGCCAGCCGGACTCAGGTCCGGATCACCCGAAGTGCTTGCGCCTGCCTCGGCATGCCGGACCAGCACCACGACGGTCGTGCGGGACCAGGTGCCGAGCCAATAGACACCCGCCACGGCCATCAGGATTCCGAGTAACGGAATCAGCAGCGGCGCCATGAAGGGGCGGCGGCGGAGCTTGGTCAGCGGATCCATCGCACCATCATAGCGAATCGGGCCGCCGCCCTACTCCCGCCATTCCGCAAAAGCGGGGGATTCCACAACTCGCCACTCGCCCGGCTGCACGGTGCGTTCCACGAACAGGGCTGGAACCCGCTGCGCCTGCGCCCAGGCGAGTCCGGCCTCGGTGCCCATGACCATGAGGGCCGTTGCATAGGCATCTGCCCGGACCGCATTCGCGTCGATGACCGTGACCGCGGTCAGTGCGCTGGACGTCGTGCGCCCGGTGCGAGGATCAATGGTGTGTGAATACCGGTGGCCGTCTGCATCGATGCGTGCGTCGCGATAATCGCCCGACGTGGACACGGCGGCATCCCGCAAGCGCAGGCCGACCAGCGGTTCACGCCGGGTCGCGAGCGGCGCTTCGATCGCGATCCGCCACGGGCCGCCCTCCGGACGCTGCCCGGCGGCACGAACCTCGCCCCCGATTTCGACGATGAAATTGGCGTGACCGAGGTCCCGCAACTCGGTCACGATGCGGTCCACCGCGTAGCCGGGCGCAATGCCGTCCACCGTCAGTCGCATGCCGCTCGCGGTCTTGCGCACCGAAAGACGAGGCACACTTCGCAGTTCGAGTTTGGCGTACCCGACGCTCTTGTGAGCCTGCTTGAGCTGGTCAGACGTGGGTGGCTGGAAGGTCATCCGACCCAATACGCCGGAGCTGTCGGGCTTGTGGCCCCAGAGTTCCAGCAACGGCGCCACGGTGACGTCAAACGAGCCTCCGGTCAGCTCGCTCACGTCGCGCGCCTCCTTCAATACGACGAACAGGGTCGGCGAAACCTCCTGCCACGAGCGACTCTCGTCCCGGTTGAGCAGCGCGATCTCACTCGTCACGTGGTATGTCGACAGGTGCCGTTCGGTCTCGACGAGCACCTGATCGATTGCGGCCTGCACCGCGCGGCGCTCGCGCGAGGAGTCCGCACCCGACACCGTGACGTGGTACGTCGTTCCCATCGTCGGTCCGGTGAACTGCGCTGGTTCCCGCGTACGCGCACAAGCGCTGACGACGACTGCCAGAAGGATGACCAGGCAGACGACCAGACACTGCGGCGCTGTCGCCCTGAAGGGGGGCACGAGCCGGACGTGGGCGGGAACGATCACTGTTGCGCGATCGCTGCCTTGCCGCCTCGCAACACGAACTTCTGGATCTTGCCGGTGGCCGTCTTCGGCAATTCCTGCACGAACGTAAAGGCCGAAGGCACTTTGAAATGGGCCAGCACGCCGCGGGCGAAATCGCGCATTTCCTCGGCCGTCGACGACTGCCCGGGCCGTAGCACCACGAACGCATGTGGCGATTCCCCCCAGCGCTCGTGCGGCATGCCGACGACCGCCACCTCGAGAACTGTCGGATGCCGCAGCAGGGCGCCTTCGACTTCGATGGACGAGATGTTCTCACCGCCGCTGATGATCACGTCCTTGTAGCGGTCGCGTATCTCAACGTAACCGTCGGGATGCACGACCGCCGCGTCGCCGGTGTGAAAGTAGCCGCCACGGAACGCTGTCTCGGTCGCCTGCGGGTCGTCGTAATAGCCCTTCATCACGACGTTGCCACGCGCAACGATCTCGCCGAGCGTGGCGCCGTCCCGGGGAACGTCGCGCATCTCTTCGTCGACGACTCGAAGGTCGCCGGACGTCATGAGCTCGACGCCCTGCCGCGCCTTGATCCGCGCGCGCTCACCAGGCTCGAGCGCGTCGTGCTCGGGTAACGGCGCACAGATCGAAATGAACGGCGCTGTCTCCGTGAGACCGTAGACCTGGGTGATGGTCCAGCCCAGTTCACCTTCCATGCGTTCGATCGTGGCCGCTGCGGGCGGCGCACCGGCCGTTGCGACGCGAACCCCACGTCGCAACGAAGCGCGCCCATCTTCCGGTCCGTTGGCAATGGCGATCAGCACCGTGGGCGCGGCGCAGAGCATCGTGATGCGTTCCTGGTTCACGAGCCGATAGATGGATGCCGCATCGACCTGACGCAGGCAGACGTGCAGTGCGGCGGCCGCCGTCACGATCCAGGTGTAGGTCCAGCCGTTCGCGTGGAACATCGGCAGCGTCCACAGGTAGCGGTCTGCCGGCGTCATCGGCAGGTGCGCGAGCGTTCCGATCGCGTTCACCCAGGCGTTGCGGTGCGTGATCATGACGCCCTTCGGACGCGACGTGGTGCCGCTGGTGTAGTTGATCGAAAGCAAGCTCGCCCTCGGCGATCGTCGGCCGCTCGAACACGCCGTCACTCGCTGCCAGCAGCTGCTCGTAGTCGAGCCAGCCTTGTTTACCGCCTTCCAGAGCCACGAAGTGCTCGACCGTGGTCATCTGGTCACGAACGCTGTCCACGGTATCCAGGTAATCCGCATGCACGCAGAGGACCTTGGTGCCACTGTGGTTCGCGAGGTAGACGAAGTCCTCCGCGACCAGCCTGTAGTTCATCGGCACGATGACCGCGCCCAGCTGCGGTACCGCGTAATACTGCTCGAGGTGCTGATGCGTGTTGGGTGCCAGCGTTGCTACGCGGTCGCCCTGCTTCACGCCCAGCTGCGCCAATGCCGACGACCATCGGTCGCAACGCTGGCCGAAAGCTTCGTACGTCAGTCGCAGATCACCATCGATCACGGCTTCGCGCGATCCATGGAGCTTGCGTGCGCGACGCAGAAAATCGAGCGGGGTGAGAGGGGTTTCCATGCGGAGGGGCGTGGTGGTGCGGGGCAGTGATTCTGCCCCTGCGCACCGCCAACCGCACGCTTGAAAGACGCTGCCGGTGGCCCGGATGTCGGCAGCACGAGCCGCCTCGAAGCCGGTTTACTGGATCGATTCTGGTGAAGCCTTTTAAATCATTGAGTTAAGGGAAACTCGAACCAGATGAGGTTCGGCGCCCCGAAACGGCGCGTGCCTGGCGGGAACTCGCCCCGCCGTGGGTCTCGCCCACTCTCGGGCCACAAACACGAACGCCCCTGGCCGGGGCGTTCTAGTGTCAGTGGCGGAGAGGGTGGGATTCGAACCCACGTACACCCGTTAAGATGTAACTGGAATTCCAGTCCAGCGCCTTCGACCGCTCGGCCACCTCTCCGCAGGGGGCGGAAGGGTACACGCCCGTCGCCCACCCGGCTAGTAGCCTGCGATCCGGGCCACAGTTGAAATCAGGCGATCCTCACGCCGGTCGCCTTCATCGCGGCCAGCATTTCTGTCTCGAGACGCTCGGATAACAAGGTCAACGGTAGCCTGATGCCCCGCTCGATCAGCCCCAGCCGGGCCACGGCCCATTTGACGGGGATCGGGTTCGGCTCGACGAACATCGCCAGGTGCAGAGGCATCAACCGTTCGTTGAGTGCCGCAGCCTCCACATGGTGCCCCTCGAGCGCGGCGACGCACATGTCGTGCATCGCACGCGGTGCGACGTTGGCAGTCACCGAAATCACGCCACGGGCGCCCCGCTTCATCAGTTCGGCGGCCGTAGGGTCGTCGCCGCTCAGCAGCAGGAAGCCAGGCTTGGCAGCGCCCAGGATCGATTCGGCCCGCGACATGTCACCTGTCGCCTCCTTGATGCCCACGATCCTGGGGTGCTCGGACAACCGCACGACTGTCTCAGGCAGCATGTCGCACACGGTGCGACCCGGCACGTTGTAGAGAATGACCGGCACGTCGACCGAATCGGCGATCGCAATGAAGTGCCGGTACAGTCCTTCCTGGGTGGGTCGGTTGTAGTACGGGACGACCGTGAGCAGTCCATCGGCGCCGGCGGCGGCCAGTTCGCGCGACAGCTCGATGCTCTTCGCCGTGGAATTCGTGCCACTGCCCGCGATGACCGGCAGGCGACCGGCGACACGCGCCTTGGCGCGCCGGACCAGTTCCGCGACCTCAGCCGGCTCGAGTGTCGGGGACTCCCCGGTCGTGCCGCCGACGACGACAGCGTCCGTGCCTTCGGCGACGTGGAAATCCAGCAGGCGCTCCCAGGCCTGGAAATCGACCGCCCCGTCGGCGCGCATTGGCGTCACGAGCGCTGGGATGCTGCCCTGGAACATTCTGCGGGGGCCTCGGCGGGAAGATTGCTCATGCTACGCAAGCGGAAAGCAGCGAAGCAAGGCAAAATCACGGTACACGCGCCCGTGCGGCGCCGATACACTGAGTCCAGGAATCCATGAAGCAACTGATCGCGATCTGCGCCATTGGCAACGACCGGACCGGGCTGGTCTACGACCTGACCCGCGTGGTCGTGGAATGTGGCGGCAACGTCCTCGAAAGTCGCATGACGGCGCTCGGCAACGAGTTCGCCATGCTGCTGCTCGTGGCGGGCAACTGGCACACGCTGGCTAAACTCGAAGGCGAACTCGCCAAGCTCGGCGAGGCCTCCGGCCTCACGATCACGGTGCGCCGTACCGAGCAGCGCCCTCCCCGGGTCGACATGATCAGCTACACGGTCGATGTCGTGTGCCTCGACCAGCCGGGCGTATTGCACACCCTGTCCGGCTTTTTCTCGTCGCGCGGCATCGACGTGGGCGACATCAGCACCCGCACCTACAACGCCGCGCACACGGGTGCCCCGATGTTCTCGGTGTACATGGTCATCCACGTGCCGACCCGGATCCACATCGCGGCGCTGCGCGAAGAGTTCATGGATCTCTGCGATCACATGAATCTCGACGCCATCCTCGAACCCCTGAAGTCCTGAGACACGTCACTCATGCCTGCAAAGACCGTCACGCTCGACCGCAAGGTGCCCGCCTTTGCCGCTGTCGCCAGCGGTGGCACAAAATGGAAGCTGGCCGATGTCGCCGGCAGGAACCTCGTCGTCTACTTCTATCCGAAGGACAACACGTCGGGTTGCACCAGGGAAGGCGAAGCCTTCCGCGACCTGCACGCGAAGTTCAGGAAGTCCGGCACGGAGATCGTCGGCGTCTCGCCCGACAGCGTCGCTTCGCACGACAAGTTCATCGCCAGGTACGGCTTCACGTTCCCGCTGCTCGCCGACGAAGACAAGGCCGTGTGCCAGCTCTTCGACGTGTGGAAGGAAAAAAGCATGTACGGCAGGAAGTACATGGGTGTCGAGCGCAGCACTTTCCTGATCGACGCGAAGGGCGTGCTGCGTCGGGAATGGCGCAAGGTCAAGGTGCCTGGCCACGCAGAAGAAGTGCTCGCCGCCGCGGCTGAGCTCTGACACGGCGGCCTTTCGCACCCACCTTCCCGCCTCACCACATCAGCGGAGCCCGACTTGGCCAAGACCCGCAAGCAGATCGAACCGCGCAGGATCTACGTTCTCGACACCAACGTCATGATGCACGACCCCTCGGCCATCTTCCGGTTCGAGGAACACGACATCTTCATCCCGATGACCGTGCTCGAAGAACTCGACGCCGGCAAGAAGGGGCTGTCGGAGGCCGCTCGCAACGTGCGTCAGGTCAGCCGTTTTCTCGACGAGCTGATGGCGAACTCGAACAAGCTGCAGATCGATCACGGCATCGAATTGCCCTCGGCCAAGTTCACGCCAGGCGGCAAGAAGCCGCCGAGTGGCCGCCTCTATTTCCAGACCAGGCAGCTCAACGGCAACCTGCCCGCCACCCTGCCCGGCCACGGTGCCGACAACGCGATTCTCGCGCAGACGCTCGCGTTGCAGCAGGAGCATCGCGACGCGCGCGTCACGCTGGTGTCGAAGGACATCAACCTGCGCATCAAGGCCGCCATCCTCGGCGTGCGAGCCGAGGATTATTACAGCGACAAGACGATCGAGGACGCCGACCTGCTCTACACCGGCATCGAAAAGCTGCCGGGCAACTTCTGGGACAAGGCTGGCCGCAAGCTCGAGTCCTGGCACGAGGCCGGCGGCCGGACGTTCTACCGCGTGCGCAACAAGCTGGTTGCCGACTGGGCGCCCAATCAATTCGTGTACCAGGCCGACGATCACGGCCTCGAAGGCATCGTCCGTTCGATCGACGGCGAGTCGGCCGTCATTGAAGTGGCGCGCGACTACCGCAGCGAGCGCCACGGTGTCTGGGGCATCAGCGCGCGCAACCGCGAGCAGAATTTCGCGCTGAACCTGTTGCTCGACCCTGAAATCGACTTCGTCACGATCCTCGGTCCCGCGGGCACGGGCAAGACGCTGCTGACGCTGGCCGCGGGCCTGTCGCAGGCGCTCGAGACCAATCGTTTCACCGAGATCATCATGACGCGCGTGACGATCCCGCTGGGAGAGGACATCGGTTTCCTGCCAGGCACGGAAGAGGAAAAGATGGAGCCCTGGATGGGCGCGCTGATGGACAACCTCGAGGTCCTGACGCAAAGCCAGGAAGGCGGCAGCTGGGGTCGCGCCGCCACCAACGACCTGCTGCGTAACCGCATCAAGATCCGCTCGCTCAACTTCATGCGCGGCCGCACGTTCCTGAACCGCTACCTGATCCTGGACGAAGCGCAGAACCTGACGCCCAAGCAGATGAAGGCGCTGGTCACCCGCGCCGGCCCCGGCACCAAGCTCGTCTGCCTCGGCAACATCGCGCAGATCGATTCCCCGTACCTGTCGGAGACCACCTGCGGCCTCACTTACGTCGTGAACCGCTTCCGCGGCTGGCGCCATTACGGCCACATCACGCTGACCCGCGGCGAGCGTTCGCGGCTCGCAGACTTCGCTTCCGAGAGGCTGTAGGCTCGCGCGAGGAACCCTCGGCGGGGTCGGCTGTCAGAGGAAGCACATGAATTTCACCGCCATCCTGCGCCGTCCCCACCTGCCGGCGTTCGCCCTCCTGCTGGCCTCGCTGCCGGCGCTGGCACAGCCCCAGAAGTCCTCCCAGGACCAGCTCCCCGAAATGGGAACCGCGGCCCAGGAGGCGCTCAGCCTCGAAGACGAGAGCCAGATCGGCCGAATGGTCATGCGCAACCTGCGTGAGGCGGGCATGGTCCTCGACGATCCGGAGGTTCATGAATACATTCAGTCCCTGGGGCTGCGGCTGTCGAGCCTCGCCCAGGATGGCAACCGTAGCTTCAATTTCTTCGTCGTGCGCGATCCGGCCATCAACGCGTTCGCCCTGCCCGGCGGATACGTTGGCATTCACTCGGGCCTCATGCTCGAGACGCGCAATGAGAGCGAACTCGCCGGCGTGCTGGCGCACGAAGTGGCACACGTCACGCAACGGCACATTGCGCGCGGACTCGAGGCACAATCGCGCGCCAACATGATGACCACGGCCGCGATGCTTGCCGCGATCCTGGTCGGCGCCGCCGGCGGCAGTTCAGACGTGACGATGGGTGCGATCACCGCGGCCCAGAACATGGCCGCGCAGGCCGGCATCAATTTCACCCGCGAAAACGAATACGAGGCCGATCGCATCGGCATCGGCGTCCTGGCCTCCGCCGGGTTCGATCCGAACGCGATGCCGGCGTTCTTCGACACGATGTTCCGCCGCACCCAGCTCGGCCCGGACCGGGTGCCCGAGTTGCTGCGCACGCATCCGGTCACCAGCAACCGCATCGCGGAATCCAAGGACCGTGCCTTGCAGTACCCGCCGGTCAACCCGAAGGAAAGCCTCAGCTACGCGCTGATGAAAGAGCGCATCCGCGTGCTGCTCTTCACGCGCAACGGCGATCCCCGCGACTATTACCGGGCGCTCGGCGAGAACGAAGCCGACCTGTCGCTCGCCCAGACGTACGGACGCGGCTTGTCGCAGCTGTACGGCAACGAAGCCGACAAGGCGGTGTTGACGTTCCAGCGGTTGCGCCAGCAGCACCCGGAGGTGATGGCGTTCCACACCGCTCTCGGCCAGGCGCAGCTCGCCACGGGCAGGACGCAGGAGGCGCTGGGGACGCTCGAACACGCGCTTGAACTGGCCCCCCGCAACGTGCCCGTCACGGTCCGCTACGGCGAGGCCCTGATGCAGGCGGGTCGCGCCAAGCGCGCCCACGAAGTGTTGCTCGACCTGTTCAACAACGTACCGCCGACGCAGGAGCAGATTCGGCTGACGGCAATGGCCGCCAACGCGGCAGGCGACGTGGCCGACGCTTACTCGTACATGGCGGAATACCACCTGATGGGTGGTGACCTCATGCTTGCCATCAATCAGCTCGAACTTGCGCTGTCGGTGCCGAGCATCACCGACCAGCAGCGTGCCAAGTTCGTGGCGCGGCTCAAGGAGGTGCGTGAATGGCTGCCAAAGGAACGCAACCGGTCGAAAAAGCCGCCGGACGGGCAGGCGCCGGACGGACAGCGTTCACCCGACGGGCAGCGTGCGCCCGGTTAAACACGCGACGACGTGGCACGAATCGGTAGAATGCCGCGCTTGCGGAGCGACAGGGTGGTCGCCCTGCCGTCACGGCATAGGGTTCCTATGTTTCCTGGCACTTCCCGCAGCGCGTCCCCGGGCCGCTGTTTTCCGGTTGACGGCTGCCTTCGCCTTGCTGGCCGTGGCCGCGTTTCTCGGCGGCTGCGCGACGACCCAGGCGGACGGCACCCCGCGTCCACGGAATCCCGACCCGTTCGAGAGAGTCAACCGCGGTGTCTTTAAGTTCAACGACACCCTGGACCGCTACGCGCTGAGGCCGGCAGCCACGATATATCGGGACTACACACCGAAGATCGTGCAGACGGGCGTCGGCAACTTCTTCGATAACCTGAGTGGTCCGACGACGATCCTCCACCAGTTCCTGCAGGGCAAGTTCAAGGAAGGCACCCAGGACACGGGACGCTTCCTGCTGAACACCACGCTCGGCTGGGGCGGCGTGATCGACGTGGCTTCGGGCGGCACCAACCTGCCAAAGCACAACGAGGATTCAGGCCAGACGCTCGGCTGGTGGGGCGTCCCCCCCGGTCCCTACCTGGTCCTGCCCTTCCTGGGTCCGGCAACGCTGCGCGATGCGCCGGCTCGCGTCGCCGACGATTTCACGCAACCGTTCCGCTGGTACAGCGCGGGTTCGGAGCGCTGGATTTCCTGGGGCTGAGCTTCCTGGACCGGCGCGCGCAGTACCTGTCGCTCGACAAGACGCTGGCGCAGACCTACGACCCCTACGTGTTCGTGCGCGACGCCTACCTGCAGCGCCGGCTGTACCTGGTCTTCGACGGTAATCCGCCGCAGAGCGCGCTGTCCGGGGACGACGCGGACTGGGCCGAGGAAGCGCTGAGAGAAAGCGAGGAGCCGGCGGTGGATGAAGGCGATGCGGCGCAGCCACCAGCCGAGGAAAACGACCCAACGCAAAAGCAGTGAGTTCCGCGCGCGGGCGCGCGATTGATGCGCAAGGCAGGCGGCTGGTGCTTTTTCGCCGGTCCGTGTCGAACGCCGCAGCTCGAGCGTGAAGAGCGAAGCGGCACTGAAGCCGTGTCGCTGCTGCGCTGGCACCATCGCTTCGCTCTCGCTCGAGCAAGGGTCGCCGTGAATCGTGCGGTTCCGCCGCGCGATTCACGAAGCGCGTGAGACCCCGGAGCGGCGAAGAAGCACCTGCCGCCTGGCTTGCGCGCTCCCCCGCAATGGACTCGCGACGACCTCAGTGCCCATCAGTGAGCAGGCTTTCGAGGTCGGAGATCCGCGCGACCGCGAGAATCTGCGCCGGGATGCTTTCGTAGCGAATCACCGTGCCGCGCGACTTCGCCGTCGCCAGCCATTCGACCAGCACGGCGAGACCGGCGCTGTCGGCCTCGGTGACGCGCGACAGGTCGATCGTGCACGTCGAACCCTTGGGGATCAGAGCCAGCCCCGTGGGCAACGCACGACCGGCCGTGACATAGCCGAGCACCCCGCTCGCCTCGAGCCGGCCATCGGCCACGCGCTGAATGCTGAACTGATCCACTTCGTAATGGCTGCCCGCCGCCGCCGGCTCAGCGACCGGCCTTGGTCGTCGGTGTCGTCCCCGGCGCGTCCGGCTTGCCGGCCGCGTTCTGCGCCTCGAGCCGCTCGATCACCGCGTCGATGCCCTTCTGGTCGATTTCGGCGCCGAAGTCCGTGCGGTAATTCTTCACGTACGAAATGCCTTCGATGGTGATGTCCCAGGCTTTCCATCCCTGCGGCGTCGCACGCATCGTGTAGTTGACCGGCACCGGCGTGCCGTTGCTGCGCTTTACTTCCGTGCGGATCGTGGCTGCGCCCGATGCGAGATCGCCCTTGAACGGCAGGATCTTGAGGCGGTCCTCCGTGAACTCGGCCACCGCATCGCCGTAATTGCGCATCAGCGACTGGTAGAAAGCGTCGATGAAGCGCTTCCTCTGCGCGTCAGTCGCCGTGCGCCAATGCTTGCCCAGCACCAGGCGCGCCGCGTAGTCGACGTCGAAGTGCGGCAGCAGGTACTTGTCGGCCAGCCCGCGCAGCCTGGTCGGATCCTTGGTCACCGCAGCCCGGTTCGCGTCGAGTTCATGCAGCAGGTCCTGCGAGATTTTCTGCATCAGCTCCTGTGGACCCGGTCCTGGCACCGCAACGGCCGGCTTGGCGGCAGGAGCGGTCTGTGCTGTCAGTGCCAACGGGGCGAGGCCGACCAGCGCGACCAGGATCAGCTTCGACCAGGCGGCGTTGCCGCGCATCGCTGTCATGTCCGGAATCACTCCTGTGCGGCGGGGGCCGGTGCGGGCGTCGACTCACCCGGCTTCGTGGCCGCCGAATTGAAGAGGTACTTGCTGATCAGGTTTTCGAGCACGATGGCGTCGTTCGCCATGATGACCTGATCGCCGTCTTTGTAAGGCACGTCCGAACCGCCAGGCGTCAAGCCGATGTACTGGCCGCCGAGCAAGCCGGCGGTGTAGATGCTGGCGTCGCTGTCGTTCGGGATGGCGCGGTACTTGTCGCTGATCCGCATCGTCACGATCGCCTTGTACAGGTTGATGTCGTACTGGATGTCCTCTACCCGGCCGATCGTCACGCCGGCCATCGAGACCGGCGCGCCCGTCTTCAGGCCGCCGATGTTCTCGAATGCGGCCATGAGTCGGTACGAGTCGCTCTTCAGCGAATATCCGCGGTTCGTGATCTGCGTGACCATAAACAGGATCGACGCGAAGCCAAGCATCACGAAGAGTCCGGTGGAAATGTCGATCGTGCGCGTTGAACGCATGGTTCGTCCTACAGCATTAAGGCCGTGAGTATGTAATCGAGGATGAGCGTGACGACGGCGGAGATGACCACCGTTCGTGTCGTTGCACGCCCGACGCCTTCGGCCGTGGGCATCGCATTGTAACCTTCGTAGACCGCGATCAGGCTGCAGGCCACTCCGAACACCAGGCCCTTGACCAGGCCTTCGCGGATATCGCTGAGTTCCACGGCACTGCGCATCTGCGACCAGTAGCTGCCCGAGTCGACGCCGAAAAACTCCACGCCGACGAGCTGCGCGCCGAACAGGGCGACCACGATGAAGATCGAGACCAGCAGCGGCATCGCGATGACGCCGCCCAGGAAGCGTGGCAGAACCACGCGCCGCATGGGATCGACGGCCATGATCTCCATCGCGGCGATCTGGTCAGTGGCGCGCATCAGGCCCAGTTCAGCCGCTAGCGCGGTGCCCGCCCGGCCAGCGAACAGCAGTGCCGTGACGACGGGACCGAGCTCCCGCAGCAGGCTGATGGCGGTCGCGGTGCCGAGGTATTCCTCGGAGCCGAAGCGTGTCAGCAGGTCGTAGCCCTGCAGTCCAAGCACCATGCCGATGAAGAGGCCACAGGTCATGATGATGACCAGCGACATCGCGCCCGTGTTGTATACCTGTTCGATGATCGGCCTGGGGCGTAGCAGGCCCAGCGGCAGGATCGCAGCCAGTCGGAGCGCGAAACGCACGAGCAGGCCGACGCGCTCGAGGAACGTCAGGAAGCTCTGCATCGTCTCGCGCAGGATCGTGATCATGCGAACGCGTTCCCACCCAGCAACTGCTCGTGGTACCCGGGGGCCGGGTAGTGGAACGGCACCGGACCGTCCGCGAGTCCATCGACGAACTGGTGCACGATCGGCGACGGATGGTCGCGCAGCTCGGCCGTCGTGCCGCTCGCCACAACCTTGCCTTCCGAAATGATGAAGCTCTGGTCGGCGATCTGCGAGATTTCGCGCACGTCGTGCGTCACCACGATGCTGGTGATGCCGAGCGCGTCGTTGAGCGAGCGTATGAGCCGCAGCACCACGCCCATCGAAATGGGATCGAGGCCCGCGAACGGCTCGTCGTAGATGAGAATTTCGGGATCCATGACGATGGCGCGCGCGAGGGCGACACGTCGCCCCATGCCGCCGGAAAGCTGCTGCGGGTACAAATCAGCGGCGCCACGCAGACCGACCGCGTGCAGTTTCGTCAGCACGATGGTGCGGATCAGGCGCTCGGGCAGCCGGGTGTGTTCGCGCAGCGGAAACGCGACATTCTCGAAGACGTCGAGGTCCGTGAGCAACGCCCCGTTCTGGAACAGCATGCCCATGCGCCGCCGCAGGGCATAAAGCTGTTTGCGGTTCAGCCTGGCCACGTCGAGGCCGTCCACGATCACCTGGCCGCGATCGGCAAAGATCTGCCCGGTGATGAGCTTCAACAACGTGGTCTTGCCCGTGCCGCTCGGCCCCATGATGGCCGTGACGGCGCCGCGGCGGATCTCGATGTCGAGTGCACTGAACACGATCTTGCCGGAGTCCACGGCAAAATGGACGCCGCGCAGGACGGCAATCGATGGCGATTGGACCGCCGGAGCGGAGGCTGCGGCAGGTCCGGATTGGTTAGTCACGAGTTGATCGTCTGGTCGCTTAATGGCAACGGACCGCGACGGTCCGCTCGAGTTCCCTGATCTCGATCCGCCGGTGATTGTCGCCACGGCCCACGAGAACCTGCGATTCTAGCAGATTGGCGGACTTTCTCCTTGCCGGACGCCCTGCCGGGCTTGGCGCGGGAACCGTATAGGACTAAAATCGTCCCAATTGGAATACACGCCATGCTTCGCATCAGCAAACTGACCGACTACGGCACAGTCATCCTGGCCTGCCTCGCCACCGCCCCGGACCGCCGATTGACGGCGACCGAGGTGGCCGAGCGCACGCGCCTCGGCCTTCCCACCGTCAGCAAGCTCCTGAAGAATTTCCATCGGGCCGGCCTGCTTACCTCCACGCGCGGCTCGCGCGGCGGCTATCAACTCGCCCGTCCGGCGGCCGCGATCAGCGCGGCTGCAATCATCGATGCGATCGAAGGCCCGGTTGCGATCACCGAATGCAGCGGCAACCACAGCGCCTGCGACTTCGAACTGTCCTGCAGTACGGGCAACGCGTGGCAACGCATCAACGGCGCCATTCGTCGCTCGCTCGATGACATCTCGCTTGCGCAATTGTCGGGACAGGAGGCCGTTGCCGTCTGGCGCCCCGCCCTGTCCGCAGCGGTCCGCACACCCGCCGCGACGCGCGGTCCAGGCCGGCTCTGAGGATTTCAACGATGGCCAGCACACCGACCGACCTCGACGCCCTCGTCACGCAGAAGTACCAGCACGGCTTCGTCACCGACGTCGAGTCCGACACGCTGCCGCCCGGCCTCGACGAGGACGTGGTCCGCGTCATCTCGAAGATCAAGCGTGAGCCGCAGTTCATGCTCGACTGGCGCCTGCAGGCGCTGCGGCACTGGCACACGATGGCGAACCCGGACTGGGCCCACCTGCGCATCGCGCCCATCGACTACCAGTCGATCTCGTATTACTCGGCACCGCGGGCCAGAACGGACGGCCCGAAGAGCCTCGACGAAGTCGATCCCAAGCTGCTCGCGACGTACGAGAAGCTCGGCGTGCCGCTGCACGAGCGGGCGCGTCTCGCCGGCGTGGCGGTCGACGCCGTGTTCGACAGCGTCTCGGTCGCGACGACGTTCAAGGACAAGCTGTCCAGGGCGGGCGTGATCTTCTGCTCGTTCTCGGACGCCGTGCAGAACCACCCGGAACTGATCGAGCAGTACCTCGGCAGCGTCGTCCCCTACACCGACAACTACTTCGCCACGCTGAACTCCGCGGTGTTCACGGACGGGTCGTTCGTCTACGTGCCGAAGGGCGTGCGCTGCCCGATGGAGCTGTCGACGTACTTCCGCATCAACGCAGCCAATACCGGCCAGTTCGAGCGCACGCTGATCATTGCCGACGAAGGCAGCCACGTGAGTTACCTCGAAGGCTGCACCGCGCCGATGCGCGACGAGAACCAGCTGCACGCCGCAGTGGTGGAGCTCGTCGCGCTCAAAGATGCGAATATCAAGTATTCGACGGTCCAGAACTGGTATCCCGGCGACGAGAACGGCGTCGGCGGCATCTACAACTTCGTGACCAAGCGCGGCGAATGCCGCGGCGCCAGTTCGCGTATCAGCTGGACGCAGGTGGAAACCGGCTCGGCGATCACCTGGAAGTACCCGAGCTGCGTGCTGACCGGCGACAACTCGGTCGGCGAGTTCTACTCGGTCGCGCTGGCAAACCACTACCAGCAGGCCGACACCGGCACCAAGATGATTCACATCGGGCGCAATACGCGCAGCACCATCGTCTCCAAGGGCATTTCCGCGGGTCGTGGCCAGAACACGTATCGCGGCCTGGTGAAAGTCCTGCCCTCGCCGAAGGTGCCCGCAATTTCACCCAGTGCGACTCCCTGCTGATGGGCGACAAGTGCGGCGCGCACACGTTTCCGTACATGGAGATCAGGAACCCGTCCGCCGTGGTCGAGCACGAGGCCACCACATCGAAGATCGCCGACGACCAGCTTTTCTACTGCCGCAGCCGCGGCGTGTCCGAAGAAGACGCGGTGAACATGATCGTCAACGGTTTCTGCAAGGTGGTCTTCAAGGAACTGCCGATGGAATTTGCCGTGGAAGCCCAGAACCTGCTCGCCGTCAGCCTCGAAGGTTCCGTCGGCTGATCCGCGCCCCATAGAGAACAAGAGACATGCTCAGCATTCGCGACCTGCACGCCCAGATCGGCGTTCGCAAAATCCTGAAAGGCGTCAACCTCGAGGTGAAGCCCGGCGAAGTGCACGCCATCATGGGACCGAACGGTTCCGGCAAGAGCACGCTCGCCAGCGTGCTGGCCGGCCGCGCCGGCTATGAAGTCACGAAGGGCACGGCCCATTACCTCGGTGACGACCTGCTTGCGCTCGAGCCCGAAGAACGCGCCCGTCGCGGTGTCTTCCTGGCATTCCAGTACCCCGTCGAAATTCCCGGCGTCAACAACGCCTACCTGCTGAAGGCGGCGCTCAACGCCGTGCGCAAGCAGCGTGGATTGCCGGATCTCGACGCCTTCGAGTTCCTTGCCCTGATCAAGGACAAGATGAAGCTGATGCAGATGGACGAGAGCTTCCTGAGCCGCGGCGTCAACGAGGGCTTCTCGGGCGGCGAGAAGAAGCGCAACGAGATCCTGCAGATGTCCGTGCTCGAGCCGACGCTCGCGCTGCTCGACGAGACGGACTCGGGTCTCGACATCGACGCCTTGCGTGTCGTGGCCACCGGCGTCAACAGCTTGCGCTCACCCGAACGCGCCATCGTGATGGTCACGCATTACCAGCGCCTGCTCGACTACATCGAACCCGACTTCGTGCACGTGCTCTCGGACGGTCGCATCCTGCGCACGGGCGACAAGTCGCTCGCGCTCGAGCTCGAAAAGCGCGGCTATGACTGGGTGAAGCAGGAGGCGAGCGCCGCATGAGCGCCATTGCCCTCTCCCCGGCCACCGCGCACTACCGCGCAGCGTTCGAGCGGCTTCGACCCCAGCTGGGTGGTACCGCCGCTCGCCGCGTGGCGGCGATGGAGCGCTTTGCCGAACTCGGGTTTCCCGGCGCGCGGGAAGAAGCATGGAAGTACACCAGCCTCCGCCGCCTCGAATCGCGACGATTCGTACCGGCCGCTCCGACGACCAAGCCGGTCGACGTGCCGGCGGCTTTCGTCGCGCAGCGACTCGTGCTCGCCAATGGATCGCCTGTGGGAGTCGTTCCGGCTTCGCTAGGCGGCTTTACCCTTGGCACGCTGACGACCGCGCCTGAAGATCAGTTGCTGCGTTCTCTCGTCGGCGGCGGCACTGAACGCTTCGCAGCGCTCAACGCCGCATTGACCCTCGGCCCACTGCTGCTGTCCACTGCGACTGGCCAGCAGAGCGACGATGTCCTGCAGCTGACGTTGGTTACAACGGGCACGGGCCCGACTCTTGCGAGTCCCCGCATCGCCGTGCGCATGGCGCCGGCCAGCCGCGCGCGCCTGTTGCTCGACCACGTCGACGATGGCGCCCACGAGCATTTCCCCTATGCCGTTCTCGACATTGAACTCGCGGCCGGCGCGCACCTTACCCTGTACCGGCTGCAGCGCCAGGGCGAGCGCGCATTCCACATCGAACGGATGGAAGTTCGCGTCGGCGACCACGCCACGTTCGTAATGCGCGACTCGCAGCTCGGCGCCGCACTGGCACGCCTCGATACCAACGTCAGCCTCGACGGTCGCGCGGCCGCCACCGAAATCACGGGCGTCTTCCTGGCGGACGGCTCGCGACACCTCGATTCACACATCCATGTCGACCATCGCGCGATCGAAACCACGAGCCTGCAGGATTACCGCGGCATTGCGGCCAACAAGGGCCGCGGCGTCTTCAACGGCAAGGCGATCGTGCATGAAGGCGCGCAGAAGTCGAATGCGCGCCAGGTCAACCGCAACCTGCTGCTCACCCCGGGCGCCGAGATCGATACCAAGCCCGACCTCGAGATTTACGCGGACGACGTGCAGTGCAGCCACGGCACGACCACGGGCCAGCTGGACCCGAATGCCCTTTTCTACCTGCGCTCGCGCGGGCTCAGCGAACCCGAAGCGCGCAGCGCGCTCACGCGAGCCTTTGCCGGAGCCGTCATGGCGCGCGTGGACGAGCCCACCCTGGCCAGGCACGTGCATGACGAACTCGATCGGCGTCTCGTGCGCCTGCTCGAGGTGGCCGCATGAACGCCGTTCACACCGTCGCAGGTAATCCGACCGCGCTTGACGTCGCCGCGATCCGCCGTGATTTCCCGGTACTGGAACGCACGGTCCGCGGCCTGCCGCTCTCGTACCTCGACAACGCGGCGTCGAGCCAGCGCCCCCGCGCCGTCATCGACGCCATGTCGCGGTACTACGAGACGTCCCACGCCAACGTGCACCGTGGCGTGCACACGCTGAGCCAGGAAGCGACCGACCTGTTCGAGGGCGCGCGCGAGAAGGTGCGACGCTTCATCAACGCGAAGTCGACGCGGGAGATCATCTTCGTGCGCGGCACCACCGAGGCCATCAACCTCGTCGCGCAATCGTATGGCCGGCCAACCCTTGGCCCGGGCGACGAGATCCTGGTGTCGTGGCTCGAACACCACGCGAACATCGTGCCCTGGCAGATGCTTTGCCAGCAGACAGGTGCCACGCTGAAGGTCGCCCCGATCACGACGTCGGGCGAAGTGGACTTCGACGCGTTTGCCGCCCTGCTCGCCTCGCGCACGAAGCTCGTGGCGCTGGCGCACGTCTCAAATGCGCTCGGTACGGTCATCCCGGTGCAGCGTTTCATCGCGGCGGCCAGGGCGCGAGGCGTGCCGGTACTGCTCGACGGCGCGCAGGCCGTGCCGCACATGACAGTGGACGTGCAGGCGCTCGATTGCGATTTCTACGCCTTCTCCGGCCACAAGATGTGCGGTCCGACCGGCATCGGCGTGCTCTACGGCCGCGAGTCGCTGCTCAACGCGATGCCGCCCTGGCAGGGCGGCGGCGACATGATCCTGGCCGTATCGTTCGAAAAGACCGTGTACAACGGTCTGCCCTATAAGTTCGAGGCCGGCACGCCGGACATCGCAGGCGCGATCGGTCTCGGCGCGGCGATCGATTACCTCGAAACGCTCGGCATGGAACGCATTGCGGCCGCTGAGCTTGCATTGCTCGCCTACGCGAACGAACAGCTGGCAACCGTTCCCGGCCTGCGTTTCGTGGGCACGGCGCCCGAGAAAGCGGCTGTCGTCTCGTTCACGATCGACGGGGTGCATCCGCACGATCTGGGCACGATTCTCGACCACGAGGGCGTCGCGATCCGCACCGGCCACCACTGCGCGATGCCGGTCATGGACTTCTTCGGGCTGCCCGCGACGGCGCGTGCGTCGTTCGCTTTTTACAACACGCGTGCCGAGATCGACCGGCTGGTCGTGGCCCTGCACACCGCGCGGGAGATGCTCGGCTGATGGACCTCAAGGACCTGTACCGCGACGTCATCGTCGACCACAACCGGCATCCACGCAATTTCCGCGAGATCCCGGACGCGGATCGCCGTGCCGACGGCTTCAACCCGTTGTGTGGCGACAAGCTGACGGTGTTCGTGAAGCTCGACGGCGGCCGCATCAGCGACGTGTCCTTCAACGGCAGCGGCTGCGCGATCTCGATCGCTTCGGCCTCGCTGCTCACCGAGAGCGTCAAGGGCAAGACCATTGCGGAGGCTGAAGGACTGTTCTCGCAGATGCACCAGCTGCTGACGCGCGACGACATCGACATTGACGTGACCAGGCTCGGCAAGCTCGGCGCGCTTTCAGGCGTCCGTGAATTCCCGGCCCGCGTGAAGTGCGCGAGCCTGTGCTGGCACACGCTCGACGCGGCACTGCATCAGCAGGAACAGGTTTCGACCGAATAGACATCGATCGACAGGAGTCCGCCTTGTACCGAGCCGACAACGAACCCGTGAACTTTACCCGCGACGTGGACGCGGTGATCGTTCCTGCGGGCGTCAACGTGAAACTGCGCCAGGGCCAGCAGGGCTACATCACGCAGGCCCTCGGCGGCAGTTTCACCGTCTACGTCGAGGGCAACCTCTTCCGCATTGCGGGCAAGGACGCGGGCGCGCTCGGCAAGGAGCCGGCAGAGACGCCCGAATTGCCGCCGAATGCGAGCGACGAAGACGTGAAGCACGTTGCCTGGCAGCAGATGAAAGGCTGCTACGACCCGGAGATCCCGATCAACATCGTGGACCTCGGCCTGGTCTACGAATGCGAAGTCATCCCCGACGGCGATGGCCGCGTGTTGTCGATCAAGATGACGCTGACTGCGCCTGGTTGCGGCATGGGTGAGGTGCTCGTCGCCGACGTCAAGGAAAAAGTCGGGGTCATCCCGACCGTGAAGCACGCGGACGTCGAACTGGTGTTTGATCCGCCGTGGGACCAGTCGATGATGTCCGAGGCAGCGCGGCTGCAGACGGGGATGATGTGAGGCGACGTCGCATCGGCCACGCGACGGCAAGGACATTCGGGCCAGAACTGATTCGCCGGGCTGTGCGAGGCATGGACGCCGAGCCTTTATGCCCTTTAGGGTACAGAGCCCCCAGGGATGGGTTTACGGCGTCCCGGCGAATCATGTTGTGGCCCGAGTGTCCGCCTGCCGTCAGGGCCGATGCAGCCAAGGGGCTCCGGATATGACCACCTGGATCCGCGTCGCACCCGCCACGGACATCAAGCCGGGCGACTACGCGTCGGCCGAAGTCGACGGGGCCTTCGTCGCCGTCTACAACATCGACGGCGAGTTCTTCGCGATCGAGGACGTCTGCACCCACGACGGCGGCGGTCTCGCCGGCGGCGTGGTCGAAGATCATCAGGTCATCTGCCCGCGCCACGGCGCGCGCTTCTGCCTGCGCACCGGCAAGGCATTGACCCCGCCGGCCTATGAGCCAGTGACTACTCACGCAACGCGGGTCGTCGATGGATTCGTCGAGGTCGCCGGCGAATGACGCGAAGACTGACTCTGGTCCGGCATGCGAAGGCGGACACGGCGCTGCCGGGGCAGCAGGACTGGGACCGGGTGCTTGACCGTCGCGGCCAGCTGGATGCACCGGAAATGGCGCGCCGCCTGCGCTCACGCAAACTGAAGCCCGACCTGATCCTGTCCAGCCCCGCCGTGCGCGCGCTGTCTACCGCCAGCATCATGGCCCGCGAACTGAAGGTGCACGCCGACAGGATTGCGCAGGACGAGCGTCTGTACCTCGCGGACCCGAAACGGATTGTGGAGGTCGTTCGTGAACTGGGCGGCGATGCGCAACACGTGATGGTGTTTGCGCACAATCCGGGCATCACGGACTGCGCCAACAAGCTTTCGGCCGGCGAGCACATCGACACGTTGCCGACGTGCGGAGTCTTCACTGCGCGCTTCGCGGTGGACGACTGGTCACAGCTCGATTGGGCGAGCAGCCTCGAAACCGAATTCGACTACCCGCGCAACCTCGCGTAGCGGGTTGCGGCGTCAGCCGCGCCCGAAGACGGGAATGGCTGCGCCAGTGACCGACGCAGCCTCCGCGGATGCCAGGAACAGGATCACCTGCGCTATCGCCTCGGGACTCACCCACCGCGTGAAGTCCGCCTTCGGCATGTCGAGCCGGTTGCGTGGCGTGTCGATGATGCCGGGCAGGATCGCGTTGACCGTGATGTTGCGATCCTTCAGTTCCTCGGCCAGCGCCTCGGTGAAGCGCTGCACACCCGCCTTGGACGCCGCATAGGCACCCATGCCCAGCGCCGCCTTGCCCGCGGCGCCGGCGCCAATGTTGACGATGCGACCGCCACCGCGCTCGAGCATGGCCGGGAGCGCGCACTTCGATGCAACGACAGCCGAGCGCAGGTTCATCGAGTAGAGCGAATCCCAGGTGTCGATGTCGCCATCCTCGATTTTTTCCCAGCGGAAGCCGCCGGCGACGTTGACCAGCACGTCGATGCCGCCAAAGCGCATCGCAATGGCGGCCATCGCCTTGCGGGTCGCATCGACGTCGGCGAGATCCGCACCGCCGAGCAGCATGTGCCCGGCACCGCCGAAATCCCTCTGCAACTCAGCGGACGGCTGCGTCACGTCGACCAATGCGAGCCTGGCGCCGGCCTGGCCAAAGGTACGCGCGACTGCCGAGCCAAGCACACCGAACGCGCCCGTGATCACGACAACGATACCCACTGCGGACATCGACCTGCTCCTGCGGAAGTAATTAGTGATTAGTGAGTAGTGAGTAGTGATCGGTCGCCACTCACTACTCACTACTCACTACTCACTAATCACTAATCACTAATCACTATTCACTTCCTCAGCATTCCGGAACGTTGACCGCCAGGCCGCCCTGGCTGGTTTCCTTGTAGATCGTCGACATGTCGTGACCGGTCTGGCGCATGGTGTTGATCACCTGGTCGAGCGACACCTTGTGCGTGCCGTCGCCGCGCATCGACAGCCGGGCCGCGTTGATCGCCTTCACGGCGCCCATCGCGTTGCGTTCGATGCAGGGAATCTGCACCAGGCCGGCAATCGGATCGCAGGTCAGCCCGAGGTTGTGCTCCATGCCGATTTCGGCCGCGTTCTCCACCTGCTCATTGGTGCCGTTGAGCGCCGCGACGAGCCCCGCGGCGGCCATCGAGCACGCGACGCCGACCTCGCCCTGACAGCCCATCTCGGCGCCCGAAATCGAGGCATTGCGCTTGTAGAGCATGCCGATGGCCCCGGCCACCAGCAGGAAGCGCACGATGCCGTTTTCGCTCGCGCCCGGCTCGAACTTGCGGTAGTAGGCGAGCACGGCCGGCACGATGCCCGCGGCGCCATTCGTGGGGGCCGTGACCACACGCCCGCCGGCAGCGTTCTCCTCGTTCACTGACAGTGCGAACGCATTGACCCACTCGATCGCATCGAGCGGACGCTGCTGCGACGACTGCTCCAGCAGCACGCGCTGCATGCGCGACGCACGACGACGCACCTTGAGCACGCCCGGCAGCAGTCCATTCGCTTCGAACCCGCGCTGGATGCAGCCATCCATGATCGACCAGAGGTTGAGCAACGCAGCGCGCGTCTCGCCATCGGGCCGGAAGGCCCGCTCATTCTCCAGCATCAGCTCGTGCAGCTCGAGACCGCGACTGCGTGCCACCTCGAGCAGTTCGTGCCCGGAAGCAAACGCATGCGGAACATCGACCTGCGGTCCGCCTGCATCCGGCTTGCCGAAGTCGCCGGCGCGGACGATGAACCCGCCACCGGTGGAGAAGATCTCCTCCCGGTGCAGCACGCTCCCCGCCGCGTCGAGCGCGGTGAAACGCATGCCGTTGGGATGCTGCGGCAGGGTCTGGTCACGGTGAAACAACAGGTCCAGCGGCTCGTCGAAGGCGATTTCGTGCTTGCCTGCGAGCAGGATGCGGTGCGTGCCGCGGATGCGTTCAAGCGACGGCTCCATCGCGGCCGGATCGATCGTGGCAGGTTGATTGCCTTCGAGGCCGAGCAGGATCGCGCGATCGGTGCAGTGCCCGCGGCCGGTCAGGGCCAGCGAGCCATAGACCTGCGCCGCGACCTTGTCGACGCGTCCCAGCAATGACATCGACTCGAGGTCGTGCGCGAACGCGCAGGCAGCATTCATCGGCCCCATGGTGTGGGAGCTCGACGGGCCGACGCCGGCCTTGAAAATGTCGAGAACGCTGAGGTTCATGGACTCCTTGCGCGGGCGGACCCGCTCACTCCATCGCCAGCAGCGAGGCGTTGCCGCCCACCGCCGAGGTATTGATCGTCATCGTGCGCTCGTGCGCGTAGCGGTGGAGATAGAACGGCCCGCCGGCCTTCGGTCCGGTGCCCGACAGGCCCGAGCCGCCAAACGGCTGCGTGCCCACGACCGCGCCGATGATGTTGCGGTTGACGTAGACATTTCCCGCCGCCACACGGCTTGCCACGCGCCGCACCGTGCCGTCGATGCGGCTGTGAATGCCGAACGTGAGGCCGAAGCCTGTCGCGTTGATCGCATCCACGAGCGCTTCGAGGTCGCGCGCCTTGTAGGTCACGATGTGCATGATCGGGCCGAACCACTCGCGCTCGAGCATCGACAGCGACGCGATCTCCACCGCGAGCGGTGCGACGAACGTGCCGGCCCGCGTGGCGGCCGGCAGTTCGATGCGGTGATGCCAGGCTGCCGACCGCATGACATCGTGCGCATGCCCTTCGAGCATGGCGCGCGCGGCCTCGTCGATGACGGGGCCGACGTCGGTTTCGAGGTATGCCGGATCGCCAACCACCAGTTCCTCCATGTAGCCGGCCAGCAGCCGTTTCACCTTCGGCGCGATGTCCTCCTGTACGCACAGCACTCGCAGTGCCGAGCAGCGCTGTCCTGCGCTGTTGAACGCCGACTGGACCGCATCGATGACGACCTGCTCCGGCAGCGCCGAGCTGTCGACGATCATCGCGTTCTGGCCGCCGGTCTCCGCAATCAGCGCGCCGATCGGTCCGTTACGGGCGGCCAGCGTGCGATTGATGATCCGCGCAGTATCGGTGGAGCCCGTGAAGGCGACCCCGGCAATGCGCGGATCGGCCACTGCAGCGGCACCGACGACGGCGCCATCGCCCGGCAGGAAATGCAGCACGTCGGCCGGCACACCCGCCTGCAGCAGCAGGCGCACGGCGTGCGCCGCCACGAGCGGCGTCTGCTCGGCCGGCTTCGCCAGCACGGCATTGCCTGCGGCCAATGCAGCCGCGACCTGTCCCGCGAAAATCGCGAGCGGAAAATTCCACGGACTGATGCAGGTCAACACGCCACGCCCATGCAGGCTCAACTCGTTGCTCTCACCGGTCGGTCCCGGCAGACGTTGCGGGCTCGCGAACTCGTGCCTGGCACGGGCCGCGTAGTAACGCAGGAAATCGACGGCTTCACGCACTTCGGCGATGCCGTCCGGCACCGACTTGCCGGCCTCGCGCACGCACATCGCGACCAGTTCAGCCGTGCTCTCTTCGAAGAGATCGGCCGCCTTGTCAAGCGCGTCGCCGCGCACCGCTGCCGGCGTGGCGTCCCAATCCGGCTGCGCCTGCACCGCGATGTCGATCGCCGCTCGCACATGGTCCGTCGTCGCATTCGTCACGCTGCCGACGACGTCCGCATGATTCGCGGGATTGCGGAGGGTGTCGGCCGACCCGCTCCGCTCGTCACCACCGACCAGGGGTGCCGCTACCCAGGCACGACGCGACACCTGTTCCATGCGATCCGCCATCGCTTTGCACACTGCGCCGTTCGCGAGATGCACGCCCAGCGAGTTCCTGCGTTCCGGCTGGTAGATGTCGAGCGGCTGCGGGATGCGCGGATGCGCCACCCGGTCGAAGCCGTCGACGGTGCGCACCGGGTCCGCGATGATCGCGTCGATCGGCTCGTTCTCGTTGACGATGCGGTTGACGAACGACGTGTTCGAACCGTTCTCGAGCAGGCGGCGCACCAGGTACGGCAGCAGGTCTTCGTGCTCGCCGACCGGGGCGTATACGCGGCACGGGATGCCGAGCCCGCTCGGGTCGGTCACGTGCGTGTAAAGCTCCTCACCCATGCCGTGCAGACGCTGGAACTCGAAATCGATCCCGGCCTTGCTCGCCATGCTGGCCACGGCCGCAACCGTGTGCGCGTTGTGGGTGGCGAACTGCGGATACAGCACGCCCCTGCCTTCGTCGAACACGTAACGGGCGCACGCGAGGTAGGACACGTCGGTGTTGGGCTTGCGCGTATAGAGCGGGTAACCCGGCAGGCCACGCTCCTGGCCACGCTTGATCTCGGCGTCCCAGTAGGCGCCCTTCACCAGGCGCACGTGCAGGATGCGATTCGTCTCCCGGGCGAGGCCGACGATGAACTTCAGCATCGGCAGCGCGCGCTTCTGGTACGTCTGCACGGCGATGCCGAAGCCGTTCCAGCCGGCGAGCGCCGGATCGCGGCAGACGGCGGCCAGCAGTTCCAGCGTGAGTTCCAGCCGCTCGGACTCTTCCGTATCGAGCGTCAGCGCAATGCCGGCATCGCGAGCCAGCCGGCACAGTTCGACCAGGCGCGGCGTGAGTTCGCGATGCACGCGCTGGCGATGCGACCGCTCGAACCGCGGGTGCATCGCGGAAAGCTTCACGGAGATGCTCGGGCGCGACTCGAAGTCCGGGTATTCGTTGACGCGCGCCGCGAGAGCGCCGATAGCCGTGCGATAGGCGTCGAAGTAGCGGGTGGCGTCGGCCGTGGTCAGCGCCGCCTCGCCCAGCATGTCGAACGTGTAGCGGTAACGCCTGTTGGCGCCGCTCAACGAGTTGTCGAGCGCCTCCTTCATCGTGCGGCCCATCACGAACTGATGGCCCATGATGCGCATGGCCTGGCGCATCGCCGTGCGTACGACGGGTTCGCCCATGCGGCCGACGACGCGGCTCATCACGCCTTCCGGTGCGGCGACGTCCTGCGGATCGAGCCGCACGATGCGGCCTGTGAGCATCAGCCCCCAGGTCGAGGCATTGACGAACAGGGACTGGCTGTCGCCCAGGTGGCTGGCCCAGTCACCGGCGCGGAGCTTGTCGGCGATCAGGCGATCAGCTGTCTCGTCATCGGGAATGCGCAGCAGCGCCTCGGCCAGGCACATGAGGATGACGCCTTCCTGCGACGACAGGTCGTACTGCCTGAGAAACGCGTCGAGCCCGGTCTTGGCGGCGGGCGCCCGGCGCACCGCCTCGACGAGCTTGCGTGCCGTGGCCTGCACTTCGTCGTGCTGCGCCGGATCCAGGCGGGCCCTGTCTGCGAGCGAGCGGATCAGCGCTTCCTCGTCACCCAGGAAATCGTCGTTGATGGCCTGACCTACCGGGGTCAGAAAGTCCTGGACATCGGGAAACAGGAAGCGCGACGAGGGCGCCTCGCGAGTCGAACCGGACATGGGGAAGTCGCCTGCAGCAATGGTCCCCGGATTCTATCCAAAAACGCAGACGGACCGCGGGGGTTCCCCCACCGCGGCCCGTGTTGCACTGCGGTACGAAACGCCTACTTCGTCTCGTACAGCAAGCCGACCGTGGTCAGCGTGTCGGTCTTTTCGACTCCCGGCAGTACGTCGGTGTTGTGACGCACCTGGTACCCCACGCGCAATCCCAGCCCACCCGAGATCGTGACCTCGAGGCCGAGGTCGTTCTGCACGTAGGTGTTGTCCGAACCGGCCTCCACGAGAAAACGGTCGACGATCTTGGTCGTTGCAGTGAGCTGGTGATCGAAGCCGAGGTCGCCACGGAAGATGACGCCATCTTCCGACTCGCCCGTGGCAAGGATTTCGGCGTAGCGGTAGCCCGGGCCGCCCTGCACCCACAGCTTGGTACGGTCGCTGTCGATGATCCTGTAACCCAGACCGCCGGCCAGCGAGGCCTGGTAGTTGTACTGGCTGAATTTGTCATCGTCGTAACGGCCGGCGCCGAAGGCATACGCGCGCTCGGTCAGGGCGTACTGCGTCTGCCCGCGGACTTCCCAGCGCTGGGCGTTGGTGGTGCCGCTTTCGCTGCCGTAGTTGCCAGCGAAGCCAAACGTGTGCTGCCACTTGTCGACCGTGTTCGTCAGTTCGAGCGCGGCGCTGGCCGCCTGGTTCTCGCTGTTGCCGGTCGCGAACGATGCACCGACGTTACCTTTACCGGTCCAGTCGGCCAGGGCGGGCGTGGCGCCGCAGCAGAGTGCCAGCGCAATGCAGAAATGGGAAATGCGGGTCGTCGACATCAAAGGCTCCTTGCCGGGCTCGCGGTGAAAAAAAGGGGGGCGGGAGTATAGCCGCCCGGCGCATGAGTCACTAATTTTGAGCGATCGCCGTGAAACGCGCTTGCGTCGGCCCGGCCGCGCGCGAAAACTTCCCGTTCAACGAACCCGGATGACTCCCATGCCTGAAGCCGCACAGAAAATCGTTGCCACCGTTGCCAACTTCATGACCGACGTGGTGGAGGCCTCGAACACGAAGCCTGTCCTCGTCGATTTCTGGGCCCCCTGGTGCGGCCCCTGTCGCACGCTGATGCCGTTGCTCGATCGGATTGCAGACGACTACGCGGGCCGCTTCATCCTGGCCAAGGTCAACACCGAGGAGCAACCGCAACTGGCGTCTCATTTCCAGATCCGGAGCATTCCGACCGTCCTGCTCATCCACCAGGGCGAGGTGGTCGACCAGTTCGTGGGCCTGCAACCGGAACCGGCCATCAAGGCCCTGCTCGACCGGTACGTCAGCACTGCCGGTGAGGTTGTCGAAACGGTCGTTGCGGCACCGGCCTCCGATCGTCCAGAGGACTTAGCGTCGCGACTGCTGGATCAGCGCGATGCGGAAGGCGCGGCGGCGGCGATCGAGGCCCTGGCGACTGCCCAGGCCGACCATCCGCAACTGGAAGCACTGCGGGCGCGGCTCGCGTTCGTCCAGACGGCCAATGCCCAGCCGGACGTCATGGCGATGCGTGCCGCCCTGGAAGCCAACCCGACCGACGCGGCGGCACGTCATGCGCTGGCGGCGCACCATGCGCTGGCAGGCGACTACGGGACGGCCCTGGCCGAGTGGCTGGAATTGATGCGACGCGACAGGAAGTTCGGTGACGACGCCGGGCGCCGGGCGCTGCTGCAGGCGTTCGAGGTGCTGGGCGAGCAGGACCCGCTCGTCACGCAATACCGGCGCCGCATGGCGAGCTTGTTGCATTGATGTCACCGGTTGTTGAACGTGGAATACCGCCTTGCGCGACTCGCCACGACCGCAGTATAAAACCGCGCACCTTGCCCACTGGGTTTTTCGATGAACGAGAAGCCGGAATCAGCGGACGAGTTCGAGGACGAAGACACCGAGGAGGTCGTCGGGGGCGATGAAGCGCTCGACGTCGATCGCCTCATGCAAGACCTCGACAAGCGCAAGCGCGGCGCGCCGAAAGGCGCGGAGCCCGCGTGGCGCAAGCTCGAACGCATGATGGAACAGAAGCGCACGTCGGAGTTGCTGAGCGACTTCGACGACTACGACGTGGGCGACCGCCCGCGGCCGCGCAAGGGTCAGTGAAAATCGCGTGAGGCCGAACGTAAACTACCGAGCCAGCGGCTCAGGTCGACGAGCCGCTGCGCGATCACGTGCATGACCTCTCCTTCCCGTTGCAGCTTGCCGGCGAGGCCCAGCAGGCGTGAGCCGATCAAGGCCTGGCGCTGCCGCTCGGCCACGTCGCGCCAGACGATCAGGTTGATCGAACCGTGCTCGTCCTCGAGCGTCACGAACGTGACGCCTTCGGCGCTGCCCGGACGCTGTCGCGTGATGACGAGGCCCGCGGTGCGCACGTTCGAGCCGCTCGTCAGCGAGCGCAGCCGAGCGGAATCGACGAAACCGCGGGCATTGAGCTGGTCACGCAGCACCGCCACCGGGTGACGCCGCAGCGTGAGGCCCGTGTGCGCGTAATCGGCCACGATGTCTTCGCCTTCGCGGGGCGCACGCAGCAGCGGAATTCCCTCGGCGATGCGCACCTCGGGCAGGATGGGCAGCGAGCCCTCGAGGCCGGCCACTTGCCAGGCCGTACGGTGACGGTGCCCGCCGAGACCCGCCAGCGCGCCCGCCGCCGCCAGGCATCCCATCGAACGGCGATCGAGGCTGGCCTGCTCCGCCAGCTGCTGCGCGCTCTCGAACGCGTGGCCCTGTCTGCACTTGCGGGCAGCAACCAGCCGCTGTGCCGCCGCCGCCGCCAGTCCCTTCACCAGCCGCAGGCCCAGCCGCAACGCGGGATCAGGCGATGCGTCGGCGCGGTGCTCCAGGGTGCAGTCCCAATCGCTCGTGCGAACGTCGATCGGGCGCACTTCGACGCCGTGACGCTGCGCGTCCTGCACGATCTGTGACGGCGCATAAAACCCCATGGGCTGGCTGTTGATGAGCGCGGCCGCGAAAGCCGCGGGCTCGTGCCGCTTGAGCCACGCCGAGACGTACACGAGCAGCGCGAAGCTCGCCGCGTGCGACTCCGGGAAGCCGTATTCGCCGAAACCGAGGATCTGCTGGAAGATGCGTCGCGCGAACTCCTCGGAGTAGCCGCGATCGCGCATGCCGTGGATCAGCCGTTCTTCGAAGTGGCCCAGACCGCCCTTGCGCTTCCACGCCGCCATCGCACGGCGCAGCTGGTCCGCTTCGCCCGGCGTGAAACCCGCCGCGACGATCGCGAGCTGCATCACCTGCTCCTGGAAGATCGGCACGCCGAGCGTGCGCTTGAGCACGCCCTCCACCTCGGCGCTGGGATACGTGACCGCCTCCTCGCCCGCGCGCCGGCGCAGGTAGGGATGCACCATGTCGCCCTGGATCGGGCCGGGCCGGATGATCGCGACTTCGATGACGAGGTCGTAGAACGCGCGCGGCCGCAGCCGCGGCAGCATCGCCATCTGGGCCCGCGACTCGATCTGGAACACGCCTACGGTGTCGGCGCGGCAGATCATGTCGTAGACCGCCGGGTCTTCGGCGGGCACGGTCGCGAGTGTCCAGCGCTGGCCGCGGCAACCGTGCACGAGGTCGAACGCGCGGCGGATCGCGGCGAGCATGCCGAGCCCGAGCACGTCGACCTTGAGCAGGCCGAGCGCATCGAGGTCGTCCTTGTCCCACTGGATCACGGTGCGGTCGGGCATCGCGGCGTTCTCGATGGGGACGAGTTCTTCCAGCAGGTCGCGCGCGATGACGAACCCGCCGACGTGCTGCGAGAGGTGGCGCGGAAACCCAGCAGGGTCCGGGCCAGGGTCAGGACCTTCGACAGCACCGGGCTTGCCGGATCGAGGCCCGCTTCACGCACCCGGGTTTCGTCGATGCGCGAGCCGTCCCACCACTGCATCGAGCGCGCGAGTGCTGCGACCTGCAGCGGGTCGAGTCCCATCGCCTTCGCCACGTCGCGCAGCGCGCTGCGCGGCCGGTAGCTGATGACCGTCGCAGTCAGCGCAGCCCGCTCGCGGCCGTACTTGGCGTAGATGTACTGGATGACTTCCTCGCGCCGTTCGTGCTCGAAGTCGACGTCGATGTCCGGCGGTTCGTTGCGCTCCCTGGAAATGAAGCGCTCGAACAGCAGGGACATGCGCGCGGGATCGACTTCGGTGATGCCGAGGCAGAAGCACACCGCCGAGTTCGCCGCCGAGCCGCGACCCTGGCAGAGAATGTGCCGCGAGCGTGCGAACCGCACGATGTCGTGCACGGTGAGGAAGTACGGCTCGTACTCGAGCTCGGCGATCAGCGTGAGCTCGTGCTCGATCGCCTGTCGCGTCGGGGCAGGCACGCCTTCCGGCCAGCGATGCCTTGCGCCCTCCTCCGTCAGGCGCCGCAACCATGCGGTCGGCGTGTAACCTTCCGGCACGATCTCGCGCGGATAGTCGTAACGCAGCTCCTCGAGCGAGAACGTGCAGCGCGAAGCGATCTCCACCGCCGCGGCGAGCAGCTCGGGCGGATGCAGCTCCGCGACGCGCTGGATCGGGCGCAGGTGACGCTCACCGTTCTGAAACAGCGCGAGCCCCGCCCGCTCGACGGTGGTGCCGATGCGGGTTGCGGTGAGCACGTCCTGCAGCGCGCGGCGGCCGCGCGAGTGCATATGCACGTCCCCGGCCGCGACGAGCGGCAGTCCAAGTTCGCGACCGAGGTCCTGCAACTGCGCGAGTCGACTGCGATCGCGGCCCGTCGTCAGCAGTTCGACCGTGATCCACAGCTGGCCGGGGAAGAGCGTGGCGAGCCAGCGTACTGCGTCGGCGTCGGGTTGCGTTGCGGGCAGCCACAGGCACAGGAGAGGGGATAGGGGATAGGGGTTAGGGGTTAGTGAAGAAGCTGGCGTTGCCAGCGATTTCCGACTATCCCCCAACCCCCATCCCCTATTCCCTGCCGTGATTTCTTCGAAATCACGGCGGCACAGCCTGTATTCGCCCTTCTTCGCGGCGCGGCGTCCGCGAGTAATCAGCCGACAGAGGCGGCCGTACCCCGCGCGATCCCGCGCGAGCAGCACGCAACGCAGGCCGTCCTCGAGGCGAAACTCCGCACCGACGATGAGCTTGAGACCGTGCTCGCGGGCAGCGACGTGCGCCCGCACCACGCCGGCCACCGAGCACTCGTCGGTGATGGCGAGCGCGGCATACCCAAGCTTGGCCGCGCGCTCGACCAGTTCCTCCGGACGCGAGGCGCCGCGCAGGAAACTGAAGTTGGAGAGACAATGCAGTTCGGCGTACACGGCAATCGCGTCGGGCCTGGCTCAGCGCGGCGCGCGGCAGGTGGCGGACCGACGAGTCACGCGAACCAGCCGTGCAGGAACCAGCGCGCGCTTGCGGCCGTCTCGCGGCGCTGGCGGAACACCCACAACCTGGCACCCTGCGGATTGCGCGCGACGTAGTAATCACGCGCGACGTCGTGACCGTCCCACCAGCCGGATTCGATGCACTCGGGGCCTTCTTCCAGAACGAGCCGGTCAACGTCGCAGGGCTCGGGCCGGTCGAGCAGCCAGAGCGGCCGACCGTCGTCCGGCCTTGCGGCCGACCTCTCCCATCGCAGCGGGAGAGGCACGGAGGGCGAACTCTCGTCCGGCGCGGCACTGCGTGACGGCACCTGCTTCCTTGCCTTGGGTTTCGTCGCCGCTGGCTCGACAGCGCACCACGCTGCCTCGGGCCGATGCTCCGGCACGCAGGCGAGTCCGTGCACGGCATCGTTGCCGAGCCGCGCACGCAGCCGCTCGACGAGCTGCAGCAGGTTGCCGCCGGCTTCGCGCCGGTCATGCGCAAACAACTCGATCGCGGCGGCCTGCAGGTCGAGGAGCGGGCCGCTCAGCAGGCGCACGTTGCGCACGGGCTGCGGCAGCACGAGCCGTGCAAGACGCTCGCGCAGCAGCTCCGCCATGCGCCGTGGCTGCGCACCGACCGGCTGCACGAAACGCAACCGCACGCGCGTGACCGGCGCAGCACGATGACGCAGCTGCACTTCGATCACCTGCACGCCACGGCCACGCTCGCGCAGGAACTGGCACAGTTCTTCGAGCAGCGGGGCGAGCGCCAGGCCAAGCCGTGCGGTGTCGGCGATTTCGGGTTCGAGGTCGCGCCGCGCGGCAAAGCGTTCGCTTGCGGCATACGCCGCGCGCGGCTCCTGCACACGACCCGTGGCGCGGTCGAGCGTGGCCAGCAACTCCTGGCCGAAGCGGCGCGCGAAGCCATCGCGCGGCAGGCGCAGGCACTCGCCCACGGTGCGCACACCCATGGTGCCGAGCACCTCGATGCTGCGTTCGGGCCACCGCGTGCAGCCGAGCGGCAACGACGCAAGCCGCGACGCCAGTTCGTCGCGGTTGCGGACGAACACCGGGCGCGCGCCGAGCGGACCCGTGCGCGCAAACCACAGTGCGGCCAGCGGCGACGGCGTGATCGCAAAGCGAACCGACGCGCCCAAGGCCTCAAGGAGCTCGTGTTGCAGTCGCAGGCATAACTGCCGCGCCCCGCCAAAGAGCCGCAGGCTGCCACGCACCTCGAACAGCACGCCGTCGGGCGGCTCGAGGCTGACCCGGGGCGTGAATCGCACGCCGCGCTGCGCCACCGCTTCGAGCAACTGGCGTTCACGCCGTGCATCGCGCGCCAGCGCATGCAATCCCGGCACAAGCGCCAGGGCTGCGTTGATCGACATTCCCTCGCGCACGCCTGCGGCGTGCACGGCTTCAGCGCAGGCGCGCACGATCCGGCCGTTGCGCTCGAGGTCGACGATGGCGACAGGCGGACGACCCGGCAGGGCAAGCGCCACGTCGCGCAGCGAATCGAGCAGCAAGGACGGCAGGTGAATGGCGAGCCAGAGTTCACGCGGGCGCGATTGCGCGAGCGGCGTGCGGCCCGGAACGACAAGCGCAGACGGACGAAATGCCGGCGTGGCCCGCACACGGTGGGGAGACGGGGGCCTGGCGAGCGGGGCCATCTCAGTGCCCCAGGTTCACCGTGGCAGGACGGCCTCCGCGGCTTTTGACGATGCGCACCTGCAGGCCTTCGGCGCCGCCCCCGAGCAGTGCGAGCCGCAACACGGCGGGTGAATGCGTGAGCCCCGCCTGCAGCGGGCGATACAGCACCGCAAGGCTGCGTGACGCCTCTGCCGCCAGCTGCAACCGCCGCAAGGCGTGCGGATCGCGGGGATTGGACCAGCCGAGCACGGCGCTGCAGGACTCCGAGCGCAGCGCCTGGTCCATCGCCCACTCGGTGGCACCTGCGCCGTTGACGACGAGCATGCGCCCGACATCGATGCCCCACGCCGCGAGCGACGGCGCATACGGGCAATACGGCGGCGAGACCCAGGCGATCCAACCCCCGCTGCCCCGGTCATGCGACGGCATGGCAGACCCCGCATGATCGGGGCGCGGCGGCGGATAACCTTCATCGGCCGCGCCTTCGTCCCGACAAAGCGCAGCGAGCGCGGGAAGCAGCAACCGGAGCTCGCCGATGCCCCGCTGATCGGCAAGGATTTCGATGAGACCCTGCCGCGGCCAGCCCGCGCCCGGCAGGCAACGGTCGAGCGCGGCGTAGCCCGTGGGCAATCCCGCCGGCACGGCCGCGGCCGTGCTGCTGCCCGTTTCACGCGCACGCCAGAGACGCGCGGAATTCTGTTGCAGCAGTTGTTCGACGGCAACGCTCATGGCTCTGGTGGGATTGCCGGACAGCCAGAATATTCAGGTCAGGGAAGCGTCAGGACAATCGGTGCGTGTCCTGCCGCACCACGCCGACGACGAGGCCTTCGATGGTGAGCGACTGCTCGCGCAGGTCGATACGCAAGGGTTCGAAGTCTTCGTTCTCGGGCAGCAGCCAGGCGATCGAGCCGTCCTGCCGGTAGCGTTTCACGGTGACCTCGTTCTCGAGACGCGCGACGACGATCTGGCGGTTGCGGACTTCGGGCGTGCGGTGGACTGCGACGAGATCGCCGTCGAGGATGCCGACGTTGCGCATGCTCATGCCTTTGACCTTGAGCAGGTAATGCGGCCGCGGCTGGAAGAGCGCCGGGTCGATCTGGTAGCGCGCTTCGATGTTTTCTTCGGCCAGGATGGGCCGGCCGGCAGCGACCCGGCCGATCAACGGCAGGCCGATCTGGTCACGCAGTGAATCCTTGAGCTGGATGCCGCGGGAGGCCCCGGGGCGCAGCTCGATGACGCCTTTGCGCTGCAGTGCACGCAGGTGTTCTTCGGCCGCATTCGCGGATTTGAAGCCCAGGGCTGCGGCGATTTCGGCCCGCGTGGGGGGCAGGCCCTGCTCGGCCAGGCTGTCCTGGATGAACACAAGCACCTGGCGTTGGCGCGGTGTCAGGTCTTCCATCGGTTGTTTCTCCCTGTATACCCATACAGTGACTGTTTATATATACAGCTCTATCTGTCTGTTGGCAAGCGGGAGGAAAAATATCTCGGGCATCGACCGCCACTCCGAGTGAGATGGCCGCACCACATTTTTCCGCGCATCCCGGCGGCCCGCGTATTGCAGCGAATGCCGGGAAATCCAGTGCCAACCGCAACGCTTGTCAGTGGAGGTACGCGGCCGGTGACTGCTCGCCCGGTCGTCGAATGCGAACCCCTCGCATGCGACGCACCGCACGGTAATCTTTATCGTCGTTTTCGAATGAGTTAGTCTCTCGCTGTTCGGCTGCGCTGCGCACACGGAAGGGTGTGGACGGATTGCGGCCGCCACACTGCTTGCCTGATTCAAAAACCGAGGAAGATCACCAATGAAGACCGCTATCGCCAAGATCCTGACCGCCACCGCCGCCGCCGTCGTGCTCGCCGCAGCCACGGGTTGCGTGAGCCAATCGGCGTTTGACGAGCACGTGGCCAGCGCCGATGCGGCCATCAAGGCTGCCGCTGCCGACGCCGCTGCCGCCAAGGCTTCCGCCGACGCCGCTGCCGCTTCGGCATCGAGCGCCTCGAGCGCTTCGAGCGCCGCCCAGAGCACGGCCAACCAGGCCCTGCAGGCCGCGCAGGCTTCGCAGTCCTGCTGCGACGCGACCAACGAGAAGATCGATCGCGCGTTCAAGAAGTCGATGGGCAAGTAAGCCGCTTACTCCATCGCCTGGGCGATACGAAGACGCCGCGGATCTCCGCGGCGTTTTCTTTTCAGCAGCGCTTTCCGGACCATCCAGCACGCAGCAGCGTTCAACTGCCGGCGCCACAGATCCACGCGCGTTGAATTACGGCACCGGCGCCAGTGCCGGCTCCTCGAATGGCGCGGGCGCGACTTCCGGCGACGGCGCAGGCACACGCGAGAAATTGCGCTCGCCGACTCGCACCGGCACACCCGAAGCCTGCTGGAAAGCGAGCCGTGCCGTGTCCCAGTCGATCGACACGTCGACACCAGCCGTGGCGGCCTGCACTGCCCGATCCAGTTCAGCGGGATCCATGTGTGCGGGATTCTCCGTGCCTTCCAGCGGCGCCTGGCGCTCAATGAACAGCGTGCCTCGCGACCAACCGACCTTCGTCGTCTGGTCGATCAGGTTCACCTTCGTGTTCACCGGGATCATCGTGTAGAACTCCGCGATATCCTCCGGGAACATGCGGATGCAGCCGTGCGTGACCTGCATGCCGACGCCTGCGGGACGGTTCGTGCCGTGGATCAGGTACGAGCCGCCGGGGATCCCGAGCCGCAAGGCATACTCGCCGAGCGGGTTGTCCGGGCCCGGCGGGATAAACGGCGGCAACGGATCACCCTTCGCCTCGTGCTCGAGCCGGACAGACTTCGGCGGGTACCAGTTGGGGCGCTCCTGCTTCGCTGCGACCCTGGTGGCCCCGAGCGGCGTCTTCCAGTCCATCTTGCCGGTGCTGATCGGGTACGTGCGAACGACGCGCGGCTGGCCCGGCTGGGCGGGCGGATAGTAATAAAGACGGTGCTCGGGCAGGTTGACCACGATCCCCTCACGTGGGGCATTTGGCAACAGAAACCGGCCCGGAATCACCACTTCAGTGCCCGCCCCGGGCAGCCAGGGGTCAATTCCAGGGTTCGCAGCGATGATTTCCTCGTACCCGACGCCATGACGCCGGCCGATGTCGAGCAGCGTGTCCTCGTGCTCGGCCACCGCGATGCTGACCGCGCCGATCACGTTGTCGCCATTGAGCGGCAGCAGAAATTCGCCCGCCCGGACGTCGGCGGCGACGAACTGTGTGAAAGCTGCGACCAGCGCAGCAGCGAACCACCGGCCGACACGGATATATTGCATGCAACCTTCCTTCACTTGCCCGCATCTATTCTAGCGACATGGCGACGATCCACACGCTGCCCGCACGCATTGACCCGGACACGGCACCGCCCGTAGCCTTGCGGCCGCGAGGGACCCCCATGCCTTACAAGCTGACGATCGAGCTCTCCGACCGTGATCTACGCCATTTTCGCCGGGAATTGAAAAAGGCGCGCGATTCGGTCCGGATTGCAGACGACGAGGAAATCCTCGGCGCGGCGGCCGACATGGTGAAGTCCATGAAAGGCACGGATCTGCCCGACTTCGTGACCGAGCGGCTCGAGCAGCTCGACACCCTGATCGCCATGGTCACCGACGACGACTGGCCGCTGGCAGACGACGAGCGGAATCCGGTGCTGTCGGGGCTTGCCTACCTGTGCGACCCGGAGGACCTGATTCCCGACGACATCCCAGGCATCGGCATGGTCGACGACGCGGTGATGATCGAGCTCGTCTTCCGGGAACTTCGGCACGAGCTCGAGGCCTACGAAGACTTCCGTGCCTACCGCGAATCGCTGACTAAGCGCTCGGTGCTGCGCAAGGCAGCGCCCGGTGTTGCAGAGAAGATCGCCAGGCGGCGCGTACAGCTGATGGCGCGGATGCGGCGCCGGCGCAAGGCCGGGCAGTGAATAGTGAGTAGTGATTAGTGAGTAGTGAGTAGTGATTAAAGCGCGGCGCGCTCTTTCCGACTAATCACTACTCACTACTCACTACTCACTAATCACTACTCACTATTCACTATTCACTACTCACTCCCGTCGCCGTTACTTTCGCCAGCAGATCCACGATCTGGTCCGGCACGCCGTTGCGTGCTTCCATGACCGCAACGCGCACGGCATTGGCAAACGACATGCGATCGGCGCCGCCGTGGCTCTTGATAACCACGCCCTGCAATCCAACCATGCTGGCGCCGTTGTAGGCGCGCGGATCGAGTCGCTCCTTCAGTGCCTTGAGCGTCGGTGCCGCCGCAAGTGCGCCGATCTTGCGCACCGCGCTGCGAGTGAATTCTTCCTTCATCGCGCCGCTGATGAAGCGCGCCAGGCCTTCCATCGCCTTCAGTGACACGTTGCCGGTGAAGCCGTCGGTGACCACGACGTCGATATCGCCCGAGAAGATCTTGTCGCCTTCGACGAAACCACAATAATTGAGGGCGGAGCCGGTGAGCCGCTTGTGCGCTGCCTTGACCTCCTCCGTGCCCTTGATGTCTTCCTCGCCGACGTTGAGCAGGCCGACGCGCGGATGCTCGATGCCGTGCAGGTCGGATGCGATCACGGAGCCCATCACCGCGAACTGCACGAGATGATCGTCGTTGCAGTCGGGGTTGGCGCCCAGGTCGAGCATCACGGTGTACCCGCCCGTCGAGGGCAAGGCCGAGACGATGGCGGGACGATCGATGCCCGGTACCATGCCGAGAACGAAACGCGCGGTAGCGAGCAGCGCGCCGGTGTTGCCGGCAGACACGCATGCCGACGCCTCGCCCTGCTCGACGAGGTTGATCGCGATGCGCATCGACGAGTTCTTTTTGCGGCGAAGCGCGTCCTGCGGACGCTCGTCCATGGCGACGACGTCGGTCGCTTCGACGAAACGGCAGCGGTCGTTATCGAGGGCGGCGCCCAGCAACGGCAGCACGACTTCACTGCGACCGACGATGATCAGCCGGAGATCGGGCGTGGACGCGAGGACCTCGAGTGCCGCGGGAACGGCGACTTCAGCGCCGTGGTCGCCGCTCATCGCGTCGACGGCTACAGTCAGGCCGGCGGTCATGCGCGGGCCCGTCCGAACAGGATTACTCCTGGCCTTCGTCGGCAGCCGGCTTCTCGATTACCTTCTTGCCGCGGTAGAAACCGTCGGCGGTGATGCGGTGGCGAAGATGGGTCTCGCCGCTGGTACGGTCAACCGACAGCGCGGGGCTGCTCAGGTGGTCGTGCGAGCGATGCATGCCGCGCTTGGACGGGGTCTTGCGGCTTTTCTGGACTGCCATGGTCTACTCTCCTGAAGCGGGTCCGCGCTCGTCGTTCTCGTCGAGCAGCTCCCGCAGATTCGCAAAGGGCGTCTGCTTCTTTTCCACCGCTGCCTCTTCCGCAACGGCCCCGACCGCGGCAGCGGGTGCCAACGGCACCCCTTCCGCCTCGGACGACAGGCATTCCCCGGTGCCAGCTTCGTGCGCAGGCACGAGCGGCAACGCGAGCAGCACCTGCTCTTCGATCAGCGCCGAGAGCGACAGTTGCTCCGGCAATCCCACGAACGGCTCATAGCCGCCCGGCACCTCATCCAACTCCGCGCGGACGATGGCGACCAGCGCCGATTCGTCCACCAAGATCTCGCAAGGCCGCAGACAACGCTGGCATTCCAGCACTGCCGTACCCTCGACACGAACGTCGACTGTCGTCCGGCCTTCGAAGGCGCCGAACCGCAATCGCGCATCGATGCGAGTGCCGGGCAGGCCGCCCGCCTGCACGACGCGTTCGAGCTGTGGCAGGTCGAGATGCCGTTCGATGACGGCGGCTCGCGCCGACAGTTCTTTAGCGTTGACCTGATCGGCAGGGCCGGGCGACATGGGGCGCGTATAATAGTGACGCGCCCCCGCCCTGTCAAAGAAAAAACGAGCCTAAATCTTTGTTTTCCAAGGGCCTGATTCTCGCCTCGACCTCCCGCTACCGGCGCGACCTGCTGCAACGGCTCGGGCTGCCGTTCGAGTGCGTCGCACCCGCTGCCGATGAAGCCCGCCTGCCCGGCGAAGCGGCCGCCGCGATGGCCACGCGACTCGCGCGGATCAAGGCTGAGGACGTCGCCGCCAGACATCCCAGGGCGATCGTCATCGGCTCCGACCAGGTGGCCCTGCGTGGCACGGACGTACTCGGCAAACCCGGCACCGTCGAGCGTTGCCGCGAACAGCTGCGGGCGTCGTCGGGCCAGGAAGTTGCCTTCCTCACCGCGGTCCACGTCATCGATGGCTCGGCCGGCCGCGCCGAATCGCACGTCGACCGCACGGTCGTGAAGTTCCGGGACCTGTCGGACGCCGAAATCGACCGCTACATCGAGCGCGACCAGCCACTCGACTGCGCCGGCGGCTTCAAAGCCGAAGCCCTGGGGATCGCTCTCTTCGACCGGATCGAATCGATCGATCCGACCGGCCTCACCGGCCTCCCGTTGTCCTGGCTTTGCGGCGCCCTTCGCCGCGCACGGGTCCCGATTCCTTAACCAGACCCGGCTTGCCCGGCTTGGCACCACCCGCCCGGGGATTGCCCATCCTCGGCTTGCCTGTCTGCACCACAGGTGCTGGCCGCTGCAGGCGAGGTGCGACGATCGGTCCACGCGCACCTTCAGGCTTCAGCGTCTTGCCGCGTTCGTCCTGCGGCGCGCGGGCCTTGCCGCGCGTCAGGGTATCGAGCACGGCACTGAGTTCGGGCGGCAACGGCGCGCTCGCCAGCATGGGCTCGCGGGTGCCTGGCCGCGTGAAGCCGAGCGATGACGAATGCAGGAACATCCGCTTCAGGCCATAGTCCTTGAAAATCTCGTTGAAGATCCGGTTGCCGTATTTGTCGTCACCGGCCACGGGATGACCGGCATGTGCGGCGTGCACGCGGATCTGGTGTGTCTTGCCGGTGTCTATCTCGACTTCCAGCAGCGTCGCGAGGTTGCCGAAGAACTGCACGGGCTTGAACGTGCTGACGGACTTCCTGCCGTGCGCGCGCACAGCCACGTGCCGCTCGCCGCTGCGGCGCTCGTCGGTGTCGAGCGCCAGTTCGATGCGCTTGGTTCCCAGGTTCCACTTGCCGCAGACCAGTGCCAGGTAATGCTTTTCAGTCCGGCCTTCGCGCAACTGCAGGTGCAGGTCGCGCAGCGCAGCGCGCCGTTTCGCCACCAGCAGGCAGCCGCTGGTGTCGCGGTCGAGCCGGTGCACGAGTTCGAGGTCCGGCTGCCCGGGGCGAGCGCCGCGGAGCGCTTCGATCAGGCCGAAGTCGGTCGCGCTGCCGCCGTGAACCGCAAGGCCCGGCGGCTTGTTGAAGACGATGAGGTCGCTGTCCTCATAGGTGATCGAGTCGAGGACCAGCTTCTGCAGCGACTCGCTGGCGGTCCGGGGCGTGGCTGGCGGCGGCACGTCTTCCGCCTTGCGCACCGGGGGGATGCGGACTACGTCGCCCAGCGCGACCCGTTGGTCGGGCTTGGCGCGCTTCTTGTTGACTCGCACCTCACCCTTGCGCAGCAGGCGGAATACGTGCGTGCGCGGGACGTCCTTCAGTTGCCGGACGATAAAGTTGTCGAGCCGCGTCCCGGCGTCGTCTGCGGTCACTTCCACGTATGTCACACCGCGGCCGGGTTCCGGCTCGGCGCTGTTCTCGTCAGTTGCCGGGTCTATTTCGTAAGCCATTGATTTTCTGGCCTTCGCTTGTTACATTCCGGCGCTAGGCAATGCGCTGGTGCGTCCAAGCAACATCAGGCAGCGCCGAATGAGCGACGCGCGGTTGCACGCCCTTCGGGTTGTGCGGGGCGCCCGCAATCTTAGTTGGTTCTGAAGTTTCAGACCATCGATCTGCCGCGGACACGCGCAGGTGCCGCAGCCCCGGCGGGCAGCGGGCCAGCAGCGACCTCGGCGGGTACGATGCCCGACAGCACCAGGATTCGGTCACGCATCGTGCGCACTGCGCCGGTGCAGATGAACAGCAAATGAGCGCTCGCGCAGTCGCTGCCAGACCTTTTTCCCACGCCACGGCACCACTACCCGTCCGAACCGTACGCGGCCCCAACCTCCAGTAACGAGAGGGCCGATGAAAAGAATGCTCGTCAACGCAACTCAGGACGAGGAGTTGCGCGTAGCGCTGGTGGACGGCCAGCGGATCTACGACCTCGATATCGAAATCCCGTCGCGCGAAACCAAGAAAGCCAACGTCTACAAGGGTCGCATCACCCGCGTCGAGCCCAGCCTCGAGGCTGCGTTCATCGACTACGGCGCCGACCGCCACGGCTTCCTGCCGCTGAAGGAAGTCTCCAAGGCGTTCTTCAAGGACAAGCAACCCGGCCAGGAAGGCGGCAGCCGCGGCATCCGCGACCTGATCGAGGAAGGCCAGGAAATCATCGTCCAGGTCGAGAAGGAAGAACGCGGCAACAAGGGCGCCGCCCTCACCACCTTCATCAGCCTGGCGGGCCGGTTCCTGGTCCTGATGCCGAACAACCCCCGCGCCGGTGGCGTGTCGCGCCGCGTCGAAGGCGACGACCGCGATGCCCTGCGCGAAGCGATGGATTCGCTGCAGATCCCCGACGGCATGGGCGCGATCGTGCGCACCGCCGGCGTGGGCCGCAGCCCTGAAGAACTGCAGTGGGACCTCAACAACCTGGTCGACATCTGGAACGCGATCCAGCAGGCGTCCGACAGCCGCCCCTCGCCGTTCCTGATCTACCGCGAGAGCACGGCGATCCTGAGGGCGCTCCGTGACTACCTCAGCGACGACATCGGCGAGATCCTGATCGACAAGCAGGACGTCTACGAGGAAGCGCGCGAATACATGCAGCGCTTCATGCCGAACAACCTGCGCAAGCTCAAGCTCTACGACGACCACGTGCCGTTGTTCACGCGGTACCAGATCGAGAGCCAGATCGAGTCGGCGTATTCGCACAAGGTGACACTGCCCGCGGGCGGCAGCATCGTGATCGACCACACCGAGGCGCTGGTCTCGATCGACATCAACTCGGCGCGCAGCACCCGAGGCACCGACATCGAGACGACCGCCTGCAACACCAACCTCGAGGCCGCAGACGAGATTGCGCGCCAGATGCGGTTGCGTGACGTCGGCGGCCTGATCGTCATCGACTTCATCGACATGGAGTCGACCAAGAACCAGCGCGCAGTCGAAGATCGCCTGCGCGACGCGGTCAAGCAGGATCGTGCCCGCATCCAGCTCGGCAAGATTTCCCGCTTCGGCCTGCTCGAGCTCTCGCGGCAGCGCCTGCGTCCGTCGATCAGCGAATCCACCAACATCGTCTGCCCGCGTTGCACCGGCATGGGCGTAATCCGCAGCGTCGAATCGCTGGCGCTCGCGGTACTGCGACTGATCGGCGAGGAGGCCCGCAAGGACCGCACCGCCAAGGTCATCGCGCAGTTGCCGGTCGACGTCGCGACCTACCTGATGAACGAAAAGCGCGACTGGCTGCACGACATCGAAGCACGCAGCCATGTCGACATCGTCCTGGTGCCGAACAAGTACCTCGAGACGCCGGCTTACGAATTGCGCCGCGTGCGCGATGACGAGACCGAGCTGCCCGAGAACTCGGTCATCAGCCACCACATGGCAGTCGAGCCGAAGATCGACCTCGACGCGATCGCCTCGGCCGAGGAAGAGAAAGCCCCGACGCCGCAGCAGCCCGCGGTGACGACGATCATCCCCAGCACCCCCGCCCCGCCAGCGGCACCCGAGGTCGTGGCCGCCCCGATCGAAGTCGCAGCTGCACCGGTAGCCGTTGCCGCGCCGGCCTACGGTCCACGCGACAACGTGCTCGTGCGCGCATGGCGCTGGCTCGCAGGCGACAAGCGTGCGCCCGAACCGCAGGTGGCGCCGCCCGTGAACGTCGGTCGCGGTGGCAAGGACGGCGAACGCGATCGTCCGCGTCATGACCGGGATCGCAGCGAGCGCGGTCGCGGCCGTGATGGGCGCCGCGACGCACGCGACAGCCGTGACGGGCGCGGACGCAGCGACAGCCGCGGCTCACGTGACGAAGCGCGTCGCGAGAACCGTGCTGACGGTACACCGGGTCCGGGCCAGCCTGCCCGCGGCAGCGAACCGCGTCGCGACGAGCAGAGTCGCGCGCAACCGCAGCAGCCCCGTCGTGACGAAGGTTCGCGTGGCGGACGTCGCGACGCTGGCCAGGGCCAGGGCGGCGAAGGTGGCCCACGTGAAGGCCAGCCGCGTCGTGAAAGCGGCCAGCAAGGCCAGCGCCAGCCGCAGCATGCGCGTCCTCCGCGCGAGCCGCGCGAGCCCCGCGAACCGAGGCCACCGCGTGAATACCGCGAGCCGCAGGAAGCGCGTGAGCAGGTCGCAGCAGCCACTGCCGCCGTCGCAGCCACTGCGGCCGTCGCAGCCGTTGCGAACGACATGAACACAGCCGATGCGCCAGTCGCACCGCCGATGGGTGACGGCCAGCAGCAGCGTCCCGAGGGTGATCGCAGCGAGCGCACCGGACGCAGGTCGCGTCGCGGTGGCCGTCGTCGCCGCGGTCGCAGTGAGGGTGGTGAAGGCTACGGTGCCGGCGCTGCCGCGGGCGCAGTCAGCGAAGGCATCGTCGATGAAGGTCCGGGCGGTGCAGGTGGCGACGACGCGGGTGGCGGCGACAACGCTGGCTTCACGCCGGCTCAGCAATCGCTGGATGTCCCGCGCGAGTTCGAAGAACCCCACTGGCCGGAACCGCCGCGTGCATTCGCGGCGATCCCCGCTCAGGAAGCACCGCGCGAGTTCACGGCTCCGCCGCCCGCGCCGAGCCATGAAACACCGCGTGCGCCCGAGCCGCGCTCGTTCGACTTCGATCGTCCCGCAACACCGCCGGCCCCGCCAAGCGAAGTGGCACCCGCGCCGGTCGTGGTGCGAGAGCCGACTCCGGTTGCAACGGCTTCGGAGCCGCGCGAGTGGACGCCGACTCCGCCGACGGACACGACGACCCCGCGCAACGAGCCATAAGCGACTCGTTCAGCGACAACAGGAGCCCGCTGCCTGACACGCAGCGGGTTTTTGTTGTCCGTCAGAATGCGAGCCGGCCATTGGCAGCGCACGAGTGTTGCCGGGAATTGGCAGGATGCCCCCGATCGCGGGTCGTGACCGCGACTGCCGTGGCACCCGGCTCATTCGGGCGGCCGCATGACCGACTCTGTGCGCCAGGAGACGGACGCACGCTATCGTCTGAAATAGCCTCCTCCCCTCGAATCGCAAACAACGCATCGAGGAATACACGTGAACAAACTCAAAATCACCGCCCTCTCCGCCGCCATAGGCCTTGCCATTAGCGCAAGCGCCATGGGCGCCAGCCTCTCGGAGGCGCAGTACAAGTCTGCCGGACAAAGAATCTCGGCCCGGCACACCGCCGACCTGGCCACGTGCGAGGCGCTGGCTGGCAATCGCAAGGACGTCTGTAACGCCGAGGCTGACGGTCGCCAGAACGTGGCAAAGGCAGAGCTCGAGTTGAGCTACGGCGATTCCGACAAGCACCGGCACGACGTGCGTATTGCCAAGGCGGACGCGGCGTATGCGATCGCCAACGAAAAGTGCGACGACCTCGCCGGCAACGCGCAGGACGTCTGCCGCAAGGAGGCGCAGAGCGCGCAAGTCGCTGCCAAGGCAGAGGCAGAGCAGGCGCAGACGACCGCCGATGCCAACGCAACTGCGAGCGAGGCCACCAAAGCAGCCGACAAGCAGGCGGCGCTGGAAAAGCGCAATGCGGCCTACGCCATCGCCAAGGAAAAGTGCGACTCGCTCGCGAACGATGCAAAGGTGACTTGCATTCAGGAAGCCAAGGCGCGCTACGGCCAGTCCTGAGCGCAGCTCTGGGCAGGCGGTCTCGGCAATGGTGGCGATCTGCGTTAGGTACCGCACAGACCGTATCCGTCGATTCGACGATCCTGCCCCCGGGTACTCGGCACCTCCAAACCAGGTCGGGTGCTCATGAAGCGGCCCAGTGACGCCCCCCGTCACTGGGCCCTTTTTGTGTCCGATCACAAACATGGTTCCGTTTCGACCAGCCGTCGCCCTTCGATGTTGCGGCGACGCCGGCCCGTTCGGTTCGCCACCGCACAGACCGTGCCACCGGCTGGCGTAGTTTCAGCTTGACCGTATACGATCGGTACGGGATTGCCTCGCGACGGACGTGAAGGGAGCGAACATGAATGCAGTCAAGATTGCCGCCATCGTGCTGATCGTGGCCGGTGCCCTCGGACTCGCCTACGGGAGCTTCAGTTACACGAAGCAGACTCACGACATCAACGTGGGGCCGATCGAAATGTCCGTGAAGGAAAAGCAGACGGTCAACGTTCCGGTCTGGGCCGGTGTGGGAGCAATCGCCATCGGCGCCGCGCTGCTCCTGCTTGGCGGCAGGAAACCTTAGTCGATTTTTTCCACGATGACCCGGCCATCGGCGCCCACGAAGACGCGATAGCGATTGCCGTTCTCGCACGAGGCGACGTAGTCGTCCTGTCCCTGCTGGGTGGCGCTGACGACGTTACCGCACGGCAGGCCGTGCAATGCAATCACGGCCGTCAGGTCCTTCGTGACCGAAATTCCGCCGGGGGGAGCCTCTTCCACGGCCAGCGCCGTTACCCCGAACCCTGTCGTCACGACTCCGACCAGGGCTAATGCCACTGCACGTGTGCTCACGGTGTTGCTCCTGCCATCAGATTGGATTCGGTGAATTTCCTCGGATCCTCGAGGATGCTCCAGATTGCGGCGCGCGACTTCACGATGTCCCGGGCCAGCGGCGGATCGCTGTCCTGGAGCAGCGAGAGCACCTTGAGGAGCAGCATGTCGTAGTTGCGGCGCAGTTCAGCGAGCGTCGCCGTGCCCTGCCGCTTGTGGTAGGCGCGGAACCGGTCCACGAGGTCGTCGACTTCGTTCTTGAGCGCAAGCTTGGTCAACACGCCGATGGCCCTGGTTTCGCGGAGTCGCGACGCGAGCGCCTTGAAGTCCAGCGGCGCGGGGGACAGCTGCGGTGCGGCAGGAACCGCTGCAACCTTTGGCATTGCCTGCGGTGGGGGCACGGTCACAGCCGTGACGGCAGCTACCGGCCTCGGTGGCGGCTTGGGTGACGCAACCGTCGTGACCGGTGCAACCTGGGCGGGGACTTTGGGGACTGCGACTCGCGCGGCCGGAGCGGGCTCCACGGGGCGCACAGTCTGAACCGCCGGCGGCGGGGCCGGAAGCACGGGCACTTCGGCAACGGCGGGTGCGACCTCCACTTGCGGCACCGCCGGTACAGGCACCTCCTCGACCACCGCAGTTGGCGAGGAAGGTGGCGCGACCGGGACCGGTTCCGTCGGCTGCGCGTGCCTGACCCCGGCACATCCCCCGGCAATAAAGCAGGAGAGCGTAAGCACCATGCTCGCGGAACGCGACATCGCTGCACAGTGGAACATCAGTCTCTCTAGGGTCAGCGTTCTACGAGAACCACGAGTCGTCGGCTTTGGCTTGCCAGGCAGTGAGCTGCTTCTCGGCTTCGTCCTTGGCCACGCCATAGCGCTCCTGGATCTTGCCGGCAAGCTGGTCGCGACGACCGGCGACGACCTCCAGGTCATCGTCGGTCAACTTACCCCACTGCACCTTGGCTTTGCCGGCCACTTGCTTCCAGTTTCCCTTGATGCGATCCCAGTTCATAGGTTTCTCCTTTGTCCATGAGCAATCGAAGCTTGCGCGTGTCTCCGTCAAATTCGGCCTTGAGCCTATCGGCGAGTTGAAACGTCACGAGTCATGGCGGCGCTGACCAGTATTGGCCGGGCACGCCGGCAGGCCTTCGCGCTCAGCAACGAAAAATCCGCCTTTTTCATCAGCGTCTCGGCATCCGTGCCATCGCCGGGATAAACCGCGATCCCCACACTCGCCGTCACGCGCAGATCCCAGCCTTCAATGCGGTGCGGCACGGCGATTCTGGCGCACAGTGCATCCGCAGCGCAGGCCACATCCTCGGTACAGGCCACCTCAGACAGCAGAACGACGAATTCATCGCCACCGAGTCGACTCACGGTGTCCGATTTTCGCACTCCCGCCACCAGTCGACTCGCGACTGACTGCAGCACCTGGTCGCCGACCGCATGACCCAGTCGATCGTTGATGCGCTTGAAGTGGTCCAGGTCCATGAACAACACGGCCAGGTGTATGCCATGGCGACATGCTGCTGCCATGGCCCGGTCGAGCCGGTCGGTCAGCAGCATCCGGTTGGGCAGGCCCGTAAGAACGTCGTGTTGCGCCAGATGCGACATTCGCAGCGACAAGGCGCGCGCCGCACCCACGTCGTGAAACACGATCACCGCGCCAGTCACGTTTCCGTGCCGGTCGTGAATCGGGGTGGCAGTGTCTTCGATCGCAGATTCACGCCCATCCCGGCCGATCAGCAGGCAGTTCTCGCCCACACCGACACTGGTGTCACGCTGCACCGCCAGGGCCAGCGGATCCCGCGCGGGCTCACGACTGTCCGCGTCGATGAGCCGCATCACCTCCGGCAGTGGTCGGCCGGTCGCCTCCCAGGCGGACCAACCGGTCATGCGCTCGGCGACCGGATTCATGTACGTGACGTTGCCCGCCAGGTCGGTGCTGAGAACGGCATCCCCGATCGAGTCGAGCATCACTTGCGCACGCTCACCGGCCACGCGCGATGCTTCGGCGGGAGCGCCGGCACTATTGAAGTTCACCTGGACAGGTAGTCTCCTGCGGGGCACCAGCTCTCCAGTCAATCGTGACTAAGGCTCGCATGATCCCGCGACCGGCATTCATCGTCTGTGCGCCAGCGGACATTAGGAAGACCGGTTGCGCCGGTGACTACGCCTCAGTTCAGTTCGGTGACGCCCGGTAATACGGAAACAGCTGGTCGTCGCTCGCGAGCTGCTCGAACAGGACGTCGGAGCGGCTGCGCAGCGCGAAATAGGCATTCGACGTCACCAGCGTCTCATTGCCGCGGGCAGTGTCTTCGCCGAGCTTCGAAGAACGATTCATTTCATCGCCCATCGCCAGGTTCGGACCGATCGCGTAGACCTGGCCGTAACCGATGCCGATGCACGCGAGCGCCGGTTGTTCCGACGCATGCTCCGAGTGATTGAACGCGGTCACACGGCGGTGAATCTCGAATGCGGCGTCGAGCGCCCGGCCGGGCTCCTCGAACAGGCCGACGAGGTCGTCGGCAAACGCGCGCACGAGCACAGCGCCGTGCTCATGCAGCACCGGAATACAGACTTTCTGTGCATCCAGGATGCGCAGGAGTGCGTTGAGCGGGCGGTCTTTCATGGCCTGCACGGTGAAGCCCGTGAGGTCGAGCGTCAGGATGGCCCGACGGTACAGGTACTTGGCATCGAGTGTGTCATGGCTGAGGACACCCTCCTGCAGCGCGAGCAGGTCGCGATAGACCTCTTCCGTCCAACCATTGCAGCTGGCCAGGGCAGCGGGAGTATCCAGCAGCGGAAACGGCAGTTTGTCTTTCATGTGGGCTCCCACGGTCATTAAAAGCGGTCGTCGGGTGGCCGGTCGGCCACTTCCCAGTCCTGCAGCCACCGCACTTCCGTCCGCACCTGGCCATCGGGCAGCAACTCCAGCCAGCGATAACCCGGCGGCCTGAGGTCCATCACGCAATGCTCGGTGAGCGGCGTGAATTGCGCGCAGGTCGAAGGCGTCGCGAGCACGAGCGAGTGTCCATGCCGACGCTCGAATTCCTGGTGCACGTGACCACCGAGCACGGCACGTACCGTCGGATACCGCTCGATGACGGCCAGCAACTCCTTGGCATTGCGCAGGCCCACGCCATCGAGCCAGGCGCTGCCGACAGACAATGGCGGATGATGCAGGCACACGAGGATCGGACGGTCACCGAAGGCCTGCAGCGCCAGCTCGAGGCGCGACAGCTCCTTCTGCTCGACTCTGCCTTCGGGGCGGCCAGGCACGTGCGTGTCGATGAACACCGCACCCCACGCGCCGAATACAGCGGTGCCGCCGTACTGGAATCCATCGCCGTCCACCAGGTCGACCATCAGGCCCGGCTCGTCGTGATTACCGGGCAGGCAGAACACGGGCACGTCGTAAGGACGCAGCGCGCGGCGAAAATTATCGTATGCGGCGGCGCTGTGATCGTCGGCAACGTCGCCAGTCACGAGAATCGCAGCAGGCCGCGGCGTCCCAGGCGCAAAAGCCTCAGCCAGTACCTTGCGTAACGAGACGGCCGTCGTCACACCGTAGATCTTCCTCGTCTCGTCCCCGAAGAGGTGCGGATCGGTGACCTGCAGCAGCCGCACGGAAGTGTCGGGCGATCCGATCATGGCGCACGCCGCGCGGCAGTCCCGCCCAGCTTGACCAGCGACTCGAGCAGGACCGACAGCGACGCAGCAAACTCCGCGTAGCGGCGCGTGTCCTGTTCGTCAAACGGGCGGCCGTCACGCCGATTGAGCAGTTGTGTCACGGCGAACACCGCACCGCTGCGATCCTGCAAAGGCAGGCACAGCATGGAACGCGTGCGGAAACCGGTCTCGGCATCGATTGCCTGGTTGAATCGCGCATCGGCGTAGGCATCGTCGACTCGCACCACCTCGCCCGACATCGCCGCAGCACCCGCAATGCCGCTCGCCAGCGGAATGCGAACATATTCTCCTTCCGGCATGTCCTGCGCGACCCGCAGCACGAGCTGCTGTCGCTCGCGGTCGACCAGGAACAGCGACGCGCGTTCTGCCTCGAGCAGCTCGCCGACCCGGCGCGTAAAGACGCGCAGCGACTGCTCGAGCATGCTCTGGTAGGCCTCGTCGCTCGCCAGTGCGGTCGCCTCGAGGAACTTCTGCGACTGCTGCGTAAGCTCCTGCAGCGTGCCGCGGAACGCCGCCTCGTCCATCGCGTCGACCAGCTGCTCAACGTGCTGCCGCTCGGTGTTCTGGGCCAGCAGGTGCATCATTTGTTGCGTATTGGCGATGACGGCATCAGTGAAGGTGGCAAGCTTGCCGTCTTCGAGGTGCAGGATGCGATCGGCAACGTCGAGTATGCGGTTGTCGTGCGTGACCAGCAGGATGGTGGTGCCCCGCTCCCGGGCCAGTGACTGCATGCGATCGACCACCTCGCGGCCCGAGGCTTTGTCGAGCGACGCAGTAGGTTCGTCTGCGAGCACCATGACCGGCTCGCCGACCAGGGCGCGTGCAATGGCCACGCGCTGCCGCTGGCCACCGGACAGCTGTTCCGCGCGCTTGTGAGTGTGCTCGCCAAGACCGACTGCCTCCAGCATCGAATCAGCCTTGCGTCGCAGGTCGGCACGTGCGGCGCGACCGGTCACGCGCAGGCCGAGCTGCACGTTCTGTGAAGCTGACAATGCGCCGAGCAGGTTGTGGCTCTGGAAGATGAAGCCGATGCGCTTGCGGACGTCTTCCAGTGCCGTGCGTTTCGCGCCGTCGAGCTGGTGACCGAGCACGCGCAGGCGCCCCTCCTGTGGAGCACGCAACGCACCGACGAGCGTCAGCAGTGTCGTCTTGCCGGACCCCGACGGTCCGGTGACGATGACGATCTCGCCAGCGGGAATCGTCGTCGTCACGTCGTGCAGGATCTGCCGACGCAGCGGACCCTTGCCGTAGTAGTGATTGAGGTTCTCGACGACGACCGGCGCGTCCGCACTGCCAGGCATCAGAAGACCTCCGCCGGCTCGAGGCGGCGCACCTTGCGCAGCGCCAGGAAGCCTGAGAGCGCGCACATCACCAGCGTCAGCACGAACACCGTGAGTGCCCGATCAGTCGTCAGGTGCAGCGGCAAACGGGTTGCGTGCGCAGCCGATCGGTAGAGGAACCACGCCGCGGCCATGCCCGGCAGGTAGCCGAGCACCGCGAGGATTGCGGCCTGCTGCAGCACGATGCCGGACACGAATCGATTGCGATACCCGATGGCCCGCAGCGTGGCGTACTCACGCAAGTGCTCAGACACATCCGCAAACAGGATCTGGTAGACGATGATCGCGCCGACCACCAGCCCCATGATCGCGCCGAACGCGAACACGTAACCGATCGGCGTGGCCCCGTTCCAGTACGCCTTCTCGCGCGCGGCGAAGTCGGCCTTGGTCATGACCAGCACATCCGCGGGCAGATAGGAGCGCAGGCGATCGCGCGCGGCAATTGCATCGACGCCCGGCTTCAGCGTCACCAGGCCCAGCTGGATCTGGTTGCGCGACCGGTCCGGAAACAGCCGCAGCCAGTTGTCGACGCTGGTGAGTACCGTGCCATCGATGCCGAACGACGGGCCGATCTCGACCAGTCCCACCACCGAGACCGCACGATCGTTAAGCTCGGTGCTGACCGGTGCATCCGGGCGCCAGCTCTCCCCCACCGGCCCGAATTCAGGCCGCGAGGCACGGTCGAACAACACGACGTCCTGTGCAACCAGCCTGGAACAGGTGTCCGCGAAGCCCGGCGTGTCGAGCACATTGCGGGTAGGGTCGATGCCGACCGCATTGATGCTGCGGCGGGCGTTGGTCCACGGGTTCTTCCACGTCGCCGGAAAGATATAGACCGGGCTCACCGACTCGACGTCAGGAGAACCCATCGCCTCGTATAGACGACGGATCGTAAACGGCGCCGGCCGCACAATGAACACACTGTCTGTACTGAAGAGCGCGATGTCGTAGCGGAAGCGCTCATGGAAGCGCAACGTGCTCTCGAACAGCGCCGAGCGAAAGCCGAGCTGCATCAGGATCAGCAGCACCGCAAACGCGATGCCCGAGACCGCGACCGTGAGGCGCAGCGGCTTGTGCCACAGCTGCAACCACCCGAGCGGCGCGGAGGGCAGCAGCCGGCTCCACGTGCTCTCAGCGGCCAATCTCGACCTCCACCTGGAGGTTCGTGAGGTTCGCAACCGCGCGGCCGTCGTCGAGCTTGATCTCGACTTCGACGATGCGTCCATCCTTGCGTGCAACCGGATCGTCACCAATCTGGTCGAGCTTCTGCACCTTGGGGCGAATGCGCGTCACGGTGCCGGTAAGGTCTTGAGGCAGCGCCGGGCTGCGCACCAGCGCACGCTGGCCCACTCGCACGCGGCGGACGTCGGCTTCGAAGACCTCTGCGATCGCCTGCATCTGGTCGATGCGCGCAAGCTCGAGGACGCCCTCCATGCCGACGATTTCGCCGGGCCGGCGCCGCACGTCGATGACACGGCCGGAGAAGGGTGCGCGAACGAACGAGCGCTCGAGTTCGGTCTGGAAGCGCGTCACGCGCGCCGCGGCTGCGCTGATACGCGACTGCGCGACACTGGCTGAGGCGCGGCGCGCCTTGCACGAAGCCACACCGGCATCGGCATCGCCCTTGGCCTGCTCGGCGTCCTCGCTCGAGGCGAGTCCACGGCCCAGCAGGTCCTGCTTGCGTTTCGAGCGCTTGGCCGCAACGTCGGCGAGCACGCACGCCTCGTCCGCGAGGCTGACGGAGGCGGTGGCATCGCGCTTCGCGGTCTCGAGCTCGGCTTTTGCCTCAACGATGCGGCTGCGCGCCAGCGCCGCGGTATCGACCTCGGCGAGCAGCTGGCCTGCCGTCACGTCCGACCCGCGGTCGACCAGCAGTCTGCTCAGGATGGCGCCCGACATCGCGTCGGGCGTCGAGGCGGCCGCGACGTGGACGATGCCACCGTACGGTTCGATGCGACCGAGCGCCGCCACTCCCCGCGCACCAGCAGCCGTCTTAGCAGCGGCTTCCGCTCCTGCCGTCACGGCCAGTGTGGGCTGGCACCCGATTGCCAACGTGATGATCGTCAGCACAGTTGCACGCGCGGGCCGCCCGATCCGGATTGAATGCTGCAAGTTCCCCCCTGCTTTGCCGGCCCCGCGGCCGGTTACCTGCGACTCAGCCCTGCGGCGACCAACCTGCGGCGATCGCCTTTTGCGCTTCGCGATAACCGACTTCGACGACGCGGTCGATGCGCACTTCCGTGAAGCTGAAACCACCCACCGGCGGCCGCACCAGCAAGTCCGCGCGCGCCCCGGCCGCCCGGGCCGAACCGATTGCGCCGATCGACATCGCCATCAGCATCAGCGCGACCGGGCTCGGCACGCGATACCGTGTTGAGAGCGGCAGCATCCGGCCGGCAAGCACGCGCCATGGCGAAGGCACGGAATCGTAATTGACCGTGTAATCCTTGCGCGAACTCAGATCGACGGCGATCACGCGGCCGACGGGACGGGCTCGCATGAGGTCGACCGGCAGGTTATCGAGGATGCCGCCGTCGACGGACAGCTGGCCGTTGATCACGGCCGGCGGGAAAATACCGGGCAGCGACACGCTTGCGCGCAACGAGCGCGGCAACGAGCCCCGGTCGTGCACCTGCACACGGCCATTGCCGAGGTTGCTGGAAACGCAGAAAAACGGCACCGGCAGGTCTTCGATTTCGCCCGGCAAGTGGGCATCGATCAGACGCTCCATGCGTCTTCCGCGCAGGAACGAGATGATCGGCACGGTCACGTCGCCAAAAGGTTTGCCGTCCACGAACGCTTTGCGCGCACGCTCGATGACAATGCCCGGCTCCAGTCCCGTCGCCATGCCGGCCGCCATGACAGCGCCGATGCTGGCGCCACCGAACCAGTCCACCGGCGTGCCGGATTCATGCAACGCGCGATAGACGCCCAGGTGCGCAAACCCACGCGCGGCGCCACCACCAAGCACGAGGCCGACGGCGCGCCCGGCGATAATGCGGGCCAGGCGGTCAAGGTCGCCCTGGATGCCGGAACGAACGTGCAGATGAAAATCCAGTTTGCGTGGCGCCAGCCACGCAGCCGTTCCAGACAGCGTCTCGCCGTGCTGCTCGTGCCGCAGCACCAGCGCACGACGTGCGACGGGGGCCTTGGTCTCATCGAATGCCTGCCTTTCCCATGACCGGGGCGCGGCATCATCACCGGCCCGCCCGACCAGGAGGATGAGGTCGGCGTTGTGGAGCGCCATGTCGGTGAAGACGCCGTCGGCCGGATCCGCCACGTACATGACGAAGCGATGTTCGTCTTCCTTGACGGCAAGCCAGTCGACCATCGCCGGCGACTGGTCCTGGTGTCGCGCCGCCGGCAAGGCGGGCGCACCCGCGTCGCGCATTGCCGTGGCGGACAGGACGCAGGTGGGTCCGTAAAGCTGCAGCGCCGCGCCGAGTTTCGCCGCAAGGGCCTCTGCCGATTGCACCGAGCCCAGCGGCAGCAGTGCGATCGCTTTCAGGTTACGACGGATCTGCGAGACGCCGGCGGTTCGATCGCGCAACCGACCAGCGATACCGCCTGCGATGTGGCGCGTGAGATCGGGCCGCTGCCGGGCAAGCCGATCGAAGGCCGCAGAGGTCATCCTGAGTAACAGGCTGTTGCGCACGGCGCGGATGCTCGCGGATCGCGCCCCGCCGGTGAGCATGCCGATTTCGCCGATAGTCTCGCCGGGGTTGACCTCGGCCACGAGCCGTTCGCCGGGCTCCTGACCATTAGATTGCGCCAGCCAGACCTGCATGCGACCTCGCGCCAGCAGAAACAGGCAATCGGCTTCGTCACCCTGGCGGAACAGCCAATCGCCACCGCGGCACACGCATGGCTCGAACTCGTCGAGCACCAGCGCGGCTTCATCCCCGGGAATCGAAAAGTATTGCTGCAACGCTGTGACCAGCGTCGCTCGCGCGGCTGAATTCATACCTCGCCCCGAACTCTATAGTCTTTTCGTTAGATCGACCACGAAGCCACGCGAGCCGTCCTGGCGGCGCGTTCCCCCCTGACACCTCAACCCGTGGAGTCTAGCCGTATCGCGACGTGCCGTCCTGTCAACGGACTCCCGACCTGTGGCGGACCTCGGCCAGCAGGCCCTCGACCGCAGATTCGACCAGGTCGAGCACGTCGTCGAAACCTTTGGCACCGCCGTAATACGGGTCGGGCACGTCGGCCGGCGCCGTCTTGCCGGCAAACTCGAGCAACGTGCGAATACGCTCGCGATGCTCGGGCGGGCTACGGTCGAGCAAAGTCGCGTGATTCAGGCGATCCATCGCAACGATCAGGTCGAAGCGTTCGAAATCGTCGTCATGCACCTGTCGTGCTCGCAAGTCCGTGAGGTCGATACCCCGGCGCGTGGCTGCTTCGATGGTGCGCGGATCGGGCGGCTCACCTACGTGATAGGCATGAGTGCCGGCGGAGTCGATCTCGATGTCGAAAGCCGGGGCGTGCCGGCGAACGTGAGCGCGGAACACGCCTTCGGCGGTGGGCGATCGACAGATGTTGCCCATGCAGACGAACAGTACTTTCATCGCGACCACGCCTCTGCAATCCAGTCACTCGATATTGAGGTCAAATTCCGATCGCAGGTGCAAAATTTTCGCCTTGCGTGTGCCTGAAATCCAGCGGTGAGCGGCAGGGCTGAATCCATTGACTGGCCTGCGCATTTAGCCCGATTTCACCGCCGGTCGTCGAGCGTTTGACTACGGGTCGGAACGTAGATTTTGCGAATGAGCTTTGCCGCGCCGCACGGGCGTGTGAAGATTGCGCTGAACCAGTCCACACGAGGTGACCGCTACATCTTCCGGTCCCCGGCGCAGGAACATGCAATATCCGTCACTTGCGGAGTACTCCGACGCCCTGCAGTTGAGCCTGGGCATCGCCTTGTCGGACCCGCTGCTGGGCCGCGGCACCCTCCGCTCGCGTGGGCCAGGCCAACCGATCGTTCGCAGCGGCAACTTCGCGCTGACGTTCGAGGTCGTGGCCGACGGCCGTAGTTACGCCGTCCGCTGCTTTCACAAGCCCTCCGATTCGCTGCAGGCACGCTACGCCGCCATCGGGAGTTACCTGCGTCGTATCCGCAGCACCTGCTTCGTCGACTTCGAATTCCAGCCGTCCGGAATCACGACCGAAAGCGGCACCTACCCCATCGTCCGGATGGACTGGGCGTACGGCCAGACGCTCGCGGCATTCGTTGCCGCGCACCGGGCCGACGCCGATGCGCTGCAGCAATTGCGCATGTCGCTGCGGGGAATTTCGCGCGAACTGCACAGGCACGGTATCGCGCACGGCGACATCCAGCCGACGAACGTGATCGTCCTGAGCGCGACTCAACTGCGGCTGATCGACTACGACGGCATGTTCGTGCCGCAACTCGCGGGCCTGCAGAGAACGGAGCTCGGCCAGCGCAACTTTCAGCACTCCGGTCGCCGTGGCCGGCATTTCGACGCCAGCCTCGATTCGTTCGCGTTCTCGCTCCTGGATCTCACGCTTCACGCGCTCAGCCGTCGACCGGAACTCTGGGAACAATCCGACAGCGATGCGGACGCGTTCATCCTGCGGGCCGCGGACATCGCTGATCCGGCGGATTCACCAGCGTTCAGCCTGCTGGCCTCGATGCCGGAGCTCGAGCAGAGAGTGCGGAACTTCGCCGCCATTTGCGCTGCTCCTTTCGAACAGGTCCCGACGTTCGAAGACTTTCTCGAGGGCCGCAACATCCCGACCCTCGCGGTCGAGTTTACCGGTAGTGCGGCCCTGCCGTTGCGCCGCGAGTACATCCCGGCGTGCGACGTCGTCGACGCAACGAACTTTGCCCAGTGCTGCAGCCACGTCGGCGATCGCGTGGAGATGATCGGCAAGATCGTGCGGGTCTGGATGGACTCGTCCGCGCCCACCGACACGCCCTGCCTGCGCGTCGAGTTCGCAAATCAAGCACACGACATGGCCTGCCTGAAGATCTGGCCGGAGGCCCTCGCTGACGGTCAGAACGTTCCCGACCCAACATGGGCGGGGCAATGGGTCCGCGCCATCGGCCTGGTGGAACCGGTCCACAGCGCAGGGCATGGCGCCGGGCAGCGTAAGGACGTCGCCATTTCGATCACGGACTCGTCGCAGCTGCATCGGCTCACCGCGGTCGAGGCGCGGCGCTGTCTGCGCGGACAGCGCAGTCGGACACGTCCCGTGCTGGACACGACGGCCGGCGTCAAGACCGACCGTGTCGTCTCCGACTCGACGCCGCAGCCCATGGAAGTGCCCTCGCCTGAAGTGCCATCGGTACCCTTGTCCAGATCGACCTCGGTGCCCTTGCCGGTATCGACAACAGAGCGCTCGCCCGCAGTGCCATCGGTGGCCGCGCCTGCGTTGCGGCCGGCGTCCTTGCCGTCGACGACGGCGTCGCCAGGTCGCACGACTGCAGTCGGCGGACGCCGATGGCACGGATGGTACTGGGCAGCCGCAACGTTGTTGGTCGGTGTCGCAGTCTACGCCGTCATCGACCGACGCGACTCGTTGACACCAGCCCCACCGATCGTTGACGCCCGCGACGAGGACGCCCACGACGAGCGCCAACCCGTGCCCGTAACGAAGACGGCCGCACAGCCGACCGCACCGGGCGACGCCAGCCCGCTCGAGTCGCAGGAGGTCCTGAGCAAGGCGCGGCTGCCGATTGCGACTACCGCCGGCACCCTGGCCATCGGGCATGCAGACGAATCCGCTGGCAGGCCCGTCGTTCTGCTCGACGGCGCTGCCGTCCCGGGCTTGCGCAACGACGCGATTTCGTTGACGCATCGCGCCGTGTACTCGGACCGCGAGATCGTGGTCGGATTCACGAGGTGCAATGGCACGATCGCTCCCTGCGGCGTGCAGCAGCCGTTCTGGCTCGAACTGCGACCCGGCCAGCCACCGACCGTCCGGCGGGCAACTGGACTGTGGGTTGGCCCTGGCACCGGCGCCGGGAGCGTGTTCGCGTCGGCCAACGGCGTGCAAGTCGACCTGGGCTTGTGGAATGGCGAACGTCGCAGTGCGACGTTGACGGCAGCCGGCGACGTTGCCGTCGCACGCAGGCGCGAGCCGCGCAGACTGCTCAACCGCGCGGACTGTGCAACCGTGATCAAGGCTGCCGAGTCGTGCGCGACCAGCCGCGACTGCAGCTCATTCAGGAGCAGTGCGCGGCCAATCCCCTCGTCCCGATGGGAGCGCCTCACGCGCCTGTATCACGAATCCACGGGCCTCGACGCCGCCGCATTCCGTGCGTTGTGCGTGCGCAGCTGCGAGCTTGGACTGACGCCCAGCGATGCCTTCATTCAACGACGCGTCTGCAGCGGCTCGGCGCCGGATCAATGGCCGCCGGACGACCCAGCGGCCGGCCTTTAGCATGACTTCGAACCTGTCACTCGCCGCCCGTGTCATCTCCGAAGGATTCCTCCCGGCCCGATCCGCCTTGCTGCAGGGTCCACGCGAACCCGTCAGCGGTCAGGTTTCCCCGGGCCGAATCCGCGGCATGTTGCTGGGCCTGGCGATTGGCGACGCGTTAGGCAACACCAGCGAAAGCCTCCCGGCCCTGGAACGCGAGGCTCGCTACGGCGAAATCCGTGACTACCTGCCGAACTGCCGATCCGCGGGTCGTCGGGTAGGCCTGCCGTCCGACGACAGCCAGCTAGCGTTCTGGACGCTCGAAAGCCTGCTCGAACGCGGGGGGCTGGATCCGGACGACTTGTCTGCCCGCTTCGCCTCGCGTGAAATCTTCGGACTCGGCAAGTCGATGCAGCAGTTCCTGCGCAATCGCGAACAGGGCGCGGCTTCCTGGTACCACTACGGCGCCGAAAGCGCGGGCAATGGCGCGCTGATGCGCATCGCGCCCCTCGCGCTGCTGCACCCGCAAGGCACGAGTGCAGCCCTCTGGCTGGATGTAGCGCTGGCGTCAATCATCACTCATCGCGACGCGTGCTCGGTTGCGTCGTGCGTGGCGTTTGTCGACCTGCTCGCGCGCCTGTTGCGATTACCCGCACCGCCGACGTCCGACTGGATCATCGCCACGTTCGCCGCCACCGTGCGCCAGGTCTGCACGGACCAGCCGTACCGTGCCCGCAGCGGACGCTTCACCGACCGCGAGGGTTCGTTTCCAGACTACCTCGAGTTCGTGCTGGACCAGGCCTCACGCCACGACTGGAGCATTCGCGAAGCCTGCGCTGCGTGGTCGTCCGGCGCCTACCTGCTGGAGACGGTGCCGAGCGTACTTTGGATCCTTGCCCGCCACGCGCACGAGCCGGAAGAAGCGATCGTGCGCGCCGTCAACGACACGCATGACAACGATACGATCGCCACCCTCGTCGGCGCAGCCGTCGGCGCGCTGCACGGCAAGGACGCATTGCCCAGCGCCTGGCAACACGGATTGCTCGGCCGAACGACGGCGGACGACAACGGGCGCGTGTTCCGCCTGATCGAGGAAGCAGTCCGTCAGGATTGGCCCTGACGGGCAGCAACTCGAGACTTTGTCGCGAATTTCGGGTGTAGGATGACGCCGTTCAATCAGGGGGACACGACATGCTCTACGCAGCACCCGGCGCCACAGGCGCCAAGCTGACCTACCAGGCACATTACGACAATTTCATCGGCGGCAAATGGGTGGCCCCGGTCAAAGGCCAGTATTTCGACGTCGTCACACCCATCAGCGGCAAGGTCTACACCAAAGTCGCGCGCTCCACCGCCGAGGACATCGAGCTCGCGCTCGATGCGGCGCATGCCGCGGCCGACAAGTGGGGCAAGACGCCGCCGGCCGAGCGCGCCAACCTGCTGCTGAAGATCGCCGACCGGATCGAAGCCAATCTCGAGCTGCTCGCCTATGCCGAGACCGTGGACAACGGCAAGCCGATCCGCGAGACGCTCAACGCCGACATTCCGCTGACGGTCGATCATTTCCGTTACTTCGCGGGCTGCGTGCGAGCGCAGGAAGGTGGCATCAGCGAAATCGACGAGAACACGGTCGCCTATCACCTGCACGAACCGCTCGGTGTCGTGGGCCAGATCATTCCGTGGAATTTCCCGATCCTGATGGCGGCGTGGAAACTGGCCCCGGCCATCGGCGCGGGCAACTGCGTGATCCTGAAACCCGCGGAATCCACGCCCATCAGCATCCTGATCCTGGCGAACCTGATCGCCGATATCGTGCCGCCCGGCGTCCTCAACATCGTCAACGGTTACGGTCGCGAAGCCGGCATGCCGCTCGCCACGAGCAAGCGCATCGCCAAGATTGCGTTCACGGGGTCCACGACCACCGGCCGTGTCATCGCGCAGGCCGCCGCCAACAACCTGATTCCCGCGACGCTGGAACTCGGTGGCAAGTCACCCAACGTCTTCTTCGCCGACGTGATGGACACGGACGATTCGTTCCTCGACAAGGCGATCGAAGGCCTCGTGCTGTTCGCCTTCAACCAGGGCGAAGTGTGCACCTGCCCGAGCCGCGCACTGATCCAGGAAAGCATCTACGACAAGTTCATGGAGCGTGTACTGCAGCGGGTGGCCGCGATCAAGATGGGTGATCCGCTCGACACCGAGACCATGATGGGTGCGCAGGCGTCGAAGGAGCAGCTCACCAAGATCCTCTCGTACCTCGAACTGGGCAAACAGGAAGGCGCGCAAGTGCTCATCGGTGGCGCGCAGGCGAAACTGGGCGCTGGACTCGAGGGTGGTTACTACGTGCAGCCCACGCTGTTCAAGGGCCACAACAGGATGCGCATCTTCCAGGAGGAGATTTTCGGCCCGGTGCTGGCCGTGACCACCTTCAAGGACGAAGCCGAGGCGCTGAGCCTGGCCAATGACACGCTGTATGGCCTCGGTGCCGGCGTGTGGAGCCGCAATGGCAACGTGGCCTATCGCATGGGTCGCGCCATCAAGGCCGGCCGCGTGTGGACCAACTGTTACCACGCTTACCCGGCGCACGCGGCGTTCGGCGGTTACAAGGAGTCGGGCATCGGCCGCGAGACCCACAAGATGATGCTCGACCACTACCAGCAGACGAAAAACCTGCTGGTCAGCTACAGCGAAAGCAAGCTCGGCTTCTTCTGAACATGGTCGAGAAGGTCATCGCCACGGCAGCGGCCGTCGAGCTGATCGAGCTGCTCAAGTCGAAGCACGGCCCCGGACTGCTGTTCCATCAGTCCGGTGGCTGTTGCGACAACAGCGCGGCCAATTGCTACCTGCTGGGCGAACTCACGATCGGCGCGGGCGACGTGTACCTCGGCGACATCGGCGGCTGCCCGTTCTACATCGGCAAGGCGCAGTATGAGTACTGGCGCCATACGCAGTTGATCATCGACGTGATCGAAGGCCACGGCGGGACTTTCTCGCTCGAAGGACCCGAAGGCAGGGCGTTCCACACCCGGTCGCGGGTGTTCACCGCCGCGGAGATGGCAGAACTAGGCGGGGCCGACCGCCGCCCCGACTCATCAGGCACGTCGGAACGCCAGCACGAGGCACCAGACCCCGAAGGCGCCAAGGGACAAGACCACCTGGTTGTCGAGAAGCGTCGGTCGTCGCGCCGAGAAAATGACGGCAGCCATCAATACGGCTATCACCGTCAGTGCCGTGCCTATGGCAAACCAGGCCGGCCGGGAAAAGAGCGTCGGTTGACCGCCGCGTCGATTGAATGCGAGGCGAAATCCGGCCTGCCAGCAGATCCCGCACAGCACCAGCAGGATGAGGGCGAAAACGACCGTTGAACTCGTGAGTGCCCGGCGGCTTGCCGCATGCGCAGCAAAATCGATAATACCGAGGCCGAGCACGGCAGTCAGGCTGGTCGCTGCAACCAGGAGCGCAGCGCCGGCGATGCGGGTCCAGAGGGGGGCGACAGGTTCGAGATAACGGTTCGTCATGAGTCCCTCGGTCCCGCTCCCCGTCGCCAGGCGCTCACTTGATCGACTTGAGCACGTCCTGATCGAATACCAGGACGCGGGTCGCGCCGTAGGATTCGTACGTCCAGCGATAGGTCCTGGTCTCGCCGACGACCTGGCTCCCGCTCCGTACCGGCAAACTTTCCTCGCTCGTCGACTCGGGCGGTCCACAGAACTCCAGCACCTCGGCCTGTGTCATGCCGGTTACGATGAGCTTGCTGCCGCACCGGAAACTGTCATCTGCAAATGCCGGCGCGGCAGCGGCGAAGCAGGCCGTCACGGCGAGCGCATGACCATGGACATTTCTCATGGTTGGTCTCCTTCACCTGAGGCCGAGTGTCGCGAATGAGATCAGTCGCGCACCGCGGCCCGCAATCCGGTGTCAGTCGGGCCGGGCCTGGAGCACGTCGACATAGACCAGTGCATTGCAGCGCGGGCAGGTCGCGGCGTCGATCGCCTCAAGCTCGAACCAGCGTTTTCCACACTGGCACCGCACCATCAGTACCCACTGGCCGACGGCACGGCAGACCGAATGTTCGACGACTTCGATGCCTTCCGGGAAGCTCGTGATCTTCGGCAACCGGGCTGTATCGTCGTCATCGCCGATAATGTCTGCGGACGGGTACACAGGGCGGAAGACCTTGGCCCCTTGCAACAGGTCCGGCACATCATCCGGCGTCGTCACGGGAGCCGGTTCTATTCCAGGGTTCGAGCCAGAGCGGTCTTTCATGGGAGTCTGCATTGTCGGGATCTTTGCGCACGTGTTTTTACAGTGTTTTGGCACGATCGGCAAACGCCGCACCGTGAGCGTGGTACCGACCCCGGATGCCAGACGCTAGACTGCGGCACATGAAGAAGCTCCTGTTCTGGCTCCTGATCGTCGTCCCCTTACTCGTTGTCGCAGGTCTCGGCTACGTCTGGTTCGGCCCGGTCGCGGTAGGCGACAAGAAAGTCATGCTCGATTTCCTGCTCGGACGTTCGATCGAGCCGCCGACTGCAGGGCAGGTCGCGTCGCAGTTGCGGGTCGCCGATGGCTTCCGGCTCGAGGTGTATTCCACGGACGTGCCCCTCGCCCGCTGGCCGCTCGTGACTCCGACCGGCGACCTCATCGTGGCCCGCACACGCGCCGATGAGATCGTGCTGCTCGAGCGCGACGCCAACGGCGACGGCAGGCCGGATGCGGTTCGCAAGTTGCTCACCAACCTCAAACACCCGCATGGACTCGCCCTGCGCGAGGGATGGCTGTACGTCGGCGAATCGAATGGCATCGGCCGCATCCGGTTCGACCAGGACTCGGGGCAGGTGTCCGGCGCCTTCGAGCACATCGTCGACGACTTCACGGACAATGGCTTTCACAGGACGAAGACGCTCGGCTTCGGCCCCGACGGGTGGCTCTACGTGGCGCAGGGCTCGTCCTGCAACGCCTGCATCGAGAAGGACGAGCGCCGTGCGACGATCATGCGCATGCAGCCGGACGGCAGCCAGCGCGAGATCTACGCCACCGGGCTGCGCAACAGCGTAGGCCTGGACTGGGCGCCGTGGGATGACACGCTCTACGCCACCGAAAATGGTCGCGACCTGCTGGGTGACGACCTCCCACCCGACGAACTCAATCGCATCGAGCCGAACAAATTTTATGGCTGGCCGTTCGTCTACGGCGCCGGTGTACCCGATCCCGACCTTGGTGCCGGACATGCGGCGGAAGGTGCCCGCGCCGTCACGCCGGTACACACGTTTCGCGCGCACCATGCGCCACTCGGGCTCGCATTCATGCGCGGCGCGAACCTGCCGGCAGGCTATTCACGCACCGCGCTCGTCGCGCTGCATGGTTCGTGGAATCGCAGTCAGCCCGACGGCTACAAGGTGGTCGCCCTGGACTGGCAACCGGATGGCAGCATCGTCGAGCGCGACTTCCTGACCGGCTTTCTCGGTGACGCCGGCGTTCTCGGTCGACCCGCCGGCATCGCGCAAGGCCCCGACGGCGCCATTTTCATCACTGACGACTACGCGGGCGTGATCTACCGGGTGGTGCCGGCGACTGGGTCCTGATCCGGGTTCGACAGCGACTGCTCGATGAACGCCTGCCAGATCGGATTGGGCTGCCACACCGTGCGCATTGGATGCAGTGCCGCTACGTGACCTTCACCGAGGCGCAGTCGACGGTACAGGTAGACGAAAGCCGAGACGCGGAAGTTCTTCGCGCAATGGACCCAGACTTTACGGCCGGCGAACGCGTCCATCACGCCGAAGAACTGCTGCAGGTGCCGAGGCTCGGGCTTTTCCCAGGGCACGGGGATCTGCGCGAAGGTCATCCCCTGCCCCGTGACGGCCTCGGCTTCACCGGGCAGCGCGTTCGTCGCAGTCGGCAATGCGAGATTGACGACGGCCTCGATGCCTAACTCGGGCAGGCGCTGAATGTCGGCCTGCGAGAGCTGGCCCGACGTCCACAACCCGTCGAAGACGGGACGCGTGTTCGGCGCATCGAACTGGTAGGCACCCGTCGTGCCGTAGAGGCGCACATCCACGTTGCTGCCGGCCAGTCGGACGTTGCCTTCGAACTGCAGGCCGATCCGCTCCAGCAGGCGGCCCGACGCAACGTTCTCGAGACTCGTGATCGCAATTACGCGTGGCAGGCGGTGCCGCTCCCGCGCATACAGTAACGTGGCTTCAGCCGCCTCGCGCGCGTACCCCTGGCTCCAGTGCTCGGGCAGGAAGGCGAAGCCGATGTCGACATCGGGCAGCGTGTCCCGCTTGATCAGCCCACACAGGCCGAGCGGCAAGGCATCGCTGCGACGCTCGACCAGGAATAGTCCAAACCCGTGATTCGCATAAAGCCGCTGCGGACCTTCTGCAATGTAGCGCCGCGCGCCGTCGAGATCGTGCACTCCCCGGTCGCCGATGAACCGCAGCCAGGAGGGTTCATTGACGAGGCGGAAAATGAAGGTCGCGTCAGACGCGTCGAGCCTGCGCAGCCGCAGGCGATCCGTTTCCGTCTCGACGATGGGTTCGGCCATGGGCGGATTGTGCCGCGATCCCCAAGTCATGCGTAGCCCGTTTCGACGATTTCGACGTTGGTTCAGTGATCAAACCGCGGCCTTAGGGTGCGGCTGGACCATGGCTTACAATCCACGGCGACGGCTTTCAGTGAGCGTGCCAGAGGCTGCAGCGACCCGATGAGCTCCAATCGTCTCGTCTACTCCACCGGCCCCGGGCGCCTTTGCCCGGAATGCACCCGCCCGCTGGCCGAGTGCCGCTGCAAGCGCAGCAAGCCGGCACAGTCCGTCGTGGCGGCAGGCGACGGAATCGTGCGCGTCGGTCGCGAGACAAAGGGCCGCAAGGGCAAGGGCGTGACGTTAATCAGGGGCGTGCCTCTCGCCGGCGACGAACTCGATGCCCTGGCCACCAGGCTCAAGAAGCGCTGTGGGTGCGGCGGCACCGTCGACGCCGGGGTCATCGAAATCCAGGGCGACCATCGCGACCTGCTGGTCGAAGAACTCGGCAGGCTTGGCTACACGGTGCGCCGGTCCGGTGGCTGATTCCAGCGTCCGGATCAACAAGTTCCTCAGCGAAGCGGGTGTCTGTTCGCGTCGCCAGGCTGACCAATGGGTCGAGGCGGGTCGAGTTGCAGTGAACGGCGTGACCGCCGTGCTCGGCACCAAGGTCGCGGCAGGAGACGAGGTATCGCTCGATGGCCGGCCGCTGAATTTCAAGCCCGAGCGCGTCTACCTCGCCTTGAACAAGCCGATCGGCATCGAGTGCACGACCGACCGCGACGTCCCGGACAACATCGTCGATTTCGTGGGTCACCGCGAGCGCATATTCCCCATCGGCCGCCTGGACAAGGAATCAGAAGGCCTGATCCTGCTCACCAACGACGGCGACATCGTCAATCGCGTGCTCCGTGCCGAGCACGAGCACGAGAAGGAATACATCGTCTCGGTCGACCGGCCGCTGACGCAAGAATTTCTGTCAGGCATGGCCGGCGGCGTAACGATCCTCGAGACGGTGACCAACCCGTGCCGCGTCACCCAGGTCGGCCGCAATACGTTCCGTATCGTGCTGACGCAGGGCCTCAACCGCCAGATCCGCCGCATGTGCGAACACTTCGATTACCGGGTCCGACGTCTGCAGCGCGTGCGGATCATGCACATCCAGCTCGGCACACTGCCGGTCGGCCGATGGCGCAACCTCACCCCGGCAGAAGTGCAGCCGCTGCTCGTGGCTCCTGTACGCAAGCGTGCAACGCTTTCGCTCAAGGGCGGGGGTTAGGGGTTAGTCGGAGTGGAGAGGATTCGCTTCGACCTGACGCCGCAGCCGCCGTCGATGCAAGAACCTGCTACCTGGGCTCGATGTCCACGATTTCGATGGGCGCATCGCCGACGTTCTTCAACGAGTGCGTCGTTCCCGCATCGATCCATTGCACCGCGCCGGCTTTTACGTCGCTGGTTCTCGCAGCTCCTGCCGGAGCAGAGATCTCAAGGCGACCCGCGGTGACCAACACAGCCACACCGTTCGAGGCATGGGTGTGCATAGCCGTCGATTCGCCGGGCGCCAGAATCCGACGCAGCGCGCGCACGCGATCGTTCTCGAATTCGACGAGCCGGGCGGACGCTGCGGCTGCTGTGCGATCCCTACCGACGTCGTGGTCGGTCAACAGTTCGATGTAGATGTTGTGAAACGTCGTCGCGCCGACGTTACGGACGCGGTGCGTCCGCGCTGCCGGCGTGGCGCCATAGGCCAGCTCTCCCCGACGCAGACGAAACGACTCGGTTCGCCCATTTTCTGGCTCGTCTTCAATTGCAGCGTCTGCCAGCCGCACCGAAATTCCATCGTGCCGATGCACGTGCCAGAGCGAGTCTTCGCCGGGCGGCAACCCGACCTCGAATACTCGTACAAAATCATTCTGCAGCACGAGCCGATGTGCCGGCTCCTGCTCGATGGCCACCACAGGCTGCGCGACGCCGTCGTACCGCACAGCACAAGCCAGCACAGGCAGAGACTTTCCGCGACTCGCTGCAGCAATGGACCCTCAATGGCGGTCGAGAAGAATGATCAGGAAATATGCCTACTCGCCTCGGCGACAGTATCGTACGAAGCGGAAGCGGCATTCCGCGGCACAGCCGCTTCCGACCATCCCCTAACCCCTATCCCCTAACCCCTTTCCTCCTGCTTCACCTTCCTGTGCCGCAGGTCCAGGACCAGGTTGTAGCCGGCGACGCCGGCCGGAAACAGGTTCGAGAGGATGCCGACCGAATCGTTTTTGCCGAACGTGAAATACGACAGCAGCAGCAGGCTGCCGCTGATACTCATCATCCAGAAGACGGTCGGGACGACGGGCCGGCCGTGGCGCCGCGAATAGAACATCTGCACGAACCAGCGGCCGGCGAACAAGGCAACGCCGAGGTAGCCGATCAGCTTCCACGGCGTGATCGTTACGCCAAACGCCACCAGCAACGGTTCATTCATGGTCATCGTGCTCCAGGTTCGGTGGCGGCGCGCATACGTGCGCGCTGCAGGTCCGCGTCCGTGTCGATTCCCGGACCGGGCGGTTCGACGCAAAGTGCCACCGTGATGCGCAGCCCCGCCTGCAGGGCGCGCAGCTGTTCCAGCTTTTCGGCTTGTTCGTAGGTCGACGGCACCATGGCCATGATGCGTTTGAGCGCACCTACCCGATACGCGTACAAGCCGACGTGCCGCAGCGCCCCGGAATAGACAGTCTGGCTGCCGAGTCCCGCGGCTGCGCCGTCTCGCGACCAGGGAATCGGCGCGCGACTGAAATACAGTGCCACGCCGTCGGCCGCACACACCACTTTGACTACGTTGGGATCGAGGAAGTCGTGCAACGACTCGATTGGCGTCGCGAGCGTGGCGATGTCAGCGACTGGATCACGTACCAGCAGACCGGCCACCTGGTCGATCAGGCGTGGCGGCACGAAAGGTTCATCACCCTGCACGTTGACGACGATCGTGTCGTCGTCCCAGCCCTGCTGGCGCGCAACCACGGCGACACGATCCGTGCCGGACGGCAGGTCTGCATCGGTCATTGCGGCGATCGATGACGAACGCCCCCGCGGGTCGTAGACCGCCGCGGCAATGCGTTCGTCGTCGGTGGCGACCAGCACCTGGTCGGCGCTGCTGGCTGCGGCCTGCTCCACCACGCGCTGGATCATCGTGCGGCCGCCGATGTCGAGCAGCGGCTTGCCCGGCAGGCGCGCCGATGCGTAACGCGCCGGGATGACGACGTGATAAGCCACGGCCGCTCAGTCCTTGAGCAGCGGGTCGTCGGAATTCAGCTTGCGAGCCTCTTCCTCCAGCATCGCCGGGACACCGTCGCTCACCGGGAACGCCAGGCGGTCGGCACGGCAAACCAGGGTTTGCGCGTCGCGGTGCCACTGCAGGGGCCCCTTGCAGAGCGGGCAGGCGAGGATGTCGAGCAGCTTGTTATCCAAGGGACACTCCCGCACCGGTCAATCCAGTGCGCTCAAGAACGGAGGTCAGCAACGCCGCGGCTTCAGCGCGACCGAAGCTCACTTCGAGATCGACCCACCACCAGTCGGGGCGGGCGATCGACCGGCATTTTACGGCATCTTTCTCGGTCATCAGGACAATGGCGTCGGCGGGGAACGGCAGCGTGCCTGCGTCCAGCGGCGCATGGTCGGGCAATGCATGCGTCGTGACGACCAGTCCACGTTCCACGAGGCCGCGAAAGAAAGCCTCAGGATGGCCGATGCCGGCTATTGCGTGCAGGTTGGACACCCGCACGAAGCCGGCCAGCGGCCGACGTTCGTTCGTGAGCAGGTTTACCGCGTCGCCGGGTGCGAACTGCGCGCGCAGCAGCATGGGCGAGCGAACTGAAAAATCGGCGCGCCCCTCCCCACCGCGATCGGTTACGACGACCGCATGGACTGATTCCAGCTCGCGTGCCGGCTCGCGCAACGGGCCGGCTGGCAGCAGCCAGCGGTTACCAAGTCCGCGCGCGCCGTCGATAACCGCGATCTCAAAGTCGCGCGCCAGTCGCACGTGCTGGAGCCCGTCATCGCAGACGACGACGTCGGCGCCCTGCTCGGCCGCCAGACGTGCCGCCGCTACCCGGTCCGCACCGATCACCACGGTGTGCATGCCACGCCGGGCGTGCACCAGCGCTTCGTCGCCAGTGACCCTCGGATCGTCCGTGGGCGTCACCACCCTGGGTGCGCCACGATGCGAGCCGCCGTAGCCACGCAGAACCACGCCGACTCGCCTGCCGCGAGCTTCGAGCTGCCGGGCCAGCCAGGCAGCGACCGGCGTCTTGCCGGTGCCGCCGACCGTCAGGTTGCCGACGACGATGACCGGCACGTCGACGTGTTCGACGTGCAGCAAGCCGCTGCGATACGCCAGGGCTCGCAACGCGAGGATCATGCGGTACAGCAGGGCGAGCGGCCACAGCGGCAGGCTGCGCCAGGCGGGGCCGTACCAGACGCTCTGCAGCCGCGCGTCGAGCGACATGCGTCAGTCGTTGAACTGCAACCGGTGCAGCACGGCGTACTGGCCGTCGCGTGCCAGCAGTTCCTGGTGGGTTCCCGATTCCACGACGCGCCCCGAATCCATGACGAGGATGCGGTCGGCTTTCTCGACCGTCGACAAGCGGTGCGCGATGATGAGCGTCGTGCGGTTCGCCATGAGCGCTTCGAGCTGGTCCTGGATCTGGCGTTCGATCTCGGTGTCCAGCGCCGAGGTCGCCTCGTCCAGGATCAGGATCGGCGAGTTGCGCAGCAACGCGCGCGCGATCGCAATGCGCTGGCGCTGGCCACCCGAAAGCAGCGCGCCGCGATCGCCCACGACGGTGTCGAGTCCGCGCGGCAATTGCGCGCTGAACTCGTTGACGCGAGCAGTCGCAGCGGCGGCTTCGATTGCTGCGTCCGTGGCCGGGAAGCCGAAAGCGATGTTGCTCTTGATCGTGTCGTTGAACAGCACGACGTCCTGGCTCACGAGGCTGACCTGCGCCCGCAGAGCGCCGAGCGAAAACTCGCGGGCGTCGTGGCCGTCGACCAGCACCTGCCCCGCCGTCGGGTCATAGAAGCGCGGCAGCAATCCGACGAGCGTGGACTTGCCGCTGCCGGAACGACCCACGATGGCAATTTTCTCGCCGGGCTGCGCATGGAAGCTGACGCCGTGCAGCACGGGATCCGCCGCGGTCGGGTACTTGAATTCGACGTTGCGGTATTCGACTTCACCGCGTGCGCGTTCGAGCCGGAAGCTGCCGCCCTGGTCCTCGAGCGGGGCGTCGAGCACTTCGAAAATGCTCTGCGCGGCAGCGATGCCCTGCTGCAGCGGTCCCGCGACGTTGACCAGCCGGCGCAGCGGGGCCGTGATCAGCATCAGCGCCGCGATGAAAGACGTGAATTCGCCCACCGACATCAGGCCATTGATGGCATCGACCGTCGCCAGGTACAGGACCCCCGCCAGGCCGACGGCCGCGATCGTCTGCACGATGGGGTTGCTCATGCCCTTGGTCATCATGAGCTTCATGTGCGAGCGACGGTTGTGCTCGATCACGTCGTCGAACATCCGCGCTTCGTAGTCCTGCGCGCCGAAGACGCGGATCACCCTCGGCGCCTCGATCGCTTCCTTGGCGACCCGTGTCACGTCGCCCATGGAATTCTGTATGCGCCGGCTGTAGCGGCGGAACAGCAGGTTGATCTTGCGGATCAGCACCGCGATCAGCGGGCCGACGATCAGGCTGAACAGCGTGAGTTTCGGATTGAGGTAAAGCAGGTAGCCGAGCAGGCCGATGATCGTGAGGGTGTCGCGGATGAATACGGTGACCGAATCGGTCGTCGCGGTGGCCACCTGCTCCGTGTTGTACGTGAGCTTGGACAGCAGGACACCCGACGTATTGGTGTCGAAATACGACACCGGCAGGTGCACGTAGCGCTCGAAGATCTGTCCGCGCAGCGTCTTCACGATGTGCCGACCGACGAAGCCCGGACAGTACGTCTGCAGGAAGTCGCCGACGCCGCGCAGGATGAAGAGTCCGACCAGCGCCACCGGCACCAGCCAGACCATGCGTGGATCCTTGTCGACGAAGGTGCCGTCGAGGAAGAATTTGACGAACGCAGCCCAGCCGGCGTCGGTCGCCGCGAAGATCGTCATGCCGAGCACGCCGACCGCGAACATGGCCTTATGCGGCCGCAGGTAGCCGAGCAGGCGCCTGTACGTCTGCAGGGCGCCCTCCGGCATCTTCAGGTCGACGCGTCTATCGGCTTTGCGACCCATCGTGAACCGTGGCGATGTTGATCTGGCGGTAGCCGAGGCGTCCGGCGACGTCCATCGCCGTGACGACCGACTGGTGCACGGCCCGCGCGTCGGCACGGATCGTGAGGGGTTGCGCGCGGTTGCCGTCAGTGGCGCGTGCAAGTGCCGTGGCGAGCGTGTCGGGACTGTTGTTGACGAGATCGCGGCCGCCCACGCGGTAGTTGCCTTCCGCCGTCACCTCGATCTCGACGGCTTCCTTGATGGAGGCCGCGTCGGGCTGGACCCCGGCCTCGGGCAACCGGACCTGCAGCCGGCTCTCGTCGATGAACCTGGTGGACATCATGAAGAAGATCAGCAGCAGCAGCACGACGTCGATCAGCGACGTCATGTTGAGCTCGAGCTCCTCGCGGTGCTTCTGCTGAAACCTCAAGCCACCGCTTCCTGCGCGTCCGACGGCGACGACATTGCCACGCCGATCTCGACCGCCGAGGCCGGTCGCAACGTGCTCGCTCGATCGATCGCCTGCACCAGCTTGAGTGATTCCTTCTCCATGTCGATGACGTGCCCGTCGACGCGGCCGCGCAGGTAGCGATACGCCACGAGCGCGGGGATCGCTATGATCAGGCCCGCCGCGGTGGTGATCAGGGCTTCGGCGATGCCGGAGGCCATGGCCGCGGGGTTGCCCACGCCGGCAACCGTGATCGCCTTGAATGTGCGGATCATGCCCGTGACGGTGCCCAGCAGGCCGAGCAACGGCGAGATGGCGGCGATCGTGCCAAGAGCGTTCAGGTACCGCTCCAGTTCGTGGGCGACGTGACGCCCGGCGTCTTCGATCGCCTCGATCATCAGCGAGCGGTCACGGTGGCGATTGGCGAGCCCGGCCGCGAGCACGCGCCCGAGCGGCGAATGCTGCTGCAGCGCGAGGATCTGCTTGTCGGACAGGGTGCGGTTTTCGACCCAGCGCCACACTTTGTCCACGAGTTCCTCGGGCACGACGCGCTGGCTCCGCAGCGTCCAGAGGCGCTCGAGCGTGATGGCGGCAGCAAGTATGGAGCAGAGGATGAGCGGCACCATGACGATGCCGCCGGCCTTCACGATTTCGAACATGTGGCTCGCTCGAGTCCCTGTGCCCGGCAAATATGACCCGCCGATGATACTGGAACCCCTCCCCCGCGGCGACGGGCATGGTTCAGGGATCACGCCACGGGCGCAGGTGTTCGCGCCGCCATTCGAATGGCGGCGCCAGGGCACGTCCGGGCACAAGCTCGAACGTGATGGCTCCGCCATCACTCGTCCGCACCCCCCGGGCTCCCGCCTGTTCCCAGCGCTCCACGACGCGCCGCACGGGGAAGTTCCAGCGGTTGCGGTAACCCACTGCATAGACAGCCCAGCGCGGCCGTGACGCCGTCACGAAGTCCTGTGTCGACGAAGTGCGGCTGCCATGATGCGGCACGATCACGATGTCGACGGGGGCCAAGGCGCCGTCTCGCGCCATGTCGCGCTCGGCCTCGGCCTCGATGTCGCCGGTGACGAGCGCTGTGGACCCGCCTGCGCTCACCAGCAACACACACGAACTGTCGTTATCGCGCTGGTAGCGAACATCGCCGGGATGCACCCAGCGAAAGTCGACTCCATTCCAGGACCACGCCTCGCCACGCCGGCAGACGTTGCGGATCAATTGCGCACCGCGACGATCGAACGTGCTCGCCCACAGGCTCGGACCCAGGGTCAGGGCGTGCGCGTCCATGAGCGCGAGCACACTACCCGCCCCGCCCTTGTGATCGTCGTCGTCGTGACTCACGACGACGCGATCCACCCTGCGAATGCCGCGCGACCTGAGGAATGGAACGACGACGAGCTGCCCGGTGTCGCTGCCCGTGCGGAACGAAGGTCCGGCGTCGTAGACGAGCGTGTGTCCACGCGTTTCGATCACCACCGACAGCCCCTGTCCGACGTCGAGTATCGTGACCCGCGCAGCCCCGTCAGGCACGAGCGCCGGCCGCCACAGGCAAGCCGTCGCAAGAACTACGCCGCCAGCAACGCGACCCAGGATCGGCAATGGCGACAGCGCCACGAGCGCGCCAAGAACGAGGGCGATCCAGGCGATGCCGTCGAGCCCGGCGATCGACCAGGTGGCGAGCGACCATGATGCCGGCACCTCGATCAACGGCCACGTCGATTCAATCAACCGGCCTGTCCAGTCAAGCAGGACCGTGCCGGCATCGTCTGCAACGATCGCTACGGCGCACGACACCAGCACGGCAGGCACGATCAGCAGCGTATAGAGCGGAATCGCGTACAGGTTGACCAGCGCGGACACCAGCGAAACCGAACCGAAGCTGCCCGCGAGCACGGGCACGAGTCCCAGCGTGACGACGACCTGGACCAGCAGGTAGCTGCGTATCAGGCCGGGTGGCCGGACGTGCCCGGTGGCGCCATAGAGAATGACGGCCACGGCACCGAACGACAACCAGAACCCGGGTGCGAGCGCTGCCAGCGGGTCGAGCAGCAGCACACCGACCACGCAGATGCCCAGTCCATCGGCAACGCCGATCCGTCGACGCAACAGCAGCGCAGCGGCGCCACACGCGATCATGACCATGGTGCGCTGTGTCGGCACGGACCAGCCTGCAAGCAGGCTGTAACCCAGCGCCGCGATGGCTGCTGCGACGACCGACGCATCGCGCGTGGCACCTGTCGCACCACGGCTCTGCCGGAATCGCTGCACTCGCCCACCGAACCAGGCGAAGGTTGCGGCCACCATCGCGATGTGCAGGCCCGAGATCGCCATCAAGTGGCTGGTGCCACTGCGCGAGAGCTGCAGCCACTGGTCGCGGCTCAGCGCGTCCTGGAGGCCCACGGCAAGTCCTGCGACGATGCCGGCCGAGGTTCGCTCGCCAAGCGCGTCCCGGATGGTCGAGGCGATGTGTGCGCGTGCGAGCAACGCCGGGTACTTGAAGGCAGCGTTGGACGCGCGGCCAAGCCGTTCGCCGGAGCGCACGTAGCCGCTCGCGCCAACGTGATCGCGCAGCATCCGCGCCTCGTTGTCACGCCCACCCGGGTTGGCAAACCCGCGAGGACGGCGCAGCTTCACCTCGAGTTCGAGCGTCTCGGCCGCATCGACTCTGGCAGGAGCGTCGTACCAGGTCAGCTCGACGAGCCGGGGCAGCGTGTGTGAATCGCCGCCCGGCAGCGGCGAAAGGCGGAACCTGAGTACGTCGAGCGTGCCCTGCGGCACGCTCGTGACCACGCCACGCACGTGCACTGCACGCCCTTCCAGCTCGGGGTTCAACCGGTCAGTCAGGCCTGCATTGAGCTGCATAGCGGTCAACCAGAACCCCACGCCGGGGCCCAGCAGCCAGGATTTTCGCCACACGCCGGCACTGGCGACGCTCACGCAAAGGCAGGCCCACACCAGCGCGACAGGAGGCGCCTGCGCCAGGCTCAGCACCGCACAGGAGCCGGCCAGGAGGCCTGCCGCCATTTGCCACATGGTTCTACGTCCCGACCGCAAGGACGTCAGCGTGCCGGATGGCCGCCATCGCCGGCGACGCGACTAATCGGCGCCTTCAGCCCGATTCAGCCCTCGACGAGCTGACCGTCCTGCAGGGTGAGGACGCGCTGCATGCGCGCGGCGATTTCGTTCGAGTGCGTGACCAGTACGAGACTGGTGCCGAGTTCGCGGTTCAGTTCGAGCATGAGTTCGAGCACCCCCTCCGCGTTGCGGCCGTCGAGGTTGCCGGTCGGTTCGTCCGCCAGCACCAGCTTCGGTCGCGTCACCAGGGCGCGCGCAACGGCCGCACGCTGCCGTTCGCCACCCGAGAGCTGTGATGGCCGATGAGTGAGCCGTTGACCGAGGCCCACGCGCTCGAGCAACCATTGCGCCTCGCGTCGTGCATCCGCAACGGACGTGCGACGCACGAGCAGCGGCATCGCCACGTTCTCGAGGGCGCTGAACTCAGGCAGCAGGTGATGGAACTGGTATACGAAGCCAAGTGCGCGGTTGCGCAGGTCGCCGCGCGCGGCGTCCGAGAGCTCGGCGAAGGCCAGGCCCGTCAGTCGCACGGTGCCCCTCGTCGGCAGGTCGAGACCGCCCAGAATCTGCAACAGCGTCGTCTTGCCGGAGCCCGAGGCGCCGATGATGGCGAGCGTCTCGCCCGCCTGTACCTGCAACTCGACGCCGCGCAGGACTTCGAGCCGCTGCCCCGCTTCCTCGAAATGCTTGTGCACGCCGTCGCAGGCGAGGATCGATGGTTCAGTCATGGCGCAGGGCCCTCGCCGGATCGGTGGTCGCAGCGCGCCACGCGGGATACAGGGTGGACAGGCAACAGAGCGCGAACGCCGTGCCCGCGATGAGGAGCACGTCGCCGGGCTCGACGCGAGCCGGCAGGTCGCTCATCAGGTAAACGCTCGCGTCCATGAAATGGACGCCGAAGAGCCGCTCGAGACGGTGCACGATCGACTCGAGGTTCGTCGCCAGCAGCACGCCGAGCGCCACGCCGCCGAGCGTGCCGAGCAGGCCGATCACGGTGCCCTGGGTCGTGAAGATCGCCAGGATGCTCGAGGGTCGCGCCCCGATCGTGCGCAGGATGGCGATGTCCGGCTGCTTGTCCTTGACTGCCATCACCAGCGTCGACACGATGTTGAACGCCGCGACCGCCACGACCAGCAGCAGGATGAAGAACATCATGCGCTTGGTCAGCTCGATCGAACGGAAGAAGTTCGCATTGCGCTGCGTCCAGTCCTCGACGTAGAGCCCGCCGCCGAGCTCGTTGGCCACTTCGCGCACGGCGAGTGGCGCCTCGTAGGGGTCTTTTACCGCCAGGCGCAGTCCCGTCACGTTGTCGCCCAGCCGCAGCAGTCGCGCGGCATCGGCCACGTGCACCACCGCGAGCGTCGCGTCAATCTCGTCCATGCCGGAGCGGAAGGTGCCCGCGACCTTGAAACGACGCAGCCGCGGCAGCACGCCGGCGGGCGTCACGTTGCCCCTGGCGATGGCAACGACGACGGCATCGCCGAGGCGGACGCCAAGCTTGCTCGCCAGTTCCTCGCCCAGCAGGACGGTGAACGAGCCTGGCTGGAGCGACTGCATCGATCCGCTGGTCAGCCGTTCGCCAAGCGCCGAAACCTGGGCCTCCAGCGCCGGGTCGATGCCACGCAAGGAGGCTGCGCTCGACGCACCTGCGGCGAGATCGGCGATCAGCAGCGCTTCGGCTTCGACGAACGGCGCCGCTGCCGACACCCGCGGATTGCTGAGCGCTGTTTCCCGCATCGCCTCCCAGCCGGCGAGTCCCTCGCCGAAGGCCGTCAACGTCGCGTGCGACGTCAAGCTCAGGATGCGTGACCGCAGTTCGTGCTCGAATCCGTTCATCACCGACAGCACGACGATCAGCACCGCCACGCCGATCGCCACGCCCACCATCGAGATCAGGGAGATGAAGGACAGGAAGCGGTTCCCGGTCGAACGCAGGTAGCGCCGGCCGATCGTGAGCTCGAAGGGAGTGCCACGCCCTGCCACGTTCATTCGTACCGCAGTGCTTCGGCCGGTTCGGTGGCTGCGCCGCGGATCGCCGGATAGATCGTCGCGACAACCGTGAGCGTGAACGCGACCAGCGTGATGGTCAGGATCTGCCCGACTCTGAGCTCCGACGGAATCTGTGTGATGTAGTAGACCGACGGGTCCATCACGTGGAAGCGGAACACACGTTCGAGCACGGGCACGATGGTGCCGACGTTGGCAGCGACCAGCACGCCCAGCACCAGACCGAACAGCGTGCCGACGGTGCCGATCACGAGACCCTGGGTGAGAAAGACGCCGACCACCCGGCGCGGGGTCATGCCGAGCGTGCGCAGTATCGCGATGTCGGAACGCTTTTCATTGACCACCATCACCAGCGCAGCCACGATGTTGAACGCAGCCACCGCGACGACGAGCAGCAGGATCAGGCTCATCATCGTCTTCTCGATGCGGATCGCCCGGAAGTACGCCGCGTGTTCCTCGCTCCAGTCCTTGACCTGCAGCCCTGCGCCGACGGCCTGGCGCAGGTCGGCGGCGCGCGCAGGAGCGTTCATCACATCGTCGAAGCGGATGCGCAGTCCGGCGGGAGTCGCATTGGCAGCGCCGCTCAAGTCAGCAGCATCGGCGAGCGACACCAGGGCCAGCGCAGAGTCGTGATCCTGCAGCCCGACTTCGAAGATCCCGGTGACGGTGAAGGTCTGCAGCAGCGGCCGGCCACCCGCCGCGAGCATGTCGCGGCCGGGCACCATCACGGTGAGTTCATCACCGACTTCGGCACCGATCTGCCACGCGAGCACGCGACCGATGACCATGCCGCGCGCGCGCGGCTCGAGGTCGCTGAGCTTCCCTTGCAGCAGGTTCTGCTCGATCGACGATACGTTCGCTTCGGCCGCTGGATCGATGCCGTGCAGCAGCACCGGTTCCAGCATGCCGGTGCGTCCCAGCATCGCCTGGACGTCCACGAAAGGCGCGACCCCCTCCACGCCCGGCACGGTGCGAATACTGTCTGTGACCGCCTGCCAGTTCGCCAGCCGCTCGGGCGGGCCAGACACGGTGGCGTGCGCCGTGAGCGAAACCAGCCGGTTGCGCAGCTCGCCCTCGAAGCCGTTCATGACCGAAATGATGGTAATCAGCGCCGCGACGCCGAGGCACACCCCGGCCATCGATATCCAGGAGATGAACGAGACGAAAAAGCCCTGCCTGCGGGTGCGGACGTAACGCAGGCCAACGAAGACGGGCAGCGGGTGGAACACCGTGAATCAAGGCTCGCGTGGGGCGGGAGGCCGCAAGGCTACCCGGCGCAGGCTGGCTTTGCACGTTTCCCGCTGAGCCAGATAGTGAACTGGAACAAGGAATTAGGCCGCGACGCTCTGGCTCCGGCACGTCGAATGTTATAGTTCGGTGGGCCTCATCGGAGACACGGAAGCATGCGCAAGCAAAAATTTACGGCAATCAGCCTCTGCCTGGCCGGACTTGCGACAGCGCCGGCCCTGCCCGCCCAGACCCTCGACATGGCGAATCCGCCTGCGGCTGCGACCGCGGTGGCAACGCCTGGCCGTGGCCAGACGATGGCCCAGGTCGAACGCCAGTTCGGCGCGCCGACCGAGCGATTTGCCGCGATCGGACAGCCACCGATCACACGGTGGGTCTACGCGGACAAGATCGTTTTCTTCGAGTACGACCACGTCGTACACGCCGTCACTCTCCGCCGCTGAGCCGAACCGCTAGAATTACCGCCGCCCCCGCCTGAAGCGGGGGCGTCCGGCCTGCGCGCCGGGCCAAGGGCGGGCCGCAACCCCGTCGACGTTCCTTGCGAATCTCTGCCGCGTCCCGGCGCGGGAGATCGTCGCCTTTTGCCCGCTGGAATCCGATGCCCGTCGACCCACCCGCCCTGCTGCCCACGAAACAACATCCCAGCCTGCGCTGGATCGGCCTGACCGGGGCCGCCACGGCCCTGCAGGTTGCGCGAGCGGCCACGCAGGCATCCGGCCCGGTCCTGCTGGTGACGAACGACGCCGCGACGGCCGCGCGCATGGAAGAAGAGCTTGCGTTTTTCTGCGCGGGCGCCGTCCCTGTCTACGGCTTCCCCGGTTACGAGACGCTGCCGTACGACCAGTTCTCGCCGCACCCCGACATCATTTCGCAGCGCCTGCGCACGATGGCGCGACTGCCCGCGCTGCAACGCGGCATCGTCATCGTCGACCTGCAGACGGCCCTGCAGCGCCTGCCGCCCCGCACGTTCATTGACGGCCATGCGCTCAGTCTCAAGGCCGGCGAGGCGCTGGATCTCGAGCAGTTCCGCCTGCGCCTCACGAGCGCCGGCTACGCCAGCGTGCCGCAGGTGGGTGAGCCCGGCGATTTCGCCATCCGCGGCTCACTGTTCGACGTGTTTCCGATGGGCAGCGAATCGCCGCTGCGGATCGACCTGTTCGACGACGTCATCGAAAGCATCCGCAGCTTCGACGCCGAATCGCAGCGCTCGCTCGAGAAACTGCCACGGCTCGACCTGCTGCCGGCCCGTGAATTCAGCCTGTCATCCGACGCGATCAAGGACTTCCGGCGCCGTTTCCGCACGCGCTTCGAGGGCGACCTGACGCGCATGCCGCTCTATCGCGACGTCGGCGAGGGTCTCGCGCCGGCTGGCATCGAGTACTACCTGCCGCTGTTCTTCGACTGTACCGCCACTCTGCTCGACTACCTGCCCGCGAGCGCCACAGTGATCCTGCCGTCCGAGCATGACGCAGGACTGCGCGATGCCTGGCATTCGCTGGTCGAACGCTTCGAGGAGCGACGGTACGATATCGAGCATCCGGTGCTCGATCCGGCCGAGATCTGCGTTCCGGTGGACGAGTGGTTGGCCGCGACGACCGAGTTGCCACACATCCTGCTGGGGGCGGCGCCGCTGCTGCCTGCGCTTGTCGACATGCCCGCGACGATTTCGTTGCAGCCCGCCCCGGCCGTGCCGGTCGTGGACTTCCGGACCGAACCCGCACCGTCCGCCCGCATCGACCAGCGCCGCGAAGAGACGCTGCATGCCTTCGCGGACCAGCTGCGCTTCACCGAGGGACGCGTGCTGCTGGCCGCCGAATCGGCCGGTCGGCGCGAGTTGCTGCTCGAACTGCTGCGGCCCTACGCCATCACGGCGAAGGTCGTCGGCACCTGGCGTGAGTTCCTCGATTCGGACGCGCGCATCGCGCTCACCGTCGCGCCGCTCGCCTCCGGCGTCACGCTGCGCGAGCCCGCGGTCACGATTTACGCCGAGGAACAGCTGTTCGGTGAGCGTGCCCGCCAGGAACGGCGGCGGCGGCGTACCGACCGCGATCCCGCGAGGATCATTCAACAGCTTGCGGACCTGCGTCCCGGCGCGCCGGTCGTGCACGAAGATTACGGCGTCGGCCGCTACACCGGCCTGACGACGATGGACGCGGGCGGCATGACTGCCGAATTCCTGGTGCTCGAATACGCCGAGGGCGACAAGCTCTACGTGCCCGTCCAGGCGCTCGAACGAATCAGCCGCTATACCGGCGCGCCCGCAGAGTCCGCGCCGCTGCACAAGCTCGGCGGCGAGCAATGGGCGAAGGCTCGCGCACGCGCGGCGGCGAAGATTCGTGACGCGGCGGCGGAGTTGCTCGACGTCTACGCACGTCGGGCGGCACGCGAGGGCCACGCCTTCCGGGTGGACGACCAGCAGGTGCGCGCTTTCGAGTCACGATTCCCGTTCGAGGAGACCGTCGATCAATTGAACGCCATTCGAGCCGTGATCGAGGATCTGCGCTCCGGCAAGCCGATGGACCGTGTGATCTGCGGTGATGTCGGCTTCGGCAAGACCGAAGTTGCCTTGCGCGCGGCGTTCGTCGCCGTCCAGGGCGGCAAGCAGGTCGCGGTCCTCGTACCGACGACACTCCTCGCACAGCAGCACTTCGAGACGTTCGCCGACCGCTTCGCGGACTGGCCCGTGAAGATCGAACTGCTCTCGCGCTTCCGTGCGGGCGCGCAGTCGAAGACTGCGCTGGACGGGCTGGCTTCAGGCAAGGTGGACATCGTCGTCGGCACCCACCGCCTGCTGCAGCCGGGCGTCAAGTTCAAGGATCTCGGGCTCGTCATCATCGACGAGGAACACCGCTTCGGCGTGCGCGACAAGGAGCGACTGAAGTCGCTGCGCGCCGAGGTCGACGTGCTGACGCTGACGGCGACGCCGATCCCGCGCACGCTCAACATGGCATTGGGCGGCCTGCGCGACCTTTCGCTGATCACCACGCCGCCGGCCGCACGACTCTCGATCAAGACGTTCGTAGCCGAATGGAGCGGCCCCACCGTGCGCGAGGCGTGCCTGCGCGAGCTGCGTCGCGGTGGCCAGATATATTTCGTCCACAACAGCATTGAGACGATCGAGAAGACGGCGCAGCAGCTGGCCGAGCTGGTGCCGGAAGCACGCATCGTGATTGGTCACGGCCAGATGCGTGAACGCGATCTCGAGCAGGTGATGCTCGATTTCTACCACAAGCGCGCGAACATGCTGCTCTGCACGACGATCATCGAGAGCGGCATCGACGTGCCGACCGCGAACACAATCATCATCGACCGCGCCGACCGTTTCGGCCTGGCGCAACTGCACCAGCTGCGCGGTCGCGTCGGCCGCTCGCATCACCAGGCCTACGCATACCTGATCACGCCGCCGAAGAATGCCATGACGGCCGATGCCGCACGCCGGCTCGAAGCCATCGAATCACTGGAAGACCTGGGCGCGGGTTTCGTGCTCGCCACGCACGACCTTGAAATCCGCGGCGCCGGCGAACTGCTGGGCGAAGGTCAGAGCGGCCAGATCCAGGAGATCGGGTTCGCGCTCTACATGGAGCTGCTCGAGCGCGCGGTGAAGGCGATGCAGTCCGGCAAGGTGCTGGACCTCGAAAAGCCGCTGCACCACGGGCCGGAGATCGACCTGCACGTGCCGTCACTGCTGCCTGAAGGCTACCTGCCCGACGTGCACGCGCGGCTCGTGCTCTACAAGCGGATCTCGTCGGTGCAGTCGGTCATGGAGCTCGACGACCTGCAGGCCGAGACGATGGATCGTTTCGGCCCGCTGCCCGACCCGGCGAAGAACCTGTTCCGCATCGCGCGACTGCGCGTGGTGGCCAATCCGCTGGATATCGAGCGCATGGACCTGGGCACCGCCAGCGGTTCAGTGGCGTTCGGCGACGCGACGCCGCTCGACCCGGGCTCGCTGCCTGCGCCGGCTCGACACTCCTGCTGCGTGCCAAGCAGAGGAACCGGGCGATGCGCGTCTGACGGGCGCGAAGAGGATCCGCGTGTCGGGCAAGCGGGACGACCCCGTGAAGAGCGTCGTTCTCGCCGCCCAGACGGCTGGCTCGCGCCTCGAGCTGCGCCTTCGCGCGTAACGCGCCCTGCCGACCTGAGGCCTGGCGTTCAGATTTCCCCGCGGATGGCACGATTACCACCGCTCGCGGTCGCCTCGCCCACGGCGACCTGGGTCGCCCCCAGCATCGTCGCGTGAGTCGCCCCGCGCGGCGGCTTCGCAGTCACCACGCCCGCACTCACGGTGAGGAACTTGCCCGTCACGGAGCGCGGGTGGTGGATCGAGAGCGAGCGGATGCGCGAGACTATCTGGTCGGCAAAATGCAGCGCGGCATCGGCCTCCATCGAGACCCCGAGCACGAGGAACCCGCCCTGGCCCGAACGTGCGACCACGTCGCTGGCGCGCTTCATCACGGAGGCGATGGTCCGTCCGACCTGCCGCAGCACGTTGTCGCTGGCGCCGCGGCCGAATATTTCCAGGTAGTCGGCCCAGGAATCGATCTCGAAGTGCATCAGCGTGACGCTGCGCCCGTCACGCTGTCCGATCGACCAGTCGCGCACGAGCATCTCGAGCAATTGTTCTTCGGTGCTGACGCCGCTGGAGCGCTCGAGCGCCGCGGCGAGCGCGCCCGGCGAGTTGCGCGGCACGGGGCGGTAATAGAGCACCATCCGTCCACCGGACAGCATCACGGCCCAGCGTTCGCAGTCGACCAGCGTACCGTCGACGCGCTTCAGCCGGACGCGGGAACCGACGCCCGCGTTGGTCAGGTTGGGATCCGCGGGAGCTTCGACTTCGACGTCCTCGAGCCGGTGTCCGGCCACCCATTCTTCCGAACGGCGCAACAACGCGGCGAGCGTCGCATTGCCGTACGCAACCTTCATGATCCCGTCGCTGGTTTCGACGACGGCAATGCCGTCGAGCGCGTGCCGCAGCACCTCGCCGAGCAGTTGCGCGTCGCTGGTCGTCGTCACGGTCGCTGCGTCATTCATCGTTCTGGAACTCCCCCGCGCCCCCGGTTTGTCGTCAGGCGTTCAGTTGCAGGCTTGGCGCGTCACGGCAGTGGTCGATCGCCCGCTGGCATTCGGCCCATTGCGCCGTCTTGCGCAGTTGTTCGCGGGCCGGCATCGGCCGGCCGTGCAGCCGGACGAGGCGCACCTGGCTGAGCGGATCTGCCGCGCCTTCGAGTTCAGTGAGCGTGGCAAGCACGGCAGGACGGTCGTTGCAGATCGGCAGCAGGTCACAGCCCGCACCGATCGCGCGGCGAGCACGCTCGGGAACGGTGCCCGCAAACGCCGCGCCCCCCATGCTGAGATCGTCCGAGAAGACCGCGCCAGTGAAGCCGAGACCCCAGCGCAGTTCCTGCTGGATCCAGCGCGCCGAGAAACCCGCGGGCGCTTCATCGACCTCAGGGAACAGCACGTGCGCGACCATCACCGACGTCAGGCCGTTCGCGATCATGCGCCGGTAGGGTAACAACTCGTCGGTGAGCTCGGTCAACGGCCGACGGTCGATCGGCAGCGCCTTGTGCGAGTCAGCGACGACGGCACCGTGGCCCGGGAAGTGCTTCGCCGTGGCGGCCATGCCAGCCGTGCGCATGCCCTGCATGCAGGCGACAGCGAGACGAGACACCACCTCGGGATCGCGGTGATACGCACGGTCACCGATCACTTCGCTGACACCGTAATCGAGGTCGATGCACGGCGCGAAACTCAGGTCAATGCCGATCGAGCGCAACTCGGCTGCGAGCAGCCAGCCGCACTGCCACGCCAGACGGCGGCCGGCCTCGGGGTTGAGATCGTACGCATGGCCGATCGCGCGCTGCGCTGGCAGCACCGTGAATTCCTGCCGGAAGCGCTGTACGCGACCGCCTTCATGATCCACGGTGACCAGCAAGGACGGCACTCGAACGGCCCGGATCTCCCGGACCAGCGCTTCCAGTTGTGGGTAGCTGTCGAAATTGCGCGTGAACAGGATGACGGCGCCCACCAGCGGGTGCGACAGGACGCACCGGTCCTCGGCGGTCAGTTCGCAGCCGGCGACGTCGACCATCAGCGGGCCGAGCGTCATCGCGTCACTCCAGGTGCACTGCCGTGCGTCATGCGGTCCTCACCGGTCGAACACTGCCATCGCCTCGACGTGCGTCGTGTGCGGGAACATGTCCATGACACCCGCCGCCGTCAGCCGGAAGCCATGCTCCCGGACGAGCAGGCCCGCATCGCGCGCGAGACTGCCCGAATGGCAGGAAATATACACGACGCGCCCGGCGCCGCTGCCGGCGACGACCGGCAGGATCTCCCTGGCCCCGGCTCGCGGCGGATCGAGCAGCACGCTGTCATAAGGCCGTTGCGTCCAGGGCAGGCCCGCCACGTCCTTGAACAGGTCGGCCACGTGGAACTCGACGTTGGTGATGCCATTGCGCCCGGCATTGCCGCGTGCCCGCTGCACCAGCCCCGCATCACCTTCGACCGCCACGACCTGGCCGGTGCGCCGGGCGAGCGGCAGCGAGAAATTGCCGAGGCCGCAGAACAGGTCGAGCACCGTCGCCCGCCTGCGGTGCCAGCAGGTCGAGCGCAAGCGCAACCATGGCCTGATTCAGCGCCCCGTTGATCTGCATGAAGTCGGTCGGCTGGAACTCGATCGCGATGTCGTGCTCCGGCAGGCGATAGCTGAGCGGCGCCGGCGGGCGCGATGGATCGAGCGGCACGATCGTATCCGGGCCACCGGGTTGCAGGTAGATGCGGACGGAGAACTCGCGCTCGAACGCCGCCATCCGTTCGAGGTCGGTCGGCGCCGGCGGGTCGAGTACCCGCAGCACGAGTGCCACGACGTCGTCCGACACCGCAACCTCGGCCTGGGGCACCCGGCTGGCGATGGTCAGGCTCTCGACCATCTGCCCAAGCGGCGTGATCAACGCACCGACCGGCTCGACCAGCACGTGGCATTCGCGCAGGTCGGCCACGTACGGGGACGAACGCTCGCGAAAACCGACCAGCACCTTGCCCTTCCGTGGCACGAGCTTGATGCCGAGGCGCGCGCGCCTGCGGTAATTCCAGACCGGACCACGGAGCGGCTCGAGCAGGCGCTCGGCGTGGACCGCACCGAGCCGCGACAGGTTCTCGATCAGTTGCGACTGCTTGAACGCGAGCTGCGCTTCGGGCGCGAGGTGCTGCAATGCGCACCCCCCGCAGAGACCGAAGTGCGGACACTTCGGCTGCACACGGTCCGGGCTGGCGCGCAGCACCTGTTCGGTGATCGCATAGTCGAGCTTGCGCTGGCGATGCGTTCGCCGCAGCACTACCCGCTCCCCCGGCAGCGAATCGGCCACGAAGACGGTCTTGCCGTCGATGCGCGCAACGCCCTCCGCCGCATGCGTGAGGTCGACGATGTCCGCCTCCTCAGGCGCCATCTGCAGACGCTTCATGGTCCGGTCAGCTCCCGCATTTCGCCCACGCGTCCAGGTATCCTGCAAGTGCGGCCTCTCGGCTCCCGCAGCCCCGCGCGGACGATCTCGACCTCGTTTTCGTGTTCCTCGTGCGTCAGGCGGCCGCGCATCAGCTCGAAGCGCAGGTAGATCAGGTACGTGTTGACGACGTCGGTCTCGCAGTAATTGCGGATGTCCTCGCTGCGGCCCTGGAGGTGCGCATCCCAGACGCCCTCGCCCGACAGGCCCAGTTTGCCGGGGAACCCGAGCAGCTGTGACATCTGGTCGAGACCGATGCGGCCGCGACCTTGGAACCCCGAGAGCACGTCCATGAGGTCGACATGCCGCCAGTGGAAGCGGCTGACGTAGTTGTTCCACTTGTACGACTGGTCCATGTCGCCCATCTCCCAGTAGCGGTGGGCCTGGACCTTGTGACGCAGCGCGCGGTAATGCAGCACCGGCAGGTCGAACCCCGCACCGTTCCAGCTGACCAGCGTCGGCGCGAGGCGCTCGATGCCGTCGAAGAAGCGGCGCACCAGCTCCTCCTCAGTCGAGTCCGGCTCGCCGAGGCTCCAGACCTTGAAGCCGTCCCTTGAACGCATCGCGATCGAAATTGCGACGACGCGCTGCTGCTCGAGCGAAAGGAACTCATTGCCGGTCTGCTCGCGCTGCCGCGTGTGCATGACGTAACCGACCTGCTTGTCGGTCAGGGTTTCGAGCCCGTGCAGCCGGCGGCCGAACTCGACGTCGGGGACCGTCTCGATGTCGAATGCGAAGACGTTGTTGATGATGCTCATTGCGATTGCTCCACGCGTCTCATCAGCACCGCGACAGCCACCACGTTCGCCGGCGCCGAGCCGGTCGCGGAGCGTGCGGCCGCGTTCGGACCAGATGACTTCGGGCCGGCCCCACGCATTCGGCGCGATGCCGACGTCGCGGATCCAGATGCCGTGCGCAAAGCCCGTGCCCAGCGCCTTGACGATGGCTTCCTTGGCGGCGAACCGCATCGCCAGGAAACGTACCGGGCGCTTGTAGTTACGAAACCCCGCCTCTTCCTCGGGCAGCAGCAACCGGCGCACGAAGTGTTCGCCGTGCCGCGCGTAGACGTCTTCGACGCGCGCGAGCTGCACGACGTCGGTGCCGATGCCGAATATCATGGACCGGGACTCAGGGTGTGCTCGTGGGCAGGCCGCGGCGGGCCTCGACCATGAGGCGCCGCATTTCGCGCACCGCGGACGCCAGGCCCTCGAAGACGGCGCGCGCGATGATCGCGTGGCCGATGTTCAGTTCGACGATTTCCGCAATCGCCGCGACGGGTTGCACGTTGTGATAGTGCAGCCCGTGGCCGGCGTGCACCGTCAGGCCGAGCTGCGCCCCGCGGCGCGAACCGTGGACCAGCCGCATCAACTCCTTCGCCTGGCGCTCGCCGGTCGCTTCGGCGTACGCGCCCGTGTGCAGTTCGACGACCGGCGCGCCGATCTCGCGCGAAGCCTCGATCTGTTCCGGATCCGGGTCGATGAACAGCGAGACGCGGATGCCGCATTCGCGCAGCGCAGCGCAGCACTCCTTGAGTCGCGCCTGCTGCCCGGCCACGTCCAGGCCGCCCTCGGTCGTGACTTCCGTACGCCTCTCCGGCACCAGGCACACGTCCTGCGGCCGCACCTGGCGCGCGATGGCGATCATTTCGTCGGTCGCCGCCATTTCGAGGTTCATGCGCGTCTGCAGCGTGGCCCGAAAGCGGTGCACGTCGTGGTCCTGGATGTGGCGACGGTCTTCGCGCAAATGCAGTGTGATGCTGTCCGCGCCTGACTGCTCGGCGACGAGTGCCGCGTGCAGCGGATCGGGATACGGCGCACGGCGGGCCTGCCGCAGCGTCGCGACGTGATCGATGTTGACGCCGAGCTTGATCGGGTGGGTCAGCTGCAAAGGATCAACCTCCGTCCGCCTTGCCTGCATGCGCGCGCATTTCGCGTGCCACCTCGCGTGTCCGCAATGGCCGGCCGTCGAGCAGCCGGTCGAGCGCAGCCCGCAACAGCCGGCGGGCATCCGCCAGGCTGCTGAGGTTGTCGAGCTCTTCGCGCGCAAGCGAGAGCAGCGACGCACCGCAAAATATCAGGGTTCCCTCCGCCACTCCATCGACCGGCTCCGCGCCGCCCTCGATGCCGTAACGATAGCTGCGTGCCGGCGCGAGCGGCTCGCCGCTCGTGGCTTCGTGCTCGAGGTTGAGACCCCAGCCGAGTTCGTCGAGCAGCCGTTTCTCGAACAGGCGCAGCGCGCGCCCGGGATCGTGGTCGGGCGCGTAGAGGCGCTCAATCAGGCCCGCGTAGGCGTCGAACAGGGCGGGATGCGGGTCGTTCCGTTGCAGCAGCTTCAGCAGCAGCTCGTTCGCGTAAAACCCGCTCATCAGGCGGTCGCCGGCCAGCGTGGCCGGGGGGCGCACACGTTCAGCCGAGGTCAGGTGCCCTGCTTCACCGCGGCCGCTCCAGGAAACCAGCGACTCGGTAAACGGCTGCAACGCGCCGCCCGTCGCCGTCGAACCCGACTGCCGCGAGGCTCGCGAAAATACCGAGACCCGGCCGTGCGTGCGCGTCATCAGCTCGAGGATGCGGCTGGTGTCGCGCCATGGATAATGGTGCAGCAGGAAGGCGGGTTCGAGGTTGACCCGCCGGACGCCAGTCATGATTCGTATCCGAACTTGCGCATCGCGTTCTCGTCGTCCGACCAGCCCTCCTTGACCTTGACCCACAGTTCGAGGTGCACGGGCTGGTTGAAGTGCCGGTTTAGGTCGAGCCGCGACTGACGGCCGACTTCCTTCAGCAGCGAACCGCCCTTGCCGATGACGATGGCCTTCTGGCCCGCGCGCTCGACCCAGATCACGGCCTGTACCACGAGCTTGCCCGGCTCGTCCTCGGACGGGCCGATGCCTTCAATCTCGACCACGAGGCCGTACGGCAATTCTTCCTGCAGCCGCAGCATCAGTTTCTCGCGGATGAGTTCCGCGGCCATGAAGTGATCCGGCGAATCCGTGACCTGCTCTTCCGGGAAGATGCGCGGCTGTTCGGGCAGCAATTTCGCGATCACCTCAGGCAGTTTCTCCAGCGTCGTCTTGCGCGTGGCCGAGATCGGCACTACGGCGGCGAAGTCGGCTTTCTGCGTGAGGTCCTGGATGAAGGGCAGCAGCCGCTCCTTCGGGTGCGCGCGGTCGACCTTGTTGATCAGCAGCACGATTGGCAGGCCCACCTGCTGCAGTTCGTCGAGCACGCGCTGGTCTTCGTCGGTCCAGCGCAGCGCCTCGACCACGAACAGGTTCACGTCGACGTCCGACAGCGACGAGATCGCGGTGCGGTTCATGTACCGGTTCATCGCGCGCGTCTGCTTGGTGTGGATACCGGGCAGGTCGACGAACGCGATCTGCATCCCGGGCTTGTTCAGCACGCCGTGGATGCGCGTGCGCGTCGTCTGCGGCTTCGGGCTCACGATGCTGATTTTCTGCCCGATCAGCGCATTCAGCAGCGTGGATTTGCCGACGTTCGGACGGCCCGCGAGCGCCGCAAAGCCGCAGCGAACGACCGGCTCTGCGCTCGGAGGCGGAATGATGGATTCGTCGGTCATGATTTCTCCTGCGCGCGGCCCAGGGCCTCCAGCACGCTTTGTGCGGCTTCCTGCTCGGCGCGGCGGCGGCTCGAGCCCCGGCCTGTCGCCCGCAACGCAAGATCCACGGCTGCGCAACTCACGACGAACCACTGTTCGTGCGGTTCGCCGCCCACCTCTTCCAGCGTGTATTTCGGCAGCGCGAATCCGCGCGACTGCAGTTCCTCCTGCAATCGCGTCTTCGGATCCTTGAGGGTTTCGGCGGACGGCAACTCGCGCAGGCGTTCGCCGAGGAGCCGGTGCACGACGTCGCGGGCGGCCTCGATTCCACCGTCGAGGTAGATCGCGCCGAAAATCGCCTCGAGGCTGTCCGCCAGGATGGAATCGCGGCGGAAGCCGCCCGACTTCAGTTCGCCGCCGCCGAGTCGCAACTGGTCACCGAGGTCGAGTTCGCTGCCGATCGCCGCGAGCGTCGGACTGCTCACGAGCGCGGCGCGGAACCGGCTGAGGTCGCCTTCGGGCGCGTCCGGAAACGTGCGGAACGCGAGCAGCGCAATCGCGAAGTTGAGGACCGAGTCACCGAGGAATTCGAGGCGCTCGTAATTCGTACGGCTGGCGCTGCGGTGGGTCAGCGCCGCCTCGAGCAGCCCGGGATCACGGAAGCGATACCCGAGCCGCCGCGCGGACCATTCATCGGCGTGCAGCAAGGCCCGCCGTCACTGTGGGATCGAGACCGTCTTGTCGAACTTGACCAGCAGGTACACGTTCGCAATGAACGGCTGCTCGGCCTCGTAGGACGCGATCATGTCGTAGCCGGCGGCGGTCTTGTCGATCTCGATCTCTTTCCAGCCGATGCTGCTGATGTCCTCGACGTCCCAGCGGCGCTCGAGCGAGCGACGGATGAGCGCCGCGTTGGTGTCGATGGCAGCGTGTTCGTCACGCACCTGCTCGAGCGAGCGTGCGACCTTGGTGTACTCGAGGTACACCGGCACGAGCCGGATGCCGGCATACAGCGCCGAGCCGAGGATCAGCAGGATGATGACGATGCCGAGAAAGGTCGCGCCGCGTTCACGTGGTCTCATCACAGGTCTCCCTTGCGAGTTCAATGAATGGCCTTGCCGATGCGGTCCCACAGGGGCGCGTTCGGCAACTTCCAGTTCAGCCAGATGCGGACGGCCTTGCCGACCACGTTGTCGGCCGGCACATAGCCGACTTCCGGGAACCGGCTGTCGCGGCTGTTGTCCCGGTTGTCGCCCATGAAGAAAAAGTGCCCTTCCGGCACCACGTCGTCGAAGTCCACCGAGGGTCGCTCGTCGATGTAGAGCGCGCGGTGCTCAACGGTACCCAGGTGTTCGATGCCGATCTGCGCCCGGGGCGTGCTGCCATACGGCTCGGAGTAGCCGTCGAGCGTGACGTCCTGCAACTGGTCGTTGATCCAGACGCGCTTGTCGCGCACCACCACGTGATCGCCCGGCAGGCCGACCAGCCGCTTGATGTAATTGGTGGCCGGATCAGACGGCAGGCGGAACACCACTACGTCACCGCGGGCCGGCTCACCCAGCGGCACGATCTTCGGTGTTGACCACCGGCAGGCGCAGGCCGTACGTGAACTTGTTGACGAAGATGAAGTCGCCGTCGAGCAGCGTCGGCATCATCGAGTCGGACGGGATGCGGAACGGCTCGTAGAGGAACGAACGGATCACCAGCACCAGCAGGATGATCGGGAAGAACGACCGCGCGTATTCGACCAGGATGGGTTCGGGCGGGCCACCGGCAGCGCTGCCCGCCCTGCGCTGGCGTTGCGGGCGGAACAGGCGGGCGTCGGCCAGCCAGACCAGCCCGGTGACCAGCGCAGCAAGGACCAGGAAAAAGGAAAAGTCGAAGACCAAGCAGCACCTCTTGGAACGGGGCGGAGTATTGGTTAATTATCTCGCGGAATCAATGCTTTGCGTCACATTGTGCGAGCAGGAGTGAAAATCACTCCTTGCGTCCCACCTGCAGCACGGCCAGGAAAGCCTCCTGCGGGATTTCCACCTGGCCGATGTTCTTCATGCGCTTCTTGCCTTCTTTCTGCTTCTCGAGCAGCTTGCGCTTGCGCGAAAGGTCGCCGCCGTAGCATTTCGCCAGGACGTTCTTGCGCAGCGCCTTGACGGTCGAGCGGGCGATGACGTGCGCGCCGATGGCGGCCTGGATCGCCACCTCGAACATCTGCCGCGGGATCAGCTCCTGCATCTTGTCCACCAGCTCGCGGCCGCGCTGGTAGGCAGAATCGCGGTGCACGATGATCGACAGCGCGTCGACCTTGTCGTCGTTGATCAGGATGTCGAGCCGCACCAGCGGCGCCGCCTGGAAGCGGTCGAATTCGTAATCGAACGAGGCGTAGCCACGGCTGCAGCTCTTGAGACGATCGAAGAAGTCGAGCACGACCTCGGCGAGCGGCAGCTCCCACTGCAGCGACACCTGCGAGCCCAGGAACAGCATCTTCTTCTGCACGCCGCGCTTCTCGGAGCACAGCTGCAGCACGCCACCCACGTATTCCGGCGGCACCAGGATGTTGGCGGTGATCACCGGTTCGCGCAGTTCCTTGATCTTGTCGACCGGCGGCAGCTTGGCCGGGTTGTCGACGTTGACGATCTCGCCGTCGGTCGTCAGCACTTCGTAGACCACGGTCGGCGCGCTGGTGACGAGCGAGGTGGTACTCGCGCTCCAGCCGCTCCTGGACGATGTCCATGTGCAGCAGGCCGAGGAAGCCGCAGCGGAAGCCGAAGCCGAGCGCCGTGGAGACTTCGGGCTCGTAGTTCAGCGCGGAATCGTTCAGCTTCAGCTTCTGCAGCGCGTCGCGGAAGGCCTCATAGTCATCGCTGCTCACCGGGAACAGGCCGGCGAACACGCGCGGCTTGATCGTCTTGAAGCCCGGCAGCGGCTGGCTGCACGGTCGATTGTCGATCGTGATGGTGTCGCCGACGGGTGCGCCGTCGATTTCCTTGATGCCCGCGATGACGAAGCCGACCTCGCCCGTGTAGAGCGCATCGGCCACCAGCGACTTCGGCGTGAACCGGCCGAGCTTGTCCACCTGGTGCGCGCGGCCCGTGGTCCAGACGCGGATCTTCTGGCCCGTGCGGATCGAGCCGTTCACGACGCGCACGAGCGACACGACGCCGACGTAGCTGTCGTACCAGGAGTCGATGATCAGCGCCTGCAGCGGACCTTCCGGCTCGCCCTTCGGCGGCGGCACACGCCGCACGAGTTCCTCGAGCAGCTCGTCGACGTTTTCGCCGGTCTTGGCGCTGACGCGCACGGCGTCCTCGGCCTCGATCCCGATGATCTCCTCGATCTCCTTGATGACCTTCGCGGGGTCGGCCGATGGCAGGTCGATCTTGTTGAGCACGGGCACGACTTCGAGTCCCTGCTCGAGGGCGGTGTAGCAGTTGGCGACGCTCTGCGCCTCGACGCCCTGCGCTGCGTCGACGACGAGCAGCGCGCCTTCGCACGCCGCCAGCGAGCGCGACACTTCGTACGAGAAGTCCACGTGCCCCGGCGTGTCGATCATGTTCAGCTGGTAGGTCTCGCCGTCGCGCGCCTTGTAGCGCAGCGAGACGCTCTGCGCCTTGATCGTGATGCCGCGCTCGCGCTCGAGGTCCATCGAGTCGAGCACCTGCGCCTGCATCTCGCGATCCTGCAAACCGCCGCAGGTCTGGATGAAACGGTCGGCGAGCGTCGACTTGCCGTGGTCGATGTGCGCGATGATGGAAAAGTTGCGGATCAGTTTCATCGGGGCCCAGGTCGTCCGGCGCAACCCGGGGTTCGGGCGCGTCAAAACCCGCGATTATAGCCCGAGGGCCACCGCGACCTTGTCACGATCGTAGCGGCCTTCGCAGGCCACTTGACCATCGACCGTGAGCACCGGCACGCGCAGCCCGAACTCCATGACCAATGCCACCTCGGCATCGACGTCACGGGTGTCGAGAGAGTCCAGCAGGCCCGGGTGGTCGAGCGAAAAATCGAGCAGAAACTCGTCGCAGAGGTGACAACCGTCGCGGACGTACAGCGCCAGCGCGGCTGCCGTCATGACTGGTCCGACAAGGTGGCGCCGTCGACACCGAGCCACTGCCAACGCATCGGCACCCCCGCCCTCGTCCACCGCCAAGCCAGGAAGCCGCCGGCCACCAGCCCGAGCAGCGCCCCCAGCAATGGCAGGGCCCCCTGCTCCCAGCCCACGACCCGGAGCAAGGCCGGGCCGGCCAGCAATCCGGCCAGGGGCGGCAGGTACAACCGGCAGGCAGCCCGTAACAGGCGCGCCTCGTCGATGTGCACTTCGAGCTGGTCGCCCGGTGCAAGCGTTCGCGGGCCCTGTTGCGCGTCGATCTCGAGCCGGCGGGGCTGGTTCTTCCGTTGCCAGCCGCAGCCGCGCCCAGCCTCACAGGTGCCGCAGGCGGGGTGATTCGAGACGCCGCATTCGACGTGCGCCCGGCCAGCCTCGACCCGGGTAACGATCCCGGTAACCTGCCCCATGACTCAGCGGGCGGGACCGGCCGGGGAATCCGCCGGGATTTCAGAGCCCTGGACGGGCACGATCGAGTTGGCGATTTCGCGTACCGTGGCCGCGGGCACTTCGCCGATCGCAGTGACCACGTGCCCCTGCACGCTCGTAGAATAGGCGTTGGCCGACCCCATGGTCGAGGTTTCCGGCGGACGCGGACCGGTCTGTGCGCCGGGCTCGATGAAGACGGAGATCGCAGCGATACCGTCCGAAAAGATAAGGTGCTGGGCCGGCATCGGCGAACCGGGAATCGGCTGCAGCCGGCTGGCCACCAGGCGGAACCCCGGCGGCAGGCGCCCCGGTCGCCACCCGCCCTTGCTCGGCAGCTGCGGCATGGCGGCCAGCTTGCGGCCGGTGCGGATCCACCGGAATCCTGTGGCGTCGACCGTCGGCTCGATGTCGTGAGCCGGAATCCTGTCCTTCATCTGCAGCTGCGTGAAGCGAATGACCTCGATCGGGTCGCCGACGCCATTCGTCACGACCGACTGCAGGGGCATGGCCGTCTCTTCGTCGAGCCAGAGACGGTAGCCGTAGCGGTAGATATCCTTCGGTCGCACGTCGATTACGCGGACCTCGCGACCCAGCAGGCGACTGCCTTTCGGGCCGACGGCAAGCTGGTAGTTGCGGTCGAGTGCAGGACCCGGGGTGGGCAGTGACTTGAGCAACGAGCCGTCGTCACCGCGCGGCTCCACGATCACGACGCGGCGGTCCGGCAGGTAAGCGTGGACCTCTTCGCGCGTGCGCACGATTTCACGGCCACTGCCGTCCAGCGACACGAGGCGCTCGAAACTCCTGCCGTCGTCAACCCGGTGCACGATGCGCATCGTCTCGGCCTGGCGTCCGGTCGAATGCGTGAACAGGCCGTCGTAATTGCGCGTGGCGAGCGACTCCGACATGCGCTCGATCCAGGCCCGCGCGTCATCGTCGGCGCGCGCCGAGAACGCCAGCAGACAGGCAGCGACGCAAACCGCGGCTCGCCTCATCTCAGGGCGCCTCTCCCATCTCGTACGAGACGCGCGCGATGCCCGGATCGGCGGCGAGGAGACTCGAGAGCACGTTGCGCCGGACCATCGGCGTAGAGAACTGGCTGTGCGCGACCAGGTAACCCGCGAGGCGCTGGCTCTGTGCAGGCGTCGGGCTCGCCGACATGGCGAACGAACTGGCTGGCGTGACTTCGAGCTGGGCAACCGGCGTCATGTCGGGCCGGAACAGCAGCACGGCGGAGGCAGCCGCGCTGGCGGCAAGTGCCGTGCGCACCATCGGTCGCTTCCAGAGCGCGACGTGCTGCCGTACCTGGCCGGTGACTCCCGAGCGTGCCGTGGAGGTCTTCTCGACCGGGACCGGGGATTCGTCGATGGCGGCACTCACGCTCGCCGCGAAAGAAGGTGAGGCAATCCGACCGCCAGGGGCGCGCAGGGTTTCACCCATCAGGACGTAGGAGCCGAACGCGCGACGCAACCCGGGATCCTTGTCGAGGCGCCGCATGAGCAGGCCCATTTCGTCCGGCGGCAGTTCGCCATCCAACAGGGCCGAAAGCTGTTCACGAATCTGGTCGGTCATTTCGTTCTCGGCACTCGGTTTCATTCGAGCAAGGGTTTCAGGGCGCGGTCGATGGCTTCACGGGCACGGAAGATACGCGACCGCACGGTGCCCACCGGACAATCCATTGCCGCCGCGATTTCTTCGTAACTGAGGCCCTCGATTTCGCGCAGCACGATGGCCGTGCGCAGGTCTTCGGGCAGGTGCTCGATCGCGCTGTTGACGGTCTGGCGGATCTCTTCGGAGAGGACCGTCGCCTCGGGCGTGTCGTCGTGTTTGAGTCGCGCCGCCACGTTGTTCTGCTCGCTTTCCGAGAGTTCCGCTTCGTAGTCCAAAGGTCGGCGCTGGCGCGAGGCGATCGAATTGCGGGCCGTATTGACCGCGATGCGATAGAGCCAGGTGTAGAACGCGCTGTCGCCCCGAAACGACCCGAGGGCCCGGTACGCCTTCACGAAGGCTTCCTGGGCGACGTCCTCGGCTTCCGTCGGATCGCGCAGCAGCCGTGCCACCAGCTTGACGACCTTGTGTTGGTACTTGAGCACCAGCAGGTCGAACGCGCCGCGTTCGTTCTTCTGGGCCCGCCTTACGAGTTCGAGGTCGCTCTGCTCGGCGCCCGCAGGCGGGCCGGCATCGACGTCCCCGGGTTCTCGCGACTTCATAGACTCGTCCGGCGGGGGAAAGTTCTGCATGGCTTGCATGGCTAGGCTAGCGCAACTGCCGCCCGGTCACGAACCAGTCGCGCGCCCGCAGTGGGGTAGGGCGACGCTTAACCGACGGATGGCCGAGGATGGCACGTCGAGCGGCGTCAGCCAGGTGCGGAGCCGCTCGCCAGTCGGGCTGGATTCCACCCGCAGATCGAGGAAAACCGAGGGGCCTATCGTTCGCGTGCCGACGCCGATCGTCGTACGGGACGGGGCCTGCCCCGCCGCATGCAGCCAGAGGGGAACCGTCGGCGCGGGCCACCAGCCGCAGGGCCGGCTGGCGTCTGGCACGAACCCAGGACCGTGCCAGGGCCGCCACGATCAAACTGCCGGCCAGCAACAGCAGCACGGAGGCGGCCATCGGCCCGCCGGAGCGAACAACGGCCCCTACCACGAACGCCGTTGCCAGCACCGCCATCGCGCCCGCGGCCCGGTCGGCTGCGGTCACCGGGGGCAGCTCAAGGCTCGAGTCGACGGATGCAGGCGATGATCGCACGCTGGGATTCCTCGATCGGGGTCGTCCGACCTACAAGATACCCGAACAGGTCGGGGTCCTGCAGTTCGACCAATTGCAGGAACGCGTCACGATCTGTGGTCGACGCCGTCGGCCAGACCCGGTCCAGGTACCGGGGCAGCATGACGTCGAGTTCCCGCATGCCACGCCGGCAGCGCCAGCGCAGCCGTGCCATGGTCACGTCGGCAGCGGCAGTCACATGCCTTCGCCCGGCTCGGGGTCGCCGCCCTCAACCCCCCTGTGGCAGACCTCTCCGGCAGGCACGGGACGGGTTGCACGGCGCCTCAATGCTGCCGCTCGACGATCATCTTCTTGATCTCAGCGATGGCCTTCGCCGGATTGAGGTCCTTCGGGCAGGCCTGCGCGCAGTTCATGATCGTGTGGCAGCGGTAGAGCCGGAACGGGTCCTCGAGCTCGTCGAGGCGCTCGCCGGTGGCCTCGTCGCGCGTGTCGATGATCCAGCGGTAGGCGGCCAGCAGCGCCGCCGGGCCGAGGTAGCGGTCGCTGTTCCACCAGTACGACGGGCAGCTCGCAGAGCAGCAGGCGCACAGGATGCAGGCCGACGGGCGGTCGATCTTTTCCTGGTCTTCCTTCGACTGCAGGCGCTCGCGGTCGGGCGGCGCCGGCGTGCGCGTCTGCAGCCACGGCTTCACCGACGCGTACTGTGCGTAGAAGTTGGTGAGGTCGGGCACGAGATCCTTGATCACGGGCAGATGCGGCAACGGGTAGATCTTCGCGTCACCCTTGATCTCGCCGATGGCCTTGGTGCACGCCAGCGTGTTCACCCCGTCGATGTTCATCGCGCACGATCCGCAGATGCCTTCGCGGCACGAGCGGCGGAACGTCAGCGTCGGGTCGACCTCGTTCTTGATCTTGATCAGCGCGTCCAGAACCATCGGGCCGCAGCTGGCCATGTCGACCTGGTAGGTGTCGACGCGCGGCTTCTGGTTCGAATCCGGGTCGAACCGATAGATGCGGAACGTCTTGACGTTCTTCGCACCCGTCGGCGCCGCGTGACTCTTGCCGGGCTGGACCCGGGAATTCTCGGGAAGTCTGAATTGGGGCATGGGAGGAAGAAGTATTAGTGGTGTGTGTTAGAGCGGGTGATGTCGCCGACCGACCCGCCGCACACCTAACACTAACCCTCCCTCAATAGGTACGGGCCTTCGGCGGAATGGCTTCGACGTCGCTCGTCAACGTGTTCAGGTGCACCGGGCGATAGTCGATACAGACCTTGCCCGAAGCATCGGCCCAGGCCAGCGTGTGCTTGAGCCACGAGACGTCGTCGCGGTCCTTGAAGTCCTCGCGGGCATGGGCGCCACGGCTTTCCTTGCGGTTGGCCGCCGACGACATCGTCACCAGCGCCTGCGCGAGCAGGTTATCGAGCTCGAGCGTCTCGATCAGGTCCGTGTTCCAGATCAGCGAGCGGTCAGCTACCTGCACGTCTGCGAACGTTGCGAAGACAGCATCGAGCTTCTGCATGCCTTCGGCGAGCGATTCGCCGGTACGGAACACCGCCGCGTGGTCCTGCATCACTCGCTGCATGTCGATACGAATCCCGGACGTGCGGCGCGTACCCTTCGCGCTGCGCAGCCTGTCGAGCCGGCTGATGGCAAGGTCGCCTGCGTCTTTCGGCAGCAGCTTGTGGGACGTGCCGGGCTCGACCGTCTTGCCGCAGTGATGCGCAGCCGCCCGGCCGAACACGACCAGGTCGAGCAACGAATTGGAGCCGAGGCGATTCGCGCCGTGCACCGACACGCAGGCCGCTTCGCCCACGGCCATGAGTCCAGGGACCACCGAATCCGGATTGCCGTTGCGCAACGTCACCACTTCGCCGTGCACGTTGCAGGGAATTCCGCCCATGTTGTAGTGCACGGTCGGCAGCACCGGGATCGGCTCGCGCGTCACGTCGACGCCCGCGAAGATGCGCGCGGTCTCGGCGATGCCCGGCAGGCGCTCGTGGATCACGGCGGCGCCGAGGTGTTCGAGGTGCAGGTGGATGTGGTCCTTTTGCGGGCCCACGCCCCTGCCCTCGCGAATCTCGATCGTCATCGAACGGCTCACGACGTCGCGCGAAGCGAGGTCCTTCGCGTTCGGCGCGTAGCGCTCCATGAAGCGTTCGCCCGCAGAATTGGTGAGGTAGCCGCCTTCGCCGCGCGAACCTTCGGTGATCAGGCAGCCCGCGCCGTAGATGCCGGTGGGGTGGAACTGCACGAACTCCATGTCCTGCAGCGGCAGGCCGGCGCGCAGCGCCATGCCGCCGCCGTCGCCGGTGCAGGTGTGCGCCGAGGTGCAGGAGAAGTAGGCGCGGCCGTAGCCGCCCGTGGCGAGGATCACGGTGTGCGCGCGGAAGCGGTGCAGCTGGCCCGTCGACATGTCGAGTGCCACGACGCCGCGGCACGCGCCATCTTCCATGATCAGGTCGAGGGCGAAGTACTCGATGAAGAAGCGCGCCTGGTGCTTGAGCGACTGCTGGTACAGCGTGTGCAGCATCGCGTGGCCGGTGCGGTCGGCCGCGGCGCAGGTGCGCTGCGCGATGCCCTTGCCGTAATGCGTGGTCATGCCGCCGAACGGGCGCTGGTAGATCTTGCCGTCCTCGGTGCGCGAGAACGGCAGGCCGTAGTGCTCGAGTTCGAGGATCGCCGCCGGTGCTTCCTTGCACATGAACTCGATCGCGTCCTGGTCGCCGAGCCAGTCCGAGCCCTTGATGGTGTCGTAGAAGTGGAAGCGCCAGTCGTCCTCGCCCATGTTGCCGAGCGCGGCGCTGATGCCGCCCTGCGCCGCGACGGTGTGGCTGCGCGTCGGGAACACCTTGGTGATGCAGGCCGTGTTGAGGCCCGCCTCGGCAAGGCCCAGCGTGGCGCGCAAACCGGCGCCGCCGGCGCCGACGACGACGACATCGTACGTGTGATCGGTGAATGCGTATTCCGCAGTGGTCATGCCTGGGCTCCGAACGCGATGCGCAACACGGCGAGGATGCCGATCAGGGCGGCTACGACGAGCGCGAACTTGAGTGCGACCAGCACGACCAGACGCGCGCCCTTGTCGCTGATGTAATCCTCGAACACGACCTGCAGGCCCAGCAGCGCGTGATACGCGGTGACCGCGACCAGCAGCAGCGCCATCACCGCCGAAAATGGCGATTGCAGCCAGCCGAGGACGGCCGCGTGCGGGGCGCCTGCGCCCAGCATGGCGAGCGACGCTATGAACCAGAAGCCGAGAATGACAAGCGCAACGGCGGTGACGCGCTGCGAATACCAGTGACCGGAACCACCCCTGGCGGAACCGAGGCCGAGCACACGACCGAGCGGGCTGCGCAGGCTCATGCGGCACCTCCGAGTGACGCGCCGAGCACGAACCACAGCACCACCGTCAGCGCGACCGCTCCAATCGCCGCCGCCCAACCGGACTTGCGCGCGACAGGCAGCTCGAATCCGTAGCCGGCGTCCCAGAACAGGTGCCGGATGCCGTTCAGCAGGTGGTACGAGAATGAGAACAGGCCGCCGATCAGAAGCAACCGGACGAGCGGCGACCCGATCGTGGCGAGTGCGGCGGCGTAGCGTTCGGGCCCGGAGGCCGCGGCAGCCAGCCAGTAGACCAGCACGAAGAAGCACAGGCTCAGCAGGGTGCCCGTGATCCGGTGCAGGATCGACAGGGTGTTGGTGTATTGCCAACGGTACTGCATGAACGGGGACAGCGGCCGCTCGGGCTGCGCCATGTTGCTACCTCTCCTCGGGAATCCGGTGCGCTAGAAATCGATGCAGCGCCCCGCTTTCTCCCAGTCCCCGAACCGTGTGGGCTCGGGCCCGTCCCGACCCCCGATTTCGCGCGGAAGGACCGGCGGCGGCGGCGATGCCTGGGGTTGCGGCTCGACCTTGGGCACAGGAGCCGAAGGTGCGGCCGAGGGGTCAATCGGGTGGGCGGTCTGCTCGTTGTGCGAAGGGTTCATTTCAACCCGCGATCTTGCCAGATGTTGCCTATGTTCTCCACCGAGCGCTTGGGCTAAGGTCCGGCTGTACAGTCTGAAAACAACTCCGGGTTGAATTAATGACCGACGATCTCACACAGGCTCTTCGCGCCTTGCTGCTGCCGGCTTTCGGCGTCTTGCGCATTGGCGGCGCCGATGCCGTGACCTTCCTGCAGGGCCAGTTCACGAACGACGTGCGGCTGCTGGCAGACGGCCGGACCCAGCTGACAGCCTGCTGCACCAACCAGGGACGCGTCATCGCACTGGTGCGCTTCCGCCAGACTGACGACGCGATTTACGCACTGCTGCCCGCCGACCTGCTTGGCAAAGTGGCCACTCACCTGCGCAAGTTCGTCCTGCGCTCCAAGGTCGAGATCCTGCAGGCTGCCGACCTGAACGTCGGCGCGATCCTCACGGGCGACGCGGCCGCCGCAGCCCAGGCCCACCGTGTATTCGACGAGGCCGCGCTCACGATGTCGCCCGTGCCGCTCGCGGGCACGACGGAAATCGTGACGTTCCAGTACGCTCCCGGCCGCGAAGTGATCGCGGCCCCCCCGGTGGCCTGGCGTTCGATCAGCGGGTTGTCGTTGGGCCGGCCCAGCCCGCTGGCACAAGCCGAGTGGCTCGCTGCCGACATCGCCGCCGGCCTGCCGCACGTGTTTGCGTCGTCTTCGGAGCAGTTCATTCCGCAGATGCTCAATGTCGACCTGATCGACGGCCTCAGCTACACCAAGGGCTGTTACACGGGACAGGAGATCGTCGCACGCACGCACCATCTGGGTCGTGTAAAGCGGCGCACGATGCGTTTTCACCTGCCGGCCGGCGGTGCTGCCCCAGCGCCGCTTTCGCCTCTGCTGCTCGAAGGCGTGAAGGCGGCCGACGTGTTGATGACGGCCGAGACGGATGACGGCATCGAGCTGCTGGCGGTCACGAACCTCGATGCGGCAGGAAAGGTGCTGCAGCTGGAGGATGGGCGCAGCGCCGAACCGCGTGCGCTCCCGTACAGCCTGTAGGGCAGGAAGGGGAGGAAGGGCAGGAAGGGGAGGAAGGGCAGGAAGGGGAGGAAGGGCAGGAAGGTGAGGAAGTGGAGGAAGATTCCTTACCTTCCCTACCTTCCCTACCTTCCCTACCTTCCCTACCTTCCCTACCTTCCCGCCCTTCCTCCCCTTCCTCACTCCGGCTTCATGTGCGGAAACAGCAGCACGTCCCGGATCGACGGCGTGTTCGTGAACAGCATCACCATGCGATCGACGCCGATGCCGAGGCCGGCCGTCGGCGGCATGCCGTATTCCAGCGCACGGACATAGTCGGCATCGTAGAACATGGCCTCCTCGTCGCCGCCGCTCTTGCGCGCCACCTGCTCGCGGAACCGCGCGGCCTGGTCTTCCGCGTCGTTGAGTTCCGAGAAACCGTTCGCGATCTCGCGGCCGCCCACGAAGAATTCGAAGCGGTCCGTGAGAAATGGATCGGAGTCGTTGCGGCGCGCGAGCGGCGAGACTTCGGCCGGGTACGCATACACGAACGTCGGCTGCAGCAGTCGGTGCTCCGCTGTCTTCTCGAAAATCTCGATCTGCAGCTTGCCGGCGCCGTCTTCCGGCTTGACCGGAATGTGCAGCTTCGCACACTCGCCGCGCAGGTACTCGACGTCGCGCAGGCGCCCACGGTCGATCCCCGGGGTGAAATGCACGACGAGGTCTTCAACCGTGACGCGGCGGAATGCCGAGCCGAAATCGAACGTCTCGCCCTGATACGCCACCTTACGGGTGCCGCAGACCATGTCCGCGATGCCCTGGAACATCCGCTCCACCATGTCCATCAGGTCGCGGTAGTCGGCGTAGGCCTGGTACAGCTCGAGCATGGTGAATTCAGGGTTGTGCCGCGTCGACAGCCCTTCGTTGCGGAAGTTGCGGTTGATCTCGTACACGCGCTCGAAGCCGCCGACGACGAGCCGCTTCAGGTACAGCTCGGGCGCGATCCGCAGGTACATGTCGATGTCGAGCGCGTTGTGGTGCGTGATGAACGGCTTGGCAACTGCGCCGCCCGGAATAACCTGCAGCATCGGCGTCTCGACTTCCATGAAGTCGAGCGCATCGAGGAACCGGCGCAGGTACTGCACGATGCGCGTGCGCGTGCGGAACACTTCACGGCTCTCGTCGCTGACGATCAGGTCGACGTAGCGCTGGCGATAGCGCTGCTCGACGTCGGCCAGGCCGTGCCACTTGTCCGGCAGCGGGCGCAGCGACTTCACCAGCAGCCGCAGCTTCTCGACCTTGACCGAGAGCTCGCCGGTGCGCGTCTTGAACAGCGCACCTTCAGCGCCGACGATGTCGCCGACGTCCCAGCCCTTGAACTCGTCATAGGTTTCGCCCAGGGCGGTCTGCTGCAGGAACAGCTGGATCGAGCCGCTGCGATCGGCGAGCCTGGCGAACGACGCCTTGCCCATGATGCGCTTTGCCATCATGCGGCCAGCCACCGTCACACGGGTCGGGTGCGCGTCGAGCCATTCGGCCGTGCGGTCGCCATATCCCGTGTGCAGTTCATCCGCCGAGGCGTCGCGCCGGAAATCGTTCGGAAACGCCGGACCCTTTTCGCGCAGGCGCTCGAGCTTCGCCTTGCGCTCGGCTATCAGGTGGTTCTCGTCCGGGTCGGTGACCGCCGGAGATTTCTGTTCGTTGTCAGACATTACTCTCTCCAGGAAGTGAGTAGCGACTAGTGAGTAGTGACTAGTGATTAGTGAGTAGTGACTAGTGATTAGTGAGTAGTGACTAGTGACTAGTGATTAGTGACAAGAATCCACTATTCACCAGACCCATAGGCCATACACCAGCCACAACTCACCAATCACAACTCACCAATCACAACTCACCAATCACTAATCACTAATCACTAATCACTAATCACTAATCACTTCCCTACAGCCCTTGCTTCAAGCTTTCTTCCAGGAACGGATTCAGGTCGCCGTCGAGGACCGCCGTGGTATTGCCGATTTCGACGCCGGTGCGGAGGTCCTTGATGCGCGACTGGTCGAGCACGTACGAACGGATCTGGTTGCCCCAGCTCACGTCCGACTTCGAGTCCTCGAGCACCTTCGCAGCGGCGTTGCGCTTGTTGACCTCGAGTTCGTACAACTTGGCCTTCAGCATCTTCATCGCCGTCGACCGGTTCTTGTGCTGGCTGCGCTCGCTCTGGCACGCCACCACGATTCCTGAGGGCATGTGCCGGATGCGCACTGCCGATTCGGTCTTGTTCACGTGCTGGCCGCCCGCACCGCTCGACCGGTAGACGTCGGTCTCGAGGTCGGCCGGATTGATGTCGATGGCGATGTCGTCGTCGACCTCGGGCGAGATGAACACCGACGCGAACGACGTGTGGCGCCGCGCGTTGGAATCGAACGGGCTCTTGCGCACGAGGCGATGCACACCCGTTTCCGTGCGCAGCCAGCCGTAGGCATACTCGCCCTCGAACTTGATCGTTGCGCTCTTGATGCCGGCGACTTCACCGCCGTTGGCGTCGACGACCTCGGTCTTGAAGCCGTTCTTGTCGCCCCAGCGCAGGTACATGCGCATCAGCATGTTGGCCCAGTCCTGGGCCTCGGTGCCGCCGGCGCCCGCCTGGATGTCCAGGAACGCGTTGTGCGAGTCCATCTCGCCCGGAAACATGCGCTTGAACTCGAGCTTCGCGAGCTGCGCGTCGATGCCACCGAGGTCTTGTTCGACGGAGCGGACCATCCCCTCGTCCGCGTCGGCTTCGGCCATGTCCAGTAATTCGGTCGCCTCGTCGAGGCCACCTGTCATCTTGTCGAGCGTCGCAACCACCCCGTCGAGCTTGCCGCGCTCGCGGCCGAGTTCCTGGGCGCGCTCCGGGTTCTGCCAGACGGCCGGGTCTTCGAGCTCCCGCAGGACTTCCGTCAGCCGCTCAGCCTTGCCGGCATAGTCAAAGGTACCCCCTGAGCGCATCGGTGCGCTGCTTGAGTTCTTCGATCTGGCGGCGTATCGGGTTGATTTCCATACGAAAAAAGTCGCGGGTGACGGCAACGGGTAGAACCGCGAATTCTAGCATTTTCGGTTGAACCCTCGCTGCGGGCGCCGCACTGCCCCTGCCACCTCCGCCAGCCGGCTCCGACGTCAAGGCCCGCACGCGAGCACCAGGATGAGGCCCCGGTTTCAGAGCTTGCCGACCCACTCCGTCACGAGCTGCAATCTGCGCGTGCCCGTGTATTCGTCGATGCCCGTGCGGTACGCCGCCTGGACGCGGTCATTCGCCCGGATTTCCGGCGCATCGGCGCCGTCGAGGTACCTGAAGGCAATCGCGTCGACGACTTCGCCCGAAGTCGCCCGCAGTTTCAGTTTCAGATGGCGGCTGCCGACCACCCGCGTGTCGGCTACGCCGAAGACCCCATCGAACATCGGTTCCGGAAATCCCGAACCCCAGGGCCCGCCTTCGCGCAGAGCCTCCGCGGTTGCGACGTTGAACTCGCCGGCCAGCAGTTCGCCGTCCGTGTGCAGGTGCCCGGCGAGCGTTTCTTCGTCGATCCAGCGCTCGACTTCGTGCGCAAACTCGGTTTCAAAGTACGGCAGGCTCGCTTCACGCAGCGTGAGCCCGGCCGCCATCGCGTGGCCACCGAACTTGTCGACGAGCCCGGGGGTACGCGTGGCGATCGCATCGAGCACGTCGCGCACGTGCACTCCGGGCACCGATCGCGCCGAGCCTTTGATCCAGCCTGCCTCCGATCGCGCGAAGGCAATCACTGGCCGATGCAGCCGCTCCTTCACGCGTGAAGCGACCAGCCCGATCACGCCCTGGTGCCAGCCCTCGTCATAAACACAGACTCCGGCCGGTACATGGCCCTCGAGCGAGGCGATGCGCGCGTCGATCAGCGACAGGGCCTCGAGCTGCATCTTCGCCTCGAGCTCCTTGCGGTCGGTGTTGAGCCGGGCAAGGTCCAGCGCCAGGGTGCGCGCTTGCGTCGGATCGTCTGCAAGCAGGCAGCGAATGCCGCGCGTCATGTCGTCGAGGCGGCCGGCTGCGTTGAGCCGCGGACCCGCCTGGAAACCGAGGTCCTGCCCGGTCACGCCGGCGAGCGTCCGGCCTGACGCCTCGAGCAGTTCCCGCAGTCCTGCGACGCAGCGACCGCGACGGATGCGCTGCAATCCCTGCGCGACGAGTACACGATTGTTGAGGTCGAGCGTCACGACGTCGGCCACCGTGCCGAGCGCGACGAGATCCAGCAGGCGTACGGGGTTGGTGTCGACACCCGCCGGCAGCGCGTCGCGCTTGCGCAGTTCGTGGGTCAGCGCGGCCATCACGTAGAACGCCACACCCACGCCAGCCAGCGACTTCGAAGCGAAGCGGTTGCCGGGAGCGTTGGGGTTCACGATGCAGGCAGCGGCCGGCAGCTCGCGCCCTGGCAAATGATGGTCGGTCACGAGCACGTCGATGCCGTGACGTCGCGCCTCCTCGACTCCGTCAAGCGACGAAATCCCGTTATCCACGGTCACGATGAGGCCGGGTTTGCGCTCGGCCGCAACCCGCACGATTTCCGGCGTGAGGCCGTAACCGAACCGGAAGCGATCCGGCACCAGGAAATCCGGTTGCTCGAAGCCTAGCGCCGTGAATTGACGCATCATCAGCGCGGTGCTGGTCGCGCCGTCCGCGTCGAAATCGCCGACGATGAGTACGCGCCTGCGCGTGCGCAGGGCCGACGCCAGCAAGTCGGCCGCGCTCTCCGCGCCGTCAAGCGTGCTGACCGGCAGCAACTGGTCGAGCCGCAGCGCGAGTTCCTCGGCGCCGGAAATCGGCCGGGCCCCATACACGCGGCGCAGCGCGGGATGCAGCGATGCCGGCAACGCTGCCTGCAACTCGGCGCTGGAGTCACGCCGCAGGATTCGGCGCAGTGACGTCATGCGAGCCACTGCGATACCGCGACCGGCCGGCGCCAGAATCGAAACCGGGCGGGCCAGTCGATTTGCAGCGTCGTGCTGCCGACCAGCAGGGCGAGGCTCTGCATCCTGCCAGAGCGCACGTTCGACGCCAGCATCGACAGCAAACCAGTGTCGACGGACGCGAGTGAGTCCTCGACCCGCGGCGCGGGCGGCTGCGACAGCGCGACGAACGTGTCACCGCGCAGCGAATCGCTCCCGAAGAGGGTGATGTCGCCGGCAGCGCTGCCCTGCGCGTGACCGAGCGCGCGCAGCCAGCGATCGTCGCTGTGCAGACGCCAGCGATCGATGCCGGGGCTCGACGCGTCCGCCGTCCTGTCGCCGAAGCCCCACAGCCACCAACCGTTCACCGGCAGGCAACGGGCCCGCTCGCGGCGCTGGTTGACAGGATGCTCGTGCAACAGCATCTGGATCTCGTTCATCAGGCTGCGGATGCGCGCGCCGTCGCGACCCGCGGGCATGAAGTCGTGCACGTTATGACCCACGACGGCGTCCGGCGGCTGTGTCGAACAGTCGATGGAACCGGCAAAGCGCAGCAACCATGCACCCTCGACGAATGCTGCTACGGTCAGGTCGTCGGTCGCGAAATGCGAACTCACGAGTTCGCCGAGGGCGCGGGCGTCCTCCTCGGTGAGTGCGGCCTGGGCAAGTGGCGCGAGCCGCAGATGATCGAGGCCCGCCGCCAGGTGCACCGGCTGCGCGATACACCAGGCGCCTGAACCCGCCCCAGTCAGGCCGCTTTCCCGCGCCAGTGCCGGCCCCGCGGGCCACTGCGACAGGAGATCCGCCCCGCCGACGGGTTCGAGCAGCCATTCGCGCCAGCCACGGAGCTCGCCGGACAGCAGTCTCCCGCGCCCACCGAGCCAGCGCAGCGCCTTCATGGCCGGCAGCGTGTCATTCGCGGACGCTTCGGCCAGCGCCGCCTGCAACCAGGGCAGTGCCACGCGAACACGCGAAACGGCCATCAGGAAACGCCTCCTGTCGGGAGCGGTGGCTGCCGTGATCTCGCTCGACGCATGCAGTATCGTAACGACATGAAGCTCCAGCTCGAAAACCCGGTCGGCACGAACCTGGTGCGCAGCTACGGCCCGGGACTGTTGCGCGTCGGCGAACGCACGCATTCGACGAGCCTGATCATAACGGCGACGGCGATCATCGCGCCCTGGCGGCCGACGACGACGCAGGAACTGACGGCAGCCGACCTCGAACCTCTGCTCGGCCTCGCACCCGAAGTGGTGTTGCTCGGCACGGGCGCACGTCAGCAGTTTCCTGACGTCCAGGTCCTGCGCATCCTGCACGAACAGCGGATCGGCGTGGAGGTGATGGACACTGCAGCCGCTTGTCGCACGTACAACGTGCTGGTCACCGAAGGCCGGAGCGTCGCAGCCGCGCTGATCGTCTGAAGTGGCCGCACGGTCTGCCTAGGCGAGTCCCTGCAGCAGTGGCACGAAAATCACCGGTCCGAGCACTTCACGCTCGTAGCGATCGCCGCGACGGGTGATGCGCAGCAGTTGCTGCTCACGGTCATTGCCGACGGGGATCACGAGCCGGCCGCCATCGGCCAGTTGCTCCAGCAGCGCCGGCGGCACGGCATACGCAGCAGCGGCGACGATGATGCCGTCGAAAGGCGCGTAAGCCGCCCAGCCTTCGAAGCCGTCACCGTGTTTCATGTACACGTTCGCGATGCGCAGGTCGCGCAGGATCTGCCGCGCCTTGACCTGCAGCGCCGCGATGCGTTCGACGCTGTAGAGCGTCGCGGCCAGCGGCGCAAGCACAGCGGTCTGGTAACCGCAACCCGTGCCGACCTCGAGCACCTTGCGCGGCTTGCGCGCTTCGAGCAGCGACTGCGTCATGCGCGCCACGATGTAGGGCTGCGAAATCGTCTGCCCGTGCCCGATCGGCAGCGCCGTGTCCTCGTAGGCCCGGCTCGCCAGCGCTTCGTCCACGAACATGTGACGCGGCACGCTGCGGATGCGCTCGAGCACCTCGTTGTCGGTGATGCCCTGCTCGCGCAGGCGCGCCACCAGTCGCTCACGCGTGCGTGCCGACGTCATGCCGATGCCGCTGACCCTGCTCTGGTCTTTCAAGTGCGCTGCATCCGCATCATTCGTTGCGCCCGCCGAGCCACTCGCCGATGTCGTCGATCGCCGCATGGCGCGTCAGATCGACCTGCAATGGCGTGACGGAGACGTAACCGTTGGCGACGGCATGAAAGTCCGTGCCTGCGCCTGCATCCGCGCCCTCGCCGGCGGGCCCCACCCAGTACACCGGGCGACCGCGCGGATCCGACGCCCGCACGACCGGTGCGGACCGGTGCCGGTGTCCCAGGCGCGTGGACTTGAGGCCGCGCAGCCTCTCGTACGGCAGGTCCGGGACGTTGACGTTGAGGATCATCGATGAATGCAGCGGTGCGCGCTGCAGCCGCAGCAGCATTTCGCTTGCCACGCGCGCGGCCGTCTCGAAGTGCCGGCCGTCACGCACGACCAGCGAAATCGCGATCGCAGGCAGACCGAGGAAGCGCCCTTCCACAGCCGCGGCCACCGTGCCGGAATAGAGCACGTCGTCGCCGAGGTTGGCGCCGTCGTTGATGCCCGAGACCACCATGTCGTGATCGATCTCCCCTTCGAACAGGCCTGAAATGGCGAGGTGCACGCAGTCGGTGGGGGTGCCGTTGACGAAATGGCGCCGCGGACCGTATTCAGCGACGCGCAGCGGGACGTCGAGCGTCAATGAGTTGCTGGCGCCGCTGCGATTACGATCGGGAGCCACCACCGTCACCTGGGCAAGCGGCTGCAACGCGTCGACGAGGCGCTGCAGACCCTCGGCACGGTAGCCATCGTCGTTGCTGACCAGGATTCTCATGTGGCGTGGGACCGTATCGTTATCAGGGCCCCAGCAGTGGCGGGGTTGGCCACGAACGCCGCGCAACTATACTGGAATCCCAGCCCGCCCCGGAAGCGAACCCCCACGGCATGACTACGCGAACCCCGCCGCCGGGTGACGACGACCCGAACGCCTTCCGGCGTGCGATGGCCGGCGTGCGGCCCTTGCCCGGGCGTCACACCGCACCTGCGCGACCGCGCCCGCAATCGATGGTCCGAGTGACGCGCGCCGGGACCCACGACCTGCTGCACGAAAGCCATGCGCATGCGACCGATCCGGCAGTGCCCGGAGTCGACGATGAGCTGACGTTTCGGCGCACGCATGTGCGCGATGCAGTGATGCGCAAACTGCAGCGGGGGAAGATTGCAGTCGAAGCCGAAATCGACCTGCATGGTCTGCGGCAGCACGCCGCGCAAGCGGCCCTGCAGCAGTTCCTGGACGATTGCCTGCGTCGCGGCCTGCACTGCGTGCGCGTCATTCACGGCAAGGGGCTGCGTTCGGGTCCAGGGGGTCCGGTGCTGAAGCTGCTCGTCCACCACTGGCTGCGCAAAGTCGAGAACGTCTCGGCGTTTGCAGCCGCGCGGCCCGCCGACGGCGGCTCCGGCGCGGTCTACGTGCTGTTGACGGTCCGGAAGTAAGGCACGGTTCACTCCTCCCCGCCCTCGCCTGCATCCCAGGCGTCGGCCAGGACTTCATGCAGCACGGCGGTGGCAAACGTGCCCCTTGGCAACACGAACCGCAGGACCAGTGTGTCGTCATCGCCGAAAGTCCAGTCGAATTCACGGACGGGCAGCCGCAGGCTGCGCCGCTCGTGATCGATGCGTTCAGATGCGAGCAACGCCGACAGGCCGGCCTGCGGTGCGATCACGCCGTCCTCGAGTTCGCGTGCCGGGCCCGTTGCGGGGGACACACCGCGGCCCGGCAAGGGGCCGCTCGGATGCACGTCCATCGCGACGCGACGCGCTTCGAGTGCCGCGTCAGCGGGCTCTGCGATGAAGAAACTGCGGCGACCGTCGAGCATGACTGCCTCGCCCGGCAGCAACCTGTTCCAGTCGCCACGCGCGACCCGCGCAGCGAGGACCGCGTTGAACAGGTGGCTGCGGGCCGCTGACAGCGCGAAGCTGCGCTGTGAGCGGTCGCGTGGTCCGGCAGCACCTCCTGCCCACGCAACCGCCCTTCGCAGATTGCTGCCTTCGCGCCCGAATCGCTGCGGACCGAAGTAATTCGGCACGCCATGTTCGCGGATCGCGGCGAGTGACGCCTCGATCGCGCCCCGGTCGCCGTGCAGGTCGCGGAGCCGCAGTTCAAATCGGTTCGCGCGATGCGAGCCCGGGCGCAGCTTACGACCGTGCCGGTACGCCGCGCGCACGGCATAGCCGTCGCCCTGCCATTCCAGGCACTGGGCCACGTCGAACAGCGCCGGCAAAGGCAGCGAGTACGCCTGCGTCGTCTGCGCATGGCGATCCTTGTGACCGCTGAACCCGACGTCGCGGACGGCCACGCCGGCATGCCGCGCGAGCTGCGCAGCCACCCAACCGGTGTTGGCGCCACGCTTCTCGACGATGAGCAAGCCGTGGTTGCCAGTCCCGTCCGGCTCGAAGCCGAGAATCTCGTCGACGACGAAGTCTTCAGGCTCGCGACGGATCGCACCCGTGGCGGGAGGCCGGCCGTGCGCGCACGGCGCAACACCGAGGCTGGAACCGGCGCCCGGATCGCTCAATGCCGATCGTGTCCGTGCTGGTGCGCGTTGTCGCCGTGCGCGAGCAGGACGATGGCCTGGCAGGCCAGGCCCTCGCCGCGCCCCAGCGCGCCGAGTTCTTCCGAGGTCGTGGCCTTGACGTTGATGCAGTCGATCCGCACCCCGAGGTCGTCGGCGATGTTCTGCCGCATCAGCAGGCGGTGGGGCCCGACGCGCGGGACCTGCGCGAGGATCGTCAGGTCGGCGTTGACGAGTCGCCAGCCCTGCGCCTGCACGAGCGCACCGCAATGCCGCAGGAAGCGCCGGCTGTCCGCGCCCTTCCAGCGCGGATCGCTGTCGGGGAAATGCTCGCCGATGTCGCCGAGCGCCATGGCGCCGAGCAGCGCATCGCACAATGCGTGCAGGGCCACGTCGCCGTCGGAATGCGCGATCACGCCGCGGGTGTGCGCAATGCGTACGCCGCCAAGCGTCACGTGCTCCCCGTCCCCGTAGGCATGCACGTCGTAACCGATTCCCACCCTCATGCGACCATCCCTCGTCTCCGAATCATGGTTGTTCTGACCGCAGGATCGCCTCCGCAAGCGCAGCGTCGTCCGGGCTCGTCACCTTGACGTTGCCGGCACTGCCGCGGACCAGCCGGGGCTGCAGTCCCAGGCTTTCGATCGCCGACGCTTCGTCCGTGACCGGCCGGTCGCGCTCCATGCAGAGCCGGAGCGCGCGCAGCAACAGCCCAAAGCGGAACATCTGCGGCGTGAGCGCGCGCCAGAGTCCGTCACGTGCCACGGTTTCACCCACGCGCTGCTCGCCGACTTCCCGTTCAGCGTGTCGCTGACCGGAATGGCGAGCAAGCCGCCGACGGCATCCGCATCGAGCGCAGCAAACAGCAGTTCGAGATCACCGCAGCGCAAGCAGGGTCGCGCGGCATCGTGGACCAGCACCCAGTCCGTGTCCCGTGCGTCACCACCCAGCGCGTCCAGCCCGTTCACGACCGAGTGCTCACGCCGCGTGCCACCGGTACAGCGGCGGACCCGCGGATTCGAAAATTCGGGCAAGCCCTGCCAGCGGGTATCGCCCTTGGCGAGCGAGACGACGATGCCGTCGATGCCGGGTTCAGCGAGCAGCGCGGCCAGCGTCCAGGACAACATTGGCCGTCCGAGCAGCGGAGCGTATTGCTTGGGAAGCGCGGTGCCGAAACGGGAGCCCTGCCCAGCCGCTGGCACGATGGCCCAGCGCCGGACCACGAGGGTCACGGCAGGTCGGCCTGGGCCGTCCTTTGCCCTGTCGCCGCAGCGGCAGGTGCCGGCGTGGTCGCCGAGCCAGGTTGTGCGGGCGGCACAACCTGGAAGAAGGTTTCGTTCGACTTGACCATGCCGAGGTCGGTGCGCGCGCGTTCCTCGATGGCCTTGCGGCCTTCCTTGAGGTCGCGGACTTCAGCCGCGAGCGTGCGATTACGGGTTGCGAGCCGGGTGTTTTCGGCAGCCTGGACGTCGATTGCCTGCTCGAGGCGCCAGACCTCGCGCATGCCGTCGGGCGATGCCCAGATTCGGTACTGGAGCAGCATCAACACGACGGCCAGCAGGCCGGCCATGATCCGGGTGGTCATGGGCGTGGAAGATTAGCAGAAACGGCGCGCATCAAGCACCACTGGCGGCGACGGCGACCGGGAAAGCCTCCCGGCCGGCGTACGACGCGTCGCTGCCGAGCTCGGCCTCGATGCGCAGCAGCTGGTTGTACTTGGCGATGCGGTCGGACCGGCAGAGCGAGCCGGTCTTGATCTGCGTCGCACGCGTTGCGACCGCGATGTCGGCGATCGTGCTTGTCCTCGGTCTCGCCCGAACGGTGCGAGACGACCGCGCTGTAACCGGCATCGGCCGCCATGTCGATCGCCTCGAGCGTCTCCGTCAGGGTGCCGATCTGGTTGGGCTTGATCAGGATCGAGTTGGCCACGCCCCGCGCGATGCCCTCACGCAGGATCCTGGTGTTGGTCACGAAAATATCGTCGCCTACCAGTTGGATGCGCTTGCCGAGCCGCTGCGTCAGCAGCGACCAGCCGTCCCAGTCGCCTTCAGCCATGCCATCCTCGACCGTGATGATCGGGAACCGGTTGACCAGGCCTTCGAGGTAATCGACGAACTGCGCCGGACTGAAAGTGCGCCCTTCCGACTCGAGCGAGTACGCGCCACCCTTGAAGAATTCCGAGCTCGCGACGTCGAGCCCCAGGTACACGTCCCGGCCCGCCTTGAACCCGGCGCGCTCGACCGCCTCGAGGATCGTTTCGAGCGCCGCTTCGTTCGATGGCAGGTCCGGCGCAAAGCCGCCTTCGTCGCCGACGGCCGTCGCGAGCTTGCGCTCGTGCAGCACCTTCTTCAGCGTGTGGAAGATCTCGGCGCCGTAACGCAATGCCTCGCTGAAGTTCGGGGCGCCCACCGGCAGCACCATGAACTCCTGGATGTCGACGCTGTTGTCCGCGTGCGCGCCGCCGTTGATGATGTTCATCATCGGCACCGGCATCACCTTGCGGCCCGGCCCGCCGAGGCGTCGGAACAGGCTCAGCTTCGACGCTCGCGCCGCCGCATGCGCCGAGGCCAGCGAAATGGCGAGCAGCGCATTCGCGCCCAGGCGCGACTTGGTTTCGGTGGCGTCGAGCGCAATCATTTTCGTGTCGATGCCACGCTGGTCCATGACGTCGTGGCCGAGCAGCGCATTGCGCAACTCGCCGTTCGCATTGATCACGGCCTGCAGCACGCCCTTCCCCAGGTAGCGCTTCTTGTCGCCATCGCGCAGCTCGACGGCTTCACGCGTACCCGTGGAGGCGCCGGACGGCACGGCGGCGCGACCCATCACGCCGCCCTCGACGAAGACGTCCGCCTCGATCGTGGGATTGCCACGCGAATCCATGATTTCCCGCGCCTTGATGTCGATGATCCTGGTCGTCATAGGGTCGATTCCTCAAATGGCCGCTGCTTCACGGCCGCGTCAATCTGTTGCATCACCTCGAGCAGCGAACGCATGCGGTCGAGCGGCCACGCATTGGGGCCGTCCGAAAGCGCCTTCGCCGGATCGGGATGAGTTTCCATGAATACGCCGGAGACGCCGGCAGCGACCGCCGCACGGGCCAGCACCGGCACGAATTCGCGCTGCCCGCCCGAAGCACTGCCCTGCCCGCCCGGCAACTGCACCGAATGCGTGGCGTCGAACACGACCGGGGCGTACTCGCGCATCACGGCAAGCGAACGCATGTCGGACACGAGGTTGTTGTAGCCGAACGAGAAGCCGCGCTCGCAGGCCAGCACCTGTTCGTTACCCGTGGACCGCGCCTTGTCGATGACGTTCTTCATCTCCCACGGCGACAGGAACTGGCCCTTCTTGATGTTGACGGGTATGCCCTGGCTCGACGCGCTCAGAATGAAATTGGTCTGGCGGCACAGGAACGCCGGGGTCTGCAGCACGTCGACCACCGAGGCGACCTCGGCCATCGGGGTGTCCTCGTGCACGTCGGTGAGGACCGGCAGCCCGAACTGGCGTTTCACTTCCGACAGGATGCGCAGGCCTTCCTCGATGCCCGGCCCGCGGAAGCTGGTGGCGGACGACCGATTCGCCTTGTCGTAGCTCGCCTTGAAGATGTACGGGATGCCGAGCGCGCCTGTGATCTCCTGCATGCGGCCCGCGATGTCCAGTACCAGGCCTTCGCTCTCGACGACGCAGGGGCCTGCGATCAGGAAGAACGGACGATCGTGCCCGACCTCGAAGCCGCAGAGCTTCATGCGCCCGCCGCCGCCGGCAGCTTGCCGGCCTTATGATCGCGCGCGGCACGGATGAAGCCAGTGAAGAGCGGGTGCCCGTCACGCGGCGTGGAGCGAAATTCAGGGTGGTACTGGCTCGCCACGAAGAACGGGTGCTGCGGCAGCTCGATGATCTCGACCAGGCCGTCGCGCGAAAAACCCGAGAAGCGCAAGCCCGCGTTCATCAGGCGCTGCAGGTACGTGTTGTTGAACTCGAAGCGATGGCGATGACGCTCGCGGATCACGTCGGCGCCGTAAAGGGAGTGCGCGAGCGAGCCATGGGAGATCCGGATCTCCTGCGCGCCGAGGCGCATCGTGCCGCCGATCTGCGAGGTCTCGTCGCGCGCCTCGACCGTGCCCTTCTGGTCCTGCCACTCGGTGATCAGCGCGATGACCGGGTGCGGCGAAGCACGATTGAACTCGGTGCTGTGTGCGTCTGCGAGGCCCGCGACGTTGCGCGAGTACTCGATGATCGCGAGCTGCATGCCGAGGCAGATGCCGAGGTAGGGAATCCCGTTCTCGCGCGCATAGCGCACGGCTTCGATCTTGCCTTCGATGCCGCGCTCGCCGAAGCCGCCCGGCACCAGGATGGCATCCATCCCGGCCAGCGCCTTCGCGCCGTGCTTCTCGATGTCGGTCGCTTCGATGAACTCGATGTTGACGCGCGTGCGCGTGCGCAGGCCCGCGTGGATCAGCGCCTCGTTGAGCGAGATGTACGCGTCCCTGAGGTTGACGTACTTGCCGACCATCGCGAGATTGATCGTGAGGTCCGGGCTCGCCTTGGCGGCCACGACCTGGTTCCATTCCCCGAGGTCGGCCGTGGGCAGGTTGTGCAGGCCGAACTTCTCGCAGACGATTTCGTCGAGCTTCTGCTCGTGCAGGAGCGAAGGGATCTTGTAGATGTCGTCGGCGTCCACCGCCGAGAACACTGCGCGCTCCTCGACGTTGGTGAACAAAGCGATCTTGCGCCGATGCTCGGGCGGCAGCGGGTCCTGGCAGCGGCAGAGCAGCAGGTCGGGCTGGATGCCGATCGAACGCAACTCCTTCACCGAATGCTGCGTCGGCTTGGTCTTGATCTCGCCCGAAGTTGCAATGTACGGAATCAGCGTCAGGTGCATGTAGAGCACATTGTTGCGACCGAGTTCGACACCGAGCTGGCGGATCGCCTCGAGGAACGGCAGCGACTCGATATCGCCGACCGTGCCGCCGATCTCGACCATGCAGACGTCGGCGTCGCCCGCCCCCATGCGGATGCAGTGCTTGATCTCGTCGGTGATGTGCGGGATGACCTGCACCGTCGCACCGAGGTAATCGCCGCGGCGTTCCTTGGCAATGACGCGCTCGTAGATGCGGCCGGTCGTGAAGTTGCTGTTGCGGCCCGTGGTCGTGCGCACGAAGCGCTCGTAGTGGCCGAGGTCGAGGTCGGTCTCGGTGCCGTCGTCGGTGACGAAGACTTCGCCGTGCTGGAACGGGCTCATCGTGCCCGGGTCCACGTTGATGTACGGGTCGAGCTTGACCATGGCGACCCTGAGACCGCGGGCTTCGAGGATGGCGCCCAACGAGGCAGCAGCAATGCCCTTGCCCAGCGACGAAACGACACCGCCGGTCACACAGATGAATTTGGTCATTGGAGTCCCCGTCGCATGAGGCACGACGGGAGCGCAGTCTAGCGGATCGGAGGGTGTGCTGGCCACTGCGATGACAGCACGTCGGCTGCGGTCACCGCGCCACGCTCGTTCCAGGCAATGCGCCAGGATGGTTCGGCGGATCGGGCGGCAAATTCTGCTGCAACTCCAAGATCTGCCACGGCGATCAGGCGGTCGCCCGCGAACAGCAGCGGCAGGTTCTCGCGGCGCCACGGCAGCACATCGTGCTCCTGTAGCCACTTGCGCAATGGCCGGTGATGTGCGCCGCCCGCCGGCAGGAATGCCTCGCCACCGGTCCGGCTGCGCACGTCGATCCGCGCCGGCAGGCGCTCGCGACTGAGTCCAGCGCCGACGTCCGGCGACAAGGCGATCGTAGAACCTGCGGTGCGGTCAGGTTGCGTGCGGACGCCGGCGGGAGCCCGAGCCCGGCAAGCCAGGCGCGCAGCACGGCACGCCGCCTCGGCTCGGGTAGCGACTGCAGCGCGTCGAGTTCGATCGCAGTGCCCGCCAGGACCTGCGGGAGGTCCTCAGCGACGCAGGCGGCCTCGGCTGCGAGCGCGTCGCGGGCGTACTGGGCCACCCGTCCTGCGGTCGCAGCGACCGCGGGCCAGCGCTGCCGCAGCGCGGGCAGGACTTCGAGGCGCAGGTAATTACGGTCGAAACGACGATCGAGGTTCGAGGGGTCCTCCTGCCAGCACAGGCCCTGCATGCCGGCCCACGCAGCGAGTTGGTCACGCGTGAATTCGAGCAGCGGCCGCGCGTGCCATGCTGCGGCTCCGAAGCGGCCGACCGGCGCCATGCCCGCGATCGAGCGCAGCCCGCCGCCGCGCAACCATTGCAGCAGGATGGTCTCGAGCTGGTCGTCGGCGTGATGGGCGGTGAGCAGCACCTCACCGGGCTCGAGCCGGGCTGCAAGCGCGGTATAACGAGCCTTGCGAGCTGCAGCCTCCGGACTCTGGCCCGCATCCAGGTTTACGGTGACCCGGACTTCGTCGCAGGCAACGCCGTGCGAGTCCGCCAGCTCACGGCACGCACGCGCCCACTGCGCGGAATCGGCATGCAACGAATGATCAACGTGGACGGCCCGCAAGCGCCTCGCCATCCTGCCTGCGCTCGCCAGCTGCGCCAGCGCGACGAGCAGCACCGTGGAGTCGAGCCCGCCGCTGAGTGCGATACAGAGTCCTGGAGATTTTTCGTGCCCCGCCGCCTGGACCCCAGCGAACAGGAGATCAAGGTTTGCCGCCAGGCGGTGGAGGGTGAACACGTGCTGCGAGCCCGGCTGGGCGCGGCGCCGGTCAGTTGGCCGCGCGATAAACGCCCTGGCCGCGCAGGCGTTCGTACCGCTGCTGGAGCAGCGCGTCCTCCGACTGCTGCGACATCTGGTCAAGGTGACGCACCAGCGCTCCCTTGAGCGAATCCGCCATCTCCTGCGGATCGCGGTGAGCCCCGCCGAGCGGCTCACGCAGAACTTCATCGACCAGGCCGAGTTTGTCGAGACGCTCCGCCGTAATGCCCATGGCATCCGCCGCGATCTCCTTCTTGTCAGCGCTCTTCCAGAGGATGGACGCGCAGCCTTCCGGTGAAATCACCGAGTAGATCGAGTACTGCAGCATGATCAACCGGTCGCAGACGCCGATGGCGAGCGCGCCGCCCGAGCCGCCCTCGCCGATGACGGCAGTGATCACGGGTACGCGCAGCGAGGACATCTCGAACAGGTTGCGGGCGATCGCCCCGCTCTGATTGCGCTCTTCGGAGCCGACACCGGGATAGGCCCCCGGGGTATCGATCAGGGTGATCAGCGGCATGCGGAAGCGCTCGGCGAGCTGCATCAGCCGCAGCGCCTTGCGGTAACCCTCGGGCTTCGGCATGCCGTAGTTGCGGCGCACCCTTTCCTTGGTGTCGCGGCCCTTCTGGTGGCCGATCAGCATGACCGGCCGGCCGGCGAGTCGCGCGAAACCGCCGACGATCGCAAGATCGTCCGCATACATGCGGTCACCGTGCAGTTCCTGGAACTCGTCGAAGATCGAAGCCGCGTAATCGAGGGTGTAGGGGCGCTGCGGGTGGCGCGCGAGCTGTGCGACCTGCCACGCCGTCAGGTTGGCGAAAATGCTGTTGGTGAGCGCGCGGCTCTTGGCCCGCAGCCGCGCGATCTCCTCGCCGATGTTGACCTCGGCATCGGACGTGACGAAGCGCAGCTCTTCGATCTTCGCCTCGAGTTCAGCGATGGGCTGCTCGAATTCCAGGAAACTCAATGCCATGGGCCGGAAGGATGCCGGAGGGCCGGCGCGGGCGCAAATCAGCCGGACACGCGCCGACCGCGCAAACCCGCCGGCAGCCTGACTGGAAAGTTGTCCCGCGCGGCCGGCTCAGCTGCGCAGGGCCGCCCGCCATTGCGTGGCATTGCGCATGTCGAGCGCGCCGACGATGGTCTTGAGCGCGGCATTCTCGGCGTCGGTGCGCGCGGACTTGAGGCCGAGCAGGCCACCGGCCGCGTCGGCGACGTCCTGGCACCACGCGAGCAGCAATTGCTCCTCGTCGGCGCCGAACTCTTCCTGCAGCTTGCGGTCGCTGCGAGCGAGTTCATTGAGGACTGCAAGGTCGGCCTGCAGCTGCTGCTTCGACGGCGGTTCGCTGAGCCAGCGCGACAGCGCGTCTTCCCCGCCGTGGTCGAGCATGCCGCGCTCACGCGCGATGTGCAGGATCAGGTCGCGCTCGCTCCTCTGGATCCTGCCGTCGGCCCACGCGACGTATACGAGCGGCAACAGCGACACGACGCGATACGCTTCGCGCGGCACCCGGAGCTCCTTGAGCCAACCTTCCATGTCCATGTGCCGCCCCCGCCGTTATTGATTTGGACCCATTCTTACACCGGTCCGGGGAACGACCGCAAGTGCCGTCGGCACGGCGCGGCTGGACGTGCTTCAGGAGTCGCGCGGGGCGTAATACAGCTCGACCCCTTCACGGCCCACCAGGCTGCCAAGCCGCTCGATGAGTTCGCGCGAAGGCCGCACTTTCCACTGTTCGCCCAGCTGCAGGATCGCGGCGGCGTCGCCCGTGGCGTACCGGATGGCGACGTTGCAGCGTCCGCCCTGGCTTAGCTTGAGAGCCTGCTCGAGCGCGGCAACGAGCCTGCCGGCATCCCCGTTCCCTGCCTTGGCAGCCGGCCAGCGCAGAACGAGGTTGCGGGCAAACTGTTCACGTGCCTGGTCGACGTCCATGATCTTCTTCGCGCTCAAGCGCCAATTGTCGATGAAGTCGTCCCAGCGCAGGCCACCCTCGACGACCAGGATCGCGTCCTTGGAGACCAGCGAGCGGAACTGCTGGTAGACGTCCTCGAACATCGTGACCTCGAGCCGGCCACTGCGATCGTCGAGGATGAAGCTGGTGCGTCCACCGCGCTTGCGGATCTCCAGCACCAGCCCGGCAACGGTGACGTTGCGACCCGGAGTGCGCCATGGGTTGCCCTTGTCCTCGCCCCCGGTACCGACCGGCTTCGCCCCGCCAACGTCCGCAATGCGCCCGCTGGTGATCGGCCGCAGCTCACGCTCGTATTCGGCGATCGGATGACCGGTGAGATAGAGGCCCAGCGTTTCGCGTTCGCCTGTGAGGCGAACGGCCTCGCCCCACTCAGGCAGCGTCTCCTGCATCACCTTCGCGTCAGCCTCGGCCGCAACCCTTGTCGCAGCTGCCGGCACCGGCTCAGCGAGTCCGAACAGGTCCTCCTGCCCGGCCTCCCGGGCGCGGGTCGACTGGTCAGCGGCCTGCATTGCCGCCGGCAACTGGTGCATGAGCGTCGAGCGGTAACGCATGCCGCCCATCGAGTCGGCCGCGCCGGAACGGATCAGCGCCTCCAGCACGCGACGATTGACCTTGTTGAGATCGAGCCGGCGGCAGAGGTCGCGCAGGTCGCGGAAAGGCCCGTGTGCGTTGCGCTCCTCGAGCATGTTCTCGACCGCCGCCTGCCCCACGCCCTTGATCGCGCCAAGCCCGTAACGAATCGACTTCGGTCCCGACACGGTAAACATGTACTGCGAGGCGTTGACGTCCGGCGGCTCGACCGTGAGCCCCATGCGGTTGCATTCGTCGATGAGCGTCACGACCTTGTCGGTCTTGTCCATGTCCGACGACAGCACCGCCGCCATGAACGCGGCCGGGTAATGCGTCTTCAGCCACGCCGTGTGGTACGAGAGCACGGCGTACGCGGCCGAGTGCGACTTGTTGAAGCCGTACCCGGCAAACTTTTCCATCAGGTCGAAGATGTGCGCGGCGACGTTCCCGGCGACACCCCGTGCGGTCGCGCCCGCGACGAAGATGGAACGCTGCTGCGCCATCTCCTCGGCGTTCTTCTTGCCCATCGCGCGGCGCAGCAGGTCGGCGCCGCCGAGCGTGTAGCCCGCGAGCACCTGGGCGATCTGCATGACCTGCTCCTGGTACAGGATCACGCCGTAGGTCGGGAACAGGACGGGCTTCAGATCCGGGTGCAGGTAATCGATGCCGCCGCCAATGCGGCCGTGCTTGCGGTCGATGAAGTCGTCGACCATGCCCGACTGCAGCGGACCCGGCCGGAACAGTGCGACCAGCGCGATGATGTCCTCGAACGTGTCCGGCTGCAGGCGCTTGATCAGGTCTTTCATGCCGCGCGACTCGAGCTGGAACACGGCCGTCGTCTCGCAGCGCTTCAGCAGCGAGTACGTCGGCACGTCGTTCATCGGCAGCGTGGACATTTCCAGCGCAGGTTCGCCGGACGCGGCGCGCCCGGCGTTGATCGTGCGCACGGCCCAGTCGATGATGGTCAGCGTGCGCAGGCCCAGGAAGTCGAACTTGACGAGACCCGCGGCCTCGACGTCGTCCTTGTCGAACTGCGTGACGACGCTGGTGCTGCCCTCTTCGCAGTAGAGCGGCGCGAAGTCCGTGAGCACCGAGGGCGCGATGACGACGCCACCCGCGTGCGTGCCCGCATTGCGCACCAGGCCTTCGAGCGCGCGTGCCATGTCGATCAGCTGGCGCACGTCGTCTTCGTTCCGGTAGCGCTTGCGCAGCTCTTCTTCCTTGTCGAGCGCGTCATCGAGCGTGATGCCGAGCTCGAACGGGATCAGCTTGGCGATGGAGTCGGCGAAGCCGTAGCTCAGTCCCTGCACGCGTGCGACGTCGCGCACGACAGCCTTCGCCGCCATGGTGCCGTAGGTGATGATCTGCGAGACGCGCTCGCGCCCGTAACGCTGCGCGACATAGTCGATGACGCGGTCGCGTCCTTCCATGCAGAAGTCGACGTCGAAGTCGGGCATCGACACGCGCTCGGGATTGAGGAACCGCTCGAACAGCAGGTCGTAGTGCAGCGGGTCGAGGTCGGTGATGCCGAGCGAATACGCCACGAGCGAACCGGCACCCGAACCTCGGCCCGGCCCGACAGGCACGCCATTTTCACGCGCCCAGCGAATGAAGTCCGCGACGATCAGGAAGTAGCCGGCGAATCCCATCTGGCAGATGACGTCGAGTTCGCTTGCGAGGCGGCCTTCGTATGCGTCACGCGCGATGTGCGTGCCGAGTTGAGTCGCGATTACCGGCCAGCGCTGCTCGAGGCCGAGCTTCGATTCCGCGCGCAGGTGCCCTTCGGTCGTCTGGCCGGCGGGCACGGGATAGGCCGGTAGCGACGGCTTGCCGAGCCGGATTTCGAGGTTGAGTCGGCGCGCGATTTCGACGGAATTTTCGAGCGCCTCGGGCAGGTCGGCAAACAGCGTCGCCATCGCGTCGGGCGAGCGCAGGTACTGCTCTTCGCTGTAACGCCGCGGGCGCGACGGATCCGCGATCATCGTGCCTTCGTGGATGCAGACACGGGCTTCGTGTGCCTCGAAATCCTCAGGCCTGATGAAGCGCACGTCGTTGGTCGCGACGACCGGCACGCCGTATCTGACTGCCAGCTGCAGCGAGCCGGCGATGCAGTCTTCCTCGCCGGGCCGGCCGGTGCGCTGCAGTTCCAGGTAGTACCGGTCACCGAACAGTTCGAGCCAGGTCTCGAGCGCCGCACGGGCTTCCGGTTCACGGTTGCCGACCAGCGCGCGGCCGACGTCGCCTTCGCGCGCGCCGGACAGCGCGATCAGACCTTGTGTCGTGTCGCGATCAAGCCACGCGCGGTGCAGCGTCGGACCATGCTTGCCCTGCCCTTCGAGGTAGCTGCGCGTGACCAGGCGAGTGAGATTCAGGTAACCGTGCCCGTCCTGGCAGAGCAGCACCAGTCGCGACGGTTCGTTGCGCTCGTTGTCGTCGCGCACCAGCACATCCACGCCGATCAGCGGCTTGATGCCTTGCGACTGCGCGGTCTTGTAGAACTTGACCAGCGCAAAGAGATTCGCCTGATCGGTGAGCGCCACCGCCGGCATCCGCATGCGTGCAACGGCGTCGATGAGACCTTCGCGCAGGACCTGCCCGTCCGACGTATCGCTCTCGATGCGGACGACGCCGTCGACGAGCGAGTACTCGGTGTGAACGCGGAGATGGACGAACCGGGCTGCCATGGACGGCGGGCTTCTGCGGTCAGCGGGGAAGGCAGGATTGTACCGGCGCGAAGCTCCTCCGGTGCACCGGGGAAGGCCCCAATCGACGCAGGGCAGCGAGATGTTCCGGCGTGCCGTACCCCTTGTGCCCGGCAAAACCGTACCCGGGGTAGCGCGCGTCGAGCTCGCACATGAAGCGATCCCGCGCCACTTTGGCGAGGATCGACGCCGCTCCCACGCAAGTGACGCTGGAGTCGCCCGCAACGACCGCCTCGATACTGCAGTCGAACGGCAGGCCCGCGAGGCTCGGGCAACGATCGCCGTCGACGATCACGTGCGCCGGAGCACAGCCCAGGCCAAGCATGGCGCGGCGCATGGCCAGCATCGTCGCCTGCAGGATGTTGAGCGCGTCAACTTCGCAGGCGTCAGCCCAACCGAGCCCGCAGGCAATGCTGCGCTGCTGGATACGCAGCGCCAGTTCTTCACGCACGGCGGGCGTGAGAACTTTCGAATCGGTGATGCCACGGATCGGATGCGTGCGATCGAGGATCACTGCGGCCGCAACCACCGGGCCCGCGAGCGGGCCGCGACCCGCCTCGTCGATGCCTGCCGTGAGGCCGGCCTTGCGCAGATCGAAACCGGCCTGCTGCGGATCGGCACGCCTCATCGCGTGCCACTGTGCCGGTTCCGCAGTTCCAGGACGGCGTCGGCGGCTCGCGCACTCGCGTCGCGGCGCAGCGTGGAGTGTATCGCGGTGAAGGTCGCGATGAGCTCCGCATGATCGGGACGCTGCAGCTGCGCCAGCAGTGCCGGGCCCAGCACGTCAGGTCGCACGTCTTCCTGCAGATACTCCGGTACCACCTGTCGTCCTGCCAGCAGGTTCGGCTGCGAGAAAAACTCCGCCTTCATCAGCTTCATGCTGCGCATCAGCCAGGCCGTGAGCGGAGCGACGCGATACGCGACCACCATCGGCCGTTTGATCAGCGCCGTTTCGAGCGTTGCGGTACCTGACGCGACTAGGACGGCGTCGGCAGCGGCCAGCGCCTCCTGCGCACGACCGTCGACCAACGCGATGGGCACGCCAGGAGCGTGCTGCGCGAGGCTGTGTTCGAACAGCACCCGCACCGCTTCGTTGGCCATCGGCGCAACGAAGCGGATTTCGGGACGACGTTCGTGCAGCCACGCCAGTGTCGCGGCGAACGGGTCACCGAGCTTGGCCACTTCCGCGCGACGGCTGCCCGGCAGCACCGCCACCGTGGGCGCGCCGGGGTCGAGAGCCAGGGCTGCGCGCGCCGGGCCCGGCGGCGATTCGAGCGGAATGCGATCCGCAAGCGGGTGGCCGACGAACACCGCTCGCACGTCGTGGGCGTCGTAAAACCTGCTTTCGAACGGCAGCACGCACAGCACGAGATCGACGGACTGGCCGATAGTGCGCACCCTGCCCTGACGCCACGCCCACACCTGCGGACTGACGTACTGCACCGTCGGAATACCCTGCGCCTTGAGTTGGGCCGCGACGCGGAGATTGAATTCGGGCGAATCGATGCCGACGAAGACATCCGGTCGCACAGCGAGCAGTCGCGCGACGAGATCGCGACGCAGGCGCAACAGGCGCGGCAGGTGCTGCACGATCTCGGCGAGACCCATGATCGCGAGCTCTTCGGACGATACCCAGGCTTCACAGCCCGCTTCCACCATGCGCGGTCCGGCCACGCCGAACGCACACAGCGTCGGCTGCCTCGCGTGCAATGCACGCAGCAGTCCACCGCCGAGGTTGTCGCCCGAGGCCTCGCCAGCCACGAGCGCGATTTTCACTGCTCCCGCGCGACCGGGAGCGGCGATGTCGGGACCTTCGCTCATGCGCCTCAGCGCACGAGGCTGCGCGTGGACTGCGGGATGAAGTCGACCAGCAACTGCACTTCGGGCTGGTCCCTCGCCGCTTCGACCAGGCGCTCGACCGCGTCTTCGAGCCGCAGCCCCGAACGGTACAGCGTGCGGTACGCATTGCGCAGGTTGCGGATCTGCTGCGGCGAAAAGCCGCGCCGCTTGAGCCCTTCGGCATTGATGCTGTGCGGCTTGGCCGGCCCGCCGACGGCCATCACGTACGGCGGCACGTCGCGCGTCACCGCGGCATTGTTGGCGAGGAATGCGTGCGCACCCACCTTGCAGAACTGGTGCACGGCGGCGAAGCCGCCCATGATCACCCAGTCGCCGAGCACGACGTGGCCACCGAGCGTGGCGCTGTTGGCGAGCACGCACTGGTTGCCGATGACGCAGTCGTGCGCAACGTGCGAATACGACATGAACAGGTTGTCGTGCCCGATCGTGGTGACGCCGCGGTCCTTGGTCGTGCCGCGATTGAGCGTCACGAACTCACGGATGACGTTGCGGTCGCCGATCTCGAGACGCGTCGGCTCACCCTGGTATTTCTTGTCCTGCGGCGCGTCGCCGATCGACGCGAATGCGTGGATGACGTTGTCGGCGCCGACCTTCGTGTGGCAGTGGATCGTCGCGTGTGCGCCAACGCGCGTGCGCACGCCGATCTCGACGCCGGGACCGATCACGCAATACGGCCCGATCTCGACGTCCCCGCCGAGAACCGCGTCCGGCGCGACGATCGCCGTCGGGTGGATGGAGCCACTCATCGATTCCTCTCCTTCGTGTGCCCGGGCTTCAACCCGGCATCACCATCATTTCTGCCGAGCAGGCTTCCTGGCCCGCCACTTCGGCCACCGTCGAGAACTTCCAGATCGTGCGAATCCTGCGCTCGAGCACCACCTTCAGCAATAACTGATCCCCCGGCACGATCGGCCGGCGAAAGCGCGCCTTGTCGATACCCGCGAAATAGAACTTCACGTTCTCGTCGGGATAGATGCCGGCGGTGACGAAGCAGAGGATGCCGGCGGCCTGCGCCAGCGCCTCGAGCATGAACACGCCGGGCATGACGGGACGGCCCGGGAAGTGGCCCGAGAAGAACTGCTCGTTGGCCGTGACGTTCTTGACCGCGACCAGCCGCTCGCCGGAGACGCATTCGAGCACGCGATCCACCAGCAGCATCGGGTACCGGTGCGGCAGGCGCCGCATCACTTCGTCGATACCGAATCCACCCTGTGCTTCGGTCATGTGTCCTTCCCGTCGTGTCGGCCGTCGTCCACGGAACCCGCACCCTTTTCGAGGGCACGCACGCGTCGCGCCAGCTCATCGAGCTGCTGAAACCGCGCGCTGTTGCGGCGGAAGCGCCGCGCTTCATCGAAAGGCAACTGCCCCGAGTACAGGCCCGGCCTGGTGATCGAATGCGTCACCATCGTCTTGCCCGTGAGATACACGTCGTCGGTGATCTGCAGGTGCCCGACGATGCCGACCATGCCGCCAATCATGCAGCGCCTGCCGACCGTGACGCTGCCCGAAATCCCCACGCATCCGGAGATCACGGTGTGCTCGCCGATGTGACAGTTGTGCCCCACCTGCACCTGGTTGTCGATCTTCACCCCGCGCTCGACGACCGTGTCACCGATCGCCGCGCGGTCGATGGTCGAATTCGCGCCGATCTCGACGTCGTCCCCTACCAGCACCGAACCGACCTGCGGGATCTTGACGTAACCGCCCTGATCCGGCGCGTGCCCGAAACCGTCCGCGCCGATGACCACGCCCGGATGCAGCAGGCAACGCTCGCCGAGCCGCACACCCGCGCAGAGCGTCACGTGCGCGACGAGTCGCGTGTCGGCGCCAATCACCACGCGGTCGAACACGACGCTGTTGGGACCGATCTGCGCCCGCGCGCCGATCTTCGCGTCCGCGCCGACGTACGCATTCGGGCCGATCCACGCGGTGGGATCGACTGCGGCGTCCACTGCGATCACCGCACTGGCATGACAGCCCGACGGGCCTGCCGCCGCGGCGTAGAGTGCCTGCGCGATCCGCGCATACGTGGCGTATGGATTGACTGCGATCAGCGCATTGGTCGGGCAGTCGTCGACAGCGGACGCGTCGAGCACCACGGCTGCGGCCTGGGTGCCTGGCAGGTGGCGTCGATACTTCGAGTTGGCAAGGAACGTGATCGCGCCCGCGCCGGCTTCCTGCAGCGTCGCGACGCGCTCGATCGGCGTGTCGGGATCGCCGCGGAGTTCGCAGCCGAAGCGTGCCGCCAGTTCGCCCAGGGGCACTGGCATGCTCTTGCGGCTCCCCGTCGTCCCGACCCGGATCCGTTCAGGGCTTCGCGGGTGCTCGACCCTTCGCCTGCAGCGCCGACAGCACCTGGCCGGTGATGTCGATCGACGGGCTGGCGAAAAGCGCATCGGCGATCACGAGGTCGAGCCCCGCCGTCTTGGCGTAGCTCTGCACTTCCTGCAGCACCGAGCGCTGCAACTGGCCAAGCGCCTCGTTACGGCGCACATTCAGGTCTTCCATGAATTCGTTCTGCTTGCGCGCGAATTCACGCTGGCCGTCGCGCAACGCCTTTTCCTGGTTGCGGCGGTCCGCTTCGGCCATCGTCGCGCCGTCCTTCTGCAACTTTTCCTCGCGGGCCTTCAGGTCGCGCTCCATGTTCTGGAGGTCGCGCTTTCGCGCCGCGAATTCGCTCTCCAGCGCCTGTGAGGCGGCCTGGGCCTGGGGTGCTTCCTGCAGCAGGCGAGCCACGTTGACGACGCCGATCTTCGTCTGCGCCTGTGCCGCGGTAAGCGGCATCGAAACGGCAGCGAGTGTCAGGAAAGCAAGCAGGGTGGTCTTGATGCGCATGGAACGGGGTACCTCAGAAAGCCTGGCCGATCGAGAACTGGAAACCTTCCGTCTCGTCGGGATATTCGACAGCGTTGCCCTTGAACTCGTTGAGTGGCACGGCATAGCTGAAGCGGAAGACGCCGAGCGGCGCCATCCACTGGACAGCGACACCGGTCGAATAGCGGAGTTTATCAAACGAGAACTCATAATCCACCGGCGTCACGCCGTCGCGACCGACGTACGCCACATCGTCGTTGGAGAAGACGTTGCCAACGTCGAAGAACAGGCTGAAACGCGCGCTGTTCCGCCATTTCGCCGGCATCGGCAGCAGCAGTTCGAGCTGGTTGGTGAACTTGATGTTGCCGCCGTAGGGGTTGCCGAAGGAATCCTTCGGGCCCATGCGGCTTTCCCGGTAGCCGCGCACCGTTTCCGGCCCGCCCGCGAAGAACCGCCGGTACGGCGGCATCGAAGTCGTGTCGCCGAGCGCCTGACCGTAGCCCGCCTCGCTGTTGAACATCAGCGTGAACCACTTGCTCACCGGGATGAACTGCAGGTAGTCGTAATTGAAGCTCACGAAATCGATGTCGCTGAACGGCAGCGCGTAAGAAGCGCTCAGGCGGTGGCGCGAGCCGCGATCCGCGAACAGGGCGCGATTGCGCGAATCGTACGACCAGCCGAGCGAGTACTCGAAGGTGTCGAACCTGGTGCCGTAGTAGGTCAGCGCGATCGGCGGGATGCCGACATTCTGCACTTCCGTGTACGTGTTGCCGTTGTTCTGCACCCAGTAGAGCGCTTCCGCGGCACTCGAGTTGGGGTCGGTGAAGAGATCGGAGCGCTGCGCCGCAAAGCCCATGCGCACTGACTGGAATTCCGTCAGCGGCCAGGAATAGTCGAGGCCGAGCGTGCCCGTCTCGGTCTCGAAATCCGACGACGACGTCGTGAACTGCGAGATGCTGCGCCACGTCGCCGAGACGGTGCGCGAAACGCCGTCGATGGTCGTGTACGGGTCGGTGTGCGACAGGCTGAACACCTTGCTGTACTGGCCGGCGTTGATTTCCGCGGCCACGCGGTTGCCGGTGCCCATGAAATTGCTGTGGACGAAACTGCCGTTCAGCAGGATCGACTGCGACTCCGAATAACCGATGCCGCCGCTGAACTGACCCGGCAGGCCTTCCTTGATGTCGTAGGTGACGTCGACCAGGTCGGGCGTGCCCGGCACCGGATTGGTCTCGACTTCGACCTTCTCGATGAACGGCAGGCGCTGCAGGCGGATCTTGGAACGATCGATCGCCGCGTTGGAAAGATAGCCACCTTCCATCTGGCGGATTTCGCGACGGAGCACGTCGTCGTTGATGCCGGTGCTGCCCGTGAAGCCGATGTTGCGCACGTACGCGCGATTGCCCGGATCGACGAGGAACGTCAGTTCGATTTCCTTCGTTGCAGGGTTCTCTTTCGGCACGGGATCGATCTTCGCGAAGGCATAGCCGTCCTGGCCGAGGCGCAACTGCATGAGCTCGGTGGTCGCGGTGACCATCTTGCGCGAGAAGACGTCGCCGCGGCGCACCGCGACCAGCGCCTTCAGTTGCTCCTCCGGCACGACCAGGTTGCCCGCGATCTTCACGTCGGAGATGCGGTAGACGTCGCCTTCCTTCACGTTCAGCGTGATGAAGATGTCGTCTTTCTCGGGCGTGATTGCGACCTGCGTCGTCTCGACGTCCATGTTCGCGTAGCCGCGATCCATGTAGTACGAGCGCAGCTTCTCGATGTCGCCCGAGAGCTCTTCGCGCGAGTACCGGTCGTCCTGCTTGTACCAGGACAGCCAGTTCGGCGTTTGCAGCTTGAATTCGTCCAGCAGATCCTCGTCGCTGAACGCTTCGTTGCCAACGACGTTGATCTGCCGGATCTTCGAACGCTTGCCTTCGACGATGTCGACCGCGATCTTGACGCGGTTGCCGGCGACCTCCTCGACCTTGGTGTCGACCTGCACCGCGTACTTGCCGCGCGAGAAGTACTGGTCGGTGAGGAAGCGCTCCACTTCGTCGAGCGTCGACTGGTTGAACGTCTTGCCGCGCGAGAGGCCCACGTTGCGCAGCGACTTCTCCAGGTCTTCGGTCTTGATGTCCTTGTTGCCCGTGATCGTGAAGCTCTCGATCGACGGGCGCTCGAGCACGGCCACCACGAGCGTGCCGCCGTCGCGGCGGATTTCGACGTCACGGAAGAAGCCGGTTGCATACAGCGCACGCAGCGCCTCTTCGACGCGGCGTTCGTCGAGCCGGTCGCCGATGTTCACGGGCAGGTAGTTGTAGACCGTGCCTTCCGTGATGCGCTGCAGGCCTTCGATGCGGATATCGCCGACGGTGAATTCCGCGCTCTCGGTCTGGGCGAGAACGGCGGGTACGGCAAGGAGGAAGGCCGGCAGGACGGCCGCAAACTTCAGTCGCATTGTCTTAAGGGAAACTCAGCTGAACAGCCGCGAGAGGTCGTTGTAGAACGCGAAACTCATGAGCATCAGCAACAGCAGGATGCCGATCTGCTGGCCCACCGCCTGCGCGCGCTCCGAGAGCGGGCTGCCCTTCACGACTTCGGCCAGCTGGTAAACCACCTGGCCGCCATCGAGGATCGGGATGGGCAGCAGATTCAGCACGAACAGGCTCACGCTCACGACCGCGAGGAAGGAAAGGAACGACAGTATGCCCTGTCGCGCAGAGAAACCGGCGTACTCCGCGATGTTGATCGGCCCGCTCAGGTTCTTGACCGAGACGTCGCCGGTGGCCACGTTCCAGATCATGCGGACCGTCAGCAGCGACATGTCCCAGGTCTTTTCGAGCGCATGACCGACGGCGCTGACCGGCCCGAAACGTTCGATGGTCCGCATGCTCGCCGGCACGGCCAGGCCCGCGGCCGGCTGGATGCCGATGCGGCCGATCATGCGGTCACCTTCGCGCTGCGCCTCGACTTCGATCGGGACGTCGAGTCGCTCGCCCTTGCGGTCGATAGCGAACGTGAGCGTCTTGCCCGGGCTCGGCTGGACGATTTTCACCATCGCCTGAAAATCGGTCACCGGCTCGCCCGCCACGGCCACGACGCGATCGCCGATCTGCAGGCCGACCTTCTCTGCCGGGCTCCCCGGCACGATCTTGCCGATCTCGGTCGGGATGGTCGGGTACCAGAAGTCGAAGCCGAGTCCAGACATGAGCGCGCCGGGCTCGGTGAGTGCCCGACGGTCGCCTTCGATCACGAGCTGCGCCTCGCGCGGGCTTGCGGTGCCCTCAGCTCCCTGCAATTCGAGTTCGATCGGGGTGTCGTCCATCAGGCGATCGAGAATCGCGAGCACGGCGCCTTCGCGCGTGGTGACCGGCTTGCCGGCCACGCCGACGATGGCGTCGCCCTGCTGCAGCCCGGCGCGGGACGCGATCGAATCGGCAGTCACGTCCCCGATGACTGGCTTCAGCGCCGACGTGCCGACGACCAGCAGGATCCAGTAGGCGACCGCGGCAAACAGGAAATTGGCGAACGGACCGGCCAGCAGCACCAGGATCCGGCGCCAGACCGGCTTGCGGTTGTAGGCCTGGCTTACCAGTGCCGGGTCGACCGGACCTTCCCGCTCGTCGAGGAGTTTGACGTAACCCCCTAACGGGATTGCAGAAAATGCATACTCGGTGTCATCTGTGCCGCGCCGCGACCACAGCACGCGGCCAAAGCCGATCGAAAAGCGCAGGACCTTGATCCCCATGCGCCGGGCCATCCAGAAATGGCCGTATTCGTGCACCGCGACCAGGATGCCGATGGCCACGAGGAACGCGAGGATGTAGGTCAGAATCGTCATGTTCCTGTCCGGGCGGCCTGTCCCAGCCTCGCCTGCGCGAGGTCACGGGCCCATCTATCCGCCTCCAGAATGTCCCCAATGTCGTTCGCGGGCGCATTGCGATGCGCGCACATCACGCCATCGATCAGCGCCGGAATGCCGAGGAAGTCGAGCCGGCCCTCCAGGAACGCCGACACGGCCACCTCGTTGGCCGCGTTCAGAGCCGCGGGTGCCGTTCCGCCCGCCTCGGCAGCGGCCCGCGCCAGGACCAGCGCGGGAAATCGCGCCAGGTCCGGGGCCTCGAAATCGAGCCGCGCGGCGGCCACGAGATCCAGCGATTCTACACCGGAGCCGATCCGCTCCGGCCAGCCGAGGGCGTGGGCAATCGGGGTGCGCATGTCCGGGTTGCCGAGTTGCGCCAGGATCGATCCATCCACGTATTCCACCATCGAATGCACGATGCTCTGCGGATGTACGACCACGCTGACGTGGGACGGTTCCATCCCGAACAGCACGCAGGCCTCGATCAGTTCGAGCCCCTTGTTCATCAGGGTCGCGGAATCGACCGAAATCTTGCGGCCCATGCGCCAGCGCGGGTGGGCGCACGCCTGCTCGGGAGTGACACCGGCCATCTGCTCGCGCGTGGCGCGCAGGAACGGCCCACCCGACGCGGTGAGCAGGATGCGGCGCACGCCTTGCGGCGCCTGGCCTGTCCGCAGCGCGGGCGGCATGCACTGGAAGATCGCGTTGTGCTCGCTGTCGATCGGGACCAGCACCGCACCACCGCGACGTGCAGCGTCGACGAGCAACGCGCCCGCCATGACCAGCGATTCCTTGTTTGCGACCAGGACGTGCTTGCCCGCGCGTGCCGCCGCGAGCGTGGACGGTAACCCGGCAGCGCCGACAATGGCTGCCATCACCACATCCACCTCAGGACCGGCTGCCGCCGCGTTCAGCGCATCGGCACCGCAGGCCACGGCCGTGGGGCACTCTGCCGCACGCAGGTCCAGGGCGAGCAATCGCGCGGCCGCCGGATCCTGCAGGACCGCAACCGCCGGCCGGAATAGCAGGCACTGGTCGAACAACGCCGTCCGGTTCGAACGGGCGGCCAGCGCAGTGACCACGTAACGATCGGGGTGACGCGCGAGCACGTCGAGCGTGCTGACACCGATGCTGCCGGTGCTGCCGAGGACCGCGACCCGCTTCACTGGACCAGGCCCAGCGCCAGCAGCCCGAGCAGGAACGTCGGCGCCGCCGCGGTGAGGCTGTCGATGCGGTCGAGGATGCCGCCGTGACCGGGCAGCAGCTTGCCGCTGTCTTTCAGGCCGACGTGACGCTTGAACATGCTTTCGGTCAGGTCACCGACGACCGACACCAGCGCGACGAGTTCACAGAGCAACAGCCACGGCCACAATGGCATGTCGAACATGAACGCACCGGCAACGGCGACCATGGCTGCAGCCAGCATGCCGGCCGCGAATCCTTCCCAGGTCTTGCCGGGGCTCACGTGCGGCGCAAGCTTGCGGCGCCCGAACGTGCGTCCGCCGAAGTACGCGCCGACGTCGGCCGCTGCGATCAGCACGAGCAGGTAGAGCAGCAGCAACTGGCCGTGCGGCTGCAGCATGACGAGATGCGACAGGCCGATGCCGGCCGGCACCAGCACCAGCAAACCAGCCACGCCGGCCGCGAACCGCCCTCCCGACTGTGCCCGCAGCGCCAGCCATACGAATGCGATAAGCCACCAGACGGCCGCGATGCGCAGGATGCCCTCGAGCCAGCGTGGGTCAGCCGCGATTATTTCGGCACCCGTGAGCACCAGCAGGATGGCGGCGGCGTACGCGAGCCGGGCTGGCACGGATTGCAGCCGTGCGAACCCTGCCCACTCGTAACCGGCGGCAAAAATCGCGACGGCGATCATCGCCACTGCCACCTCGGGCGGTAACCCAACCAGCACGACGATGACCAGTGCTGCGAGCAGCAGCGCGGTCACGATGCGCGCACGCAGGGCGCCGTTCACCGCGAGGCCTGCGTGTCGGTCAGACCAAAGCGTCGCTGCCGGCTGGCGTAGAAACGCAACGCGGCGTCGAGCGCTGCATCGTCAAAATCGGGCCAGAGCGTGTCGCAGAAATAGAGTTCTGAGTACGCCAGGTTCCAGAGCAGGAAATTGCTGATGCGCTGCTCGCCGCCGGTGCGGATGAACAGGTCCGGTTCGGGCGCACCCGCCAGTTGCAGCTGGTCCGCAAACAGGGTTTCGTCAATCGCTTCGGCCTTGATTTCGCCGGCGAGGACACGTGCCGCCAGCCTGCGCGCCGCTTCGACGATGTCCCAGCGTCCACCGTAGGAGACGGCGATGAACAGGGTCATGCGTCGATTGGCCGCCGTGCGCGCCTCGGCGGCCGCAATCTTCGCGCCGAGTTCTGCGCGCAACCGCGACAGGTCGCCGATGAAACGCACGCAGATGCCGTTGCGGTGCAGTTCATCGACTTCCCTGTCGATCGATTCGACGAACAGCTCCATCAGCCGCGTGACCTCGTCCTGCGGCCGCTGCCAGTTTTCGCTGGAGAACGCGAAGATGGTGAGTGCCTCGACGCCGCGCCGCGCACAACCTTCGACGGTCGCGCGCACGGCCTTCGCGCCCGCGCGGTGACCGAGGTGGCGCGGCAATGCACGGCGCTGGGCCCAGCGCCCGTTGCCATCCATGATGACGGCGACGTGGCGTGGGAGGCCTGACTCGCCCGCTGCGGCTTGCGACACGGCGTCAGACCTGCATCAGTTCCTTTTCTTTCTCGTGCAGGACCACGTCGACCTCGGCGACGTACTTGTCCGTGAGCTTCTGCACGTCCTCCTGGGCACGATGGTCGTCGTCCTCGGCGACGAGCTTCTCCTTCAGCATTTCCTTGAGGTCCTGCATGACGTCGCGGCGCACGTTGCGGATCGCAACGCGCGCATTCTCCGCTTCGTGCTTCACGACCTTGGTCAGGTCGCGGCGTCGTTCCTCGGTGAGCGCGGGCATGGGCACGCGGATCACGCTGCCGGCCGTGTTCGGAGTGATGCCGAGATCGGACTTCATGATGGCCTTCTCGATCACCGCGACCATCTGCTTGTCGTACGGCACGATCGTGAGCGTGCGTGCGTCCTCGACCGCGACATTCGCGACCTGGTTCAGCGGCGATTCTGCGCCGTAGTAGTCGACCCGGATATGGTCGACCAGGCTCGCGCTGGCGCGCCCCGTGCGCAGGCGCTTCAGTTCGTGCCGGTAGGCAGCAACGCACTTGGCCATGCGGTCGGCTGCGTCTTTTTTCAGTTCTTCGAGCATGGAATCTCCCGGTCGAACGGCTCGGGCCGTCTCAGTTCGTGACCAGCGTGCCCACGTCGCCGCCGGTAGCGGCACGTACGAGGGCACCCGGATCGTTCAGGTTGAAAACACGCAGCGGCAGGTGATGGTCGCGGCACAGGACGACGGACGTCTGGTCCATCACGTTGAGCCGCTGGTCGAGCACCTGGTCGTACGTCAGCCGATCGTACCGCTTTGCCGACGGATTGAGCATCGGGTCCGCGTCGTAGATCCCATCCACCTTGGTGGCCTTCAGCAGCAGGTCGGCCTCGATCTCGATGGCGCGCAGGCTTGCCGCCGTGTCGGTCGTGAAGAACGGGTTGCCCGTGCCGGCAGCGAAGATGATCACGCGCCCCTTCTCGAGATGGCGGACGGCGCGGCGCCGGATGTAGTCCTCGCACACCTGGTTGATGCGCACGGCGGACATGACGCGGGTAGCCACGCTCATGGATTCGAGCGCGTCCTGCAGGGCCAGCGAGTTCATGACCGTGGCGAGCATCCCCATGTGATCGCCGGTGACGCGATCCATGCCCGCGCGCGCGAGCCCCGCGCCGCGGAACAGGTTGCCGCCGCCCACGACCACGCCGATTTCGGTGCCCGTCTCCTGGACGCTGCGGATCTCAGTGGCGAGCCGGCGGAGGAAAGCCGGATCGATGCCGTAGTCGGAGTCCCCCATCAGGGCCTCACCCGACAGCTTGACGAGGATGCGGCGGTTGCGCCGTTGCGGATCTGCTTTCGGTTCCATCGTCCCTCATCAGCGGCCCGTGTGCGGGACGCTATTATAAGGAACCCCGCTTGCGCGGGGTTCCGGGTAGGTCGAAATCGCCGGGCCGACCCGGGACTCAGGAGCCCCGAACCGCGGCCGCCACTTCCTCGGCGAAGTTCTCCTGCTTCTTCTCGATGCCGGCGCCGACCTCGAAGCGCACGAAGCGTGCGACGCGGGCGTTGGCCTTCTTCAGGACATCGCCGACCGCCTGCTTGTCGTCCTTCACGAACGGCTGGCCGAGCAGCGTGATCTCACCGAGGAATTTGCGGATCTTGCCTTCGACCATCTTGACCACGATTTCTGCCGGCTTGCCGGCAGCCTTCGGGTCCTGCGCCACCTGGGCGACGAAGATTTCCTTTTCCTTGGCGACCTGGTCGGCCGGCACGTCGTCGGCCGACAGGTACATCGGGTTGATCGCGGCGACATGCATCGCCAGGTCACGGCCGAGCGCCTCGTCGCCGCCCAGCAGGGCCACGACCACGCCGATGCGGGTGCCGTGGCTGTAGGTGGCAAGCGGAGCATCCGACCGGACGAGTTCGAAGCGGCGCACGCCAATGTTCTCGCCGATGCGGGCGATCAGTTCACGGCGGGTTTCTTCGACGGTCTTGCCCGACGCGAGACTGGTGGCGAGCAGCGCGTCCAGGTCGGCCGGCTGCTCGGCGAGCGCAGCCCGGGCGACGTCGGCGGCGAAGCCCTGGAAGTCCTTCTCGCGCGCGACGAAGTCCGTCTCAGAGTTGACTTCGACTACCGCAGCCTGCTTGCCGTCGGCCGAACGCTCGACGACGACCACGCCTTCGGCGGCCACGCGACCGGCCTTCTTGTCCGCCTTCGCGAGACCCGACTTGCGCATGATCTCGGCGGCGGCTTCGAGGTCGCCGTTCGTCTCGACCAGCGCCTTCTTGCACTCCATCATGCCGGCGCCGGTACGCTCGCGCAGCGCCTTCACTGCTTCTGCGGTAACGGTCATGATCAGGCGCCTTCGGTAGGAGTCGGCGGGGCCGCTTCGGCAGCGGCAGCATCGGCTGGAGCAGCGGCAGCATCGGCTGGAGCAGCGGCCGGAGCAGCGGCAGCACCGGCAGGAGCAACGGCCGCAGCGGCTGGCTTCTTGCGGGCAGCCTCACGACGCGCCATGAATGCCTCGGCGCTTTCTTCCGGATCGGCCTCGACCAGTTCTTCGGCGCGCTGCTCGGCGGCGGCGGAATCGTCGGCCGGCTTGCGCCTGGGACTGGCGGCGGTCTTCTTGCGGGCCGGAGCCTTGCGGGACGGCTTCGGCGCGCCGGTGCGGGAACGCGGCTTGCCTTCCTCGTCGAGTTCGACGAATTCGTCTTCACCGACCGGCATTTCGAGGACCGTCGAACGGCCTTCGATGACGGCATCGGCGATGCCCGCGGTGTAGAGCTGGATCGCGCGCATGGCGTCGTCGTTGCCGGGGATCACGTAGCTGATGCCTTCCGGCGAGCAGTTGGTATCGACCACCGCGACGACCGGGATGCCGAGCTTCTGCGCTTCGTGGATCGCGATCTTCTCGTGACCGACGTCGATGACGAACATGACGTCCGGCAGGCCGTCCATGTCCTTGATGCCGCCCAGGCTGCGGTGGAGCTTCTCGCGCTCGCGGCGCACCATCTGCGCTTCGCGCTTGCTGCGCTGGTCGAGCGTGCCGTTCGCCTGCATCTCGTCGATTTCAGCGAGGCGGCGGATCGACTGCTTGATCGTCTTGAAGTTGGTGAGCATGCCACCGAGCCAGCGGTGGCTGACCCAGGGCATGCCGCAGCGGGCGGCTTCCTGGGCGATGGACTCGCGCGCGTAGCGCTTGGTCCCGACGAAGAGCACCTTGCCGCCGTCGGCGATGACGTTGCGGACGAACCCCGCAGCCTCGTTGTAGAGGGGCAGCGAGTGCTCGAGATTGATGATGTGGATCTTGTTACGTTCGCCGAAGATGAATGGGGACATCTTCGGGTTCCAGAAGCGGGTCTGGTGTCCAAAATGAACACCCGCTTCCAGCATCTGTCGCATGGACATGCCGGTCATGAAAAAACTCCTTGAAGGGTTGAACCTCCACACACCCCATGCGGCAACCCAGGAAAGTCTCACGACCTGCCGGGCACCCAGCCACACGTGACGGTGTGTGTGCGGATTTCGTTGTCAAAAAAGGCCGCGCTTTATACCATCGCGGCCTCGGATTTTCAATTACTTACGCGCTCCGACCCTGCCCACCCTCTCCCGCCCGTGCGGGCGCGGGCCGGGGTGAGGGATCCGGGGCGTGAGGACCCGCCTTAAATGCAGTATTCCCCGACCCCGGCGCCCGCCTCGTCCAAGGACGCCACCGGGCACGTGCTGATCAAGGGCCCCGCGGACCAGGCCGCCATGCGCGTCGCGGGCCGCCTCGCCGCCGACGTGCTCGACATGATCGGACCCAAGATCGTGCCGGGAGCAACGACGGACGACCTGAACCAGATCTGTCACGACTACATCGTGGACCAGCAGCAGGCTATCCCTGCGCCGCTTGACTACCGGGGCTTCCCGAAGTCGATCTGCACCTCGGTGAACCACGTCGTCTGCCACGGCATTCCGGGCGACAAGAAACTGAAGCACGGCGACATCGTCAACGTCGACATCACCGTGATCAAGGACGGCTTCCACGGTGACACCAGCCGCATGTTCCACGTCGGCAAGCCGCTGCCGCACGCGGTTCGCCTGTGCGATCTTACCTACCGGGCCCTCTGGCTCGGTATCCGCACCGTCCGGCCCGGCTCGCGTCTCGGCGACATCGGCGCGACGATCCAGAAGTTCGTCGAAGCGAACCATTGCTCGGTCGTGCGCGAATACTGCGGCCACGGCATCGGCCGCGGCTTCCACGAGGACCCGCAGGTGCTGCATTACGGCACGGCGGGCACGGGACTCGAACTCGAGGCAGGCATGACCTTCACGATCGAGCCGATGGTCAACGCGGGCCGGCGCGACGTGCGCCTGCTGCCCGACGGCTGGACGGTGATCACGCGCGACCATTCGCTTTCGGCGCAGTGGGAGCACACTGTCCTCGTGACCCCGACCGGCCATGAAGTCCTGACGCTCGGCGCCAGCGAGCAGCCCCCGGCGTGAGCACACCGCTGGCTCCAATCGACGATCTGGACCCGGGCCGACCCCCTTCGCACCTGCTGCCTGGCCTTTCCTGGCCACGCTGCCCACCGCGCTGGCAGCCACAAGCGACACGGTTGCCGCGTTTCGCAAGGTACTGGCCGATGGCGATACCAGCCTCAAGTTGCGGTTTGCCGACGACGAGCCGGTGGAAGGCCTCGTGCGCGATCGCGCGCTCATGGTCGACATCGTGCTGCGCAGCGCCTGGCAGCTGCACGTGGGCGCGCACGCGAACGAGGTGGACCTGATCGCCGTCGGTGGCTATGGCCGCGGTGAACTGCACCCCTGCTCCGACATCGACGTCCTGATCCTGTTGCCGAAGAGCGAAGTCGTCGCCGCCGAAGCTGGAATCGAGCGCTTCCTGGCGTTCCTGTGGGACATCGGCCTCGAGGTCGGTCACTCGGTGCGCACGATCGACGACTGCCAGCGCGAAAGCGCGGCGGACGTCAGCGTGGCCACCACGTTCATCGAGGCACGCCTGCTCTGCGGACCCGATCACCTGTTCCAGTCGATGCGCCGCGCGCTCGCGCAGGACAAGGTGTGGTCTTCGAAGGCGTTCTTCGAAGCGAAGGTTGCCGAACAGCAGTCACGCCATCACCGCTACCACGACACCGGCTACAACCTCGAACCGAACGTGAAGGCCAGCCCGGGCGGCCTGCGCGACATCCAGACGATCGGCTGGGTCGCCAAGCGCCATTTCGGCGCCGAGACGCTCGATGAACTGATCGGCCACGGCTTTCTCACGGACGCCGAGCTGCGCAAGCTGCGGCAGGCGCAGGCGTTCCTGTGGAAGGTGCGCTTCGCGCTGCACACGATCACCGGCCGGCGCGAAGACCGGCTGCTGTTCGATCACCAGATCCGCATCGCGAAGCAGTTCGGCTACGAGGACGCGACCTACACGCTCGCGGTCGAGCAGTTCATGCAGCGGTATTACCGCACCGTGATGGACGTCAGCCTGCTGAACGAAATGCTGCTGCAGCTGTTCCGCGAGGCGATCCTGAACGAGGGCGAGAACACGATCGTCCCGCTCAATCCGCGCTTCCAGATCCGCAACGACTACCTCGAAGTGGCGAACGACGACACGTTCGTCCGCAACCCTTCGGCCATCCTCGAGTTGTTCCGGCTGCTGCAGGAGAACCCGGAGGTCCGCGGCGTGCGCGCCACGACCATCCGTCTACTCGGCCGGCACCTGTGGCTGATCGACGAAGAGTTCCGCCAGAACCCGCGGCATCACCGGCTGTTCCTCGAACTGCTGCGGGCGCCGGCGGGCGTCACGCACGAGCTGCGCCGCATGAACACCTATGGCGTGCTCGGCCGGTACATCCCGGCCTTCGGCCGCATCGTCGGCCGCATGCAGTACGACCTGTTCCACGCCTACACGGTGGATGCGCACACGCTGTTCGTGGTCAGCAACCTGCGCCGCATGGCGCTGCCGCGCTTCGAGCACGAACTGCCCGAGATGTCACGCCTGTTCGCCACGCTGCAGCGGCCGGAACTCGCGTACCTTGCCGCGTTGTTTCACGACATCGCCAAGGGCCGCGGCGGCGACCACTCCGACCTGGGTTCGGTCGACGCCGAGGCGTTCTGCCTCGAGCAGGGACTCACGCGCTACGACGCGCGCCTGGTGTCCTGGCTCGTGCGCAACCACCTGCTGTTCTCGGTGACCGCGCAGAAGAAGGACATCTCCGATCCGAAGGTCATCCAGGATTTCGCACGGACCGTCGGCGACCAGACCCACCTCGACTACCTGTACCTGCTGACCGTCGCCGACGTGCGCGGCACCAATCCGAAGCTCTGGAATTCGTGGAAGGCGTCGCTGTTCCACGATTTCTACGAACGCGTGCGTCGCGCGTTGCGCCGCGGCATCGAGTCGCCGGTCGATCGTGTCGAACTCGTCGCCGAGACCAGGGCCAAGGCGCTCGAACTGCTGGCGCACGAACACGTGCCGCCCGAACGCGCCACGACGATCTGGGCGCGCATGAACGATATCTACTTCCTGCGCTACACCCCGGCCGAGGTTGCGTGGCACACGACGCTGCTTGCCGACACCGAGCCCGAGGACGTCTCGCTGCTCGTGGCCGTGCGTACGGCCGTCGAGCGCGGCGGCAATGCGGTGCTCACCTGCGGGCCGCACCGGCAGGAGAACTTCGCCCGCACGACCGCGCTGCTCGACCAGATGGGACTCAACATCGTCGACGCACGCATCACGCCGCTCGACGGCGGCCTGGGGATAGACACGTACCTGGTGCTCGAGGATACGGGTCTGCCGATCGCCGATCGGCAGCGCGCGCATCAGATCGAGCAGCAGTTGCGCCGGGTACTGCTGAGCGCCGAGGTCGACCTGCCGGTGGTGACGCGTCGCGCACCGCGCCAGGTGCGCATGTTCACGACGCCGACGCAGATTACGTTCACCGAAGATCCGCTGCAGAACCGCACGGTGCTCGAAATCATCGCGGGCGACCGGCCGGGTTTGCTGTCCGAGATCGGCAGGGTATTCCTCGCCGAACAGATCGACGTCAACACCGCCAAGATCATGACCATCGGCGAACGCGCAGAAGACGTCTTCTACATCACCGGTGCGCAAGGCGGCCCGTTGACCGACGCGGCCTGCGAACGATTGCGCGAACGCATCGCGCAGACGCTCGACCGGCGCGACCAGGCAATGCGCCCGGCGTGACCTGATCGAACGCCGGAGCTGATCGATTTGAATCCCCGACTCGACCTGCTGCGGCCCTACCCGTTCGAGCAACTGCGTGCGCTGCTCGCGGGCGCGGCGCCGCCGGCATCACTGCGCCCTATTCCGCTCTCCATCGGCGAACCCAGGCACACGCCTCCGGCCTTCGTGGCCGAAGCCCTGGTTCGCGCACTCGGCGAATCGCTCGGCAGTTACCCGGTGGCGCTCGGCCTCCCGCAACTGCGCGAGGCGATCGCACGCTGGCTGGAACGACGGTTCGGCCTGCCCGCGCAGGGCGTGCGCGCGGATGACATGGTGCTGCCGGTCAACGGCACGCGTGAGGCGCTGTTCTCGTTCGTGCAGGCGGCGGTCGACGCTGAATCCGCTGCCCGTGGCTCGCGACCGCTCGTGCTGATGCCAAACCCGTTTTATCAGATCTATGAAGGCGCGGCGCTGCTCGCTGGCGCCGAGCCGCGGTTTCTCAACTGCACCGAAGCGAATGCGTATCTGCCCGACCTGGACGCAATCGATTCGGCCACGTGGAGTCGCTGCCAGGTACTGTTTCTCTGCACGCCGGGCAACCCTGCGGGCGCCGTCATGCCGGATGCCTACCTGCAGCGCGCGCTGGAACTGTCGTCCCGCCACGGCTTCGTGATCGCATCGGACGAGTGCTACTCGGAACTGTATTTCGACGAAGCGTCACCGCCCACGGGACTGCTGCAGGCTGCATTTCGCGCAGGCAACACGGCATTCGAGCGCTGCGTCGTGTTCCACAGCCTGTCGAAGCGCTCGAGCGTGCCGGGCCTGCGTTCGGGATTCGTCGCCGGTGATGCGACGTTGCTCGCCCGGTATCGTCTTTATCGCACCTATCACGGCTGCGCCGTGCCGGCGCACACCCAACTCGCGAGCCTGCCGGCCTGGAACGACGAGGCACACGTCGTGGAGAACCGCCGCCTGTACCGCGAGAAGTTCGCGCGCGTCACGCCTGTGATCGCGACGGCCCTGCAGCAGGATATTGCCATTCCCGCGGGCGGCTTTTACCTCTGGCTGCACGTGGGCAACGACGAGTCGTTCACGCGCGACCTGTTCGCGCAGCAACACGTGGCCGTGCTGCCGGGCCGCTACCTCGCGCGCGAGACAGGGGGCGGTAAGCCCGGGCTGGGCCGCATCCGTATTTCGTTGGTCGCCAGTCTCGACGACTGCGACGAGGCTGCGCGCCGCATCGCCGAGTTCGTGCAGGTCAGGGAATGTCGAACCGCGCCTTGAAGCGCTGCAGTTCTTCCCAGACGCCCGGATCGACGGTCTGCGGGTTCACCCGGGCGAAAACGCGAGTGAGCACGTCCTTTTCCTTGTCGTCCACGGTGCCGTCCTGCAGAGCGAGGCGCTCGAGCATCTGCAATTCGTCACGGTCGATCAGCCCGTCGTTGGCAAACACATGCAGAAATGAGTACTGCATGATCGCGTTCCAGCTACTGCCGTTGCTTGTCATTGTCCCGCTCTCCCCCTGTCCTGCTCGTGCCTGTGCCTTGGCGTGACCCGATCCGCCGCGACTGTAACCGGGCAGCTTGCACGATGAATATGACGGTTGTTTGAACGATCGATGACACCGACCTCGAGCCTGAACCCTGACCAATTCGTGACAGCCCACCTGGCTGTTGCCCCTCGCAATTGGACATAAGTGCCTGCCTGTAAGCACTCTGCAACAGAGCTGCCACGGAATCGTCGCAACAGATGACTAAGGTGGGCCAACAGGCCGGCGCAATCCAGCCGCGCCGGGCAGGAGGCGCGCATGACGTCGACAGTCACGACCGGACTCTGGCAACGCTTCGACCACGCAGAACACGCACTCTGCGTGCGGGTGAATCGAGGCTGCCACTACATCCCGGCGCGCCGGCTGTTCGTGACGGTCAGCCGGCTCGGCGACGGCATCTTCTGGTATGTGCTGATGCTGGCCTTCGCGCTGAGCGGCCCGCAGGGCGCCCTCGTGGCTACCCAGATGGCGGTCGCCGGACTCGCCGGCACGGCGCTGTACCGGCAACTGAAACATCGCCTGCTGCGCGAGCGCCCGTTCATCTCCTACTCGAGCATTCAGTCGGGTGCAGCCCCGCTCGATCGGTACAGCTTTCCATCCGGCCATACGCTGCACGCCGTCAGCTTCACGCTGATCGCGACGACTCACGCGCCGGAACTCGCCCTGCTGCTCGTCCCTTTCGCGTTGCTGGTGGCGGCTTCGCGCGTGGTGCTGGGGCTCCACTACCCGACCGATGTTCTCGCGGGGGCGGCGATCGGTGCGGCTTTCGCTCGCGCGGTCGTATCGTTCTGGCCGGTTTAGATACCGTTTCAGCGCCCGGTCCTGTTCAACTTTAAATCGCCACGGAAGGCCGGCTAGCGGGTCAACCCTTCTCGACGCAGCTTGTCGGCAATTGCCTTGGCAAAGTCGTGCAGGGCACCGTCGGACGACTCAAGCTTGGTTGCTTTGGTGTCCAGCGTATAAATCAGGGCTTTGTCCCGTGTCTGGTAAAACCTCGACGAGACCTGAGCCTGGCCCTGGGCAATCGTGAATGCGGGTGCCGTCGCGAACTCACCATAGATGACCGGTACGCCATACATGCCGTAGTACCCGGTCGTAAAACCCATGTCCGTGGCCTTGTACGATGCGGTGCCGCGCGTGTCCCTGCTGCCGCCTTCCTTCATTTCGACTTCCCTGGCAATGAGACTGGTCGCCAGCACGGCGTCGGCTTGTGCAGCTGCGATCGCCTGCTCGATGCTCTCGAGGGTCAGCGGGTTCTTTTCCTTGACCGCGTCGCAGCTCCGGATTGCCTCGACTGACTCGCTCTGCAGCTGCGACGCCATGAAGAATTCGAACGCACAACGCTGGTTGACGTTCGGGCTGACACCGACGACCAGCACCCGGGAGAACGACTGCTTGCGCGGCGCACCTTCCTGCCAGGTGCCCTTGACGGTGGTCCTCGCCTGGACAGAACCTGCAAACAACGCAGCCCCGAGCAGATAGAGCATTGTCCCGACGGCCGCGCTCCGGACAGAGCGGCCAATGGAGATCCTGTTAGGCACGGCGTGTTCCTGCTTGGTGATGGATCGATGGACGTTGCGCGGCGCTCGCGCCGGCTCAGCCCCGATTGCAGTCTACCGCGAGCCGCGATGGATCAGTGACTGGCCTGCTCGGCGGCCAATGCAGCCTGCAGGGCGTCGGATTCCGCGCGAACTTCTGGATCCGGTTCGCCTGCCGGCTGATCAATCGTATTTATCGGCCGTTCGGCTTCGCGGCCGCTGACCCGGTTGAGCGACGACGCGAATGCCCCAGCTGTTACATCAGCCGCCACGGTCCTCGCCGGGTTGCGCAACTGACCTGCAGCTGCATGGGCGCTGGCGCCACTCTCGCCATGGGTGGAACGATCGAACACGCCGACCTGCCAGAGGCCCAGCGCGACGCCAACCACGACCGAGGCCGCGATCAGCCAGGCCGGAAAACGCAACGCCGCGTCAGTGTGCATGGCCATGCAGGTGTCTCCCGCCTTCGTCCGCCTGAACCCGCATCACGAACGGATCTCGCTCGCGATCGCCAAGGTCGGCAAAGTCGAGTATGTCGTAATCAGCGGAAGCCGGGGGTTCCCAGGGCGACCTGCCAAACTCGAAGGAGCGCAGCAGCTCGACGGTCTCCAGCTGGCGATCGGCGCTGCGCCGTTCGATGCGGGTCGGCAACATCTGGTCGGTGCGGACGGTAATGTCCCACGCAACCTCCCCGCTCGCGCCTGTGTACCGACGGTACGGGTAACCATCGCGCCATCCACTCTCACGCTCGTGCAGCACTCCGACCAGGCGTGGATCCAGCAGCGTAGCCAGGGCAGCCCAGTCCGGGGCAGCGTTCAGAATCTGCAGGTCTTCGCTGCGGTATTCGATGCCGCGCCGGTCGGCGTGGTACAGGCGCGTGTGGAACAGGGTCTTGTCGTCCCGCACCCAGAGGTCCCCGGATTGCGCCGCAGGATTCTCGCGCTCGATCCGATCGTGCGAGCGCCAGAAGCGCCACTGTGCCGACGACTTGCCGCCTTGCGCGGACTCGACGGTCGTGCGGAACTCGGCCGCGACGGGTGGCGGTGATTGCGCCAGGTCGAGCTGCGGCACGGGCGGCCTGGCGCTGCAGGCGACCAGCGCGAGTGCCAACCAGGGCATGACGAAACTGCGTATCGATGCGTTCATGATTTGATCCGATGCGAAGACGGGAGAGGCCCTATGGCCCCTCCCGTCGGCAGGCTGCAAGCCGGGTCGAAGGTCACAGGCCCAGGGCGCTGGCCATCACGTGGTAGATGGCGTTCTGCTCGAGCGTGCCGCGGACCAGGTACGAACGCGGCCCGTTCGCGTAGATCGCGACGTCCTCACCGGCATGCGTCTCTGCGCCCAGGGTCGGGATCGCCGATTCCTGCAGGTAGTTCGGGTTCGTCGTGTCGACACTGGTCAGGTCAGGCCGCTTGCCGGTGAACGGAATCTCCGCCGTGTAGAGTTCCGTCGCCGGATTGAGCTCGCGCCGGGAACCATTGCCGGTCCAGCCGCCCGGGCCGTTCAGGTAGCCGAGCGTCGTGTACGGCAGGCCGAGCGAGTCGGTTGCCACGGGCGAAACGCCGAGCAGGCCGAGACCTGTGTCCGCCTTGCCGAGGATCGGATTGCCCCGGGACGGGTATCCCGCGATCGACAGCGTGTGGCTGTGATCCGCCGTGACGATGATCAGGGTGTCTTCGTCGTCGGTCATTTCGCGGGCAACCTTCACGGCCTCGGCCAGCGCGATGGTGTCGGTCAGCGCGCGATAGGCGTTGCCGGCGTGGTGAGCGTGGTCGATGCGGCCGCCCTCGACCATCAGGTAGAAGCCCTTGGGATTTTTCTGCAGCATCTCGATCGCCTTGCGGGTCATCTCGGCTACCGAGGGCTCACCTGCGGTGTCGTTGGCCCGATCGGCTTCGTACTTCACGTGTGAGGGCTCAAACAGGCCCAGCAGGCGCCTGGTGCGCCTGGGATCGACGGCGTCGAATTGCGCCTTGTTCCAGACATAGGCCGCACCTGGCTTGGCCGCCCACTCGGCAGTCAGGTCGCGACCGTCCGTGCGGTTCCCCATGCGGCTCGGGTACTCGGGATCGGCCTTGGTGTTCGGCTCGAAGTACGGGCGACCTCCACCCAGCGCGACTTCCAGGCCGTTGCCGACCTTGAAGTCAACCAGCTGCGCCGCGATGTCCTTGACCTTCGTGCAACCCGCCGGCAGCACATTGGCGCCAAGGTCCCTGTCGATCGTGTTGTTCGCTTCCCAGTCGCGGTTGCTGATGTGGGCATAGTTGACCGCGGGCGTCGCATGCGTGATGCGGGCGGTCGACACCACGCCGGTCGACATCCCGCGCTCCTCGGCACGCTCCATGATCGTCCTGACCCGCTTCGCGCGCGTGGCTTCGGCGCAGAACTCCTTGCGGGTAATGCTCTGGTCGACGGAGATGGCGCCGTCGTTGGTCTTGATGCCGGCCACCATGGCCGTTGCGGTCGGCGCCGAATCCGACGTCTGCTGATTCGCACTCGCCGTTACCGACAAGGCGAGGTCGCTGAACTTCTCGAAGCTGAGCCGGTTCCACTCACCGTCGACGCCGCGCTGCTGGCCGTCGAGGATACGGGCCGCGGTGACTGTGGACACGCCCATGCCGTCACCGACGAAGAGAATGACGTTCTTCGCGCGGCGCGTGTTCAGGTCGCGGTTCACCAGCCTGTTCGACTGGACGGCGGACCTGCCGGCGCGGAACCATTCGGCGCCCGAGGTGGGTACGGGCGCAGCTAAGACATTGTCGGCCAGCGCCGGGGCGGCAGCTCCGCCCAGCACGGTCAGGCTGGCGGCGACGACGAGCGAGATCCTGGAGTTCGACTTCATGTTCGGGTGTCCTTTGCCATCGGCAGGTGAGGTGCTGTCGAGGACCCGGACATTAGAGGTCGGTTGCTACAGGCGTATTGCGCGCGTATTGAGGTTTCCTTGCAGGCCCGCAACGGGGTTCAGGCGACGCGCCTATCCGGCAACGGATCGAGATCAGCGGCGGATGCGCTGCTTCGTTCGCTTCATCAGCGTGACGTGCGTGCCCTCGCGCGCGATCTTGGGCGCGCGGCTGTTGGTCGTGCACTGCACATAGCTGCCGTCCGCCTGCATGATCCAGGCATTGCGCTCGTCGGCAAGCTGCAGCTGCAGCACTTCCCAGAGTCGTTCCTTCAGGTGCCGGTTCTCGACGGGCGCCACGGCCTCGACACGACGCGACAGGTTGCGATCCATCCAGTCGGCCGAACCGAGCAGGAAGTCGCCTGCAAGCGGGTCTTCGCTGGCGTTCGCAAAATGGAACACGCGACCGTGTTCGAGGAACCGTCCGATGATCGAACGCACACGGATATTCTCCGTGAGACCAGCGATGCCGGGCCGCAGGCAGCAGAATCCGCGCACGATCAGGTCGATCGGCACGCCCGCATTCGACGCATCACAGAGCGCCTCGCAGATCGGCCCGTCTTCGAGCTGGTTCACCTTGACGATGATCCGGGCCGGGCGGCCCGCGCGAGCGTTGGCTGCCTCGCGTGCGATCAGGTCGATGAAGCGGGTGCGCATGTTGAGCGGTGCGACCAGCAGCTTTTCGAAACGCGGTGAGCGCGAATACCCGGTCAGGTGGTGAAACAGCGTGACGACGTCGCGCGTCAGTACCGGGTCGCACGTGAACAGGCCGAAGTCCGTGTACATCCGCGCGGTCTTGACGTGGTAGTTTCCTGTGCCGATGTGAACGTAGCTGCGCAACCCGTCCCCTTCCTTGCGCACGACGAGCGCGAGCTTGGTGTGGGTCTTGAGGCCGCGGAAGCCGTAAAGGACGTGGTCCCCGGCCTTCTGCAGTTCTTCGGCCCAGTGCAGGTTGCGCTCCTCGTCGAAGCGCGCCTTGAGTTCGACCAGGCAGGCCACCTGCTTGCCGTTCTCCGCTGCCTTCATCAATGAGCGGACGAACGGCGTGTCGTCGCCGAGCCGGTACACCGTCATCTTGATCGTGGTCGTGCCCGGATCGTCGGCAGCGTCGCGGATGAATCGCTCGACCGAGGCGTCGAAGCTCTCGTACGGGTGATGCACCAGCACGTCACCCGCCCGAATGGCCGAGAAAATGTCAGTGTCGGCATCGATGCCGAACGGCGGCTGCGGGGACCAGGGCGGATCGCGCAGCTCGACGATCGGCAGTGAAGCGATCTCGAACAGGCCGGAATAGTCGAGCATGTCCGGCAATTCGTAGACGTCGCTTTCGCGCAGATCGAAGCGTGCAGCGAGGCTGTCGCGGATCTCGCTGCCTGGACCTTCGCCGAACTCGAGCCGCACGACCGGCTGGAACCGCCGCTGCCGCACCTGCTCCTCGACCATCTCCTTGATACTGTTGTCGCTGTCTTCCTCGATCGCGATGTCGGCATTGCGCGACACCCGGAAGAGCGTGGTGCCTTCGATCTCGACGCCAGGGAACAGGCTGGCCGCGTTCACCTGCACCAGCTCCTGCAGCGAAACGAAGCAGCGCTGCCCGGCTTCGACGTCGGCGCGCACCGGCAGCCATTGCGGCAACTGTGACGGCACCTTGACCCGCACCAGCAGGCGATCGCCCGTGTCAGCTTCCTTGAGCACGAAGCCCCATGAGGTCGACAGGTTCGACATGAAGGGAAACGGGTGTGACGGATTGAGGCTCAGCGGGGTGAGCGCCGGTGATACGTGGCGCTCGAAATACTCGCGCGCCTCGTTGCGCTGGGCCGGCGAGAGCTCGTCCCAGGCCGCGAGCCTGACCCCATGCCGCACCAGCCGATGGCGCAGGTCCTTGAAGCATGCGGCACGGCGCAGGAGCAGCGGATAAAGCGCGTCGCGCAACCGATGGATGTGCGCGTTGAATTCCTCAACGACGGCCAGATTGCCGCTCGCGTAGGCGCGGGTGCGCATGGCACCGACGCGCTTCATGAAGAACTCGTCCAGGTTCGAGGTGAAGATTGCCAGGAACTTGAGGCGTTCGAGCAGCGGCACGCGCTCATCGATGGCTTCCGCCAGGACCCGGCGGTTGAACTCGAGCCAGCTGAGATCCCGGTCGAACCAGGCCTCCTTCAGCATCCTTGCACGCAGCTTCGCGCCCATTTCGCCGACAGTCCCTCCTGCACCCATGCCGGCCGGTGAATCGGGCGGTAACGGGCAGTCAGGATATAGAATCTACTGCAGTCGTTACCAGATTGTTGCAGTGTGACGGCTTTCTTGCCCTTGCATGACGGAACGACCATGACGCTCCAGGACGCCCATACGCACCTCGCCACCCAGATCGACGCCGCCTTCGAAGAACGGTCGACGTTGACGCCTGCCAGCGCACCGCCCGACATCGTCGATGCCGTGTGCCAGGCGATCGACCTGCTCGATTCCGGCAAGGCTCGCGTGGCCGAAAAAGTCGACGGTCGCTGGCAGGTCAACGAATGGCTCAAGAAGGCTGTGCTGCTGTCATTCCGCCTGTTCGACAACGTCCCGATCGATGCCGGCTACACGCGGTTCTATGACAAGGTGCCGCTCAAGTATTCGCAGCACGATGCCGAACGTTTCCGGGCTGAAGGCGTCCGTGTCGTGCCGCCGGCCGTCGTCCGCCGCGGCGCGCACATTTGCCGCAACGTCGTGCTGATGCCGAGCTACGTCAACATCGGCGCCCACGTGGGCGAAGGCACGATGGTCGATACCTGGGCCACGGTCGGGTCCTGCGCCCAGATCGGACGCAACGTGCACCTCTCGGGCGGCGTCGGCATCGGCGGCGTGCTCGAGCCGCTGCAGGCGAGCCCCACGATCATCGAGGACCACTGCTTCATCGGCGCGCGCTCGGAAGTCGTCGAGGGCGTCATCGTCGAGGAAGGCGCCGTGCTGTCGATGGGCGTCTACGTCGGGCAGAGCACCCGCATTTATGATCGTGAGCGCGACGAGGTGAGTTACGGCCGCATTCCGGCCGGCGCTGTCGTGGTGCCTGGCACGCTGCCGGCGGCCAACGGCAAATACGGGCTGGCCTGCGCCGTGATCGTGAAGCGTGTCGACGCGCAGACCCGCGCCAAGGTCGGGATCAACGAACTGCTGCGCAGCACCGACTGAGTCCGGGCGCGGGACGATCGCCGTGGCTCAGGCCGCGTCGGCCTGCTCGCGATCCTGACCCATCATGTAGAGCACCTGCTCCGCGATATTGGTCGCGTGATCGCCGATGCGCTCCAGCCCCTTGAGCGCAAAGATCGTGTCGATCGTGGGACGCAGGAAGCGGTGATCCTGCAGCACGTACGTCATCACCAGACGGAGCGCCGCGGCAAACTCGGCATCGAGTTCGGCATCGCGCTCGAGCACGCTGCGTGCGAGCCCGGGGTCCATCTCGTCGGCCGCCCTTACGGCATTGCGCAGCATCGAGCCGGAAAGCGCCGCCATGTGACGCAACTGGCGCCCGACGGCAAGCACGGGATCGCCATCGTTGGCAATGTCCAGGGTAAGGGCAAACCTCGCGATCTTCTTGGCCTCATCGCCTGCGCGCTCCAGCTCGCGCCCGATCCGCACGATCGCGCGTGCCAGCCGCAGGTCATTCGCGACGGGCTGCTGCAGGGCGATGAAGGTGAGGCTGTCGCGGTCGAGCTGCTTCTCGTAGGCGTCCACGCGGCTGTCGCGCGCCAGCACTGCCTGCGCCAGCGCTGCGTCGCGCTCGACCAGCGACTTTACCGCAGCGGCGACCTGCTCGATGACGAGCGCACCCATCTCGAGCGCGTGCATTCGCAGGCCCGCCACCGACTGGTCGACGGTGCTCGACGTGTGCGGCTCTGTCGGATCTGAAGCCTGCATGACCGCAGTGTCCATTGTCCGGCTCAGCCGTAGCGGCCCGTGATGTAGTCTTCAGTCGCTTTCTTCGACGGGTTGGTGAAGATCTTCGACGTCGCATCGACCTCGACCAGCTCGCCCAGGTACATGAACGCGGTGAAATCCGACACCCGCGCCGCCTGCTGCATGTTGTGCGTGACGATCAGGATCGTCACCCGCTGCCGCAACTCGGTAATCAGCTCTTCGATCTTCGCCGTCGCGATCGGATCGAGAGCCGAGGTCGGCTCGTCGAACAGCAGGATCTCGGGCTCGGTTGCGAGCGCGCGGGCGATGCACAGACGCTGCATCTGGCCCCCCGAAAGCGCCAGAGCTGAGTCGTTCAGGCGGTCCTTGACCTCGTCCCAGATCGCCGCCGCGCGCAATGCCTTCTCGACGCGCTCGGCCAGTTCGGTCCGGCTGTTGAAGCCGCGCAATCGCAATCCATAGGCCACATTCTCGAACACGGTCTTCGGGAACGGGTTCGGCTTCTGGAACACCATCCCGATCCGCATGCGGACCTCGATGGGATCGACGTCCTTGCCGACCAGGTTGATGTTTTCCGGGTGCAGCATGATGCTGCCCGAGTACCTCGTGTCCGCCTGCAGGTCGTGCATGCGGTTGAAGCATCGCAGGAACGTGCTCTTGCCGCACCCCGACGGGCCGATCAGCGCGGTAACGTGGTTCTCCGCGATGTTCAGGTTGATGTTCTTCAGCGCCTGGTTCGTGCCGTACCAGAAATCCAGCTTCGCGGCGACAGCCTTGGCGGAACTGGCAGTCGCGGCCTTGCGCTCCTCCATGACGATGGAGAATGTCGGCGTGGCGGCCGTTTCGGCGAGGGTCGTATTCATGTCGTGGCACTCACCAGTTGATCTTCTTGCGGAAGCGGTAGCGGATGTAGATCGCGATGGCGTTCATCGCAAGAGTCATGCCGAGCAGGATGGCGGCGGCAGCAGCTGCATTCTGCTGGAATGCCTGGTCAGGCCTGGACACCCAGTTGAAAATCTGGATCGGCATTGCCGTGAATTCGCTCCAGAGCCATTCCCAGTTGAGGAACGGAAACTGGCCGGAGATGGGGGAGTTTGGCAGGAAGGCGATGAAGCTCAGTGCACCGATCGTGATGATCGGCGCCGTCTCGCCGATCGCGCGCGACAGGCCGAGAATAAGGCCGGTGAGGATGCCACCGGTGGAATACGGCAGCACGTGATCCTTGGTGACTTCCCAGCGCGTCGCGCCGAGCCCATACGGCCGCTTCACGAATCGCCTTGGGCACCGCCCGTAGCGATTCGCGCGTCCCGACGATGATGATCGGCAGGATCAACAGCGCTAGCGTGAGGCCGGCCGACAGCACGCTCTGGCCAAAACCGAACTGGTAGACGAACAGGCCGAGCGCCAGTAGACCGTAGACGATCGAGGGGACGCCAGCCAGATTGGTCACGTTGATCTCGATGATTCCCGTGAACCAGTTCTTCGGCGCGTATTCCTCCAGGTAGATACCCGCCGCAACGCCCACCGGCAGCGAAACGACGGCCGTGACCAGCATGATCATCGAGGTGCCGACGAAAGCGGAGAGGATGCCGGCACGTTCCGCTTTGCGTGACGGGAACTGCGTCAGGAAGTCCCAGCCGAAGCGCGACGCCCCGTCGCGCACGAGGTCCAGGAAGAGGAGAGCAAGCACGCCCAGGCAGCCCATCATGATCAGCAGCCCCAGGACCACGAACAGCTTGTCGAAGTTCTTGCGCCGCGACAGGCCGCGGCGGAGTTCCTCGAGGGTCATTACTGCGGACATCTCAGTAGGCCTCACGGAACCTGCGGGTCAGGAAAAAGCCGACGAGGTTGAACACCAGCGTCATCAGCATCAACACCAGGCCCGCGGCGAAGATGCTCTGGTAACCGATGCTGTCGTGCGGCAGGTCGCCGAGGCTGACCTGCACGATGTAAGCCGTGATCGTCGCCGCCGGCTCGGTGGGGTTGAACGTCAGCGTCGGCTGCATGCCGGCCGCGATCGCGACGACCATCGTCTCGCCGATTGCGCGCGAGATTCCCAGGATATAGGCCGCAGCGATGCCCGAGAGGGCGCCCGGCACGACCACGCGCAATGCGGTCTGAAGCCTGGTGGCACCCATCGCATAGGACCCCTCGCGCATGTAGCGCGGCACGGCTCGCATCGCGTCTTCACTGACTGACGCGACGTACGGCACGATCATCAGGCCGATCACGAGGCCTGCGCTCAGCATGTTGAAGCCCGGCAGGCCGGGGATCAGTTTCTGCAGGAAGGGAGTAACCATCAGCAGCGCGAAGTACCCGTAGACCACCGTGGGAACCGCACCGAGCAGTTCCAGGATCGGCTTCACCGTCTCGCGCATGCGGTGCGTCGCGAACTCCGAAAGGTAAATGGCAATGATCGTGCCGAGCGGGATGGCGACCAGCAGCGCGACGAACGTCACCGTCAGAGTGCCGGAAACCAGCGGCATGATGCCGTAGTGCGCATCGTCGAACAGCGGTGTCCATTGCTTGTCGGTCAGGAAGTCCTTGATCGAGACGTGCTCGAAGAAAGCCGCTGACTCGTAAACCAGGATGAATACGATCGCGAGCGTCGTGAAAACCGCGACGAGCGCTGCCGCCAGCAGGATCAGCTCTATGACCCGGTCGCGATGCTTGCGATAGCGCAGCGAAGAGAAGGCCCCCTTCCCCATCGCCGCCGTACGAGTTGTCGCCGTTGCCGACATGAGCCCTTTCCCCGTGCGGCGCCTCGTTGGCGCTTTGAGTCAGACATGAACGGGCCGGGACCTTGCGTCCCGGCCCGGCCCCTGCAAGGTCGCCAGATTAGAGTTTACCTTCCAGCGCCTGCAGCTGTTCGATCGTGATGCCGACCTGCGGGTGACCGCCGAAGACCGTGCCAAGCTTGCCGTCCTGGAAGTGCTTCCACGCGAGGGCATAGGCGCTCTTTGGCAGCGGCAGGTAACCCACTTCGCCCACCAGTTCGCCGTGCGTCAACATGAATTGTACGAACTCGCGGACCTCGGGACGCTTGGCCGACGATTCGCGCACGTAGACGAACAGCGGACGCGACAGCGGGTTGTAGGTGCCGTTGGTCACGTTCTCGAGACTGGGGCTGACCGGGCCTTTGCCGTTGTCGATCGCGACCGCCGTCAACTTGTCCTTGTGCGCGGCGTAATAGGCGAAGCCGAAATAACCGAGCGCGTTCTTGTTGTTCTCCACGCCCTGCACCAGGGTGTTGTCGTCTTCGCTCGCGGTGAAATCGCCGCGGCTGGACTTGGCCTTGCCAACCACGGCCTCGGTGAAGTAGTCGAACGTGCCCGAGTCGGCACCCGGCCCGAACAGCATCAGCTTGTCCTTCGGGAACTTCGGGTTGACCTGGTTCCAGCTCGTGATGCGGCCCTGCGCGGCCGGTTCCCACATCTTCCTGAGCTCGGCCACGGTCATCGACTTTGCCCAGGTATTAGCGGGGTTGACCACGACCGTCAGCGCGTCGAACGCCACCGGCACTTCCATGTACTTGATGCCGGCCTTGCGGCAGGCTTCCATTTCCGCAACCAGGATCGGCCGCGAGGCGTTCGCCATGTCCGTTTCGCCGCGGCAGAACTTCTTGAAACCGCCGCCGGTGCCCGAGACGCCGACCGTCACGCGGACCTTGCCGCGCTTCTGGATCTGGAACTCTTCGGCATAAGCCTCGGAGATCGGGAACACAGTGCTGGAGCCGTCGATCTTGATCGCGGCCTGCGCGTCGGCGCGCCCTGGCGCGCCGAAGGCCAGAAGGCCGAGCGCGAGGGCCGGAAGAGTGATCTGCTGCCAGGAAAGCTTCATGAAAGGCATCCTCTGCTGTGGGTCGATCCAGGGGCGGGCGCCCCTGTCTATGCCGCGCAGTCTGCCGACCCACTGTGACAGCCATGTGACAAATGTAAAGTTGACGCAAGTGCTTGATTCTACGAGCCTCCATGGCTTTAATGCCGGACCCGTCTCGGGTCCGACAGCGCTTACAAAGGCAAACCCAGCACGATGTCCCCGACCCTTGCCCTGACCGCAGACCTGCTGCGCCGGCCTTCCGTGAGCCCGGAGGATCACGGTTGCATGGATGTCATCTGTGCCCGGCTCGAGCCGCTCGGGTTCAGCAACGAACGGCTGCGTTTCGGTCCGGTGGAAAACCTCTGGTCACGACGCGGCAATGAAAGCCCGGTGCTCTGCTTTGCGGGTCACACGGACGTCGTGCCAACCGGTCCGCGCGAGGACTGGCGCACCGATCCGTTCGAGCCCGTGATCGTCGATGGCGTACTTTATGCGCGCGGTGCCGCTGACATGAAAAGCAGCCTCGCTGCCATGGTGACAGCCACCGAGCGGTTCACCGCGCGGCATCCGAACCACGCGGGGTCACTCGCGTTCCTGTTCACCAGCGACGAAGAAGGCCCGTCGGTCGACGGCACGCGCAAGGTGATGGAGGTGCTCGAAGCGCGCCACGAGAAGATCGACTGGTGCGTCGTCGGCGAACCGACCAGCGCCGACGTGCTTGGCGACACCATCAAGGTGGGACGGCGCGGCTCGCTCTCCGGTCGCCTGACGGTGCACGGCGTGCAGGGTCACATCGCCTACCCGCACCTTGCCGACAACCCGGTCCACGGTTTCGCGCCTGCACTCGCGGAACTGGTCGCAATGCACTGGGATCAAGGCAATGATTTTTTCCAGCCCACGACGTTCCAGGTTTCGAACATCTCGGCCGGCACCGGCGCACCGAATGTCGTGCCCGGCGAATTGCAGGCTCGCTTCAACTTGCGTTTTTCAACGGAACAGACGGTCGAGAAACTGCAGCAGCGCGTGCTGGCGGTGCTCGACCGTCACCGAGTGAAGTATTCGCTGGAGTGGTTCGTTTCCGGCCTCCCCTTCCTGACTCGCCCCGGTACTTTGACCGCAGTCGTGGAGCGAGCCGTGCGCGAGACCATGGGCCGCAACCCTGAGCTGTCGACCACCGGCGGCACCTCCGATGGGCGCTTCATTGCGCCAACCGGTGCGCAGGTGGTGGAGCTCGGCGTCGTCAACGCAACGATCCACAAGGTGAACGAGTGCGTGCGGATCGAGGACATCGATACGCTGAGCCTCGCTTACGAGCGGATCATGGAGCTGCTGCTGACGGGGAAGTAGCGGAAGGGGGAGGAAGGGGAGGAAGGGGAGGAAGGGGAGGAAGGACAGGAAGGACAGGAAGGACAGGAAGGACAGGAAGGACAGGAAGGACAGGAAGGAGTCAGAGCTAGTCCCTTCCTCACCTTCCTCACCTTCCTGCCCTTCCTGTCCTTCCTACTGCTTCCGCCAGTTGGCGACGACGCCGAGCGCGGCGAGACCGAGCAGGTTGACCAGCACCCAGAACGGCATGCTGAATCCGAGGAACCGCCAGGTGACCTTGGCGCACTCCCCCGACCCGCTCAGCACCTTGCCCAGCACTTCATGCAGCGGCAACACGTCCATCATGTACTCGAGACTTGCACCGCATTCCGCGACCGCACCCGCCGGAGCATTGATGACGTAAATGTGACGGGCCGCGACGCCGACACCAGCCAGCGCAGCGAGCACGATCAGAGTGCCATAGACGCGCCGCATCCCGGCGCTGGCAGGATTGTGAAGCCAGGCGAGCAGGAAGAGCACGCCCGTCGTGATCGCCGCGACCCGCTGCAGGATGCAGAGCGGGCAAGGTTCTTCGCGCAATCCGTATTGGACGAACAGCGCGTAGGCCATGAGGCCGGCACACCAGGCCCACCCCACGAAATTCAACGTACGGTTCTGCAGCCACCAGGGCTGCTGCGAATCGAAGGTCAGATTCAAATGCACGCTCCGCGTCCCGGGAACGGGACGTTCAGCCCCCTTCGGCCTGCTTGGACGCGCGAGCCGCCCCGATCTGGCGCTCGACGTCCTCGATCGACAGGTGGCGGATGTCCTTGCCCAGCACCATGTAGACCACGTATTCGCAGATGTTCTTGGCGTGATCACCCACGCGCTCGAGCGCGCGCGCGAGGCTCAGGATGTCCAGCGTGCGCCGGATCGCCCGCGGGTCCTCCATCATGAAAGTGATGCACTGGCGCTGCAGCACCTCGTACTCTTCGTCGATCACGCGATCGCGGCGGGCCACGCTGAGCGCCGCCTCGGTGTCGAGACGGGCAAAGGCATCGAGCGCGCCGTGCACCATATCGGCGACGAGCTCGCCGATATGTTTCAGCTCACGGTACCGATCCGCCGTGCGATCGGACTTGGAAAGGCGCGCGGCCGCGTGCCCGAGTTTTTCAGTTTCGTCGCCGATGCGCTCGAGATCGGTGATGGTCTTGATGACCGCCACGATCAGGCGGAGATCCGAGGCAGTGGGTGCACGCGTGGCGAGCACGCGGCTGCAATCTTCATCGATCGCAACCTCCATCGCATTGACCTTGTGATCCTGCCGGGCGACCTCCTCGCCAAGACGGCTGTCCCCGCCCACGATCGCCTTTACCCCGTTCTGCAGCTGCTGTTCAACGAGGCCGCCCATCTGCAGCACGCCCGTCCGGATACCTTCGAGTTCGGCGTTGTAGCGACTGTGGATGTGGTGCGAAAGGTCGGAGGTGTCCATCACGGCCATTGAACTCCCGAAGCTGCCGTCTTGTACAGGACGGCCCGGACCGAAACAAGTTCAACCGAACCGGCAAGAAAAAACCCTCCCCGCGCCCTCGCCGGGGGATCTGGCGAGGGGACCCCTGCGGGTCCGGGGGAGGGTCCAGGCTGGGGCCTGGCGGGATCAGAACTTGTAGTTCAGGTCCACCTGCAGCCGGTCGTAGTCAAGATCGAGTTCCGCGTCCTTATTCAACGTGTTCATGAAGTACGTGGCGTTCATGGTGAAATTCTTCACCGGGGCATAGCCGGCCTTGAACACCAGGCCTTCCGAGTCCGTCTTGCCGTCGCCGAAGTCCGAGTCGATCCACTGGGCAAACAGGGCGTCCTTGTCGATCTCCTGGTAGAACAGGCCCGCCTCCCAGGTCTTGGCGTCGCTGGCCTTGCCGACCATCGCACCGATCGCATAGGCCGTGTCGTACTCGACGTCGTCCGCGAGGTTCTGGGCATAGTTGGCCCAGAACGTGACCGGCAGGTTGGCCACGGTGACACCCATCTGCGCCCCCACCTCGAAGATGTCGTAGCCGTAGGTCAGCAGGTTCGTCGTGCTCGAGCCAATGCGGAACGTCGAGTTGCCGTTCGCGTTGTTATTGTAGAGCGGCGAGTTGCCCTGGCAGGCCCCGCACTCATAGTAATTAGCCGCCACTACAGTCTCGCCGCCCAGCAACGGGAACTTCATGCCCGCCTGCAGGCCGAAAACGTTGGCGTCCGAGTTCTCGCCTTTCGGGTCTGCGGCGTGCTGCTCGCTGAACCACCAGCCGTAGGCGGTGCCGAAGAACATGCCGCGGTCGAACTTGACGGCGCCGCCTTCCGGGTTGAAGTCACCGTCGTAGAACAGGCTCTGGCCAGGCTTGAAGATCGGGTTGACCTGCTTGCCGAGCAGCAGGTTGCCGCCCTGCATGAATTTCCAGTCGATATAGCCCATGTCGAGGCCGATCGACTTGCGGGTACCGGAGCTGCCCAGCGTCTGGTTCGACGAACGCGGATCGTCGGCGCCCGTGGCGAACAGCAAGGTGCCCTTGACGTTGTCGGTCGCCTTGAAGTCGAAACCCAGTCGTGCGCGGATACGATGGCGATAGCGGTCGGCCGCGTCGTCGACGTAGGCCGGGTCCGTCCCGGTTGCGGCGATCACGCGCTCCGTCCAGATGTTCTCGGAACGATAGCGGACGTCGCCGCGGCCCTTGATCTTCGTGGCCCAGTCGGCGCCTTTCACCTTGGCAATCTCGTTCGAAGCGACGGCGCCTTCCTCGCGCAGTTCCTTGGTCTGGGACTTCAGGTAGTCCATTTCCGCCTCACGGCGGTCGGCCAGCGCCTGTAGATCCGAGTTCTGCGTCTTCAACTCGGCATTGGCCGCTTCGAGACGACTGAGACGCTCGGCGAGCGCCTGCATCTGCGACTGGATGGACTGAACTTCGGCCTTGGTGGCCGCGCCCTTGGTCTGCGCGGACGCGTCCGCGGCACTGAGCGTCAGTACGGCGGCGACAGCGGTCGCAAGCACGGTCGATTTCACAATTGATCCCCTTTCGGTGGTTTGCCTGTCAACTTCGGCAGCGTCGGCAACGTGCTCGTGAGCACTTACGCGACGTTTCCTTGGCGCACGTTTTACGCCGGGTATGTGACAGGCAGATTGCAGTGCAGCGACAGAATTACTGCACCGAGCCGTGCTGGAACGCGCCGCCGACGTTCGGTTGCAGAGGGGTGACGTCGCGTCGAGGTCCGGTCCGCCGCTGTCGCGTGTCGGGCGGAGAGCCCGGCGAAGTCAGGCAACCCCGGCCGCAGGACTTGCTCGGTGCTGGACGCGCGCGGGCGGGAAATGGCACGTGAACGTGCTGCCCTTGCCTTCTTCGCTGGAGATCTCGAGCTGCGCGCCGTGACGCTGCAACGCGTGCTTGACGATCGCGAGCCCGAGCCCGGAGCCGCCCAGCTTGCGCGACCGTCCCGCGTCGACACGATAGAAGCGCTCGGTGAGCCGCGGGATGTGCGCGGCCGGAATACCGATGCCCGTGTCCGTCACCGCGACGTGACCGCCGAGGCCATCCGTCCAGAACCGCACTGACACCCTGCCTGCCGAAGGCGTGTACTTCACCGCGTTCATGATCAGGTTCTGGAAGATCGAGTGCAGTTCGGGTTCGGCGCCGAGCAGCAGCGCGTCCGATTCCAGTTGCAGGTCGAATTGGGCCGGCCGATCGGGGCGCGCGAGTACTTCCTTGCGCATCAACGCCAGCAACCCCGCGACGTCGATGGGTTCCCGCTCTGCCTCGCTGCTGCCGGCTTCGAGGCGCGACAGCTCCAGCAGGTCGGAGACGATGCCGTGCATGCGTTCGGACTGCCGCTGCATTTCGCGCACGGGCTCGCGCCAGCCCTCGTCCAGGACCGGATCGTCAGCGAGCGTGTCGAGGTAACCGCGCACCACGGTCAACGGCGAGCGCAGCTCGTGCGAGGCATTGGCCACGAAATCCCGGCGCATGCTTTCGAGTCGCGCTTCGCTGGTCACGTCGCGGACGATCAGCAACTGCAGGTCGCGCCCGCTGGTGGTGATGAGGTTGAAGGCGAACCAGCGATCACCAAGGTTCGGCATGTGGATACGGGGTCCCGGACCCCTGCCGCCTCCGGCAACGTATTCCACGAACTCCGGCTGCCGGATCAGGTTGTCGATGCGGATGCCGTAATCGAGCTTGCGACGCAATCCGAGCCAGTCCGCCGCCATCGGATTGAACCAGAGGATCTCGCGCGTGGGTCCGAGCAGGATGGCGCCGTCAGGCATCGCCGAGGTCATGCGCCGCAGCTCCCGCAGCAGCGTGAGCGCGCGCCGCTTATGGAAGCGCTTGCGCTGGTAGAGGCGATTGGCGATGGCCACCGTATTGCCCCACAGGCCATCCATGTTCGGCGGCTTCAGGATGCTGCGCAGGCGCAGCCAATGCTCGAAACGGATGAGATTGCGCGCCTGCCAGGCGACGATGGCGGCCAGGTAGAGTGAGGCGCACAACCCCGGTCGATCGATGATCCAACCGCAGGCCAGGGCAGCCAGCAGGCCGCCGAAGATTCCGAGGAGATGCTGCCAGGCAGGTCGGGACACGCGCTGCGATCCTCGGTCCTTCGATGTTCCGCCTATTCGGGCCGGGTCGAGAAACGGTACCCCGAACCGCGCACCGTCTGCACGAGCGAGTCGCACGCGAACGGTTCCAGGGCCTTGCGCAGCCGGCGGATATGCACGTCCACCGTGCGCTCTTCCACGTAAACGTTGCCGCCCCAGACGCGGTCGAGCAACTGGCTGCGCGCGTACACGCGATCGGGGTGTTCCATGAAGAACTGCAGCAGGCGGTATTCCGTCGGGCCGAGTGACACGGTCTGCTCGCCCGCAATGACGCGGTGGCTGACCGGGTCGAGCTTGAGCGCACCCGCCTCGATCGCTTCGCCCGCTGCCGTGGGCGACGTCCGGCGCAGTACCGCCTGGATTCGTGCCAGCAATTCCCGGGGGCTGAACGGCTTGGTGACGTAATCGTCGGCGCCGCCTTCGAGGCCCGCCACCTTGTCCTGCTCTTCGGCGCGGGCCGTCAGCAGGATCACCGGCAGGTCCTGCGTCTCCTTGTTGCGCTTGATCGCGCGCGTGAGTTCGAGGCCGCTCTGATCCGGCAGCATCCAGTCGACGAGCAGCAGGTCGGGACGCGAATCGGCAATGCGGGAACGAGCTTCGCTGCAATCCTCGGCCTCGCTGACCGTGAAGCCGGCGCGACGCAACCCGAACGCGATCATGTCGCGAATCGGCTTTTCGTCTTCGACGATCAGGATCTGCTTGCCCGTCATGACTGGTCCAGTTGCGGCGTATGCCATTACAGGCGCATTACATGCGCCAATTATGACAGTCCCGTGACGGCCGGCCGCGGGGGACGCGCGACATTGTCACGAATATAGACCGGCAATGCCTCAGCTGCATCCACGCCGTCACCCTGTTGCAGCATTTGCTGGCCGAGGCGAGCAATAGCGTCAGCGCGAGGATACACGCCCGTGCAGTAGCTCAGTCCGGCGGATTCGAGCCGGGCCTGCAGTGCCGGATACCGCACGATGCCATTGCCCGCGAAGCGCGTGACGGTGGGCGTTGGCAGCACGCTGTTTTCGGGTCCGACCGCTTCCGCGGCCAGTACGATGGGCACGCACGGGGCGTCGGGATCGAATCGATAACATCCCCAGTACACCTCGTTCATGCGCGCGTCGTTGCAGACCAGGACGCCTGAGGAAGGGGAGGAAGGCGAGGAAGGCGAGGAAGGACAGGAAGACAGGAAGGCGACGGCGGCGAGGCTCGAGACCGGCGCAACGCGCAAACCCGCCCCATAAGCGAGCCCCTGAATGACGCCTGCCGCGATCCGCAGCCCGGTGAAGCCGCCGGGTCCGCGACCGAACGCCAAACCGTCGAGATCCTTGAGCTTGCACCCCGCTTCGGCCAGCAACTCGTCGATCATCGGCAGGATGAGGTCGGCGTGGCCGCGCTCGGTGACTACGAAGCGCTGGCGCATCTCGCCGTCGGACCACAGCAGCGCGGCCGAGCAGGCCTCGGTCGAAGTGTCGATCGCCAGCATGCGGAGCAGCTTCATCCGAGCTTCTCCCGCAGGAAGGCCTGCACATCCTCGAGGGCGCGCGTGCGCCGCATCGGCGGCAGGCTGGCGATGAACTGACGTCCATAGCCCTTCGTCACCAGGCGAGTATCGCAGAGCATGACCACGCCGCAGTCGGCTTCGTCGCGGATCAGCCGGCCGACCCCCTGCTTCAAGGCAATCACCGCCTGCGGCACCTGCTCGTCGAAGAACGGGTTGCCGCCCTGCTCGCGGATCGCCGCGAGCCTCGCCTTCAGCAGCGGATCGTCCGGCGCCGCGAACGGCAGCTTGTCGATGATCACGACGCTGAGCGCCTCGCCCTTCACGTCGATGCCTTCCCAGAAACTGCCTGTGCCCAGCAGCACTGCATTACCGGCTTCGCGAAACGCGCGCAGGAGATGGTCACGCGAGGCGCCGCCCTGGATCAGCACCGGGAACGGCGGGGTCTCGCCCCACAGCCGATAGAGTTCTTCGGCGCCCTCGCGCAGGCCACGATGACTCGTGAACAGGATGAACGCGCGGCCGCCGCTCGCCTCGAGCACCGGCAACGCCGCGTTGATCACGTTACGCGCATGGTCCGGCGCACCTGGTTCCCCCAGCCCCTTCGGCAGGTACATTAGCGCCTGGTTCGCAAAGTCGAACGGGCTCGCGAAACGCACGGTCGTCGCGCGCGTGAGCCCGCTGCGGCGCTTGAAGTGGGAAAAGTCGTCACCCACGGCGAGCGTCGCTGACGTGAGGATCCACGCGCACGGCTGGGTCTCCATCAGCGATGAGAGCTGGCTCGCGACGTCTACAGGCGCGAAATGCGCGCTGACGTTGCGCGCGCTGGTTTCGGCCCAGCGCACCCCACCCGGCGCATCCTCGGCCGTCAGCGAATGCAACCGGTCGGCATTTTCCTCGAGCCGCTCCTGCAGGCGCTTGAACGCGGCCTGCCCGTCGGCGCCGAGCGGTGCGATGGCGTCAGCCAGTTCTTTTGCGCGAGCGCCCAGCCCGTTCAACGCTTCGAGCAGGCGGTCCGGCCATTGTGCGTGCTCGAGCCGTGCGTCCTGGCCGCTGGTGATCGCCAGCACGGCCGCGATTTGCGCGTCCAAGCCGCTCAATGCGCCGTCGACCTTGCCCGCCATCTGCTGCGCGAGCAGCAGCTCACCCGCGACGTCCTTCGAAATGGCGGCGAGCTGGCGCGTGCTGACGCTGTAGCCCAGGAACTGTGCGGCGACGTCCGGCAACTGGTGCGCCTCGTCGATCACGATCGCGTCGGCGCCGGGAAGCAGGTCACCAAACCCTTCTTCCTTCAACACCAGGTCGGCCATTAACAGGTAGTGATTGACGACGACGATGTCGGCGGCCTGCGCCTCGCGCCGTGCCGCGAGCACGAAACACTCTTCGAACTTCGGGCACTCCGCCCCGAGGCAGTTCTCGCGTGTCGACGTCACCCACGGCCACACGGGATCCTGCTCGCCGATGCCGGGCAACTCCGCGACGTCGCCCCGCTTCGTCGTGAACGACCAGGCGCGAACCCTGGGCAACGCAGTCGCGACTTCCTTGCGCAGCCCGCGCGCATAGGCCTGTTGCTCGGCCATGTCGAGCCGGTGACGGCAGAGATAATTGGCGCGACCTTTCAGCAGCGCGATGCGCACGGGTCGACCGATGGCGGCACAGATCGTCGGCAGGTCACGGTGAAACAGCTGATCCTGCAATGCGCGGGTGCCGGTGGAAACGATGACCTTGCGACCCGACAGCAGCGCTGGCACGAGGTAAGCGAAAGTCTTGCCAGTACCGGTACCCGCTTCGACCACCAGTTGCAGGCGTTCCTGCAGCGCGGCCGCCACGTGTTCAGCCATTTCGATCTGCTGCGGACGCGCCTTGTAGCCCGGCAACGCGCGGGCCAGCGGCCCGTCGGGCCCCAGGATTTCTGCCAGCGGCGTTGCCATGCGCGTCAGGAGAATGTCGCGCGAAAGCGCAGCAGCGCGGTCGAGGCTGGACCCAGCGGCTTCCTGAGCACCCAGCGGACGTGCGTGTAGTCTTTTTCGAGCGGCTTGTTTGCGCTATTCCTGGCGCCACGCGCCGCTCGCGCAAGCGTCTCGGGCGTCGCATAGGTCTCGCCGCCATCGATCGAGAACTGCACGTCGGCGGCGGGACCCGTGGCCGAGCCACGCCGGTAGTGAACGCCGAAAGGCAGTCGCTTGGTGACGACGACCTTGTCCACCGCCTGCTTGCCCGGGTTATGCACGCGCACCGTGTAGTGAACCTCGTCACCGGCGTTGAGCCGCTCGGCGGGGACCCAGCGACGAATCTCCTGCCCGCCCGGGCCCACGCTGACCTCGAGCTTCTGCACTTCGATCGCAGTCTGTAACGGACCGGATCCGGTGGCCTCGGCAACTTTCGGGTTGTCGGCGACGCCCTGGGCCAGAACCCGGCCCTGCCACGTCGATATGCACAGCAGCAGGACCAGCGCTGCGAACGCTGACAAGCGTTTTCCGGACCGCTCAGTGCCCGGATGCAGGACGAGGTTACCGTGGATCGGGTAGGCAGGCATCGGGGGCGGACTCTGCGGGACGGGCGGGTTCGAGGCAAGCGACATAAGGGGCGTGCACACCCCGAAACTCCCTGGTGTTGCAGCCAGTTGCAGATCGACTGCGCCGGCGTCGTTCTGGCTGGGCATATCTACCCATTTGACAGTGGCGGTCATCTGGATTATTGTGCAATGCAGCAATGCTGCGATGCAGCAGCCACGAACAACCCTAAGGAGATCGCCATGATCGTAGATATGCAGGAATACATCGCCGAGCGCGGTGATCTGCTCACTGGCAAGGTTCGCAGCTTCCGCAAGAATTCCGCCGCAACCGTCCGCGAAGCCATCACCGGCTCCGCCGAAACCCTCAAAGCCCTGAAGAGCCCCGTGCGCATGATCGCCCGGTCCGGCGTGAAGCTGACGTCGGTCTCGCAGACCGCCGTGCAGAGCCTGATCGAGTTGCAGTCGGACGTCGTGACGTCTGCCCTGACGGACGTGGCGCTGCGCCTCGAGCGCGCAACGCGTGCGGAAAACATCATCGAACTCGTGCGCGAGCAGATCGAGCTCACGCCCGCCACGCGCGCGCGCATGGCGGAAGACGCGACCCGCGTCGTGACCATCGTCAAGGTCGCAGGCCGCGATTTCCGTAACGTCGCCAGGCATGCCTACGAGAGCATCGTCGAGAAGGAAGTCGAGGCGCCGAAGGCTGCCGTGCGTCGCAAGACCGCTGCCGTCAAGCGTGCGACCCGCAAGACCGTCAAGCGCGCCCGCAAGGCCGCGTAACCGACTGATTCAGGACAAAAGCCGGGCCCGCATCGCCGATTAGAACCAAGACGCGGGCCCTGGCCACAGGTCTCCCCCTGATTGCGCCCTCCACGGAGGGCGCTTTTTTTGGTGCGTACTACCCGCACTCATGGGTCCTGTCGCGACTCAGCGCAACAGGGGTCGGGCAGCTATAATTCCTCGATTGAGCTGTGGCGAAAGGTCCCTTAATGACTACGAATACATCCCTGCGCGATTGGGTCGAACAGACAGCGAAACTGACGCGACCCGACCGCATCCACTGGTGCAACGGCTCGGACATCGAGCGCGACGAACTCATCCAGCAGATGCTCGGCACCGGTGACCTGATCGAACTGAACCAGGCGACCTTCCCGAAGTGCTACCTGCATCGTTCCAACCCCTCGGACGTCGCACGCGTCGAGCACCTCACCTTCATCTGCACGCCGGACCAGGAAGACGCCGGCCCGAACAACAACTGGATGGACCCGGCGGCCGCGCATGCCCGGATCGATGCCTTGTTCGCAGGCTGCATGCAGGGCCGCACGATGTACGTCGTGCCCTACTGCATGGGCCCGATCAACTCGCCCCACTCGCGCTGCGGCGTCGAGATCACCGACAGCCCCTATGTCGTGCTGAATATGCGGATCATGACGCGCATGGGCACGCCGGCGCTGCACCGCATCGAGCAGGACGGCACCTTCGTCAGAGGACTGCACTCGATCGGCGATCTCGATCCCGACAAGCGCTTCATCATGCATTTCCCCGAGGAACTCTCGATCAAGAGCATCGGTTCGGGCTATGGCGGCAACGCGCTGCTCGGCAAGAAGTGCCATGCCCTGCGCATCGCAAGCTACCAGGCACGCACCGAAGGCTGGCTCGCCGAGCACATGCTCATCGTCGGCATGGAAAATCCGCGCGGCGAGGTGCACTACGTCCTGGGCGCGTTCCCGTCGGCCTGTGGCAAGACCAACTTAGGGATGCTGATCCCGCCCGACACGATGCCGGGCTGGAAGGTGTGGACGATCGGCGAGGACATCGCGTGGCTGCACGTCGGCAGCGACGGTCGCCTGCGCGCGATCAATCCGGAAGCCGGTTTCTTCGGCGTGGTGCCGGGCACCAGCCCGAAGACCAACCGCAACGCCTACGAGATGATCCACCACGACACGATCTTCACCAACGTGGCGCTGACCGCCGACAACGAGCCGTGGTGGGAAGGCCGGACGTCGGGCACACCGGTCATCGACTGGCAGGGCAAGCCATACGATAAGGCCACGGCGACGACACCTGCCGCGCACCCGAACTCACGTTTCACCGTTTCGGCCAAGCAGAACCCGGCGTACTCGCACCTGATGGAGCACCCGGAAGGCGTGCCGATCTCCGCAATCCTCTTCGGCGGCCGCCGCCGCGAAGTAGCCCCGCTGGTGTACGAAGCCCGCGACTGGGCGCACGGCGTCATGATCGGCGCCGGCATGGCGTCGGAAACGACTGCAGCGGCCGTCGGCCAGGTCGGCGTGGTGCGCCGTGATTCGATGGCAATGAAGCCGTTCTGCGGCTACAACTTCGCTGACTACTGGTCGCACTGGTTGAGCTTCGAGGGCCGCGCGAAGCAACTGCCGAAGGTCTATCACGTCAACTGGTTCCGCCAGGACAGGGACGGCAAGTTCCTGTGGCCGGGATTCGGCGACAACCTGCGCGTGCTCTCCTGGATCATCGATCGCTGTGAAGGCCGCGCGCAGGCGAAAGAAACGCCGATCGGTTTCCTGCCTCGTCCGGAAGACATCGATCTCAAGGGCATCAATCTCAGCGACGACGCCCTGCAGCAACTGATGAACATCGATCAGTCCGCCTGGCATGCGGAGATCGAAGACATCGGCAAGTACCTCGAGAGCTACGGCACGCGCGTGCCGCAGCAGCTCAAGGACAAGCACCGGCAGGTACAGCGGGCGCTCGGCTGAGCGGAAGGGCAGGAAGTTCAGGAAGGTTAGGAAGGTTAGGAAGGGGTCACTTCCTGACCTTCTTGCCCTTCCGGTACTTCCTGAACTTCCTGCCCTTCCTCCCCTTCCTTCCCTTCCTCCCCTTCCTCTAGTCCTCGAGCGCAAAGCGGATGACACCCGCGGCATTCGGATCCGGCAACTTCCCGAGTCCGATGCAGCCCTCGCCCTGCAGCGTGACGGAGTCTCGCCGCACGAACGACTCCTTGCCGTCGGCATTCAGTACGAACGTGCCGTTCGTGCTCTGGTCCACGAGCAGGAAGCGGCCGCGCACCATTTCGATCCTGGCGTGCAGGCGAGAGATCAGCGTGCCCTTCTGCACGACGCTGTTCTCCTCGGCCCGACCCATCGTGATCTCGTTGCGGGCGTCGTCGAGCACGATCTCGCGGTCGAGGTAGCGGACGCGAACACGCCGGGCACCGTGCATGCCGCCCATCGCGATCGAGGGCAACATGCTGGTGGCGTCTTCCTGCTGCCAGAGGACCTCGTAGAGTTCCATTTCCTCGTTGAGCCCACGCAGCGAGGTGACGTCCACGCGACGTGAGACCGCCCGCCACTCCGGTGAACAGCGGCGAACCGTATCCGCCGAAAGAATGATCTGCCCGGCCTTGGCCTGGCTGGTCATGCGATTCGCGGTGTGTACCGACGCGCCGAAGATATCCTTGTTCTCGAGCACGACCGGCCCGAAGTGGCAGCCGATACGGATTGCCACGTGCTGGCTCTGCACCAGGAGTTCCGGCCGGGCGCCAATGTCCTGCTGCATCTCGCCACCGGCATTTACGGCGTCATCGACGGTGGGAAAGATTGCGAGGATCTCGTCGCCAATGGTCTTGATGACGGTGCCACGGTTGCGCACGGTCGCCTCACGCATGATTTCGACACTGAGCTGGATCAGCGCGCGCGCCTGCTGATCGCCGAGCAGCTCGTACAGGCGAGTGCTGCCCACGACGTCGGCGAAGAGGACGGCAACTTCCGTCTCGGTACTGGTCACGCTTGGCAAGGCCCCTGGGCGCCCTGTAGCGGGCAGAATGATCCGGATCGACTTTACATTATAGCGGTTGTGGCCCGTCGCGCCGTGCTTGCCAGCGCGGGCCGGATGGCGCCCGGATGACCCCTATGCCGCGTCCCGGAACAGCCTGAGGGAATCCCGCAGCACTTCCGGGCCCGCACCGGGCTGAATTGCGTGCTCCGCGAGGTAACGACGCCACGCGCGGGCGTTTGGCAGGCCTGCAAAGAGCCCCTGAACGTGGCGCAGCATGAGCGGCAGGCGATGGCCTTCCGCCAGCATGCGCTCGACGTAGTCAGCATAGCGGTCCACCACCAGCTCGCGCGATGGCGGCACGAAGCCAGGGCCGAGAAAGTGCGCGTCGAGTTCGGCGAGCAGATAGGGCTCGTGGTAGACCTGCCGGCCGATCATCACTCCATCGAACTTCGGCAACCACTCGCGCACCTGCGGCACGGTCTTGATGCCGCCGTTCAGGATCACCGTGAGCTCAGGATGCTCGCGCTTGAGTCGCTCCGGCACGTCGTAGCGCAGCGGCGGGATTTCGCGGTTTTCCTTCGGCGTGAGGCCCTGCAGGATCGCGTTGCGTGCATGCACGACGAACACGTCGACGCCCGCTTGCCTTACAGCCAGCACGAACCACTCGAAGAAGCCGTAATCCTCGAGCTCGTCGATGCCGATCCGGCATTTCACGGTGACGGGGATGCTCACGGCTTCGCGCATGGCGATCATGCACTGCGCGACGATTTCGGGCTCCGCCATCAGGCAGGCGCCGAAACGGCCGCTCTGCACGCGATCGCTCGGGCAACCGACATTGAGGTTGATCTCGCGGTAACCGTACTGCTCGCCGAGCTTCGCCGCACGGGCGAGCAGTTCGGGATCGGACCCGCCCAGCTGCAGCGCGACGGGGTGCTCGAAGTGGTCGAACCCCAGCAGGCGCTCGAGATGGCCATGGACCAGCGCATGTGCCGTCACCATCTCCGTGTAGAGCAGCGAACGCGGACTCAGCAGGCGCAGCAGGTAACGGCAGTGGCGATCCGTGTAGTCCATCATCGGAGCCACGGAGAGACGCCGATCGAGCATTCGCTGCGTCATCGCGCGGTCTCCGCCACCAGCCAGTCCACCACCGCGCTGAACGCTTCCTGCTGGTCAGCGCCCGCCTGCAGCGCGCGCTCGAAAATCCTCAGCTGTCGATGCGCGCTGGTGCCGCGCTCGAGAATCTCGCGCAAGCCGGCAATCTCTGGCAGGCACTCGAGTTCGCTGGCGTCCTCGCGCAGCAGATCGATGATTTCCTCCACCAGTTGCGCAAAGGGAACGATGCGCTGGCGGCCGAGGTCGAGCAGGCCCGCATCGCAGGAATACCGCATCGCCCGCCAGCGGTTCTCGCCGATCAGCAGCTCCGGGTACGGTCGCCACTGCTGGTTGTCACGACGCAGGCGATACAGCTTGCGCATCAGGCACAGGTTGAGCGCTGCAAGCCGCACCGAGTCTTCGAGCGAAGTGCACGAATCCATCACGCGTGTCTCGAGCGTGGGATACCGCGCGCTCGGCCGCAGGTCCCACCAGATCCGCGAGGTGTCGGCGAGGATGCCGGTTTCGATGAGCATGTCGGTGTGGCGCCGGTACTCGTTCCAGCTCGCGAACTTCTCGGGCAATCCGGTACGCGGGATGCCGTTGAAGATCATCAGGCGGAACGACATCAGGCCGGTGCGCTCCCCTTCCCAGAAAGGCGAGCTGCAGGAAAGCGCCAGCAGGTGCGGCAGGAAATACCGTGCCTGGTTCATCAGGTCGATACGCAGCTCGTCGTCGTCGATGCCGACGTGCACGTGCATGCCGCAGATCATCATGCGACGCGCAACGCCCTGCATTTCCTCGAGCAACGCGACGTAGCGCTCCTTGTCGGTGCGCTGCTGCCTGGAGGACAGCGAGAACGGATGGCTCGCCGACGCGATCGGCGCCAGGCCGAACCTCGCAGCTTCCTCGACCACGGCTCGCCGCAACTCCGTCAGCGACGTGCGCACCTCGCTGATCGTGCGGCACACCGGCGTGGCGACTTCGACCTGCGAGCGCAGGAACTCCGGAAATGCACGGCCGTCGGTGCGGTCGTGCAGCGCCACGAACAGCCCGGGCGGCGGATCGTGCGCGACCGCGCGGGTGTCGACGTCGACCAGGAGGTATTCCTCCTCGACGCCGATGGTGAACGGCGGCGCGTGGTCAGGCATGGGTCGCCACCTTCGCCAGCAGTCGCAACGACTGCGGCTCGGCCAGGATTTCGCCGATGATGCGCGCCAGCAGGCGCACCCACCGCTCGACGCCCGCAGGTGAACTCAGCAGGTCCTGCCGCACTTCGATACAGACGTGGGGCAGGCCATGGGCCTTGGCATGGTGGTCGATCGTGTAATTCGCCGGGTGCTTGCCGCTGTAGGGTTCGTTGTCACCGACCACGAGGCCCTTGTGCGCCCGCAGCCGCTGCAGCAGCCGCTGCGCGTTGGCCTCGTCATGGTCCCACAGCACGCCCGCGTGCCAGGGGCGCGCGTTGCCGGCCAGGGTTGGCGCAAAACTGTGCACGGCGACCAGCAGCGGCACGACGCCGCGAACCCGGAACCCACCCACCATGGCCTCGATGCATTCATGGTACGGATCAAAGTAGGACGCGAGACGCACACGGCGGTCGTATTCGGACAGTTGCTGGTTGCCTGGGACGACCCAGCCGTCACTTTCCTTGCGAAAGGCCTCCACGTCGTCCGGAGAGCGGTTGCAGTCCACCACCAGGCGCGAGTACCCCGCCAGCACCGCCGGCGCGCCCAGCGCATGGGCGAGGCCCCTGGCGAGTTCCCCCGCCCCGATGTCCCAGGCAATGTGCTGCCAGCTGGGCAGTTCAGGCAGTCCCAGCCGGTCCAGGGCCTGCGGGAACGCCCGGCTGGCATGGTCGCAGACGACGAGGGCTGGCGCAGGCCCGTGCTCCTCCAGCACCACGAACGGCGCGGGGTCATCCCGGCCGCACAGGGGGGTCGCAGGCGTCTTTGGCGGCGTGGCATCCATCGGGGGCGCAGTTTACACGGGCTCCGGCCTCCTCTCCCTGCCGGCCGGCCGACCTCGACCAGCCCACTTGGCGAGGTGAAAAGAGGTGACGCCCGTCACAACAGGATCTTTCCATACGGTCATAACATTCGGCGGTGCGCGTCCGTTCGGGTGGAGGGTTATTTCGTTCCATGAGCTTGCATCCGCTACTGAAGCAGCAGTTCGACGACTCCCGCGAGGATGACGGGCCGCTCGACCTGCGCAAGCTCCTGCACGCCATCAGTGATGCGTACGCGGAGTGGGACGAGGAACGCAATGGCGTCGTGCGTTCGATGCGGCTGCTTGCGGACGAGACCAGCGCGTTCACGCGCGAAGTGCGCGAGAGCGCAGCGGCGCAGCTGCAGGTCGTGCTCGATCACGTCAAGGACGCGATCATTACCGTCGACGGAACGGGCCGCATCGAAACGTTGAACACCACGGGCGAGCGCGTCTTCGGCTATGGCGAACAGGACGTTCGCGGCAGGAAGCTCGATCAGCTGATTCCGTCGCTGGCGCACCGCCCCCGCATCGTCGAGACGCTCGAGGAGATGGCGGCATCCGTCGAGAACACCCAGGCCGACCTCAAGCCACGCGAGACCACGGGCCGGCACCGGAACGGCAACCTGTTCGACGCCGAAATCGGCGTCAGCAAGGTGCGGCTCGACAGCCGCGAGTTCTTCGTCGTCTGCATGCGTGAAACCACTGCACGGAAAGCATCCGAGGCGGCGATCCGCGAGAGCGAAGCCCGCTATCGGACGCTGGTCGAGCACGCGCCGGAGGCCATCGTCGTGCTCGACATGGATGCCGGCAGGTTCGTCGAGTGCAACGAAAACGCCGTACGCTTTTTCAAGATGACGCGCGACGAGCTGCTGACCATGGGCCCGGAGCAGATCAGCCCTCCGATCCAGCAGGATGGCTCGCCGTCCTTCGGCATCGCCCGTGGCCACATCGATCGTGCGCTCGACGGCGACGCGCCGTGCTTCGAATGGCTGCACCGCGACGCACTGGGGCACGACATTCCCTGCGAAGTCCGCCTCGTGCGCCTGCCTTCCTCCGGCAGGCGTCTCATTCGCGGCAGCATCATCGACATCACCGAACGCAAGCGCAGCGAACTGCTGACAGCAGGCGATCGGCGCGTCTTCGAAAGAATCACGAGTAATTCCGAACTGACCGCCACGCTCGAAGCCATCACGGAAACGGCCGAGAAGGTCACCCCGGACGCGCTCTGCACGGTATCAATCTACGATGCCGAGACCAACACGCTGCACCACGTGGCCGGCATGCGTCTGCCGCATGACTACCTGACCGCAAAGCAACGCCTCGAGATCGGTCCGCGCAACGGGTCGTGCGCTGCGGCGATCTTCCTGCATCGCCAGGTAATCGTCGCGGAGATCACTCGCGACGCGCTCTGGGAGCACCTGCGCGCGCCGGCGGTCGAAGCCGGGCTGCGGGCTTGCTGGTCGACGCCGGTCCGTGCACCGGATGGACGCATGCTCGGCACGGTCGCGCTCTATTTCAGACACCCGCGCAGCCCCCTTGGCCGGGACTTCGAACTGATGGCGAGGCTGGCAGCGCTAGCGGCAATCGCCATCGAGCGAAAACGGTCCGAGGAAGCGCTCCGCCACAGCGAAGCGCAGTACCGCAGCCTGTTCGAGAACGTCATCGAAGGCGTGTACCGCGCGACCGTGAAAGGCCGCTTCGAGGCCGTCAACCCGGCGCTCGCGCACATGCTCGGATACGACACTGTCGACGACCTGCTGGCGATCCCGGACATGGCTACGTTGTTCACGGACGCGAACGAGCGCGAGCACGCCATCCTGACCCTGCACCGCGACGGCGTCATCCGCGACGCGGAATTCCAGCTGCGGCGACGCGACGGCACGCCTGTCACCGTGCTGATCAATGCCCGCGTGATTCGCAGCGAAGATTCCGAGATCACGGGCTACGAAGGCACGATCACCGACATCACCGTGCGCAAGCGGGCGGAACTGCAGCTGTACGAGGAAAAGGAAAAGGCACAGGTCACGCTGCAGTCGATCGGCGACGCGGTCATCACGACGGACGCCGACGGGCGCGTCGAATACCTGAACCCGGTGGCAGAAGAGCTGACGGGCTGGGATTCGCAGGAGGCCCTCGGCCGACCCATCGCCGAAGTGTTCCATGTCATTGCGGAGACCACGCGTCAGCCGGTCGACAGCCCGATCACTCGCTGCCTGCGCGAGGGCCGCATGGTCGAAATGACCGAGCCGTCACTGCTCGTGAACCGTCGCGGGCATGAAATCTCGATGCAGGACTCGGCCGCCCCGATTCGGGATCGGGCCGGCCGGCTGATCGGCGTCGTCATGGTCTTCCATGACGTCAGCCAGGAACGCCGGCTGCAACGCGCGCTCTCCTACCAGGCGACCCACGACGCCCTCACCGGCCTGATCAATCGCCGCGAATTCGAACATCGCATCAACGCGACCCTGCAGGCCTCGCGCGCCGATCACGCAGTTCGCCACGTCGTGCTGTACCTGGACCTCGACCAGTTCAAGGTGGTCAATGACACGTGCGGCCACCAGGCCGGCGACCGGCTGTTGAAGCAGGTGACGAGCGTCCTGCAGACCCGCATCCGCGCATCCGACACCCTGGCGCGGCTCGGCGGCGACGAATTCGGCGTACTGCTGCTCGATTGCAGCCTCGACAGGGCGCAGCGCATCGCCGAGGGCCTGCGCCAGGCGATCCGCGATTTCCGCTTCGTCTGGCAGGACCGGATCATGAACGTCGGCGTCTCGATCGGCCTCGCCGAGATGAACGGCGATACGGAAACACTGTCCACGATCATGAGCGCCGCCGACGTGGCGTGCTACACGGCGAAGGAATCGGGCCGTAACCGCGTGCACACGTACAACCAAGGCCACGCACCCGACCGCCTGCGCGAAATGCAATGGGTTTCCCGCATCAATCGCGCCTGCGAGGAAGACCGCCTGGAGCTCTATTGCCAGCCGATCGTGGCGATCCGGCCCGGGGCCGAAGCCTTCCGCCAGTTCGAACTGCTGCTGCGCATGCGCGACGAGAACGGCCAGCTCGTGCAGCCGGCGGAATTCATCCCGGCGGCAGAACGCTTCAACCTCATGCCCGCCCTCGACCGCTGGGTCGTGCGGCAGGCGTGCCAGCACCTTGCACACAAGCGCTCCGATGACCTGTCGCGGGTGCCGTACACGATCACGATCAACGTCTCGACCACGACGATCAACGACGAACAATTCCTCGATTACGTCATCGCCGAGATGGCCACTGCAGACCTGAGCCCCGGCGCGCTCTGCTTCGAGTTGACCGAAAACACGGCCATGTCCAGCCTCGCCGCGGCGACGCACTTCATCCACGAGCTGCGCAAGCGCGGCTGCCGGTTCTCGCTCGACGACTTCGGCAGCGGTCTCTCGTCGTTCCTGTTCCTGAAGAACCTGCCGGTGGACTACATCAAGATCGACGGCAGCTTCGTGCAGAACGTGGCGCAGGACGTGATCGACCGCAGCATGGTCGAGGCAATCACCCAGATCGGTCGCACCATGGGCATCGCAATCATCGCCGAGCGCGTCGACTCCGCCGAGGTCCTGAATCAACTGGCCGAACTCGGCGTGCAGTACGCGCAGGGCCATTTCATCGCTTCGCCGCAGCCAATCGCGACGCTCGCCGCGCTCGTCGCATCCGCGCCGGAGACCGCGACAGTACGGTCGGACAGCGACGTCGACCTCAAGGCCGGCTGATCGCTCAGCTTTCCTGTGTCAACGGGTGGGTTGCGCTGGTCGCGCAGGTCGACTCCCGCTGCAACCGCGAGCCACAGGGCTGCAGTGACACGCTCACCGGCAGACGTCGACATAGCGGCCAGGGGCGCCAACACGAGCACGGAGATCCAGTTCCGGTTGTCTTTCGCGCCCCGTGTCGGACGCCGCAGCTCGGGCGTTGGTGTGAGGCGGCTTCACTCCATCCGACCAGCCGCTGGCACCATCGCCGAACACCCGCTCGAGCAAGGGTCGCCGTGAATCGCGCAGGTCCCCTGCGCGATTCACGATGCGCGGGAGACTTCGGGGCGCGAAAGACGACCGGAACTGGGGCTACGTGCGCGACCTGCGCGACCTCGCCCGCCGAAGCGGGAGAGGTGGCCACACGACCGGCGAAACGGCTTACTCGGACTCGGAGGCTCGACCCGATCGCTTGCGATCCAGCTCCTTGAGCGCGCGCTTGCGGATGCGGATCGACGTCGGCGTGATCTCGACGAGTTCGTCGTCTTCGATGAACTCCATCGCCTGCTCGAGCGTGTAGCGGATCGGCGTCACCAGCACGATGTTCTCGTCCTTGCCGGCCGCGCGCATGTTCGTGAGCTTCTTGCCCTTGAGCGGGTTCACCACCAGGTCGTTCTCGCGGCTGTGAATACCGATGACCTGGCCTTCGTAGACCTCGTCGCCGTGCGCGCACATCAGCTTGCCGCGCTCCTGCAGGTTGAAGAGCGAATAGCCGAGCACGGTGCCCTGCCCGTTCGAGATCATGACGCCGTTCTGGCGGCTTGCGATCTCGCGCTCGGACACCGGGGCGTAATGATCGAAGACGTGGAACAGCAGGCCGAGTCCAGACGTCATCGTGCGGAACTCCGTCTGGAAGCCGATCAGACCACGCGCCGGGATGATGTAGTCGAGACGCACGCGGCCCTTGCCGTCCGGGTGCATCGCCTGCAGCAGGCCGCCGCGGCTGCCGAGCGCGGTCATCACCGCACCCTGGCTCGAGTCCTCGATGTCGACCGCGAGCACTTCGTACGGCTCGTTCTTGACGCCGTCGATCTCCTTGATCACGACGCGCGGACGCGATACGGCAATCTCATAGCCTTCGCGCCGCATGTTCTCGAGCAGCACGCCCAGGTGCAGTTCGCCACGGCCGTAAACCTGGTACTTGTCCGGGTCGTCCGTTTCTTCGACGCGCAGCGCGACGTTGGTCAGCGCCTCGCGGAAAAGGCGCTCACGGATCTGGCGGCTCGTCAGGTACTTGCCTTCACGACCGGCAAACGGCGAGGTGTTGACCTCGAACGTCATGCCGATGGTCGGCTCATCCACTACCAGCGGCGGCAGCGCTTCCGGTTGTGCGGGATCGCAGAGCGTGTCCGAAACCGCGGGAATCTCGATGCCGGCGAACGCAACGATGTCGCCCGCGCTGGCGGAATCGACTTCCATGCGGTTCAGGCCGTGGAAACCGAGCACCTGCGAGATCTTCTCGGTCCGCGCATGCCCCGTGCGGTCGACGACCGTGACCGTCTGGCCGCGCTTGATGACGCCGCGCTTGATGCGGCCGATGCCGATCGCGCCGACGTAGCTCGAGTAATCGAGCTGCGACACCTGCAACTGCAGCGGACCGTTCGGATCGACGTCCGGCGGCGAGCAGTGCTTGATGATCGTCTCGAACAGCACCTTCATGTCGCCGCCACGGTGGGCGGGATCGTACGTCGCGAAACCCTGGATGGCCGACGCGTAGACGACCGGGAAATCGAGCTGCGCTTCGGTGGCGCCGAGGCGGTCGAACAGGTCGAACGTCTGGTCCAGCACCCAGTTCGGGCGGGCCTCGTGACGGTCGATCTTGTTGATGACCACGATCGGACGCAGACCGTGCGCGAACGCCTTCTGCGTGACGAACCGCGTCTGCGGCATCGGGCCGTCGACGGCATCGACCAGCAGCAGCACGGAGTCGACCATCGACAGCACGCGCTCCACTTCGCCGCCGAAGTCCGCGTGTCCCGGGGTGTCGACGATGTTGATCCGGTACTCGTTCCACTTGATGGCCGTGTTCTTGGCCAGGATGGTGATGCCGCGCTCCTTTTCGAGCGCATTCGAGTCCATGACGCGTTCGGGGACGACCGTGCGGGCGTCGAACGTGCCGGATTGCTTCAGGAGCTGGTCGACAAGGGTGGTCTTGCCGTGGTCGACATGCGCGATGATCGCGATGTTGCGAAGGAACTGCGTGGGGTTCGAGGACACTTGGTGCGCCAGGGGCCCGGAGGGGCCCTAAAAAGGGCGCGAAGTATAGCGGATTCAATCCCGGCTTGCTGCACTGCAGGAAAGCAGTCACCCCCTCCCGTTGCGACCGGAAAGGATTGGAGTGGGCCTGACGCTACAGGCTCCGGTTGTCTTTGCGCGCTCCGGGTCTCCCGCGCATCCTGAATCGCGCGGTGGAGCCGCACGATTCACGGTGAGACTTGCTCGAACGGGCGCGTGCTGTCGTGCCTGCGGTCCGGTGTTCTTTCCGGCGAGCGGAAAGGCAGACACGCTCGCCGGAAAGAACACCGGACCGCACGCATCGACCGTCACCCACCTCGTAGTCGATCCCGCCGGGGTGGGAGTGCCGGGGAAACGCGCTATTTCGACTCCTGCGCCGGCATCGACTGGACCGCCTGACCGGTCGAGTCCCTGGGCGGGTCTGCCTTCTTTGCCGAAGGCGGGTCGCCGATCACGACGGGAATTGCGAAGGCGCGTGTCTCGGTCTGCACCTTCGTCGACATCTTCGCGATCACGCCGATGTAGTACAGGCCCGGATTGTCACCCTGGACCAGCACTTTGGTGGAATACGACTGCCCGCCCTCGATCGGCGAAAACGCTGCCGTCTTCTCGCCGACGATCGTGAGACCGGGCGCTTCGGTGATCTCCGTCTCGAGCTTGTCGGCCGGCAGCCGAGCACTGAAGGTCATTTCGACCTCGAACGGCTGGCCCAATGCGGGCTTCGCCAGCACGTCGTATCGCATGTCGATCGGCGCTGTGGTCTTGCCGTCCACGACCGCCGCAGCGAGGCGCTCGTGCTTTTCGTCTGCGTTGGCGGGCGGGGTGGCCGGAGCGGCCTCGTCCACCTTGGCCTTCCCGGCCTGGGCAACACCCGCCTCTTCTTCCATGCCACCGCCACAAGCCGTCACGAGCGCGCCAGCCAGCAGAGCGGCAGCGGCGGTGAGGGCCAAACTTCGAAAACCGGCGGTCCGGACCTCGTCATTCAACGTCATGCGCATGTCTGCCTCTGGTTTCCTGGGGTGCGTCAGCCTGTCACCGACACATTGAAACACGTGTCACCACGCGGTGGGAGTGCCAATTCTGACGGATCAATGTGGCTCCACTCGTATACCTCGATCACGTATTCGCCCGGCTCGAGCGTCCGCGTGAGCGTCTCGTCACCGCTCGTCGTGGACTCTGCGATGTCCAGGAAGCCGTTGTTGTACAGCACGATATCCGGATCGGGCTCCGGGGAAAATGGGGCTGTCGACCCGATCGACGTGTATTGCGCCCGGACCGTGACCGCACGCGCGGCTGTAATCGAGAATCGCAGAAATAACCGGTTGCCAATCTTGTTGTACGTCCCAACGACAGTCGTGCCACAGACGGACTGCGCCCCGCTATTCAGCGTGAGTTGTGTGTAGAGCGGCAGGACCCGCGGCAGCGAACCGTCGTTCGTCTCACTCGTGCCCCACGCGTCCGACACGTGCATGCTCTGCGAGGTGACGAGTGTGTCGATAGCCGTAACTGGCGCGCCCGCCTGTCCCTTCAGGTCGGTGACGAACGGGTAAACGCTGGTCAGTGCCGGACCGCTGCGGAGCAGGCCCGTGAGTGCCTCGTACAGCGGCTTATAGCCGAGTGCAACGGCATCCGAGCCATCGGGCGCAGCGTCATACAAGTCCCACGTGATGGACTGGATCGACGCCTCGTTGTACCAGCCCGCCGGCGACGTCGCGTTGCTCTCCATGCTGAAGGAGAAGCGCCGGCCCTGCTGCGAACCCAGCGAGTCGCTGTAGAGCGGATCGTTCAGTACCATCGCTGAGAAGGCGTTGGCGAACCCTTCGCTGAAGGCGAGCCGCAGGTCGAGCCGATCATTCGGCGAATGCGGGCCGCCCGGCGTATCGGTGCGACTGATCGTGTCTTCGAGGAAATGCTGGAACTCGTGCGCCAGCACGTGCTGGTCGTACTCGTCCGTGTCGACGTTATCATCGCCGAGCACGTAGATGCCGACCCGCGACCCGTCTGTCGACGCCGTTCGATAGAGCGTGGACGTGATCTGGCCGTCCGTCACTTCGCCTGGCGTCGGCGTGTTGTTCCGGCTCCAGAAAACATTCAGCCCCGGCAGGTCGAGCGCTGAGTTGCCGTTGGCGACGACGAAATCCGTGGCCGCCAGCAGCGTGTCGAGAATCGCAAACGGTGCTGCGCCGCGGACGCCCGTGTAGCTTGTGCCGCCCCAGCCCGAACCCGCGAGCAGGTTCTTCGTCTGGTTTGCCGTCCCGGAGTTGAACACCGCACTGTCAAGCACATACAGAGCATACGGTGGATCCTGCGGATCATCCGGGGCGTTGTTGAGGACACGAATATTGCGCGCCGGAGTCGTCGTCCTGCGTGACTGTGCCTGCACACGTACGAACACGCTGGTGTTCGCGGGCGCCGTGAACGCGTAGTTGCCATTGCTGTCGGTCGCGGTCGTCGCAAGCGTGCTGCCGCCCGACTGGATCAGTTCGACGACCGCCTCGCGTATCGGTTGTGCCGAGGTGTTGGCGTAGCTCAGCCCGAGGGTCACGTTGCTCGAAAACGGCACGCGTTCGTAGGTGGCCTTGCCACTGACCGTGACGCTGCTGGGGCCGCCACCGCCACCGCCTCCCCCACCCCCCCCCCACCGCCGCAAGCGACGAGAGATCGAAGTGAGCGCCAGCAAGGCTACACGCCGGATCGTACGCAAGCTCTGGAATCCAGCAGCTGTCGAAAATTCATCAACGCGTAGGGTCACGCAGGCACCGGGCAGGTCCGTGTAGACGGGGCCTGTAAGAATACCACGTGGCCCCCGCCGAACACTCCGCGCGCTTGGTTTCCCGGGACGCAGCGAATCTAGTTGCGCGTCAGGCCCGGCTCGCTCTGCAACCGGCGTTCCCAGGCCAGCTGATTGCGGACGATCGTCTCGAGGTCGTCGAATCGTGGCGCCCACCCAAGCACCTCACGGATTCGTTCGGCATGCGCAACGAGGGACGGCGGATCACCGGCGCGGCGGGGGCTCTCGACGACGGGCAGCGACCGGCCGTCGTTGACGTGCTCCACCATCTTCACGACTTCGCGCACGCTGTAGCCATGGCCGTACCCGCAGTTGAGCGTGGTCGACGCGCCACCCCTGTCCAGGTAATCGAGTGCGCTGAGGTGAGCCGCGGCGAGGTCCTCAACGTGGATGTAATCGCGCACCCCGGTGCCGTCCGGCGTCGGATAGTCGGTGCCGAAGATCGACAGCGAGGGCCGGACGCCGGCGGCCACCTGGCACGCCACTTTCACGAGCAGCGTCGCCGTCGGCGCACTGTGACCAATGCGCCCACCCGGGTCGCTGCCCGCAACGTTGAAATAGCGCAGCACCACGTAACGCAGTTTCGAGGAGGCCGCGGCAAGGTCGCGCAGCATCCACTCGCTCATGAGTTTCGAAGTGCCGTACGGATTGATCGGCACGGTCGGCGAGTCTTCGCGCGCGAGACCCTCGGCGGGAATTCCGTAGACCGCGGCCGTCGACGAGAACACGAAGCGGCGCACGCCCGCGGTGTCGCACTGCTCGAGCAGATTGCGCGTCGCACAGGTGTTGTTGCGGTAGTACTTGAGCGGGTCGGATACCGACTCCGGCACGATCGTATGCGCCGCGAAGTGCAGCACGGTGTCGATGGCATGGTCCTGCAGGACTCGCGCCACGAGATCACGATCGCTGGTGTCGCCGACAATCAGCGGCGCGCCCAGCACAGCGCTGCGGTAACCCGTCGAGAGGTTGTCGAGAACCACGACGTGCTCGCCGCGCTCGACGAGCTGGCGGACCGTGTGACTGCCGATGTAGCCGGCGCCGCCGGTGACGAGAATGGAAGCAGATGACACGTGATGACCCTTGTTACAGACTCAGTAGCGTAACGCTTGTTCCCGCAAGCACGGGCATGGTCCGAGCGCTTCGGCGCGCGGGATGCTGGTTCGAATTATAGCGAAGCTAATTCTGCGCAAGCGGTCCTGCCCATTCTGTGGGCAAGCTCGCAAAGTACCCGGCTACGAGAACGGCTCCTCCATGGCCGCGACCTGCTCACGCAGGTTCAGCACATGCTGCTCCCAGTACTTCGGCTCCTGAAACCAGGGGAAGGCGCGTGGAAAAGCCGGGTCGTCCCAGCGACGCGCCAGCCATCCGGCGTAGTGCATGATGCGCAGGGTGCGCAGCGGCTCGATCAGCGCAGTCTCATGCTGATCGAAGTCGGCGAACTCCTGGTAGCCCTCGACGATGTCGTCGAGCTGGGCGCGCATTTCCTGCGGCCGCCCCGAAAGCAGCATCCACAGGTCCTGCACCGCGGGCCCGGTCATGCAATCGTCGAGGTCGACGAAATGCGGGCCCTTCTCGGTCCACAGCACGTTGCCCGGGTGGCAGTCGCCGTGGAGGCGCAGCGTGCGCAGTGGCATCGCCTCCTCGAAGCGTTGTTCGACGAGACTCAACACGTCCTCGGCCAGCGATTCGTAGGCCACCTCGATGTGCGACGGAATCCAGCCGGAGTCGAGCAGATAATCGGCCGTCTCCTGCCCCAGCACGCGCCAGTCCAGGCGCGGTCGATGGCGAAACGTGCGTGTGCGCCCGATTGCGTGGATGCGCGCCAGGAAGCGACCCATCCACTGGCGGTCGTCCCGCGTGCCGAGTTCGGGCCAGCGGCCGCCCGCCCGGGGATATACGGCGTAACGGAATCCTTCGTGCTTGAAGAGACTGCGTCCATCGTGGACGTCCGGCGCAATGACCGGGATCTCCGCGCGCGCGAGTTCCAGCGCGAACTCGTGCTCCTCGAGGATCGCCGCATCGGGCCAGCGCTCGGGGCGATAAAACTTCACGACGACCGGGGTGCTGTCCTCCCGGCCAACCTGGTAGACGCGGTTCTCGTAACTGTTGAGCGCCAGGATGCGGCCGTCGCAGCGGTGCCCGAGTTCCTCGACCGCGCTGACGACGACGTCGGGGGTCAGCGCGGAGTACGGGTGCGGGGCATTCATTGCTTCGATTGTACGGGGTCACGTACCCTTCCCGGCACTTCGCCATGACACGCTTCCCCTTCCGCCCCCGCTCCCTGACTGGCCTGATTCTGTTCGGGTTCGTGATCGTTGCCCTGCTGGCCCTGCTCGGCACCATCAGCGCGGCCATCGAAATGCGCAATCTGTCGGCCGCGAGCGAACGTCTCGTGATCAATGGCGTGACCGCCACGCAGTACACTCAGGCCCTCGTGCGACAGGTCTCATCGCTCGAACGGACCGCGCGGCTCTACCAGATCATTCCGCGCCCGGCCCTGCTCGACACCTTCCGGCAGAACCGCGACCTGCTCAGCAGGACGCTGGACGATTTCTCGGCATTGACGGGCGGCGACGACGAGCGCGCAAGGGTCATCGACAGCATGCGCGGTACGATCGAACTCATCTCGGGCGCCATCGAATCGCAATCATCTGCACGCATCTCACGCACGCTGCGCGATTTCACCGCGCTGGCACGCGATGCCGGGCAGCTCTCGAACCTGGCAGGCGCGCAGACTGACCGGGAGCTGAAACAGCTCCAGGCCGAGACCGAGAAGGTGCGGCGCCGGCTGTACTGGCAGTCGCTCGCGCTGATCCCGATCACCGTCGGGCTGATCGGAATGTTCGCGCTGGTCCTGGCGCGACCGATCCGCCAGATCGATGCGGTCATCAGTGCGATCGGACACGGGCAGTTGAGCGAGCCCGTCAAGGTGCAGGGACCTTCAGACCTGCAGGCACTCGGCCGGCAGCTCGAGTGGCTCAGGGTACGGTTGCAGGACATCGCCGAGGAGCGCAACCGATTCCTGCGCCACATGTCACACGAGCTGAAGACGCCGCTCGCCAACATCCGCGAAGGCACCGAACTGCTGATGGAGGGCGCGGTCGGCTCGCTCAATGGCGAGCAGCGGGAAGTGGCCAGCATCCTGCGCGACAACAGCCTGCGGCTGCAGCGCCTGATCGAGAACCTGCTGTCCTACAGCGAGTGGCAGGCGAAGCGCAGCGACCTGGAAGTCGGTGAGATTCGCCTGTTGCCGCTGGTGAAGTCGGCGATCGAAACCTACCAGTTGCCGCTCAATGCGCACCGGCTGCGACTCGACCTGCAAGTGCCGGATCTCACACTGGCCGCGGACCGCGAAAAGCTGCAGCTGATCCTCGACAATCTGATTTCCAACGCCGTGAAGTTCACACCGGACGGCGGTACGATCACGTTGCGCGCGGCCTATGACGGTGCGGGCAAGAACCTCGTGCTGGATGTTGCCGATTCGGGGCCTGGCGTTCCGCTGGAGGAACGTCCGCGGATTTTCGCGGCGTTCTACCAGGGTGCCACACCGCACGGTGGACTCGTTCGAGGCACGGGCATCGGACTGTCCGTGGTGCAGGAATTCGTACTTGCGCATGGCGGCAGCGTCGAGATCGTCGACGGAGAATTTCCGGGTGCCCACTTTCGCGTCCGGTTGCCTCTTACCCCCACCCCGGCGGAAGGCGGGACAAGGTTGGGGTGAGGGCGCCGGCCGTTCGGATTCGGACTATCATTCGGGGCCTGCGCCGCACAGGCACCTCCATCTTCCGGCAGCGTTGCCACGAAATGACCCTCATCCCGCAACCAACCGTCCGTAGAGCATTTCTGGCCGTTGCCGCGATTTTCCTGACCGCGTGCACGGGCCTGCAACCTGCAATCAAGCCGGGCGTGCTCGGCCAGACCGTCACAGCGCCCACGCCGAAACCGGCCGGCGTCGCATCGTATTTCGAAGTGCTCGACCTCATGGCGCCCGGCGACGCCGTCCGCCAGTCAACCGCGTTGGCCTCGACGCTGTCGCAGGCACAGCAGAACCCGACCTCATCGAATCGCCTGCGCCATGCAATTGCACTCGGCGCAGCGGGTCACTCGTCGAGCAATCCAGTCGAGGCCCGGCGAATCATCACCGAACTGCTCGCGGGCGAGCACGACCTGACGTCGCAGGAGGTCTCGCTCGCCAACGCATTCCTGCGTGAATTCGACGCGCGGGTTGCGCTGTACGCCGACCTGGCGCGACAGCGCGAGGAATCGGAGCGTCAGCTGAAGTCGATCGGTGCGGACGACGACCGCCGCTACGGCACGCTGCATGCCGAGACGCAGCGACTGAAGAAAGCGCTGGCAGAAGCCGAGCGCAAGCTCGAGGCGGTCGCGGAAATGGAGCGTACCCTCACACCGGAAGGTCAGTGAGTATCTGACCTTGGCCATGTCGCGGACCAGCAAACGCACGCCGAAGATCCTCGTCGTCGACGACGACCCTGGACTGTTGCGCCTGCTGACGATCCGCTTGCGCTCGCAGAAGTACGAGGTCGAGCCTGCGGAGAATGCCGCCAAGGCGCTTTCCGTCATCGCGCGCTTCCGACCCGATCTCGTCATCACCGACCTGCGCATGGCCGAGATGGACGGCATCGCGCTGCTGCGTGAACTGCAGCGTCGCTGGCCCGGCCTCAACGTCATCATGCTCACCGCGCACGGCACCATCCCGGATGCGGTGAAGGCCACCCAGTCGGGCGCCTTTGCGTTCCTGACCAAGCCGGTCGAGAAGGAACAACTGCTCGAGGAAGTTCGGCGGGCGCTCAAGACGTCGGGCTTCGCGGATACCGCCGAGGAATGGCGGACGGAGTTCGCGACTCGCAGTCCAGTGGTCGAGGACCGACTGGCAAAGGCCCACCTGGTCGCGGGGACGGATTCGTCGGTCTTGATTACGGGTGAACCTGGCACCGGCAAGGAACTGATGGCGCGGGCGATCCACAGGGCCAGCGGTCGTCGCGAGGGAGCCTTCGTATCCGTTGACTGCAGTTCCCTGGACGGCGGTGCCGAGCACCTGGCGGCCTGCGAACAGGAATTGGCTCGGGCCGCCCAGGAAGCCACGGGGGGGACGATCTTCCTGCGTAGCGTCGACGACCTCGCCCTCAGCCTGCAGACGCGGCTCGCGAGCCTGCTGCGCGGTCCGCGGGACCTGCGGGTGCTGGCGACCAGCGATCGTCGCCCCGACGAACTCGCGGCCGATGGGCGTTACTCCACGGAACTGCTGGAACGGGTCAGCGCCGTGCATATCGACCTGCCGCCCCTCAGCCGGCGCCGGGAGGACGTGCCGCTGCTGGCTGCGCAGTGTCTCGAAGATCTGGCAGCCGAAACCGGGCAGACCAAGCGCACGCTTTCGCCGGAAGCCATGGAGGCCCTGGCGAGCGCCAAGTGGCCGGGCAATGTCCGTCAGCTACGCATGGTCGTGCGCCAGGTCGCGTCGTTGGGTGCCGGGCCTGTGATCACGGTCGAGCAGGTGCAGGAGGCCCAGGGACAGGCCACGCAACTGCCGAGCTTCGACCAGGCTCGTGATGAGTTCACACGGAACTATCTCGTGCAACTCCTTCAAATTACTCAGGGAAATGTCAGCCAGGCGGCACGGATGGCGAAGCGGAATCGCACGGACTTCTACAAACTGCTGACGAAGCACGAATTGAAACCGGAAGAGTTCAAGGCCTGAATCCCGGTCTCTCCCGCGCCTAGGCCCTGAACGATGGCAGGGGCCGGTGCCCGGCCGTGACGCCAATTGGCGACAATTTTTCCGTCTTTTTTTAACCGTCGTTAACCATAATTTCACGCGCCGAGAACGGCGACCGGCTTCCCAACCGCGTCCCGCGCAGAGACCTTTCAGAACCCTGCACGGTAACCCGTAGCGAACTCAATGACCGCCCTGCTGCGGCGGTCTGCGCTCGCCCGCCATTTCACGCAAGCACACTGCCGAGGATCGATCTTGCCGTTCAGCAACCTGCCCAAGGCGGCCGGGCTCCCCGCCCGTATTGCCGTCGCCTGCCTCGTCTGTCTCACCAGCATCACGTTGACCGCCTGCGGCGGCGGATCGCACCTTCCATCCTGCATGGACCGCGCAGAGGCCAGTCCACCCATCTCCGGCACGGGCGCGAACGACGCCCCGATCATCAGCGGTAAGCCGCTGTCGACCGCTGTCGTCAACGTTCCTTACGTCTTCCGACCGGATGTGCACGACCCGGACGGCGACGTGCTCGTCTTCCAGGTGGCCAGGAAGCCCTCGTGGGCCAAGTTTGATCCAGCGACCGGAGAACTCTCGGACGTACCGCCCGCCGGCACCACCGGCACATATACCGACATTGCCATCTCCGTCAGCGACGGCGAACTGAAGACCGCGCTGCCGCCATTCTCGATCAAGTTGACGACGTCATCCGCGACCGGTTCGACGTCGTCTGCAGCGCTGTCGTGGTCCGCACCGACACAGAACGAGGACGGCTCGCCACTCACCGACCTGGCCGGCTATCGCATCCACTACGGGACGTCGGCCAGCGACCTGAACAAGCGGATTGATGTCGGCAATCCGGCGACGACCAGCACAGTGGTCCAGGACCTGACGCCGGGAACCTGGTTCTTCGCGATCAGCGCGTACACGCAGACGGGCGTGGAGAGTTCCCGCAGTCAGGTCGCCTCAAAGGTCATCGGGTGACCACAGCGCTGCAGTGGTTCGAAACGCGAACCACTGCACGATTTGGGGCTCTGCCGTTGCGGCATTGACGCACCGGGACGACACTCGCCCCTCAGTTAGTAAACGGCAAACCCGTCGCGAGACGGGGACGCAAAGCCTCCGGTCCACGGCTGCAAAGCACAGGGATAGCGGGGTTGCCAGTCAGGCGACTGAATATCGCGCGCGGGGTTCCGCGCGGTCTTGCGAGTCGCCGCTGCCAGCCCTAGCGCATTCCCACCGCTCCATCCGTCGGGCCACCAGCCTGCTCAGTGGAGTTGTGGAATGTCGATCATCACTGCCAGGACGCGCGCATTCGCAATCACGTTCCTGATCTCGCTGTCGCTGACAGCATGCTTCGACAGCGGCAACAAACGCGGCGGCTCAGCCGGCACCGACCCCGTTGCGGCGCCGACCAACCCGCCGACCAGTCCGCCGAACCAGGCGCCGACGATTTCCGGCACACCGCTGACCACGGCCAAGACCAGCCAGGCTTACGTTTTCCAACCGGTCGCCAGCGACCCGGATGGCGACAAAGTCACGTTCAAGGTCTACAACAAGCCCACCTGGGCGACGTTCGACTCGGCGACTGGCAAACTCGCGGGCACGCCGTCCAGCTCGTCGACCGGCAAGTTCAGCAACATCACGATCGTCGCCTCCGACGGCACGAACAGCGATGAACTCGGGCCGTTCGAGATCACGGTCGCATCGACGGCCACGACCGGCTCGGCGACCCTGAGCTGGCAACCCCCGACCGAAAACGCCGACGGGTCGCCGCTCACCAACCTGGCGGGATACGTGATCCGCTATGGCACCCAGTCCGGCGCCCTCTCATTGCAAGTGAAAATCAGCAACCCCGGCATCACGACGGCGATGATTGAAGATCTCGCGCCGGCCACGTGGTATTTCACCGTCAGCGCTTACACCTCCACGGGCGTAGAGAGCCTGCCGTCGGCCGTGGGTTCGAAGACCGTCACGTAATGGCGTCCCCACGGGGATTCGAACCCCGGTCGCGACCGTGAAAGGGTCGTGTCCTAGGCCTCTAGACGATGGGGACGTCGTGGTGGAGCCAGACGGGATCGAACCGTCGACCTCCTGCATGCCATGCAGGCGCTCTCCCAGCTGAGCTATGGCCCCACGAGGGCCGCGAATTGTCCGAGTTGCCATCAGGCTTGTCAAATGTACTTTTTGAGCTGCCCCGGACCCTGCAGGATCACCCGCGCCGCGCGAAGCGTGATGCCGGTCAATTCCCTGCCTGTTGCGAAGCGCTAGCTTAACTGGAACTTTCACCCGGATAGAACTGCACCAATACCAACGGCAAACCCGTCGCAAGACGGGGACGCAAAGCCTCCGGTCCACTGGCCCAGCGCCTGGGGATCGCGGGGTTACCGAGCGAGGCCTCGTTATGCTTTCACCCGCCGCCAGGTTGCGGCCGTCACCGCCTTTGTCGCGCTGACCACGTTCGCCACGTCCGCCGAAGCCGCCAAGCGGCGCAACATTGCGCCCACGATCAGCGGCACGCCGCTGAACAGCGTCGTCGCAGCAGCCACCTACAGCTTCCAGCCGACCGCGGACGACGCCAACGGTGACGCGCTCACCTTCAGCATCGCCAACAAGCCGGTCTGGGCAACGTTCAGCAGCAGCACTGGTCTGCTGACCGGGACGCCGACCAGCTCCCAGACCGGCACCTACAGTTCGATCTCGATCAAGGTGAGCGACGGCAGGCGGGTCGCGACGCTGCCGACTTTCTCGATCACGGTGACGGCCCCCGTCACGGCCAGCAATCCGCCAGTCATCACAGGCTCCCCCGCCGTGTCGGCGCAGGCCGGCCAGCCCTACAGCTTTCGCGCGAGTGCCACCGACCCGGACGGCAACCCGCTCGAGTTCTCGATCCAGAACCAGCCGGGCTGGGCGACGTTCGACACGAGCACCGGCACCTTGTACGGAACGCCCGCTGACGCCAACGTCGGCAACCACACCAATATCCTGATCAGTGTCAGCGACGGCACGGCCACCTCGAGCCTGCCGGCTTTCACGATCACCGTAGCTCTACCCGTGACCCGCACCGCTACGCTCAACTGGACCCCACCCACGCAGAACATCGATGGCAGCCCGATCACGAACCTGGCCGGCTACAAGGTGATGTACGGCAGCAGCCCCGGCCAGTATTCGCAGGCGCTGAGCGTGCCAGTCGCAACGATGACCTCGGTTGCGATCGAAGCCCTCGAGGCCGGCCGTACCTGGTACTTCACGGTCAAGGCCGTCAACTCCAGCGGCGTCGAAAGCGATTTCTCGAACGAGGTCAGCAAGCCGCTCTGACGGCGCATTCCCCGTCCTCGTCCACGCCGCCGTCGACTGCGCGCTGCCTCGTTACACAACGCAGGCCGCGATGGCCCGATCGAGGCGCTGCAGCGTGGTATCGCGGCCCAGGATCTCGAGCGTGACGTCGATCGGAGGGGACACCGAACCGCCGGACACCGCGACGCGGATCGGCTGCGCCACCTTGCCCAGGCCCGCTCCGGCCTCCGTCGCGACGTCCTGGACGATGCCGTGCAGCTTGGTCGCCTGCCAGTCGCCCAGCACGGCCATGCGATCGCGCACGGATTGCAGCAGCGGCACAGCCTCGGCGGTCAGGTTCTTTTTCGCGGCCTTCTCGTCGTAAGCCGCGACGTCGCGGAAGAAGAACACGCTGTTCTGCGCCATCTCCTTCAGTGTCCTGGCACGCTCCTGCTGCGCCCTGGCCACGGCAGCAACCTTCGCCAGGTCTGCAGTCTCGATGCCGAGCGCCGCCAGCTGCGGCAGCAGGTACTGCGCCAGGCGCTCGGGCGTCGCGCGCATGATGTGCTGCTGGTTCGTCCACAGCATCTTGTCGACGTTGAGTGCCGAAGCGCCCTTGTTGACGTCGTTGATGTCGAACAGGCGCGTCATCTCCTCCAGCGAGAAGATCTCCTGGTCGCCGTACGACCAACCAAGGCGACCGAGGTAATTCAGCAGGCCTTCCGGCAGGAAGCCATCGTCGCGGTACTGCAGCGCGCTGACCGCCCCGTGACGCTTGGAGAGCTTCGCGCCATCCGGGCCCAGGATCATCGGCACGTGCGCGTACAGCGGCGGCTCGACGCCCAGCGCGCGCAGCATGTTGATCTGGCGCGGCGTGTTGTTGATGTGGTCGTCGCCACGGATGACGTGCGTGACCTGCATGTCGTAGTCGTCGACGACGACGCAGAAATTGTACGTCGGCGTGCCATCCGAGCGCGCGATGATCAGATCGTCCAGTTCGCCGCTGTCGAACGTGATCGGCCCGTGCACCACGTCCTCGACCACCACGGAACCCGAATCGGGGTTGCGGAAGCGCACCACCGGATTGACGCCCGCCACGGGCTCCCGGCGCTGGCGGCAGCGGCCGTCGTACCGCGGCTTCTCCTTGCGCGCCGTCTGCCCGGCGCGCATCTCGTCGAGCTCTTCCTTCGAGCAGTAGCAGTGATACGCCTTGCCCTCGCGCAGGAACTGCTGGATCACCTCACCGTACCGCTCCATGCGCTGCGTCTGGTAGAACGGGCCTTCGTCGTGATCGAGGCCCAGCCACTGCATGCCCTCGAGGATCGCCTGCACCGCCTCGGGGGTCGAGCGCTCGCGATCGGTGTCCTCGATGCGCAGGATGAACTTGCCGCCGTGCCGCCGCGCATACAGCCAGCAGAACAGGGCTGTGCGGACCCCGCCGATGTGCAGCATTCCGGTCGGGCTGGGGGCGAAGCGGGTACGGACGGTCATTGATTCACCGCAGCAGAAAAGCGCGCGGCCCGGGGCCGGGCCGGGTGGGTCGGGGTGGTGGGCGGTACTGGGATTGAACCAGTGACCCCTGCCGTGTGAAAGCAGTGCTCTACCGCTGAGCTAACCGCCCGATAGAAGGCCGCGTAGTTTAGGGGGCCGGGTCGGGAGGGTCAAATCCGCCCCTGTTCAGCCCGGCTCGCCGCCCACCAGCGCGAGCAACTCCGCCGTCTTGTCGCGCATCAACGCTTCGTTGCCCCGGCTTTCGACGTTGAGGCGAATCAGCGGCTCGGTGTTCGACGACCGCAGGTTGAAGCGCCACTGGTCGAATTCGACGCTGACGCCGTCGGTGTGGTCGAGGGCCTTCGCCATCGGACCATACTTCGCGAGCACCTCGGCGATGGTCTTCTTCGCATCGGGCACCCGGCGGTTGATCTCACCGCTCGCCGGGAACATCCGGATGCGCTCGCCGACGAGCTCCGACAGCGGCTTGCCGCTGAGACACATCAGCTGCGTGACGAGCAGCCAGGGAATCATGCCGCTGTCGCAGTACGCGAAGTCACGGAAGTAGTGGTGCGCGCTCATCTCGCCGCCGTACACGCCGTCCACATCGCGCATCGTCGCCTTGATGAACGCGTGGCCCGACTTCGACTGCACGGCCTCGCCCCCCATGCGCTGCACGATGTCGAGCGTGTTCCAGGTCAGGCGCGGGTCGTGCACGATCCGGCCGCCAGGGTTGCGCTGCAGGAATGCCGCCGCCAGCAGGCCGACGATGTAATAGCCCTCGATGAACCCGCCCTTCTCGTCGAAGAGGAAGCAGCGGTCGTAGTCGCCGTCCCAGGAGATGGCGCAATCGGCACCGTGCTTGCGCAGCGCTTCGACGGGCGCGGCGTGGTTTTCGATGAGCATCGGGTTCGGCACGCCGTTGGGGAACGTGCCGTCCGGCTCGTGGTGCACCTTGATGAACTTGAATGGCAGGTGCTGCTCGAGCTTGTCGATGATCAGGCCGGCACCACCGTTGCCTGCGTGCACCACGACCTTCAGGGGCTTGAGCTTCGAACGATCGACGTACGTGAGCAGGTGCTCGATGTACTCCGGCATGATGTCGACGGCGAAGCGCTCGCCGACGCGCGACGGAGCGGTGAACACACCCTGCTCAGCTATGCGCCGGATGTCCTGCAGGCCATTGTCACCGCTGATGGGACGCGAGCCCTCGCGGACGAACTTCATGCCGTTGTAGTCCGGTGGATTGTGGCTCGCCGTGACCATGATGCCGCCGTCCATCTCGCGCGCGAACGTCGCGAAGTAGACGACTTCGGTGCCGCAGAGGCCGATGTCGTAGACGTCGACGCCGGAGTCCAGCAGGCCCTGCTCCAGCGCCTTGCCGAGCAGCTCGCTCGAGAGCCGGATGTCGCGACCGACGACGACGCGCTGCGGCTTGACGAACTCCGCATACGCGCGGCCGATGCGATACGCGACGTCCTCGTTCAGTTCGTCCGGGATGCGACCGCGCAGGTCGTACGCCTTGAAACCCTGGATCGTGATCGGATTCACTTCGTCGTCCCTTCCCTGCCGTAAACGTCCTCGAAGCGGACGATATCGTCCTCGCCGAGGTAGCTGCCGGACTGCACCTCGATGATGTGCAGCATGACTTTACCCGGGTTCGCGATCCGGTGCTTCGTGCCGACCGGAATGTAGGTGGATTCGTTCTCGCCCAGCAGGAAAGTTTCCTCGCCGCGGGTGATCTGCGCCGTTCCCGACACGACGATCCAGTGCTCGGCCCGGTGGTGATGCAACTGCAGCGACATGGTCGCACCCGGCCTCACGACCAGGCGCTTCACCTGGAAGCGATCGCCGTGGTCGATGCTGTCGTAACTTCCCCACGGGCGGAACACCTCGCGGTGCAGCGCTGTCTCGCCGCGGCCCTGCGCCTTGAGGTGGGTCACCAAGGCCTTGACGTCCTGCACGCGGTCGCGCGGCGCCACCAGCACGGCATCCTTGGTCTCGACGACGACGTGATCCGTGAGGCCCACGGCTCCGATCAGGCGGCTGGTCGAGTGCAGGTAGCAACCGCTCGAATCCTCGACCAGCACGTCGCCCGTGACGACGTTGCCCTGGTCGTCTCGCGGGAGGGCGTCCTGCAAGGCCGACCAGGAACCCACATCGCTCCAGCCGGCATCGAGCGGCACGACCATTGCCGAATCCGTCTTTTCCATCACCGCGTAGTCGATGGAGTCGCTGGGGCAGGCGCCGAACTCCGCCGCGGGCAGACGCGTGAAATCGAGATCACGCGTAGCGGCCGCGACAGCGTCTTCGCAGGCCGACAGCATCGCAGGTGCGTGACGCTTCAGTTCCGCGAGATACCCCCGGGCGCGGAACATGAACATTCCGCTGTTCCAGTAGTACTCACCCGATTCGACGTAAGTCTTCGCCGTCGCAGCATCGGGCTTTTCGACGAACTGCTGGACCGGGTACGCCGGGCCGTCGCCACTCGCGCGACGAATGTAACCGTAGCCCGTTTCTGCCCGATCCGGCACGACGCCAAACGTGACCAGTTTGCCCTCTGCCGCCGCCACATTGCCCGCCACCACTGCCGACTGAAACGCCGCCACGTCACGGATGACGTGATCAGCGGGCAGCACGAGCAGGATGGGGTCGGCATCGTTGCCGCCTTTGCTCTTGCGCGCTCGATCCAGCGCGACGAGGGCGGCCACCGCGACGGCCGGCGCCGTATTGCGGCCGACCGGCTCGAGGATGATTGCCTGCGGAGTCGTGCCGCACTCGCGCATCTGCTCCGCCACCATGAAGCGATGACTTTCGTTGCAGACGACGATCGGCGCTGCGAGGTCAGGCAGGCCGCCGACTCGCGCGGCCGTTTCCTGCAGCATCGTGCGCTTGCCGATGAGCGGCAGCAGTTGCTTGGGATAGCTCTCGCGTGACAGGGGCCAGAGGCGCGTGCCGGAGCCGCCCGACAGGATCAGGGGAATGAGCATGGGAAGTGAGTAGTGATCAGTGAGTAGTGATTAGTGAGTAGTGAGTAGTGATTAGTGATTAGTGAGCAGTGACGACGGCTCTTGCGTGCCTTTCAGGAATGCTGCCAGTCCTATTGTCGGGCCGAACCGGTGACAAGCCTGCGAATAATGTCATTTTTTCGATGATTTCTGCGGGCGTGATCACACCGAACCGGAGATAAGCTCGGATCAAGTAGAAAAACCAGGTCGGAGCCGGCGCCCGAACGCACAGCATGAATCACAGGGATCTGGCAGAAATCGATGGCCCTTGCGGTGAGTGTCCACGCACTGTCGAAGCAAATGCCCAGAGAAGAAATGTTTGGCCTGACTTCGCAGATGCGTCGCGCAGCGGTTTCTGTGCCATCGAATACTGCCGAGGGGGCCGCTCGGCATACCACCAAGGAATTCCTGACTTTCCTTTACATTGCGCGAGGATCCCTCGCTGAGCTTGAAACCCAGCTGCGGCTGACACGCGCAATAGGGTACCTGCCGGACGACCTCGTTTCACCAGCTTTGGCGAGCACCGATGAGGTGGGACGCCTGTTGACGTCGGTGATTGCCGGCCTGAAGCGCCGCCTCGCCCGTTCGAAGTGACCAGTTCTCAGGCTCGGCTCACTACTCACTACTCACTAATCACTAATCACTAATCACTAATCACCTTTGATTTCATGCTCGTACGTATCTACAATGTATATACGAAGGTCGAGGGAAACATCATGGAAGCCGTAATCCGCAAGTGGGGCAACAGCCCAGCGCTGCGATTGCCGAAGTCCGTCCTGCAGGAAGCAGGCTATCGGCTCGAGCAAACCGTGGAGATCGTGGTCTCGCGTGGACGGATCATTATCCAGCCCTGCCAGAAGGTCGAGTACGACCTCGATACGCTGGTCGACGGCATCACGACCGACAACGCCCACCTTGAGGTGAGTTTCGGCGAACCACTGGGCAAGGAATCGCTTTGATGCCAGGTGGTGGCTACGTGCCCGACGTGCAGGACGTGGTCTGGCTGGAGTTGGACCCGCAGGCGGGCCACGAGCAGGCCGGCCATCGACCGGCCCTGGTGATCAGCCCGGCCAGCTACAACGGCAAGACAGGCCTGATGGTCTGTTGCCCGCTGACTACGAAGATCAAGGGGCATCCCTTCGAGGTGCTGGCGAACGTCCAGGGCGCCGAATGCGCGGTGTTATCCGATCAGGTCAAATCGCTCGACTGGAAAGTGCGGCACGCCAGGAAGCAGGCTGTCGTGGCCCCCGAAGTGATGCTGCACGTGCGTGCCAAACTGAAGGCGCTGCTCGCCATGCCCTGACTCCTCACCAGTCACTAATCACTACTCACTACTCACTACTCACTAATCACTACTCACTAATCACTACTCACTTCCTACGAATTCCGGCCGATGCCGAAATACTGCAACCCGAACGACTTCACCAGGCCCGGATCGTAAATGTTGCGACCATCGAAGATGACCGGGTTCGACAGCTTGTCGCGGATCGTATCGAAATCCGGGCTGCGGAATTCCTGCCACTCCGTGATGATCGCGAGCACATCGGCGCCGTCGAGCGCCGCTTCGGCGTCGGCGACGAGCTCGAGGTCATCGCGCTGGCCATAAATGCGCGCGACCTCGCCCATGGCGACCGGATCGTACGCACGGACGGTCGCCCCGGCGGCCCAGAGTGCTTCCATCAGCTCGCGGGCAGGCGCCTCGCGCATGTCGTCGGTATTCGGCTTGAACGCCAGGCCCCAGAGTGCGACGGTCTTGCCCTTGAGCTGGCCGCCGAAGTGATCGTGGATCTTGCGGTAAATGACCTGTTTCTGGTTCTTGTTGACGGCTTCGACCGCACGCAGCAGCTGCGCGTCGAAATCGTGCTCGCCGGCACTGTGGACCAGCGCCTTGACGTCCTTGGGGAAGCACGAACCGCCGTAGCCGGCGCCCGGGTAGATGAAGCTGTAGCCGATGCGCGGATCCGAGCCGATGCCGACCCGCACCTTCTCGATGTCGGCGCCCATGCGCTCGGCCAGGTTGGCGATCTCGTTCATGAAACTGATCTTCGTGGCCAGCATCGCGTTGGCCGCGTATTTCGTCAGCTCGGCCGAGCGCACGTCCATCACGATCATGCGGTCGCGGCTGCGCGTGAACGGGTCGTACAGCGTCTTGAGCAGTTCGGCGGTGCGCGGGTTGTCGGTGCCGACGACCACGCGGTCGGGCTTCATGAAGTCGTTGATCGCGGCGCCTTCTTTCAAGAACTCCGGGTTCGAGACCACGTCAAACTCGAACCTTGCGCCGCGCTCGCCCAACGCCTGCTCGATGCGTTCCCTGACCTTGTCCGCCGTGCCTACCGGCACCGTCGACTTGTCGACGACGATGCGGTACTCGGTCATGTGACGGCCGATCGTTTCCGCGACGGCCAGAACGTGCGAAAGGTCGGCCGAGCCGTCCTCTTCGGGCGGCGTGCCAACGGCGATGAACTGGAACAAGCCGTGGCGGATGCCCTCTTCGGCGTCGGTCGTGAACTTCAACCGACCCTTGTCAAAGTTGCGCTTGACCATCACGTCGAGACCCGGCTCGTGGATGGGAATCTCGCCCGCCTGCAGGCGCGCCACCTTACCGGCGTCGATATCGACGCAGACCACGTGATTGCCTGCCTCAGCAAAGCAGGCGCCCGTGACCAGGCCGACGTAACCCGAACCAAAAACTGTAACTTTCACGCGTAAGACCTTGAGTTTGCTTGGTTTTATGGCGACATGAATCGCCCGTTAGCGAGCAATTCTAGCAGACGGTCCGGCCCGGACGGTGGCTCGACCGTGCGCGACATCCCAGTTTCGCGCGAAGTCACGCGATGCTCCGCACGCCAGTAGCTCAGTCCGGGCGGGTCTCCCGAGACAACGCTGCCCGCCTGGTGTCGAGCTGCGTCACCTTGGCCTGGGTTTCACGCTGTGCTTCCCTGCGGTTCCAGATCAGGTCGGCTGACTTGGGAGCGGGCGTGTATTCATGCACTGCGCGCATGAGAACGCCCAGTGTCGCTGGCACATCGAGCTTGTTCATGTCCTCACGGAGTTCCTCAAGCAAGGCTTCAACTTGAGTCCATGACAAGCACGGCTCCAGGGCCCGCATGATCATCGGGTGTTCGGTGCCAGAGACGTTCGAGCCGATCAGCAGCTCTTCGTAAAGCTTCTCGGCAGGCCGCAACCCGGTGAACTGGATGTCGATGTCGCCATCGGGATTCTGCTCGTCTCGCACCCGCAAGCCGGACAGACTGATCATGCGCCTGGCGAGATCTGCGATCTTCACCGGCTTACCCATGTCCAGCACGAATACGTCGCCGCCATTGGCCATCGCGCCCGCCTGCAACACCAGCTGCGTGGCCTCCGGAATGGTCATGAAGTAACGAATGATGTCCGGGTGCGTCACCGTGACCGGCCCGCCTCGGCGGATCTGCTCACGGAACAACGGCACGACGGAGCCCGACGACTCGAGGACGTTGCCGAACCGCACCATGCAGAACCTGGTCCGTCCGCCACGCGTGCTGAGGCCCTGCAGGACCATTTCGGCCAGGCGCTTCGTTGCGCCCATCACATTGGTCGGATTCACCGCCTTATCCGTCGAGATCAGGACGAACTTTTCGACATTACAGGCTAACGCCGCTTCCGCCGCATGCCAGGTGCTCAGGACGTTATTGTGAATGCCGGCAATCACGTTGTGCTCGACCAGCGGCACGTGCTTGTAGGAGGCGGCGTGATAGATCGTCTGCACGCCGTAGGCCTGCATGATTTCGATCATGCGATTGCGGTGATGCGCGTTACCGAGCAAGGCCGTCAGTTCGAGATCGAAGCCTTCAAGCTGGGCGAGCAGCTGCAACTCGCGCTCGATGCTGTAAAGCGCCAGCTCGGACATTTCGAAGAGCACGAGCCGGCGTGGACTGACGCGCGCGATCTGGCGACAGAGTTCCGAACCGATGGAGCCACCAGCCCCCGTGACCATCACCACCTTGTCGCGAATGCACGCATCGAACAGCTTCTGGATCGGGGCCACGGGCTCGCGCCCCAGAAGATCGTTCGCCTCGACGTCGCGCACATCTTCGAGTTGTGCGTTGCCCGCGAGAATGTCGCTGATGTCCGGGACGGTTTGCACCCGCAGACCGGGAGCCTGGATGCGTTCGAGCACCGCACGCCGTACCGCGCGACTCGCCGATGGCATGGCCAGCAGCACCCGGTCGATGCCGTATTCGGCGCGCAGTCGGTCGATATCGGCAGGACGATGCACGCGCAGCCCACCGATCACCGAGCTCCACAGGCTGCGGTCGTCATCGATAAACGCGATCGGCCTGGCCTCAGCGCTCATTGCCATCGCCTGCGCGAGTCGTGCGCCGGCTGCGCCTGCCCCGTAGATCACGACGTTGCTGGCCGAGCTCGAACTTGGTGCGAGCAGCAGGCGAACGAGGTAGCGGCTGCCTCCCACATACAACAATGCAAGCGACCAGTAGATTGCCAGCGACGACCGCGGAACCGAGCCAAAGCCCGGGACGTACGAGAGCACTACGAGAATGACCGTCGAAACGGTCACGCCCAGCAGCGCAGCGACCAGCGCCTTGCTGCTGATGAATCGAATGACGGCCCGATAGAGGCCGAGCTTGACGAGAATGGGGACCGTGATGAGCGGCAGTGCGACGAACAACAGTCCACCGCCGGAATCCCCGTGCTGGAAGCTGCCCAGGCGCAGGGTGATGGCAAGCCACAGGATCAGCGGTAACGCGATCAGGTCCGCCGATACCATCAAGGCTTTTTTGGCGCCGCGGGGCCAGTAGATGACCGAGCGCATCGCACTGTGCGCAAATTGCAGTTTTGACTCGTCTGTCATCGGCATCCTGCCATTGTGCGCAACTGCAACTCCGGAAGCTTGCCGGAACGACATGGCGTCGTGCCATCTGACCGGTTGCTCACGCCTTTACTGCCTGCATGTTAGCGTATCTGGTCCATGCGGACTACCGAACGGACGTCTGCGATACCGCGGCTTTGCTGCGCCGTCAACCACGAAACGACGTCGCATTCGCCCGGAACCAGGCACAGGTTTCGGCGACGCCACGTTCAAGTCCGATGGACGGCTGCCAGCCGAGGCCACGAATCTTCCCGATATCGAGCAATTTGCGCGGCGTGCCATCCGGCTTGGTGGGGTCGAACGCAATACGGCCACCGAAACCGACCACCTTCGCAACGAGCGCAGCCAGATCGGCGATGGCGACATCCGTACCGCAACCGACGTTGACAGGCTCGACATCGGAGTAGTGCCGCATGAGATGCACGACTGCCGCCGCCAGGTCATCGACGTGCAGGAACTCCCGGCGAGGCGTGCCGGTGCCCCAGACCACGACCTCCGGATCGCCCCGCTCTGTCGCCTCGTGAAAGCGACGGATCAGCGCCGGCAGGACGTGCGAATTCTGCAGGTCGAAGTTGTCGCCCGGGCCGTACAGGTTGGTCGGCATCAACGAGATCGCGTCGAAGCCGTGCTGAAGACGATAGGCCTGGCACATCTTGATGCCGGCAATTTTGGCGATGGCATACCACTCGTTCGTGGGCTCGAGCGGGCCAGTCAACAGTGCGTCTTCGCGCATGGGCTGCGCGGCGTGCTTCGGGTAGATGCAGCTCGAGCCCAGAAAGCACAGTTGGCGCACGCCCGCTCGCCAGGCCGAGTCGATGACGTTGGTCTGGATCTGCAGGTTGTCGCGGATGAAATCCGCCGGGTATGTGCTGTTGGCGTGGATGCCGCCTACCCTGGCCGCGGCCAGGATGACCACCTGCGGGCGTTCCGACTCGAAGAACGCACGGACCGCCGCCTGGTCGCGCAAGTCGAGCTCAGCCGACGTGCGCAACACGAGTCGTGCCATGCGCTGTCGCTTCAGCTCGCGCACGATCGCAGACCCGACCAGCCCGCAATGACCCGCGACAAAGATCCGGTCGGACTCATTCATGGTGCTGGTACACCTTGAAGCCCTGACTCTCCATATGGGCGTCGCGCTTCGCGAGGTACAGGTCGGCTTCGACCATTTCCCGGACTAGCTCCGCGAAGCCTGTCTCGGGCATCCAGCCGAGCTTCGCCTTGGCCTTGCTGCAATCGCCGAGCAGCGTCTCGACCTCGGTGGGACGGAAATAGCGTGGATCGATCCTGACCAGCACCTTGCCGGACTTGCGGTCGACGCCTTCTTCCGCAACGCCCTCGCCACGCCATTCGATCGCGTAGCCAAGCTGTTCCCCGACACGTTCGACAAACTCGCGCACCGAGTGTTGCTCGCCGGTCGAGATCACGAAGTCTTCCGGCTCGTCCTGCTGCAGCATCAACCACTGCGCCTTGACGTAGTCACGTGCGTGACCCCAGTCACGAACTGCATCGATATTACCGAGATACAAGCAGTGGTCGAGCCCCTGCTGGATGCGCGCAAGTCCGCGTGTGATCTTGCGTGTCACGAAGGTCTCGCCGCGCAGCGGGGACTCGTGATTGAACAGGATGCCGTTGCAGGCGAAGAGACCGTAGGCCTCGCGGTAATTGACCGTGATCCAGTAGCCGTAGACTTTCGCGGCGCCATAAGGTGAACTGGGATAGAACGGCGTGTTCTCGGTCTGCGGAATCTCCTGGACCTTGCCGTACATCTCCGACGTCGAGGCCTGGTAGAAACGCGTCCTTTTTTCCAGTCGCAGGATGCGGATCGCCTCGAGGATCCGCAAGGTGCCGAGCGCATCGGAATTTGCCGTGTACTCTGGAGTCTCGAACGAGACGGCCACGTGACTCTGCGCGGCGAGGTTGTAGATCTCGTCCGGCTGCACTTCCTGGATTACGCGAATCAGATTCGTGGCGTCTGTAAGGTCGCCGTAGTGCAACTTGAGCCGCACGTTGTGCTCGTGCGGGTCGCGATACAGGTGGTCAATGCGATCCGTATTGAAAAGCGAAGAACGGCGCTTGATGCCGTGCACTTCATAGCCCTTCTCAAGCAGGAATTCCGCCAGGTACGCGCCGTCCTGGCCGGTGATGCCGGTGATTAATGCTTTCTTCACTCGCGTTCCCCAGTCCTGTTGCCTTGAATCGCGCTCAGCTGCGAACCAGCGGCGTCTCCTCACGACCTGCACCCGCCCAGACCGCGATCGCCACCAAGGGCGCGTACGCCACGAACGCGATGACCCCGGAATACCCGGGTCGCTGCGTTGCCAGGAGCGACAACGGCAGCAACCAGATCACGTTGATCGCCAACGCGCAAAGGGTAACAGACCCATGGCTGCCTGATCTCCGGCTGAGCCGCTGATACGCATGCGACCGATGCGCCTCGTGCCATTTCTTGCCATGCGCCACCCGTCGCAGCAGGGTCACCGTAGCATCCGTGACGAAGATCCCGAACAGGATCGCGATGACCCACGGATCAAGACCGGACTCACGGTGAGCGATCACCGCCAGACCGCCCAGCATGAATCCCAGAAAGCCACTGCCCACGTCACCCATGAAAATCTGCGCTGGAGGCCAGTTGTAAAAGAGAAACCCGATTGAGGCCGCCGCGATTGCAAGGCACGTCCCAAGCAGCGCATCCGACGCCCCAGGCCCGCACTGCGTGCAGAGCGCGAGAGCGAGACTGACGAAGGCTGCCTCCATCGCGGCTATGCCGTCGATACCGTCCATGAAGTTGAACAGGTTCAGCAGCCACAAAATTGCAACGAGTGTCAGCAACCACTGCGCTGCCGGCACGGGCGGAACACCTGGCAGGTCGAGTGGTCCCAGGTTCCGCGTTGCAAACAGCAGGATAGCCACGCCCAGGACGTGCACCGCGAATCGTTTTGAGGCCACGACCCCTCTACGATCGTCCAGGTATCCCACGACCGCAATTCCCAGCGCGGCCAGAATTATCAGCGCCGCGATACTACGCCAGGTCTCCTCGATGGCACCGACACAGACCAGGGTCGCGCAGACCACCAACACGATCGCGACACCCCCGCCCCGTGGTGTGGGAACCGCATGTGAACTGCGCGCGTTAGGCACGTCGAGCAATTGCCTTCGCAACGCATAGTCCCGGTATCGTCGCGTGAGTAGGGCAGCGGCCGTCGCTGCAGCCAGCGCGCCGACCAGGAAAAACAGTCCCTTCATCAGATACCGCGCCCGGTGGCACGGACCGTCCATTCGAGTTCATGGGCAAACTCGAATTCAGGTGACCAACCCAAAGAGCTGCAGGCCAGCGAGCCCCGCAGGACGAAAGGCTCCAGCAGGCGATGCAGATCACCGCTCCGCCCGGCCAATTTGAGTGCGGCGGACAACATCGACGGAGGCACGATAAATCCACGGTTCCGGCGACCCACGGCCTCGGCAATCGCTGCCGCCAACTCCGCCACACTTGTAACTTCCCGATCCGAAACCAGCATCGGCCGCGCCTCGACCGAGCTGCAAGTCGCGGCGCGGAGCATCACGTCGCACAGGTTGCGTACGCTGATCAGGCTGCGCGGTGCGCGAAGGCCTCCGAGGGGCAGCGGAAACCCAGTCAGCACCGCTTTCAGGATACGGTCGAAGTTTCCAGGCGCACCGGGCCCGTAGACCATCGGCGGACGCAGGATCACTACCTCAAGGCGCCCGCCGAACTCCGTTGTCAGCATCTGCTCGGCCGCCAGCTTTGACCGGGTGTAGTCATCGTGAGGAGCCGCGGAGCTCGCGTCGGTGAAGCCGTCCGTCGGCGATCGACTGCCAAGGACGCCTGCCGAACTGACGAATACAAACCTCTTCACCCCAGCCGAAACACATGCCTGCGCCATTACGCGGGTGATCCCGACGTTGACTTCGTGAAACTCGCGAGCCGGATCGGTGGCGGCATCGCGCAACCGATGCGCGCGGGCCGCAAGATGGATGACCGCATCCATCCCACGCAATGCGACTGGGAGGTCGGCGCTGCCGATCATCGCCCGCGACAGGGGCTGCGCAACACATTGCTGGCTCGGTAGCCAGCGCGACAGGTGGCCGCCGACGAACCCGGTTGCACCGCTGACCGCTAATCGCTTCACGTCAGGACGTCCCGCGCTGGTTCAGCAAGACAATCCGCAACAACCGCCTCATATCGGGCCAGTGCGACCTCGCGCGAGAGGTCGGCGTGGTAGCCGACGGACCCTGCGTTACCCATGACTTCGAGGCCCGCAGGATCGCGCGCGGCCATCACGATCGCATCCCGAACTGCATCGACGTCGCCGTTGCGAAGGGCAATGCCGCAGTGATACCTGGCAAGGAAATGGTCCACGTCGCTGCGAGGCCCAATGTAGAGAGTTGGAATGCCGCGGGACATGTATCCGAGCAGCTTGCTCGGGACGATCAGTCCCTCGAAGCCCGGTCGCAACGTCACGATCGCCAGGTCCGCGAGGCCCATGCTCTCAGGCATTCGATCGGCCGGCACGAATCCAGAATAGCGGACTACCGCATCTAGGCCGAGGCTGTGCGTCAGGCGCTGCACTTCCGCGAGACGGCCGCCGCCGCCGATGATAACGAGCCGCGCTGTCGCCACCTGTTCAAGGGCGCGAGCGAATCCCTGGATGAGGGTCTCGAACTCGTGGCCAACACCGAGGTTGCCCGAGTAGACCAGCACGAACTTTCCCTCGAGACCCCACTGCGTCCGCAGGGCGTTCCTCGCGCCGCGCATCACCCCCGGCGCCAGTCGACCAGTTCGAGATCTCAACGACCCTGTCCGACGCAACTCCCTTGGCGATCAGACGTTCTCGCATGACTGGTCCGAGAGCGACGACTCGACGTGCGCCGCGGTATGCGTGTCTGAATACGACCCCAAGCAATCGCGACGCGACTCCACGCGGACGAATGGCACCGTGAACCTCGAGCACTTCCGGGTAAACATCCATCGCGATGAGCAGATAGGGCCGCCGCAGGAGCATGGCCGCGGCGGCGACCAGCGGCACGGCAAGCGGCGGATTGGTCTGTGAAACGAACATGCTCGGGCGACGCCTGAAGCACAACAAGGGCAACAAAGCGGCGCAGAACCACGCCTGCCGCAGAATTTTGAAGCGATGGATGTCGCCACCCAGCAGCCTGGGGACACGACGGATCCGCACGCCCTGTAGAGCAGGGTCGGCGCCCGACGACCCATCCACGGGGACGTACTGCTCCGACCCGCAGATAACTTCGACCTCGTACCCACGGTCGACGAGATGAGTGCTGAGGTCGCGCGGCAGTTCCGCACCTCCCCAACCATCCGGGTAATAGAACTGTTCGACGAACAGAACGCGTGGCTTGCGATCAGACATGGTCGACGCCTTCAGCGAGAACCGCGCCGGATCAAGTGGGAGGTCGACATTGCACGCTAACCCGTTGCCCCGCCGAATCGACGTGCCGCAAGCTGCACGGCATCCGCAAAGCGCGCGGCATAGCGATCAACATTGGCGCCCGCGACTACCGCCGCACCGCGGGCTCGCTCTACGAGATTCCCGTTACCGAAGCTGCGTTTGGCCTCCAACATTGCCTCGGCCGTGCTCGCGGCAGACGACGGGGCGAAATAGACTGCCGACTCACCCGCCTGCTCGCGGTGAACCGCCAGGTCGGACAGCACCAACGGCACGCCGAGCGCCTTGGCTTCCTCGACGGTCGTACTCCACCCCTCGAACAGCGACGGATTGATCAAGGCCCGACAACTGGCCATCAGCGCCAGCACCTCGGCGTAGGGCAGCATGCCGAGAAACCGAAACTGGGCCTCCAGGCCGTGCGACCGAACACGCTCGCGCAACTGGTCGAAATGCCGGACGTGTCGTACGTCGGCCGGATTGCCGGACGCCGCGACGACAATCGAGCGACCCCGCTCACCGAGCAGCGCGAGAGCCTCGATGACGACCGCATGGTTTTTGTGCTTCCAGAACTGGTTTGGCATGAACAGAAAGTCGTTCGGCAATTCGTGCCGCCGCAGTAACTCGGCCAGCGACCCATGCGAAATCGACGGTGGCGGAACTGCGAAAGGCACCACCACGGTCCTGCCGCGTGTCGTCGGATAGAACGTCTCGCAGTCCCGACGTGCATCTTCACTGCTCAGCATGATCGTGCGGCCGGCAGCCACTTGCACGCGGTACCCGACGTCACGGCGCCACCAGTAGCCAGTCGAGAACATGTGTGGCAGGTGTCGATGTTGGAAATCCGGGATCCAGGTCAGGCACGGTAGCGGAAAGCGCCAGCCGTAGAATCCAGCCGCCTCGAATACGACGTCGATCCTTCGATCCGTCAGTTCCTTCTCGATGCGTTTCACGCGACCCAGCACGAATGAGCCGATCTGGCTGGCGGTCGTCTGGCGGAAGGCCGTGCCGTCCGCGCGCACCATGTCCCCACCAAGCAATTGCCGGAACGGCGCGAGATCTTCGGCTGATACGTCCGAGCCCGAGAAAAGCACGGGATCCACGTCGACGTCGCGATGTGCCTTCAGCACACGAAACAGGTTCAGTAAATAGTTGCGCCCGCCCGTCCAATGGCTGCCACCGATGAGAGTAAAAGCGACCCGCATCTCTCAGCGCTCGCTACTCTGCCGAAACCATGCCAAGTAGTTCGCCAAGCCCTCCCGCAGCTCGACGTGCCAGCGGAACCCCACGGAGTGCAGGCGATCCGGCCGCGCAATCATGCTGAAGGGATCGCCAGCGCGACTTTCGCCGCTGAACTGCAGAGACACTGCGGGCCGCCCCGGTTCGAACCAGCAGTCCCTGACCAATGTCGCGATTTCACGGACGGTCGAGCCTCGACCGGTGCCGACGTTGAATGCGGGCACCGATGCGTCCGCGAGCTCGAGCAGCGTCTGCAACGCACTCACCACATCGCGAACGTCCGTCCAGTCGCGCAATTCGTCACCGGAGCCGCTGAGCACCAACGGATCAACTCCGCTCGCGAGCCGGGAACACAGATCCCACAGCAGCTGCTTCTTCAGACCCGACCCGTACACGGAGAACAAACGCGCAATCACCGCCCTCTGCCCATAGCTTGCTGCGTATGAGCGGCAGAGGTCTTCCATGACCCGCTTGTGATAGCCGTAGGGAGAAAAGGGGTGCGATTCCGCGTCCTCGGGAATCTGACCGGTATGCCCAGATCCATACACTGCGGCACTAGACACGACCAGCAACTTCGCGTCTGGTGCTTCGATTCGCAGCCAGTCCAACAGCTCGGCCGTCGTAACGACCGTGCGGAAGAAGTCCTCCCGCGGATTGGTGATCGCCGACCCAACCGACGACCCTCCTGCCAGGTGGATCACGTACTCTGGAAGGCCAACGGCCCGCTGCAAGAGCTGCAGGTTTCCCGGCAGAATCTCCCCATTGAGCCAGTACCTGGCTCCATTCGCGCAAGCCTCGCGTTCGGGCCAGTTGCCATGTCCGACGCCCGCGACCGTATGTCCTGCCGCCGCCAACGATCGCGCGAGATGCTGGCCAATAAAGCCCCGCGCACCTGTGATGTAGGTCGTTACCATGTCAAGGGCGATCCACAACGAACGAATATAGGCGCCCGGGTCTGCTGTCGACGAAATTCAGAACTCGCCGTGCGAGCCCCCACACCGTCGGGCGGGCCAGCAAGCTCTCGACAAGCGACGCACCTCCCGGCACGCGGGCACCGATACGACGCGCCAGTTCGCCGCGGAGGCCTTCCATATCTAGTGGCGCATAGTTGATCGGGCTGTCGAACGGGGCAAGCGTGACGACGGAACGAAAGCCCGCGGATTCAAGCGCTGACAGATACCGGCCGAGAAGATGCGCATTCTCTCCGTCATACAAATTGTGTAACGGATGCGACTCAAGGAACCGCGCCAGGTCATCCGCGTGCGATATGACGTGTTCCCGCACGGCGATCAGCCGCCCACCCGGTTTGAGCACCCGGTGGAACTCGCGACAGGCCGCGGCCAGATCGTGTGTGTGATGCAGTACCGCACGTGCGAACACAAGGTCAAACGAATGGTCCTCGAATGGCAGACGCTCGGAGAAGTCTTCGGTCACCTGTATGGGAAGTCCGGTATCACGGACCAGAGCGCGAATTGCCTCCGCACCCACCAGGGCACTGGCATTCGGCTCTAGCGCACTGACGCTGAATCCCTCCCGCGCGAGGGCGTAGCTTGCAATACCGCGTCCGGCGCCGACATCGAGCGCTCGCCTACCAGACCGCGGCAGGAACGCAACGATCGCACGCCATTCCTCGCTGGCCCAGTAACGTTCGGCCGCTGCCTGCAGCGGATCGTCGTAGTACGCGTCGATCACAAGATCGCGTTGGTCTGGTTGCGTCCGCAGCCACTGGACCGCAGATTCCCAACTTTTCTCTACAACGGAAGTGGAACGATTTTGCTGCTTCAAGCAAGGAGTCCAACTGACGATGCCCACTGCGAACCTCTGCGGGCACCGCCGCAGCTGGCTTACGCTGAATTGCAATACTTTACAGTTCCCTGATTAATCTGGCTGGATTTCCAGCCGCAAGAGTGTTTGCGGGAACGTCCTTCGTGACCACACTGCCAGCCGCCACGACGGCGCCGGCCCCGATCGTCACTCCCTTCAGCACCGACACGCCGAATCCGAGCCAGGCCCTGTCGCCGATCGAAACCGCCGCGCGAGGCACCTTGGACCAATCTTTTCGGCCGCGATACCACTCCTGAACGTCACTAGCGCGATCCGCCCACCGCAATGCGTGCGAATCGTGGTCCACGATCTGGCATCCCCATGAGATGAGTACGTCCTTCCCGATCGAAATGCGCTCGGCAGCGACAAGTGTTGATTTACCGACGAACGTGTTCGCGCCAATGAAGACTTCCGCTTCCGGCCGGTCCGCGCAAATTCGCGCCTGCACGATGCTGCCCGCGCCGATACGGAGTCGGCGCGGCAGCTTCCCGAGCACTGAACGCACGTCAACTCGTGCAGAGGACTCGATTTCGGCCCCACGGATACGTCCGATGATCGTTCCAATAGATCCCACAACCCGCGCTCGCCATGCCATGAGTACCTCCTATGCCCCGTCGCGCCGCCCCTGACTAAGCACGAGCGCCCCAGGATTGGTGACGCCCTTCTATGCACCTACGCTTGCCCCACGGCATTGCTGCGCGACGTCATGTGCAGCAGAACTGCCGCGTAGGCAAGCAAGGCCGTCGCCGCTCCGAGTCCGAAGGCAAACACGGCCGTGTCAAATCCCCGCTCAGAGAACAAGAACAGGGCGATGACGGGAAGTATCAGAAACATTGAGTCGAATAGCAGCTTCAGCGAGGGTCGTCCCAATACAATCGGCAGTCGACTAACCGGAGCGACGACCATGGACGCCCACCAGAGTGGCAGAAGCAGAAGTACCAAAGTTCCCGCCGGACGCCACGCCGATCCGAAAAGCCAGCCGAAGATACTGGGTGCGATCAGGCAAGCCGGCAAGTATATGAATGTTGAAGCTATCGCGAGCTTCCGCAGAGTGTTTCGAAGTAGCCCAGGGACGTCCCCCGCGGGATTCGCGTGCGCCCACGTGGCATGCGCGTGGAAGACGTCGCCGACGCTCGCCGCAACCAGAGCACCGGGCACCGAAGCCACGCGCCACGCCAGCGCGAACTGTCCCGCGGGCTCCGGACCGAACAACGTAAGCAGAATCGGAAGGGGCACAGCCGCCGCAAGCGCGTTGATCAAGCTCGACGGCATCACGGTACACACAAATCCGGACGCACCGCTGATCGTTGCGGGAACGCGCCGTATCCCGTAACTCGTGATCTCCTGCTGGACTGCTGCCTTCGCCGCAACCCACAGCCTGCGGATTCCAAAAGCCCGGCCTGCAATCTCCCCGAGCATCAAACCAAGCCAAGCGAAATTGGCAAACCCGAATGCGACGGTCGATCCTGCACGAGCAACTCCCTGCAGAATCAACGCGCGGCCAACCGGACGGAATTCATGACGTCCGACGTGCCAATAGCGGAGCGAAATGAACCACCCGGTGAGAACGAGCGCGAGGAATGTCAGAACGACACTCCACCCCGGCAGCAGCCCGTAGGATAGGACATCCAGCGAAACCATCGCAGCCAGCATTCCAGATAGCAGCAGCCCGACTATCGGCGTCAGCACAAGGCAAGCCAGAAGCAGTCGCGTGGCCTCGCCTTCGTCGTGCGTCGTCGCGATGGCCAACTCCAGCCGCAGCGCAACGGCTATCGATGCGACAGCCAGGAAACTGGTCAAGAGCCCGAAGATCGCCAAGTCGGCAGGCGAATAAAGACGGGTAAGTAGCGGCGTCACTACGAACACAGCAGCCTGCCCAAGCACCGTGCCGGACGCCAGAACCGCGACATGGCTCGAAAACTTCCCTCGCACAAGCAATTGCCGCAGCTGGTCAAGCACGTCCAACGGCACCTCCGTTCGCCGCATCGGGCAAAGACCTCGCGTCGGTCATGTCGCTGCTCGACGGCGCCATAGTCGACGCGCGATATCCACGGTGCGACCGATCCAGCCGCCATTCAAACTGCGAATGCGGCGGCGGACGGCAAGATAGTCTTCCCAATTGACATGCACGTCGGCCGGCATCAAGCGCGGTCCGTCACCCAATACGACTGTGCTACTGCGAAACCGTCGCAGCACTCCACCACCGTGGGTTCCCGAACCGTCATGGCCAGAATTTCGAACCAGTGTCCGCGGTGGAAAAAGCGTCATTCCATTGGCGCGAAAAACACTCCAGTACCAGCGAACCGCCCAGGAGTCCCGCCGACCCGTCATTTGAGATTCGAGCATGCCCGAATAGTCATAAACCCCGTCGATATCGAAACGACGCCGCAACGCCTGGTCGGTCTGCAGAGACTGCCAGCCTGTTGCACCGGGGTCGAAATGTTCCCATGCACGCTGCCATGTGGCCCAACCCCATGAAGTCGTAATGGGCAGAAACATCGCCTCCTCGCTGCCATCGAACTCCGGCACGTCGAACATGTGACCCGAAATCTGGAGCACACGATCCTCGCCTGCATACTTCTCTAGTGCAGTGTTCATGTATTCAAGAAACGACGGGGCCAGTTCGAGATCGTCCTCAAGAACAATGGCACGGCCGTATTCCCTGCAAGTGGCCCCGACGCCTTCGATGATCGATCGCGACAACCCCACATTCGCTTCTCGAAAATGGAAGACGGCGCTATCGCCGAGCAGGTCCTGCGCCAATTGACGCGCGGCCTCCACCTCTCCGCGCTCGGCGTCATGCCGCGGTCCATCGCCAAATACGATGATAGGTGTGTCCTGGATTCCTTTGCATTTAAGAAGGCTCGCAATGGTCAAGCGCAGATGCTGCGGGCGCCGAAAGATGAACAGTGCCACTGGCGCAGTCATCTTCTTGTCGACGGCATCGGAATCGCATATCGGTTGAGTCATGCTTGCCTGATTCATCAAATATTGCTCTGGTCGCCCAATCGTGCGTCGGGCCATTTCTTGCGGAGTCCTGGGCCCAACAGCAGCGCCAGCAGGCACCAGAAACTCGTTGCGGCAAACATCGCACCCGACAACATTCCGCCGATCAGGCTTTGAATGAACAAAAGGCCGAGGAGCTCCGTCCCGGTCTGCAGACACCGAAGTGATCGGACTGTCGCGATTCCCACTAAAACGGCAAAAACGATGGCCAAGGGGATACCGAACGCAAGCACCGCGTCCAGAAACAGGTTGTGGGGATACAGGCCAGAATTCAATTCAACGAAGGCACTACCGAACAGCGGCGACTCCGCAGCCTGATTGATTGAGTCACGCAGGATGACCAAGCGATCCAGCGTAGACACGTCTTCGCCCAAACCTGCGAATCGCGCCGCCAGTGGACTGACCGGCGCGAACACCACGAACATCAGCGTCGGCAACCCGAAAAGGATCAGTTTCCAGATGGCACCCTTTGATGCCGCCCAAATAGCAAGACAGATGATCAGCGCCAGTGCCGGTCCCTTTGAGCCAGTCATCACCAGGCAAGACAACGCGAGGACAACCCCAGAAGATACGGCAACACGAGACGCACCACGCGCTCTGGTACAGATCACGAGGCCAACGATTACGCAACTGACCGCCAGGTGACCGAGCGAAACCGGATTCAATGCCACCGTCGACAATCGACCCGTCGTGGTCGTCAGGTCCGCCTCGCCGAAACGCCCCAGCAGCGACCCCAGCAAGGTCGCCGCACAGCCCGCGACGGTCAGAGCAAACGCGACTCTCGCGAAACGTTCCTGCTGGAACTCGTCCGCCGTAAAAACCGCCATCGCCGGCAAGACGCAGCCCGCGAGAAAAAACTGCAGTGCGTAGTCTGCCCCTTCGATCCTCGCCACCATCATGTCGTGTGCAAGCCGGATCGTGTATGCCAGCCAGATCAGCAGCAGCGCGATGCGAGTCCTCGTCAGGTGCATGCGGCGACAGCTCACCAGCAACCAAAGACTCAACACGATGACGAGGACTCGAAATGGGATCGACAGGACACGGCTGTCGATCTCCAGAAGCGACACGAGATTCCCGACCAACGGATAGCCGAACATGGCCACAGCCAGCACTATGGCTGGCAACCCCATCGATCGTAAATTCATGGCCGATCGTCGACTCGCCGCGCCAATGGATTGCGCTAGCACGGGTATGGTCAACCGGTCCGGAAATTCGGTGCGGGACCGTACGCTACCCCAAAATTGCTCGCGGCATTGGACGAGAGGCCTCGTACGGCAAGGTCGGCCATATCATCCACCGACGCCTCGAATCGCGCCGCGCACCAGCACGAAGAAAGCGCCCGCAAGTGCGCCAAGCAACGCACCGCCGAAGACAAATAACGGCAAGCTGGGTGACACATGTTCCCATCGTGCAGTAGCAACTGCGGGATCGATCACACGCATCACGTATTCGTCGCGCACCAGGGCCAGCGTCCTTTTCTTGACCTCTGACTCGAGCACTTCCGCTATTGCACCACGCAACGGGACGACATCCGTCTGCTGAAACTGAGACTGCAACTGACGAATTGCAGCATCGGACTCCAACACAGCGCGAGCCTGCATGGTCCTGTTCAGGCGGACGACCAGATCGTTGGTCAGGTCCGCCGCCATCTCGGGATCGCGCCACCGCACCGTGAGCGAGATCACGCCGGTCTTCTTGTCTTGCGATATGAAACGGACCTTGCGACCGAATTTCCGATAGGCATTTTCATCGGTCGGAATTTCGTCTCCCGACACCTTCCAGGAATTTGCTTTCGCGTCCCACTGGCCGGGGAACATCCCCGGCATGAGTTGCCGGTCGCGAATGAAATCCAGTGTGAAACGTCGGGATTTCAGGAGCTCCAGAGCCTCCACTGACGAATCCGTAGACCCACCGAGATTCACCCCGGCCAGCGAGGCCAGGTTTCCGAGATTGCCAAGTGAGCCAAGGCCCCCTACGCCGGTCATCGATTCGACAGGGAGCAGCGTCGTCGACGCTTCGTAGTACTTCGGCAGAAAGATCGTTGCGATTCCGCCAATCGCCGCGGCGGCGACGACTACAGCCGACAAGAGCCAGCGCGACTCCCATAGCTTGCGCCAGACGGCCGCCAGATCCACTTCGAAGTAGTTTGGCTCAGAGGTGCCGGGCGCCTCTGCGGAGGCTGACACATTTGCGTCTTTCATGAAGCCACAGCCCAATCAGAACGAAGCCACAGCCGCGACCGCCACGGCGAGGTTAAAGATGATCGTCGAGACCGCCGTCCACAGCGGCAACGGCCGCATGCGTTCGGCGTCGAGCGGCACCACGATCGTATCGCCCGGCTGGATCGAGCCGGACGACTGGCCGAACCAGCGGCTGCCGCCACCCGACTCGACACTGCCATTGGCTCGCACGATGTAGATCCGCTTCTCGTCGGCCTTCTGCGTTGCACCGCCACTCATGCGCAGGTAGTCCTCGCGCGAGAGCGACGGGTCGAACAGATGCGAGGTCGAGAACTGGACCTCGCCAATGACGGTCACCTCCTGGGCGAATCTCGGTACGCGCAACGTGTCGCCGTCCTTGAGCATGACGTCGCCCGCGGCACCCGGCTGGGATTCGATTAGCTTGTCCAGCTGGATAACGAGCCGGCCCACAGGCACGGTATCGAGCAGGTCTGCCAGTAGATCTCGACCGATCGTCAAGGTCTGGGTAGCCTGCTGCGCACCGCTGCCCGGCGCCTGCGCGGCTTGCAGGGCGAGCGTTCCGAGATCCTGCCGCAGGCGGTCTGCCAGGAAGCGGATCTGTTCTTTCTCGCGTTCCATCAGCGATTCACGCGTAAAAACGCTGCCCTGCGCGAAAGCGAACGGCGTGAGTCCGCCTGCGCGTTCGACCACCGACCGCAGCGTCTCGCCGCGCACGATCGGATACTCGCCCGGGAAACGCACCTCTCCCACGAGCTTTACCGTCTCCTGGGTCGTTTCCCACTCCGAGATGCCTTTCACGACCAGGAAATCGAACGGTTCCAGCAGGACGTCCGCAGCCGTGTCGTTTGCCAGCGCACGACCGAGGTCCACCTTGACGACTTCAGCCTTGCGTGTCTGGCCGTCGCGCGCGTCGTAGCGCGCAAGGTCCGCCTCGCCGCCGTAGGCGTCCTCCGCGAGACCGCCGCCGGCGCGAATCAGGTCGCTCACCGTCATGCCCGCCTCGAGCGGATAGTCGCCCGGCACGCGGACGCTGCCCGATACGCGCACGACTTGTGACGGTGCCGCGGTCACCGCCTGCCGCTTCAGTTCCTCGAGGATCGGATCGAGTGTCGCATGACGATCCGTTTCGAGGTCGAATGCGTAGACGCGGTCACGTGGCGCAAGCAGCGGGTTTGCGTCCGACCGCGGCAAGCGCCAGGCGGCGGCGAGGTCGGCCGAGATCACCTGCACACGGCGCGTGACCGGGTCCTCGCGCCGGATCAGGACGTAGTTCTGGTCGGCGTTGGGCTTCAACTCCTCGGCGGAAGCGATCACGTCCGTGAGGCGCAGGCCGCTGCGGTACTGAAAGGCGGCGGGACGCAGAACGTGGCCCTGGATCTCCACTGAGTTCGCGTAGGTGGGCTTCACGCCCGGGATACGCAGCAGGTCGCCCGAGCGCAGGCTCGTGCCGCGTGCGGGCGGACCTGTGAGGTCCACGTCCACCACGATGCGCTCGCGGCGCTCGTCGATGCGCTCGAGCTTGGCAAGTTCCGGGTCGGCCTCGGGCGTGAGGCCGCCACCGAGGTAGAGCAGTTCCGCGACGCTGCTTTCGCCCTTGAGTTCGTAGATGGCCGGACGACGGATCTCGCCCGTGACACCGGCGGTGGCGCCGATCGAGGGAATGAAAATGACGTCGCCGGGCTGCAGCCGGGCGTCGGCCGAGGTGTCGCCTCGCAGCAGCAGGTCATAGAGGTCGAGCGTCGAGACGATGCGACCATTGCGCTTCAGCTGGATGTTGCGCAACGAGCCGATGGTCTTCACGCCGCCGCTGACGAACAGCGCATTGGTGACCGTTGCGAGTCCGCTCACCGTGTAGGAACCCGGCCTCTCCGCGTCTCCCAGCACGAACACGCGGATGGAGCGCAGATCGCCCATGGTTATCGTCGCCTGCGTGCCGATCATCTGTTCCTGCACGCGGCTCGAGATACGCGCCTTCGCCGCTTCAACGCGAAGCCCGCTCACCGCGATCGGGCCCAGGTCGGGGAACTGGATGTTGCCGTCGCGGTTCACGACCAGCGAGTACTTGCCCCTGGTATTGCCGACTAGTTGCACATCGATGCGGTCACCTGGCCCGACCACGTATTCCGCCGGCACTGGAATGTCGGTTGCGGGAGCAAACGTGGTCGGCACGCCGGAAAACAGGTCATAGCCGAAGGGCCTGAGTGCATCGGTGTCGGTGGGTTCGAGCGGCAGGAAGATGACCCGCACGCGGTACTCACGGAGGTAGGGCTCGATGGCGAGCCGCTGGGTGGCCTCCAGGGCGGTCAGGCCGGCGAGTTGCACGCGGCCAAGCCCCGGCAAATCGATTGCGCCGGTACGGCTTAGCCGGTACGGATTGCCACGGCGTACCGTCTCGACGAGGCGCATGAGCAGCGCCTCCTCGTCCTCGGTGCGTTCGACTTCCAATTGTTGCGGGCGTGCGGCCGGCGCGGCCTGCGGCGTGGTCGTCGAGGGCGGACCACCCGAGGTCGAGGGCGGACCAGCTGAGGTCGCGGGCGGACCGGCTGAGGTCGCGGCCACACTCATTACGCCCGGGACGGGCGGCCGCTCGGTCAGGATGCGCTCGTCTCCGACGTTCTTAACGAGTTCGAGCTCGATGATCAGCGTGTCTCCGGCCGCGAGCCGCGGTTGTCCGTCGGCCGCCAACTCTCGCTCCGTGCCTCCGACCGTGAACTTTGGGGTCACCGTCAAGGGCGAAACCAGCGATAGGTCTGTCTGGGTTACACCCGATCTTGCATTTGTTCCGCCGCCTGCGCCCATGGCCTCGAGCACGGCCTGCTGCTGTTCCGGCGACATGTTTCTGAAAGTATCGATCTGCCCGGCAGTCGGGCTGGGGGTCTGCGCCACCGCGCTGACAGCACCGAACAGCATCGCCGCCAGCACGAGCCATCTCCGAGCCGTTCGCCCGAATCCACGACCAGAAAATCGGTGCATTCCCTTCCCTTACTGTTCGCTACGTCGGCCAACCATCTGTTCGTTCAATGAATCGCTCGCCGCCAGCTCAGGCTGCCGCGAAAACCGTCCTGCAGGGCGTCGGCCGGCGTGCCGGAGGCCTCGGCATACCCGATCAGGGCCGTAATGTTACCCCACGGATACGCCCGGTCGTGCGTTGCAACAACATCCTGCAACTTCGCAGCCGCCGACGGACTGAGCGTATGGCCGGCCGATTGTCCCGCCCGGTTCAACTTGACCTCGCGAGCGGTGAGCTGCCAGCGGTGCCCGGAGGACCCGAGCAACATCAGGCTTTAACTGATCATCTCGCCATCGCCGTCCATCGAGTGCCCGATCGCACGACCCCGGAACCGGTACCCAGTGGTGTAAATCGAGCTTTCATAGGCGCACCCGAAATCAGGCTGCGAGTTGATGAAATCACAGGCTGTGTCGGCATATTCGACGGTCCCCCGCCAGGAGTGCTCGCCCCACACTCCCCAGGTCTCGAGGCCGACCAACCCGAGGTATTTCGACGGCAGAAAGCCCGCCTCGTCCTCGCCGATGCCCTGCGCATACAGCGCCAGCGGCACTCTACCGCCGGGCCAGGACCAGCGCAGGTCGAAACCCGCCAGCTGGTTGCCCGGCTGCTCGTCGAGCGGCTGATCGTTGTCGTTGCCGACCAACAGGTCAACGAAGGTATCCAGCCCGCACGGGCGGCCGTCGCCGCACCACTGTGCCGTGCGGCTGGCGGCAATCTGCAACGAGGGAATCGGGCGGATCTCCGCCCGCATGCCGAACAGCAGCGTCTGCGGATAGTCACGGTCACCTTCGAGCTGACCCATGAACGTGCTGAACCGCCACGGGCCGAGCCAGCGCAACACCGGTACCTCGAACGGCGTCGATTCGTTGCGGTCGAGCGACACGCCCGGCACTGGACGCGCACTATTTGAGAGAATCAGGCTGCCCTGCCAACCCGGTCCCCACCAGCGGTCGAGGTAACCGGCGCTTAGCATCCAGTTCCCCAGGCTGGCCGCGACATAGGAGCCGTCGGGTCGAAATGTCTGGCCGTCCTCAGCGTCGGCGACGACGCGGGCCACCGCCTTCCAGGCAAAACGCTGGCCCGTCCGGCTCGCCAGCAGGGCCGCCTCACCGTCCTCCCGCGGCGTGTCGCTGAAGGTCCGCAGGACCTCCGGCTCCGATGCGGCGGCGAGTTCGAAGCCTAAAGCTATTTCGTCGATGCGCATCTCTGCGAGCGCCCGCTCGTGGAGTCGCGCGGCCGACGACCGCGCCGCCGGACCCAGGGTCGCCACGTCGACGCGCTCGATATCCCGCGCGATGTTGCTCCACGGCAGCGGCCAGCTCAGGGTCGGCGTATGCAGCACACCCGTGTCCGCCAGCAGTTGCACGTCGTGACGCAGTCCCGCATCGCCGGGCGCGATCCACGGTTCCGCGTGTGTCGCTGCAGCGAACAGCAACGCGGCAGTCAGTGCAGGAACTAGCCGGAGGAGACGATGGAATTTCATGATGCAGCTCAACGGAGCGCGTAATTCCAGGTCAGGTAGGCACGCGGCAGAATGGCCTCGTCACCTTGCCACTGGCGGTCCTGGCTATCGACGCCGACCCCGCCTTCCAACCAGCCTGAACGCACGACGCGTCGATAGCTCAGGTCGAGGCTGATCCAGTCTTCCGGACCCTGAGCGAACGAATGCCGCGTGTCAGGCACGGAGCCGCCTTCGTTGATCCTGCTATAGCGCGCCAGTACGGTCAGCGTGTTGGCAGAACTGTCGACATGAATGAAGCGAGCGGAATACATGGTGCCGTCGCCGTCCATCGAATGGCCCATCACCCGATCGTAGTAGCGATAGCCATCAGAAAAAATAGTGTTGTTGTACGCGCAGTCCCACAACTTCTCACCGTCTTCCGTGCCACCGCAGCGCGTGTTGGCCCATTCGAGTCCGGCCCGCCACGAACTGCCACTACCCGAACCGTGACCCCACGTTTCCACGCCAGCGAGGTCCATGCTGCGATACGGCCGCGGAATCTTGTTGTCGATCGATTCGCCCGTGTGCTGGTTGTAAAGCGCGTAGTTCCAGTCTCCGATCGGCGATGCCCAGCGGACATCCCAGCTCGCCAGCTGGTTGCCGGGTTCGTCCTCGGCGGCGACATTTTCACCGGCGTTGTCGTTGCCGGAAAACATGTTCCAGAAATCTTCCCAGTTGCAGGAGCGGCCTTCGCCGCAGAGCTGGGCCGTGCGCTCGACGCTGATTTCGAGCCCGTCAAGCGGTCGCGCCGAGATCCGCATGCCCCAGAACACGGGGTGCGCGTAGTCGTCACGCGAGCCTTCCATCTGGCCGAAGAACGTCGTAAGCCGCCAGGGTCCGATCCAGCTCAGCCACTTCGTCTCGAAGGGCTCCGAGACAGCACGGTCGAGCGAGATCGCCGGTACCGGCCGGGCGTTGTTCGACATGATGAGGCTGCCTTCCCAGCCTGAACCCCACCAGCGATCCTGCTGCCCCAGCGTGAAGATCCAGTTGCCGACCTTGCCGGCCACGTACGAGCCGTCCAGGCGGCCAGGCCGATCGTCGTCCGGGTCGACGGCCCCGGTCACCTGCAGCCGCCCGCCGAACCGTGCACCGACGAAGCTGGCTGCATAGAGGCTGACCTCGCCTTCCTCGCGTGGCGTGTCGGCGAACGTGCGCAACTGCGTCGGTCTCGCAGCCACGCCGACTTCAACGCCGAGGGTGGCATCGCCTTCGCTTGCCAGGGAACGCAGGCGTGCGATGGCGGCGAGCTGGGCGGCGGATAGGGGCTTGGAAGTCGCCGCGCCCTGACTTTGACCCGCTGCCGCCAAGGCGGGAGCGCGCGCAGTTGCTTCTGGAATCCTGCCGAGTGCGTTAGCGAGGTCCGACGCGGCGATCGGCCACGCCGACACCGGCAGGTCGATCACCCCGGAGTCGACGAGCAATTGGACATCGTGCCGCACCTGCGTATTGCCGGGCGCAATCCAGGGTTCACCCGCCGATGCAGAGGACCCTGGAACGAGGAAACCCAGGAAGGCCAGGAAGGCCAGGAAGGCCAGGAAGGGCAGGAAGGTTGGATGGAGACGAGACGGGTGCAAGCGCATCCCGCCATGTTACTGGGCCGCTCAGTCGCCGCGCCAGCGCTGTACCTGCGCGAGGAGCTTCTGCATGTGCGCGGGGCCATCGGGTGCGAGTCCCGTGCGCACGGGTTCGGTCATTGAAGTCGCCAGTTTCTTGCCGAGTTCGACACCCCACTGGTCGAACGGGTTGACGTTCCAGATCACCGATTGCACGAACACCTTGTGCTCGTACCAGGCGATCAGCTTGCCGACCGCACGTGGCCCGAGCCGCGGCACCAGGATCAAGCTGCTAGGACGATCACCGGCATGCACCTTGTGCGGGACGAGCCGCTCGATCTCGGCAGGAAAGGCTCCTTTTGCCTGCAGATCGTTCCTGACCTGCTCCGCTGTCTGGCCAAACGCAAAAGCCTCGGCCTGCGCGAAGCAATTCGCCAGCGCCAGGTCCTGGTGCTTGAGAAACCGGCTCGAGCCATTGACCGGTGCAATGAAATCCAGCGCGACCCGCGCCGTGCCCTGGTGCAGCAACTGGAAAAACGAGTGCTGGGCGTTGTTGCCCGGCTCACCCCAGACGACATTGCCCGTGTTGTATCCGACCGGCTTACCGTCGCGGGTGACGCTCTTGCCGTTCGACTCCATCTCGAGCTGCTGCAGGTAAGCGGGGAAGCGATGCAGGCGTCGGTCGTACGGGAGCACCGCGAGCGAATCCAGACCGAGGAAGTTGATGTTCCAGACACCGAGCAGCCCCATCAGCACGGGGAGGTTGTGGTCGAACGGCGCCGTGCGGAAATGCTCGTCCATCTCGTGGCCACCGGCGAGCATCAGTTCGAACTGGTCCATCCCGAGCGAGAGCGCGATCGAGAGACCGACCGTGGACCACAGCGAATAGCGCCCACCGACCCAGTCCCACATCGTGAAGCGTGCCCCGGGCGCAATCCCGAACGCGTCCATCGCCTGGTGATTGGTCGACACGGCGACGAAGTGGTGCGCGATTCCCTTCTCACCCAGCTCGCCGATCAACCACTCGCGCGCCGCATTGGCGTTGGCGAGCGTCTCCTGCGTCGTGAAGGTCTTCGAGCAGATGACGAACAGGGTCGTCGCCGGATTGATCTTTTCCAGCGTATCGGCGAGCTCGACACCATCGACGTTCGACACGCAATGCAGGCGGATGCCCTTGTTACGGAAGCGGGCCAGCGCTTCCGTCGCCATCACGATGCCAAGGTCCGATCCGCCGATGCCGATGTTGACGACGTCGGTGAAACGCGCACCGGTGAAGCCGAGGATGCGCCCCTGGTGCACGCCGGTGACGAACTCGCGCATTTTTGCGAGCTGCGCGCGCACTTCCGGCATGACATCCTGCCCGTCCGCCTGCATCGGAAGCTCCGAACGGTTGCGCAGCGCCATGTGCATGGCAGCTCGTCCTTCGGTGTCATTGACGGCCTCGCCAGCGAACAACGCCGCGATCCGTGCCGGCAGTTCGCAGGCCTGCGCCAGCGCTTGCAGCAGGCTCAGCGTTTCTGTTGTGACACGCTGCCGCGAGAAGTCGTACAGCAGGTCGAGCGCCTGCACGCTCGTGGCGCCGAAGCGCGCGGCGCCGTCGGCGGCGAACAAGTCACGTAGGTGGCGGCTGGCGAGCTGGGCGGCGTGCGCCTCGAGTGCTTTCCAGGCCGGTAGATCGGTGCGGCATGTGGTCATCCGCACAGCTTAGCGGTCGGCACCCTCGGCCGCAAAAGCCGGCAGCGCCATCTGCGCATTGCGCAAGCTCACTCTCAGCGGCCGCTCCGGGACCTCTCGCCGAGCTTGGAAAGGCAGACACGCGCTCGGCGAGAGGTCCCGGAGCGGCCGCTGAGAGTTGGCTCGATGGGAGCACGACGACCTTGCGTGCGCCGTGTGACCTTATCCGCCTTTGCGGAAAAGTCACTCAGGCGCCGCGTTTCACAGGCGACTGGTCCGGGGCCTTCCCCCGAGCGCGTGTCTGCCTTTCCAAGCTCGGGGGAAGGCCCCGGACCAGCCGCCTGCAGAACGCTCAGCCGAGGTTGACTACCCTCGAATTCGACGGCTCACCGCCCTTGTAGTACTCGAGGTACCAGTCCACGAAGTTGCGGATGCCGACCGACACCGGGGTGGCCGGCGTGTAACCCACGTCTCGCGTCAGTTCGTCGATGTTGGCCCAGGTGTCCGGCACGTCGCCCGCCTGCAGTGGCAGCAGGTTCATCTCGGCCTTCCTGCCGAGGCACTCCTCGAGCGTGCGGATGTACGTCAGGAGCTCGACCGGTTCGTTGTTGCCGATGTTGTACAGGCGATACGGCGCCTTGCTCGACGCAGGATCCGGGGCGTCGCTGTTCCACTCGGGATTGCCGGTCGCGACTCGGTCGCAGGCGCGCACTACGCCCTGCGCGATATCGTCGATATACGTGAAGTCACGGCGATGGTGGCCGTAGTTGAAGACGTCGATCGGCTTGCCGGCCAGGATGTTTCGGGTGAACAGGAACAGCGCCATGTCGGGACGGCCCCAGGGACCGTAGACCGTGAAGAACCGCAGCCCCGTGACCGGCAACGAGTAGAGGTGCGCATAGGTGTGCGCCATCAGCTCGTTGGCTTTCTTGGTCGCCGCGTAGAACGACAGCGGGTGATCGACGTTCTGGTGGACCGAGAACGGCATCTTCGTGTTGGCGCCGTAAACTGAACTGGTCGATGCATACACCAGGTGCTCGACGCCGTTGTGACGGCAACCTTCGAGCACGTTGGCCGTGCCGACCACGTTGCTTTCGACATACGCGAGCGGGTTCTCGATGGAATATCGCACGCCCGCCTGCGCGGCCAGGTGGATCACCCGGTCGAACTTCTCGCGGGCGAAAAGCTCTGTCATCCCGCCGCGGTCCGCGAGGTCGAGCTTGACGAACTTGAAGCCCGGCCTCGTCTTGAGCTGATCCAGGCGCGCGTGCTTGAGCCGCACGTCGTAGTAGTCGTTCAGGTTGTCGAGGCCGACCACCTCGTCACCGCGATCGAGCAGGATTCTCGCGGTGTGGTAGCCGATGAAGCCGGCAGCGCCGGTGACCAGGATTTTCATTTGTAACGTCCGTCTGCTTCGTCCGACTTGAAAAGGATGCCACAGGCCGGCGGAACGGATTGCGACACCGGTCAAAGGCTTGCGTAGACCAGTGCCCCCAGCCCGACCGTGGTCATTACGACAAAGTATGGCAGCGCCATCCAGACCATGCGGCCGTAGCCCAGCCGAATCAAAGGCGCGAGCGTCGAGGTCAGCAGGAACAGGAACGCAGCTTGCCCGTTGGGCGTCGCGACGCTCGGAATGTTGGTACCGGTGTTGATCGCCACCGCCAGCCAGTCGAACTGCTCGCGAGTGATCGTTCCCTGCAGCAGCGCGGCCTTGATCTCGGTGATGTAGACGCTAGCGACGAAGACGTTGTCGCTGATCGACGAGAGTACCCCGGCGGCCAGGTACAGCATCACGGCCTGCAGGCTGCCCTCGAGCGCGAGCACGCGGTTGATCATCGGCTCGAACAGGTGCTGGTCGTGAATCTCGGCGACGATCACGAAGAACACGACCAGCAGGGCCGTAAAGGGCAGCGCAGCCTCGAATGCCTTGCCGATCCGGTGCTCCTCGGTGATCCCCGTAAACGCAGTGGCCAGGATGATGACCAGCAGCCCGATCAGGCCCACTTCGGCGACATGGAAGGCCAGCGACAGCACCAGCAGGATCGCGACGATCGCCTGGACGATCAGCAGTTGCCTGTCGCGGGGCGTCGAACGAGTCGCGAGTTCACGTGAATAGTCCTCGAGCACGGCACGAGCCGCGTCCGGGAGCGGCGTGCCATAACCAAACAGGCGGAACCGCTCGACCAGCCAGCACGTGCCAAAGCCCGCGAACGCCACCGGCAAGGTGACGGGCGCCATCACCAGGAAGAACTGGCCGAAGGTCCAGCCCGCTTGTTCAGCGATCAGCAGGTTCTGCGGCTCGCCCACTTGGGTCATTACGCCGCCGATCGCCGTGCCGACGGCACCGTGCATCATCAGCGCGCGCAGGAACCCGCGGAACGCTTCGAGGTTGTCGCGGTGCAATACCTGCACTTCCGCGTCCTGCGCTGCATCGTGGTGGGACGTGGTGTGGGTCTTGCCCGAAGCGACGCGGTGATAGACCTCGAAAAAACCCATGCCGACGGTGACCGCGACGGCTACCACGGTCAGCGCGTCGAGAAAGGCGGACAGCACTGCCGAAACACTGCAGAACATCAGCGCCAGTGACTCGCGCGAGCGAATCCGCAGGATCAGGCGCGTGAAGACGAACAGCAGCAGGTCGCGCAGGAAGTAGATGCCCGCGACCATGAAGATCAGCAGCAGGATCACGGGGAAGGCGCCTGTCACTTCCTCGTACACGCTCTCGGGCGTGGTCAGACCTATGAGGACAGCCTGGATTGCAAGCAAGCCGCCCGGCTGCAACGGATAGCACTGCAGCGCCATCGCGAGCGTGAAGATGAACTCGCCCAGCAGCAGCCAGCCGGTGACCGTCGGCCCGGCGAGCAGCATCACGATCGGGTTCAGCAGCAGGAACCCGACGATGGTGAGCTTGTACCAGCCCGGCGAGCGCCCGAGGAAGGCCTGGCCGAACGATTGCGCGAGCGTATGGCTCATGGCGCTCTTGCGACGGTCTCGGGCGCGGGCTCGAACTGGCGCCAGGCCGTCTTGCCGCCGCTCTTCTTGTCGAGCAGCCTGAGCATTTCCTGGTGTGCCTGCAGTTCGTCTTCGGTCGCGCACCGCACCACGAGCGCGCCCGCCGGGCGCACCGCCCTCGTCACTGCCGCAGCCACACCGGCCGCCGTGGCTTTGTCGTCCAGGGTCAGCGCGCCCTGCCCCCCCGTCATCGCCAGGTAGACTTCGAGCAGCAGGTCGGCGTCGAGCAACGCACCGTGCAGGTCGCGGTGCGAATTGTCGATCGAATAGCGCTTGCACAGGGCGTCGAGACTGTTGCGCTGGCCCGGATGCAGCTGCCGCGCGAGAGCAAGCGTGTCGAGCACGCCGCAGACGTCGCGCGTCGTTACCTTCTGCTCGAGCACCCCCTTCGCCGCCAGCATTTCGAGTTCCGCATCCATGAAAGCGACGTCGAACGGCGCGTTGTGGATGATCAGCTCGGCACCCGCCATGAACTCACGCAGCTCGTCGAAGACGTCGACGAAGCGCGGCTGTCCGCTCAGGAACTCGGTCGTGAGGCCGTGCACCTGCACCGCGCCCGGGTCGATCGTGCGGTCCGGACACAGGTAACGGTGGAATTGCCGACCCGTGCGCCGACGGTTCACGAGTTCGATCGCGCCGATCTCGATGATGCGGTGGCCGAGCTCGGGCTCGAGGCCTGTGGTTTCGGTGTCGAAGACGATCTGGCGCATAGGTCGGAAAGGATCGGAAGGGTAGGAAGGGCAGGAAGGGTAGGAAGTGCAGGAAGAGCCGGAAGTGTGCTCTCCGTCGCTCAGGCGACAGCCTGAGCGAGAGCGTCTACGACGCTGACCTGGTGCGCATCCGTGAGGTACGGATGCATTGGCAGGCTGATGACTCGACGAGCCGCAGATTCGGACAATGGGAAACTGCCCTCGCTGTACCCGAGATGCTTGAACACCGGCTGCATGTGCAGCGCCAGCGGGTAATGCACCGCTGTAGGCACGCCAAGCGCCTTCATGCGTGTTTCGACGATCTCGCGCTGCTCCACTTCGACGGTGTACTGGGCGTAGACACAGGTGTTGAACTGCTCGACGACCGGGGCGCGCACCCTCGCCTGCGCGCCCATACCGAACTTTTCGGCGATCAGGGTTGCATAGCGCTCACCGAGCCGATATCGCGCGGCGACTTCGTCGGGAAAAATTTCCAGCTTCGCGAGCAGCACGGCCGCTTGGATCGAATCGAGGCGGCCCGTCAGCCCCAGTCGCGGATGGTGGTAGCGACGGTCCTGACCGTGCACGCGGATCTCACGCATGATCGTCGCAAGGCGATCGTCATTCGTGAACAGCGCGCCGCCATCGCCATAGCAACCGAGCGGCTTCGACGGAAAGAACGACGTCGCGCCGATCAGGGTCATGCCGCCCGAACGCCTGCCTTTGTAGGTGGCGCCGAAGCTCTGCGCAGCGTCCTCGATCACCGGTAACTCGTTGCGGCAAGCGATCGTGTTGATGGCGTCGATGTCCGCGCACTGGCCATACACCGACACCGGCATGATCGCCTTCGTACGCGGCGTGATGGCCGCCTCGAGTTTCGATGCGTCCATGTTGTAAGTGCTGCGGTCGATGTCGACGAAGACCGGCCTGGCGCCGATCAGCGCGATCATCTCCGCGGTCGCGAAGAACGTGAACGGCACCGTGATGACTTCATCGCCGGGACCGATGTCGAGCCCCATGAGCGCCATCAGCAGCGCGTCCGTGCCGCTCGCCACGCCGATGCAGTGCTTCGACCCCACGTACTCCGCGAGCTGCGTCTCCAGTTCAACGACCTCGGGCCCCATGACGTACTGGCCATGCTCGAGCACGCCGTGGATGCGCGCATCGATCGAGGACTTGAGTCGGCTGTACTGGGTCTTGAGATCGATGAAATCCATGGTCTTCCTGCGGAGAGTGCGGCCCTTCGTAGTTTACGAGGGGTTAGGGGGTAGGGGTTAGTCGGCCCTAACCCCTATCCCCTATCCCCCAACCCCTGCATCGCGCAACGCCGCGATGCCGAGGTTAGCGAGTTCGTCCGCCCGCTCGTTGCCTGGGTGCCCGGCATGGCCCTTGACCCAATGCCAGTGCACTTCGTGGCGCCCGATCTGCTCCTCCAGCAGCAGCCAGAGGTCCGCATTCTTCACGGGCTTCCTGTCGGCCGTCTTCCAGCCCCGCTTCTTCCACTGCGGCAGCCACTCGGTGATACCGAGCCGCACGTACTGCGAATCGGTGTAGAGCTGCACCAGGCAGCGACGCTTCAGCGCAGCGAGCGCCTCGATCGCCGCGGTCAGTTCCATGCGGTTGTTGGTGGTGAGCGGCTCGCCGCCATAAAGCTCTTTGCGGTGCTTGCCGGTCTCGAGCAGCGCGCCCCAGCCACCTGGCCCCGGGTTGCCCTTGCAGGCCCCGTCCGTGTGAACGATCACTTCGGACACACTCACGCGGCCTGCCTCGTGGTCGGTTCCGGCGCGCTGCCGACGAGAACTGGCCGCTGCGTCCATGCCGGTCTGATCGGTGTGATCGAACGCACGCGCTTGCACGCCTTGAGCAGGTACGCGCCTGCCAACGGGGACGCGACGATCGGACCGCGACGCTCGAGCCAGCTGTCCTCGCGCAGGCCGAACAGGTGCTGTGTCCAGGGCGGCGCGAACAGGTAGCGGCGAGTCGAGACGACCTCGAAACCGAGCAAGCTGAGCCAGTCGCGCGTACGGTGTTCGCTCATCATGCGCGCCGCGTGCGGCGGGAACTGACCGCTTGAAGCGAAGTGGTGGCGGACGCCCCAGGTGCTCCACGGATTGAAGGCGCAGATGACCAGATTGCCCTCGCCGACCAGGACACGGTCGACCTCGCGCAGCAATTCGTGCGGACGCGGCGCATGCTCGAGCGTGTGTGGTAGCAGCACTGCTTCCACCGAATTGGTGGCGATCGGGAGCGCGTCGAAGTGGGCGCGGATCGCGCCGGAGCCCGTTGCATCGGGCGCGATGTAACTTCGGTGCTGGGTGCGAGCCGCTGCACAGAGCCGGGCGGGATCGCCCCAGCGGCCGATCTGCAGCAGCTCGAAGCCGACCACGTCGGCCAGCTCGTCCTGCATCATCCGCGTTTCCAGGGCGAGCACCGCTGCCCCGAGCGGGGATTCGAGCCAGTGGTCTGCGGCGGAATCTGTGTTCATGCGCCCAAGGATAGCCGTAAGTCCCTGCACGAATTCGAAAAAACGTGGCCTGTCATATGGAATTTTTGGTCCCGAACGGCTCTAATACGCCCCGCCCGGACTCATTGACCCGCGGAAGACGAAGGAATCCCCAGCCGCATGCTGCAAGTGAGCCCGGTGCGGGCGTTCTCGGACAACTACATCTGGCTGATACGCGCGCCGGCCGACCCGGCCGCCGCCGTGGTAGTCGATCCTGGTGACGACCGCCCGGTGGAGCAGGCATTGCAGGCGCAGGGACTGCAGCTCGGCGCGATTCTGGTGACCCATCACCACGCCGATCATGTCGGCGGAGTCAGGGCACTGGCCGCGCGGCATGGCGCACCGGTATTCGGGCCGGCGCGCGAGCAGATGCCCTGCGCGGCGCAGGCCCTGGACGATGGAGGCAAGGCTTCACTTGAGAACCTCGGGCTCGAATTCGACGTGCTAGCCGTTCCTGGTCACACGCTCGGCCACATTGCCTATGCAGGCCATGGCGCGCTGTTCTGCGGCGACACCCTGTTCAGCGCCGGTTGCGGTCGCCTGTTTGAAGGCACCCCCGCCCAGATGCTCGACTCGCTTGACCGCCTGGCTGCCCTGCCCGACGCCACGCGCGTCTTCTGCGCGCACGAATACACGCTCTCGAATCTCAAGTTCGCGGCCGTCGTCGAACCCGGCAACGGCCACGTACGCGACATGCTGGCCGACGTGCAGCAGCGCCGCGACCGCGACGAAATCACGCTGCCGTCCACGCTTGGACGCGAACGCCTGATCAACCCCTTCCTGCGCAGCCGCGAACCTGCGGTACGCGCCGCAGCCGAACGACATGCGGGTCACCCGCTGCCCGAGGCCGTGGACGTGTTCACCGAAGTGCGGCGCTGGAAAGACGGATTCCGCTGAGCCGAAATGACACGAACCCACACGCATCCGTCCTGGCTCGCCGTGGTGGCAGCGGCCGCGCTGCTCGCCGGGTGTGCCACGACCGACTCGACTTACTCGAGCTTGCCACCCGCGCCGGAACATCCGGGTCCGAAGGCGCCGATGGACCGCGCGACGGTCACGATCCCGGGCGCGTTCGGCACGGAACGCGAAGTGCCGCACATGCCACCCGAGCAGTACGCGGACCTGCTCGACCGCATTCGCGATGGCTATGCGCTGCCGGACGTCGCGCATTACGCGGTCGACCGCGAGGTGGAACTGTACCGGAAGAACCCCGATTTTCTCGACCGTACGTTCAAGCGCGGCGCGCGCTATCTGTACTACATCGTGCAGGAACTCGAGCGACGCAACCTCCCGCTCGAACTTGCGTTGCTGCCGGTCGTCGAAAGCGCGTTCAATCCGGTCGCGTATTCGCGCAGCCGTGCCTCGGGCCTGTGGCAGTTCATCCCGTCCTCGGGCAAGCACTACGGCCTCGAGCAGAACTGGTGGATCGACGAGCGTCGCGACGTCATCGAAGCCACGGGCGCCGCACTCACCTACCTGCAGTACCTCAACAAGTATTTCGCAGGCGACTGGTACCTCGCGATTGCTGCCTACAACGGCGGCGAAGGCACCGTCAGCGGCGCCGTGCGTCGCAATCAGTCGGCGGGATTGCCGACCGACTTCTTCAGCCTGAACCTGCGTGCCGAAACCCGCGACTACGTGCCGAAGCTGCTCGCGATCAGCCGCATCGTGCGCAACCCGCAAGCCTACGGATTGTCGTTCGCCGCGATCCCGAACCAACCGTTCTTCGAAGTCGTCGAACCGGGCCGGCAGGTGCACCTCGACCAGGTGGCCGAGCTTGCGGGCATCACCCGCGAAGACATGTTCGCGCTGAATCCGGGCTATAACCGCATGACGACGCCGCCGAAAGGCCCGCATCGGCTCCTGTTGCCGATTCCGAACGCGCAGACGTTCCGTCAGGCGATGCTCGACCAGACGCTCGTGGACCAGAGTCGCGTCGTCGTCGCGTCAGTCGAGCCGCCCCCGGACGTTCGCCACAAGGTTCGCCGGGGCGAGACCCTCAGTGCGATCGCCCGCCAGTACGGCGTGCCGATGCTGGCCCTGCAGCAGGTCAATGACATCCAGGGTTCGGTGATCCACCCGGGCGATTCGCTGCTGATTCCGGCCGGATTCGCCGGCTCAACCGCAATGCTGGCCGCGCTGGCCGCGCCGCGTGACGACATCACCGCCCAGCTGCCGGAACACCAGAAACCCTCCGCATCGAAGCAGCCCAAGGTGCATGTCGTGAAGTCAGGCGACACGCTGTGGGACGTCGCGCGCAGGTATGGTGTCACGGTGCCCGCCCTCGCTTCTGCCAACGGCCTGTCGAGCAAAGCTGGCCTGGTCACTGGCGCACGACTCGAAATACCGGGCAAAGGCGGATCCGCTACGCGGACCGCGTCCAGCAGCGCGAGTGAATCGAGCCGCGTGACCTACAAGGTCAAACGCGGCGACACGCTCTCCGAGATCGCCGACCGCTTCGACGTCAGCGTGCGCGAGCTCATGACCTGGAACCGCCTGCGGCAGTCGTCGTCGCTCCGCGCGGGCCAGCGTCTCGTCGTCTATACCGACTCAAGCTGGCAAACCGGAGGCTGAACATCGTGGGATTCCTGACAGGCAAGCGGGCCCTCATCGTGGGGCTCGCCTCGGAGCGTTCGATCGCCCATGGCATCGCAGCAGCGATGCACCGGGAGGGCGCGGAACTCGCGTTCACCTACCAGAATGACCGGCTCAAGGATCGGGTCCTCGAGATGACGCAGGCCTTCAATTCGGCGATCACGCTGCCGATGGACGTGGCCTCCGACGCGGAGATCGAGACCGCGTTCACGGCCATCCGCGCAGTCTGGGACTCGCTCGACATCATCGTGCACTCGGTCGCCTTCGCGCCGCGTGAGGAACTGGCTGGCACGTTCGTCGACAGCACGACGCGCGAAGGCTTCCGCATTGCACACGAAATCTCGAGCTACAGCCTCACCGCGCTGGCGAAGGCCGGCAGGCCGCTGATGCAGGGACGCGCAGGCGCGATCGTCACGCTGTCGTACCTGGGTGCCGTGCGCTCGATCCCGAGCTACAACGTGATGGGCCTTGCCAAGGCGAGCCTCGAAGCGAACGTGCGCTTCCTGGCTGCCGATCTCGGACCCCACGGCATCCGTGTGAATGCGATCTCGGCCGGACCGATCAAGACGCTGGCGGCCGCCGGCGTGAGCGGTTTCCGCAAGATGCTGACCCAGGTAGCCGCTGCAACTCCCCTGCGCCGCAACGTGACGATCGACGAAGTCGGCAATGTGGCGGCATTCCTCTGCTCCGACCTCGCGTCTGGCGTCACCGGCGAAACCGTCTACGTGGATGCCGGGTACAGCCACGTGGGGATGAGCTTCGCGGAGTAGGAAGGGGGAGGAAGGGCAGGAAGGGCAGGAAGGGCAGGAAGGGAGAATCGGCTGAACCGGGACCTTCTGCCCAGAAATCGTGGTCGCCGCGAAATCCCAGAAGCGCTGAAGATGGCTGCATGGAGCAGCGATCCAGGCTCAATCACAAAGACCTGATTCTCTGGCGGAAGGCATTGGACCCCTTGCGGTTCTGGTGCATCAGTCCTCCACCGCGCTTTCGCGATCCGAGACCTGTGGCTTGGTTTCCCAATTGCACCGTGCCGCGACATCAGTCCCTTCCAACATCGCCGAAGGGTACGCGCGTAGATCCACGAAGGAGTTCATCTACTTCCTTCGTGTCGCTCGTGGATCGATGGCTGAAATGGAAACGCTGCTCCTGCTGGCGCAACGCGTGGGTTACCTGCCAGAAAGCGAGGTAATCGATCTACAGGATCGAATCGATGAAGTCGGACGCATCCTGCATGCGGTGGTCGCGGGCTTGCGCCGCCGCCGAGGATAGCTGCAGCCACCCCTTTCCTGGCAGCGATTCCTGGCGCTTCCTACCCTTTCCTGTCCTTCCTGTCCTTCCTGTCCTTCCTACCCTTCCCCCCCTTCCTCACTCCGTCGCAAACATCTTCTCGTTCCGCTTGATCTTCGCGGTGCGGCGCAGCTCGGCCAGGTAAGCGTCGAACTCGATCGCGGCGTTCTGCGTCGCGAGGTTCTGCGCCTGCTCGGCCAGGTTGCCACCAAACGCGGCGGGCGTGCCCGGGTTGGCGGACGAAACGACGAAGACGGCGGGATCACCGCTGGCCAGCGTGGCCACGCCGGCACTGACCTTGCCCGCCCCTTGCGGGCGCGGCGCCTGGAAAATCGCCTGCAGCAGTTCGGGCACCATCGGTGCCGCGCCTTCTACCGTCGGGCCTTGACGACTCACGGACTGCGAGGCTGCCGGCGTCGCGCCGACCGACGCCGCGGCCGTCGCCAGCGACTCACCCGCACTGACGCGCTTCGCCAGGGCAGTGGCGGCCTCGGTGGCCGCAGCACGCGCCTTGTCTTCGCGCAGGCGGGTCACGATCTGTTCCTGCACCTGGGCCAGGGGCAGCTGCGTCGACGGCTTGTGATCGGTGACGCGCAGCACGACGACGCTGTCCTCGCCGATCGGCACGGGCTGGCTGTTCTGGCGTTCCTGCAGCACGTCAGTGCTGAAAGCCGCCTCGATCACCTTGCGGTCGTTACCGAGCGCACCACCGCCCTGACGCGTGAAGCCCTCGACGGTCTGCACCGGCAGGCCGAGCTTCTTGCCGACGCTGTCGAGCTCGCTCAGCGAGGCGAAGGATTCGTCCGCGAGCTGCTGCGACTTCTCGTAGAACAGTGTCTGCGCCTGCTCACGCCGGAATTCGGGTTCGAGCTCGGCGCGAACTTCATCGAAATCGCGCACGCGCGGCTGCTCGACGTCGTCGAGCCGGATGATGTGATAGCCGAACTGCGTCTTCACCGGTCCGCGGATCTCGCCCTTGCTCATGGCGAAGAGCGCGTCCGAGAAAGGCTGCACGTACGCTTCCTTCGGCGCCCAGCCGAGATCACCACCCGCGGTCCGGGAACCCGGGTCGTCCGAGTTCTCCCGCGCCAGCTTGGCGAAATCCTCACCCGCCTTGGCGCGGGCCAGGAGGGCTTCGGCCTTTTTGCTGGCCGCCGCATCGTCGCTGCCCGACTCGATCAGGATGTGGGCAGCCTTGCGTCGTTCCGGCACCGCATTGCGCTCGGCCGCCGTTTCATCGTAATACTTTTTCAGTGCTTCTTCCGTCACCTGCACGCCTGCCGCGATATCGGCCAGGTCGAGCTTCAGGTACTGCAGCGCCACCGTCTCCTGCGACAGGAACTGTGACTTGTTCTTGTCGTAGTAAGCAGTGATTTCAGCCGGCGCCACCTGCACCTGCGCCGCGTAGCCGGCCGCTGGCACGACGGCGTATGAAACGTCGCGCGTCTCGCCCTGGAGTTCGATTCGATGGCGCAGTTCACCCGGCGTCACGAACGACGACAGCGCGATCGAATTGCGCAATTGCGAGGTCTCTAGATCGCGGCGGAACTCCTGCTCGAACTGCGGTTCGGTACGGCCCTGCTGGCGCAGCAGCACCGCGTAACGGTCGCGCGAGAACTTGCCGTCGACCTGCAGCGCCTGGATCCTGGTGATCGCCTCGGCCAGTTCACGGTCGCTGACGCGGTAGCCGCTGTTGTGTGCGCGCTGCAACAGCAGTTCACGGGTGATGAATTCGTCGATGAGCTTGGCTTGCTCGGCCTTGACGAGTTCCGGCGGCAGCTCGTCGCGCAACTGCGTCTGCAACTCGGTCTGACGATCCTGCCAAGCCTGGCGCACGGTCTCCTGGGAGATGTCGGTGCCGTTCACGGTCGCCGCGGCCGAGGTCACCGCCGACTCGAACTGGACGCCCCAGAAGATGAAGACGATGGCTATGGCGCCGAGGAAAAAAATGGCGAACGGCCCGGAAATTCTTTCGCGAATCTTCTGCAGCATTTGTTCTAGGGGTCAGGGGTTAGGAGTTAGGGGATAGTAAGAGGCGGAACTGCGGCCCGCCAGCTGTTCGTTGCCCGAAAATACGAAAGCCCGCGCGAGCGGGCTTTCATGATCCAGAAGCTGGCGGAGTGGACGGGACTCGAACCCGCGACCCCCGGCGTGACAGGCCGGTATTCTAACCAACTGAACTACCACTCCGCGTATTTCTGGTGGGTGCTGAGGGGATCGAACCCCCGACCTACGCCGTGTAAAGGCGCCGCTCTACCAGCTGAGCTAAGCACCCGCACCTCACTGGTAGCCCACTAGTTTACGGCATCCTTCAGGCCTTTTCCAGCCTTGAAGCCCGGCACCTTGCTGGCTGCGATCTGGATCGCCTCGCCGGTCCGCGGATTGCGGCCAGTGCGGGCAGCCCGCGTCTTGACTGCGAACGTGCCGAAGCCCGACAGCGTCACCGCGTCGCCCTTCTGCAGGGTGTCGGTGACCGCGCCCAGCACGGCCTCGACGGCACGCGCGGCATCGGACTTCGCGAGCGACGTGCGCTCGGCAACTGCATCGATCAGGTCGTTCTTGTTCATCGGTTGGTGTTCCTCGTCGTCATTCGGTCAGTGGGCATGCACCTGCTTGCCCGTACGCTTTGCCGGACGCTTGGCGCCGGCCCGCTTGCCATCCTCCCTGGCCGCCGCCCCTTCCCCCGCGGCGGCAGCCAACGGTTGCGGCATGTCCTTCAAGGCGAGCTGCAGCACTTCGTCGATCCACTTGACCGGCTTGATCTGCAGCTTGCCCTTGATGTTGTCAGGAATCTCGGCGAGATCCTTCACGTTCTCGTCCGGAATGAGAACGGTGGTGATGCCGCCGCGGTGCGCCGCGAGCAGCTTCTCCTTCAGACCGCCGATCGGCAGCACCTCGCCGCGCAGGGTGATTTCACCCGTCATGGCGACGTCTGCGCGCACCGGAATCCGGGTCAGCGCCGACACCAGCGCCGTGCACATGCCGATGCCTGCGCTCGGGCCGTCCTTCGGCGTCGCACCTTCGGGTACGTGAATGTGCACGTCGGCCTTCTGGTAGAACTCCGGATCGAGGCCGAGCACGTTGGCGCGACTGCGCACCACGGTCATGGCGGCCTGGATCGACTCCTGCATCACCTCGCCGAGCTGGCCCGTGTGCGTGAGCTTGCCCTTGCCGGGCATCACCGCGGACTCGATCGTGAGCAGCTCGCCGCCCACTTCCGTCCAGGCGAGACCGGTCACCTGCCCCACCTGATCAAGCTCCTCAGCGCGTCCGTACCGGTGACGGCGCACGCCCAGGTACTTCGCCAGGTTCTTAGGCGTGACCCGATGACCTTGCGGTCCTGCTCGAGCAGCAGTTCCTTGACCGACTTGCGGCAGACTGTGGAGATCTCGCGCTCCAGGTTGCGCACGCCGGCTTCGCGCGTGTAGTAGCGGATCATGTCGAGGATCGCGGGATCGGAGATCTTGAGCTCGTCGTCCTTGAGGCCGTTCTGCCTCATCTGCTTCGGCACCAGGTAGCGGCGTGCGATGTTCGACTTCTCGTCCTCCGTGTAGCCGGGGAGGCGGATGACCTCCATGCGATCGAGCAGCGGCGGCGGGATGTTCAGGCTGTTGGCCGTGCAGACGAACATCACGTCGGACAGGTCGAAATCGACCTCGAGGTAATGGTCGTTGAACGCGGCGTTCTGCTCGGGATCGAGCACCTCGAGCAGCGCGGCCGACGGGTCGCCACGGAAATCCATCGCCATCTTGTCGACTTCGTCGAGCAGGAACAGCGGGTTCTTGACGCCGGTGCGGACCATGTTCTGCACGATCTTGCCGGGCATCGAGCCGATGTAGGTGCGGCGATGGCCGCGGATTTCGGCCTCGTCGCGCACGCCGCCCAGCGACATGCGCACGAACTTGCGGTTGGTGGCGCGCGCGATGCTCTGGCCGAGCGAGGTCTTGCCGACGCCGGGCGGACCGACGAGACAGAGGATCGGGCCCTTGAGCGTCTGCACGCGCTGCTGCACGGCGAGGTACTCGACGATGCGTTCCTTGACCTTCTCCAGGCCGTAGTGGTCTTCGTTCAGCACCTTCTCGGCTGCCGGCAGGTCGTGCTTCACCTTCGTGCGCTTGCGCCACGGGCACTTCACCAGCCAGTCGATGTAATTGCGCACGACGGTGGCTTCGGCCGACATCGGCGACATCAGCTTGAGCTTCGCCAGCTCGGACTTCGCTTTCTCGCGCGCCTCCTTCGGCATGCCGGCACGCGCGATGCGCTTCTCGAGTTCCGCGATTTCGTTCGGGGCGTCGTCGAGCTCGCCGAGTTCCTTCTGGATCGCCTTCATCTGCTCGTTGAGGTAGTACTCGCGCTGGCTCTTCTCCATCTGCGACTTGACGCGGCCGCGGATGCGCTTCTCGATCTGCAGCACGTCCATCTCGCCTTCGATCAGCGCGAGGATGTGCTCGAGGCGGCGGCGCACGTCCTGGATCTCGAGCACCTTCTGCTTGGCGTCGAGCTTCAGCGACATGTGCGCAGCGACCGTGTCCGCGAGGCGGCCCGGCTGTTCGATGCCGGCCAGCGAAGTGAGGATCTCCGGCGGAACCTTGCGGTTCAGCTTGACGTACTGCTCGAACTGCGAGACGACGGAACGCACGAGCACGTCCATCTCGCGCTCGTCGTAGCGCTCGCCATCGGTGAGCGGCGTGGCGACGGCGGTGAAGTAGTCAGTCTGCTGCAGCCCGGTGACCGAAGCGCGCTCGACGCCCTCGACCAGCACCTTCACGGTGCCGTCCGGGAGCTTCAGCAGCTGCAGGATCGTCGCGACCGTGCCAACGTCGTACAGGTCCTTGGCGGCGGGCTCGTCCACGTCCGCCTGCTTCTGCGCGAGCAGCAGGACCTGCTTGTCGACTTTCATCGCCTGCTCGAGCGCGAGGATCGATTTTTCGCGGCCGACGAACAGCGGGATGACCATGTGCGGGTAGACGACGACGTCGCGCAGCGGCAGGACCGGCATCGGCTCGGTGCGTGCCGTCAGGGCGTCGGGGGTTCGATTGGGGCTGGTGGTCACGGCGGGGTCTCGGACCGTTGCTCCCCTGTCGGTCGCAACAGCGCGGCGGGGAACTGGGGAAAAATGCCGCCCTGGGCGGCGAGAGAGGCGGAGAATCAACGCTCCGGTCTTGTTGCCGGTCGCAGCCCCGTCCGTCCCTCCGCCGCTGGTGGTCCGACCCAGTGCGTCGTTCTTCGACGGCCGCGAGGCGCGGTTCATCCTGCCCGTACACGAGGTACGGCTTGCTCTCGCCCTGGATCACGTCCTCGTCGATCACGACCTTCTGCACGTTCCGCATGCTCGGGAGGTCGTACATGATGTCGAGCAGCACGTTCTCGAGGATCGTGCGCAGGCCGCGGGCACCTGTCTTGCGCTGCATCGCCTTGCGCGAAACCGCGCGCAGCGATTCCTCGCGGAACTCGAGGTCGACGCCTTCCATGTCGAAGAGCTTGCGGTACTGCTTCGTCAGCGCGTTCTTCGGGTCGGTGAGGATCTGCATCAGCGCCGCCTCGTCGAGTTCGTCGAGCGTCGCGACGACCGGCAGGCGGCCGACGAACTCCGGAATCAGGCCGTACTTGATCAGGTCTTCCGGCTCGACGTCGTGGAACAGGTCGCTGCCGTGCTGGCGCGCGCTTTGTTCGCGGACTTCCGCCTGGAAGCCGATACCGCCCTTGTGGGTGCGGTTCATGATGACTTTTCTCGAGGCCGGCAAACGCGCCGCCGCAGATGAACAGGATGTTGCCCGTGTCGACCTGCAGGAACTCCTGCTGCGGGTGCTTGCGGCCGCCCTGCGGCGGCACCGAGGCGATCGTGCCCTCGATCAGCTTGAGCAGCGCCTGCTGCACGCCTTCGCCCGACACGTCACGCGTGATCGAAGGGTTGTCCGACTTGCGCGAAATCTTGTCGATCTCGTCGATGTAGACGATGCCGGTCTGCGCCTTCTCGACGTCGTAATCGCACTTCTGCAGCAGCTTCTGGATGATGTTCTCGACGTCTTCGCCCACGTAGCCCGCTTCGGTCAGCGTCGTGGCGTCGGCAATCGTGAACGGCACGTTCAGCAGGCGCGCGAGCGTCTCGGCCAGCAGCGTCTTGCCGGAGCCGGTCGGGCCGATCAGCAGGATGTTGCTCTTGGCGAGCTCGATGTCGTCGCGCGTACGTTCGCCCGACTTGTTCTGCAACCGCTTGTAGTGGTTGTAGACCGCGACCGACAGCACCTTCTTGGCGCGCTCCTGGCCGATCACGTACTCGTCGAGTACATTCTTGATCTCATGGGGCTTCGGCAGCTTCTCGCGGGTCTTCTCGGCTTTTTCCTCGAGTTCCTCGCGAATGATGTCATTGCAGAGTTCGACGCACTCGTCGCAGACGAACACCGACGGACCGGCGATCAGTTTGCGGACTTCGTGCTGGCTCTTGCCGCAGAAGGAGCAATAGAGGAGCTTGCCGTCGTCGTGCTTGGAGCGATCGTCCGCCATGTACCGAGAACCCGTGGTCCGGAGGCCAAACCGGCGGCCTATACCACCAAAGCCCCCTGCTCGCAAAAAAGCCAGTCGCTACAGTGACTTAATGATCACCGTGGCAAGCCGGTCAGGTACGGGTCGCCGTGCCCGCTTCGCCCCGCTGCTGCAGCACCGCGTCGATCAGCCCGTAGGCCGTCGCCTGTTCGCCGGTCATGAAATTGTCGCGATCGGTGTCCGCCTTGATCCGGTCGATCGTCTGGCCCGTGTGCTTCGCCAGGATCGAATTCAGCCGGTGCCGGGCGTCGAGGATCTCGCGCGCGTGGATTTCGATGTCGGTTGCCTGGCCCTGGAAACCGCCCAGGGGCTGGTGAATCATCACGCGCGAATGCGGCAGGCAGAAACGCTTGCCCTTCGCGCCGCCCGCGAGCAGAACCGCGCCCATGCTGGCCGCCTGGCCCACGCAGATCGTGCTGACGTCGGGCTTGATGAACTGCATCGTGTCGTAGATCGCGAGGCCGGCGCTGACCGAGCCGCCCGGCGAATTGATGTAGATCGCGACGTCTTTCTCGGGATTCTCCGACTCGAGGTACAGCAGCTGCGCCACCACGAGGTTGGCCATGTAGTCCTCGACCGGGCCGACCAGGAAGATCACCCGTTCCTTCAGCAGGCGCGAGTAAATGTCGTAGGCGCGTTCGCCGCGGGCCGTCTGTTCGACAACCATCGGGACGAGATTCAAGGCGGTGGGTTCGATCATGGGCATCTGGATCAGGCTCCGAAGTTCATCAGTTCCTTGAACGTGGACGGCTGGTCGGTGACCGTCGCTCTCTCGAGCAGATAGTCCACCACCTGATCCTCCAACACCATCCCTTCGACCTGGCGCATGGCATCAGGGTTCTGGCGGTAGGCTTTGAGAATTGCATCCGGGTCGGGATAGGTCGCTGCCAGCTCGCCAAGGCGTGCTTCGACGCGTGAGCGGTCGATCTTGATTTCGCGGGTCTTCACCAGCTCGTTGACGAGCATGCCGAGCGCCACGCGGCGGCGCGCCGGCTCGACGAATGGTTCGGCCGGCGGGACCTGCGCAGCCTCTTTTGCGCCCATGCGGCGGGCCGTGTCGAGCTGCATGTCGCGCACCTGCTGCTGGATCAACGCGTTCGGCACGTCGACGGGATTGGCCTCGAGGAAACGGTCGAACACCTGCTGCTTCAGGCGCGAGCGCACGTTGTCGGCAAGCTCGCGGCGCATGTTGTCGGCAACCTCGGACAACAGCTGCTCGAGGCCGCCTTCGGTGACGCCGTATTCGAGACAGAATGCATCGTCGAGCGGGGGCAGCAACTTTTCCTCGACCTTTTTCACGTGCACCGAGAAATCAGCCGGCCGGCCGGCAAGGTCCTTGTTGTGGTACTCGTCCGGGTAGCGCACGGCAATCTGCTTCGTCTCGTCAGCCCTGACGCCGAGAATGCCGGTCTCGAAATCCTTGAGCATGCGGCCCGCGCCGAGGATCACGGCGATTTCGTCGCCCTTGCTGCCCTCGAACGCCTTGCCGTCGATGAGTCCCTCGAAATCCATGGTGACGCGATCGCCTTCGCGACTCTCGCGGTCGACCACGTTGAAGCTGGGGCGTTGTTCGCGCAGGTTCTGGACCATCGCTTCGATGTCCGACTTGCTCACCTCCGCCACGGGACGGTTGACGGCGAGGCCGTCCACTTCCTTGAGGACGATCTCGGGGAGGATCTCGAAAACCGCACGGTACTTGAGGTCTTCGCCGGGACCGCTCGAAATGGGCTCGATGCGGGGACCAGCCGCCGGCACGAGCTTCGCCTCGGTGACGGCGCGCGAGAAACTCTGCTGCATGATGTCCGACAGCACCTCCTGCCGGACCTGCTCGCCGAACTGCTGGCGGATGACCTTGATCGGGGCCTTGCCGGGCCGGAAGCCCTTGAGCTTCGCGGTGCGGCTGACGCGCTTCAGGCGCTCGGCGATGGCCTGCTCGATCTCCTCCTGCGGGACGCTCACTTCCATTCGGCGCTCGAGGCTGCCGGTCGACTGCACGTTGACTTGCATAGGGGTCATCGATCCTCAAGGGGGACTTGCTTGCGCCCGGGCGGTCCGCCCGGAAACCAAGGCGGGGGGCCGGGGGAAGGAGGAGAAGGGGGGGAGGAAGGAAGGGGAAGGGTGGTGCGAAAGGAGGGACTCGAACCCTCACGGGGGTTACCCGCTGGAACCTAAATCCAGTGCGTCTACCAGTTCCGCCACTTTCGCAGGTCGCCCACTCGAACGGCAGCGATTCTGGCCCCCCCCCCCCCCCCCCCCCCCCCCCCCCCCCCCCCCCCCCCCCCCCCGTCCCGGGCCGGGCGGCGCCTGCCGTGCGGGGCGGCCAGCCGACTGCGGCCCCGGGACCCGGTGGACCTCCCGCGTGGCCGCTCTCTGGTGCAGGCCCGCCGCAATGCGTGGCCCCCCCCCGCCCGGGGGGGCGCCGGGCCCGCTAGTGGTTTTCCTCCCCGTCCCCGTTCCCCCCCCGGCCCTTCCGGGTACGGCACGCAACTCGTGGCTGCCGCGGACTACCAGGATCGCGCAGCGACTTCATCATCGACCGCTGGTCACGGTGCCCATGATCGTGGGCTGATGCGGCCAGCACCCCGCCGCGGCGGCGAGGGACCGATCGGCACCCACCGGGTTGGACGGTGGCGCCCGACGCACGTGAAGTCGTCGGCGGTCGATCGCGGCGACGACTCGAAAGCAGGCCGTCCGACCCCAGCGGCCCTGTGGGGCGTGATCGTGATGGAGAACGCCACGAGGCTTCCGTTCCCTCTTCGACAAGGCCCATTCCCTGGAGCGCAAGCCAGCGACCGAACCCGAGTCGCCGCCGGACTGGCCGGTCTGGTCTAACGAGGCCGGGAGCGCGACTTGCGCGCACATGCCGCCAGGTGCTGGCGCGGTGACGGGATGCCGAGGCGCGACCAGGTCACGCCCATCCAGTCCATGGGCCAGTGCGTATACGCAGCGCGACGTATTTCGGTGCTCCCCCCCCCCCGGGGCCAGCATCGCGGAACCGCCCAAGGTCAGCACGAGGGCAAGGCACCCCGTGGGCCCGGAAGTCAGGACGAGCCGCCAGCGGCCCGAGCGCGCAAACCCGCGCCGCGCGGCGGCATGCGCGCACATGCCCAGCAGGTCCCCCCCCCCCCACGGGGCCGGGGGGGGCCCCCCCGCCCCGCCCCCCCCCCGGGCCCCCCCCCGGGGCCCGCGGGCGGCGGGGGCGGCGCCCCCGGCCCCGGCCCGGCCCCCGGGGGCGCGCCCGCCGGGGGCGCGCCTGGCGCGCCGGCCCGAACCGCGTCGACAGCAGGATGACGAGGCCCGAGCCCGCGATGCCGATCCACGACGCTGCCGCGAGCACCGGACTGATGAAATCCATGCCGAGGCCGTCCGCCTTACCGAGCCCGATGACGTAGGCAAAGACCGCCATGTTCCCGGCCTGAAAGAAAAACGTGGCAAGCAGACTCAACAGCAGCGGCCCGCGCCTGACGCCCTCGCCCGCACCGACCCTGGGTCGCCTGACGGCGCTGGCAGGGTAATCGGTGAGGAACGGCACCATCGCAAGCGTGACCAGGCTGAACAGGATCAATGCACCAAACAGCACGCTGGTGCCAAGCGTCGGTACCAGTGGTGGAAGCACGGCGAGGCCGAGTCCTCCGAGTCCAAACTGCACCACGAGCAGGTAGCCGAACGTGCGGTCCGCCTGCGCCGTGCGCGACATGACCGCGAAGCCGATGCCCACGAGCATGCCGCCCATCGTCCCGTGCAGGAAACGCATCACCACCAGGGGCTCGAACCGGTGGACGAGCATCGACAGCAGGTCCAGTGCGATCAGTGCGGCAAGCAATCCGTACGCCCACGTTCGCCACCGGATCCGTTTGACGATGAAGACGGCGATCAAGGCGCCGATCGCGGCACCGTAGACGTTGCTGGAACCGACCAGACCCGCCTGGCGGTTACTGAAGCCAGCGCCCTGCACGAGTCCGTCCACGAGCGCGGGCATGATGTTGACGTAGAAAATGCCGGCGGTGGCGAGGAAGGCCAGCAGCACTCGCGCGACCTCGCCATCCGGGGCTGCCTTGCGCAGGCCGAAGATCGTGTGCGCGGCCATTGCGCCTGTGTCCGGCGTCGGATTATTCATGAAGCAGGATCCTCGGGCATGACCGCAGGTGAGGCCGTCGCGGTCCGGCAGTAAGGACGGAGCTGAGCCGCAGCGTAGATGGCGCGGCGAAAGCGAAACTCGTTGCCGTCGCTGAAGTAGTAGTACGTCACGCCGTTTGGCAGCAACACGATGCTGATGCCGCCGAAGCCCGACATGAACGGTACGAACACCGGAACGTCGCAACCCGGCAGGTCATCGATGCGCGCGGCCCAGAAGCCATCGTTGTACAGCAACGTGCCGTCCGCAGTGGTCGCAAGACCGCGATCGGTCGCATCGAGCTGCAGCGCGGATTGCCTCATGCGCTCGTCGAGCAGATCCCGTGCCGAAGCGCTGAGGGGATTGAGCCACTGCCCGAGCTTTGCGACGTCATCGGGCAGCAGCGTCAGACCGTAGCCGACGAAAGGCTGTCGTACGTCGTCGCGGGTGCGCCGCGAGAAGTCTGCCACGGGACTGAGTCCGGCAACGCTCCAGACGTCCCGCCAGACGACGTCGTCGAGCAGATCTGCCTGCGACCCCATTTTCTGTCGCACGAAAGCTGCGAGCGCGGTACCCAGCACGTAGGTATCGCTGGTGCGATACACGAAGGCGCGACCCGCCGTCTCACGCCTGGGAGAATGGCCACAGGCGTAGGCGATCTTGCCGGCATGCCGGGGTTCATCGAAGAACTCCTTCGACATGGCCACTGAATCTTCGTCCGCGTAGGCTGCGGCCGAGGTCCAGTGACCGCTCGACATGTCGAGCAGGTTGCCCAAGGTGACGCCACTCCAATCGCCGTGCGCAGCACACTCTGGAACGTAATCCACGACCTGCTGATTGCGCGCACCGGAGAAACGCCGCTCGAGCTGCATCAGACCGAGACTGCCGAATATCGACTTCGCGACTGAATACGACGGCAGCACCAGTTCGTCGCAGAACGGATACTCGCCAGCGCGCGTAGGGCACCCGCCGCTGTAGTGGACGCCGTCGACGATCACGCCCCACGTCGACATCTGCGACGGCGTTACCTCCGCGGGATGGCCGAACTCTGCTGGAGTGGATCCCGGGTGATCGACCGCCAGTTGCGCAAGCGGACGTCGCGGCAGGCGACCGCTGAGTTCTGTCCGGAGCGCGTCAACCACGTGGCCGACATCCGGCAATGTGACATCCAGCAAGTCGGCCTGCAGGAAGCCCCAGAGATCGGCCTTGAAGTAAGCGCACGTCTCACTGCTGACCTGGTACGCCACGTGCGAGATGCGCCGAGCTGGCGCGAAGACGAACGTCAGCACGCCGTGGTGCAGGCAGTTGGCGTTCACCTCCATCAGGCTGAACGGCAGCGCCGCGCGCGTCCATTCACCCTCCCCTGGCTCCTGCCAGGTTCGGCCCACGCCGAAGACATACTCCCAGTACGGGTGCGACCCGGCGATCGGAATCCGCGTCTGCGGGATCAGCGCATTGCCGTCCTGCACGAGATCGACGCGCCCCGGGGACGGCAGGTGGCGCACCGCAGCCGAAGGTGCATCCGCCGCGCCGTACGTGTCCTGCAGGACGCGAAACCCGGCGGGCTGCGAACCAGCGCGCAGTTCCAGCCGACCGAAGATGCCGGCCGCGGCGGCCGTTGCCGCGACGTCGGCTGCAGGTGCAAATGCATCCATGCGCCAGGGATTGGCTGGCGTCACACCGGCCAGGAGTTCTGCGACCTGAAGCTCGGTGCGACCTTTGCTGACCGGCTCGGCCTGCACCGCGATCGACGCCAGCATACCCAGCGCAAACAGTGGCAGCCGCGAAAAAGTGCCCCTGGCCTTCAGTGATCGCACGCGATGCCTGCGGCTTCGAGTTGCAGGCGCAGCGGCTCCAGCTGCTCCGCGTAGCGACGCCAGCGTCCGATCGACGTGTCATACAGGGGCTGGCGTACCTGCAGCGCGCTCGCCGTGGTCGAAGCCCGCGCATTCTCATGGAAGCGCACGCATTGTTCGTCCCAGCCGAGAGCGCAATGCTGCAGCAGGCGCTGTGCCTGCCCGCGCACGTCGGCGACGACCTCCTCGTAATGCACCGTAAGCACGACCCCGGGCATGACGGTATCCCAGTGCCGCATCAGGCGATCGTAGGCGACGTAATACCTGCCGAGTTCCGCCAGGTCGTATGAAAACGGGTACGCATCCTTGAACAGCTGCTTGTACACCGCGTAGCACGTGTCGAGCGGATTGCGCCGGACGCTTACGATCTTCGCGTGGGGCAACGCCTGGTGGATCAATCCGGCATAGAGATAGTTGAACGGCAGCTTGTCGATGAACATCGGCCGGCCGTCGCGATACGGTCGCACGCGCTCGAGGTAACGCCGACCCAGTGCCCTGAAATCCACGCGCGTCGACGAATCGACAAAATCCAGTCGCGTCAGCGCTCGACCCGCCGCCAGCGCCGACACCTGTCGCGTCAGCTCGAGCCCGAACTCGTTCAGTTCGCCCGCGGCGCAGACGTCCGGATGACTGCCGAGGATTCGCTCGACCAGCGTGGTGCCGGTGCGCGGCATGCCGATGACGAAGATCGCCTCCGCATTGTCACAACCCTCGATGTGACCGTCGAAACGATCGGCCGTGTAAACCTCGCGGATCCGGTCGATGATGCCGAGATCGGTAGCGACGTCGTAACGCATCAGTGAGCGCTTGATCCTGGCGCCCGCCTGCAGACTCTCGAACGAAGCCGGGTGGTCCTCGAGGTCCTCGAGTTCTTTCGCGAGCGCAAAGTGCAGCTGAACGAGCCCAGCGGGAGACCGAGTGCGGCTGATCGTGTCGCGCAGTTGTGCGACGTGGTTGTGGGCGGCGGTCTGCTGCCGGAGCTGCGCACGGCCGTTGTACGCCTCGTACTCATCAGGACGCAGCGCGATCGCCGCATCGAAGTCCTGCTCCGCGCCGACAGCATCGCCGAGGTAGCGGCGCACCGCCGCCCGGTTGAAGTGGAACTCCGGGTTGAGCTGGTCGAGTTCGATGGCTGCGGAGTAATGCTCCAGCGCGCCCGCATGATCGCCCACCCGGTACAGCAGTGTACCGACCTCGCCATGGAGCACGGCGTCGGCCAGGGGTCGGCCCCGAAGATCGGCGGCGGCCGCTGCCGCGCCCGCCATGTCTCCGGCTTCGAGCAGGCAACGTGCGCGGTGCAACCTGAACCGGTCCGAAGCCTCGAGCTGCAGCGCGCGATCGATCGTCCGCAGCGCGTCGGGCAAGCGCTGCGTCTTGCGCAGCAACCAGCTCGCGAGGTACCAGCCGTACGCATAGCCCGGGTGGTGGTGATTGAGGTCCTTGCTCGCCTGCAGCGCCTGCCTCAGGTCACCGGCTTCGATGCAACCGGCAACCCGATCCGCCATCTGCTCCCGGGTGCGCGGCGCAGTCGCAGTCATGCTCCCTCAGAATGAATAGGTAATCGCCATCCCGACCGTTCGCGGCAGGGCCAGGAAGTCGCGCGAGTTGTTGCCGAAATAGTTCTGGCTCGGAGCGGTGTTGGAACCGCCCACCAGGAACGGGAACGCGCCGGTCGTGCCTTCATCGTTGAAGAGGTTCTTCACGTAAAGCGATACGCCCCAATCGTCGCGGCTGAAGGTCGTGCTCAGGTTCCAGAGTTGAAACGAATCGATCTCGGCATAGCTGCGGGAAAAGATCGAGTCCGGCGCATAGAAGGCCGAAGCTGGATTGGCACTGTCAAGGCAGTTGCCCGAGGCCGCGAACGAAGTGAGGCAGTTGTCGTCACCGAGGCTGTTGAGGACGTCCGACTGATAATAACCGCTCAGCACGGCGCTCATGGCGATGCCGTTGGCAAACGTCATGTCGTACCCGAACGCCACGTTGAAGACGTGCTTGGCAGTGCCGGGCAGCCGGTCGCCGTCAGCGGCCACCTTGTCCGTGAACAACGGGCCGCCATAGAAATTGCCGGCCGGCTGGTACACGTTGTCGGTGAGTTCGGCGTCGGCATACGTGTAGCCTACGCTGTAGGTCAACGAATCGGTAATCGCACCGGACAGTTCCACTTCGATGCCCTGTGTCCGGGCCGATTCGCCATTGATCGCGGCGAAGAAGCCCCAGTTCGAGGTGGCCGTGTTCAGCTGCGGATCCTGCCAGTCGGTGTAGTACAGGGAGACCGCGAAAGTGACGAGGTCCGTCACGCCCTTGTAACCGATCTCGTAGTTGTCGACCGAGTCCGAATCGAACGTGAAGTAGTCGGGGTTCTCGGCGTACTTGCCGGTGGTCGGCACGGCGTTCGCGCCAGCGTGACGATAGCCCTGCGAATACGTCGCGTAGAGCATGGTGTCGTCGGTGACATCCCAGGCGAAATTGGCCTTGAACAGGAATCCGTCGTCCTCGATCTTCTCCGACGCCTCCCCGGGCGGCGCAAATGCCGAATAGATTGGCACGTCGACCAGCGCATCGACGTCGACCGAGTTGTCGAAGTAGCGCCCGCCAAGCGTGAGGTGCAGGTCGTCGGTGAAGTTGATGGTCGCCTCACCGAACAACGCCACCTCCTCGTACGTCTGGTTGCGACGGAACAGGAAGTCCTGGTTCGTGCTGTACGGCGCGAGCCCGTACCAGTTCAGGGCGTCGAGGTAAGGAATGTAGCCGACCAGGTAGCTGTTCTGGCCCAGGTCGTAGTCCTGGTCGACGTAAAACAAGCCGGTCGTCCAGTCGATGAACTCGCCGCCCTGCGAGACCAGCCGGAATTCCTGCGCGAAGGCCGTGTCGTCGTAGAACCGCTCGGCCTGCGCGATCGGGCGTGGCGAGCTGCCGTAGAACGCGAACCAGCCGTTACGCGCGTACACGCCCGAGTTGTCGCTGATGCCGGAACCGGTGTGCTCGTAGTACGAAGTGCTCGAGGTCAGTGTCGCGAAGCCGAGTCCGACCTCGAGTTCGAGTGCGGCAAGCTGCACTTCGCGCTCGGCCGGCTCGAGCTGGACGGCGCCAAACTCGTAGTCGTCATACTGGCCGCCGTTGACCAGGTCGGCGCCGCGCGTCACCTGCCGGCGCCCGCCGACTTCGTCGTCCTGCCACTGGTAGGACAACTGCGCGCTGAAACTCTCGCTCGGTTCGAAACGCAGCGCCGCCCGGGCGTACTTGATGTCGACCGAATCGACGTCCTTGACGCGCCGGTACTCAGGCAGCGCCGTCAGCACGTCGCCGTTGACCACCGGGTCGCCGTTGGCATCGGTGCGATAGACATTCGGGTAGTCGACGATGCCGTCGTTGTCGATCATGCCGACGTTCATGCGAAACGCAGCCGTTTCCGTCAACGGCACGTTCAGCATCAGGTCGGGGTTGAAGTTGTAGCCGTCGGACCCTTCTGTCACGCCGAAGTTGACGCTGGCGCTGCCTTCGAATTCCTTGGGATCGGGCCGGTTCATGATGTAGCGGACGTTGCCCGCCAGCGAACCGGAACCGTACAGCGTTCCCTGCGGCCCGCGCAGCACCTCGATCCGGGCGATGTCCTTCAGCACGAAATTGCCGAACAGCGCCGTATCGTCGATGTAGGTGGACACTGTCGGCGGTGCCGCCAGCGGCACATCGCCGTTGGTGCCGGAGTCGACGTTGATGCCGCGGATCACGATGCCGTTGGTGACGCCGGAATTGCGGAAACCACGATCCTGCACCGTCACGCCCGCCATCGTCCGCAGCGCCTCGATCGAGTCGTTGATGTTGGCCCGCTCGAGCGCTTCGCCGGACACCGCCGAAATGTTGAACGGAATTTCCTGCACCGTCTGATCACGCCGGGTCGCCGTGACGACGATTTCCTCGAGCACAGGTTTCGTCTGCGCAATGGCGGCTGGCACTGCGCATTGCAGACCAGCGGCAGCCACCGTCAGCGCGATGAAACTCCGGCCCGGCCGTGCACGATGCAGGCACCGTCGCACCTCGATCGCCAGCACGTTGCCCTTCGATTGAATCTCGTTGCTCATGACGCCACCCCTGTCATTGCGGAACTGTCCGGCTTGATCGCCGTGTTGGTCTGAAAAATAGACGAGCCGTCGGTCGGCCCATAGAACCAGATATCGACGGCCGATTGGTCCAGATTGCTCAACTGGCCTCCTCGTCCGTCGACGCGGAACCCGGCACGGCCATCGCGCCCAGCTGGCGCAGGGTCGATGACGACGCCTGTCCCGGCTGGTACTGCGGAAAAACGACTGCGCTGTCGCGGAAGCTCTTCATCGGTTGCCCGAGCCCGAGCAGGCCGCGGCGGCGGCTACGACGCACGAGCCCGAGGTCCATTTCGACCGGGACGATCTCGTATCCGGTGCCGGCCTGGTGCACGACGCTGCCGTCGGGTGCGACGACGAGCGAGCGACCGTTGCCGAGCCTGCCAGCGCAGTTCACGTCGACGAACCAGCACTGGTTGACTGCGGCATTGGTGCGCGCGATCGAGAGCTCCAGGTCGCGGTCGATCGTGTTGGTCATCGTGGGATGAATCACCACTTCCGCCCCCATCCAGGCGAGGGTCCGCGTCGTCTCCGGGAACCACATGTCGTAGCAGATCGAGACGCCGAACCGTCCGACCCTCGGCACGTCAAACACTACGAATTCCGTGCCGGGCGTGATGCCCTGCTCGTACGGCAGGAATGGAAACATCTTGCGGTAACGCGCAACGACCCGCCCACTGGGATCGATCACGGGTGCCGTGTTGTAGATGCGATCGCCGTCGCGTTCGTGGATCGAGCCCGGGACGAACCACAGCCCGAGGTCGCGCGCGATGTCGCAGAGCGACTGCTCCAGGGGACCGGGCAAGGGCTCCGCGTTGGAAGTCTGGGGTCCGCGCAGTGACAGTTCGCCCAGCACCACCATGTCGACCCAGGGAAACCGGCGCTTCAGGCGCTCCATCTCGGCGCGGACAATCTCCAGGTTGTCCTGTGCCGTCAGTTCGAGCTGCAGCCCGGCCACCGCAAAATGCGTCATCGTGCCCACCCCCTCCGCGTCGCTGGACGCGGCTCAGGGAGGCTAGGCCAAACCACAAAGCGGGCGTAGTACCAGTTGGGTGCGGTCGATGGAGCCAGATGGATCCACCGTCCCTGGATCAGCGAGTCACCGCGGCCTCGAATGCCAGCGTGTCCTCGATGAACCCCGACTCGAGATAGAACTTGATCCGTTCGCCGTCGAGCACCACGGCATACGAAGCCGGCTCGGCGTAGGACCAGCGCTGCCACTGGCGCACGTAGCGGTCGCCGTCCAGCCACCAGCGGCCGTAGTCGCGGTCCTCGCCGGCGAATCCGGCGCGTCCCGTCATCGACCCGTCGGCGTGCAGGTGAATCTCGACCGGTTCGCCGTAGACACGCTGGGTTCGCATCACGGCTCCGGGAATCGCGACCTGCAGGTCACGCCGCATGAGTCGCCGGCCAACGCATTGGTCGAGGTGTTCCGTGGCTCCCGACGTGAACTCGCGGACGACGGCAGCCAGGCGCGCGACGCCTTCGCGGATCCGATGCGTCGGGATGCCCGAGACCCCCATGCGGAAGCAGTTGAGCGGCCGGCGCGACAGCGCATAGAAGTGGTCGACCGGCTCCACCAGCACGCCGCGCCGCGCCGCCTCATCCACCAGGCGCGAGACGTCGAGGTCGTCCGAACCCTGCACCCAGAGCACGGTCCCGCCCTTGCTCGGCGCCAGCGCCACCCATGGCGGCAGGTAGAAGTTGAGGGCCTGGCGCAGGGCGTCCCAGCGCTGCCCGAAGGTTCGATGCAGGTTTGCCGTGAGCGCGTCGTAATGTCCCAGGCGGACGAAGTGCGCCATCGCGCGCTGATTGTTGCGCGGCGGTTGTCCCACCATCAACCGGCGTAACTTGCGCGCCTCTGCGATCAGCTCGGGTGCCGCCACCATGAAGCCGAGACTCAGGCCAGGTGCGAGCACCTTGGACAGGCACGACACGTAGATGACGCGGTTTTCGCGGTCCATGCCGCGCAGCGCCGGGTGCGGATAGCCCTTGTAGTTGCTCTCGCAGTCGAAGTCGTCCTCGACGATGAGCATGTCGCGTTGCGCCGCCTTCTCCAGCAGGGCCCGACGACGCTCGAGCGACATCGTGACGCCCGTCGCCGCCTGGTGGCTGGGGGTCACATAAACGATGCGACTGTCATCGAGCGCTCCGTCGACGAGCATGCCGTCGCCGTCGATCGGCTGGTGCACGATCGGCGCGCCGCGTCGCTGCACGAGGTGGCGCATCTCCGGATAGCCTGGCTCCTCCATGGCGACCGGGACGCTCGCATCCACCAGCAGTTCGGCCAGCAGGTACAGCGACTGCTGGGCGCCAACGGTGATCAGGATCTCCTCGGCGCGCGCGTTGATGCCCCGTCGCGGCAGGATCTTGGTGCGCAGTTCGTCGATCAGCAGCGGATCATCGAGCCCGCCCGTCGCCGCCGACCAGACGCCGATGTCACCACTACCGAGCGCGTAGCGGCCGGCCTCGCGCCACTCGGCCACCGGAAACAGCGACGTATCGAACTGGCCGTCGAGAAAGCAGAAGGGATAGTCGCGTGCATCGGCCGGCGCGATACGAGCAATGTCCGGATTGGCGCGCGATTTGAGCCACTGTTGCCACGGTCCGGTGATGGATCCCCGTTCGCCCGGTGCCTGCGGCGGATAGGCCGGCGCTGCCAGTCGGTGGGCGACGTAGAGACCGCTGCGAGCACGGCTGGTGAGCAGACCTTCGGCGACGAGTTGCTGGCAGGCAATTACGACCGTATTACGCGCGACACCGAGTTGCTCCGAGAGCTTGCGCGACGACGGCAAACGGGTGCCGGGCTTGAAGATGCCCAGGTGGATCGACTCAACCAGCTTCTGCCGGATCTGTGCCTGCAGGCCCAGCTTGCTGTCCGACTCGATGTAGATCAGCGCTTCGGATTCCGCCATGACGACCAGTATAGGGAACCGCCGTGTCGCGACGCAGGCTCTTCAAGTCGCCGGCGCGCGCGACCTCCAGCAAGATTTGTCGCCCGATTCCGCCGGAACCGCCAGTGACCCGCCAGCGCTGGCGACGGTAATCCGCGGTGAACTCCGGCTATGACAGCTTGCGCCAGCGATATCCCACCTGGGTGAAGCTGGCCGTGAAACGACTGTAGAAGCCGGCGATTCTCTTGAGCTGCTGATAGTTCATTGGCCCCCGGACGATGTCAGCAGCGGGACCAACGGCCGCGGCACGAATACCACCTCACGGACAAAGGCTGGGACCTGCTGCAGTTCACCCACGCGATGCAGGACTGGGGCGCCTGCTGGCTTCCCTCTCCCCTGGTCAGGGGCTGCTGCTGCGGCATCGCCCCTGCTTACGACGTCTGCGCGTCAGGGTGGTCTGCAGCGGTTGCGGTTCTCCGGCAGATTCAGATGGAAATTGCGCCGCTCAGCGGCGCCGCCCAGTCGAGGGCGCCCTGGCGCGCCATTAGCTCGTCGATGTGGTCCGCAATGACCGCCGGCAGCGGCACCGTTCGCCTCGCATCCAGGTCGGCCGCGGCCGAAACGAATTCGATGACGCTGGCGAGACGCTCATGCGTGACGTTCAGCAGGAAGACGTGGCCCTGCATGCGCTTGTCATTGCGGGCGCTGAAGCTCACGAACAGCGATATCTCCTCGCCCACGTGCACTTCGTTCAGGAACCAGATGTGGTGCTCGAGATCGAAGAGGCCAATCCGCTGCGTACGCACCCATTCCTCGCTGACGCCAAGCAGTCGGAGAAAGGGGTCGTTGGTCAGGTCGTACATCGTCAGGTGATGCTTGACGTTGACGTGACCATTGAGGTCTTCCCACTCTTGCGGCACACGTACCCGTACCAGTTCGGGAAGCTGTCGCACCTGCTCGGGCGTAGGCATCGTGACTCGCAAGGGATGGACTCCTGCGCCGGCGGAGAGCCGGTCGCTTGCACAATTGAACGCAGGCACTATCCTGACTTTGTCCACTCGCTGCATCTAGGGCCGAATCGAGTCGAATCGAGGTCGGGACCTTGCCCGCAACCTGCAGTGACGTCAGGTCGCCGCGCGCACACCATTCGCTCCCGGTGCCAGGAAGGCGTCCAGCGCATCACGCCGCTCGACCGAACGCTGCATCTCCTGCTTCGCCACCGAACGCAGGTGCACCTCGTCGGGTCCATCGGCCAGGCGCAGGACCCTGCCCCACGTCCACAGCATCGCGAGTGGCGTGTCGGCACTCAGGCCCATCGCCCCGAAGGTCTGCATTGCGCGGTCGCAGACCGTCGTCTGCACGCGCGGCACCAGCGCCTTGATCATGGCGATCTCGTGCGCCGCCGCCTTCGGTCCGGCGCGATCCATGAGCCATGCCGCCTTGAGCACGAGCAGGCGCGCCTGCTCGATCTCGATGCGGGACAGCGCAATCCATTCTGCGACGGTGCCGTGCTGATGGAGGTACTTGCCGAAGGTCCGACGCTCAGCGGCCCGCGCGCACATCAGCTCGAGCGCCAGTTCGCACTGGCCGATTGATCGCATGCAGTGGTGCACGCGTCCCGGGCCGAGCCTCGCCTGGGCGATGGCGAACCCGGCGCCCTCCTCGTGGATCAGGTTGCTGGCGGGCACGTGAACGTCGCGAAACGTGAGTTCACAGTGACCTTCGGCCGAGTAATGCTGCATGACCGGCAGGTCGCGGACGACGTCGACGCCCGGAGTGTCGAGGGGGACGAGGACCATGCTCTGGCGCCGGTGCGTGGGTCCGTCCGGATCGGTCACTCCCATGACGATCGCGACCTTGCAGTGGGGGTGCGCCGCACCGGAGATGAACCACTTACGGCCATTGATGACGTACTGGTCGCCGGCGCGTCGAATCGACGTCTGGATATTCGTCGCGTCCGACGACGCCGTATCCGGTTCGGTCATGGCGAAACAGGACCGGGTGTTCCCCTCGAGCAGCGGATCGAGCCAGCGTTCGCGCTGCCCGGGCGTCGCGAAAAGGTGCAGGATCTCCATGTTGCCGGTGTCGGGAGCGCTGCAGTTGAACACTTCGGAAGCCCACGCGACGCGACCCATGATCTCGGCCAGCGGCGCGTACTCGAGGTTGCTGAGTCGCTGACCCGGCTCATCGTCCTGCAGTCCCGGCAGGAACAGGTTCCACAGGCCCTCTGACCGTGCGACCTGCTTCAGTTCCTCCACAACCAACGGGTGTCGGCTGCCGGCCGCAAGTTCGCTCGCGTAGCGAGGCATTGCCGGAATGATGTAGCGCTCCATGAACTCCAGCAGCTGGCGCCGGAGATCTGCGGTTCGCGGGGAGAATTCAAAGTCCATGGCCCGACTCCTTCGGTAATTGCAGCGGGCCGCGCGCGAATCGTCGGCCCGCGGCGGGCTGGCTCAACGCAAGGATTCTATTGCACTCTGGCGCGACATGACCCCGGTTCTCGTCTGCGCATGTTGCCGCACGAAAGTCCGCGCGCGTGACGTTCGCTACGAAGACGGGCCCGGTGCCGTGACGTGCCCTGTCCGCGATCGAGTTCGCCGAAATCGTTGCCGACATGGATCGCTTCGATCACGCATTCGTCGCGTCCTGGCATCCTTGAATCGGCGTGCATCCTGCTAGGATGTCTGACGTCCGTTGGCCGGTGCAAGCAAGCAAGAGAGCTGCGATGACCTGGGAGCCCGAACTCGAAGAATTGCGGCAGCGACAGGCCCTGGCCCGCGAGATGGGCGGGCCCGACAAGATTGCTCGACAGCGCGCCGCCGGCCGGCTGACGGTGCGCGAGCGCATTGGCGCACTGCTCGACGCCGGCAGCTTCCGCGAAATCGGTTCGATCACGGGCAACGGCGCCTACGACGAATCCGGCGCCCTGCAGTCGATGACTCCGACCAATTTCCTGTTCGGTCGCGGCCGCATCGAAGGCCGCCGCGTCGTGGTGGCCGGCGACGATTTCACGGTGCGCGGCGGAGCCTCGGACGCGTCGATCATCGAGAAGCTGGTCGCTGCCGAGCAGATGGCGCACGAACTGCGCTTGCCGATGATCCGCCTGATCGAAGGCAGCGGCGGCGGCGGGATCCGTGAAGTCGCTTGAGGCGATGGGTTACACCTACGTGCCGTTCCTGCCGGGCTTCGATCACATGGTCCGAAATCTCGCGACCGTGCCGGTGGTGAGTCTCGGCCTGGGCCCCATTGCGGGCTTCGGCGCCGCCAAGGTCGTGCAGAGCCACTACTCGCTGCTGGTGCGCGGCCAGTCGCAGATGTTCGTCGCCGGCCCACCCGTCGTCGCAGCGGCGGGGCAGAAGCTGACGAAGGAAGAACTCGGCAGCAGCCGGATTCATGCGTCGAACGGCGCAGTCGACGACGACGTGGCGAGCGAACAGGAAGCGTTTGAACGGGCGCGTCGTTTCCTCGGCTACCTGCCCTCCTCCGTGCATGAACTTCCCCCTCGCCTCACGACCGGCGACGATCCCGAGCGGCGCGCGAATTTCGTGTCCGCGTCCCACGCGACCGGCGCGAGGTCTATCGCATGCGCCCGATCATCGGCCGTCGTCGACACGGGCCGTTCTTCGAGATCGGCCGGTGCTGGCCGTTCCGTGATCACTGGGATGGCCCGGCTCGACGGCTGGCCCGTGGCCGTGATCGCCAGCGATCCGTTCGTCATCGGCGGGCTCTGGACGGCGGCGAGTTCAGCGAAGCTCGAACGGTTCGTGAATTTCGCCCAGACGTTTCACCTGCCGGTGGTGCACCTGGTTGACAATCCCGGCTTCATGATCGGCAGGCAGGCCGAGCAGGAAGCCACCATTCGCGCAGGAGCCCGCGCACTGACCGCGGTCTACCAGGCAACGGTCCCCTGGTGCACGGTGATCATTCGCAAGGTGTTCGGAGTCGCGGGTGCAGGCAACCAGAACCACACGCGCTTCCACTATCGCTACGCCTGGCCTTCGGCAGACTGGGGATCGTTGCCGATCGAAGGCGGCATCGAAGCCGCCTACAAAGCCGAACTCGATGCGGCTGAAGATCGCACGGCGCTCGCGGCGGACATCACGCAGCGTCTCAACCGCTTGCGTTCGCCGTTCCGATCGGCGGAGAAATTCCAGATCGAGGAAATCATCGACCCGCGCGACACGCGGCGGCTGCTTTGCGAGTTCGCAGACATCGTCGCGCCGCTGCGCGCAACGCAGCCGCTGCAATACGCCTACCGGCCATGACGGCCACCCAAAGGCGCGACGCGCCCGTCGCTTCAGCGGCCCCGCGCCGGCGGATCGCTAGTTGTGCCGCGGTGAACTGGCCTGGCGACGCTTGCACAGGATCTTGACGAACGCTTCCGTCACGCTATGCTCGAAATCGTCTTCCTCGTCGACCTGCACCACGCTCGAACCGTCGTCGAAGAGCACGTCGACCTGGCAACGCGCATGGTGCCCGCTCGGGTTCGCACCCGGCACCTCGCACAAGTCGACCCTGATGGTGTTGATGCGGCGCCGCAGCGCCTGGGCCAGCCGCTCGGTCTCGTGATACACGATCGTGCGCAGCTCGTCGGAAACGCCGCTGCCGTGGACCCGGACTTCCATTCGCATGGCTTCATCTCCTGAACGCCATCGTCCTCTGGATTCTGCGCCGATTTCAGCTCGAATTCCACGTAGGATGGCAGGCCCGCGCGACTGCCGTCGCGAGCAGGACATATCGTCATGCGACGAGCTGGCCGTCTTTCCGTCTGGGCGAGCGCGCTGATCTGTCTTGCACAGGTTGCTGCGGCGCATGCCGATCCCATCCTGACTCGCAATCAGCATCCCCTCGTGGCGTTGTACGGCCTGCCGCTGCCACTCGCTGCGCGTTTGCCGGGAGCTGGCTCCGGCAGCCTCGGCGCCACCGTCAACTGGAGCAATATCGCCACGACGGACACGACGGACCAGCGCAGTTACACGCTCGATGGCGAAGTGTTCGAAGTGCGCGTGCAGGCAGAACACGCCCTGGGCGAGCGCTTTGCCGTGCAGGGTCAACTGGCGTGGCGGCAACTGAGTGGTGGCTCGCTCGATTCGCTGGTGGAGAGCTGGCATGACCTGTTCAACCTGCCAAACGGCTCACGCAACCGGCTGCCAGAAGATGAATTGCTGATCGAATACCGTTTCGGTGAATCGACATTGCTGCGGGTCGACGATGAATCGTCAGGACTCGCCGACCTTCCCCCTTCGGCTACCAGCTGACCGCGTCCGACCAGAGCGCAGTGGCGACGTGGCTGACGATCAAGGTTCCCACGGGCCAGGCCGCGGACCTGACGGGCAGTGGTGCGGTGGACATTGCCCTCTCCCTGGCGGGTGAGCGCGAGGTGTCGGAGCGCTGGCAGTTGTTCGGGCAGGCAAGTGTCGTATGGCTCGGCGAGGGCGACGTGCTGGCGGACCTGCAGCAGGACTTCGCGGGGTCGCTGCTCGCGGGCACCACGTGGAAAGCCTGGCGCAGCCTCGAACTCACCGCGCAACTGGAAGCGAACACGGCGGTGCTGGATACCGGCACGGATCTCGATGGCGACGCTGTCGTGCTCACGCTCGGTGGGCGCTACTGGACGGACACCGGCTGGGCGATTGATTTCGGCTTCAGCGAGGACCTGCAGATCAGTGCGTCGCCGGACATCGTGTTCGTGCTGGGTCTGCGACGCACCTTTTAGAGTCACTGCCCAGACTGACACCCGCTTCGCAGGCTGCCAACCGGAGCGAACCGTTGCTCCACGGTCGTTCTGCAAATTAACAGTCAGTATTTGTACTGGCCCCTCCCCTGCCGGCACCCCAGCTGTTAGGGTGCGCCGATGAACGCACCCTTACCCCGGATCATCCAGGGCGGCATGGGAGTCGCCGTCTCGTCGTGGCGACTCGCGCGAGCCGTCGCCCTGCGTGGTCAACTCGGTGTCGTCTCCGGCACGGGGATAGACACAATCGTCGCGCGGCGCCTGCAAATGGGCGATCCCGGGGGCCACCTGCGTGCCGCCTTCGATGCGTTCCCGGTGCCGGCGATCGCTCGACGCGTCTGGGAGCGGCATTACGTCGAGGGCGGCAAGACTCGGGGCGCCGCCTACAAGTCGAAAGCGGTGCCGACCCTCAAGATGCCGAGGGCACTGCTCGACCTGATCGTGCTGAGCAACTTCGCCGAGGTGCATCTCGCGAAAACCGGGCACACCGGCAAGGTGGGCATCAACCTGCTCGAGAAGGTGCAGCTGCCTAATCTCGCGACCCTGTACGGCGCGATGCTGGCGGGCGTCGACTACGTGCTGATGGGTGCCGGCATTCCCCGGTCGATACCGGCCGTGCTCGATCATTTCGCGGCCGGCGAGCCTGCCGAGTTGCCGCTGGATGTGGCGGGTGCCTTGCCTGGCGAGAAGTTCGTCAGCCGCTTTGATCCGCGCAGCTTTCTCGGCGACGCCGTCCGCCCCCTGCAGCGGCCGCAATTCCTCGCCATCATCTCGTCTTCGACGCTGGCACTCACTCTCGTGCGCAAGAGCAATGGACGGGTCGACGGCTTCGTCGTCGAAGGCCCGAGCGCGGGGGGTCACAATGCTCCGCCCCGTGGCGCGAAAGTTCTCGATGACAAAGGCGAGCCGGTCTATGGACCGCGCGATGCGCCAGACCTGGAGCAGATTCGAGCTCTGGGACTGCCATTCTGGCTGGCCGGGTCGTACGGCGACGCCGCCCGGCTGCAGCAGGCCCTGGAACTGGGTGCGAGCGGCATCCAGGTGGGCACTGCATTCGCTTTCTGCGACGAATCCGGCCTGGCCGCGGAGCTGAAAGAGTCTGTGATCGCGGCCAGCCGCGCGGGCCAGCTCGCGATCTTCACCGATCCGCATGCCTCACCGACGGGATTTCCGTTCAAGGTGTTGAGCGTGCCGGGCACCGTGTCCGACGCCAACGTTTTCGAAAGCCGCGAGCGTATCTGCGACCTCGGCTACCTGCGGCAGACCTATCGGGAGTCGGACGGCAGCCTGGGCTACCGCTGTCCGGGCGAGCCGCTCGAGGACTTCCTGCGCAAAGGCGGCACCGAAGCCGAAACGCTCGGTCGCAAGTGCCTCTGCAACGGGCTGGTAGCGGCCGTCGACTTCGGCCAGGTGCGTCACGACGGCGAACTCGAACCTGCCATCGTGACGGCCGGTGACGACGCGTCGCAGGTGTTCAAGTTCGTGCCTGCGGGTCGCACCAGCTATTCCGCGGACGACGTCATCGATCGGCTGCTCGACTTGCCGGCGGCGCTGAACTGAACAGTTGCCCTGGAGCCCTGACGCGCCCCAATCTGCGCAAAGAGGCTCGATATTCGCCGCGACCGACAGCCCGGCACGCAGCACGCTGCGGCCATGGATAACGACGGCGATTCACCTGCCATCATCTGCCCAGTCGAGTCGCCGGCACCGGCTGACGCCGACGACTCGCTGGGATTCGTGCGCGGCCTGGCCTACGGCCTCGCGTGCGTCGTGCCTTTCTGGGGCCTGGTCATCGCCTCCGCGTGGCTGGTGTTCTGAAGGCGCGTCAGTACGCAACGTTGAGCTTGAACCAGAGAGTTCGCCCGGGTTCGTTGACCTGGGTCGTTTGCACGTAGCCCGACACCATGGCACCGGCCCCGACTCAGGTGCTCGGCGTAGGCCCGGTCGAACAGGTTGTCGACGCCGGCCGTGAGCAGGACACCCGCGCGTGGGCGCCAACCGCCGTTCAGCGACAGCACCGTGAAACCAGCCGTGGGACCGAGGTCCTGACCGACGATGTTGCCCTGGTTGACGACGTAGCGATCCTGCTCCGCGACAGCGCGCAGCAGCGCACCCGCAGACCACTCGGCACGCGAGAACTCGAGACCCAGCCGCGCTTCGAGAGGCGGCATCTGTGCCAGAGGCGCCGCATCAGTCTCATTGCGGCCGCGGGTATAGGCCAGCGTGCCGGTAAGCTTGAGCGAAGGCAGCAGCGCATACACTGCGTCCGCCTCGCCTCCCCAGGTGCTGGCGTCGACATTGCGCGTAATCGTCGTGCGCCGCATGCCCTTCGCGTAGTTCGACTGGATCAGGAGGTAGTCCTGGACCTCGCTGTAGAACGCCGATACGGAGAACGCCGCACGCGACGATTCATAGAGCAGGCCCGTATCCAGCTGGGTCGTCTTCTCCGGACGCGCATGAAATGCGCTGAGGCCGGACGCAGTCTCCTTGCCCGCGGCGAGAAGCTCCCAGTAGTCCGGAAAACGCTCCACGTGCCCGAGACCGGCAAAGACGGTGAATGGTCCCGCTGCAAGGTCGCGCTCATAGCGGCCGAACCCGCCAAACAGGGTCGCGTTGCGCTCCTCATCCGCCGTGGGATTTGGCACTGCTGCCATGCCGACCCGCAGCATCTCGCGCGAGTCCTGCGCGTACCAGTCATCGATCCGCAGTCCGGTGATGACGCGTCCGGACGGGCCTGCCGCCAGGGTCAGCTCGCCGAACACTCCGGCGTTGCGGAAACGCCCGTCCTCCGCGCGCTTCATTTCCTCGAACGGCATCATCGATTCGTTCATGGTCGAACGCAGCGTGTGGCGGTTTTCCTGCAGGTCGACGCCGACCGTGGCCGTGATGCGCTCGCCGAACGCCAGGTCCGCCGTGAACCTGCCACCTGTCGTCTCTCGATCCGGATTCGAGACAGACTGGAACGGCATCGTCGTGGAAGGCGAGAAATCGCGCAGGCTGTAGTTATCCATGACGTGATCGACGTAGTTGTAGTACGCCTGGGCCTCGATCGCCTGCACGTGGGGGCCGGCCAGCTGTCGCTCGAACCGCAGGCCCAGGTTGTCGCGCGCGAACTTCACGCCGTCCATCGCGCGATCGGCGTAAGCGGCCTCGCCATCGCTCAACGCACCGCTCAATTCCAGTCGCGTCCGTTCGTCAGGCGTCCAGCCGAGCGCCGCATTGCCGCTCCACCGCAGGTAACGCGAATGCACCTCGTTGCCGTTACCGTCCGTGTAGTCGTCAGACTCGGCACGCGTGCCGGTCAACTGGCCATACACGTCAGGCGTCCCGAGTCGCAGGTCGCCCACCAGGTCGGTGCGTCCAAAACTGCCGCCAAGCACACTGCCCGTGCCGACGGCGCCGGGCTCGCTGAAGCGCTTGACGCTGCGCTCGAACGACACGCTCGCGGCGGAATTGCCCGGGCCTTGCAGCACAGTCTGCGGCCCCTTGATGACGACGACGCGGTCGTAGGCTTCAGGGAAAACATAAGCCGTAGGTGGATCCATGCGCATGCCGCAGCCACCGAGCACCTGTTGCCCGTCGATGAGCAGATTGACGCGCGAGGCCGCCATGCCGCGGAACACCGGGTCGCCGTCGGTGCCGCCCTTGCGGATGACGGAGAAGCCGGGGATCGCCTTGAGGTAATCGGCCCCATCGTGGGCTGGCAACGGCTGGCGCGGTTGCTTCGGATCCGTGACCACCAGCAGAGGTGCGGTCATGCGGGGCGCCGTGACGACGACCTGCTCCAGTTCTCGAGTGGACGATACGTCGCTGGCCGCAGCGGCCAGGACCGTGGCAGATACAAGGCATTGGGCCAGCGTCGCGGCCCCCACAGGAATGATCGAACGGAGTGCCAGGCGCACTCCTGTTGCAACAGCGCTCATCTCGCGTCCTCCCAGGGACAGGTAGTTCTCGACTGATATCCGGACTGGCCGACGCAGTCGCGCCTGCTGCCGTGACAGGTCACGGGCAGGAGCGATCCGCAGTCGGAGACGATCAGACGAGCGCGGGAGGTGCGCGAGGAGCGTGCGCTCGAATCGCGGGTCGCGCGATGGGCGCAGCGAATACAGGATGAGCAGTGTCGGCAGGCAACGTCGGCGCCGCGACAAGCGCCGCGGCCAAGGGTGGCGGTGGACCGCCCGCAGTCGCCGCAAAAACGCACGGCGCCTCGTGATGCTGTGGGGAACGCTGACCCGGGTCGGCAGGTACCGGGCTGCCATCGGGGTGTACGACAACCGATTGGGTCGCCTGACCGGAGCACATCGCCATCGTCAGGGCGGCGCCCTGCCCGACGGCCGGCATGAATCCGGCCGGCACTGCCGCACGGATCAGGAGCCCTGGCAGCAGCAACAGCGCCAGGAGCATCCGGTGCGAGCGCAGTGCTTGGAGAGACCTGTTCACCGTTTGAGTCTAACCAAACAACCACGCGCTTGTGGTGGAAAATTTGCGGCCCGGCAGCACGTGGGTTCATTGTTGCGGGCCCTTGCGCACGTACGCCAGGCTCCAGCTACACCGAACCCAACCTGACCCTGGTCAGGTTTTTGCGATGCCCCACCCCAGCCCAAGCCTGCTCGAAAGCAAATTCCAACCCCAGCTGGGCGCGCGCGTCCAGGTGGCCCGGGCACGTCTCGCCGTGCCGGAGTCGCTGGTTGCAGGCGCCGTGAAGGCGGTGACCGTGATCGGACCGACGGGCTACGGCAAGAGCACGCTGATGGCGCAATGGCATGCTGCGCTGACCGACGCCGAGCCGCGCATCGCCTGCGTGGCCTGGCTGAACCTCGACGAGAACGACAACGACCCGCCGCGTCTGCTGCGCTACCTGTACGGGGCGCTGGCCAAGTGTGTACCCACGCTCGCGGCGGATGCAGTCACCGAGATATCACGGACCACCGACCTTCCCGTGCTGCTCGAAAGCCTGAGTCTCAAGCTTGCCGCACAAGAACAGCCGATTGTGCTGTTCCTCGACGACGCACACGTCATCACCAACCCGGACGCGTCGCGGGTCGTCGAGTGGCTGTTGAGCCACGCCGGCTCCCAGCTTCGCTTCGTCATTGGCGGCCGGCAGGCGGCAGGTTGGCCGCAGGCAGAACTTCGCCTGCGTGGCCAGTTGCTCGAGATCGACCAGCGCGACCTCGCCTTCAACCGGGACGAGGCACGCAGCTTCTGCACGACGCGACTGACGCACCCACTCGAACCCGCGGCGCTGGGACGACTGCTGGAAAAAACTGAAGGCTGGCCGGCAGCCATGGAACTGCTGACCCTCGCGCTGAACGACACGCCGGATGCCGGCCAGTTGATTGCCGATTTCGCCACGACCGAGCGCGGTGTACTCGAATACCTCAGCGATGCCGTGTTTGGCCGCTTACCCGCCGAACAGCGCGTACTGGTGCATCGACTGGCGCAGTTCGACCGCTTCTGTGGCGAGCTCGCGGCGACGGCGCTGGCGCAGCGATCACCGGACATCCTGTTCGCGGAGTTGCAGCGCCGGCACCTGTTCCTGATCCCGCTCGACCGGCAAGGCCGCTGGTTCCGCTTCCATCACCTGGTGGGTGAGTACCTGCGTCGTCACGACCCGCGAGACACCGCGGACATCAATGCCAGCCTGACCGCCGGCGGGCACTGGCTGTTCGACCATGGGATGGTCGACGACGCGATTGATTGCGCCGTGCGGGCACAACAATGGGACCTGGCCTGCCGCTGGCTGCTCAAGGCCGCTGAAGACTCGGCGCAACGCCGCGGGGACGGCGCCAACCTGCTGCGGTGGATGCCGCTGATCCCCCAGGAAGTCCTCGATCGCTACCCGCTGATCCGCCTGAGCCATGTGTTCTCGCTCGCCTTCTCGCAACGCGACGCGGCGGGATTCGAGCGCGAACTGGCCGACCTCGAAGCGCTGGCAGCGCGACTGGCCGACGATCCCGGCGCGGACCGGTCAGCTGTACAGGAACTGCTTTGCGCGCTGCCGTTGCAGCGACTCATGTGGAGCGCACTTCGTGACGACGCCACCAGCTTGCGCACGCAGGCGGAGGCTTGGATTCACGCCTGGCCGGACGCACGCGCCCGCTACCGCGGCGACGCCAACAATGTCGCCGCCTTCGCCTGCAAGACGACCGGGGACATCGACGCCGGTCTCGAGTACTGCGCGCGCGCCGATGCACTGCAGGAGGCTGATAACGGCGTCTTTGGCACGTCGTGGACCAAGGTCCTGCGTGCCTTGTTACTGCTCAAGCGCGGCGACTTCCGCGCAGCGTTCGCCGTGGCGGAGGCCGGATTGCCGCACATCACGGAAAAACTCTACGGCCACCCGGAGCATTTGGCGTACCAGCAGGCCGTTCGAGCCGCCGTCCTGTACGAATTCGACAACACCACCGCGGCCAGCCAGGCAATCGAATCGACCCCGGATGCGCTCGAGGACCGCGGCGTCGCCGATTTCTTTCTGCTGACTTACCTGACCCGGGCTCGCCTGCAGTTTCACTCCGGTCAGGCAGAAGCAGGACTCACCGCACTCCAGCTGGGACGCAAGCTCGGACAAAGACGTGGCCTGCCGCGCGTGAGCGTCACCCTGGCCGGCGAAGAATGCATCTGGCTATGCCGGCTCGGGCAGTTGCCGGCGGCGCTTGAGCTGGCACGCACTCACGATTTCGACCGCGCCATTTATCCGCACTACGGCATGGTCACCGACAAGGCCGCGCGTGTGGCGCCTCGGCTATTGATGAGTGAGCAGCCGGAGATGGCGATTGCACAGCTGGGCCCGGCGCTGGTCAGGGCGACGGAAAAGGGCTTTCACCACCGCCGTGTTGAATTGCTCATCCTGCAGGCGGCCGCGCTGCTCCGTTCGGGCCGGACCGCCGAGGCACTGCAGTCCTGGGGCGTGGCACTCGACCTTGGTGAGCGCTTTGGCTACCGACGGGTGTTCCTGGACGACATCGACATCGTCGCCACCTTGAACCACGCGGCGCGCGGGCAGGAAGGCCTGAAAGTGCCATCGTGGCTGAAGGGCGGCCCGGCAAAAACTGCCGCAGGGGCCGAGGAGGCGCTGACGCGCAAGGAGCTTCGCATCCTCAAGCACCTGGAGACGGGGGCCGCGAACCGCGAGATCGCCGCTGCCCTGTTCGTGTCCGAAGGCACTCTGAAATGGCACCTGCACAACATGTACCGCAAGCTCGAGTGCAGGAACCGCTCCGGGGCAATTGTCGCGGCGCGCAGCCAGGGTTACCTGTGACCAGACGCCCTCAGTTCGACAGCGAAGCCTGCATCGCCGCGACGAATGGCTCGATGTAGCCGGGGAACAGTTCGTCGAGCGGCGTGCCCTTGAACTCCGGCAGGTGCAGGGCGTTCCAGTTCGCCCACAGCGGCATGCCTTCGGGACACTCGGTCGCCGCAACACCAATCGCCAGGAGGTGTTTGAGGGCGCCCGGAGGCTGCGCAGCGTAAGCGGCCTGCCACTGTGCGGCACTCAGGTGATTGCGTGCCACCGCGCGACCCAGCAGACGCTCGCGGGTGTCGAGCAATTCGTTCCAGGAGCAATAGGCCGTCGCGGCCACCGGGCAGATCGCATTGCGCGAGGCCGGGTGCGCGAGCACGTGGGGAATGATGCGGCCGACGTCACGTCCCGTGGACCATGAAAACTTCTGCACACCGTCGCCCATGACGCCGACCGGTTCGAGCATGTAGTACTCGGGCCACAGACCCGCCGGGATGATGGTGAAGTCCATGCCCGTCATTTCGATCATCCGGCGAATGAACGCCTTCTGCCGCGACATGGTCTTGTGCACGGTGTCTGTGGGCCAGAACTGTTCCCACTCATAGATATAGCCGAACTCCGAAGGGACGAACCGCTCGACGCCAGCCTCCTTCGCCGCCCAGATCAACGGGTACTGCGACTCCGTCGCGAACAGCGGCACGCAGGACACCAGGTAGTCGGTACCCTCCAGCGCCGGTATCAGCTCGGCGTGGTCGGTCACGTCGGCCGACCTCACCTCGACGCCGCGTGCCATCCAGTCGTTCCGCTGCTGCTGCTTGTCGTCGCCGCTGCGCAGGGCGCCGGATGAAGACTTCTCCTGCTGGCCACTCTTGCGCAGCAGCACACGGACGTTGAATTGCTGCATGCGCAGCAGCTCTTCGACGCAGGCGCTGCCCGCGACACCCGTTGCCGCAAAGACTGTGACGGTTTTCTTCATCGTGACGACTCCGTTCAGCAATGCTCAACCTGCGGCATGCGCGCGCAGCAAGCGAATGAAAATGAGGGCGAACACGGCGTCGCCGGCAGCGAGCAGCATCACCAGCGGCCCCGCATTGCCGGTGACGAAGTAGGCTCCCGCCAGTACGGCGACCCCCTGCCTTGCAGAGGGCGCCGAGAGCGACGTACGGCCAGAAGCGCGCCAGGTCCACTCCGCCAAGAACGTAGCCAAAGCCGAACCCGACGATCAGCAGTGCCGCCAGATCCACGTACAGCAGCTGACTGGCGTGCAGCATATCGACCCCCAGCAGATGCGGTGCGGTGCGGGCCAGCAGGACCAGGATCAGTGCGGCACCGAAGTTGTAAGCCCCGCCACGTACAGGAACGTGCGGCTGCCGCCGGTGGCCTGCCTCATGCCCGTGAAATTATCGTGCACAACAGCTGCTGGCTGCTCAATTCGGCAATGCGCTGCAGAACCCCAGCGCATTGAACGTCCGAATCAGCTGACGGTGGTCAAAAGCGGTCGCCACCGACTGGAATCCCGGTCGCTTGAGTTGACCGTCGAGAATCAACCGGGCGGCCTCGGCGCTCAGCTCGCCGGTCCAAGTGTACGCGGCGGAGAGGCTCATCACGTAGCGCGTCGTCCGGGGGCGGCTCTGTCCGTAGACGACGATCACGCCGCGCTGCACGTCAGGGTGGTCCTTCGGCGGCTCACCCGTACTTATCTGCGTGCTGATCGCGTTGGTCAGCGCTTCGCGCCCGGCTTGATCAAGACCCGGTGACTGCGCGTTGAAGGCCCGAATCGCCTGCAGGATGCCGTCGATCATGTGTTCGCCAATGGCCGTCAGCACCTTGCAGTTGCGCACGCGGCCCTTCAGCCACACCGGCTCGCAGGCGCCACCCCACGGATGCGCGCGCATCTTGGCATTGCGGTACGGCACGAATACGTCGTGGGCCACGTCATTGGGCCACGCCTTGTACTCGTTCTGCTCGAGGTAGTACTGCGAGGTATCGTTGCACACCATGCGCAGGAACGACTTGGTCGACGCCTCCGACGGCAGGCCGTTGTCCACCTGGTAAAGGATGTCGAGCGAATCGATCTCGGGATCCTCCAGCACGACCTCGGCCGCAAGCGCACCCGAGGACCACATGAACGACGTGGCAGGGGCCAGCAGCAGACCCCTGGCCGCAAACTCGGCGCCGTACCTGTCGGCGATGGCGATGACCCAGTCCTGTTCGCCCGTCGTGTCCATGTAGTGGCAGCCGGCCTTGAGCGCGGCCTCCACCACCGGCCAGGCCACCTGCATGAAGGGCCCGGCGACGTTGATCACCACGCTGCACTGCTTGAACACCGGCAGCAGCTTGTCGACCTCGTTGTCGACAGCGACGATCTCGGCATCCAGTTTCCAGGCGCTGGCCCCCAGGCGCTCGCGCACGATCCCCAGCGCCTTGTCGAGCTTGTCCCGGCTGCGGCCGGCGAAATAGAACGGTATCTGGCGATTCGCCAGCGACTCGGCCACGAGCTTGCCGGTATAGCCGTTGGCGCCGTAGACGATGACCTTGCGTCCGAGTGACATGTGCTTGCTCCGTGAAACTCTGCGGTAGGTGAGTCAGCGCACTTCGACGTGCACGGCGGCTGGATTGGAATCGAGGGCTTCGATCAGGAAACGGTCCTGCGGCTTCTCCGAGGCCGTCTTCGGAATCTGATCCAGCAGCTGGATGCGGCTCGGCACGGCGTTGGCTTCGAGGTGCTGCCGACAAAGCCGGAACAGGCCCTGTACGTCGAAGCCATCGAGATCCGGGTTCTTCGGCACTACCGCTGCCACCACGTCCTTCTCACCAGGCACGCCATTGGCAGAGGCGATGCCATAGACGTAGACATCATCGACTGCGGGTACCTCGGCAATCACCTTCTCGATGCAGGCGGCATTGACGAATTCGCCATTGCGACGGATGCCGCTGCCCTTGCGATACAGGAAGTACATCCAGCCGTCCTTGCCCTCCCGCACGACGTCGCCCATGTGCAACCAGCCGCCGGCGCATTTCCTGGCGCTGGCCTCGGGATTGCCGAAGTACTCCACCTTGAACGGCGTGCCATCCTTGTGACGGAACAGCAACTCGCCAGTGCGTTCACCGTGCGCATCCGGGGGCACGTCGTTGCCCTTCTCGTCGACGATGCGGTGGACGAGTGTCGCGATCGGCTTGCCGATGCTGCCAACCGGACCGATGCCGGGTGGATTGGCGGTGAGCCCCCCTTCCGCGGCGCCGTAGAACTCGAGCAGCTCGACCCTGAACCGGCGACGGAACTCGTTCCAGATCGCCGCCGGCATGCCCGCGGAGATGATCGTGCGAACTGGATTGTCGGCATCGTTCGGCCGTGGCGGCTCGGCATAGATCGCGGTGGTCATGCCACCGAGCAAGGTGAAATTCGTGCAACCGTACTTGCGCGTGATGTCCCACAGCCGCGACTTCGAGAACCGACGTGAAAGCACGCAGGGGATGGCATTCACGAGCGCGGTACCCAGGGTGATCACTTGCGCGTTGGCATGGGTGAGCGACAGCCCCGAATAAAGTCGCTCGTCCGGCTTGAAGCCGAACAGGAACGGCGCGATTTTCGACGTCTCGCAGTAGCGCCGATGTGTCATCACGATGCCCTTCGGGTCGCCGGTCGTGCCCGAGGTATAGATCAATTCCATCGGACTGTCGGGATTCGACCCCGGGAATTTCTCGCTGCGGAAATCGGTCCAGGCAACCTCGCCATAGGGACGTGCACCGACCGCTTGCAGTTGCGGCGTCGTCGCCCTGCCCTCGTCAGTGGGCACGCCGACCACCCATTGCAGGCCGGCGACGCGCTCGCGCACGGCGAGTATTTCGGCGAGTGCGTAGTCGCCGGCAACGACACCTTTGCAACCTGCAGCGGCGAGCATGTAGATGAGCTTGTCGCCCCTGGTGCGCGGGTCGATCGGCACCAGCGCGATCCCAAGCAGCGAACTTGCGACCATCAGGTCGACGAACTCGACATGATTGGCGAGCAGCGTGCCGACCCTGTCGCCGGGCTCGAGGCCGAGCTTGCGCAGGCCGGCGGCGAGACCACGGCCCTTGTCCCACAACTGGGCGTAGGTGCGCGTCTCGTCTGCCCTGACGCCCGCTCCCTCGACGGTCAGTACCTGGAAATCAGGTCGCTCGACCGCCCACTTGCCGACAATGCCGGCCAGCGTCAGTGGGTCGTAGTCCGTCACGTCAGTCCTCCCGGGTCAGGATCGTGACTACGGTGGCCGCGGCATCGGTACCGATCGCGCCACCGCCGTTGTGGGCGAGTGCGATGCGCGCACCTGCCACCTGTCGATTTCCGGACCGACCCTGCAGCTGCTCGGTCAATTCGACGATCTGCGCGCAGCCAGTCGCACCGACAGGATGTCCCTTGCGCAACAGGCCGCCCGAGGTGTTGACCGGAATGCGACCACCGAGTCGCGTGGCGTTGGTCTCGATCAGCCTGATCCCCTCGCCCGGACCGCACAAACGCAGATACTCGTAGCCAGCGATCTCGGAAGGTGCGGAGGCATCGTGCAACTCGACGCAGGAGAGATCGTCCGGGCCGATGCCCGCCGCCTCATAGGCTTGCGTGGCGGCCAACCCACCGACGGACTCGTCCGGGCCGGTGTCCCATCCCGACACGAGCGCGGAGCTGGCAACCCTCACCTTCCTGTCCAGGCCCAGTTCGCGCGCCTTGCGCTCGCTGACGAGGATCACGGCCGCCGCGCCGTCACCGATCGGCGAACACATCGGCAGCGTCAGCGGCTCGACGATCGTGCGTGCCGCGAGCACGTCGGCGACGCTCAACAGTTCCTGGAACTGGGCGCGCGGGTTCATGCTGCCGTGGAACGAATTCTTGGCCGTGACCATGGCGAAATGCTGCTTGGTGCTGCCGTATTTCTTCATGTGGCCCCTGGCCATCAACGAATAGATGTCCATGAAGATAGAGCGCGTCACGCCGGCGCCGGCGGCGTCGAACGGCTCGCCGATCTCCGCCGACATGCGCTTGACCACGTTCACTGCGCCGTCCGGATCCTCGACGTCCACGGCACTGGAGAAGGCGGCGAAACTGCGCGCTTTGTCGACGTGAAACAGTTTCTCGCTGCCGCAGGCGAGCACCACGTCGTACATTCCTGCGGTGACCATCGCGCACGCCTGCTGGAATGCGGTGGAGGAAGACGCGCAGGCATTCTCGACGTTGACCACGGGAATCCTGCCGATACCCAGCTCGCGCAATGCGACCTGCCCGCGAATCATTTCCCTGGCCGGTCACGACGCCAGCGGCAGCGTTGCCCATCCAGGCAGCCTGGATGACGGCCTTGTCCATACCGGCATCGGCGAGCGCCAGCTGGATGGCCTCGCCCGTGAGTCCCTTCAACGTCTTGTCCAGGTGCTTGCCGAAGCGGGTCATCCCGACGCCGGCGACGTATGCATGCATCCTCATTTGCGTGTCCCTTACAGCCAGGCGGGGTTGATCAGGTCACTGCCACCCTTCATGGCGAGGACTTCGTTGGCGCCGTCGGCGACGAGCATCGCCCGTGCGTCGCGGAACAGCTTTTCCATCGGGTATTCGCGGGTCATCCCGTTGCCGCCGAACATCTGCAGCGCATCGGAGGCGACTTCGAATGCCGTCTGCGTCGCGGTGACCTTGGCCGACGTCGACGCCAGCATCGAAGGACGCACGGCCGTGGCGTTGTATTCCATGACGCGGCGGGTCAGCGCCCGGGCTGCCTCGACCTTGCGGAACATCTCGAACAGCCGGTAGCGCACGTGCTGGTGCAGGATGATCGCCTGTCCGCCCTGCTTGCGGCGGTGCGCGTACTCCCAGGCGTGCTCGAATGCGGCGCGTGCGAGGCCGACGCCAGTGCAGGCCACGTGCGGATTGGCCTCGCACAGCATGTGGTAGGCGAGGTCCTCGTACTTGTCCGGGCCGGCGAGCAGGTGTGAGAGCGGGACTTCGACGTTGTCGAAGATCAGTTCACCTTGGTTCAGGCCGCGCAGTCCGAGCTTGTCGAGCGGCTTGCCCTTCGAAACGCCGGGCAGGTCGAGCGGTACGATGACGGCGACGCCGGGCCGCGTATTGCCATGCGGGTCCGCGTAGTGGGTGAACAGCGCACAGACCTGCGCCGTGATCGCACCCGAAACCCAGGCGGATTTCTGCCCATTGATGATGACCTTGTCGCCTTCAATACGTGCAGTGCAGTTGGGCCGACCGTAAGTGCCGTTGGGGACGGCGAGCACGCCGGTGGCATCAAGCATGTCGCTGCCGTGGTCCGGCTCCGTGATGCCCCAGCAACCCAGCTTGCCGTCGCAGTACCTGGCCATGTCCAGGTTGCCGGCGAGCAGCGAGTACATCACCGGGAAGTTGTTGACCAGGATGGCGCCCGCGATGCCACCGTCGCCCCAGGCCAGTTCCTCGGTGGCGATGGCCAGCAACTTGACGCGTTCGACGGGCGGTAACTCCATCAGTGCGAGGACGGACAGTCCGAGATCGCCAGCCTTCGCCAAGGCGCCCCAGAGTGGTGAGTCCTTGGCAGGCACGTCGCCGGCCGGCAACCTGTCCAGGACTGGACCCAGCGGTCGCATTACTTCGACCGCGTACCGGTGCACATTGTCCTGCACGGCGCGTTCCATCTCGGACAACGGCGGTTCGATGCCGCTCAGGGGAAGTTCGACGTATTCCGACATCGCTCGCTCCTTGGCCCGGTAACGGGCAGGCAGTGCGAACGATGCAAGCTGGCTGCCGGAAAAGGAGCCTGCTGAAAGTTAGGTTCTGGCCGACGAACGGGGATCGACGCGCGGCGTGAGCAGGATCGGTCCGTGGACCCACAGGAAAAACACGAACGCCACGGTCCACAGCGCTGCGCTCAGCACGATGACCGTGGGATAGTCGAGCCCGGGTAGCCAGGCGCCAAAGACGCGCACGAGCGCGGCAGCCGCTACCAGCAGGTAGGCCAGAGTCACCAGCGGCCGGATCCGCAGCGGACGCCCGGTGTGCCCGAGCGAGACGCGTGTCATCACTCCCAGGATCATCGTCGCCAGCGCGCCGATCGTGAGGGCATGCAGCCAGAAGGCGGCGGCGGTCATGCCCGTCAGGATCGCCAATGCTTTCAACGCGAGCCCGAACGGCAGCCAGGCATACGCCAGGTGCAGGATCCAGACGATCGGCTCATGCAGCGTACGCCATCCCTGCCACTGCGCGAGCCGCGCCCCCTGGGCGATGGTAGCCGCGAGGGCAAGCCAGCCGGCACTGGCGCCGCCGGGTTGCACGAGGTCGACGGCCGCGACCGCGATCATCAGCGCGACGGTGACGGAGGTCATACCTCGCCACGAGCGCACGGCACCCTGGACGCCGCGTTGCCGCAATGCCGTGGCGGTGAAGGACGGCGCGATGCGTCCGCCAATGACCGTCACGAGAATCAGCGCGAAATTGACCGCCGCGAGCAGTGCCTGTCGCGACAGCGCCACGTCACCGCGGAACAGGCCCAGGTGGAAGGTCGCGTTACACAGCCACAGCACCAGCAGCACGAGCAATAGCGGCGTGTTGCGGTTCCGCTCTCGCAGCAAGGGCCACGCGAGGAACGCCGCCAGGACGGGCAGAAATGCCAGGTCTGCGGCGACTACCGCAGCGAACGGCCACGAGGCGGAGCTGCCGATCATCACTCGCCCGAGCAGCCACAGTGCCGACAGCAGGACCAGCGGGCCACCGGCGAATCCCCGCCGGCCTGTCCAACTCGGCACCGCCGTCAGCAGGAACCCGGCAATCGCGGCGCAGGTGAATCCGAACAGCATTTCATGCGCGTGCCACAACGTTGGTGGCCAGTCGGTTGCCAGGGACACGCCGAACGAAAAGTTCGCAGCCCACCAAGGGACCAGCACCAGCGCACTGCAGGCCGCGCCGAGAAAGAAAGGCCGGAAACCGTAGGCGAAGAGGCTGTGCCGAGTCAGAAGGCCCAACCGTGACTCCCAGCCACAGCGCCCAGCACCGTTGCCAGGCTGATCGCCAGTAACACCCAGTGCATGCGTTCGATCAGTCGAAAGGTCGCGTCCGGTCGGTGCCTGGCGGCCTCGAGGAAGCGGCGATGGAGAAACAGGGGCTCCGCGATGAACAGCATGACGGTGAACAGCAGCCATACCAGCAGCATCGCGTGCATCCACCAGTAGGCGGGGCTCTGGAACCGGTCCCACAGGTTCCACCGTTCAACGAGATACAGACCCGTACCACCGACGAGCAAGGTGGTCACCCGGGCCTGCCAGGCGAACCGGCTTTCGACCGCCTCGAAGAAGGCCACGCGCTCTTCGGCGGACTTCATCCGTCGTACGGCTGGCAGCAGCACGGTGGTCACGAAGCCGACACCGCCGATCCAGAGCACGACGCCGAGGAGATGGAGTGCCCGGGCGACGATCGCGTGATCCATCAACTGCCACCCTTGCACAGGACTTGCGCGGTTGATTCACACCCGCGCTTACGCTGCGCGTCGGCATCGAGACCATGCTCGAGCCAGTCAGTACCGAAGAGTTCCACCGGGTGCGGCGTGCGGATCGTGCCGTTGCCGCAGCGCAAATCGTTCGCCGGGCAGTAGCGTTCGCACCCCCAGCAGATCCGCTCCGGATGCCCCGGGCTCAGCGCGACTTTGCGGGGTATCACGACTGGCGATCGCCGCGTGGCGATCCACTGGTGCAGTGGCTGACGCTGCAGGCCACGCACGGCTTGCCGCAAACCACCAAGGGCCGTGGCCAGCGGTTGCTCCCACGCGACAGGATCCCCACCGTCCACGAGCCCGGTGAGCGTCTCATTCAGGCGCACGAGCGTCGGATAGAAGGCGACGGCCTCGACTTCCGTCATGCGCTCCATCGAGCGTGGACCGCTCCGCGCCAGGACGTCGACCTGCACGTCGAACTGCAGCCTCTCCAGTTGCAACTGCGCAACCCACGCCTCGCTCGATCTCATGGCGCAGCTGCGCAGGCGCCGCACCGCCCGATGATAGTCACGCAGCCCGACGGCACAGGAGAGGTGATTGCGGCCGAGATAATTCACTGCCGCGCACCGGCCGCGCCGGAGCACTGCAAGCACGCGATCTGGCAGCGAAATCCTGGCAGGGCGACAGACCGAATCGTGGCACGCACGTGACGCAGACGGGGCTGTGAACGACAGCCGTTTTATATCACGCCGTGATATTTCGGCCGTGCCGTGGATTACACCTATCGCGGTCAACGCAACCGGGCGCCGTGGGTATAGATGTTGAACGCGCCGTCCCGCAGGAACGCGACCAGCGTAATTCCGGCCTGCTCTGCCAGTTCGATCGCGAGGCTCGATGGCGCGCCGATCGCCGCAAGCAGCGGCACGCCGGCCGCGCCCGCCTTCTGCACGAGTTCGAAACTCGCTCGTCCCGACAGCAGCACGATCGAATTGGCGAGCGGCAGCGCGTCGACCGCCAACCGGGAGCCGACGAGCTTGTCCATGGCGTTGTGACGGCCCACGTCCTCGAACGCCGCGACGAGGTCGCCCTCGCGCGTGAACAGGCCGACCGCGTGCAGACCGCCGGTGGCGGAAAATGCCGCCTGCGCCTCTCGCAACCTGGCCGGCAAGCCGAGCAGCAAGCGCCCGTCGATCGTCCAGTCCTGCTCCATTCGGCGAACCAGGACGCTGCTGGTGACAGCCTCGATCGATGCCTTGCCGCAGACGCCGCAACTCGAGCTCGTGTAGAAGTTGCGTTGCAGACGCGCGAGGTCGAGATCGACCCCCGGCTGCAACTCGACGCGAAGCACGTTGCCGGTCGGCCCCGCGGGACGCACACGGCGCACCGACCGCCAGTCGCGGAGCAGTCCTTCGCCGTGGAGGAAGCCGAGCGCGAGTTCGGTGTCGTTCCCAGGCGTACGCATGGTGACTGAGATTGCCCGGCCGAGCCCTTCTTCGCCATCGCAGAGCACGCGGATCTCGAGCGGTTCCTCGACCGCGACCACGTCGTCGCACGACTCGCGCCCGTCGGCCAGCGCCTTTTCCACGTGTACGCGCTGGACGCCGATTGCAACCATGACTCACTCCTTTTCAGGCAGCGCTATAGTACATCTCGAACCTGCTGGCGCCGACCGCACCACACGGTGACACCGAACCTGCCCGGTTGCAGCCCATTTCCTCCCTGTCTATCCGACGATCTGAGCCGCATGGGGCATGCGCTTGTTAGACTGGCGCGATGGGATACTCAAGAATCGTCGGCACCGGGGCCTACCTGCCAGCCAAGACACTGACCAATCAGGAAATCGAGCAGCGCATCGAGACCAGCGACGAGTGGATATTCTCGCGGACGGGCATTCGCAGCCGCTATGTCGCCGATGAAGCAGGAGCAGGCCTCGGACCTTGCCTTGCACGCCTCGCGTCGGGCGATGGATGCCGCGGGCGTCACCGCCGATGACGTCGACCTGATCGTGCTGGCCACCAGCACGCCCGACATGATTTTTCCCTCGACTGCCTGTCTGCTGCAACAGAAGCTCGGCGTGACCCACGGGGCCGCCCTGGACATCCAGGCTGCGTGCACCGGCTTTCTGTACGCCGTCTCGATCGCCGACAAGTTCGTGGCGAGCGGTCAGTGCAAGTGCGCCCTGGTCGTGGGCACCGAGGTCTTCTCGCGCCTGCTCGACTGGAGCGACCGCCGCACCTGCGTGCTGTTCGGCGACGGTGCGGGCGCGGTGATCCTGCGGCCGTCAGAACAACCCGGCATCCTTTCCAGCCATCTGCACGCGGACGGTCGGCAGAGCCACATCCTCGAGGCCAGCGGCTACGTGCAGGACGGTGTCCTGCATGACCATGCCTTCCTGCACATGGACGGACAAGCGGTGTTCAAGTTCGCGGTGCGGGCGCTGGAAGATGTCTGCAACGAAGCGCTGGCCGCCAATGGACTGGTTGGCTCCGACCTCGACTGGCTGGTGCCGCACCAGGCGAATATCCGCATCATCCAGGCAACCGCGAACAAGCTCGGCCTGCCTGCGGACAAGATCGTGACGACGCTGGAGACCCAGGGCAACACCTCTGCCGCTTCCGTGCCGCTGGCTCTCGACGCCGCCGTCCGTGACGGCCGCATCCAGCCCGGTCACCTGGTGCTGCTGGAGGCAGTAGGCGCCGGCATGACGTGGGGAGCCATGCTGTTGCGCTGGTGACTCGTCGCGAATTGGCGCCGGAGGGCGTGGCCGTTACGCGGCACCTCCAGCGCGTTGCGACCGGGCGCGGGTTCAAGCGCGCCCCCCGCCGCCCCGCGCGGCCCCCCCAACCCCGCGATCCCCCTGGCAACCCCCCGCCCCCCCGGGCCCCCCCCCCCCCCCCCGCCCCCCCCCCCCCCCCCCCCCGCCCCGCGCCCCCCCCCCCCCCCCCCCCCCCCGGCCCCCCCGCCCCCCCACACCCCCCCCCCCCCCCCGCCCCGGCCCCCCCCCGCGCGCCGGGCCGGGGCGCGGGCCGGGAGCACGTCCATCCCCCCGCCCGCCGGCCCCAGCCCGACCCCCCCGCCCCCGCCCCGCCCCCCCGCCCGGCCGGGGCCGGCCCCCGGCGCCCGGCCCCCCGCCGCCCCCCCGCCGCCCCCCCCGCCCCCCCCGCCCCGGCCGCGCGGCGCCCCCGGCCCGGCCCCCCCCGGCCCCAAGCCGCCCCCCCGCCGGGCGGGGCCCCCCGGCCCCCGCCCCCGGGGGGCCCCCCGCCGCCGGAAGCCCCCCCCCCCAAGCCCCCCGCGCCGGGGCCCCCCCGGCGGCCCCCCCCCCCCCCCCCCCCCGGCCCCCCGCCCCCCCTCCCCGCCCGCGCCCGGGCGCGCGGAACCGCCCCCCCCGCGCCCCCCCCCGCCCCCCCCCCCGGCGCCGCCCGCGCCCCGCGCCGCCCCCGCGGGGCCGGGGCGCCCCCCCGGTCGCCCCCCCGCCGCCGCCGGCGGGGGCGGCGGGGGGGGCGGGGGCGGCCCCGGCCCCCGCCGGCGCCGCGCCGGGCGCGGCCCGGCGGGCCCCGGCCCCCCGCCCCGCGCGCCCCCGGCCGCCCCCCCCCCCCCGCCGCCCCCCGCGCCCCCCCCCCCGGGGGGGGGGCCTTCCCCCCGGCGGGCGGGGGGGGGGCCCGCCCGGCCCCCCCCGGGGACAACCGCCCCCCCCCAAACCCCCGCCTTCCCCGCCGGGGGGGCCCGGCCCCCCCCCGGGGCGGCGGGGGGGGCGGCGCCGGGGGCCCCGGCGCGCCCCGCCGCCGGCGCCTCCCGCCCGGGCGCCCCCCCGGGCCCCGCGCGCCCCCGGGCGGGGCCCGCCGGGGGGGGGGCGGCCCGCCCCGCCGGGGGGGCCGCCCGCCCCCCGCCCCTCGGAGGTGTGCGGCGGCCTGAGCGGCCTGACGGTGGTCGCGGCCCTCCTGCGAACCGCTCAGCGCGCCGACAGGACGTGGGGCGTCATTTGACCAATCGACGCTCGTCGAGGCCGAGCGACCGGCCGATGATCTCGCGCATGATCTCGTTCGAGCCCGCGAGGATCCGCGAGACGCGCGCGTCGGTGAACATCCGCGAGATGCGGTACTCCTCCATGTAGCCCGCGCCGCCGTGCAGCTGGACGCAAACGTCCATCACCCGACCCTCGAGTTCGGTGGCGAGCAGCTTCACCTCGGCCCCGGTCACGGCGTCGAGCTTGCCCGCGTTGTTGAGCAGCACGCACTGGTCGATGAAGCACTGCATCGCGTCGAGCTCCGCCCGTAGCTGGGCCATCTCGAAGCGCGAATTCTGAAACGTACCCACCGGCCGCCCGAACGCCTTGCGTTCCTTGACGAAGTCCAGCGTCAGGTCGAAAGCGGCCTGGGCATGCGCCATCGAGCCGACCGCGGTGATCAGCCGCTCCTCGGCGAGTCCGATGCTCAGGTACTTGAACCCGTCTCGCGGGTTGCCCAGCACGTTCGCGGCCGGCACAAGGACGTTGTCGAAGAACAGCTCCGACGTGTCCTGCGCCTTCAGGCCGATCTTCGCAAGGTTGCGGCCGCGCCGGAAGCCCGGCATGTCGCGCTCGACGATGAACAGCCCCATCGCGTACTTGTCCTCGGCTGATGTGCGCGCCGCGACGATCACGTAGTCGGCGAGCTGGCCGTTCGAGATGTACGTCTTCGAGCCGTTCAGCACCCAGTGCGTGCCGTCGAACTCGGCGCGCGTGCGCATGCCCGCGAGGTCGCTGCCCGCGCCGGGCTCGGTCATGGCGATCGCCAGGATGCTCTCGCCGCTCACGCACTTCGGCAGGATCCGCGCCTTCTGCTCGTCGTTGCCGAGCTTGCCGATGTACGGCGCCACGAGACGGGAGTGCAGGACGAGGAAGAACCCGGTCTCCCCGAAGTAGTGGTTCTCCTCGTCCAGAATCTGCTCGTACCGGAAGTCGGTGATCCCGGCGCCGCCGTACTTCTCGTCCGCCCACATCAGCAGGTAGCCCTGCTCGCCCGCGAGCCTGAACGCGTCGCGGTCGACGTAGCCCTGTTCGCGCCAGCGCTCGGCGTGGGGCCCGATCCGCTCGCGGAAGAAGCGCCGTGCACCCTCCCGGAACATGTCGTGCTCGGCTTCGAAAATCGTGCGTTGCATGGTCACTGACCCCCGTGTCGAGCGCGCCTCATGACGCCTTGGCCGTGGCCTTCGCCGCGGTGTCGTAATACAGCTCGCCCGTCTGCGCGCGCGCGAGCAGCCCATTGGTCGGCTTGAAGCGCTCGCCGAGCGCGCGAGGCGGATACGCGCGAAGCGGTATCCGCCGGGCCGCCGTCGCTTCCCATCGACGCGCGCGACATCGACTCCACGCCGCCGGCGACGACCGCGTGCGATTGGCCCGACATCACCTGCGCCGCCAACTGGGTCGGGGTCATGCCATGCAGCGCGCCGTCAGACTTGCCGCGGTCACGCGGGGTGCGGACGTGGTCGTGGATGAATGCGTCGGCCATTACTTCAGCTCCGGAGAAATCAGACTCATCTTGACGCCTTTCGTCAGAATGATCCGACATCGATGTTGCAAGCCGACACGTCGTTCCACTTCAAGGCCGCCAACTTGCCGTCCGCGCGGGGTAGCATCGTCGCGATGAAGAAGCGTGCCACGGGTGTCTTGCCGGCCAGATGTAACCGCTCCTCGTCGCTGGATGGCGGGAATTCGCCCGCTTTTCCGCAACCCTGCGAGCCGCCCATTGCCGCGAGCTTGGCGTCCGCTGCCACGGCAGACCAGAGCAGGAAGTACGCGACGATCAGGTCGCCTGCGACCTCGAGCAAGGGTGTTGCGGACAGCAACTGGTCCCGCAATCGATTGTGTATCGGGACCTCGGCGAGTTCGTCCCGCAGCGCGAGCAGCGCATCACGAGTCATCCGCAGCTGATCGACGTACGGGGTCCACTCCGCCATCGTCGCAGCGCGATCGATGACGTCGTTCATTTCAGTCAGGAAGCCCCTGAATACTGCGCCTTCCTTCAGGTGGACCTTGCGCAAGGCAAAGTCCATCGCCTGGATGCCCGTCGTGCCCTCGAAGATGCAGGCCACCTTGGAGTCACGCATGTACTGTTCCAATGGGCAGGCACTGGTGTACCCGGCACCCCCGTGAACCTGTATTCCCAGGGAGGCCAGTTCCACGCCTTTTTCGGTTGGAAGCGCCTTGGCGACAGGGATCAGCAGGTCGACGATGTCCTGCCAGCGCTGCGCCTCGGCCCGGTCATCTGCGATCGTCACTCTGTCCATTGCGTGCGCACAGTAATACAGCAGTGCGCGGAGCCCTTCCGTGTAGGCTTTCATGGTCATCAGGTTCCGACGCACGTCGGGATGCTCCACAATCGCCACTCGATCGTGTTGGCCCGCTATGCCCTGCCCCTGGATCCGTTGCTTTGCATACGCCAGTGCGTGCCGGTAGCTGACCGAGCAGACGCCCAGTCCGAACAACCCGACCTCCAGGCGGGACTGGTTCATCATGTGAAACATGGCCCGGATGCCTTCACGCGGCTTCCCGAGCAGATAGCCACGACAGTCGTCCTCCTCGCCGAACACCAGCGTGGCGGTCGGCGAAGCGTGCAGCCCCATCTTGTGTTCGATGCCCGTGCAGTGAACGTCGTTGCGGCGTCCGACGGAGCCGTCCGCATCAACTCGACACTTGGGCACGATGAAGAGCGACAACCCTCGCGTGCCGTCCGGGTCTCCCTCGATGCGAGCCAGAACCAGGTGAACGATGTTGTCGGTTAGATCGTGCTCGCCATTGGTAATGTAAATCTTCTGACCCCTGATGCGGTAGGTGCCGTCGTCGGCCAGTCGCGCACGGGTTCGGAGAGCGCCGACCTCCGAACCCGCTCCGGGCTCCGTCAGGCACATCGTGCCCGTCCAGTCCCCCCGATACATCCGAGTCATGTACACGGACTTCTGCTCATCCGTACCGAACAGTTCGATGAGCTTCGCCGCGTCGTGCGTGAGGTTCACGAAGCACATGAACGGAAAGTTCGCCGCGAGGAACAGTTCGTGCGCAGCGAACTTGACGACCTCCGGAAGCCCTTGGCCGCCGAGGTCGGCCTCCTCGGACATCGTCAGCCAGCCACCCTGCACGAACTCGCCGTACGCGTTCCGCATGCCCGGTGTCGCCCGGACAGTCCCGTTGGCGTAGACCGCTCCGGTCCTGTCCCCTGCGATGTTGAGCGGGAACAGGCGCTGCTCGGAGAATCGTTTCGCCTCCTCGAGCAACATCTCCAGCGACTCCCGGTCGAGTTGCGGAAACCGGGAGTGCTCGGCCAGCGCCTGCACGTTGAGAAGGTCGAACAGCACAAATCTCGCGTCGCGCTGGTCCACCAGGATATCCGTCATCAAACCCTCGATTCGATTCAGCGTCGGGTTCTGGACTTCGATCTAAAGAAGCGGTCGCCCTAGGAATAGAACGTGCGCACGTGCGCTGCCATGTCCCTCTGCCGATCTGTTACGCGGTAGAGCGGGCCCAACCAGGTCGCATAGTTGTCGGCCGTGCGGCAGAACGCATCGAGCCCGACAAAATCCATCCATCGTGCGAGACCGCCGCGGAAGGAAGGAAATCCGACACCGTACAGCAATGCGACATCCGCCTCCTCGGGAGACGCCACGATGCCTTCCTCGAGTGCGTAAGCGAGTTCGATGGCCATTCCCACCATGATCCGCTCGACGATTTCCTGGTCGGAGAATTTCCGGATGGGCTGCGCCGTCTCGGCAATTCGTGCTTTTGCCTCCGGGTTGACCAGCTTTGGCGGCTGGCCGTCGGCTGCGCCGTGCAGGTAGAAGCCCTTGCCGTTCTTCTGACCAAGACCACCAAGTTCCATAATGACCTGATACCAGGTCTTCGACTCCGTCGACGCGCATCGCGGGTATGCGGCGCTCAAGACGTCGTAGCAGTGCTGCATGGTATCGAGCCCGACGACATCGGCCAGATAAGCCGGACCCATGGGCCATCCCCACTGCTCCATCACCCGATCGACGTCCTCGTAATCCGCACCGTCCTGCACGAGTCTAAGGAACCCTGCGAAGTACGCGAACAGCAGGCGATTGACGAAGAATCCGGCGCAGTCATTCACAACCACCGGCTGCTTCTGCAGCGACAACGCATACGCGACCGCGCGGTTTATGGTGTCGTCCGAAGTCTGTCGCCCGCGGATGATTTCCACCAGGGGCATGGCATGCACAGGATTGAAGAAGTGCATGCCGCAGAACTGCTGCGGTCGCTGCAGGCCCTGCGCAAGTTCCGAAATCGGCAAAGTCGAAGTGTTGGAGCAGATGATCGTCGAGATGCCGATATTGCGCTCCGCTTCCGCAAGCACTGCGCGCTTGACGGCAAGGTTCTCGATGACGGCTTCCACCAGCACGTCGATGCTCTTGAATCGCTCGCCATATTCGAGCGTTGGCTCGATGGCGCCGAGGGTTGCTGCCTTCTTGTCTGCGCTCATCTGGCCGTTCTTGACGCGCCTGGAGAGCAGCTTGTCAGCCTCGTTGATACCCAGATCCAGACCGGCCTGCGCAATGTCCTTCATGATCACCGGCGTGCCCGTGAACGCCGACTGATAGGCGATGCCGCCGCCCATGATACCCGCGCCGATCACTGCAGCCCGCGCGGCGGGTTGAGCCACGAGACGAGCGCGATCGGTGGCACACTTCGTCAGGTACTGGCTCGAGAAGAATGTCCGGATGAGGTTCTTCGCTTCTGGCGTGGCGACGAGTTTCGTGATCCCACGACTTTCGATCCGCAGCGCCGTATCCACGTCAACCAAAGTGGACTCGGCCGCCACGGCCAGTATCTGCGCCGGGGCCGGCATCAGTCCCCGGGTCTTCTTGAATGCGATGGCCGGCGCCATCAGCAGGAGATTGGCATTAGCGGACTCAGCGGCGGTGCCGCCAGGAATTCGATAACTCTTGACGTCGAACGGCTGGCACGCTGCAGGGTTGGCCTGGATCCAGGCCTTCGCCTTGGCGAAGAGTTCGTCGGCATCGGCCGCCAGATCATCGACGATGCCGGCGGACCTGGCCGCGGCCGCCGATAGAACCGTCCCCTCGGTGAGCAACCGTAGGGCTTGCGCCAGGCCGATCTTTCGTACCAGCCGCACGATGCCCCCACAGCCCGGCAGGATTCCCAGAGTGACCTCGGGCAGCCCCAGTTGAATGCCCGGCTTGTCGAGTGCAATGCGGTGATGACAGGCCAGTGCAATCTCAAGCCCGGCGCCCATCGCGGTGCCGTTGATGGCCGCCACGACCGGCTTGCCGAAGGTCTCGAGGCGTCGCATCTGCGCCTTGAGACGTTCGATCTGGTCAAAGAAGCCCGCACGGTCGTCCTGTTCGATGGCCAGCAAGGCGTTCAGGTCGCCACCGGCGAAGAATGTGTTTTTGCCGGACGTGAGAATGATGCCGGCGACGCTATCGATGTCGGATTCGAGCCGGGCCAACGTCGCCTTCATCATTGCCTCGTACGCGGCATTCATGATGTTGACCGGTTGCCCAGGCATATCCATCGTGACGATCACGATGTTGTCTGCACCCTTCTCGTACTTGAAGCCGCTCATCCAGTTCGCCTGCGCTGGTCCCGGTGAATCAGGTTCGTTCGACGATCGTCGCGATGCCCATCCCGCCGCCCACACACAGGGTGCAGAGTCCGTAGCGGAGTTGGCGACGCTCTAATTCGTCGATCATCGTGCCGATCAACATCGCGCCGGTAGCGCCCAGTGGGTGCCCCAGCGCAATGGCGCCACCGTTGACGTTGATCTTTTCCCAGGGCACGCCGGTGTCTGCCTGGAATCGCAGCACCACCGAAGCGAAGGCTTCGTTGACCTCGAACAGGTCGATCTGGTCCAGGGTCATACCGGCCTTGTCCAGAGCCTTGAAGGCTGCCGGCGCCGGACCGGTCAGCATGATCGTGGGTTCGGTGCCCGTGATCGCAACCGATACCACGCGTGCACGGGGGACCAGGCCGAGCTTTCGCCCCGCCTGCTCACTGCCGACCAGCACCAATGCTGCACCGTCGACGATTCCCGATGAGTTTCCGGGCGTGTGCACATGATCGATGGCCTTCACCTTGGGATAGCGCGCCAGCGCGACCGCGTCCATGCCCGCACGACCCATGCCTTCGAAGGAGGGCTTCAGCTTGGCGAGCCCTTCCATGGTGGTGTGTGGCTTGATGAATTCGTCCTGGTCGAGGATCGGCAAACCGCACTCGTCGGTGACCGGAACGACGGACTTGCTGAAGTAACCCCCGTCCCTCGCCGCCGCAGCCTTCTGCTGCGAGCCCACGGCGAAGCGATCGACATCTCGGCGATTGAAGCCGCCGATCGTCGCAATGAGGTCAGCGCCGATGCCCTGCGGTACGAAGCCGACCTGGGCGCTCCAGGCCGGATCATAAGCCGCACCTCCATCGGATCCCATGGGCACCCGGGACATGCTTTCGACGCCACCGGCGACCACGAGGTCCTCGAACCCGGAGGCCACTTTCATCGCAGCCAGATTGACCGCCTCGAGGCCCGAGGCGCAGAAGCGGTTGATCTGCTGGCCCGCAACACGTTCATGCCACCCCGCAGACAGCGCGGCCATCTTCGGCAGGTTTCCGCCCTGCTCGCCGATCGGAGTTACGCAACCCAGAACGATGTCGTCGACCAGTTGCGTGTCCAGGGAATTGCGTTCCCTGAGGTGGCCGAGCAGATGGCTGACCAGGGAGATGGGCCTCACTTCGTGGAGTGATCCGTCCGGTTTCCCCTTCCCGCGCGGGGTACGAATCGCATCAAAGACAAATGCGGCATGAACCACGGAGTAATCCCTGTCGGCATCAAGAAAACCTGGTCTTCATCCCGTCGTCGTACGCCCCGTAGGCCGCGGCGTAAGTTCGCCGGCCGGGCTAGTTCTTCACGTTGCGGGTTTCGCCGCCGAGAAAACGGGCGAAAGCGCTCTGCATATGCTCGGTCGCAAAGATGGCCGGCATGAAGCGCTCCGCGTCCTGGTAGTGCTCCTGGTGGTGGCGGTTCAGCAGGCGCTTGATGAACGTCTTGCTGACGTAGCTGTTCTTGCCGATACGGGCCGCGATCTCCTCAACCTTCGGCATCAACTCCGCCGCCTCGTACACGTCAATGACGATGCCGAGCCTCTTTGCCTCGTAGGCATCAAGTTCCATGGTCGAGAGCGCGAGGAACGAAATCAGGCTGTTGCCATAGCGTTCGACGCCGCGGGACACGGCCCAGGCCGGCAGCGCGCCGTGGTTCAGCTCCTTCAGGGCAAAGCGCGCGTTGGTTCCCGCGAAGGAGAAGTCACAACAACCCTGGATCTCGAATCCGAAGCCGAAAGCCGAGCCGTTGACTGCGGCGATCACCGGAGTCTCGGCGTTCTCGATCGCCTTGAACGGTTCGAAGCAGACCTTGATGAAATCGTATCCGGCCTCGACCTTCGCCAGGTGCGCGAATTGCTCCACGTCGGCGCCGGCAGAGAACACGTGATAGGGCGTGCCCCGCTTGGGATGCTTGAATTCCTGGCCGGTCAGGACGATGCAGCCCACCTCCTTGTCCGCATCGAGTTCCCGGATCGCGGCCGCCAGATCGCCAAACAGTTGCGCGTTGGCAGCATTGAACTTATCCGGCCGGTTGAACGTGACGACGGCGTAGTTCTCTTCTTTTCTACGAGAAGGGTCTGGTACGACATGGCGATTCTCTCGAACTGAAGATGTTGAAGGTGCCCTGCGGTTAGCGCCCGCTACGCGCGCCCCGACTGCGTCAGGTCAAACGCCGTCCCACTCCGCCTGCAGGATTGCCGGCAGCTTGGTGGCCCGCTCCTTGCCGCTGATGAAGTCCAACAGGTGAATGCCCGTGGGGTCGATCCGCTTGATCAGGTCGACTTCCTGTTGCGTCGGGGCACGTGTCTCCGGGCAGCCGTTCGGGACGTTGACGGCAAAGCCGGTGCTGTCGACCACGTCCTTTGCGGTGACACCCTTGTGCAGCGACACGACGTTCCAGATGCCCCTTTCCCTGGACTCCATGACACACAGGTTCGTGACTACGATGATCGGGCCGGGCTTGAGTCCCTCGGCGATACGCTCCTCGTCGGTGAGGTATACGCGCGTGCCGGTGACGTAGTTCACCTTGGGCACGAAGACCATCCTGGAGTGATTCGGGAAATACGCGACCGATTTGCGGTGCAGGCCGAACACGACCGGTGCGCCTGCGCCGCCCGGGAGGCGCAGGGCGCGTCGATTCCACTCGCCGGTCGGATTGCCCGCCGCGTCTTTCACAGGCATCGGCAGCCACGAGATGTTGATGTCGCCGTTGACGTCCATCTGTGCACTGGATACCGCCTCGACGTCACCCGTGCCGCGGAAGTGCAGCGACTCGATGCACTCGGTCATGGACCAGAGGCCGGCAGACTCCTGGATGCACGCAGCCTCTGAGGTGTGGAACCCCATCTGGAACGGCCGGGCATCGACGCCGCTGTAGCCCACCACGAAGGCATTGGGTGCCGTGGTCAGCTTTGCCAGGTTGTACGCGGCATACGCCAAGGGCGTGAAAGAACCCAGAATGATGGCGTCCTCATCCTCGATCGTCGCCGAGAGCGCCGCCACCATCTGATCACCCACGGTGAAATCTCTGGCCGGCGTCGTATCGAGCGTTGCGGGCACCGGCACGGCCCGGGCCGTCGCGGGAAACGCCTTCAGCTTGCGCTGTGCCTCGGCACCACCGACGTTGGCCCAGTAGGCAGTCTCGGTGTCGCCGATGACTTCTGAAATGTAACTCCGGGCGGTCTTGGGATTGAGACCTGCCACGTCCTTCTGCAACTGCAGCAGGTGTGCCGAGTAGTACGGCACCGAGCTGCAAGGGCTCGCCCCCATCGGACAGTGAATGACGAGATCGACGTCGTTGCGGAAGAGCTTGGTCGCGGACTTGCTCGCGCGAATCTCGTCAGCCGAGACGATCTCCTCGACTGTCACGATCACTGCCTTGGCAGCCATGGCCATGTCGAGATCGCTGGCGCTGGTGCCAATCATCTGCACGTTGCCAGCGGCATCGGCCTTCTGCGCGTGAATAATCGCCACATCGGGGACGATGGCTTGAATCGCCGTCAGCTCCTGACCGGTGAACGGGCAGCGGACCGTCTGGTAGAGCTCCTTGGCCTCGGCGACGATGTCGGAGCCTTTCGGGCCCCGAAAGGCGGCGAACGGCAAACCAAACTTGGCCGCCTCCAGCCCCTTGATCATCGAGCAGCCCTCGATCTCCGTCAGCTTCACGGTCTGCCGCTCCGCGGCCAGACGGAAATTGGCGGGCAAACCGAAGAACTCCAGACTCAGGAAGCTGAACACCAGGTGATCGACCAGGCCCGCCGCAAGGAGCCATTCCATCTCCCACCCGCCCGTCACCGACATCACCTTCAGGCCGCCGATCTTCTGGCGGATGATCTCGCGCACGATGGCCATCGGCTTGTTGCAGCTCCAGCCGCCGCCGATCGCCACGAAACTGCCCGGCTTGATGTAGCGCCCGATATCGGACAGCTGGCCGACCTTGGACTTCAGTTCGATCGCACTGCTCATGATTGCTTCCCGTTTCTACTTGCTGTAGTCGATCAGCCGGCGGTCCAGCCGCCGTCGAGAGGAATGACCGCACCGGTCATATAGCTGGAATTGTCGCAGGCGAGGTAGACCACCAGGCCGATCAGTTCCTCGATCCTGCCGTAGCGATTCAGGGGTGTCCTGGCCATGATGAGCGCAGTCGCCTGTTCATTGCCCCGCGCGTGCTCGGTCATGTCCGTCTCGAAGTAGGAAGGGGCGATGGCATTGACAGTGATGCCGCGGCCAGCCCATTCCTGGGCGAGGCATTTCGTCATGGCATTGATGCCTCCCTTGGACGCGGCGTAATGCGTCAAGTAGGGCAGCGGCTGTTCAGCCATGGCCGACGAAATGTTGATTACGCGACCACTCCTGGCTTTGAACATGTGCTGACCAAAAGCCTGCGTGGTCAGGAAATATCCCTTGAGGTTGACGTCGAGGATGCGATCCCACTCATCTTCGGTCATCTTCAGGAACGGCACGTTACTGCCGAGTCCCGCGTTGTTGACCAGGATATCGACCTTGCCGAAGGCCTCGATGGTCCTCGTCGCCAGGTTCGAAACGGACTCCTTGCTGCCCATGTCCGCAGGCACCGCCAGTGCCCTGCGTCCCTTGGCCTCGATCTCCGCGGCCACCTCGTTCAGCGAAGACTCCGTACGCGCGGCAAGCACGATATCGGCTCCGGCGTCCGCGAGCCCTAAGGCGATTGCTCGACCGAAACCCCGACTGGCGCCAGTAACCACTGCGACCTTGCCCTCGAGACTGAATAGATTCGATGCCATCTTTACTCCAAGACTTTGCTGTAACCGTTAGCGCCTGGTTGCCCTGGGCTCATCGGCCCACGAAGACAGCCTTGCGCTTCTCGAGGAACGCCCGGGTTCCCTCGGCGGCATCCTCGGTTGTAAACGTCTCCGAAAACTGCGTCAGCTCCTTCTGGATGCCGTCCTGCAGACTGTGATCGCGCGTCAGCTGGATGCACCTCTTCGCCCACTTGACCATCAGCGGGCTCTTGGCCGCAATTGACTTGCCGATGGCCATGCCGGCCTCGAGCAGCTTGTCGGGTTCGACCACGGCGCTCACCAGGCCCCACTTCTCCGCATCGGAGGCTGAGAGGGGCTTGCCGGTGAGAATCATCTCGGTGGCGACAGCGGAACCAACGATGCGCGGCAGTCGCTGGCTGGCGCCACCGCCGGTGATGATTCCCAGGGCGATCTCCGGTTGCGCAAATGACGCTCGCGGGGTGCAGATGCGGATGTCGGCCGCGATCGCGATCTCACTGCCCATGCCCCATGCCCTGCCGTCGACCAGAGCAATGACGGGAATCGGCAGGTCCTCGAGTGAGGTCGGGCTGAAATGGCCGTCGAGAATGCGCTTGACCTCTGCAGCACCTTTTGTCGTCGCGACCTCGGCCCAGCCGTTCAGCATGTTGATGTCGGCACCGGCCAGAAAATTCTCGCCCGCGCCCTTGAGGAACAGCACGCGGACTTTTTCGTCCGCGGTTACTGCAGCCACCGCCTTCTTGAGTTCCTGCGACATCGTCTCGCTGTAGGCATTGAAGACCTCCGGCCGGTTGAAGGTGATCGTCGCTGCGAACGATGACCTCTCGAACAGAATCGTTTCGTATGTCACTTGAATCTCTCTCGATGCGGGCCAAGCCGCAGCGCAGTCCAATTTGCCATCAGGCGGGATCCGGACTGCAGGCGACCCTACAACCCGACCTTGCCGACATTCGCGTTGATGTAGTCGACGACGACACTGCCGGGCAGTCCCGCCGGAAACGCCCGGTGAACACCCATCTTCCGCAGGGGCTCGAAGTCGACGTCCGGAATGATGCCGCCGAAGATCACCATCACGTCGTTCATGCCCTTGGCCTTGAGGGCCGGGACGAGGTTCTCGGCGAGGTGCAGGTGTCCACTGGTCATGATGCTGACCGCGATGACGTCCACGTCCTCCTGCAGCGCAGCATTGACGATCTCGTCGACCGTGCCGAAGCGGAAGTACACAACCTCCATACCGGCATCACGAAGCTCACGGGCGATCAATTTGGATGCACGCCCATGCACGTCGATCTTCTTCTTTGCCAGGAGGACCTTGACGGGCTTGCCAGACATATTCATTACCTTCTCTGTTAGGACGAATGGGTTCGGTCGTCCAGGCTTACTCGGAGACGTACCAGCCGAACGCAGCGCGCATCGGCACCATCATCTCGCCGTTGGTCGCGCCCGCGCGGGCAGCCTCGATCAGCGCCGGCATCAACGAGCCGGTGCCCGCCTTCAGCGCTTCACAGGCGCGAGCGACGTTCTCCAGCGACGCCGCCACAGCCTTGTCGTCGCGGCGCGCCTTGTAGGCAGCGAGGCGCTGCTTGGCCTTGTTTTCGATGGCCATGTCGACACGGAATGGCTCGTGCTGCTCCAGGCTCTCGGACTGGTACTTGTTGAGGCCGACGACGATCTGCCGGCCGCTGTTGATGTTCTGCTTCATCTGGTACGAAGCGCCGTCGATGGCCCGCTTGATCTCGCCGGTTTCCAGACCCCGGAGATACCCGCCCTTGGCTTCGAGCTGGTTGTAGATCTCCCAGGCTGCGGCCTCCATGTCGTCCGTCAGCTTTTCCACGTAATACGAGCCACCGAGCGGGTCCGCGACGTTGCGGACGCCGCTCTCCCACATCAGAATCTGCTGCGTACGCAACGCCGTGCGATGCGATTCCTCGGTGGGGATCGTCGTGGCTTCGTCGTAAGAGCAGGTGTGGATCGACTGCACGCCACCCAGTGCGGCAGCCAGTGCCTGCAGGGTGATGCGTGCATTGTTGTTGAGCAGCTGCTGCTGCGTCAGCACGTAGCCATTGGTGTGACAATGCACACGCGCGTGCATGCTCGACGGCTTCTTGCAGCCGGCGTCCCGGCAGAGCTTTGCCCACATTCGTCGGTGCGCCCGGAACTTGGCTACCTCTTCGAAGAGGTTCACCGTGCAGCCGATCTGGAAGCCCAGTCGACCGATGAACTGGTCGGGATCCAGGCCCGCGGCGAGGCCGGCGTCGATGACCGACTTTCCCCAGGATAACCCGTACGCGAGTTCCTGCACCGGCGTGCCGCCGGCTTCGGAGATGCCGTACATGAAGATGTTCGTGGTGTTCCACGCCGGCGCATTGATCGTGGCCCACTTGATGAGGTCGACCATCAGCGCATAGCCCCAGCGCGGCTCCCACGACGGGATGTCCTGCACGGCGGTGCGCGGATACCAGTTCATCGAGTTGCCCCGCAGGGATTCCGGCCCTTTGCCGCGGCGCTCGGCGGCGGCCACCAGCAGCGCCAGCGCGGGCAGGCAGTTGTCGCCGGTGATCATGGAGAAGTTGGACTTCTCCAGCTCCCAGTCCCGCACCAGTTCGTCGTAATCGTCACCGGTGCTCATGTGCACACCGCATTGACCCAGGTTACTCTCGGCTTCCGGGTGATCCGCGTCGATGCCGTACATGCAGGGGATGTCGTACACGACGTTGAAGATGTTGTTGCCGAAGTAGCCTTCCATGCCCTCCGCGACCATCTTTTCCATCTTCTGGCGCGTTTCGTCGATGGTGCCGTAACCGAACACCATCTGCTGCGCCCACGGCGTCAGCACGTAACCGTCGGGATACAAGCCGCGCGTGAACGGATAGACGCCGGGCATCACGTCGACGCTGTCCTGGGAGACGTCGTCCTGCGTATAAACGGTCTTGATCGGCAGGCCTGAAAGCGTCGACTGCGCCTGCAGCTTGCTGGCGTAACGCTCACGCCCTTTGTGCCAGGCAGCCACCGCCGCTTCGAACTGCTTGCTTTGGTTTGATGCTGTCATCGCTTACCCCTTGAAATCGATTCACGTTGTCAGTCGGCCCGGTGCGACCCCGTCCGCAGCCACGTACTACAAGTCCTTGGTGAGCGTCCTGAGCCGCCGGGAAATTCCCTGTGCGGCCGCATAGGGATCCACCTGCAGGGCCTCGATGCGATCGAGCAACCCGTTAAACCCGCCGCCTTCCTGCATGACACCCATGAAGTCACGGCGAACGCCGTCGGTGACGACCTCGGCAAACTGGTGCACACGCCTGCGGCGCTGGCGTGCCGCTTTCCAGCCCGTTTTCTCCGCAAACTCGCTTTGGCGCAAAATCTGCGCTTCGAGTTCGTCGAAGCCCTCGTTGCGAAGCGCCGACATCTTCACGACGGGCACCTGCCACATTTCTTCGCCCTGCGGCACGGCCTGGAAATATCCCATGTTCTGCAACTCGGCGACGGCACCATTCGCTCCGGGCGAATCGGCCTTGTTGACCACGATGATGTCCGCCGCTTCCATGATTCCGGCCTTCATCGCCTGCAATTCGTCGCCATAACCAGGCACCAACGTCAGGACTACCGTGTTGGCGATCTGGGCTATCTCAACCTCGCTCTGGCCGACACCGACGGTCTCGATCAGGACCACGTCCTTGCCCATCGCGTCCATGACGTCCACTGCGTCGTTAGCCACCGCGCACAGTCCACCGATGGCGCCACGGGAGGCCATCGAGCGGATGAATACCTCGCCGTCGGATGAAAAGCCTGTCATGCGATCCCTATCACCGAGGACTGCGCCCCCACTGAACGGACTGGATGGGTCCACGGCAATCACCCCGACCGTCAGACCGCGCTTGCGCAACTCCCCGATCATTCCGGCGACCAGCGTGCTCTTGCCTGCCCCGGGCGGTCCGGTGATTCCGATCAACCGCGCCCGTCCACAGTGCGGGTACAGGAGGCTCATCACCCGACGCGCGAGGGGATCCCCGTCCTGCGACTGGGTGATCAGGCGGGTGGCGCTCCTGACGTGCCCGTCGAGGACCTGCTCCGCCACCCGCTGGGCAACAACGTCGGGTGCGGTGGTCGCCGTGGTCGCACTCACGACGGCGCCTTACCCGGGCCGACCCGACGAAGGACCTTGTCCTGCACTCGATCCATCGCTTCCTCGAATGACGAGCCAAGCATAACCTGACGTATGTACGACAGGTAAGATACTGCGGTCAATGTCGCCTTGTCAATCGGACCGCGACACATAAGGTGGAGGGAGCGCCCGCGCCGGCGGTCGCTGCTCCAGTTCATCATTGAAAGTTATCCGTCCGCGGAAACTGTAAGGCAATCAGCAGGAGAATGCGATGTTTCACGGTCTCGCGGTGGCTCGCCTGTACCGCTCCCGGATTCGCACGGCGAACATCCAGCTCGCGCTCCAACCTGTCGTGCTGCCGGCCCACCGACTTGCCCGACACGAAGCCCTCGATTAACGCCGCACAGTCGCAACTAACTCTTCCTTCCACTCTTGCTCGAACTGCGGGACGCACTCCTCGGACAGGATGTGCGCCAGCAGAAAGCGAAACGTCTCGAAGACGCGAACTCGCCGGGCGTGATCCGTCTTTGCGCACAGTTGGCGACTGGTCAGATCGAACAGCACCAGCAACGATTCGGCCGCCTCGTGTGGATGAGGAATTTCGACCTTGCCCTCTCTGGAAGCCTCGACAAGCAGGTCCTCAAGAATCGGCGTGAAACGCTGCGCGCTGATGTGTGCGACGCGGTGATACAACATCGCGTTACGCCAGTGATAAACCTGCCGCCAGATGCCCTTGTTGCGGTAGAAATCGTCCTGATACGTCTTCAGTACGTTCCTGATCCGCCAGACGATGTCCTTGTCCTTCCGGTTGTAGACCGCATTCAGCTTCGTGCTCGTTTCGAGGATGAGCTTTTCGCTGACCGCGATCATCAGGTCCTCTTTTGAATCAAAATGGTAGTAGTACGTTCCCTTGGCAAGCCCTATTTCTTTGACGATTTCATCGACCGTGGTCTGCTCGTACCCGTTCTGGACGAATCGCTTCTCTGCCAGGGCTACGATCCTGGCTTTTCGCTCCTGCGCAGCGGCTTTCGAGAGTCTTGGCATTCAACGCTCCTGGGCTATCGCACGACTGGCTCGATCGGCGTTTAAGAAACTCGTGCCATGTCCGCGGCCAACAATGTTCCAAGATCGATGGCAGACCGGCGGGTGCGATGGTGGACGATTGTCAGACGCCGATTGCGCCTGATGACTGTTGGCGTTGCGTAATCAGCAACAGGATCTGGTCCACCAACTCGTCGATCTCGAGCTGATCGCGATACCAGGTGACGGTCGATGCAAAGGCTCCGTGGAGCAATTGGCGCGCAATTTCCGGACGCGCCCGCACCAGGCCTCTCTCGTGACATTCACCGAGCACCGCGAGCCAGATGTCTTCATACGTTCGCCGATGTTTAAGCAGGTCCAGCTGCCGCTTTCTTTGCAGGCAACGCCATTCGTTGATGGTGATGGAGGCTGTATCGCCGATGAACGACTCGACTTCGATCTTGATGAGCGTGCGAAGCTTGCTCAGGACCGGGAGATTCTCCTTGACCGCAGCCAGGGCCCTTTCCTCGCCCGACTCGATGATCTCCCTCATCACCTCGTAAAGGATGTCTTCCTTGTTCTTGAAGTAGTAAGTGATACTGCCCAGCCCGATGCCTGTTGCGCCGGCGATGCTGCGCATCGTTGTGCGCTCATAACCAAGTCTGGCAAAGAGTCTCGCCGCCTCCTGGATCAGGCGATTGCGAGAATTGCCGTTGTTGACATCCGCTTGCTTTCTTGGGCGAGCCATTAATCACCGATTTACCCGTCGAGTCACGCGCCAGCTTCCTTCGTGCGGCCCGTCGCGTGGACACAAACTCTCGAGATACACCGCATTATGGAGCGCGGCAGCGTTCATTTAAAGACATAAGCCAGTGACCAGATCCTGAGGGCCGCGAGTGACAATGGCGTAGCGGATTGACGCAGGATCCAGCCCCAGTGTCCGCAGCCGGCCGAGTGTCTCCGGCGCGATCGTCAAGCACGCTTTTCGTGCCCTGCCCTTCATTGCCAATCCTCGCCCGATCACTGCCAGTAGACTTTGAAACCATCGAGTTCGCTCTGCGAATAGAGATTCGCAACGAGTGTCGCGTAGGCTGCTTCGACGTTCTTGCGCTTGATTTTCAGCGAGTGCGTGCACAAGCCGTTCGCTTCGTTCCACTCGCAGTTCGCGAGCAGGATGAACTTGATTCGCTCGTGCGCCTCAAGCGATCGATTGACCTCGTCCAGCACGCAACTGAGTTGTTGAGTGACCTCCATCGAATCCGTCGAATGCGCGGTTGCACTTTGCTGCGCAACCAGCACGGGCTGCGCCAGCCCTTCGCCTACGAGGCAAACCTGCTCCAAGAGGATACTGCCGGCAAACTTGCGCTCTATCGGCAATGGAGCGACGTATTTTCCCTTGGCGGTCTTGTAGATGTCCTTGAGACGGCCGGTGATGAAGAGGTAGCCGTCGTCGTCCAGCGACCCTTGATCACCCGTATGCATCCAGCCGCCCGCAAGCGCCTGCTGGGTTGCCTGTGGCTGGTCGAAATACTCGAGCATGCAGGACTCCGACCGAACCAGGATCTCGCCGTCGTCAGCAATCCTGACCTGCACGTTCGGTAATGCTCGCCCAACGGAGCCATCACGGTGATGTTCGCGCGTACTTACAATCGCACTGGCGACTTCCGAAGATGCGTACGTTTCCAGGATGTCGAGACCGAGGTCCCTGTACCAGAGGTTCAGGCCGGGCGGCATCGGTGCGCCGCCAGTGATCGCCGTGGCAAGCGCATCCAGTCCGAGCCATTCCAGCACCTCACGCTTGGTCGTGAATCCGCCGGCGCCGAACTTGCTGACGGCAGCCTGCCGAAGCTTCTCCCAGATGCGAGGAACAGCGAGAAGAAACGTCGGACGCGCCGTCCTGAGATCGGCGAGGAAGTCTGCCGGCGACCCGCTGAAGTACAAGGTGCCGCCACCATGGATGCAGCAGCCGAGCACGAGGGTGCGCTCGCCTGCATGGGCCAGTGGCAAATAGGAAATGAACCTGTCGGCCTCGCCTGAGCCATAGGCATCCGCAAAGTCTCGCGAAGAGATCGCCGGTGAACGAAAGGTCTGCACGACTCCTTTGGGCACGCCGGTACTGCCAGACGTCTGCAGAATGGTGTACCAATCATCCAGCGCCGGAAATGTGATCGCGTCGTCCATGGCGCCAAGGGCTGCGAGGTCATGCCACGCGTAGGTGCATTGGCCGGGTTCGCTCCCCGGCAGACCGATCCGAATGCAGTCCCGGACAAAGAGCGAAGCAACCGCGGGCCAGTTCTGGGCAGCGCCCAGAATGAGCGCCTTTGGGCGGGCGCTGTTCAGAACATGGCCGACGCCATCGGCAGACATCGACGTGTAGATCGGCAAGCTCGTGCAACCAGCCAACTGGATTGCGAGGTCTGCCAGCAGCCAGTGCGCCGAATTTCTGCCGAGCAAGGCGATCCGGTCGCCTTTGGTGAGCCCGAGGCCTCGCAGGCCTGCAGCCGCGGCAGCTACCTCCCGGGCGACCTCCGACCATGTGTACTCCCGGATACTGCCGTCCGGCTGCGGCTGGCGGAGAAAAACTCCGGCGGGCTTCCTGCTGGCCCAATGAAAGACTTTCTGGACTGGAGATCTGCAGTGGTCTAAGTCGCTCGCCACCGGTGTATCACTTCACTTGCGCAGGGCGAGAGTTGCGACAACCTCTCGATGATAGTCGGCCGACCCGAATTCGTACTGGCCGCGGATTGCCAGTGAGGTCAGCAACTGCAGGTTCGTTTCCTGCATGTAGCCCGTGCCCCCCATCAGCTGATGGGACGTCGCACTGACCTGAAACGCCGCGTCGTTAGTCCAGGCCTTGCAGCAAGACGCACTTTCCAGCAGTCCATCGCTATCGGGTTGCTCGAGGGCCTCACGCATGAAAAGCTGCGCCACGTCGACAGCCCTGTACATGTCCGCCGCCTGGTGCTGCACCGCCTGAAATTCGGCCAGAAGCTTGCCGAATTGCTTTCGGACCAGGATGTGCTCCACCGCGAACGTCATCGCGCGTTGGGCGTTCCCGATCAGGACGGCCGATTGCGCGATTGCGCACCGGCTGTAGACATCTCGCAACGTGGACTGAGGAAGCACGTCCAGTTCCGTTACGTCGCCCACGAGCACGCTGCTGCAGGTGACCGAGAACGTCCTGCCGTAAGCCTGGTCGACTCGTTCGCCGATATGAACGCCCGGCTGATCCTTTTCGACCGCAAACAACGCGATCTTGCCGTCGCTGCGCAGGGCCGGAACGATCAGGAGAGTCGCGCTATCGACGTCACAGACGAGCTCCGCGCTTCCGCAGATCGATGCACCCGCCGCCGCCTCCTCGATGCGGAATGCGGCGACTCCGGCAAACGACTCCGCCGTCGACGAGTTCGTGGCCATGACCGGTGTCGATTCGCAATTCGCAATCGCCTCAAGCAATCTCTGCTTCGCGGGCGATCCAGTCACGCTATCGAGCGTGAGCAGCGGAGCCACGAAGTGCGAGAAGTAAAGCGTCGGGAATGCCGCACGCCCCAGTTCCTGCAGCAGCGCGCAGAGGACGTCCAGTTGATATCCGAAGCCGCCGCGGTCTTCGTCAATGACCAGACCGTGCCACCCCATCTCCTGGCACATTCGGAGCAGTTGAGCCTTTTCGTGCTGGCCGGATGCCCGAAAGCTGCGCATGAAGCCGAGATCGAAATCCTTCTCGAATAACTTTGCGGCACTGGCAGTGATTAATTCTAGGCTCATGGGATTTCGTGGACGACGAGTTAACGGGTCCTCGGCAGGCCCATGCCACGCTGGGCGATGATGTTCTTCTGGATTTCAGATGCCCCGCCGTAAATCGTCAACACAACGTTGGCCAGCTGCTTCGTCACGGAATTGACCTCCTCCCCCTCGCGCGGGGGGCCGAAGCCGGCGCCGCCGCTGACATCCAGACCGAGCCTCGACATCTTCTGCGCACAATCAGACATGAACAGTTTCTGCAACGATGACTCGAGGTCGGGATCTTTGCCCTGATCCATCAGGGTGGCGCAGCGTTCGTACAGGAGCCGCGACGCCTCAAGTTCGATTTTCGATTGCGCCAGCCGTTGCCGGAATCCGGCTGGGTCCGGCAAGGCCCTGACCGTGTGAACGATCGAATCGAAATGCCGCAGGTGTTGCCCCGGTGGAAACAGTCGTTCGCGAGCCAGTTGTCCAAGGATGTATGTGAACCCCTTGTTGGGTTCGCCGACAAGCCTCGCCTTCGGCACCCGGACGTCCACGTAGAAAACTTCGTTCGTGCGTGAGCCTGCGATGGTGATCATCGGGCGTATGGTGACGCCGGGCGAGTCGAGATCGACGAGGAGGATCGAAAGCGCCTTGTGATTTGGCGCCTCGGAATCGGTCCGAACGGCGAGCCAATGATATTCTGCCTGGTGAGCGTGCGTATTGAAGACCTTCTGGCCATTGACCAGGTAGTGGTCCCCGCAATCCTCCGCTTTCATCCTCAACGCAAGCATGTCAGAACCGGCACCGGGCTCTGAGTAGCCGACCGCGAACTCGATTTCTCCGCGCGCGATGCGGGCCAGAAATTGCTCGCGCAGGTACGGGCTGCCGTACTTGATCAGCACGTCGCCCGCCATGTGCGCGGCGCAGAAGGAATGGGGGATGCCTGCACGCGACATCGCCTCGCGGATCGAGTAGCTGAGTGCCGCAGTCGCACCCAGTCCGCCATACGCGGCGGGCCAGTGCGGCACCAGCCAGCCGTTCGCCGCGAACCCGCGGATGAAGCGTCGCGACTCGACGCCCCCGAAAATGTACTCCCCCAGCTCAGCTTCGCGACGAAGCGCCGGGGTCGCGTGCTCATCGATATAGGCGCACACGCGGTCGTCGCTCACCCGCTCCTGGTCGGAAAGCAACCTGAGCATGCTCACGCGGCAGCACCCCGTCGTTCTGGCATGGCTTATTGTGACCGCTAGTCGCAATAAAGGCCAGTCGAAATAACGAGAAACCAGGCGCTGCGAACATTGGCAGGAAAAGTCGCCATCGTCACCGGCGCTGCGAGGGGCATGGGTGCTGCCACGGTCGAACTGATCGCTTCTTGCGGCGCAAAATCGGAATCACAGCGACCAATACGCCCGCATCTGCGTGACCTTGCCGCTTTCATTGAACGCGTAGGTGACGATGCCTCGCAGCACGAACTCGGGTCCCTTCTGCGGAACGGCGCGTGCTGCAAAGTGGACGGCCGCCTGTGGAGGCGCGAAGAAAATCGTCTCCGGTGAGAGGTCCAGCAACTTCATGCTCCGCTTCACACCCACGAAGAACCTCCTGAGTTCGGACTTGCCCCGGAAGATCGGGCCGCCCACCGGGTCTTCGACCGAAGCGTCGTCGGTGTACAGGTCCACCCACCGATCGGTATCCATGGAGCGGAGGACGTCCCAGTACTCATTGAGCCACTGCAGCATCTGATCGCGGGTCATGGGCGGTCGCTCTCCCGCGACCATGCCGGGTCGCTCGACCAGTAGACCAGCATCCTGGTCAGCTTGCCGTCCTCGCGGAACTCGTACGTGCTGATGCCCTTCAGAGTGACGTCCGGACCACTCCGCTGCACCGCGCGCAGCGACCACATCACGGCCGCGCCATTGGGGGGGGTGATGTAACTGGCCTCCGGGATCATGTCCAGCAGCTTGCGGCGCCGTCTGACTTCCATGAAGAACGCGCGAACCTGCCCGTGGCCTCGATGCACCTGTCCGCCGACTGGATCCTGCACCTCGGCGTCTTCGGCAAACATGCCAACCCACCGATCCGGATCCATCGAACGCAGGGCAGCCCGGTATTCCTCAAGCCGCCTTTCGATCTGTTCCCGTGTCATTCGTCTGGATCCTCGCTGCATGGCCGCAGTGCCGCACCCTGAGCAGCATTCCTGCCGCTATGACCCGGTCAACGCATCCAGATAGCGCTTGCGCAGCGTCAGCTTGTCCGTCTTGCCCGTTGCGCCGTGCGGCAGTTCTGCGACGAAATCGATCGACTTCGGCTTCTCGTAATTCGCCATCTTGTCGCGGCAGAAGTCGACGATGTCCTCGGCCGTGGCCACGTGACCGGGATGAAGCACGAGGACCGCCTTGACTATTTCGCCCCACTTGTCGTCCGGCAGGCCGAACACTGCCGCCTCGGCGACGGATGGGTGCGAGGCCAGCACGTTTTCTACCTGTGCCGGAAACACGTTCTCGCCGCCGGTGATGATCATGAAGTTCTTCCGGTCGACGATGCTGATGTGGCCCTGTTCGTCCACGGTCGCGAGGTCATTGCTGTGGAACCAGCCATCCTTCAGCGCGGCGGCGGTTCTCTCGGGCTGGCCAAGGTACTCCGACATCACGGTACCCCCCGCCGATCAGTACTTCGCCGATTTCACCGGGCCGGACGTCGTCGCCCTGCTCATTGACAACCCGAGCCATGGCGAGCGCGCCTGCACGACCGCAGGAGCCCCGACGCTGCTCCGAATCCACGGTCCCGCCCAGCGAGCGCGCGTGCTCGTCGGGCTGCAGCCAGACAGGGCAAAAGGTCTCGGACGATCCATAGGCCTGCACCAGTCGGCAGTTCGGCAGTAGCCGCTTCGCCTTCAGGATGATTGCCTCGGGCATTGGCGCGGCACCGTAGAGCATCAGTTCGAGAGAACTCAGGTCGAAATCGCGTGCACCCGGCCAGTTCAGTACGAAATTCAGCAACGCGGGCGCCAGGTTCGTCTTGTTGATGCGGTGCTCCTGCACGGTCCGGCAGAACGTCTCCACGTCCCAGTCCCTCAGGACCGCCAGCGTGCCGGCTCTGAACAGAATGCTTTGCGCGACGTGGAGCCCCACATGGAACATCGGCAGGACCTGCAGATAACGATCACCGGGTCCGAAGGCCAGCTCGATCGAGCAGCCGTACACACGGTTGAGAGTGACTTCGCGAGTCGCGACCGCCCCCTTGGCGGGTCCGGTGGTGCCCGTCGTATAGACGATCGCGGCCCGGTCGTGCGGCCCGGTGTCTACCCGTGGCTCGGCCGGCGAAGACTGCCGGATCAGCGACTCGTACTCGTGCATCCCCTCGATTTCGCCGCCGACGACGACACACGTCTCGAGAAACGGCAACTCCGCGCGAATGGACTGGATCCGTTCGGCATACTCTTGGTCGACAATCAGGACTCGGCAGTCGAGGCTCTGGATGATCTTCGCCATGCCATCCAGCGACAGGCGATAGTTGACCGCTCCGACCGCCACGCCGGTCTTCGCGCCAGCGGCATGAGCCTCGATGAACTCGGCGCTGTTCTTCAGCAGGAGTCCCAGGCGATCGCCGCGCCGCAGCCCGAAATTCAGCAACACGTTGGCAAGCTGGTTATAGCGCCGGCCCGCTTCGCGGTACGAGAACCGGCGATCGCCATCGATCAGACCGACTTTGTCCGGGTACAACCTTGGTCCCCGATTGTACAACTCCTTCAACAGCATTCCGGACCCTCCTCCGCTCAAAGCACCCTGCCGTCCGACAGGACGACTCCGAGTCCCAGAATCTGTTCGCGGGCCATGCCGTAGCGCAATACCTGATTGCCACCCGCGTTGGTGGCGACGTTGCCTCCGATCGTCGCGCATCGCTGGCCCGCAGCGCGATCGGCGCAAGCAACAAGCCGGGAGCATTGATGACTATGAAAGACACCTGCCAGTCCGCAAGCTGGCCGAATATCGGCAACGAAAGGGACCGGGCGGCTCGCTGCTAGATTCCGTCGACCCACTCCGTGGCAGCCTTGTATCCTTCGAGTACCGCATCCCGAAGATTGCGGCTGCGTATCGCGTCTCCGGTCCGGATGTACGGCAACTGTGCTCGCTTGATCCGGTCGATCATGCTGTCGTCGGATATGTAACCCGCAGCGATGATCACGCTCTTCGCAGGCACCACGGTCAGCGGATCGTCACGGCTGATGACGACCTCACCGTCGGCGACGTCCGCCGTTGTGTCGTGCTTGATGTGGACCTGGCCTTTGCTGATTTCCACAATCGTCGATTCCATGAACATCTTGACCTTGGCCTTGCGCAGGCGACCGGTCATCACCCACTTGAGCGTGGCGCCCATATCCGCGAAAGGCTTCGCGACCAGGTCGACCAGCGACACCTCGACGCCGTCTTCGATGAGCAGGTCGGCGGTCTCGCCACCGACCAGGCCGGCGCCGAGAATCACCACCGGTCCCTCGGGCCTGACCTTCTTCAGCAGTACGTCGTGCGCCATGTAGACGTCGACGTTCTCCTCGCCCCTGATGGAGATGCGACGGGGATAGGAACCCGCAGCGACGATCACGCCGTCGTAGCCTTCGAGCGCGAAGTCTTCGATCGCCGTGTTCGTCTTCACCGGGATGCCAAGATGCTTCATCTCGAATTCGAAATAGCGGACGAGGTTGAGGAATTCGTCCTTGTGCGGAGCCGCTGCGGCGAGATCGAGCTTGCCGCCGATGTGGTCGCTCTTCTCGATGACCGTCACTTCGTGACCGCGCAGCTTCAGCACGCGCGCCGCTTCGAGGCCTGACGCACCTGCTCCGACGACCAGAATATTTCTCGGTGAGCTCGTACGGTCCAGCGGCTTGCGGCCAAGCTCTGGATTGACTGCACACTCGGTGACGTCCCGCTTGAAGCCCATGTCGAAGCAATGGCAGCAGACCACGCAACGGCGGATCGAATCGTCCCGCCCAGCCTTCGCTTTGTTCGGCCATTCCGGATCGGCGAGCAACGCACGCGCGGTCGTGACCATGTCGAGTTGACCCGACTCGATCAAGTGCCGAGCCAATTCAGGACCGGTGATGCGAAACGCGCAGGACACCGGAATGTTGACCTCCTGCTTGATCTTCGCGGCCAGCGGCACGAAGTGGCCGTGCGGCACACTCGGGCCAATCTGGTGGACCGGCGAGTCATGCCAACCCGCCGTGACGTTCAGCATGTCGACGCCCCATTCGGCCAGTTTCACCGCGACATGCCGCTCGTCGTCGGCGTCGAGGCCGCCCGGCATGTTGTCAGTTGAGGAAAGCCTGAAGATCAGAGGGAAGTCCTCGCCGGTCTTCCGCTTGATGCTCCGCACCAGTTCGTGCACGAATGTCAGGCGTCGGTCGAAGCTTCCGCCGAACCGGTCTTCGCGCTGATTGGTCAGCGGTGACAGGAACTGACTGATCAGATAGCCCGTTGCCCCGAGCAACTCGACCGCGTCGAACCCGGCACGCTTGCAGCGCAGCGCAGCATCGGAGAAGTTGGCGATCACCTGCTCGACCTCGGTCGTGGCGAGCTCGCGCGGGACCAGCTTGGTGTACTGTGTATAAATCGGCGACGGCGCCACGGGATGCACGCCCGTCACGCTCTTCCAGGAATAACGCCCGGCGTGATTCAGCTGCACGGCCGCCTTGGCGCCATTTGCGTGGATCGCGTCGGCGATCTGCCGCAGGGCCGGCAGCCATTCGTCACAGTCCGCACCAAGCTGGTGCTCGTCCTGCTTCCCGGTGACCTCTGAGTAGGTCGCGCCGCAAATGATCAGGCCCGCGCCACCGCGGGCTCCACGGGCATAGAACTCGCACCACTCGGGCGACAGCGTGTAGTTCTCGATCGGATAGTTGAGGATCATGGCCGGCATGACAATCCGGTTTTTCACCTCCATCGATCCGATGCGGATCGGTGAGAACAGGGGCGATGCGGTGAGCTTGCCCTCTGCGGCTGCAATCGCTGATGGTGGCTGGGTCATCGGCCTTTGAACTCCGGCTTTCTGCCTTCCACGAACGCACGCTGGCCTTCCTTCAGATCCTCCATGAGGAGCAGGCCCGGACTCAGCAGGTCCTCCCAGCGGTAGTCATCGTCCATACCGCGGTGCAACATTCGACGGATCACGCGGATCGACAGTGGCGGGTGAGCGGCGATCTTCTCGGCGATGGCAATCGCCCTGGCCAGCACCTGATCGTGTGGGACGACATGATTGACGATGCCGAAATCCTGCGCCGTCTTTGCGTCCAGCATTTCGCCGGTCAGCAGCATCTCGGACAGGCGCTTGCGGCTGATGACGCCTCGCGCGCGACCCAGCATGATCATGTGCACCGCACCGAATGTCGCGCCCGGCAGCGAGAACCTTGCTTTTTCCGAGGCCACGGTGATGTCGCTGACGATCGCGACCTTGCAGCCGAATCCGATGGCTGCGCCGTTGACGGCGGTGATTACCGGCTGCGGGATGTTCTCGATGCGACGAAATGTCGTTGCATCGATCTTGATGTAATCCGAGGACTGCTTGAGGTCCGCGAAGTCCAGTTCGTCGATGTCGGCACCGGCGCTGAAGGCCCTGTCCCCCGCCCCGGTGATGACGACCGCTCGGACGGCGTCGTTCCCTTCGATGTCCCCGAGCACCCGATCGAGCTCCCGGTACATGACAGTGTTGCAGGCGTTCAGCTTCTCTGGCCGGGTCATCGTAATGACCGCCACCGCCCCATGCGTATCCACAAGCAGCGTTTCGTAGCGGTCCGACACGTTTACTACCCCCGTGGACTTTTTTGCTGACTGTTGGTCATAATAGAAAAATCGTACAGAGCGTCGTGAACCCTGTCAAGCACATGTCCGCGGAGCGCCGTGGGGGCCACCGATCGAGAGTCGCCCGTATCACCACGGGCAGGCTGTAGCCCGCAGGGCCGCACGGCAGATTAGAGCATCGCCTGGCCCGCGGTCCGGCTTGATTGTCTCGAGCGCGAGACATCCACCGGGCAAGGTCCACGATCCCTTCTGCTCACGATCAAATGGGGATGCTGAATGCCCAGACTTTCCAAGGCCGCGGCGCAAGAGCGTGAAAAGAGAATCGTCGAGCGGGCGGAGAAGCTGTTCATTCAGGACGGTTACGACAACACCACCGTCGATAGACTCGTCAGCGAGGTGAAAATTTCCAAAGGGACCTACTATTACCACTTCGACTCGAAGGAAGACCTGCTGATTGCAGTGAGCGACAAGCTGATCTCCGACACCAGCGACAAGCTGCTGGCCGTCTACGTGCGGAAAGACCAGGACATCATCTGGCGGATCAGGAACGTCCTGAAGGCGTATCACGACGACTTCTTCCGCAACAGGGACATCTGGAAGCACCTCTATCACTGGCGCAATGTGGCGTTGTACAGTCGCGTCGCGCACATCTGCATGAAACGGTTCACGCCGATTCTGGAAGACCTTCTTGCCGAAGCGATGGCGGCGGGAAAGCTCGAACTTCCCCATCCTCGTGAGGCTGCCGAGTCGTTGCTCGTGCTGTTCGACTCCACCAGCAAGCAGCTGTGCGCACGAACCGATCACGCGCGGCGCGTGCGGATCCTGCAGACCTTCCGCTACCTGCTCAAGCGCATCCTGCGCGAGGAGTGCATTCCGGAGTTCGAGGCCTAGGAAACGAACGGGCCGTCCGTAACCGTTCAGATTACGACGACGGTCCGGCCGATGGATCGACGACCCGCCATGAATGCATGTGCTTCGGCAACTTTTTCGATCGGGAACACTCCTCCGATCACCGGGACCGCCGAGCCGGCTCGAACCGCTTCGATCACGCGCCGAGCTGCCGCTTCCACCAGTTCGGGGCGATTCTGCAACCAGAGACCGAGCGTAAATCCGGAAACCGAGATGCCGCGCTCGAATAGCGTCTGCAGGCGGAACCGGCGGCTGCTCTCGCCCGAACTGGCTCCGACGCTCACGAGGCGGCCGAGCGGCGCGATGCAGTCGAAGCTCTTGCCGAGCACCTCACCCCCGACCGATTCGAGAACCAGGTCGACGCCGCGCCCCTTGGTGACGTCGGCCACGATTTCGACGAAGTCGCTGGTCTGGTAGTTCACCACGACGTCGACGCCCCACTCCTTGATCCGGCGAACCTTGTCGTCACCGCCCGCCGTCGCGATGATCGTCCCGGCGCGATAGTGCCGGCAGAGCTGAACCGCGGCGCTGCCGTAACCCCCGGCGGCTGCATGGACGAGTACGGTCTCTCCACTTCGCAACCGGCCGAAGTCCTGGATGGCGACGTCCGCTGTGAAATAAGGGCCTGCGAGACCCGCCGCCTGCTCATTGCTGAGAATTTCCGGAACTGGATGAAACCAGGCTGCTGGTGCCGCCACCAGTTCGGCGGCGCCGCCCGCGCGACCGAGGACCCCGAAAACGCGCGTACCGTCGGCCGGCCCTGCTGTGTCCGGCCCACGTCCGACGACCTCACCCACCAGGTCGTGGCCTGCAATGAACGGGGGCGTGGGACCCCCCGGATACCTGCCCGCACGCTGCATGAGATCGGCCCAGTTGACGGCGAAGGCACGAACCCGGACCAGCAATTCACCGGGTCCCGGCACGGGTTCAGGCTGGTCCGTCCACGTCAGCACGTCCGGATCGCCGAAGCGCGGGATGACGAGTGCCTTCATTCGATGGCTCCTGCAGGGGATTGCTGACCGGCGCATGGAATCTCAGACGCCGAGCATCTCCAGACCGTGATGCTGACAGTGGAACGGGAACCCCATGCCGAGCCGGACGAGACTGATGTCAATCTTCCCGTCAAGTTCGACGATGCGTCGAATCATCGGGTGCGAGATAGACACGTATTGAGCGTCGATGAACACCCCGTAGTAGTGGATACGATCCCGGTCGATCTTGAGGCCACTCTCTTTCTCCCACTCCGCGAAAAGTTCTTCGCGAGGCAACAGGTTGTCGACGCCTCGATACAACGCCGACGCCCAGTCCTTCATGGGGTCGCCCAGATGTGCCTGCTCCCAGTCCGTCAGACCGACGACGGACTCGCCCCGAAATATGAAGTTGCCCAGGCCGACGTCACCCCACACCAGCGAGACACGAGGCACGTCCTGGGGGGCGTTGCGGTTGAGCCACGAGTACAGCTCGGTCGCAACCGGTCGCGCTTCAATGCGGTGGTCTTCGAAGTTCTTGCGCCAACGGGCGAGCTCCAGTCGAGCCGCGTCTTCAGGATTCGTCGGCACCGGCATGAACGCCGGAAATCCAGCTTTCTCCCAGTCGAGCAGGTGAATTCGGGCAAGCAGCCTTGCGAATTGTCGGCCGATGGACCTGCGCAACTCTTCTTGCCCTTTGCCGAACAGCGCCTTGGGGGCGGACGACCCCTCGATCGTCTCGCGAACGTAGAAGGATCGGCCCAACCACTCGGTCGACGGCTCGAACCACAGTGCGCGAGCCACTGGTACGTCTGTGTCCGCCAGTGCGGCATACACCTTGAACTCGAATTCGAGCGGAGTCGGGATCACCGACCCCTCCGGGTGGTCGAGCCGGATCGTAAAGGTCTTCGTCTCCTTGCCCTTCGGGCCGGACCATGTCGCATCGGCAAACCAGGTCTCCCGGGACATGCCACCGATATTGCGGTGCAGCTTCTCGACGACGAGGTCCGACGCGCCATCGACTTTCGTGCGCAGGTATGACCCGAGGCGCTCTGCGCCCATCGCATTCTGAGGGTCACTCATTCGGTTGACTCCGGTTGATGTTGTCGTTGATCGGAAGAGGGCGCTGCCCTAATCGCCTGATGAGGCTGGTGCAAAGGACATGAACGTAGGCTCCACTAGCTGATTGTCGCGATCGACCTCGCGCCGCAGATACGCTCGAATCTCGTCACGTGCGGGCGCCAGTGTCGATTCGAATCCATGCTCGGCGAGGAGATCGCAGGTTTCGATGACGGTGACGAGGGTCTCCCGCAACGCCTCGCTTACCTGTGTGAGCGACTCGACCGACACGTAACCGGTCGGAAGCTCGCGCGTATCGGCAAGCGTCGCGTCGATGCGTACGACAAGCTTTTTCGCGTCGTCGTCTCGCTCGAAGGCAGCTGTCGAAAGCGAAGTCCGAAGCGAAGCCAGCAGGGTCCTGAGGTCGGCGATGTCCTCGAGCAACAGCGGCCCCTCCAGCTTCCAGCGCAACTCAAGGTGGAGCAGCATCTTCTTCATGACCTTGGCAACGTAGGAGCCCCACTTGTCATTGACGTTGGGAATTACGTACGTCTGCAGCGAGTACTGCATGCTGCGCAGGATCTCGTCAGGAAACGGTCTCATCGTGCGTGCTCCATTGAATCAGGCTTCGTGCATGCCGGCCGGTACGCCATCGGTCATGCGGTCGTGGTATTCCGAGATGCCGTACGCCACGAGGCCGTCGAACTCGTAGCGGCAGACGAGTTCGGCCAGGCGAGCGACCTCGCCGTGACGACGATTGCGCAGCGGCACGAGGTTGATCGACTTGCCGTTCACCTGGTGCGTAGAGCCGTCCGCCGTGTGCAGCGTCATCCGCATCGCCTCCGGGTAGTAGGGTGCCGGGCCGTAAGAACTCTCGAGCTCGATCCGCTCGACGAAGGATAACTTGCCGTCGCGCAGGACCATGCCGCGGTCCGGCGGGCGCTTGTCTCCAATCTTGGACAGCCACCCGATGAACGCGTTCTTCTCGTCCGCGATGCCGCAGACCCATCTCCAGAACGCCGGTCCCTGCCAGATCCGGGGCCCCCACGAGTGGTCCCTGTAGCCCAGCCCCGTCAAGGAGTGCGACTCGCCGTCGATCGTGAGCGTACCCCGCACTCGGCATGGCCCCTGGTAGTGCCCGGTCGCGATGGAGTCCTCCGCCCCAGCGATCCCCGATCCACCCGACTCGCCGGATCCCAGGCCGAACATGGGCACGACGTCCTCGTAGTCGAGCGTCAACTGCATGCGCTTCAACGGGTTCTCGGAGAACACCTTCTTGGCGTCCTCGAGTTCCGTCCCGCTGGCCATCATCCTCACCTGGCCGTCGAACGTCACCCGCGAATGCCTGAAGGGCTCCACGATCTCGAATCGAAGCCCGGCCGAGGCAAACGCCGAGTTGTCCTTGATGTCCGCTCGCTCGAAGTGGAACGCGGCACCGCCGCCCGGCAGGTACACGAGCACGGTCACTTCCGCGTGACCTTCGTTGGCCCTATTCCCCATGCGCACGAGCGTTGCAAACCCGGAATTCCCGTCGACGAAATTGAAGTACATCGACTCGTTGAATTGCGGATGGTCCGTTGGCGCGTGCATGTATTCGTCGGCGATGTCGAATCCGATAGGTGCTCTCATGGACTGTTCCTTCCTGACTTCAGCTGATGTCGCGCTCGATCTATGCTCAAGCGGCCCCAAGCCTGGATTCCGGCCTGCCGTCGTTGCTAAATTTCTCCAGTAACGCAGCCTGTTCCAATCGCGCGGTCGCGATGTTGCGATCCTTGACGTGGCCGTAACCACGGATCTGGTCGGGCGTGTTCGCGAGTTGCACAGCCAGCGCATGGTTCTCCGGAGTCAACCGGCCCGTGACCTGGCTTATCAGGTCGCGGTAATCGGCGATCAGTTGCCGCTCGCTCTTGCGCTCGGTCGTGTACCCGGCAATGTCGAATGCTGTTCCGCGCAATACCTTCAACTTTGCCAGCACCCTGAACACCGGCAAGACCCAGCCGCCGTACTCGCGCTTCAACAGGTGCCCGGTCCGCGGGTCTTTCCTGGCGAACAGCGGCGGCGCCAGGTTGAACCTGAGCTTGACGTCTCCCGCGATCTCGGCTCGCAGCGACGCCAGGAACTCGGGTGAAGAATACAACCGCGCGACCTCATATTCGTCCTTGTAAGCCATCAGCCTGGCGAGGTTGCGTGCCACCGCTACGGCGAGCACCGAACTGCCGGGCACCACCGATTTCTCGCGGGAGGCCACCTCGGACACGAAACCCGCGTAGGTACGTGCATAGGCTTCGTCCTGATACTGCTCAAGGCGTGCCGACCGGTCTGCGACGATCTCCTCGAGACGAACCTTGCGTTTCTCGACAGGCACCGTGGATTGTCCCGCCAGGAGGCGCTCGAGCACCGCAGGATCGTGCACTGCCATCCGGCCAAGCTTGTACGCCAGCTTGTTGAGCGAAACGGCGGTGCCGTTCAGCTCGATGGCACGATTGATCGCTTCCGTCCCGATCGGAAGCAGGCCCTTCTGCGAGGCGACACCGACCATGAACATGTTGGTCGCCAGGGAATTTCCCGTCAGGCTGGATGCCAGGTTGGTGGCATCAACGAAGTCGCAGCGCTCTTCGCCCACGAGTGCGCGTATCTGATCGATCAGCGGACTACTGTCGAAGCTGGCGTTCGGATCCTTGGTGAACGAAGCCGTCGGTGCGATCCGGCTGTTGCCCAGGACGTACGTTCTGGCGGGATCGACGGTGCGGAAGGAATCCACCGCGGCGCTTGCGACCAGATCGCACCCTAGCAGCAGGTCAGCTTCGGCATTGCCGATCCTGGCGGCCATCACCGATGATGTGTCGCTCGCGATCCGCAAGTGACTGTGCACCGCGCCGCCCTTCTGAGCCATACCCGTCATGACGAAGTTCGACGCCCGCTTGCCCTCGACGTGCGCTGCCATTGCCAGCACGGCACCGATCGTGACGACACCTTCGCCGCCGATGCCCGAGATCATGGCGCTGAAGCCCTGTTCGAGGGCAGCCACGCGAGGCGCCGGCAACGCAGCAAACACGCCGTCGCCTGGCTCGATACTTGCCTTTCTGGTCAGCTCGCCACCCAGCACTGTCACGAACGACGGGCAGAATCCCTTAACGCAGCTGTAATCCTTGTTGCACGTGGACTGGTCGATCCGCCGCTTGAGGCCCAACTCGGTTTCAAGCGGATGCACGCTCAGGCAGTTGGACTGGTCGGAGCAGTCGCCGCAACCCTCGCACACGTCCTTGTTTATGAACATGCGCTTCGGCGGATCGGCGTACCGACCCCGCTTGCGCAGCCGTCGCTTGTTCGTCGCACAGGCTTGTTCGTAGATGATCGCCGTGGTGCCGGGAATCTCTCGCATCGCGCGCTGGACACGATCCATCTCGTCGCGATGGTGAACCTCGACCCCGGGCGCGAGCCCGCTGCTCGCCGTGTGGTTGGACGGCTGGTCGCTGACGACCGCGATGCGGCGCACGCCCTCGTGATGGATCTGGTTGGATATCGCGGCAACCGACAAAGGCCCGGCGATGTCCTGTCCGCCGGTCATGGCGATGACGCCATTGACCATGATCTTGTATGTGATGTTGGTGCCCGCCGCGACGGACGCACGAATCGCGAGCGAGCCGGAATGGTGATACGTCCCGTCTCCCAGGTTCTGGAAGACGTGCCTGGCCGTCGTGAACGGCGCGAGACCCATCCAGTTGGCGCCCTCGCCGCCCATCTGCATGCAGGTCATGGTGGTCGAACTGCTGTAGAACATCGCCATCGCATGGCAGCCCATGCCCGCAAAAGCCGTACTGTCCTCGGGCAGCTTCAGCGCCGTGTTGTACGGACAGCCCGAACAGAAGAACGGGGCACGAACGAAGTGTCGCGGCACGTTCAGTACGACGCGCTCCGTCCGCACGCGCAGGCGCGCCACGGCGTTGCGAATCGCTTCGTCGGCAACGCCCAGCGACTCGAGCCGCGCCGCGATGACGAATGCGAGATCCAGTGGCTCGAGCAAAACGTCGGACGGCAGCAGGAAATTGCCAGCCTCATCCTGCTTGCCCGTCACTCGCGGCCGCCGTGCGTTGTTGATGAGCAGCGCGCAGATCTGGTTCTCGAGGAAGGCCGCCTTCTCCTCGACGACCAGCAACTCCTCCTGGCCTTCCGCAAATTCAGTGAGGTTCCGAGGCTCCAGAGGCCAGATCATTCCGACCTTGTAGAGGCTGATCCCAAGGGCCAGCGCACGCGATTCGTCAACGCCCAGCAAGCGCAATGCCTGCAGGGTGTCGATGAACGACTTGCCGGCCGTCACGATTCCCAGCCGCGGACGGTCGCCCTTCGCGATGATTGACCGATCGAGGCCATTGGCCCGGGCAAATTGGTGAGCCAGCGGGATCTTGAAACGCTTGATCAACCGGTCGTTCCGCACCGGATCGGGCGATCTAGGCAGGAAATGCACGCCTTCGGGCGGGAAGATGCCGCCCTCCGGAAGCGTCACGAGAGAGGGATCGAGGTTCAGGTCGATCGTGGCGGTCTGCGCCAGCGTTTCATTGATGCCCTTGAAGGCGACCCACAAACCGGAGTACCGCGACAGGGCCCAGCCTTTCAAACCGTATTCGAGGTACTCGTGAACACTGGCGGGATACAGGATCGGGACGAAAAACGCCGCGAACGCCTGGTCAGACTGGTGCGCGATCGAGGACGACTTCGCACTATGGTCGTCGCCGTAGACCGCCAGCACGCCACCGTGCGGATGTACGCCGGCAAAATTGGCGTGCTTGATTGCGTCGCCCGACCGGTCGACCCCAGGTCCCTTTGCGTACCACAGCGCGAACACACCGTCGTAGCGCTGGGCACCCGGAAAGTTCTCAAGTTGCTGGGTGCCCCACGCAGCCGTGGCAGCCAGGTCTTCGTTGAGCCCCGGCTGGAAGACGATGTCATGCCGCGACAGCTGTTCCCTGGCCTGGAGCAACGCCGCGTCGAAGTCGCCCAGCGGTGATCCGGGATAGCCGGAGATGTAACCCGCGGTATCGAGGCCCGCCGCCCGATCCCATTCCTTCTGGATCATTGGCAGTCGGGCCAGAGCCTGTGAACCCGACAACAGCACGCGGCCGTGCGACTGCTCGTACTTATCGTCGATCGATACGGTCTGGATAGCCAAGAGATTACCCGAGCCCGACGTCTCAGCCCCGGCTCTGTTGCGCGGCGTGTCGCCCCGCAATGAAACCGAACGTCATGCCCGGACCGAGGACGACGACATCGGCTTCCAGATCCCAGCCCTTGCGATCCTCAGCCATCGTTCCCCCTGGAAACCTGGAAGGACTGATCACCCCGGACCCGATCAGATCGGGGTCATGTTCTCGGGACCCCAGTACGCACGCATGCTCTTCAACTTTCCCGAGTCGGCAAACTGGAAGACCGTGATGCAGTTGACGAGGTTCGACCCGACTCTGGCTCGATAGGGAACGGCGACCGCATCGCCACAGGCGCACGCTTCGCCGGTCTGCTCTGCCGACCAGTCGTAGACAAAGACCTTCTGATAGAAGGCAGCGATCTTCGCGACGCCCTGCAAACAGCGGCCGCCGTATGGATCTTCAAACGTACTGTCGTCGTCGAAAAAGCTCTTGATGGTGTCCAGGTCCCTGGCAGAAAGGGCCCGGAGGTACCTGCGCACGAAGTCAACCTTTGCCGGTGTATCCATGATCGCCCCCGAATAGATCAGGTACTTGCCGCCTTGGCATGACGAGCGACGTCGGCCGGGCGCGGCAGGCGTGTCTGCCTCGCGCCACTGTCGACGCAGATGTTCTGTCCCGTTACGCACCTGGCCGTATCGCCGGCAAGCCACATCACCGCATCCGCCACATCCTGCGGTGTCGGCAGTCTGCCGAGCGGATGTTCCTCGAGCAGGGCAGCCTCGAAGCCCGGCACTGCGAACATCCTCTGGACCAGCGGCGTCAACACGACGGTCGGCGAAACCACGTTGACTCGTATTCCGCGACTCGCCAACTCGACAGCCGCCACCTTGGAAGCGTGGATGACGCCCGCCTTGGCGCCGCCATACGCGATGTACCCCGGTGCAGAGTTAATACCGGTCAGCGAGGAGATATTGACGATGTTGCCACCGTTCTCCATGGCGTTCGAGATGTGTTGCATGAAGTGCACGGCGCCATTGAACTGGATGGCCGTCATCTTCGATACGTGGTCTTCGGGGTGCTTCTTCAGCATGACCATCTGCTCCACACCGGCTGAATTCACACCGATATCGATGCCGCCGAGCTTGGCCTTGGCCGCTTCCGCAAACGACTTTGTGCTTTGCCAGTCGCTGACATCGACCGCTTCGAACAGCGCGCCTATCTCCCGCGCTGCGGCGGCGAGCGTGTCGGCGTTCCGGGAACCGATCAGGACTTTCGCCCCGGCATCGACGAAACACTTGGCGATGCACTTGCCAATCCCGCTATTGCCGCCAGTGACGACAACTCTCTTCCCTTGAAAAGAGACCATTGTTTCTCCTCCACCCGCCAGAAAGAACCCGAAACTGTGCCGTTCAGCACCAGCCACGATCTATTGTGACTGGCAGTCATTCTAATTGCAACCGGATACCAATGGCACCAGTAGCTTCTGATTTGCGGTCGTCCCGCTCGTCGACGACAAAGTGGATCCGGACTAGTCGACTCAGCGGCGCCTTGCACCATGGAGTTGCTTCAGGCGTCCCATTGCCGTGTGCAAGGCGAGTCATCGTTTCGGCGGTGACACGGCGCGAAGGCTTGCCAGGCGTTGTGTGAATGTAGCTTGTGACAGCTCGCCGATGCGAGTGTCCGCAAGCCGTCCATTCGCATCGAAGAACAGCGTGGTCGGCAACCCGCTGTGGCCCAGCGCCGCGCCGACACTGTTCTGCGGATCGACCAGCACATTGCGCAGCGCCAGTCCTTGCCGGTCGAGGAAGGCGGCAATGGTGCGAGCGTCTTCGCCCTGGTTGACGAAGACGATGTTCACGTCCGGGTTGGCGGCCTGTGCCCGCTGCAGTGCCGGCATCTCGCGCCGGCAAGGTGGGCACCAGGTGGCCCAGAGGTTGACCACGGTGGGTTTGCCGGCGAAGTCCGCGAGCGACACCGACCGGCCCTCCAGCGAACTCAAGGTCAGCGGCGGCAAGCGCGCGGCCGAGGACGTCACCAGGAAGGTTGCGATGCCGCCGAGCAGCAGCACCGTTCCCGTCGTGAACGCAGCGGCGAGCACGGGCTTGCGCAGGCCTGCTTGTCGGTGAGCGCGCAGAAGACCGAACAGCGCCGCCGCGACCACGCCCGCGGCGGGCTCCCAGCCACCATCGCGGATGTTCAGGATGCTCAGCGGGAGGCCGGAGTACTGGTCGTGCCATCGCAAGACGTAGGTGAGTCGCGCCGCGACGAGGCCGACGAGCAGCATGTACGTCAGCGTCGGCTCGACTTCGACGTCTGCGGCCCGCGCCAGCCGGTGGGCGACGAAACCGCCGAGAGCGATGGCATTCAAAGTCAGCAGCACCGGATACCGCAGCGACAACGGCCGATCTGCAACTTCTGGTTCATGCCGAATCTTCAATGTCGGGGGCGCCGGAGCGTAGCATCGGCGCCATCGCATCGGGGGAGGCGTTCATGTCCAGTGCACGGGGCGAGGCGATTGGCCTGGCGTGGCCGCGTTATTACACAGTCGTGCTGCTGCTCTTCGCAGCGGTCTTCATCTCCTACATCGACCGTACCAACATCTCGGTGGCCGCCATCGCGATGAAGGACGACCTGGCTGACCGAGACGCAGAAAGGCGTCGTGCTCTCCGCGTTCTTCGTCGGGTACCTGCTGCTGATGGCGGTGACCGGCGCACTCGCGAACCGCTACGGCGGCTGGCTGGTCCTCGGCGTCGCGGTGCTCTGGTGGTCGGCATGGACGGCGCTCACCCCGCCTGCCGCGATGATGTCGTTCGGCGCACTGATCGCGGCTCGCATGGCGCTTGGGCTCGGTGAAGCCGCCGTGTTCCCTGCCTCCATGAACATGATCTCGCGCTGGGTGCCGCCCGAGCGCCGGTCGCGCGCCACCGCACTGATCATCAGCGCAATTTCGCTCGGAACGGTGTTCGCATTGCCGGCCACGGGCTGGCTGGTGCGCGAATTCGGCTGGGCCCTGCCCTTCTACCTGTTCGGGGCCATCGGACTGGTCTGGTACGCGGCATGGCACTTCCTTGCCCGCGGCGACGTTCCTGCGAGCGCGTCGGCGCCGCCGCCGCAGACCACCCACCGCGCCATACCGTGGGGGCAACTGCTGCGGTTGCCGGCCGTGTGGGCCATCATCGTGAGCCACTTCGCCAGCAACTGGGGTTTGTACGTCCTGCTCGCCTGGCTGCCGACTTACTTCAAGAGCACGTTCGGCGTCTCGCTTGCCAGCGCCGGCGTCCTGTCCGCCGCACCGTGGCTAGTCAACTTCATCGCGGCGAACCTGGCAGGCGCATGGGCGGACCGAATGCTGCGGGACGGGCACAGCGCCGGCTACGTCCGCAAGCTGATGCAAACCATCGCGCTGGGTGGCAGTGCCGTGTTCCTGCTGTTGCTGACCCAGGCGACGACGCCGCTGGCCGCCGTCCTGATCATGTGCTGCGCGACGGGCACGTCGGCGTGCGCCATGTCCGGCTTCGCCCCGAACTGCTTCGACATCGCCCCGAAGTACGCCGACGTCATCTGGGGCATCAGCAACACGTTCGCCACGTTGCCAGGCATCGTTGGCATCTATGTCACGGGCTGGCTCGTCGATCGCACGGGCACGTTCGGCGCGCCGTTCGTGCTCACCGCAGCGGTGTCGCTGTTCGGCGCGGTCTTCTACCTGGTGTTCGGTTCAGGCCGCCGACTCGTCGACTGACCCTGGTTCGGCGTTTCGCGCAGATTGGGGACCTTATCCAAGAACGGTAATCCAGCGCCACATGCACCACCCTGCCTGCTCGCCGCCGCTCAGGGGTTAGCGACTCCTTGCGCTCCACGTCACTCGCGTTGACTCCAGAGTCAACAGTATGTAAAGATTCGATTGATGTCAAAGTCAACGAATCCCATGGGTAAGCTGCTTGACGCACTGTCGAGGATGGCGCGCGATGCGGGCTGGTCGGACGCCGAATGGGCGCGACGCTCGGGCGTGCCGAAAGAAACTCTTTGCCGGCTGCGTTCGCGGTCAAACTGTGATCTCGCAACGCTCGCTGCACTCAGCCACGCTCTCGGCAAGCAACTCACTGTCGGTCCACCGATGACCCCCAATCACGCGAGCGGACTCTTGCCGGCCGTCGTAGACCGTCGGCTCGAGGCCAGTCTCGTGGACCTGCTCCGCTCCCGCTCGACCTGCGTGAAGAGTTGGCGTGAACCTGGCCCGTCTTTCTTTTTAGCCGGGCTCGCGGTAACAGTGGCGAGCGTCCCCGGGTTCGACCGGCGCAGCTATCTCGACCTCGCCGAGGCTTTACACCCCGGAGCATCGGAGCCGCGCGTATTCGCAAGGTGGCTTACAGAAACTCCGCTGCCACCCAACCGCCTCTTGCCGATGCTGCAAGCGCAAATGGACCATGCAGCCTGAGCCCTATACGCGACGTGAATACGTCTCTGCATTCCGTGAGCTCGCGGCGCGAATCGCAGCTTCACTGAAGGACGTCGCCCCAAGTGCTCTGCCCATCCAGATGTATGTCGCTGGCGGCTCGGCACTGCATTTCCACACGGGAGCGCGCGTATCTGTCGATATCGATGCGACGTTTTCGCGCCGGATCGCCTTGCCAGATCGGCTCGACGTCGCGTATCAGGACGAGGATGGCACGGCGCGACTGCTGTACTTCGATCGACAATACAACGATACGCTTGGACTGATGCACGAAGACGCGTACGCCGACTCGCTGCCGCTCACGCTCACTGGCATCGATCCCCAGGTGCTCGACGTGCGGATCCTCACACCGCTTGATCTTGCCGTCAGCAAGCTGGGCCGCTTTTCGGATCAGGACCAGGCGGACATCGCAGCCTTGGCCGTCGAGGCCTCATCGACGCGACGAGTCTCGAATCGCGCGCGACGGAGGCGATCGGTGGCTACGTGGGCGACAAGACCAGACTCCGCGGCAACATCACCAGCGCAAAGAAAATCGTCACAGCGAATGGCCCAAGGCCGTGATGCCTTGTTCATTGCTCGTCGCGAGAACGCTGAGCTTATCGACAGATAGCTTGCAGTTTATTCCGAGCACATGGTTTACACATTTCCGCATTTGGGGAGGCCCTCCAGATGCCTTGGAACGAGTGTAAACCGATGGATGAACGCCTCCGATTCGTAGCCCGCCTGCTCGAAGGCGAGAAGATGGCACCGCTGTGCCGGGAGTTCGGCATCTCCCGGGTCACCGGCTACAAGATCTTCGACCGGTACAAGGACTGCGGGCTGGACGGGCTCCACGACCGCAGCAAGGCCCCCTACCGGCAGGCCAACAAGCTGCCGTTCCAGGTCGAGCGGGCGATCCTCGGGACCCCCGGCCGGGGGCCCCGGGGGCCCCGGGCCGAGGGGAGGCCGACCCCGCCCCCCGGGCCCGGAGCGCCGGGGCAACGGGGGGCCGCCGGGGGCCCCGGGCGGGCCCCGCCGCGGCCGCCCCGGGGCGGCGGCCCGCCGGGGGGAGCACGGGGCGGGCCCCGGGCGGGCCGCGGGGGGGCCGGGCCCGGGCGGCGGGGGAGCCGCGCGCACGGCGCCCCGCGGATTACGGTGCTCCCCCCCCCCGGGACCGATTATCGCTCGGGGCTCCCCGGGGAAGGCGCCCGGGGGCGGCCCGGGGGGGGGGGACGTCCCCCCCCCCGTGTTTGAGCGCCTTCGCGTGGGGGGGGCCTCGCGCCCGGGGGTGTGGGGCCGACAACGCCTGCCTTTGCCGCACCGGGGGGGGGGGGGGGGCTCCCCCCCCCCCGGGGGGGTGGGGGGGCCGCTGTGGGGATTCGCCTGCAGCGCATCAAGCCCGGCCCCCCGGCAGCAGAACGGAACGGCAGGAGCCGCAGCCACTCACGCCCAAGAACGAAACGACCCCGGCGGCAACGCCCCGTCCCGGCAGCAGCAGGAACGGCTTCGAGGACTTCATTTCGGGCTTACAACCAGGAGCGGCCCCCAAGCGCTGCGGCGGGCTGTATCCGGCCGAGATCTATATACCTTCAGCGCGGCCTTACGCGCCGCCGCAGGATCCTGAGTACCCGTTCCACGACCGCACCGTGCGCATCACGCGCTGCGGACGCATCTGCGTCGGCAGTCGCAAGATCAACCTGAGTACGTCGTTGGCAGAGCAGCTGGTGGGCATCCGCGAAGTCGACGACCAGGTCTGGCAGGTCAGCTTCCTGGAGTACGATCTGGGCTACTTCGATCGAGACGAGGACCGGGTGGAGCCCGGTCCCAATCCCTTCGCCCCGGACACAGTGTTAACCATGTGTCCGGAATGAGATGTAAACCATGTGATCGGAATACACCTAAGGGAGATGGTGGGCCGTGTAGGATTCGAACCTACGACCTACTGATTAAGAGTCAGCAGCTCTACCAACTGAGCTAACGGCCCATCCGGAGATGGTGAGTGGGGTGGACGATGGGGCTCGAACCCACGACCGCCGGGACCACAACCCGGAGCTCTACCAGCTGAGCTACGTCCACCATCGTCGACCAACACTCAAACACTTGCCCGACAAACTGCGCCACCCTGGTGATGGCGCGCCCGGCAGGACTCGAACCTGCGACCCTCGGCTTAGAAGGCCGATGCTCTATCCGGCTGAGCTACGGGCGCATGCAAGCAGCAGATCGCATCATCCGAGTGGTCGGGGCAGAGGGATTCGAACCCCCGACCCTCTGCTCCCAAAGCAGATGCGCTACCAGACTGCGCCATGCCCCGCCATGCTCGATCGACCAGCCGTCGTCGCCAGGCCGCTTTTGACGTTGCCGTCGACCGCGGACCCGCACGGGAGCGCGAATCATACGGACCGACCCCCATAGCGTCAATTTAGGATTGTATCCAGCCGGCGACACGAACAGTGCGGCTCTGCGAAAATGACTGGCTTGGCCGGTTGCCCGGCCCGCTCCGAGAGGTTTTCAGCGTGTCCAGCAACGAATCCGGCGCCAGGATCATCGACGGCAAGGCAATCGCGCAGGATTTCCGCCGCGACGTGCGAGCGGCCAGTGACCGCCTGGTGGCCCGTGGACTGCGCCGACCGGGGCTCGCGGTCATCCTCGTCGGCGACGATCCTGCCTCGCAGGTCTACGTGCGCAACAAGCGCCTGGCGTGCGACGAGTGCGGCATCGTCTCGGTCAGCCACGACCTGCCCCACTCCACCACGCAGACCGAGCTGATGACGTTCATCGAGCAGATGAACGCCGACGACTCGATCGACGGCATCCTGGTGCAGGTGCCGCTCCCGGATCACATCGACGAACGCCACATCATCGAAGCCATCGATCCGGCGAAGGACGTCGACGGCTTCCATCCGTTCAACGTCGGCCGGCTCGCTTTACGTCATCCGTTGATGCGCCCGTGCACGCCGTACGGCGTGACGCGCCTGCTCGAGAAGACGGGTATCCCGGCGAAGGGCAAGCACTGCGTCGTCGTGGGTGCATCAAATCTCGTCGGCCGACCGATGGCGCTCGAACTGCTGCTGTCGGGCGCGACCGTCACCGTGTGTCACCGTTTCACGCAGAACCTCGAGCAGCATGTCGGTATGGCTGACATCCTGGTGGTCGCGGTCGGCAAGCCCGGTATCGTGCGCGGCGAATGGGTGAAGCCCGGTGCCGTCGTGATCGACGTCGGCATCAATCGCCTGCCAAGCGGCAAGCTCGTGGGCGACGTCGAGTTCGAGTCGGCACGGCGCAATGCGGCGTTCATCACGCCGGTGCCGGGCGGCGTCGGCCCGATGACCGTCGCCATGCTGATGAAGAACACGCTGGAATCGGCGCTCCAGCGCATCAAGCACTGAAGGCGCCTCGCCCTACTAGCAGGGGCGGTACGCTTCAGGCGTCCGAGCCTTCATGTCCTGTCGCGCTTGGAAAGGCAGACACGCGCGCGCCAGGACATGAAGGCTCGGACGCCTGATGCCTCACCCGCGCCGCCAGAGCGTCCGACCGCCCGGCTGGTCTTCGAGCTGCACGCCGTTCGACGCCAGCAGGTCGCGGATCCGGTCCGATTCCTTGAAGTCCTTTGATTTGCGGGCTGCAGCGCGCTCGTCGATCAGTCGCTCGATGTCGGCGTCGGTCAAGGACGAGGCAGCCGACGCAGTCTCAGCCGATCCAGCCATACCCGCGTCACTCGCCTGCTTCGCCGCGTGCTTGCGCAGGAACACTTCCGGCTCGAGCCCGAGCAACCCGAGTCTCGCACCCAGCACGCGCATCTCCGCGGCCAGCCCCGCCGACTTGGCCAGGTCACCGGCTGCCTTAGCCGTGTTGACCTCGCGCGCGAGCGCCTGCAGTTCCGATACTGCGATTGGCGTATTGAAGTCATCGTCCATCGCCGTCACGAACCTTTCGGTGGCCTTCGTCGGCGCCTGCAATGCAACGACCGGCACGCCTCGCAGCGACGTGTACAACCGCTCGAGCGCCGCGTCCGCCTGCGCCAGGCTGTCGGGCGTGTAGTTGATCGGCCCGCGATACTGGCTATTGACCATGAAATAGCGAACCACTTCCGGGTCGCGCACCCACTCCAGCACCTCGCGCACCGTGAAGAAGTTGCCGAGCGACTTCGACATCTTCTCGTCGTCGACGCGCACGAAGCCGTTGTGCATCCACACGTTCACGAACGGCGAGTCGCACGCCGCGCAGGTCTGCGCGATCTCGTTCTCGTGGTGCGGGAACTTGAGGTCCATGCCGCCGCCATGGATGTCGAAATGCGGACCGAGGAGCTCGACCGACATCGCCGAGCACTCGATGTGCCAGCCCGGGCGCCCCGGACCCCACGGCGATTCCCAGGCGGGCTCGCCGGGTTTCGCCGCCTTCCACAGCACGAAATCGAGCGGATCGCGCTTGGCTTCGTCCACTTCGATGCGGGCGCCTGCCCGCAGGTCTGCCAGGCGCTTGCCCGAGAGCTGGCCGTACGGCTCGAACTTCGCGACGGCGTAGTACACGTCGCCATTGCTGGCCGCGTACGCATACCCCTTCTCCACCAGCCGCTGCACCATCGCGACGATCTGCGAGACGAACTCGGTCGCGCGAGGCTCGCGATCACCCAGGCGCACGCCGAGTGCCGCGCAGTCTTCCTGGTAAGCCTTGATGAAACGCTCGGTCAGCGCCTGCATCGGCTCGCCATTCGCTTGCGCGCGCTGGATGATCTTGTCGTCGATGTCCGTGATGTTGCGGATAAACGTGACGTCGTAGCCCGACGCCTCGAGGTGACGGCGCACGACGTCGAACACGATCAGCATTCGGGCGTGGCCGAGGTGGCAGTAGTCGTAGACCGTGATGCCGCAGACGTACATGCGGACCTTGCCCGGCTCGAGCGGCTTGAAAACTTCCTTGCGCCCGGTCAGCGAATTCTGGATTTGCAGCATGTATCCCTCGTAATTGGGGACGCTCACCTATTTCAGAAATAGGAAATAGGTGAGCGTCCCCTATTTTCCTGCGAGTGCCTGCGCCCGTTCGAGCCGGCCGAGGACACGCGCCGTGCCCATCAGGCCGACGAGCGGCGCGAGTTCGGGCCCGTGCGTCGCGCCGGTCAGCGCCGAGCGCAGCGGCATGAAAAGCCTGGCGCCTTTGCGACCGGTCGCCTCGGCAATGGCGCGCGTCCAGGCCTTGAAGTCGCCGGCACTGGCGCCGTGCAACTGGCTGGCGCTCGCAAAGAACTCCGGTCCTGCCTCAGTGATCTGCGTGGTCGCGTCCGCCGAGATGACCACTGAGTCGCTGGCGACCACGGCTACGAGTTCGTCGACTTCGGACGGAAACAGGACGTTGCCCTTGACCACCGCGACGAACTCGCGGCGCTCCGGACCCGCTGGCAAAGGAGCGAGGTGCGTGCCGAGCCACTGCTCGATCTGCGCAGCGGTCGAGTGCGTCACGGCCTCGCGCTGCCAGTGCCGCAGCTGCGCGTCGTCGAAGCGCGCGGCCGAATGGCTCGTGCGCCCGAGGTCGAAGTGCGACGCCAGCTGGTCCATCGCGAGCCAGCCGTCGTGGCCGCAGGCATGCCCCAGGCGGGCCAGGTAATTGCAGATCGCACCGGGCAGGAATCCCTGTGCACGCAGGTCAGTCAGGCTGGCCGCGCCCTCGCGCTTCGACAGCGGCGTCCCGGTGGGAGCGAGCACCAGCGGCAGATGACCGTATTCGGGCAACGGCATGCCGAGCGCTTCCAGCAGCAACAACTGGCGCGGCGTGTTCGCCAGGTGGTCGTCACCCCGCAGTACCAGCGTGATGCCCATCGCCGAGTCGTCGACTGCGTTGCCGAGGAAGAACGACACGCTGCCGTCGGCACGACGGATGACGAAGTCGCCGATGTCGTCGGACTGGAAGCGCTGTGGACCGTGGACACGATCCACGAACTCGACGGTGCGATGGTCCGGCACGCGGAAGCGGATCGCCGGCGCCTTGCCGGAGTCGATGCGTCGCTGTACTTCGGCCTGGCTCAAGCCCGCGCACGTGCGCGCATACCGCGGCGGCCTGCCCGCAGCCAGCTGCGTCTTGCGCGAAAGCTGTAGTTCCTCCGGCGAGCAGAAGCACGGGTAGGTGTGGGCATTCGCCTCGAGCTTCGTCAAGGCATCGGCGTAGACAGCACTACGCTCGCTCTGCCGGTATGGACCGTGCGGACCGCCCACGCCCGGACCTTCATCCCAGGTGATGCCCAGCCAGCGCAGTTCGTCGAGTTGCCGCTCGAGCAGCGCGTCCTGGCTGCGGCCGGCATCGGTATCCTCGACGCGCAGCACGAATCGACCGCCCGAGGCGCGCGCGGCGAGCCAGCTGAACAGCGCCGTGCGGGCGTTGCCCAGGTGCAGCGCTCCCGTGGGGCTCGGCGCGAAACGCGTGACTTGAGCGGTGACAGGCATGGCCGCGCATCTTACCGGATCGGATCGATTGCCTTCCTGTCCGGCGCTGGCCCGTGGGCTCCGGGACGCTTACCATCCCGGCAGTGTTTTCGACGGGTGGGTGCCGAATGTCCCTGAGTTTCCCGATTTTCTCGCGAACCCTGCTGCTCATCGCCGTTGGGCTGTGTGGGCCCGCATGGGCGCAGGACGCCGCGCCGGCCGGACTGCAGCAGGTCCGTTTCGAAACGACACTGGGCGCCTTCACGGTCGAGGTTGACCCCGCGCGGGCACCGCTCACCGCGGGGAGTTTCCTGCAGTACGTTCGTGACCAGCATTACGACGGCACCGTCTTCCATCGGGTCATCGGCAATTTCGTGATCCAGGGGGGTGGGTACCTGCCGGACGGCACTGAGAAGCCGGTCCGCGGCGGCGTGCCCAACGAAAGCGGTAACGGCCTGAGCAACCGGCGCGGCACGGTCGCCCTGGCGCGTACTGGGGATCCGCACAGCGGGACATCCCAGTTCTACGTCAACGTGACCGACAACATCGCGCTCGACCCCTCCCCCACGCGCTGGGGGTACGCAGTCTTCGGGCGCGTGGTCGAAGGCATGGACGTCGTCGAGCGAATCGCCAGCGTCGCGACGGGCTCGAGCGGCTCGTTCCAGGAGGACGCGCCCCTGCAGCCGGTCGTCATCACGACCGCCCGTGTCATCGGCGAGGCTGCAACGCCCAAGTGAACGCCGATCGCCGCAAGACGCTGCTGATCTCGGACCTGCACCTCGATCCCTCCGCACCCGGGATCGCGCGACAGTTCGTGGATTTCCTGCGTGGCGAGGCACGCTCAGCGCGTGCGCTCTACATCCTCGGCGACCTGTTCGAGGCCTGGCTCGGCGACGACGACCCCGATCCGGCAGTGCGCTCGATCATTGCGGAGCTGCGCGAACTGCACGATGCGGGAGTACCCACGTATTTCATGCACGGCAACCGGGATTTTCTCATCGGCGCGCGCTTCGCCGCGGAGACCGGCTGCACCCTGCTCGAGGACGGCATCGTCGTCGACCTGCATGGCGAGCGTGTGCTGCTGATGCACGGCGACGTGCTGTGCACTGGCGACGCCAGCTATCAGCGGCTGCGGCGGATCCTGCGCAATCCCTCACGCTTTTTCTGCTGCGCCACCTGAGCCTCAAGTCGCGGCGCAAGCTGGGCGGAAAATTACGGGCGGGCAGCCGGATGCACGTGGGCGCCACGGCGGCCGAGATCATGGACGTGACGCCCACAGAGATCGTCGCCTCGTTGCGGCAGGCCCGCGTCAGCACGCTGGTGCATGGGCATACCCATCGCCCGGCGATTCATTCGCTCGAGGTGGACGGCCAACCGGCGCGCCGCATCGTGCTCGGTGACTGGTACACGCAGGGGAGCGTACTCGAGTGGCGCGATGATGGCGTGGAGCTGCGGACGCTGGGAAGGTGAGGAAGGGGAGGAAGGGCGGGAAGGAGAGGAAGGAGAGGAAGGACAGGAAGGACAGGAAGGTCACAAAGTTCGGGCCTTCCTCGCCTTCCTCCCTTCCTCCCTTCCTTCCCTTCCTCACCCTTCCGGCGTGCCCGAGTGAAACCGGAACTCAGCGTCCGGCGCCACCGCCAGCTCCGCCTCGACCGCTGCCAGCTGCTGCAGTCGCTCGCGCGCACCGTCGCCCCGCTTCTCCGCCAGGCGCAGGTAGAGACCGGCGTGACGGGCCTCGGCCGCCGCCAGCGACGCGTAGAACGGGCCGAGGGGTTCGCCGAGCAATGGAATCAAGCCGATGAACCGCTCGTGCGAACGCGCCTCGATCAACGCGCCGATCAGCAGCAGGTCCATCCGGCGCTCGTGTTCCGTCCGCCGCAGCGCCTTGCGCAAGCCCTCGGCATAGCGTGACGGGCTCAGGCGCCGGAACGGCACCTGCAGCGCCGTCAGTTGCTGCTGCACCAGTTCAAAATGCCGCAACTCCTCGCGTGCCAGGCGCGACATGCGGTCGGCCAGCTCGAAGTCCTCGGGGTACGAGAACATCAGCGCCAGCGCCGTCGACGCCGCCTTCTTCTCGCAGTTCGCGTGATCGAGGAGAAGATCCTGCCAGCGCTCCACGGCGAGCTGGAACCAGCGCGGATCGGTCGTCGACTGCAGCACGACGGCGGCGCTCACTGGCGAGAACTCAGGCCGCAGCGCTCTTGAGCAGCTCGTCGATGCTGGCGACGATCGCGGCGGCCGACGGCAAGCGATCGGCCGGCTTCTTCGCGAGCAAGCCATCGAGCAACGGTTGCAGGTGTGCCAGGTTCAGCGGCAGGCGCGGGACCGGCGCATTGGCGTGCTTGTAGATCACCGCGAGTGGTGTTTCCGCGATGTATGGCTTGTCCCCGGTGAGCATCTCGAACAACACCACGCCGAGACTGTAGAGGTCGCTGCGTACGTCGAGCGGCGAGCCATGCCCCTGCTCGGGGCTCATGTAGTGCGGCGTGCCGAAGATCGTGCCGACACCCGTGATGTCGCTTTCCAGGCTCAGCTGGCGCGCGAGTCCAAAATCGATGAAGGCGGCGGAGCCATCCTCGCGCAACAGCAGGTTGCCCGGTTTCACGTCGCGATGCAGGACGCCGACCTCGTGCAGCGCGCCGAGCGCTGCCGCCATCTGCCGCACGTAGCCCAGCGCCTGCTGCGGGTCGAGACGCTCACGCATGCGCGAGCGCAGGTCGCCGCCCGGAAAGAATTCCATGGCGAGGTACAGATGGTCGTCCGCGACGCCGATGTCGAAGATGCGCGCGATGTTCGGATGCCGCAGGTGCGCCACGAGATCGAATTCGCGCAGGAAACGATCGAATGTCGTGCTGCCCTCGACGATATCCGGCACCTGCCGGAAGATCTTGAGGACGCGCTGCTGACCCGTACGCATGTTTTCGGCAAGGAATACGCTCGACGAACCGCCCACGGCGAGGCGGCGCAGGCAGCGATGGCCGCGGATGCGCACCGAGCCGAAACGATCAGGCGGACACTGTTCGAGCGCCGCGCGAGAGGTTTCCGCCAGCACGTTGCGGCGACTGGCCAGCGCCGTCCGCAGTGCGCCACACAGGTCCGCATGCTCGAAGTCCGTGCGCGTCAGCACTGCGAGCGCGCCCACGGACTTTGCCTTGTCCCTGACTGCGCCGGCGCCGCCGGGCGCGAAGTAAACGATGGGCGGAAAACCAGGCCGGTCGGCCAGGTCCTCGAGCCATTCCAGGCCACGCGAGTCCTGCACTTCATGGTCGAGCAGCACGACGTCGTACGCGATACCGGTGAATCCTGCGGGCAGGCGTCCGCGCGTGGCGGGCTCGTATTCGGCCGGCAACGCATCGCGCCATTCGAGCGTGACGTGATGCGCGAGCTGCTGCCGATAGTCCGCCCGGTCGCTCACGATCAATGCCCGCAACGTCATCCACGCCCTCCCAGCCGCAGCCCCAGCACCAGATCGCCGACGTTCGTCAGTGTCGGTCCAGTATGCAGCAGATCGCCCGCTGCCTCGAGAAAAGTACCGGAATCCGCGCGTGCGAGCGAGACGGTGGGATCGCAGCCGGCGTCGCGTCCACGCTGGCACGTCTCGACGTCGACCAGCGCGCCCGCATCACTTGAACTGCCATCGATTCCGTCCGTGCCAGCGGCAAGCAGGTGCGCATCGTGCAGACCGCGGCGTTCGAGTTCGAGTGCGGCGGCGAGCGCCAGGTGCTGGTTGCGGCCACCGCGACCCGGCTGGGCTGGCAAATTCACCGTCGATTCGCCTCGCCGAATCTGTACGACACCCGCCGGCTGCCAGGCGAGCGATGCGGCGAAGCGGACTCCGAGTCTGGCCGCGTCACCGTCGATGCGAGTCCGCACCAGGCGGACCTGCAGCCCGTGCGCTCGTGCCGCTGCTGCCGCAGCGCGACAAGCCGACCCAGCCGATGCAACGATCCGTACCGGTACCGCAGGCACGTCTGCGTGGGTTCGCGGTCTCGAATGGAGGCGGTCCAGAAAATCGCGCAACTCCGGCGGCAGTGCAGCCGTGCCTGGCGCGCCTGCAGGCTCATCCGGAAACGCGTGCAGCAATCCGGAACCGATGATGCGCGGGTCGTCGCCCGGCACGTCCGAGATCATCAGGGCGTGCGTTCGCCGGCCCATTGCGATTCGCGCGAGGCCACCGCCCTTCAATCTCGAGATGCGCCGACGCAAGGCGTTGACCTGCGCGATGGCTGCGCCGGATTGCAGTGCCCACCGATTCAGAGCCTGCAGGTCGGCGAGAGTGGCGCCGGGAACGAGCCAGTCGACGAGGCTCGAGGCGCCGCCGGAAACCAGGAACAGCACCTGCGCCCTGGCATCGAGGGCCGTCACGAAGTCGGCGACCGTCTGGCCTGCGGCGAGACTCGCCTCGTCCGGCAATGGATGCGATCCATACGTGACGTGCAGGCCGTGTGCCGCCGGATTGAAGCCGGTCGGCACGTGATCGACCGGCACGATGATCACGCCGCCGGCAATTCTGCGGACCCAGCGCAGCGACCGCACCTTGCGCCATCGCTGCCGCAGCTTTGCCAATCGCGACCACGTGCCACGAGCCGCGCAGCGGCCGTCGGTTGAGTTCCTGCTCTACGACCCGCCGTCCGTCGACGGCGACGATTGCCGCACGAAAACAATCCAGGAGAATGTCGCGCGGGACCAGACGACGCGTCAGACGACGGCCTTCAGCACGCCGGACGCAGCGGTGCCGGTGTTACGGGTCTGCTTCGCGAGGTCCGATCGCTCGCGCTGCAGCCGGTCGAGGTATTCGGGTGTGATGTCGCCGGTGACGTACTCGCCCGAGAAGCACGACGTGTCGAACTGGCTCACGCCCGAGTCGTGGTGGCGCACGGCCTTCACGAGGTCGTCGAGGTCCTGGTAGATCAGCCAGTCCGCGCCGATCAGCCTGGCGACTTCGTCTTCCGTGCGGCCCGCCGCGACGAGTTCGGAAGCCGCCGGCATGTCGATGCCGTAGACGTTCGGGTAACGCACCGGCGGCGCGGCCGAGGCGAAATACACCTTGCTGGCGCCCGCCTCGCGCGCGATCTCGATGATCTGCGCCGACGTCGTGCCGCGCACGATCGAGTCGTCGACCAGCAGCACGTTCTTGCCGCGGAACTCGAGATCGATCGCATTCAGCTTGTTGCGCACCGACTTCTTGCGCTGACCCTGCTCCGGCATGATGAAGGTGCGGCCGATGTAGCGGTTCTTGATGAACCCCTCGCGGTACTTGACCCCGAGAATCTGCGCCACTTGCATCGCACTCGTGCGGCTGGTGTCCGGAATCGGGATCACGACGTCGATGTCGTGCTGCGGGCGCGTGCGACGGATCTTGTCCGCCAGCAGTTCGCCCATGCGCAGGCGCGCCTTGTAGACCGAGATGTTGTCGATGATCGAATCGGGCCGCGCAAAGTACACGTACTCGAAGATGCATGGCGTGTGGCGGACCGGGTCGGCGCACTGCTTGGTGTGCAGGCGGCCGGTCTCGTCGATGTAGACGGCCTCACCCGGTCCGACATCGCGCAGCAGCTCGAAGCCGCTCTGGTCGAGCGCCACGCTTTCCGACGCGATCATGTGCTCGCGGCCGCGCGGCGTGTCGCGCTTGCCGATGACCAGCGGTCGGATGCCGTGCGGGTCGCGGAAGCCGATCACGCCGTGACCGAGGATCATCGCGATGACGGCATAGCCGCCCCGGATCCGGCGGAACGTGGCACTGATGGCGGCGAAGATGTCGGCGGCCGAGGCGCGCGTCGTGCCGAAGCGCTGCAGTTCGCTCGCGAGCACGTTGAGCAGCACCTCCGAATCCGACGACGTATTGAGGTGGCGGCGATCTTCCCGCATCAGCACGTCGGCAAGCTGCCGCGCATTGGTGAGGTTGCCGTTGTGCGCGAGGCAGAGGCCATACGGCGCGTTGACGTAGAACGGCTGCGCCTCGTCGGAACTGTCGCAGCCCGCGGTCGGGTAGCGCACGTGGCCGATGCCGATGTTGCCCTTCAGCTGCAGCATGTGCCGCTGCTGGAAGACGTCGCGCACGAGACCCACGTCCTTGCGCAGGTACAGAGCGCCTTCGTGCTCCGTCATGATGCCTGCCGCGTCCTGTCCACGATGCTGCAGGACGGTGAGCGCGTCGTAGATCTGCTGGTTTACCGGCGTGAAGCCCACGATACCGACGATGCCACACATGGTTGCGCCCTCAGGTACCCGGCTCGGTGACGTCGTCGATGACCTTGCGCCCGGTTTCGACATAGCCACTCAGCACGGAGGCCATTTCCATACCGACCGGAATCAACCTGGACTCTTTCCACCACGACTCGTCCTGCATCTGCGCCGCCTGCGCCAGCATGACGGCGAAGCCGACGATGACGGCGCCACGGACCAGGCCGAACACGCCGCCCAGGATGCGGTCGAGGCCGAGCGTCAGTCCCGAGCGCTGCACGAGGTAACCCAGCAGGCTGCCGATGACCCAGGCCGCCAGCACCGCGGCGAGCAGCAGGATCAGCCGGGCAACCCAGACCTGGAGCTCGGTGTCCGTGAGTGAACCGCCGAGGTAGGGCTGCACCGCTGGCGCGTAGCGCCAGGCGAGCCACAGGCCTACCAGCCAACCGAGCAGCGCCACTGACTCCCGCAGGAATCCCCGGATTGCTCCGAACAGCAGGGAAATCAGGACGATGGCAATAAGGGCGTAGTCGACGGTCGTCATGCGGCCGGGTGGGTCCTGGCAACCAATTTGAAGGGGCGAATTCTAGCAGAGGGGGGCGTCAGCCGCCGGAGACTACGGACACCGGCAGTCCACGGGCCTTGAGCCTCGCAGCGAGCTTGTCGGCGGCCGCCCGGTCGGGCACGGGTCCCGCCCGAACTCGATGCAAGGTCTTGCCGGACTTGGACAGCGGCGCGATATACGCCGGCATGCCGTCTGCCTTGAGGTCGGCGACGAGTTTGCGGGCGGCGGCCTCGGAACCGAATGCCCCCACCTGCACCGAGAATGTGCCTTTGGCCGGGGCGGACGCCTGCACCGCGGGTTCGATCGCGGCAGGCCGGGTCTCCGGAGTCCGCACAGGAGGCGCCACTACTTTTTCCGTGGCTGCGGGTTGCTCTCGCGGCGTCGAGGCAACGAGCGCTGCAGCCTCCGGCGCAGGTGCAGGTGCAGGTGCAGGCGAAGCAACGGTCGGTAACGTTGAGGTCGTAGCCGGCGCCGCTGCGGTCTCCGGACCTGGCTCGAGCCTGGCCCCGTCTGCCACTGCCCCGCCGAGGTCGATCGTGACAGTGCGCGTGTTCTTCGCGCCGCCAGCCCCCTGCCCGCCAGCCGAATTCTTCGGACCCGAGAGCAGCTCGGGCACCAGGGCGACCGCCAGCAACACGAGGATGCCTGCGCCGATCAGCCTGGCCTTCAGTGGTTCTTCCATCGGGTCGGGATTATAGGGGAACGCGTAAAGCCGCGAGCGCCGGACCGACGACGTGGAAGGAACCGAACACGACGATACGATCACCCGCCCGCGCAACCCCGGCGGCGCGTTGCATCGCCTCGGGTACCGTGCCCGCCGGCTGCAGATAGACCCCCGCCTCGCCCGCCCTGCGCGCGAGTTCGGCGGCATCGATCGCCCGCGGGCCTTCCGCCGTGGCCGCAAACCACAGGTCGATGGACTCGCGCAGGGTGCCGATGACGCCGGGCACATCCTTGTCGCCGAGCATGCCGCAGACGGCGAGCGTGCGGCCCGGCACCGGCAGCGCCCGCAGGTTGGCCGCCAGCGTCGAAGCCGCAGCCGGATTGTGGGCCACGTCGAGTACCCACTCGAACCCGCAGGCATCCGGCACGCGCTGGAATCGTCCGGGCAGCTGCGCGGAACGCAAGCCGCGTTCGATCGCCTCGCGGCACAACGGCAATCGATTCTGCAGCTGCTGCAGCGCCATCAGCGCCGTCGCGGCGTTCGCGACCTGGATCGGCCCCGGCAACGATGGCAGCGGCAGCGCAGACAACGCGACTCGATCGCCGACCATGAAGTCCCAACCCGCCACGCCGACCCCACGGCCGTCGAAATCGGTGCCTCGCACCAGCAGCCGCGCATCGATCTCGTGCGCGCGATCACGCACGGACTGCGGCGGCTCGGGCGTGCCGAACACGGCCGGTCGCCCTGCACGAAAGATACCGGCCTTTTCGCGACCGATGGATTCCAGGTCGGGGCCGAGCCAGTCCATGTGATCGAGGCCAATCGAGACCACGACGGCCACGTCGGGATCGATGACGTTGACGGAATCGAGCCGGCCACCGAGACCGACCTCGAGCACGATCACGTCAGGGACCGCCGTCTCGAAAATCAGCAGCGCCGCGAGCGTGTTGAACTCGAAGAACGTGAGCGAGTCGGGTCCAAGTGCGTCGGCCGCGCGCTCGAAGGCCGCGATGAGCGAAGCCTCGGACGTCATTGCACCGTCGACGCGGATGCGCTCGCGATAATCGACCAGGTGCGGCGACGTGAAGGTCGCGACGCGATAACCATTCGCACGCAGGATCGCATCGAGCAGCGCGACACACGAACCCTTGCCGTTGGTGCCACCCACCGTGATGACGGGTGCGCGTGGCCTGGTCCAACCGGTGCGCTCGAGGACGGCAGCGATCCGCCGCAGGCCGAGCTCGATCGTCGCCGGATGCAGTTGCTGCTGCCAGTCGAGCCAGTCGTCGAGACGCTCGAAACGCGGTCCGGCCAGCATCGGGGGAATGGTCAGAGCGACGGGCTGGTTTCGTCTGCGCGCACGAGTGGCGGCCGGCCGAGCATCATTGCGAGCAGCGTCGCAACGCGGCCCCGCAGGTCGCGACGGTCGACGATCATGTCGATGGCGCCGTGTTCGAGCAGGAACTCGCTGCGCTGGAAGCCCTCCGGCAGCGTCTCGCGCACCGTCTGTTCGATCACGCGCGGACCGGCAAACCCGATCAGCGCGCGCGGCTCGGCGATGTTGAGGTCACCGAGCATCGCGAGGCTCGCCGACACGCCGCCCGTGGTCGGGTCGGTGAGCACCGAAATGTACGGCAGCTTCGCCTGCGCCATGCGCGACAACACCGCGCTGGTCTTGCTCATCTGCAGCAGCGACAACAAACCTTCCTGCATGCGCGCGCCGCCACTCGACGAGAAGCAGATCAACGGCAGGCCGTTGGCAAGGCAGTGTTCGGCGCCACGGGTGAAGCGCTCGCCGACGACCGAACCCATCGAACCGCCGAGGAAGCGGAACTCGAACGCGCAGGCGACGACGTCGATGGCGTGCAGCGCGCCGGCCATCACGATCATCGCGTCCTTCTCGCCCACCGTCTTCTGCGCGGCGGTGAGGCGGTCGCGGTACTTCTTGCTGTCGCGGAACCTGAGCGGATCCTCGGGTTCGACTTCGTCCGCAAGCTCACGTCCCGTGCCCTCGTCGAGGAAACCCATGAGCCGGTCGCGCCCCTCGATGCGCATGTGGTGACTGCACTTCGGGCACACCTGCAGGTTGCGCTCCAGTTCGGCGCGGTAGAGCACGGCGTCGCACGCCGGGCACTTGATCCACAGGCCTTCGGGGACGGACCGCGAGCGGCGTTCCGTCTTGATGCGCGAGGGGATGATCTTTTCGAACCAGGTCACGACACGGCTCCCGTGGGCGGCCGGCGCAGTCTACCCGAAGGGAGTCCGAATCCGGCGGGGTAGTCGGCGCCGACGAAATACAGGCCGTCCGGCGGTGCCGTGGGCCCGGCGTCTCGACGGTCGCGGCCCAGCAGAACTGCCAACAGCCATTCGGCGGTGCGTTCGCCGCGGCCGACCAGGATCAGGCTGCCCGCGAGGTTGCGAACCATGTGGTGCAGGAAGGCATTGGCACGGACCCGCAGGTCGACGTAAGGACCGTCGCGGTCGACCGACAGCTCCATGAGTTCGCGCACCGGGCTCGGCGACTGGCATTCGGAGGCGCGGAAGGCGGAAAAATCGTGGCGCCCCACCAGCACCTGCCCCGCTTCGTGCATGCGCTCGGCGTCGAGTTCTTGCCGGACCCAGCAGACGCGCTGGCGCTCGAGCGCCGGGCGCATGCGCCGATTGAGTACGCGGTAGTGGTACCGCCGCGCCGTGGCATGGTGGCGCGCATGAAAGTCGTCGGGTACGGCGTGGGCCCAGAGCACGGAGATTTCCGCCGCGACGTTGGCGTTCGCACCGAGCATCCACGCATGCAGGGGCCGCTCTGCCGTCGTGTCGAAGTGCGCCACCATCTCGAGCGCATGCACGCCGGCGTCGGTGCGCCCGGCAGCAGTGAGTTCGATGGGATGGTCAGCGACCTGCGCCAAGGCGAGCTGCAGGTCGCCCTGCACGCTGCGCGCATGCGACTGGAACTGCCAGCCGGCAAACGCGGAGCCGTCGTACTCGATGCCGAGCGCGAGACGCGGCACGAGCCCGCCGCCCGTCAGGGCAGGCTGGCGATCAGCCGCTCTGCTTCCTGGCGCTGGGTCGAACTGCCTTCCTGCAACACCTCGTCGAGGATGCTGCGGGCGCCTTCCGGATCACCCATGTCCATGTACGCGCGCGCGAGGTCGAGCTTGGTGCCGACTTCGCTCATCGTCGCCGGCTCGCCGCCCAGGTCGTAATCGACATTGCCTGCAAGGTTTGCGGTCAACCCCGTCGAATCGAGCGCAGGCAATTCACCCGTTACGTCGAGTGCGGGCAGTACTCCCGTTGCACCGGTCAGGTCGACGATGCCCTCGAGCGATTCATCGCTTGGCAGCATCGCCGTGTCGTCGACCATGCGCATCAGTGCCGTCGAGTTGAGCAGGTCGGTATTGTCGTCCTCGAGCAGTTCCTTGCCGCCGCCGATCATCGTGGTTTCGATGGTGTCGCTGCTGGCACGCTTGCGCGCGTCACTGGCCTCGCCGGCGTCGAGCGACTCGAGATCGCGCAGCGTGTCGAGATCGAGGCCGAGACGATCGACCGTGACTTCCTGCGTATCGCCGGTCGTATCGCCGGCACTGCTGATGCGCGGCATTTCGATCGTCGGCAGCACCGTGGATTCGTCGTTGCCGCGGGCCGGTTCGTCGAGGATGAAATCGATGCCCGAAGAGTCGATCGATGCAATCTCGGTGTCCGACTCCGACAGGACCATGTCGGGCCCCGCCGAATCGCCGGCCGGAATCGTCATGTCGAGCGTGCCGGTCGATCCGTGCAGCTCCATGTCCAGCGAATCGGAAGCGGCAGAGCTCGGGCTTGCTCGCAAACAGCGCATCGCCCGGCGCAATCTGCTTGCCCATGATCAGGACCTTGTCCCATTCACCGGCCGGCGCATCCGCGCGAGTCGTGTCGAGGTCGCGGGCCAGGTCGAGGAACCGCTCCTTGTTGCCCCAGACGAAGTAGATTTCGAGCAGTTTCAGCTTGAGGTCGCGGCGCTGCGGTTCGCGCTTCATCGCCAGCTGCACGAGGTCCGCCGCCTGGTCGTACAAGCCGTACGCCATGTGGAAGTCGGCCTCGGCCAGCGGATCGCCCGATTCCATGCTCGCCGGGCCGTCACCCGACAACGTGTCCTCGACCGTGACGACCTTGCGTGTCGGTTCTGGTGAGCGTGCGGCAGACGCCGCTGCGGCCGCAGACATTGCGGTAGCCGCGCCACGTCCGGTACTGTCGCCGCCGCCCCGTTCTTCGACCAGGATGTCCGTGTCGCGCGAACGCGGCGTATACCTCGGTCCGGAGCTTCGAGCATCCCGCGAGCCGAGCGCCTCTTCCAGCGATTCTTCGGCGCTGCCGCGTTCGCGCCGCAGGCGCTGGATCAGAAAGGCGCCAAGACCCGCGGCCAGCAGGCCGAGCAACACCCACCAGTAGTCGGTGATGCGCTCGAGCAGGCTCGGCTGCGGCGGCTCCACGACTTTCGTCTTCGGCTTCTTTGGCTGGTCGGGCTGCGCCGGCTCTGCGGTTGCAGCCGGCTCTGCAGTTGCAGCAGCCGCTGGCGCGGCCGCCCCATCCGCGGGCACGGGTGCGCCGCCCTGCAGTGTCGCGAGTTCTGCGTTGCGCACCTCGAGCAGACGCTTGGCTTCAGCGAGTTCGTTCTCGAGCTGCCTGACACGCTCGTCGAGGTCGCTCGATGCCGCAGCCACCGGCGCTCCGGTCGTTGCAGCAGGTGCCGCAACCGCAGGCGCAGCGGACGTAGTAGTGGACGGTGCCGCCGTACCCTGCTCCGGCGTGACGAGGCGGAGCGTGCCGGCTTCGCTTCCAGCTGTGGTGGCCGTGCCGTTACGCCAGGCGTCGTACTGTCGCGCGACTTCGGCCGATGCTGCGCTCGACGACACGGAGCTGATCTGGGCCGCGTCCGGAATGCGCAGCAGGCTGCCTGCACGCAGTACATTGATGTTGCCGTCGAACGCCTGCGGGTTGTTCTGGAAGATGGCAACCATGGCCCGATTGACGTTCGAGCGCGGGCCCGGGTTCGCGGCACTGGCGATTTCCCAGAGCGTGTCGTTGTTGCGCACCCGGTAGGTGCTGCCCGGCTCGATGCCGGGGGCCGCCGCAGGCACGTCCGGGCTGGCGGGTCTCGAGGAACGAACGGGCTCGGTGGTCGTGTCGGCGACCGGAGCCGCCGAACGCGTGCTGGTGGCGCCACCCGAACTGACCCGGGGAGCCGCCGCGACGGGCTCGCTGGCCGCCGGACCCGGCACGTAGACCGGGGGGTCGAGCAGCACGGTGTATTCACGGAGCAACCGGCCGCGCGGCCAGTTGGCCTCGACCAGGAGCGTCACGAAGGGTTCGGTGACCGGTCGGGGCGAGGTGACGCGCAGGACGTCCCTGCCGTCAGAGCCCTTGGCAACCCGGAAGTTGAAGTCAACCAGGAACGCCGGGCGGTCAAGGCCGTAGCGAACAAACGTGTCGCTGGAGGCGAGCGCGGCACGCAGCGCTCCAAGGTCCTCCTCGTTCGCCGAGACCAGCTCGATTTCAGCATCAAAGGGCTGATTCAATGCTGAATTCAGCTTGATTTCGCCCAGGCCGAGCGCGTAAAGGACGCCCGGGGCCAGCAACGCGCTCATGAGCAGGACGCGGCGTACAGCAGTCTTCATCGAGTCTCCCACCGATTGCGAATCGTGGCTCGGTCGCAGCGGTGCGCCACGGGTCCGTTGAGTTCGCGGATCGACAACCTATTAGACATAACTATATCCCACGGCCCGGCCCGCACCCAACAAGACCGCGGCTGCAGGCGCCTTTGTAGCCCTTTGGTCCGGCGATTGCCGGACATGCTCCACAATTCCGTGGCGTGCCCGGCCGGTGCGCAGTGAGGTCAGGTTATCACCGGGGTGCTGGACCGGACGTCGGCATTCTGGGCCCGATGCCGCAGGTAGTGATCGGCCAGCACGAGCGCAAGCATCGCCTCGGCGATGGGTACGGCCCGGAGGCCGACGCAGGGGTCGTGGCGGCCGGTGGTGACGACCTCGACGGGTTGCCCCGCCACGTCGATCGAGCGACCCGGCTTGACGATGCTCGAGGTCGGCTTGATCGCCATGCTGACGAGCACATCCTGGCCCGACGAGATGCCGCCCAGCGTGCCGCCGGCATCGTTCGACAGGAAACCCTGCGGCGTCATTTCGTCGCGGTGCTGCGAACCACGCTGCTCGACACTGGCGAAGCCAGCGCCGATCTCCACTCCCTTGACGGCATTGATGCTCATCATCGCGTGCGCAAGGTCGGCATCGAGCCGGTCGAACACAGGTTCGCCGAGCCCCGGCGGAACACCGGAGGCCACGACATTGACGCGGGCCCCAATCGAATCGCCGTCTCGACGCAGCGTGTCGATCATGGCTTCGAGGTCAGGCACGCGTGCCGGCTCGGCACAGAAAAACGGGTTGGCGTCGATGGCCTCACGATCGAGCATGGCGAGCCGGATCGAGCCCATCTGGGCCAGGTAGCCGAAGATATCGATGCCCTTCGCGCCAAGGAATTTGCGTGCGATTGCGCCGGCGGCTACGCGCATCACCGTTTCGCGCGCCGACGAGCGGCCGCCGCCGCGGTAATCGCGCAGGCCGTACTTCTGCTGATAGGTGTAATCGGCGTGGCCCGGCCGGAACCGGTCCTTGATCTTTTCGTAGTCGTACGAACGCTGGTCGGTGTTCTCGACCAGCAGGCCGATCGGTGTGCCGGTGGTGACGCCCTCGAACACGCCGGACAGGATACGCACGCGATCCGGCTCGTGACGCTGGCTGGTGTACCTGGAAGTGCCCGAGCGGCGACGTTCGACGTCACGCTGGATGTCTTCTTCCGCGAGGGGCAGTCCGGGCGGACAGCCGTCGACAATGCAGCCGAGCGCCGGGCCGTGGCTCTCGCCGAAAGTGGTGACCGTGAACAGCGTTCCGAATGTATTGCCCGACATGCTCAACTCGCCCCGGAAAGCTCATGACGGTGCCTGCGAAGGTCGTCTTTCGTCAACAGGAAGACCCCGCCGCCGCCGTGCTCGAACTCGAGCCACAGGAAGGGCACGCCCGGATAGGCCTGCTGCAATCGCTCCTCACTGTCACCCACTTCGACCAACAGGACGCCGCCCGGCGCGAGGTGCGTATCGGCGTCGCGCAGGATTCGACGCACCACGTCGAGCCCGTCGCTGCCGGCGCGCAACGCCATGTCCGGCTCGTGCAGGTACTCACGCGGCAGCGCTGCCATTTCCGCGTCGCTGACGTAGGGTGGATTCGACACGATCAGGTCGTAGACTGCGTCGCCCAGTGGTTCGAACGCATCGCCGAGGTGCAGCCGCACGCGCGCACCGGCGCCATGGCGTTGCACGTTGCGCGCCGCGACTTCGAGCGCGGCGGGAGAGAGATCCACGGCATCGACACGCGCCTGAGGAAACTGCAGCGCGCACGCAATGGCAATGCAACCCGAGCCGGTACCGAGATCGACGACCCGCAGCACGCGCGCGGGATCGACCCATGGCGCGAAACCCCTGGCGATCAGTTCGGCAAAGGGCGAGCGCGGCACGATCACTCGCGGGTCAACTTCGAATTCCAGCCCAGCAAACCACATCCGGCCCATCAGGTAGGCGACGGGGACCCGGCGGCACAGCCGTTCCGCGAACAGGCCGAGCACCTGCTCGACCTGCGGCCTGCCCGGCTTGACCGTATAGGCAGTCCCGGCATCGGCATGGTCGAGCCCGAGCGCATGGAAGACGAGCGCGGCAGCGTCATCCCTCGCATCCACCGTGCCGTGTCCGTAGGCGAGCCCGGCAACGTCGAATTCTCGCGCGCCAAAACGGATCAGCTGCGCGACGGTCGGCGCGGCTGGCGGCTTGCGGGTGAACGGGCTCGGGGTCGTCGGCATGATCACTGCAGTCCTGTGGGATAATTGGTGCGATGACCACCCGCCCCCTGCTTCGAATCGTATTGGCCGCCATTGTAGCGTTTGCGCTCGGGCTGATACTCGCACGCTTGTTCGTCAGGCTGCGAGAGGTGCCGGTGCCGGTAACCGAAAGCGCGACCATCCTGCCGCAACCACGCGAACTGCCCCCGCTCGACCTCGTCGACCAGGACGGGCGCCCACTGCCGGGTGACTTCCTGCACAACCGCTGGACGGTCGTGTTTTTCGGCTTCACGCAGTGCCCGGACGTGTGCCCTACGACGCTCACGACGCTTGCTCAGATGAAGAAGAAGCTGGCCGACCTGCCAGCAGAACAGCAGCCGCGCGTGCTGCTGGTCACCGTGGATCCCGAAAGGGATACGCCTGCCATTCTCAAGACGTACGTGACTTTCTTCGATCCTTCGTTGCTGGGTGCAACCGGGACGTTGGCGGCGACCGCGCAGGCGGCCAGCGCATTCTCGGTGCCGTTCGCCAAGGTGCCGCTGCCCGGCGGCGGCTACACGATGGATCACGGCGCCGGACTCTTCGTGGTTTCGCCGGCAGGTGCGCTCGCCGCTTATTCGTCGCCGCCGCTCGATGCCACCGTGCTGGCTCGCGATTTCCGCAAGGTCGTGCAGTACTTCGAGGCATCGCAGCGATGACCGGCGCGAGTGACCGTTCCAGCGGCGACGAACTGTTCGCCCTGCTGCAGAAAGCTCTCCCGCAGCACCTGCTTTCGCGCGGCATGCATGCGCTGGCACGCAGCCGGCAGCCGGCCGTGCGCAACCTCGTGCTGCGCACGGTGCTGCGGTCGTACCCGCAGATCGACATGCACGAGGCACTGCAGCCCGACCCGTTCACCTACGAATCCTTCAACGCCTTTTTCACGCGTGAGTTGCGACCCGGGGCGCGTCCGATCGCCACCGACGCTCACGCCCTGGTGTCGCCGGTCGACGGCACCGTGAGCCAGCTCGGCAGCATGACCGCAGGTGCGCTGTTGCAGGCCAAGGGCATGCAGTACTCGTGCGCAGGCTTGCTGGCCGACGTGCCGGCCGCCGCGCGCTACCGCGAAGGCAGTTTCGCGTGCCTTTACCTGGCGCCGTACAACTATCACCGCATCCACCTGCCCTGCGACGCGGTCCTGCGCGTCACGCGCTACGTGCCGGGACAACTGTTCAGCGTGAACGCCGCGACGGCCCGCACAATCCCCGATCTGTTTGCCCGCAACGAACGCGTCGTCTGTGATTTCGACACCGACGACGGCCCGCTCTGCCTGGTGCTGGTGGGCGCGCTGTTCGTCGGCAGCATCGAGACCGTGTTCGCGGGCGAGATCAATCCACCGCCCGGTCGTGGCGGCAAGGTTCGCGTGATCGAAGCGGGTGTCGGGCGCACGTTCAGGCGCGGCGAGGAGCTCGGCCGCTTCAACATGGGATCGACCGTGATCGTCCTGACCGGCAAAGCCGTCGCGTTTGCGCCGCGCGTCGAGCCCGGCGAACCGGTCCGGCTCGGCCAGATGCTCGCGCGATTCAGTGCATGACGGCGGGCACTGCGGCGGACGCGGAGTGGCGGCCGACGGCCGATCTCGCGCAGTTGCGACTGCGTGCTGATCTGCTGGCGAGGGTTCGCGCCTACTTCAGTGCCACTGGCGCGCTCGAAGTCGAGACCCCGGCACTCGTCCGCGCAGCCGTGACCGACGTGCACCTCGAGTCGTTGCGCGTCGCGGACGACGCAGCTCTCGGAGCCACGATCGGCTACCTGCAGACTTCGCCCGAGTACGCGATGAAACGGCTGCTGTGCGCCGGCGCTCCCGACATCTATCAGGTCTGCAAAGTGTTTCGAGCCGGTGAACGCGGCAGGCGACACAACCCGGAATTCACGATGCTCGAATGGTATCGGCTCGGGCTCGACCACCACGCACTGATGCGCGACGTCGAAGCCCTGATCCGGCACGTGCTGCAACCTGTGCAGACATTCGCCGCCAGCGAATCGATCACGTACTGCGACGCTTTCCAGCGACGGCTGGGCATCGACCCGCTGCATGCGCCGGTCGACGCGATCAAGCGGGCCATCGAGGCCGCCGGCACTTCCGTGCCCGATTCGATGCGCGATGGAGCAGCGCGTGACGACGTGCTCGATCTCGCCATGGGCACGGTCGTCGCGGAGTCGTTTGCCAACGATCGGCTCACGTTCCTGTACGACTTTCCGGCAAGCCAGGCTGCACTTGCGCAGATCCGGGGCGAGGTCGCGTCGCGCTTCGAGGCGTTCTGGGGACCGCTGGAACTCGCCAATGGCTTTCACGAACTGGGATCGGCGCCGGAACAGGGCGCGCGGTTTGCAGCCGATCTCGCGCGACGCCGAGCAAACGGACAGCCCGTACGCGACGTCGACCGTTCTTTCCTGGACGCGCTCGCGTCCGGCCTGCCACCCTGCGCCGGTGTCGCGCTTGGCTTCGACCGTCTCGTGATGGTGGCGGCGCAAGCCGAGCGCATCGACGACGTGGTCACGTTTCCCTACGAGCGGGCCTGACCGGCCCGCATCCACCCGCACGGAGTCCTGCGACGATGCATGCGTTGAACGACGACGTCCGTACCCTTGCCAAGCCAGCGCTGTACGAAGAACTCGAGTCGAGCCTGCGCGGGTTGCTCGCGGGCGAACCGAACCTGATCGCCTGCGCCGCGAACATGTCGTCGCTGCTGTACTGGAGCCTGCCCGACCTGAACTGGGTGGGGTTCTACCTGCTGGATGAGACATCGGGTGACCTGCTCGTCGGCCCGTTCCAGGGCAAGCCTGCCTGCGTACGCATTCCGCTCTATAAAGGTGTCTGCGGCGCGGCCGCAGCGCAACGCCGCACGCTCGTCGTGCAGGACGTGCATGCATTCCCAGGTCACATTGCGTGCGACTCGGCCTCGAAATCCGAAGTGGTGGTGCCGATCGTGCTGGCCGACGGCCGACTGCTCGGCGTGCTCGATCTCGACAGTCCGGTCCTCAATCGGTTCGACGAGCAGGATGCGCGGGGGCTGGAGCGGCTGGTCGCGACGTTCGTCGCCGCGCTAGGGGAGGAAGGCCAGGAAGGCCGGGAAGGCTGGAAGGCCGGGAAGGCCAGAAGGCCAGGAAGGCCGTGAAGGCCGTGAAGGATAGTAAGGTTGGGAAGACTTGCAAGGTCAGGATGAGGTTCGTCGGCAAGAAATCCGGACCCTCACCCGCGGGCTTCCGAAATAGGCTGGAAGACGGCTTTGACTGACCCATCGAGAAGCAGTCGTTCGACGGTGTGACAGAACCGATGCGCGCCCATCGATCTCGGACCAAATGCTGGTGACGGCGTCCGGGGTTCGTTTGCACACGCACCACTCCGACTCAGCATCGGCTCCAGCGATTGACGCAACGCAGCGAAGTGGATTCATGACACTGATGGCACTCGGGCGGGCACCCGATGCTTTCGCTGAGGGCGTTCAGGAGTTCGGGATCATCAACTGGTTCACGATGCATGAAACGTCGGACCCTCAACTGACCCAGTACCTGGTCGCTCTGCTTGGGGATCCCGTCAAGGACAAGGCACACTACGACGCGTCATCGCCAATGGCTTACATCCGACAAGCGAAGTCGCCGCTCCTTTCGCTACAGGGCGAAAACGACATTCGGGTCCCGCGCGGACAGGCCCAGGAAGTCACCGACATATTGAAAGAAAAAGGCACGACGTCAGAAACCATATTCTATCCGGCCGAAGGCCATGGATTCATGAAGATCGAGAACCGCCTCGACGCGCTGCGTCGAACGATTCTGTGGTTCGATACCTACTTGAAGGGCGAGGCGCCGTCCGCCATGAAATAAGCTCAGGGGCACCATTTGAGGGCTGCGTTTGTCGAGCACGACGGTCTGCAGAGGGTCGTTCTTGCCCGTAGAACGTCCGCTATCGGAACGGCGGCGCATCAGCAACGTGAATTGGTGCTGGAGCCAACGAAAAAGAGCGCAATGAGCGCCCATTTCGATATTGGTCAGTGAAATCACGCAGCGCGAAGCCGCAGTTCCAACTGACCTCTCGTTCCTGCCCTTCCTGCCCTTCCTGCCCTTCCCGCCCTTCCTGCCCTTCCTGTCCTTCCTGCCCTTCCTGCCCTTCCTCGCCTTCCCTAGCTCTTCGCACGACTCAGGTACTCGGACGTCCGCGTATCGACGCGGATGACCTCGCCTTCGTTCAGGAACAGCGGCACGCGCACCATCGCACCCGTCTCGAGCTTCGCCGGCTTCTGGCCACCCGTCGCGGTGTCGCCGCGCACGCCCGGATCGGTCTCCACGATCTTGAGTTCGACGTGGGCCGGCGCGTTCACCGACAGCGGCACGCCGTTCCACAGCATTACCGTGCACATCGTGCCGTCCTTCAGCCACATGGCCGAGTCGCCCATCGCTTCTTTGCCGGCGGTGTGCTGCTCGAAATTTTCCGGAACCATGAAGTGCCAGAAATCGCCGTCGCTGTAGAGATACTGCATCTCCGATTCCTGGATGTCCGCGCCTTCGACGGTGTCACCCGACCTGAAACTGCGCTCGAGCGTGCGGCCCGACTTCAGGTTGCGGATGCGCACGCGGTTGAACGCCTGGCCCTTGCCGGGCTTCACGAACTCGTTCTCGACGATCACGTAGGGATCGTTGTCGATCATGATCTTGAGACCGGACTTGAATTCGTTCGTGCTGTAGGTGGACATCGGTGTGCTGCGCCTGGACGGATGCGGTTGAACCGGGAGCGGCAGGCACCGACGGTGGCGGGCTGCCTATGGGTAGCCGCATATGTTACCTGCAACCCCCCTCCTCCGTCACCACAGCCAGACCGCCCGGCAACGGACTCTGCGGGACTGCATTGCACTGCTGCTGACAGCGGGCGCCTGCGTCGACGCTTACCGTCAGCGTTCTGCGGCGCCGCCTCAACGACAATGCTGCCACCTGCGTCACGTTAGGCGCGCGGACCCCGATGCTATGATCCGTGCGAATTTGACATTACACGTGCGCGGGGGCCCAGCCGGCCTGGTCCGTGCCTGACGGGGTAGGCAATTGGGCGAAATCAGCGCCATTCCAGTGGTCGTCCTGTCGAGGCAGCAGGACCCCGTCGAGATCATCAACAGCACCTTGCGCAACGCGGGCCAGGCGGTTCACTGCACGTGGGTGCGGGAGCTCAGCGACCTGGCGGACGCGCTCGTCACGCCCGACGCGCCACAGCTGCTGTTCTTCTGTGTCTCCGATGCCGACGAACTCGGCAACGCAATGGAGCAACGCACTCGTCTAGCGCCCCGTGTGCCAGCGCTCGTCGTGCGGGACTCAATTACCGAAGCCGACCTCGTTCGTGGCCTCGAGCTCGGTGCCGCCGATGTGGTGACACTGACTGCCCGCGGCCGGTTGCAGGCCGTCGCCACGCGCGAACTCGACGCCGCAAGGCTCGACAACGCACTCAACGGCACGCTCGCGTCCGCCCGTCAGTACCGCGACCAGATGCGTGCGTTCATGACGGGTTCGACCGATGCGATCGCACACGTACAGGAAGGTATCGTCGTCGACGTCAATCCTGCCTGGAGCGAACTCTTCGGGCACGCGGATCCAGGCGACCTGCTCGGTCAGCCGCTCATGGACCTGTTCGACGCCCGCAGCCACGCAGCCCTCAAGGGCGCGCTGGTCGCCGCAGCGCAGGGTCGCTGGTCCGGTCACGCCCTGAGCGTGATGGCGCTGCAGCCCGACGGCGGCTCGCAACCGCTGGAGCTCAGCTTCGAACGCTTCGAGTTCGAAGGCGAACCCGCCGTGCGCCTGCGTGTCGCCACGCAGAAGCGCGACCTCGAGTCGCTGGCCAACCAGCTCGAGCAGGCGATGCGCCTCGATTCGCGCACCGGACTGCTGCGTCGCGAAGCGTTCATCGAATCGGCACGGGAGCGCGCGCTGCAGCCCCTCAAGGCCGGACTGCGTGCCGTTGCCTTCCTGTCGCCGGACAGCTTCGGCAACGTCGAACTTGAATATGGACCGATCGTGGCCGAGGAAGTGCTGGACGCGCTGTCACGCCGCGTGCAGGAACAACTGCAGCCCTGCGACCTGGCTAGCCGCGTCGCACCGCACGGCATCGCTCTGCTCATCGAGCGCGGCAACCCGCGCGACCAGGAAGCCTGGCTGGCGAAGCTGCGCGAACGCATCGCCGCGGAACCGCTGCTGGCCGACAAGGCCTCCGTCCAGCTTACCTGCAGCATCGGTTCGGCACCGCTGCACAGCCATGGCAGCTCGCTGCAGAAGGCGCTCGACACGGCGATCGCTGCCCAGCGTGTGGCAGCCGAAGCAGGCGGCGACCGATGCCTGCACCGCGAGGCGGCGGGCGCCAGGCCAGCGATCGACGAAGCCGATCGCGCCTGGGCGAACCAGATCAAGGCTGCGCTGATGGCAAACCGCTTCCGGCTCGTACAGCAGCCGATTGCGAACCTGGTCGGTGAAGACCGGCCGATGTTCGACCTGCTGGTGCGCATGCTCGACGAATCCGGACAGGAAGTCCTGCCGACGGAGTTCCTCGCCGCGGCCGAACGCACCGACCTGATGAAGAACATCGACCGCTGGATCGTCGGCGCCGCCATGTCTTTCTGCGCTGCGAAGCAGCCCCACCGGGTCTTCGTGCGTCTCTCCCGCGATTCGATGCATGACCAGACACTCGGCACGTGGCTGCAGCAGCAACTGAAGGCGTCGGGCGTCGAGCCCAGCCGCATCGTGTTCGAGATCACCGAAGAGATGGCGCACGAGAAGCCGCGCGAGGCGCGCTCGCTGCAAGGCCTGCTATCGGCGCTCGGCATCGAATTCGCCGTCGAGCACTTCGGCGCTTCCGGCGATGCCGCCGCACTGCTGCACCGCCTGCCCGTGAATTACGTGAAGATCGACGGCGCGCTGATGCAGGGCCTGGCCAACGACCGTCCCTTGCAGGAACGCGTAAAGGCGCTGGTCGACGTGGCGCGCGAGCACGGCGTGACGACGATCGCCGAACGCGTCGAGGACGCCAACACGATGGCCGTGCTGTGGCAGCTCGGCATCGAGTTCATCCAGGGCTATTTCGTGAACAGCCCGGAACGGGTCGTCATGTAGGGTGGGGGATAGGGATTGCGGGTTGGTGCAAACCTGTCCGAGGCTCGCTCGATCGTCCTGCCGTAGAATGCACGCATGCCATGGCAATTCCGACCCGCAACCGCCGCCGACGCTGACGCGGCCGTGCCGCTGATCTACAGCTCGGGACCCGCCGCGTTCGATTTCGTGTTCTCGGTTCCCGGCCGCGCCTCGGCGCTCGATTTCCTGCGGCACGCATTCCTGGACGGTGCCGGCGAATTCGGCTTCCGCAATCACGTGGTCGCTGAGCACAACGGCGCAGTCGTCGCGACAGGCGCGGCCTGGGGGCACAGGTCCAATCCCGGATTTGCGCTCGCAGCCGCGCGACAGATCCTGACCTGCTACGGCCCGCTGGTTGCCCCCCGCGTGATCCTGCGCGGACTGCGCATTGAATCCGTCATTCCGCCACCGTCCCGCGGGCTCCATTACCTCGCCCACCTCGGTATACAGCCGGAGTTGCGCGGCCAGGGTGCCGGTGGCGCACTGATCGAGCACTTGCTGGCACAGGGTCGTGCGCAGGGACGGGCTGTCGCCGCGCTCGACGTGGCTGCAACCAACCCCCGCGCGCAGTCGCTGTATGAGCGGCTGGGATTCCAGGTCACGCGAGAACGCGTCTCCCACCTGGCCAATGCTCAAGCCAGCGTGTCGAGCCATCGTCGCATGGAGTTGCCGCTCCGCGACACGCGCGACTGACCACTCGCCCCGGCGCCTATTCCACTTCCAGGCCTTCCGCCTTGCGCCAACCACGCGGCAACACGGCGCCGCGCTGTCCGCGTTCGCCCCGATACTCCGCCAGGTCCTTGTAGGACAACCCCATCGTGCGGTCGCCGCACAGCACCTTGAGCGTCTGACCCGGCGCGACGGCCGCAATCGCCAGCAGGGTCTCGGGCTCGACCAGCGACTTCCTGGTCGAGATGCCGAAGATCTTGTTGCCCTTGCCGCGCGGCAGTTCGGGCAGGTCGGCCACCGGGAACGTCAGCAGGCGCCCCTCCGAATTGACGGCAGCGAGCAACGGCTCGTCACCTGGCGGCACGAAAGCTGGCGCAATCGCCGCATAGCCTTCCGGTACGTTGAGCACGGCCTTGCCGGCACGATTGCGGCTGTGCAGGTCTTCGAGCTTGACGACGAAGCCGTAGCCCGCGCTGCTCGCCAGTACCCAGCATTCCGTGGGGTCGCCTATCAGGACACCGGGGAACGTCGCGCCGTCGGGAGGATCGAGCCGACCTGACAAAGGTTCGCCCTGGCCACGCGCCGACGGCAGCGTGTGGGCCAGCAGGCTGTAGGCACGACCCGTGCTGTCGAGGAACACCGCAAACTGCGTGCTGCGGCCCTTGGCGCAGGCACGGTATTCGTCACCGGTCTTGTACGACAGCGTGCGCGGCGCGATCTCGTGTCCTTTCGCGGCACGGACCCAGCCACTCTTCGACAGGACGACTGTCGTCGGCTCGCTGGCGACCAGTTCGGTCTCGTCGATCGCCTGCGCGGCGGCACGCGCCACCAGCTTGCTGCGACGATCATCGCCGTACTTGACCGCGTCTGCCTGGATCTCGTCGCGCACCAGCTTCTTGAGCCTGGCCTTGCTGCCGAGCAGCTTCTCCAGGCTGTCGCGTTCCTTCGCGAGTTCGCCCTGCTCGCCGCGGATCTTCATTTCCTCCAGCCGCGCGAGGTGGCGCAGCTTGGTCTCGAGGATCGCCTCGGCCTGCGCCTCGGAGAGCTGGAACCGTGCGATCAACGCCGCCTTCGGCTCGTCCTCGGTGCGGACGATGCGGATGACCTCGTCGAGGTTCAGGTATGCGATCAGCAAGCCGTCGAGGATGTGCAGTCGCGCGTTGACCTTCTCGAGCCGGTACTGCAACCGGCGCGTCACGGTGTCGACGCGGAACGACAACCATTCCTCGAGCAGCGCGCGCAGCCCCATCACGCGCGGGCGACCGTCGCGCGCGATGACGTTCAGGTTGACGCGATACGTGCGCTCAAGGTCCGTGGTCGCAAACAGATGCGCCATGACCTGCTCGGTGTCGACGCGGTTGGAGCGCGGCGTGATGACGAGACGCGTCGGGTGTTCGTGGTCGGATTCGTCGCGCAGGTCCTCGATCATCGGCAGCTTTTTCGCGCGCATCTGCGCGGCGATCTGTTCGAGCACCTTCGAACCGGAGACCTGGTGCGGCAGCTCCGTCACGATGATTTCGCCGTCTTCCAGCTCGAAGCGGGCGCGCGCACGGAAGGTGCCGTTGCCGGTTTCGTAGACCTTCTGCAGCTCTTCGCGCGGGGTGATGATTTCCGCGCCTGTCGGGAAATCCGGTCCCAGCACGTGCTCGCAGAGCTGTGCCGTCGTCGCCTTCGGCTCGTCGAGCAGTCGGACGCAGGCGGCCGCGACCTCGCGCAGGTTGTGCGGCGGAATGTCCGTGGACATGCCCACGGCAATGCCCATCGCCCCGTTCAGCAGCAGGTTTGGCAACCGCGCGGGCAACAGGCAGGGCTCATCGAGCGAGCCATCGAAATTGGGCTGCCAGTCCACCGTGCCCTGGCCCAGTTCAGACAGCAGCACCTCGGCGTAGCGCGAGAGCTTCGACTCGGTGTAACGCATCGCCGCAAACGACTTCGGGTCGTCCGGCGACCCGAAGTTGCCTTGGCCCTCCACGATCGGATAGCGGTACGAGAACGGCTGCGCCATCAGCACCATGGCTTCGTAGCAGGCCGAGTCACCGTGCGGGTGAAACTTGCCGATCACGTCGCCGACCGTGCGCGCCGACTTCTTCGGCTTGGCGGTCGCGGCGAGGCCGAGCTCGCTCATCGCGTAAATGATGCGGCGCTGCACGGGCTTCAGGCCGTCCCCGACGTGCGGCAGCGCGCGATCGAGAATCACGTACATCGAATACTCGAGGTACGCGCGCTCCGTGAACGTCCGCAACGGCTGGCGCTCTACCCCCTCGAAATCGAGCGTTGCGGTCGCATCGGTGTCTTTGCTCTTGCTCATCGTTACTCTGCCGCCACCTCGTCGTTCGCCTCGATGGGCGCGACGACACTGGCCAGGTTGCCTTTCGTCTCCAGCCAGTCACGGCGGTCGGATGCGCGCTTCTTGGCGAGCAGCATGTCCATGAGCTGGTCGGCGTTGTCCGCCGCATCGACCGTGAGCTGGACCAGCCGGCGCGTCTCGCGCGCCATGGTGGTCTCGCGCAGCTGCAGCGGATTCATCTCGCCGAGGCCCTTGAAGCGCGTCACCGACGGCTTCGCGCGCGCGTTCTCGGCGCGGATGCGCTCGAGAATGCCGTTGCGTTCGGCATCGTCGAGCGCGTATTCGACGTGCTTGCCGTAGTCGATGCGATAGAGCGGCGGCATCGCCACGTACACGTGCCCCGCGAGCACCAGCGGCCGGAAGTGCCGCAGGAACAACGCGCAGAGCAGAGTGGCGATGTGCAGGCCGTCGGAGTCGGCGTCCGCCAGGATGCAGATCTTGTCGTAACGCAGGTCCTTGACCGCGTCGGAACCCGGTTCGACGCCGATTGCCACGGTAATGTCGTGGACTTCCTGCGAGGACAGCACGTCGGCCGCCTCGACCTCCCAGGTATTGAGGATCTTGCCGCGCAGCGGCATCACCGCCTGGAATTCGCGATCGCGTGCCTGCTTGGCGGAGCCGCCGGCCGAGTCGCCTTCGACCAGGAACAGTTCGGCCCGCTTCGGGTCCTGGCTGCTGCAGTCCGCGAGCTTGCCGGGCAATGCCGGCCCGGCCACGACGCGCTTGCGTGCGATCTTCTGGCTGGCCTTCAAGCGCGTCTGGGCGTTGAGGATGGCGAGCTGGGCGATCTTCTCGCCGGCTTCGGGATGCTGGCTGAGCCACAACCCGAACTGGTCCTTGACGATGCCGGAGACGAACGCGGCGGGTTCGCGCGACGACAGGCGTTCCTTGGTCTGCCCGGCGAACTGCGGGTCGCGCATTTTCATCGACAGCACGTAGCTGGTGTCGTCCCAGACGTCTTCCGGGGACAGCTTCAGGCCGCGCGGCAGCAGGTTGCGAAACTCGCAGAACTCACGCACCGCTTCGGTCAGGCCGAGGCGGAAGCCGTTGACGTGCGTGCCGCCCTGCGCCGTGGGGATCAGGTTGACGTAGCTCTCTTCGAACCGCGTGCCGCCGTCCGTGCGCCAGACCACGGCCCAGTCCACGCCTTCGTGCTCGCCTTCGACTTTGCCGACGAACGGTTCGTCCGGCAGCCATTCGGTGGACTCGAGCGATTCGCGCAGGTACTGCGACAGCCCTTCGCTGTAGAGCCACTCTTCCTTCTCGCCCGTCTTCTCGACGGTGAAGCGCACGCGCAGGCCCGGGCACAGCACGGCCTTGGCCTTGAGCACGTGCTTAAGCTTCGGCAGCGCGAAATCGGGGCTGTCGAAATAGGAAGTGTCCGGCCAGAAGCGGACCGTGGTGCCGGTATTGCTCCTGCCGACCTCACCGACGACTTCAAGCTTGGAATGCACTTTCCCGTTCTTGAACGCGATGTTGTATTCCTTGCCGCCGCGGCGAACCCAGCACTCGAGGTGCTTCGAGAGCGCGTTGACCACCGAGACGCCCACGCCGTGCAGGCCGCCGGAGAACTTGTAGCCGGAGTCGGCGGAGAATTTTCCGCCCGCGTGCAGGCGGGTGAGGATCAGCTCGACGCCGCTCACCTTCTCTTTCGGGTGGATGTCGACTGGCATGCCGCGGCCGTCGTCGACGACCTCGAGCGACCCGTCCTTGTAGAGGATCACGTCGATCTTGCTGCAGTGGCCCGCCAGCGCTTCGTCGACGCTGTTGTCGACGACTTCGTGCGCGAGGTGGTTGGGCCGACTGGTGTCGGTGTACATGCCCGGGCGTCGCCGGACGGGCTCGAGTCCGCTCAGGACTTCAATGTCCTGGGCGGTGTAGGACTGGCTCATTCTTGGATCGGTCCGCGGGCTCGCGTGGGTGGTGAAAAGCGCGCGAATTCTAACAGCAGAAGGGAGGAAGTGCAGGAAGGACAGGAAGGGGAGGAAGGGGAGGAAGGGCAGGAAGGGAGGAAGGGAGGAAGTCAGAGGAGCAGTGTGTGTATACGATCACCCGCGCCGTGCGAGTGCTTGCGCTTTGGCAAGGACTCGCTCAGGCGCGTGGTGTCAAGCGGTCGATCCGGTGCCTTTCCCCGAGCGCGTGTCTGCCTTTCCAAGCTCGGGGAAAGGCACCGGATCGGCCGCTCGCAATTTGCGCGTGGCTGCGTTTCAAAGCTCGAGAAGACCGACTGGATCGACCGCTGACGACCGCCTACGCGAGATCCGCCACCAGCGCGTCGCGCACTTCGGGTGCGACCGGTTCAACCGCATGCCGGTAATTCGGATGGTCGATCCCGACACTAACCGCTGCGCCAGCCTTCGCCGCCGCGACCATCGCGGGCGTCAGCTCGAAACGTACGAAATGCACCGCCGACGTCTTCTCGTCGTTCTCGCGCTCGAGGTCTTCATCGGCAATCGCATGGACGCGCTCGTGCCCCGCGACCTGCACCCAGCAGCGGTCCTCGACTCCCTTGAGTCCGGCCAGCGCGACCTTGCGTTCCTCCGGGTCCGGGTACTCGATCAGCAGGGTGCCTTTCCAGTTGCTGCCATCCGGGATCAACGGGTTGTAGGCGCCGAGTTCGTCGGCAATGCCTGCCGACTCGAAGATGCGCTCGATCCGCAGCATCTCCTGCACCTGGTACTGCACGGTGAGGCGATCTTCGAACAGGATCGTCGCATTCGGGCCGACCTGCAGCGTGCGGCGTCGCTTGTGCGCAAGCACCTGGGGCCGGAACTGCGGCCGCTGCTTCGAATACTGCTCGAGACTGAACAGGTCGTCGGGCGAGAGTTTCTGGAATCCACGCATAATCGCGGTGTCGGTCGTCATGGTCGCTGCGATCTCGCAGGTCCGGTGTCAGAGGCCGTAGGCGATGCGCAGCAGCCGGAGCGGATGCGTCGGCGGCTGCGGGTCGGCGCCGAGCCCGGATTCGATCTGGTGCCCAGCCATCGGGCAGTCGCTCGCGTAGTAGTCTGGTGCGGCGTTCTTGACCCGGCTGAAGACGGGCTTGCCTATTTTCATCGAGGTTTCCCGGTATTCCTTCTTTACGCCATAGGTGCCGTCGTGACCCGAGCAGCGTTCGATCGGCTCGATCTCGGTACCCGGAATCAGCTGCAGTACGTCGCGGGTCTTCAGTCCGAGGTTCTGCACGCGCAGGTGACACGGCACGTGGTAGCTGACCTTGCCCAGCGGCCGGGCGAAATCCGTGCGGAGTAAACCCGCCTTGTGGCGCAGCGCGAGGTATTCGAACGGATCGAACATCGCGGCCTGCACTTTCTTTACCTGCTCATCCTCGGGGAACAGCAGCGGCAGTTCCTGCTTGAACATCAATGCGCACGATGGAATCGGCGCGACCAGGTCGTACCCCTGCTCCACCATCGCGGCCAGCGCCGGGATATTCACTTCCTTCGCACGCTGGATCGACTCGAGGTCGCCGAGTTCGAGCTTCGGCATGCCACAGCACTTTTCCTGCGGCACGACGGTCACAGGAATGCCGTTGTGGCGGAACACCGTGGCGAGATCATCATCGATGTCCGGCTCGTTGCGGTTGCAGTAGCAGGTCGCGAACAGCGCGACTTTGCCCCGCGTCTCCGCCGTGGACCTGACCACGATGGCGTCCGGCTTGTGTCCGCGCTCGACGCGCGTGCGGCCCGAGGTGCTGTGGTAATCGGGAATCGGCGCTTCAGGGTGAACTCCAAGCGTCTTGTCGAGCATGCGGCGACCGAACTTCGAGCGATTCACTTTGTTGACGATCTGCGACACCACCGGAATGCCGGCGAGCGTACCGACCATATCGGTCGAGCTCAGGATCCGGTCGCGCGTGCGCGCTCCGCCCTGCCTGAACTTGAATGACTTCGCTCGCAACATCAGGTGCGGGAAATCAATGTTCCAGGGGTGCGGGGGCACATACGGACATTTCGACAGGTAGCACATGTCGCAGAGGTAGCAGTGATCTGCCACCTCCCAGAAAACCTTCCGGTCGACGCCATCGAGTTCGCCGGACGGCGAGGCGTCGATCGCGTCGAACAACAGCGGAAACGAGTTGCACAGGCTGAAGCAGCGACGGCAACCGTGGCAGAGGTCGTACACGCGCTCGAGTTCGTGGACCAGCTTGTCTTGGTCGAAATACCCGGGTTCCCGCCACGCGATGGGATGGCGCGTCGGCTTCGACAAACTGCCCTCACGCGCGCCGCCGCCCGTGCTTTTGCTGCTGGTTTCTTCGGTCATGGCGCGTCCCCTCGACGCAGGTGTGGCGGGACTGGTCGTTCGCTCAAGGCAAGAGGGCGGGCCAAAGCCCGCCCTCCCCACAGGTCGCTTGCGTCCGGGCGCTGTGCCCGGGGGCCCGTTCAGAGGACGTCGAGCGCCTTCTGGAACCGGTTGGCATGCGAGCGCTCGGCCTTGGCCAGAGTCTCGAACCAGTCGGCGATTTCGTCGAAGCCCTCGTCGCGGGCGGCCTTCGCCATGCCCGGGTACATGTCGGTGTACTCGTGGGTTTCACCGGCGATCGATGCCTTGAGGTTGTTCGAGGTCGAGCCGATCGGCAGGCCCGTGGCCGGGTCGCCCACGGCCTCGAGATATTCGAGATGGCCGTGCGCGTGGCCCGTCTCGCCTTCCGCCGTCGAGCGGAATACGGCGGCCACGTCGTTGAAGCCTTCGATGTCGGCTTTCTGAGCGAAATAGAGATAACGGCGGTTGGCCTGCGATTCGCCGGCAAAAGCGGCCTTCAGGTTCCCTTCTGTCTTGCTGCCCTTCAACGTCGCCATGTCTGTCTAGCCTCTGTGTCGGTTGTGTTCGATGGGGTGCGAGGGTGACGCCGACTGCTGCAGCGTCCCTCAGCGCTTAGTAGACCAAGTCCAAAGCCCAGTCAACGCGGAAATGTTCGGTAGGCTTTGCACGGTAGCCTCCCCGCCCCGGTTTGGCGATTCGAAGTCACCGCAGTGGTCTGCCCGAGGAACAAGGCCGCCGTGCGTTGACCCATGCGAACCCCTGTGCAAGGCTTCCCGCCCTCCGGAGGCCCCCGCCAGTGACCGAAACGCCCGCGAATCCCCCAGACTTCGAGCGCGCCCTGGGCGAACTCGAGGCAACCGTCGATAAGCTCGAACACGGCGACCTGTCGCTGGAGGACGCGCTCAAGCACTTCGAGCGCGGCGTCGCCCTCGCCCGCGACTGCCAGGCCTCGCTCAAGCAGGCCGAGCAGAAAGTCGAAATCCTGCTGCAGAAGTCGGCCACGGCGGCGCCCGAACCGTTCGAGCCCGACGACGCATGACCTTGCAGCCGGCGGGTTCCTCGCCGCGTGAACCGCTCGCCCAGGCGCTGGAGCGCTGGCGCCTGCGAGTCGAAAGCGAACTGGACGCATGGCTCCCGGTCGCGACGGCGGTCCCCGGCCGGCTCCACGCCGCGCAGCGCTACAGCGTTCTAGGTCCCGGCAAGCGCATCCGCCCGGCCCTCGTCTACGCCACCGCAACAACGCTGGGCGTTCCGCTCGACCAAGTGGACGCGGCAGCCTGTGCCGTCGAGCTGATTCACTGCTATTCGCTCGTGCACGACGACCTGCCGGCCATGGACGACGACGACCTGCGTCGCGGCCGGCCGACCTGTCACAAGCAGTTCGACGAGGCGACCGCGATCCTGGCCGGCGACTCGCTGCAGGTGCTGGCGTTTCACCTGCTGGCGTCGCATCCGGGCCTGCCGCCGGATGCCAGGGTCCGCGTGCGCATCATCGACACGCTTGCCGTCGCGAGCGGCACCGCCGGCATGGCCGGTGGCCAGGCGCTCGACCTGGCCGCCGAAGGCGGCTCGCTCACCGTGGCCGATCTCGAGCGCCTGCACGCGCTCAAGACCGGAGCGCTCATCCGCGCGAGCGTGCTGATGGCCGCACATTGCAGGTCGGGACTGGCTGCCGACCAGCTCGAAGCGCTGAGCATTTTTGGCGATCGCGTGGGCCTGGCCTTCCAGGTGCAGGACGACATCCTCGACGTCGAAGGCGACGTGCAGGTCATCGGCAAACCGCCGGGCAGCGACCAGGCCCGCGGCATGCCCACCTACCCGGCGATTACGGGTTTGACCGCCGCCCGGGCACGCGTGCGCCAGTTGCATGACGAGGCCAGCCGGCAGCTCGCGGCGCACGGCTGGCAGGACAGCCCGCTGGCCGACCTGTCCCACTGGCTGCTCGCCCGGAACCGTTAAACGGACGGCCCCGGACTGCGGCAGTGTAAAATTACTGAAATGTCGCGCCCCGACCTGTACCCACTGCTGACGCGCATCGAGGCGCCGTCGGACCTCCGTAAGCTGGCGGAAAACAAGCTGGTTCCCCTGGCCGGCGAGTTGCGCGAATTCCTGATCCAGACCGTCAGCCAGATGGGCGGCCATTTCGCCGCGGGCCTGGGCACCGTCGAACTCACGGTCGCCCTGCATTACGTTTTCGATACACCGCACGACCGCCTCGTCTGGGACGTCGGCCACCAGGCCTACCCGCACAAGGTGCTGACCGGTCGCCGCCAGCGGCTGCAGACGATCAAGCACAAGGGCGGGCTCGCGCCGTTCCCGAGCCGCTTCGAGAGCGAATACGACACCTTTGGCGTCGGCCACTCGAGCACGTCGATCAGCGCGGCCATCGGTATGGCGCTCGCCGCCAAGAGCAAGGGCGAAAAGCGCCGCGTGGTCGCGGTCATTGGCGACGGCGCGATCACCGCCGGCCAGGCCTTCGAGGCGCTGAACCACGCCGGCGCGCTCGACGCCAACGTGCTCGTGATCCTGAACGACAACGACATGTCGATCTCGGAGAACGTCGGCGCCCTGTCGAACTACTTTGCGCGCGTGCTCTCCGGCAAGACTTACGCTGCACTGCGCGAGGGCGGCAAGAAAATCCTGCGCCGCATGCCCACGGTGTGGGAACTCGCGCGTCGCTCAGAAGAGCACTTCAAGGGCATGGTGCTGCCCGGCACCTTGTTCGAGGAAATGGGATTCAACTACTTCGGCCCGATCGACGGCCACGATCTCGACATGCTGGTGAAGACGCTCAGCAACCTGCGCGATCTTGAAGGTCCGCAGTTTTTGCACGTGGTGACGCGCAAGGGCAAAGGCTACGCGCCCGCGGAAGCAGATCCGATCAAGTGGCATGGCCCTGGTCCGTTCGATCCGGAGGCCGGCACCATCTTCAAGGAAAAAACGACGGGTCCGGTGTATTCGCAAGTGTTCGGGCAGTGGCTCTGCGACGTGGCCGAGCGCGACCCGCGCATCGTCGGCATCACGCCCGCCATGCGCGAAGGCTCGGGACTGGTCGAGTATTCGAAGCGCTTCCCCGACCGCTATTTCGACGTCGCCATCGCCGAACAGCACGCCGTCACGCTCGCGGCCGGCATGGCCTGCGAAGGCCTGCGACCGGTAGTCGCCATTTATTCGACGTTCCTGCAGCGTGCCTACGACCAGTTGATTCACGACGTCGCGTTGCAGGAATTGCCGGTGGCCTTTGCGATCGACCGTGGCGGACTCGTGGGCGGTGACGGCGCCACGCACCAGGGCGCGTTCGACCTGTCATTCCTGCGCTGCATCCCGAACATGGTCGTGATGGCGCCGGCCGACGAAAACGAATGCCGGCAGATGCTTTACACCGCCGTCACGATCGACGGACCCGCCGCGGTTCGCTATCCGCGCGGGCCCGGCCCGGGCGCTCTGCTGGTCACGGCTATGAGTGCATTGCCAGTCGGCCACGCCGAGATTCGCCGCGAAGGCAGGTCGGGCCTGCTGTTGCTCGCGTTCGGCACGATGGTGGCGCCGTGCGTCGCGCTGGCCGAAAAACTGGACGCCACGCTCGTCAACATGCGTTTCGTCAAGCCGCTCGACGAGGACCTGGTCTGCCGGCTCGCGGCGACGCACACCTGCATCGTCACGCTCGAGGAAAACGTGGTCGCCGGCGGTGCGGGCAGTGCCGTCGGCGAGTGCCTGGCCGCCCATGGCGTCGAGGCGCAGGTTCACCACATCGGCATCCCGGACCGGTTCATCGAGCACGGCTCGCGCGAGGATTGCCTCGTACTGGCCGGAATCGACGTGCCGGGCGTCGAAAGACAGGTACAGCGCATCTGGGCGGACCACCGCCCCAGCCGTCCGGCCGTCGCCAGCCGGGTCTCCTGAAACCCCGCGCATCGCCGCCCGCTCCGCGGCAACCCCGGACAGAGTCTCGTATACTTGCCCGAACTGGCGGGAATCCACTTCCGCCCCTATCCGAATGGACGACAGCACCTCCCGCCCGGACCACGACATGAGCCGCCCGTCTACAACGCTTGGCAAAACGCTCGGCAGCGCCAGCGTGACGCCCATCGAGGACGTCCAGGGTCGGGCCGACTCGCGCCAGATCCCGATCAACAAGGTCGGCATCAAGGACGTGTATCACCCGGTGCGCGTGCGCGACCGTTCGGGCGGCGACCAGCACACGGTCGCCAACTTCAACATGTACGTCGCGCTGCCCCACAACTTCAAGGGCACGCACATGTCGCGGTTCGTCGAGATCCTGCACCTGCACGAGCGGGAGATCTCGGTCGACTCGTTCCGCGCCATGCTCACCGAAATGACGGAGCGGCTCGACGCCACTTCCGGACACATCGAGATGTCGTTCCCCTACTTCGTCATGAAGCAGGCGCCGGTCAGCAAGGTGGAGAGCGTCGTCAAGTACGACGCCAGCCTGATCGGCGAGATCCACGACGGCGTCGAGCAGATGTGGATTCGCGTGGTCGTCGCCGCGACGAGCCTTTGCCCGTGCTCCAAGCGCATCTCGGATTACGGCGCGCACAACCAGCGCTCGCACATCACGATCAAGGCGCGCGTGCGCGAGCACGTGTGGATCGAGGAACTGATCAACATCGCCGAGCAGGAAGCGTCGTGCGAAGTGTTCAGCATCCTGAAACGCCCGGACGAGAAGTACGTGACCGAGCGCGCCTACGACAACCCGAAATTCGTCGAGGACATCGTCCGGGACGTGGCGGTTCGGCTGAACGGTGAAGAGCGCGTGCTGGCCTACGTGGTCGAAGCCGAGAACTTCGAGTCGATCCACAATCACAGTGCGTATGCGCTGATCGAGAAGGACAAGGAAAGGGAGTAGGAAGGGGAGGAAGGGGAGGAAGGGCAGGAAGGACAGGAAGTACAGGAAGGACAGGAAGGACAGGAAGGACAGGAAGGGCAGGAAGGACAGGAAGGGCAGGAAGGGGAGCAGGCATGACGATCGGGGACGATGCGCTGCACTGGACCTTCGCGCTGCGTACACCGCTCGGCGAAACGCACTGCTCGTTCGAGATCGACGCGGACGCGCTTCGTTTCGAGTCTGACGGTCCCCTCGGCAGTGGCGTTGACTCGCGCCACTGGAGTTCCATCGGAGCAGGCGGCACGGCCGCGATGGCTGGAATGGGCGGACCTGGCAGCCCGGACTTGCCGGGCTGGGTTCCCGCGCAGATGGAGTGGCTGATCCTGTCCGGCGGTCGCGAGGATGGCAAGCCATTCATGCGCGTGCTGCCTGCCGGCGCGCAGCGCGACGACATCGTCGCGGCCGTGCGGCAGCGCCTCGGACCGCGCTGGCTCGGTGAACGACTGCCGCTGCAGGAGGCCCAGGCGCGACTGGGTGTGTCGTCGAGCGAATGGAGCACGCTCAAGGTGGTCGGCCTCGTCGTCGCCGTGCTCGCGCTGCTGGTCGTCCTGATCATCCTGCTGTCCTTGCTGCTTCATCCCGTCATCTCGATTCCAGCGGGATTTCTCGCCGGCGGCTGGCTGTTCCGCAAGGGCCTGCACGGCCTGCGCGACGGACTCGCCGTGGCCAATACGCCCACCGCGAGGACGAGCAGCGCGGCACTCGGACTGGTCGAGCTGGCAGGCCGCGCAGTGACGGCGCAACCATCGATTGCTCCGGTCACCGGCCGCCCCAGCGTCTGGTGGGATGCAGCCATTCACCTGTGGTACGAGGACGGCCGCAACAACGGCGAATGGCGCCAGGTTGCCGCACGTCATGGCGGCGACATTGGGGTCGTCGAGCTCGCGGACGACACCGGGCAGGTCCCGGTCTGGCTCAAGGGCGCAGACCTGCTGCTCGAGGCGCAGATCTGGGAATCGCGCAAGGATGCGCTGCCGAGTCCCGGCACCAGGTTGCTCGACGAGCTGGGGTTTCCATGGTCGGGAAATCAGCGCATCCGCGTCAGCGAGACCTGCCTCGAAGCGAACGGGGCCGTGTACGTCATTGGTACCCTCGACGAGCGTCGCAACCTGCCGGCGCCTGGCGACACAGGCACAATCGAGCGCTTCATGGCGTCGATTCGCACCGGCGAGTGGCGTCGCAAGTTCGTAACTGCCGCGCCAGGCCCGGCGCAGGTCGTCGTCGCCGTGCTGATTGGTTTCCTCGACATGTTCAGCAAGATCGGTACTGGCGGCGAACGTGCGCGCGGTGCAGACGACTGCAGCCCACCCGACATCGCTCCCGCCGCGACGGTCGTATGGAAGGGTCGCGCCGGGCGGCCGTTCCTCGTTGCGAATCGACCCGAGCCGGCGGCGCTCACTTCGTTGCGCAAACGTTGGCAGCTGTTCTGCGGCGCGGGTGCCGTGGTGCTTTGTTATACGCTGTATGAACTGGTGGAATTCGCCGCAGGAACATGACCATGGCGTGGCTTGCAGTCGTCGTGATGGCTCTGGCGCTGCTCGTGGTCGCGGCCGTCGCCTATGCCGTGTCGCTCTATAACGCGCTGATCCAGGTGAAGCACCAGGTGGACCAGGCGTGGTCCAACATCGACGTGCTGCTGAAGCAGCGCCACGACGAGCTGCCGAAGCTCGTCGATGCCGCGCAGGCCTACATGGGTCACGAACGCAGCCTGCTCGAGAAACTGACCGCCTTGCGCGCACGCGCTGCGACAACTGGCCAGGGAGAGGACAGGCTGGCCACCGAGGCAGCCCTCACGCAGGGCGTGTCCCAGCTGCTGGCCGTGGCCGAGAGCTATCCGCAACTGCGCGCCAACGAAGTGTTCGCCGCACTGCTGCAACGCATATCGGCGCTCGAGGAACAGATCGCGCACCGGCGCGAGTACTACAACGCGGCGGTCAACATCAACAACGTACGGATGGAGCAGTTTCCGGAACTGCTCCTGGCGACGGCAGCAGGCCTGATTCGGCGGGCGCTGTTCGAAGGCCGTCCGGCGCCCTCTACAGGCGCGTGAGGGCCTTCTTCGCAATGGCCTTGGCCGTTGCGACTGCGGTTGGCCCGGACGGCAGTGAGACATTCAGGATCAGGGCGCCTTTGCTGGCAAAGAGTTCCGTGTAGCCATCGGCATCAGGATTTACGAACGAATCCTTGCCCAGTTCGGGCAGCGAAACGGGACTCTTGCCCCCAGTACGTGCCTTCCACGCACTGAGTTCCCCGTCGTGCAACCGGATGTCGATGTATGACGGTCCCTGCGCGGGCTCGTACGTGCAGCTGATCTCACCGCTCGCCGGATCGGTCGCCCTGGGAGTGCCAGTGAGCGGACCGGCGATCTGCTGAATTTCAGCCACCGTGACGAGCGCGCACGGGTCTGGCACAGGCGGAGCAGCGGCATGCGCCACTGGCACGGTACTGCATGCGAGCATGGCAGCCAGGCCGGCAAGCAGGCTCGTCGGCCGAAGTCTCTGTGCTTTCATTTCGTTTTCCCTGCTGTTCGCGACCGAAGCAGGATACACGCCAGTGCACGTGATAGTTTTCGCAAGGTGCGCGGGGCGACGGCTACCGCCTTCCTCTCCTTCCCGCCTTCCTTCCTTCCCTCTCCTCCCCCCCCTTCCGTCACTTCTTCCCCCGCTGCAGCCGCCCGATCAGTTCCCGCACGAACACCTTGTGGAAGCGCAGCTGGCACGAGACCGACGACTGCTCGAGCAGCGTCGCCGTCACCTTCAGCATCGTCACCGCGCTTTCGGCCTCGACGACCGTGTCGCGGCGCGAGCCCTCGGCATATCCGGCCTCACCGAAGCAGCCGCCCGCGGGAACGCGGCCGATGATGTCGCCGCCGCGGCTCAAGCGCACGGTTCCCGAAACTACGATGTAGAACCGGTCGTCGATGTCGCCGGGTCGCAGCACGGCTTCGCCCGGCTGGCATTCGGTCCAGACCCCGGCGCGCATCACTTCGCGGATTTCGCCGTGCGAAAAGTCGTGGAAGAAGCGCAGCTTGCGCATGACTGAAAAGCGTTCTTCGTCGTCGATTTCCGCCTGCGAAGCGCGCAGCCTCTGGTGCACGCGCGTGAGTTCGGCGGCGAACTCGGTGCCCGTGCGGTAACGGTTGTTCGGTTCCTTCTGCAGCGCGCGCTTGACGACTTCCTCCAGTTCCTCGGGAATTTCCGGCCGGATGAGGCGCAGCGATTCGGCTTCCGACTGCACCACCTGGCGCAGCAACTTGCCGAGCGCGCCGGCGCGGAACGGCCGCTGCCCGCAGAGCATTTCGTACATGACGGCGCCGAGCGAATACAGGTCGGAGCGGGCGTCGAGCTCGAGGCCCTGCACCTGCTCCGGCGACATGTAAGCCAGGCTGCCCGCAACGCCCTCGAGCCGCGAGACGTCGGAATCCGCGACGAGGGCGATGCCGAAATCGACGATGCGCACGTCACCGTCCTGCGTCAGCAGGATGTTCGACGGCTTGATGTCACGATGGACCACACCGCGCGAATGCGCGTAGTGCAGCGCCTTCGCGCACTTGTACAGGATGGAGACGACCTGGTCGATCGGCAGCAGGCTGCCGGAGCGGCAGTACGCGCTCAGCGTACGTGCGCCGTGCACATGCTCGGTGACGACGTAGCGGCGGCCGTCCTCCTCGCCCGCGTCGAAAATCGGCACGATGTTCGGGTGCTGCAGCTTGCCGACCATCTTCGCTTCGCCCATGAACATGCGGCGGGCGTTGCGGCTCTCGGCGTCGTCCCCAACCGTGGCGTGATACAGCTTGATCGCCACGTCGCGGCCGTAGAACGGATCGTGCGACAGGTAGACCGTGCCGGTGCTGCCGCGGCCCACCTCGTGCACGACGTAGTACTTGCCGATACGGTCCGGCGTGCCCGGCTGGGGTTGCACCGCCAAGGTCTGCGTCTGGACGTGCGGATGCACGGACGATGGTGCCTCGGGTCGATCAGCGGGACTGGCCTTGGTCACGTGTACTTCTTGATGATCAACAACAGGGCGACGGCCATGAGGGCTGCCATTACGTCGTCGAGCATAATTCCCAGCCCCCCGCGCATTCCGTGATCGACCTCCCGGATCGGCCAGGGTTTCCACACGTCAAACAGCCGGAACAGGCCGAAAGCGAGTCCGATGCCCCACCACGTGGCCGGTGCGGCCAGCAGGGTCAGCATCATTCCGGCCACCTCGTCCCACACGATGGCGGAATGGTCGTGCACGCCGAGCTTCCGCGCGCTCTCGCCACAGATCCAGATCCCAGCAATGGTGACGACGATCGTCACGGTCAGGGCAAACCAGAAGCCGAAAGGTGCGACCGCCAACCCGAACAGCAGGCCGACGATCGAACCGAACGTGCCCGGCGCCACAGGCGCGAGGCCGGAACCGAACCCGAGTGCGAACAGGTGGACGGGATCACGCAGCAACGCTGCCGGCACCGGGATGCGGTCGCGCTTGCGTCCAGACTCAGGAGGCGAAATGGTCATAGCCTTTCCCCGCGACACTGACGCGCGCGCCGTCACGACGGCACTCGACGCCCTCGCCCTGCACCATCGAGCCGAGACACCGCAGTCTGCAGCCACCGGCCTCGGCGAGTTGCGCGATGTGCCCGAAGTGATCGGCGGGCAGCGTAAAGAGCAGTTCGTAGTCGTCGCCGCCGTGCAGCACCAGGCGTTCCTGCTCGACCAGTGGATACGCCGCGAGTTCGGGTGCCAGCGGCAGACGCTCGAGGTCGATGCACGCACCGACGCCGCTCGAACGCGCGAGCTTGCCGAGATCGCCGAGTAACCCATCCGAGACGTCCATCGCAGCCGTGGCGAAACCCCGCAGCGCGCGCCCCAGGGCCAGCCGCGGTTCGGCACGCAGGAAGCGACGCACGCGGGCGTCCTTCGACTCGAACGTTGCCCGGCCCGATTGCAGCTCCTCGAGCCCGGCCGCAGCCACGCCCGGTGCGCCGGAGACGATGATGAGGTCGCCCGCTCGCGCACCCGAGCGCCGCAGTACCACGGCGGGCGGCACGAATCCCAGCACTTCGACTGTGACGACGAGCGGGCCCGATACCGTATCGCCGCCGACGAGTGCAACGCCGTGTCGTTCGGCCAGCGCAAACAAGCCGTCCGCGAAACCTGCGAGCCAGCGTTCGTCGGAGTGCGGCATCGAAAGTGAAAGCAACGCCCATGCGGGTTCGGCGCCCATCGCGGCCAGATCGCTCAGATTCACGGCCAGCGCCTGATGCCCGATTGCGTTGGCGGGCGTACCCGGCAGGAAGTGGCGGCCTTCGACCAGCGTATCCGTCGCGGCCACCAGGACCTGACCCGGAGCCGGCGTCAGCAAGGCAGCGTCGTCGCCCACGCCGAGCAGGACGTCGCTGCGCCGCGAACTGCGCGAGAAGTAGCGGGCGATGATGTCGAACTCACCGAGGGGCACGGCTGCTCCGGGGTTCGGGCGGTGCCGTTACTTGCCCGGCGAGCGTCGCGCCGTGGCCTGCTGCTCGGTCGCGCGCAACTGGCGCGCAGCGCGATCGAGCACCGCGTTGATGAACTTGTGGCCGTCGGTCGCCCCGAACTTCTTGGTGAGTTCGACGCACTCGTTCAGCACCACCTTGTACGGCACTTCGACGTGCAGGCGGAGTTCTTCGACACCGATCAGCAGCACTGCGTGCTCGACCGGATCGAGCTGCGCCACCGGCCGATCGAGCCATTCCCCGATCATGGCGTCGAGTGCCGCGGAATCCTCGACCACACCTTGCAGCAACTGCTGGAAGTATTCCGGATCGACCTCGGCATAACCTTCGTCGCAGGCGTACTGGTTGCGCAGCTCCGGCAACGACTGGCCGGTCATCTGCCACTGGTAGAGCGCCTGCAGCGCGAGGCGGCGCGACAGGCTGCGCGCTCGCCCGGAACGGTCGCCGCGGGGTCGCGTCATTCTCAGACGTCCAGCCGGCGCATCAGGTTCGCCAGCTCGATCGCCACGAGGGCGGCGTCGGCACCCTTGTTGCCCGCCTTGGTGCCGGCCCGCTCCACTGCCTGCTCGATGGTGTCAGTCGTCAGGACGCCGAATGCGATCGGCACGCCGGTATCGTCCGCGGCGCGCGCGAGACCCGAGGCACACTGGCTGCAGACGTAATCGAAGTGCGGCGTGGCGCCGCGGATCACTGCGCCCAGTGCGACGATGGCGTCGCAGCGCTTCGACGCCGCGACGCGTCGCGCGACGTAGGGCAGGTCGTAAGCGCCAGGAACGCGGATGATCTCGAGCTGCTTTTCGCTGGCGCCGTGACGCAGCAGCGCGTCCACCGCGCCGCGCACGAGGTTGTCGACGATCGCGTCGTTGAACCGCGAGGCGATGATGGCGATGCGCAGGTCGCGTGCGATGACGTCGCCCTGCAAGGTGCGGATATTGTCCATCTCGAGTCTGCTCCTCAGTCCACGTATTCGGCGACTTCGAGGCCGAACGCTGAAAGCCCGTGCATCTGCTTCGGCGCGCTCAGCACGCGCATTCTGCGCACGCCGAGATCGCGGAGGATCTGCGCCCCGATGCCGTAGGTACGCAGCACCTGCGCACCGCGCGCGGGCTCGCCGCCGCCGTGGGATGGCTGGAGCGGACGGCCTCGGCGATATCGAGCGGACTTTCGTGCGGACGCAACAGCACGACGATGCCCGAGCCTTCGCGCGCAACGCGCTCGATCGCGCCGCGCAGCGACCAGCTGTGCCCCACTTCAATCGCGCCGACCACGTCACGCACGGTGTCCTTGAGGTGCACGCGCACCAGCGGCGCCTGCTCCGACTCCGGGTTGCCGAGGACCAGCGCGAGGTGAACCGTGCTGTTGACGTGGTCCTCGTAGCAGACCAGGCGGAACGGGCCGAATTCGGTCGCAACCTGCCGTTCAGCGATGCGCTCGACCGAGCGCTCCTTCTCCAGCCGGTAGCGGATGAGGTCGGCAATCGTGCCGATCTTGATCCTGTGTTCGTGCGCGAACTTCTCGAGGTCGGGCCGGCGCGCCATCGTGCCATCGTCGTTCAGGACCTCGACGATGACGGCAGCCGGTTCGGCGCCAGCAAGACGCGCCAGGTCGCAACCCGCTTCGGTGTGACCGGCGCGCGTCAACACGCCACCGGGCTGCGCCATGAGCGGGAAAATGTGGCCGGGCTGCCGCAGGTCTTCGGCACGGGCGGCCGCGGCGACCGCCGTCTGGATCGTGTGCGCGCGGTCGTAGGCCGAGATGCCGGTCGTGACGCCTTCGGCCGCCTCGATCGACACCGTGAAATTCGTGCGTTGGTCTGCGTCGGTGTCGCTGACCATCAACGGCAGGCGCAACTGGCGGCAACGGTCGCGGGTCAGCGTCAGGCAGATCAGTCCGCGGCCGTAGCGGGCCATGAAGTTGACGTCTTCG